>NZ_JBPCCU010000006.1:0-588684 GCF_050971785.1 Actinomadura scrupuli | reverse complement strand
TGCCGTCCGCCAACCACACCCCACCAACGATGTCCATCTGCCACAACGCCATCGGAGCATCCCGCTCCCACCGCCGGTAATCCTCCCGCCTGCGCTTACGCCGGCCCGGCTCGATCAAGCCCGAACGCACCAGCGCCCGATACACACCCATCCGCGACGGCACCGGTGACAGCCCCAGCCGGCCCACCTCATGAACGATCCGCAACGGACCCCACCGCGGATGCTCCCGCCGCAGCTCACACACCACCACCTCAACCCGCCCCGGCATCTGACCCGGAGACGAACCCGGCCGCCTGGACCGCTCACCCAAACCCGCCAGACCCGACTCCCGATACCGCTTCAACCAGGCATGCACGCTCTGACGCGACACCCCCGCCCGGACAGCGACCTCGGTCACCGGCACCCCCGCCTCGACCTCCAGCACCGCCCGATACCGCTGCTCGACAACAGACAACTCCACCAGGGCCAATCCCGGCCTCCCTGCCGCACCACGCCCGCAAACGACGCACGACAGCAAAACCGATCAAGCACCCGTCAAGCATGTGATGGGACAGAGGTGTCAAGCATGTCCCGGGACAGGACAGCGACTTTCGTACCCGCTGGATGAGAAGTTTCTCTACGGTTTCAAGGCACCCGCTGTCGCGTGCGCAGCCGGTCGGTCCGGGCCGGGCATGCGGCCTCTCCGGGCCGACCCACCCCGGCCGCCCGGCCATGTCATGCGCCTAGATTTGGCGACGCCTGCTGAACGGCAGTCCCGGCAAAACGATCACTGAGTGTCTTTGGTATCGCCCTCGTGGTCGAGTAGCGCCCGTAGAAGAACGGGTGGTAGGCGCTCGCGGGCGCTGATGATCTCCAGGCCCAGGACATGCCCGTCGGAGTTGAGGTCGAGGTTGAACATGCCGCGCTCGACATCGAACGTCACGGTCCGCTCGACTGCTGCAGGTGGGATGGGAGGGTCAAGGTAGATGTAGGCCGCGTCGGCGTCGCTGTCATAGGTGCAGACCAGCGAGATGTGCGCCTCGATATACATGGCTATGAGGCTCGCACATCTCACATCTCACATCTCACGTGCACGTTCGGCTCATTCCGTTCGCGGGCGTAGCAGTGTCCCCGGCGTACATCGACCGGTTTCACACGGATACACATGCCCCCTGCGCCGCCGAACGATCGAGACTGGGCCAGCGCATGAATCGAGTGGCAGCGCCCGTAGTATCCGCCGACCGAAAGCGGTCGATCATCAGCTGATGTTCAAGACGGTCGCCGTGAGTGGTTTGGCACCATCCGGGCCGGGGGCTCCCGCTGCCGCCCTCGCTTCCGCTCCTCGGGCCGTGGCCGGCCCTGCGGTACGGGTCGAGGTTGCCCTCGAACATCTCAGTTCCATGGGCACCAGGCTGCTAACCCGGATGCTAACGCCAAGCCTGGACGATCATGGACGCCTGTGGACTGAGCGACAGTCCAATCGCGCCGTGAGCAGGATCCAAGGACCGCTGTGGACGGCCATGGACGATCGTGATCCTTCTTCTAATCCGGTGGCCAGTGCTGCCGAATTGAGCCGTTTGGTATCAGGGTGCGGTGGGCGCAACCTCGGCCGCCGGGGCGGACGACCGCCCATCACAACGCAGCCAGCCCCGACCACCGCCAGCCAGTCACGGGTCCGCGCCACCTTCCATCGTCCGGCCGGACGGTTTGAGCGTGCGCGACTCGGGCGGCACGCCGCCCCCGAACCCTGCGAGCCAGAGCGCTCGTTCGCACGCCATCCTGCCGTTCGCGCGAACGAGCGCTCCGGACGAAGCGGCTCCGTACCGCGGCGGGTTACCACCAGTTCAGCAAGGCACCCTCATCGTCTTCGACGTTCCCGTACCACCAGTTGGCGTTCGCCTCGGCGGCCCATTCATCCATGATCGACTCAACGCGAGGAAAGCCTGCGGTCACAGGAACGGTCACAACGACGAACCGTAGATCGGGCGGCGATTCCACCAGCCCGCCCAAGGGAGTCATCGCTTCACGCAGTCGACCAACATCCGTGGGCACGAGTTCGACAACGGGGAACGCCTGCACTGCCAAGTTGCCGCCCCGCTGGAGCACCTGGACCCGCTTGTTCTGGTCGAACACCACGATGTCGCCGGCGGCACATCCCAGGACCATCGCGGGTGTGCCGACGATCTTGTATCGCCCATCAGGAAGCCGCTCCACGGGCACCACCTCATGGACCGGTTGCCCATCCGGCTTGTCACCGGCCCAGACCATGGCATGCTCATGAGCGTTCTGATCATTCGTCACAGGCCCATGCTTCCATGGCCAAGTCGTGGCCCCATGCCGCGCTCAGGAGAAGAGCCCTTGATTGCTGTACAGCACCGAAGTACAGCAACACCACCGCACACCACCTCACCGGACCGCACACCAACACACTCCCGACCAGCACCACCAGCGCCCGACCTTGGGGCCGCGCAAAGTTCGGGAAGAAGAGGTCATTGTCAGTCGTAGAGCGCGGTTCGTCTGTTGTGGGTCGGAGGGTTCAAGCTGAGCTGGAACATCCGGATCCCCCCGCCCGAGCGATGGAGGATGCGCGACGATCACCGGCCGATGGTCTGGTCTAGGTGTTCGCGTATGCCCGCAGTGTGACGTATCGACGTCGCTGCCGCCATTTGGCTTAGATCAAGGCAAAAACCACGGTATGCGTTCGATAGCTTGGCGCCGAGGCGAGGGGCCCGGCGCCGCATTAAGGTTGCCCAACTCCGCTCGCCGGATCTTGTTCCAGCGGATCCACCTCTCCCAAGAACGGCGCTCCTGAAGTCGTCTGGCATAGGCGACGGCAGCCGGGCGGAGTTCGTCAGGGTCGACGATCTCGCCTTCCAAGACGGTGATGCGTACCTCGGCGCATTGACCAGCGGTCAGACCGAATGTAGCTGCCAGCCAGTCGCCGTCAGCGTCACGTGGGATCTTGGCGCGGAACGCATCCGGACGGGCCCGCACCCACAACAGCATCAACACAGGGGCGGCAACGATCACCGCAAGAATGATCCAGGCCCACATGTCCCGATTATGGCGCGCGAAAAGCTGGTTTAGAAGAGCGGCGGCGTTACCAACGCCCTCTGGAGCCGACTTCCTCGGAAGCCACGCGACGCTGACGGCAACACCAGCCGACCGGTGGCGACCTGGAATCGCGTGCCCAGCGTGCCCGATGAGGCGGTTACTCGCAGGGACTAACGGCGAAATACAAGAACGGCCCTCCTCAGCGTTTCGGCTGGTAGAGGGCCGTTCCTTCGAGTGCGGCGGCTCTAGGCCCGAACCTAGGTAGGGCAGAGCCGGCAGATCTGCAGGCGTTCTGTTCTTTCCGAGGCTAGCCGCAAGTCCCGCCGATCGCCGACGATAGGAGCATGGTCCGACGCGAGCAGTACCAACGGCTGGAGCGTCATCTCCGCGCAGACGGCCGACCAAGAATCGAGATGACTTACGCCGAAGTCGCCAGCGTGATCGGAGCGCAACTCCCCCGCAGCGCCCATGATCATCCGGCTTGGTGGGGCAGCGATCCGAAACACACCCAAGCCGTATGGCTCGACGCCGGGTACACAGCCCACCCGAATCTGACCGCTCAACGCGTGATCTTCACCGGGCGAGACTGCTAACGGCAGTGCTAACACCAACCCTGGACGCCCGTGAACGGCCATGGATCAGACGGCGGCAGACACGCCCCACGAGCAGACCCCGAGGACCGTCATGGACAGCTGTGGACGGTCGTGATTCTTCTACGGATCAAGAGGTTGGGGGTTCGAATCCCTCCGGCTGCGCTTCGTCTGACCAGCAGAAACGCCTCCCGCGTGATCGTCGCGAGGGGCGTTTTGCCAACACCCTTGTTAACAGGGCCTTCCTACGCCGCCTCGTCGATCGCCTTGGCGAAGATGTCCGCGACTGCCAGTTCACCGGAGTCGACAGTGCCCAGGATCCGCAGGCCCTAGGCAACTGCGCCAGGTCGATGGTGGCGAGCTCGATGTAGCGGCCTGGGATCATGGCGTCCAGCCACAACACCACCCCTGTGCCATCTGCAAGCCCGGCCCAGGGGCGGGCGTGGTCGAGCATGTCGGCCAGGCGGATGCGGGGGTCGTCGACGACACCGACCACCCGGTGCCCGCCGAGCACGGACTGGGCGGCTTGGGCCAGCACACTGGTCACCCCCGCCAGCCGCACCCCCCGCACCACCACGATCTGGATGCCGGCATCGGCGAGAGCCTCATCGAGGACCCTCCTCGTCGGTAACCGCATGCTGATCCTCAGGCGAGCGCGGAAGCGATAGGGACGGCCTGTGCCTCTTAGAACCGGTTAATCCGCCAGATGACGGCGAGAGCATCGACGCCCGGTTTGCGCAGGGCGATCACCGCCCGCAATTCAGACAGTCCTGTTCGCGACGCACCGCTCTACGCAAGCATGGAGGTCGCGCCGAGCTCGGCGGGGCCTCCCACGCTCAACCCACCCTCAGGTGACGCCGAGCCAGCGATGATGCGGGCACCGGCCGCATCAACCATGGCGATCAAACCACGTGGCCACGGCAGCCGGGCCGGAACCACAGTGACCTGGACATTGCTGGTCGGCGTGGCGGTGTGGGTCGTGCGCATGCACAGCCGGACACCTGAACCAGTTGCCTGCGCCGGAACGCATACGGTTGACTGCCAGAGGGATGAGAACTCATGTGGCAGCCCACTCGTCACGCAGACCCGCCACCTCAGGGTGGCGGGTCTACGTGGGACTGGTCACATGCCCTTGAGCAGGTTCCGCATGGTGGCGATCTCGGCCGTCTGCGAGGTGACGATGGTTGAGGCCAAGGTCTTGGCGTCGGGGAACTGGCCCTGGGCCTGCTCGGTCTTGGCCATGGCGACGGCACCCTGGTGATGCTTGATCATCATCTGCAGGAAGGCCTTGTCGAAGGCCATGCCCGAGAGCTTTCCGAGGCGCTTCATCTCGGCGCCGCTCATCATGCCCTGGCCGTGATCCATGCCCGGCATGCCTTCCATCGACGGCATGGTCGTGGGGGCGCCCCAGGTCTTGAGCCAGCCGGTCATCTTCTCGATCTCCGGTCCCTGGGCGCCTTCGATGGTGGTGGCGAGCGTCTTGACCTCCTTCATCGACGCTCGGGTATTGGCGATCTTGGCCATCTCGATGGCTTGCTGGTGATGCGGGATCATCATCTGGGTGAACGTGACGTCCTGATCGTTGTGCTGGCCGGCGGCGGGCGCGGTCGCTCCGCCCGCCGGAGCGGAGCTGGTGTTCATCGAGTGGCCCGACATGGAGTCGTGGTCGCTTCCGCAGGCGGCGAGGGTGAGCGCCGCGACGGGCACGATGAACAAGGTGACAAGGCGTTTCATGCTGGACCTTCCGTGGTGGGACATGACAGAGGCAGGAACCCGGCCTGATGCGCCGGGTGTCCCTGTCACAGCCGCAACACGGCCAGCTGGTAGATCGAGGGTGGTGGCCGCCCGCACCGCACGAGCAGCCGCGCAGTCCGCCGGACGAGCGATGACGGCCGCTCACGGCGGCCAACGATCCTCTGTGCCAGCAGGGCCAGCACAAAGCCCATGATCAGCAGGGCCAGGCAGATCTGGCCGCCTGGGTGCTGATGGTCGGGTGCGGGACCAGATGGTGCCGGCGCGTGATGCTCATGGTCGCCCTGTGCGGCGCCCGTCGAGCCTGTACCTGTCGTCCGTGTGGTCGCCGCCGAGCCTGTGCCAGCCGGATGGTGCATCCCCGTTGTGTTCATGCCCGCGACGGGGATGCCGGCCATATCGATTGGCGTGGAAGCCTGCAGCCCGTGCATCGCCAGCAGGCCCGCGAACAGCATTCCCAGCAGCAGGCCGCCCAGCGCTATCCGCAAGGGCAACTGCTGAGAACGACGGCCGTTCATAGAGCCAACTCTAGGAGAACTGCTCACAGACCTCAGGGCCGGGAGGAACATCGGAGGCAGCCTCGGTCAAGCGACCCGGACGGCGCCGGCCCATTGGTGACCGGACAAGGGGCTGATCTTGACGACGTCACCGGTCTGGGGCGCGTGGACCATATTGCCGTTGCCGATGTACATGCCCATGTGGTGCAGGTCGGAGTAGAAGAAGACCAGGTCACCAGGGCGGAGCTGGGCACGGGTGACGTGCACTCCGGAGTTGTACTGGCTGCCGGTGTAGTGCGGCAGACTGATGCCGACCTGCGCGTAGGCGTAGAGCGTCAGCCCGGAGCAGTCGAAACCCTTGATGTTGCTGCCTTGGGCGACACCGTAGGTGGGCCCGTTCGGGCCACCGCCGCCCCAGGAGTAGGGGGTTCCGAGGCGGGCCAGCGCCGCCCGGACGGCTCCCATCGCCTTAGCAGAGGCGCCCCCGGGTGCGACGTTAGGAGCCGGGCCACCGCTGGCCGTCGACTGACCAAGCTTTCCGCGGACCTTCTTCAGCGCACTCCGGATGTCGGTCAGCTTCTGCTGGGAGGCCCGGCTCAGGCTCTTGACCTGGGCGGTGCGGTCCTGGGCGGCCTTCTGCGCGCGGGTGCTCGCCTGCAGGACCTGCAGAAGGTCGCGAACCTGAGTGCTGCCTTGGGAGGTGAAGTAGTTCAACGTGGCCGACTGGTCCAGCAGCGCCTGCGGGTCCTTCGCGCCGGCAAGCGCCACAGCAGGGTCCAGGCCACCGCTCTTGTAGCTCTCAGCCGCCATCTGGGCAACCTTCAGCCGCACCGTCTCCAAGCTCCGCTGCTGTGCCCTGGCACCATCGGCAGCGGACTTGGCCGCCTTTTGCGCCTGCTTGAGACGAACCTGCAGCCCGTTGTACTGCTCGGTCATCTTCTCGAGCTGATCGGCGAGCTTCTTCTCCTGAGCAGTCAGCTCTTTGCGAGTCGGCTTCGGTTCCGCAGCCACCGAGCTCACCGGAACCACGGCGATCGCGGCACCCACCATGACCCCGGCCAAGGACACCCGGCCAACGCGGGACAGATACGAACGGACAGCTCCAGGGCGCGTACGCGGCACGCACGACTCCTCTCCTCGCCGCCTACCGGGTTAGCTGACGGGTTCGGGCGAGGAGTTACGCCCTACCGCTCGATGCTGAGCGGATTCACCCCAGGTAACGCTGGGTCCCCGGATCCCGGGCACACCTTCGCAGGCCCCGGACTCGGCGGTGCCACCGCTGCTCGGGGGGAGCGCCAGGCGATGACTCCTACAGAGTGTAGGAGAACGGCCACCTAGATGTCGCGTTTATCTCAAAGCTGTCCGTTTTTCGCATCAGTCTCAGTAGTCTGCCGATCGGCCAGAGGATCACTCAGGCGCATTCCCTTCGGAAGTGCACAGGCCTCAATGCCACTCGCCGGCATGACCCGGTACGGGCGGCGTAAGCAGCACCAACAGCGTGCGGCGTCGCAGCCGTAGCTACCGCAACGCCTGGTCGGCCTCCATCGCGCGAACGGAACCGGCCCGAAGTCCTGCAGGCTCTGATCCGGACCATCACGCCCACGACTGGCTCTGCGCCAGTGGCCGATGACGTTCACAGGCCAACACGGTATGTCTTAGGTCGGTCCACCAGGCTGATGGGGCACCCGCCGAATCAGATGCAACGCCAGTCCGAGCAGTAACAGACCGGACGCGTAAATAGCGACACCTGAGCCGATCTCACCGGCCGACACTCCCTGCTGCTCTGCCGGCCGGTAGAGCTGACCTGTCTTCGTCGTCACACCCGCTCGGTTGGACAGGACAGGCAGCCATCCCTCAGCGGGCCGACCGGAGAGCATGAAGTCGGCGTAGACGAACCATCGCCCTGTCCGCGGCAAACGAAGGACGCCGGAAAACCGGCAGCCCCCGACCGCGATCAACGGAGCGGCCATCGTTTGACCGGCACGGCGCGCGACAACTCGCTGCGGTGCAAACTGGTCGCAATCCGACGAGGGCCCGACTATGAGTTGCACCAAGCCCGCCTGATCGGTGGTCACGGTGAACAGAGCCGAGGCTATGGGCGTTCCTTGCCCAGGATCATGTGCACGGGCGGGCGATGCGGGCTCCAGAGCGAGCACGGCCGCCGCGAGGAGCACGGCGGTGGTTTCGAGCGCTCTGGATTGCCGTCGTCCAGTCGCGAGCAAGGCGGCGAACAACAGCAGGGTCGGAAACGCGACCATACCGATGGCACCCGGATGCAGGCTTGAGATGCCCAGGACGGCCGCAGCCCACGCCAGGAGGGACACACCGGCCGCACCCGCAGCCAAGCGGAACCTGCTGGTACGCAATGGCAGATCCATGGCGGCCAGCCCTAGGATCGCCATTGGCATGTCAGGGGCGCTGTGTCCGAGCCCCCACAGCGTGAGCGCAATGACCAGACGCGCGGCGCCATAGATGGCGACCATCCCGGTGACTGCATACCGCCGTGGGATGAGCTTCTGAACAACGGCGGCGGCGAAGACTGCTGTGCCGAGCAATACCGGGAGGTAGAACACCTCCTGGAACTGTGGCACGTCGGTGTCGTACTCCACTACCGCCATGGTCAGGCTGCCCAGCACCAGCGCCGCAACAGCGGTCTCGACGATTCCTGTCCGGGTCGGCCGGAGTCCAGCAAGGACGCCGATCGCCATCGTCGTGGAAGCCAGGATGATGAGCATGTGTGGCGGGCTCCACAGCACGGCGTCCCGTCCGTAGGCCGCGTGCCAGGCAGCGTCGACCGGTGCCGAGGCCAGGGTGAACGAGCCACCGAGGCCGACCAGCAGGAGCGGCGGATGCCGCAAAACCGCCGACAGCGAACGGGAACGGATCAGCGCCCGGAGTCCCCAGTTGACGACGATCAGTCCGGCCGCTGCCACCGAGCCGTACAGGGCCAGATGCGGTGGGATCAGCGCGCTGTCGCGGCCGCGATGTGCCAGGCGTCGTCCCAGTACGTCGCCAGCAGGGACACACCCCCGGCCAAGGCTATCAACGCGCCCTCGATTGGATTGAGACTGCCTTGACTCGAACATGAGACTCTCATGTCTCAACTATGATGAGATGGTGATGCAACGTCAAGAGGTGCTTGATCCTCGACTGATCGACGCGGCGGAGCGGGCCATCGCTCGCTGGGGGCTTGCCGAGACGACCCTGGAGCGGATCGCCGAGACGGCCGGGATGTCGCGGGCAACATTCTTCCGCCGGAAGGTCAGTAGGGAAGAACTCATCGCCGCATTGACGGTGCGAGCGGCCGAGACCTACCGTGCGGCCATTTGGCCTGCGCTGACGGGCAGCGGAACGGCCGCCGAGCGACTGCGCGCCGCGTTGGAGGCCATCTGCGGGGCCGCGGATCAGCATCTGGATCTGCTGGCTGGAATGTTCCTGGCCCAGGGTGAGGTCTTCCACCGGCCAGGGCCCGATGCGTTGCTGGTTGACGTGTTCGCCGAACCCTTCGAACGGCTTCTGCGGGACGGTGCGGCGGATGGGTCACTGCGGAAGGTATCTCCCATAGTCACCGCGACCGTCCTGTTCAACACCGCTGGCTGGGGCTACATCCACCTGCGGGCCGGCCATCACTGGGACGCCGAGACCGCCCGCAATGCTGTCATGGACCTGGTCCTCAATGGCCTGACCACATAGTCGACGGGCTGCGCGAAAGGCCAGCAGCCGAAACGTTCGAACGAGTGCGCGGAGGGCCGCTCGACCATTGCGGTCATGCGACACAATGAAGCGTCCGCGTAAGGAGGTTCCGTGTCCGGTCTGACAGGTTCATGGAGGCAGACGATCAAGGGCGTGGCATGCGCGGTCAACGGTCCTCTACGAGTCCGCGAAGGTGGCCCCAGAGCCGTGTCGGCCCAGCTCGTCCACCACCTGAAGCAACTAGGCGAGTCTCCTCTACTGCGAACGGCCGACCACCTCACCTGGGGTGACTAGGCATGCTGACCGTAGCGATGGTGCTGACAGGCGTAGTGATCGTGTTGGGCATCTTGGTCGTACCGGTTCTCGGTCGGGCCCGGTGGATGTCGGCACATCCAAGTTCCGCCGTGACCTGTTGGTTGGGAACACTCGCGGGAACCTATGCGGCACTCAGTGCGCTGATCGTGTTGGCACTGCTGTCGCCGCCGACTCCTGGTCATGATCTTGTTGAGTGGCTGACCAACTGTTTGCCCCATCACGGTCACGCTGGCTTGATGATCGCCTCCTTGGGCAGCCTTGTCCTGGTCTCGATCTGCTACGCCAGGCTGGCTCATGGCGTCCCACGGCTATGGCGAACCATTCTGCATCGTCGACGGCATCGAGAGATGCTGGAACTCGTCGCGCACAAGAATGAAAGACACGACGACGTCCTTGTCCTGGACCACCCCATACCAGTGGCCTATTGCATCCCCGCACGCCACCGGCCCATCGTAGTGAGCAGTGGGGCTCTGCAACGATTGGAGACTCGCGAACTGAGCGCAGTTCTAGCGCACGAGCGTGCCCATCTTCAGCGGCGACACCACCTGATACTTCTCCTCCTCGACCTCATGCACGCCGCAGTTCCATACCTGCCAATCACCGGGCGTGCTCATGACAGAGTTCCGGTTCTCCTCGAGATGGCGGCGGATGACGCGGCCGCCGCGCGTTTCGGACCCCAGGCACTGATCAGCGCTCTACAGAAACTTTCCCAGAGCCCAAGCCCTTCTGGAGCTCTGGGGGCGATCGGCTCTGCATCCAAGCCGCCGCTAAATCAGCGATTGGAGCGGCTTGGATCGCCGGCGCCCCGAGGCTCTCGCTTCCTCGCACGGGCAACCGCCATTAGCGCTGTAGCCGGTCCGGTGGTCATCCTTGGCACAAGCATGGCCTACCTACCTCTGCCCTGCTAACTCCGCCATAGCACGGAGCCGGGGACCCACACGCAGGTGGCTCGCAGGGCGCGGTCGTGTTCTTTCTCCACGCTCTGGATCGTTCCGTCGCCGTTGTCCTTGACGACAAGGCCCACGTAGTTGATGCCCCGATCCCGGCCAGCACCGAGTTGGCGGCCGAGACGGACGGGGGAGGCCGCCGCCTTGTGGTCCGCAACGGCCATCACCAGCCCCGCACCGTGACCACCGCCGCCGGTCCGGTCGAGGTCAAGGTGCCCCGGGTGAACGACCGCCGCATCGATGAGGAGACCGGGGAACGGCGGCGGTTCTCCTCCAAGATCTTGCCGCCGTGGTGCCGCAAGTCCCCGAAGGTGTCCGAGGTCCTCCCGCTGCTCTACCTGCACGGCCTGTCGTCAGGGGACTTCGTGCCCGCGCTGGAGCAGTTCCTCGGCTCAGCAGCGGGCTTGTCGCCGGCGACCGTGACCCGACTGACCAAGCAGTGGAGCGACGACCACGCCGCCTTCCAGCAGCGCGACCTGTCCGACCGCGACTTCGTGTACGTGTGGGCCGACGGGGTGCACCCCAAGGTGCGGCTCGGGCAGGCCCACTCCTGCGTGCTGGTTCTGCTCGGGGTGCGGCTGGACGGCACCAAGGAACTGATCGCACTGGCCGAGGGCCTGCGCGAGTCCGCCGAGTCGTGGGCCGACCTGCTGCGCGACTGCCGACGGCGCGGCATGTGCGACCCCGAGCTGGTCGTCGGCGACGGCGCGATGGGTCTGTGGAAGGCCCTGGCCGAGGTGTTCCCGGCCGCCCGGCATCAAAGGTGCTGGGTCCACAAATCCCAGAACGTCACGAACGCCCTGCCGAAGTCCGCGCAGTCAGGCGCGACCAAGGCAATGCAGGAGATCTACAACGCCGAGGATCGCGCGCACGCGGAGAAGGCGATCGAGGCGTTCGCAAAGACCTACGGTGCCAAGTTCCCCAAGGCCGTCGCGAAGATCACCGAGGATCGGGAGGAACTGCTGGCCTTCTACGACTTCCCGGCCGAGCACTGGATCCACCTGCGCACCACGAACCCCATCGAGTCGACCTTCTCCACGGTCAAGCTCCGTACCAAGGTCACCCGCGGGGCCGGCAGCCCAGCCGCTGCTCTCGCGATGGTGTTCAAGCTGGTCGAGTCCGCCCAGGCCCGCTGGCGGGCGATCACCGGCGCCCACTTGGTCGCCCTGGTCCGTTCCGGCGCCCGGTTCGAGAACGGCGTCCTGGTCGAGCGGCGGGAGGACGCCGCTGCCTGATCACACATCACACGATCCCTTCAGACCGTGATCGCAAGCTTGCCCTGCACGCCGCCGGCAGCCAGCACCTCGTGCGCCTCGGCCAACCTCTCCAGCGGGAAGACCTGCTGCAAGTGCACTCGCAGCCTCCCCGCCTCGACCAGCTCGGTCAGTGCCTCCAGGCCGGCCGGGTCCGGCTCCACGCCGACCGCCGCGAAGCGTATGCCGGACTGCTCCGCCAGCTCCGGCAGGGTGGTGCTAAGCCGCTCCACCGCCGTCACTAGCACGCCACCCTGCCGCAGCACGCCGAAGGAACGCTCGGCGTTCCCGCCGCCCAGGGTCTCCAACACCACGTCCACCGGCGCGTCCCGGAGCACCTCGGTGTAGTCCTGGGTCCGATAGTCGATCAGCTGGTCCGCACCCAACCCGCGCAGGAAGTCGTGCTTGCCCACGCTCGCCGTGCCGACCACCTCCGCGCCCAGGTGCTTGGCCAGCTGCACCGCGACGTGCCCGAGCCCGCCGCCCGCACCGTGGATCAGTGCCCGTTGCCCTGGCCGCAGCTGCGCGATCTCCACCAGTGCGTGCCAGGCGGTCAGGCCGACCAGCGGCAGCGCCGCGGCCTCCTCGTGGCTGATCCCTGCGGGCTTGCGAGCCAGCTGCCGCGCGGGGGCGACCAGGTACTCAGCGTTCGCCCCGGCCGCGGCCGGGAAGTACGGCATCCCGTAGACCTCGTCGCCGACCTTGAACCGGTGCACACCCGGATCGACCTGCTCGACCACCCCGGAGATGTCCCAGCCAAGGACGAAAGGCGGCTCGCCCAGCAACAGGAAGGCGCCGGAGCGGATGAACAGTTCCACGGGGTTGACGCTGGTCGCCCTGACTGCGACCAGCACCTGCGTCGGTCCAGGTGCTGGCTTGGGTGCGTCGTCGACGAGCTCCAGCACCTCGGGGCCGCCGAAGGTCTTCTGGGTGATCGCGCGCATCGTCATGTACTCCTGTTCAGAGAGTCGCTTGGGATGCCCCTATCCTCGGCAGGCCGGTACCCATTGAACAGAAGGCACTTCAAAGGTATATAGGTACCTCATGGGTACTACTGACAACCTGCGCTTCTACGGCGGCGCGGATGCCTATCTGGCCGCCTGCCCCTCCCGCCAGATCCTGGACGTACTCGCCAACAAGTGGACCATGCTGGTCATGGGCGCACTGTCCGGCGGCCCGATGCGCTTTGGCGAGCTGCGGCGCCGCCTAGACGGCATCACCCAGAAGATGCTCACCCAGACCCTACGCACCCTGGAGCGGGACGGCCTGGTCACCCGCACGGTCTACCCGACCATTCCACCAAAGGTCGAATACGCGGCCACCGGGCTGGGCGAGAGCGTCACCGCGCTGATGCACGCGATCCGCACCTGGTCCGAGGAGAACATCAATGCCGTCCTGAACTCCCGCGACGCCTACGACGCCCGGGCCGCCCAGGAGATACAGCCAGTCACGGCCTGACCGCCTCCGGCTCGTCAGTGCCCGGTCGGCCTCTGACTGGTCACCGAGATCCAGCCCGGCTTGTTCACCCTGCGCCACCAGCAGCCCACCATCGCAGCTCAGCTCAGAACACCAAGTCCAGCGATCCACAACTCTTGACAATTACTCGCTGTCGGCCGGGATCGGGTCACTGCGTTCCTCAGCAGGAACGGTGCGAACCTCGCGTACGAAGCTTGGGGAGCGGCGTTCGAAGGCCCTGGGCTAGGCAGCCGGTGAGCCGGTGAGCCCTGGGTTCCGGTTGGCCGGCCCCTCATGGTGCTGCTGACGATGGACCCCGAGACCACCGTGTACGTGCTGGGTCGGGCGGCCGACGTTGGGACTATGGTCAGCTTCCTCATCAGTGGCCGACATCAGCCAACGCGTACGCCACCGGCGAATGGCCGACCTTCGATGGAACTGGTCTTCACAACGTCGCCGGTCTGCGGAGCGTGGACCATCTTGCCGTTACCGATGTACATGCCCATGTGATGCAGGTCAGAGTAAAAGAACACCAGGTCACCCGGCCTGAGCTGCGCCTTGGTGACACGTACGCCCGAATTGAACTGGTCGCCCGTGTAGTGCGGCAGGCTGACACCGACCTGCGCGTAGGCGTAGAGCGTCAGCCCTGAGCAGTCGAAGCCCTTGATGTTCGCGCCTTGCGCGATGCCGTAGCTGGGGCCCTTGGCATTGCCACCGCCCCAGGAGTACGGAGTACCAAGCCTGGCCAGGGCCGCCCGTACGGCGCCCAACGCCTTGGCCGACGCCCCGCCCGGGGCAACGTTCGGTGCCGGGCCGCCAACAACACCGGTCGTCGATTCGCCGAGCTTGCCCTTGACCTTCTTCAGCTCAGTACGCAAAGTCTGAAGCTTCTGCTCAGCCTGCTTACCGAGCGTGTTCACGCGCTCGGCCCGGTCCTGCGCGGCCTTCTGCGCCCGCGACGTGGCCTGCAAAGTCTGGAACAGTACCCGGACCTGGTCGCTGCCCTTCGAGGTGAAGTAGTTGAGGGTCGCCGACTGGTCGAGCATCTTTTGGGGGTCCCGGGAGGCTGCAAGCTGTACCGCGGGATCCAGGCCACCGTTCTTGTATCTCTCCGCGGCCAGTTGGGCGACCTTCACCCGCACCGTTTCCAGATTCTGCTGCTGGCTCCTAGCATTGTCCGCGGCGATCTTCGAGGCTCTCTGGGCCTGCTTGAGGCGGACCTGCAGCCCGTTGTACTGCTCGGTCAACTTCTCGAGCTGATCGGCTAGCTGTTTCTCTTTGGCGGTCAGCTCCTTGCGAGAGGGTTTGGGCTCGGCGTCCGCCGATACCGCCGGAAGGAAACCGACCAATGAGACGGCGATGACGGCGGCTGAGGTCCACCTGGCCACCGCGTGAGATGCGGTTCGGTGCAGTTGTCGATCCACGCAAGGCCCTCTCCCATGCCGCCTACCGGGTTAGCCGACGGGTTCGGGCCAGAGTCGCCCTACCGCTCGTCATCGGGCGGATTCGCCCCAGGTGACACTGGGTCCCCGGTTCCCTTGAGCGGTGAGGCTCTCAGGATTCGGCGGTGCCATCGCTGCTCCCGACGAGAGCACGGAGCGATGTCTCCTACAGAACATAGGAGGATGGGCTCCGTTACGCCACTAATGTGGGCAAAACCCGCGAATCTAGCGCTTGACGTCCAGGGAGCCCGTCACGGGATCATGGGCCCACTGAAGGGCCCGTAGCAGCCATCGGATCGGTCGTCCAGGGCAGCAGCAAGCACGCAGCGGACTCGAAGCAAGTTCGGCAATGGCTGCAGCCGCAACCACCGATCCGTTCTACTACATTGGATGGGATCTCAGGTCCTGCAGGGGCCGGAGCGCTGGCCGGCCGGGCGGCAGGGCGAGGGGTGGCGGGGAGCATGACGAGCAAGGGTGTGCTTGAGCGCCTGATCATGGATGTGCTCTGGGCCGCGGAGAGGCCGTTGTTGATCCGCGAGCTGAGAGAACGTGTCAACGCCCGGGGAGATCGGGCTCTGGCCTATACAACCGTTCAGACGGTGGCCGACCGGCTGGTGAGCAAGGAACTGCTCGTCAGGACCCCGGAAGGTAACGCATACAGGTACGGCCCGGCCCAGAGGCGTGAAGACCATGTGGCGTCGCTGATGCTGGAGGCCCTGTCCGTGTTGCCTGATCATGGCCCCGCGCTGACCCGGTTCGCGCAAGGCATCGATCCGGCAGACGCGCATCGGCTGCTAGAAGCTCTGTCCCAACGAGCTCTTGGTGCTTTGAGCTCGTCCGACAAACCGGATGCCGACTCCTCCGCCTGAATACGGCAGCACCTCCGGACACTCGCGGTCACAGCCTTGCGTGGATGAGCGCAGCGCTGTCTGCCGTCACGCCATCCGTGATAGTGGCTGGCTGGTCACCGCGATAGCCGTGACCTGCTAATCCACCCCTGGATGAGCCTGTTCAGTGGTACGCCCGCCCCAGCACCGGCTAGCGCCCAAGCCTCCTACAATGCATAGTAGACACCCTGGAAATCGGCAGATTGCGCGAAGAGGGAGCGCTGGGCCGCACGTGATGAGGGAGGGCTGCTGTGCAGAGGCCAAGCCATCGCGTGTTGCCGACGGTGATCGGTGTCGCACTAGTGACGACATTGGTCGCCAACGTGGCCGTCGTACTCGCTCACAATTCGAGACCCTCGACGCCGCACGACAGGAATGCACGGTACATCGCCGCCGCCCAAGAATCCCGGATATCGTCACCCGTCGTGGCGCCCCTGCGGCATCGCCTGATGCCCCATCTGCTGGTCGCGGCAGCCAGCGCGCTCCCGTCCGACCTCGCAGGCAGAGTGCGCCAGGTCAAAGGAGTGCGGGCCGTCGAGATCGTCGATGCGGCGCAGGCGCTCGTCGCGGGCAAACGCGTCGGGTTGCTCGGTGTCGAACCCTCGAGTTTCCGTGGCTATACGCCTAAGCCCACGGCCGAATCCGATGGGCTGTGGCGCAACATCTCCGATGGAGACATCGCGATCTCCTTCACTATGGGCACCGATGGCGGCGTACAACTCGGAAGTCAGGTGACAGTCGGCGGCAGCCAGCGACGGACCCAGGCTCGAGTAGGCGCATACGCCACGATGGGGATCGCAGATGTCGAAGCCGTGGTCTCCCACAGGACGGCGCAAAGCCTCGGGCTGCCGAGCGGCAACGCCCTGCTCATCAGTGCACCCAAGACCGACTTGGCCAAGCTGAGCCGCCAACTGCGCGGTGTACTGCCACGTCAGGCAAGAGCGGTGACTCTCAGCCCGAAGATCGAACCCCTAAGAGCCGGGGCAGTCCCGGAGAGCGGCAGAGGCATGCTGCCGACCGCTCGTGGACAGGTACTCACAGCAGAACAGGTCCAAGTAGCGATAGGCGCCGCGCAGTCGAAGCTCGGGATGCCTTACGTCTGGGGCGGTGAGTCCGATGCCGAAGGGGGATACGACTGCTCAGGCATCCTGCAGTATGCCTTTGGCAGGGCCGGGGTGCGGCTGCCGCGCGTGGCCGCCGACCAGGCCCGAGCCGGATGGATCATCCCGTTCGGTAAGGCCCAGCCTGGTGACCTGCTCATCTGGGCTCACGACCCGACGGCTCCGGGCCGCATCTCGCACATCGCGCTGTATCTCGGTGATGGAAGGATGCTCACCGCGCCGCACAGGGGCGCCGTCGTGCGGATTCAGCCGGTGTACTTCCAGAACTTCAAGGGCGCCGTACGCATCAATCCCCGGCAGGCCGCCGGCATCGCCGGCTGACAGATGACAAACCCTCACCGAGGGTTTCGCCAGCGCTCACGTCCTCGAACCCCCTCCCACCTACCTGACGTAGGAGAGTAGGCGGTCCGCGACTCTGGGCGAAAACGTCGGATCTTCCAGCTCAGGCGGCGAATACAGCCCACATGCCATGATTCGCTGAGGTTCCTGAGTGCAAGTCTCCTACAATGCATAGGAGTTTGGTCTCCCGTCGCAGGGTGGAGAACGTATATGCCGCATGAGCCTGGATCGATACGCACTGGTGGCGGCTGGAGGGCTGCCGGGGTGTTCGCCGCCGTCGGCTTGCTCGTGGTGGCGTGCCAGAGCAGCGAGGGCGCCGGCCGTAAGCCGCGGGCCGGCATCAGCTCGCCTATGGCGCCCACTGCGAACGTCTCGATCACGCCCGCGGACGGGACCGGGCAAGCACGTCCGGATAAGGGGATTTCGGTGACGGCGGCAGCCGGACCGCTCGGCACAGTCCAGGTCACAGTCAACGGGGTCAGAGCCGAGGGAGAGCTCACCGCGGATGGGACGCGATGGCAGTCGCGGTGGCCGCTCGCCCCAGGCAAGACCTACCAGGTAACCGCCACGGCAACCGGCGAGGGCGGGAAGGTGACGACCCTTACCAGCCAATTCACCACCACGCGTGCGCAGCAGACCATCAGCGCCTCAGTCACCGGTCCCGCCGACGGCGCCAGGGTGGGCGTGGGGATGCCGATCATCCTCAACTTCAGCCAGCCGGTCTACAACAGGGCCGAGATCGAGCGCGCACTCGAGGTCCAGGCATCTACGCGCGTCGAGGGTGCCTGGCGGTGGATGGGCGATCAGCAGGTGATCTTCCGGCCACGGACGTACTGGCCCACCGGCGAACGGGTGACCCTGATCGCGCATCTGAACGGCGCCCGGGCGGCAAAGAACGTGTATGGGACGAAGGACCTTCGACTGCGTTTCACAGTCGGTGACGCCCTAATCAGCACGGTCAACACCAAGAACTACACCATGACCGTGCGGCGTAACGGCAAATTGATCCGCAAGATGCCGATCAGCGCCGGCAAGGCCACCGAACGCCGCTTCACCACCACCAATGGCATCCACGTTGTGAGCGAGAAGGTCTCGCCTGTCGTCTTCGACTCCGCAACGGTAGGCATCCCTAAAGGCGATCCGGCGTACTACAAAATCAAGGGGTACTGGGCGGTTCGGATCAGTGACAGCGGCGAGTACGCCCACTCCGCCCCCTGGTCCGTTCCCGACCAAGGCAAGCGTAACGTCAGCCATGGCTGCGTCAACGTGGGCCCGGCGAACGCCAAGTGGTTCTACCAGCTGAGCCGGCCAGGCGACGTCGTCATCGTCACCGGCACCAACCGCCAACTCGAACCGGACAACGGCTGGGGCTACTGGCAACTCTCTTGGAAAGAATGGGCCTCCGGTAGCGCTCTGAAACGCTCACTCACCACCAACCCGACAATCTGAGACACCACCATCGCACGAACGAGAGGGGCGAGGCGCACGGTCATTACGCTAGCCACCAGGCTAATGTGTGCGCATCAGCAGGGGGTTACATCGGCCGGGCCGGGCGGACAAGCTGGACTTCGGCGAAAAGATGGAATGGGACGTCCTTCCCATTCACATTTCGTCGGGGGTCTTGATGTTCCGGCGGCGGATGCCGAGGCGGACCAGGACGATGAGCGCGACTTTTAGCACGACGATGGCCAGGACGGCGTTGGTGGCCAAGCCGCTCCACTGCGAGTCCGCCAGGATGGTGCCGGCCGGCCCCAGGTGCAGGGCGACGACTAGAAGCACAGCCACCGCGAGGACGATCGTCTGGAGGTGGGCCGGAACGCCGCACAACGGCTGGAGGCGGTCCTGGAGGCGTTCGCAGCGATCTCCCACCATCGGCACGACACCGACCTCGCGGCGGTGCTCCACCGCGGCGCGCACGTCAACCACGCCCACCAGCGCCTGCACATGTTCGTCCAGGAGCTGGTGGCCGACGCGGCGGCGGCCGGAGCCGTGCGCGCGGACCTGCCAGCTGACGAACTCGCCACTTTCTGCCTGCACGCCCTCACTGCCGCCGGCAGCCTGCCGACCCAAGCCGCAGTTCACCGACTCGTCCAAGTCGTCCTGACCGCGCTCATGAGAGATCAGCTCTAGGTCTCACGGCTTCAGGTGGTCCCACGCCCGCAGGAGAGAACCTTGACGGTTTCCGGAGATGCATGGTTATGGGGCATAGGCGGCGCCGAGGAAAGTGACACCCGGCGAACGCTCATCCGAGTTTTTCGCGGCCGTGCGGAGCGTCCCAGTCGGCCTGGTGAGGTTCGACCGCGATCCGCCACGGGGAGTCGTTGAGAAAGCTCGGCTTGGGCTCGTCGATGAAGTGGGCGAAGGAGTCGAAGTCTGTGGTGTCCCGGAACGCGGGCGTCTGATAGAGGTCGCGAGCGTAGGCCCATAGATAAGGGAAATCCACCAGCCGCCGCTCGCTGACCTTGGCGAGCGGGTTGTAGCCGAGGTCGAAGCGGGCCAGTGTTACCCACAGCCGCACATCGGCCTCGGTGATCTGGGCGCCGAACAGGAACCGGCGGTCGGCCAGCCGCTCGTCCAACTGCTCGAAGGTGGCGAGCAGCCGGTACCGCAACCTCTCGTACTCCTCCTGCGTGGTGGCCCCGGCGACCCGGTAGGTGCCGTTGTTGACGGTTTCGTACACCTGCTCGTTGAGCGCGTCGATTTGCGGGCGCAGTGCCTCCGGGTAGAGGTCCAGGTCGTTGCCCCACGCGTTGAAGGCCACACCCAGATCGATGGTGATATCGGGGAAATTGTTGCTGACGATCTTCCCTGTGGTGCGGTCCCACAGCGTCGGCACCGAGATGTGTCCCCGGTAACCCGGTTCGGTCGCCTCGTACGCCTCCCGCAGGAAGCGAAAACCGTTGACCGGGTCGGCGCCACGCCGCTCCCGGAACGCCCAGCCGCGCGAGTCGCGCACGTCGTCGACGTACGACAGGGAGACGACGTCGTCCAGACCCTTGACGGAACGGACGATCGCCGTGCGCTGCGCCCACGGGCAGAACCAGCCGACGTACAGGTGGTAACGGCCCCGCTCGGCCCGAAAACCGCTGGAGCCGTCTGCGGTGATCCGGCCCTGGAAGGGGTATACAGGCCGATTGAAGCCCTTGCCGCGCTCGAATCCGTTGCCGGGACCGTACTCCCCGTAGGTGTCGTAGTCCACGGGAGCCGCGTAGGGAGACTCGGTGGATTGTGTCATCGGTTCCACTCCTCGATAGGTGGGTGTCAACCCAGGATGCGCGCCATGCCGGAGCCCCCGGCGAGCGGGGCTCCTGCAGCGAACGGAGGGAGTCTGACGCGATTTTCCTATCTTACCGGTATGAAAAATTGACTACCGGTGCAAACCTCAGTGCTGTGAGCAGCGAACCCCTGACCATCGTCGTGGTGGGAGCCGGCCCCGGCGGCACGGTCATGGTCGATCGCCTGACCGCGAACGCGCCTGCCAGGTGTCCCACAGTTCGAGATCATGACGAACATCCTGATCCCCGCCGGCGCGGATCCCGCCCTCGTCGACGACTGGGTGCCGGTCGGTCAGGAGCGGGCCAGCCGGAAACGTCACCGCTGCGGTCCGCGGACGCGACCTTTTTGCGGCTAACGTCCGCCGTCTTCGGCCAGGCCCGGGCCTGGCGAAGTACGACGACGTAGAGGCACTCAGGCTGCTCCTGCATGCGCACGGAAGCAACCCCGCAGCCGCACGGTTGGCACTGGGTCCCTACGCCGTGGCGGCAGAGGTCTCGGGCTCCGCCCTGGACTTCATTCCCGCGCGATACCAGTTGGCCGGCCTGGTGTTCTCCGCGAGACTCCTGCATCGGCGGGACGTACGAGAACGCGCGGCCCGACTATCGCAGGAGAACGACGGGCGATGATGCGCATCAGGGGGAACGCGGCTTACCGCACCGACCTGGCCTGCGGATCGTCCTGGCCGGGGCCGGGGGCACGCCATCATGTCCGTATGAGTGCTTCCGCGAGTCAGATACGTGCGGCGATCGCCGGCAACCTGCGCCATGCCCGGCAGTCCGAGGGGCTGAGCATGCGCGATCTGGCCGACCGGGCCGGGGTGAGCAAGGCCCTGCTCTCGCAGCTGGAGCGGGGAGTGGCGAATCCGACCATCGAGGTGCTGTCCGGGGTGGCGACCGCGCTGTCGCTGGAGCTCGCGGATCTGATCCGTACGCCGTTGTACGAGCCGCAGGTGCTGCGCGCCCTGACCACCGAGGACGGAGAGGCCCGCACGCTGTTCTCCAGCCCGGAGCGGCGCCGTTTCGAGGTGTACGAGGCGGCTCTCCCAGCCGGACAGGCCCGGGACAGCGCCCCGCACGGCCGGGGGTCAGAGGAGTTCGCCTACGTCATCTCCGGCATCGTCACCCTGGAGGTCGCGCAGTGGACGGTACGGTTGCGCGCAGGTGACGCGGTGCGCTTCTCCGGGGAGACCGAGCACAGCTACCACGCGGGCGGCCGCCCGGCCCGGCTGCTGACACTTCTGTCGATGCCGTCCGACTGAGCCTGCCGTTGGCGGTCTCCGCCAACGGCTCAGTCGTCGGGCGCGGACTCTGCGGAATCGTCGATGGCGGCGAGTTCCTCCGTGGACCAGTGAGACGCCCGGCCCGCAGGTCGTCGGTCACCGAGCGCAGCCACTGGAGTTCGGCGGCCGTCACAATGGCTTCTTCAGCCGGGGATGAACCGTCACGGGCGGCGCAGCACCACCATGCCGCGGTAACTCGGCGTCCCGTACCAGGCCAGCCGGTCCAGAGTGGCGGCGGGCAACGGCAGGTCCACGGCGTCGAGGAACGTCTCGCCCAGGTCGGCGTCGGTCCACGGGTCGTTGGCGTAGAAGACGTCCCCGTCCACCGAGTGCACAGTGATCCAGTGCGGGCTGCTCTCCGCGTGCATGCCGAGTTGCTCGATGAGCACCAGGGCGATCGCGCCCTCCGCGAGCACCGCGCGCAGGGTGCCGAGCTCGAAGGCCTCGATCCGCACGCCGAGGCCACGGGCGGCCGCCTCGGTCCGGAAGCCCCGTTGCAGGAACTCGCGCAGGTCGCGTTCCTCGTCGTTGCGGCACAGCTCCAGCAGCGTCGTGCGCTCGGTGGACAGCAGAACCTCGGGCCTCGCGCCCTCGTCCGCCGCGGTGAGGGCGAGCCCGAACGGCTCACAGCCGCCCACCGTCGTCGCCGTACGCCACAGGCGCATCTCGTCCTCGCGGGTCGGCTCGGCACGCAGGCCCAGCGCGGACAGCCCCATCAGCAACGCGGCCGGACCGCAGGTGAAGTCGGTCGTCTGCCGCATGTACGGCACCGGCCCGCGCGGCGGACGGACCCGCCAGCGCACCTGCCCCAGCCCCGGATCGCCCTGCTGCGGGCCGACCACCGGACCGGCCCAGCGCGGCACGGGAACCTCGGTGTACCCCCGTTCCAGCGAGCGGGACCACTCGTGGTCGCGGGCGCCGAACTGCCGCTTCACCGCGACCGCCCCCTCCCGCCAGGCGCGTTCCTCGATCGCCTCGATGACCAGGTCGCCGGCCGCCGGGTCCGGCGCCCACACATCGACGATCTTGCGGTAGGCGGTCAGGGGCCGGTGCACCTCGAACGCGGCGGCAGCCAGCCTGTCACCATGACGCGCGGTCACCAGCGTCGCGACCTGGATCCCGCCGTGCAGGCTCCAGCGTCGCAGCAGCCCGGCCGGCAGACCGGCGACGCCCTCGGCCACCCCGGTCGCCTCGCCGATCACCGGCAGCACGTCGATCCGAAGTTCCGGCATGATCCGCGATTCCCCTATTCCGCCGTTGGCACGCTGGCCAGCAGCCGTTGTGTGTACGGGTGCTCGGGGGCCGAGAGCACCGAACGCGCCGCGCCGGTCTCGACCACCTTCCCCTTGTGCATGACATAGACGCGGTCCGCGACCTGCCGGGCGATGGCCAGGTCGTGGGTGATGAACAGCAGGGTCAGCCCGAGCTCCCGGCGCAGCGAGGAGAGCAGGTTGAGCACGCCCGCCTGCACCGAGACGTCCAGCGCCGACACCGACTCGTCGCAGATCAGCACCTCCGCGCGCGGTGCCAGCGCGCGGGCGATCGCGACGCGCTGGCGTTCCCCGCCCGCCAGGGCCCGGGGCCTGCGGCGCGCGTAGGTCTCCGGCAGGCCCACCAGCGTGAGCAGCTCCCCGACCTCCGACTTGGGCCGCCCGGCCGCCGCGAGCGCCTCGGCCAGGGACGTGCCCACGGTCAGACCCGGGTTCAGCGCGGAGTACGGGTCCTGGAAGACGATCTGGATCCGCCGGGGACCGGGCGCCGCGCCCGGGAAGTCGATGACGCCGGAGTCGGCCCGTTCCAGGCCGACGACGCACCGGGCGAGCGTGGTCTTGCCCGAACCTGACTCCCCGACCACCGCCACCGCCTCGCCCCGCCCGACGTGCAGGTCGATCCCGTCCAGGGCGGGCGTCGACGCGCCGCGGAAACGCTTGGAGAGCCCCCGCACCGTGAGCGCCGCCTGGGCGGGCTCCGGAGCGCTCTTCTCGTCGGCCGGAGCGGCGGGCGGCGGCACGGCGGCCCGTTCGGGACGGAGGCAGGCCCCGCGATGCCCGGGCGCCACCTCCGTCAGCGTCGGCTCGATCGTGCGGCACGCGTCGTCGGCGAGGTCGCAGCGCGCGGCGAACGCGCACCCGGCGCCCAGCTCGTTCGGCTGGGGCATCGAACCGGGGATCGTCGGCAGCACCGCGAGCCGGTGCAGCAGCGGCGGGTCGCAGGCGGCCAGCCGCGCGGTGTACGGATGCGCCGGAGCGCCGAGCACGTCGGCGGCCGGGCCCTCCTCGACCAGACGCCCCGCGTACATGACCATGATCTGGTCCGCCCGGCTGCGGACCAGCCGCAGGTCGTGGGTGATCAGGATGAGCCCCATCCGCCGCCTGAGCTGCAGATCGGCGATGAGTTCGAGCACCTCGTGCTGGGTGGTGACGTCCAGCGCCGTGGTCGGCTCGTCGGCGATCAGCAGGTCGGGGTCGGCGGCCAGCCCGGCGGCGATCGCCACCCGCTGCCGCATGCCCCCCGACAGCTCGGACGGGTACTTGCGGGCGGCCTCGGCGGGCAACCCCACCTCGGCCAGCAGCCCGGCGACCCGCTCGGCGCGCCGCCGCCGGTCCGCCACCGCCCAGCCGATCTGGTCACCGCACCGGTGCACCGGCGACAGCGAGGTGAACGGGTCCTGTAGCAGCAGCGCGATCCGCGAGCCGCGGACCCGCCGCCACGAGGAGGCGGCGCCGTCGGGGTCGAGTCTGTCGCCGTCCAGCTCGATCAGGCCGTCGGCCCGGACGCCGGGGGGCAGCAGCCCGCTGAGCGCCTTGACCGTCATCGACTTGCCGGAGCCGGACTCGCCGACGATGGCGACGGTCTCGCCGTGCCGGACCGTCAGGTCCAGACCGGCCACGATGACGCCGGACGGCCCGGTGACCCGCAGATCCCGGGCGCGGAGCAGCGGAGCCGTCATCGGGCCGCCACTCTGCGGTCGAGCAGCTCGGACATCCGGTCGCCGAGCAGGTTCACCGCTGTCGCGGTGAAGATGATCAGGAGTCCGGGGACGATCGACGCGAGCGGGTTGTCGCCGAGCAGCTGGCGGCCGTCGGCGAGCTGCCGCCCCCAGTCCGGGGCACCCGGCGGGACACCGAGACCCAGGTACGACAGCGACGAGAGGGCGACCAGCGCGAAGGCGACGTTGAGCAGCAGGTTCGCGGCCACGATCGGGACGATGTTCGGCGTGATGTGCCGGAACATGATCCGCCAGGGGCCGATGCCGAGCACCCGGGCCGACTCGATGTAGGGCCGGGAGACCTGCTCGATCACCGAGGCCCGGACCAGCCGGACGTCGGAGGGGGAGAACAGCACGATCAGCACCCCGACGGTGAGCCAGTACCCGCCGCCGAGCAGCCCGGCGATGACGATCGAGAGCAGCACCGCGGGCAACGCCAGCAGAAGGTCCGCGTAGCGGCCGGCGAGCAGGTCGACGAGGCCGCCGTGGTATCCGGCGACGGTGCCGAGCAGCACCCCGATCACCATCGAGCCGCAGGCGACCAGCAGCGGACCGGCCAGCGCCGAACGGGCACCGGCCAGCGACAGCTCCGCGATGTCGCGGCCGAGCTGGTCGGTGCCGAGCAGGTGGCCGTCCACCCCGGCCCCGACGACGCCCGTGTAGAGGTGCTGGTCCAGCGCGTGCGGGGCGAGCAGGCCGCCGGCCAGCGCGCAGACCGCGACGACGGCGAGGATCGCCACCGACAGCACGGTCGTCACCGCCGGGCGGCTCACCGCCGCACCATCCGGGCCCGTACCCGCGGGTCGATGGCCAGATACGCGAGATCGACCACCAGCGCGCTCATCGACACGATCAACGCCACGATGACGGTCAGCGCCTGGACCACGGGAAAGTCCTTGAACAGCACGGATTCCTCCATCAGCGCGCCCAGGCCGGGCAGCGCGAACGTGACCTCGATCAGCACCGTGCCGCCGAACAGGTAGGCCACCATCAAGCCGAGGCTGGTCACGATCGGGATCGCGGCGTTGCGGAGCACGATCCGCAGCACCCGGCGATGCGAGAGCCCGCGGCTGCGGGCGAACATCACGTAGTCCTCGCCGAGTTCGCGGATCACCGCGGCCCGGGTCAGCTTCACCACGAACGCGCCGAGGCCGAGGGCCAGCGCGACGGCCGGCAGCACGAGATGCCACAGCCCGTCGAAGAACCCGGACCCGGTCCCGTAGATCGGGAACCAGCCCAGTCCCACCGCGAAGACGTACAGAAGGATCAGGCTGACCGCGAAGCCGGGCGCGCTCACCCCGACGACCGCCGCTCCGACCAGGAGCCGGTCCGCCCACCGGCCGCGCCGCAGCGCCGCCATGACCCCGGCCGGTATGCCGACCAGCACGGACAGCACGAAGGCCAGCCCGGCGATGGCCGCGGTCACGCCCAGCCGGTCCACCAGCATCCGGCCCACCGGGCCGCCGGTGCGGATCGAGGTGCCGAAATCCCCGGTCAACGCATGGGTGAGCCAGCGCCAGTACTGCTGCAGGAACGGCTCGTCGAGGTGGTACTGCGCCCGGATGCCGGCCAGTGCCTCCGGAGTGACGCTGCGGGTGCCGAGCAGGTTGCGCGCGATGTCACCGGGTGCCAGGAACATCAGGCTGAACACCAGCAGCGACAGCGCGAGGAGCAGCACGATCGCCGCACCGATCCGCTGGACGGCGAAGACGACGATCGGCCGGCTCACCGCGCTCATCGTGCCGCGTACACGTGACCCGGCCATGCGTTCAGCAGGGTGTACGAGCTGTAGTCCTTGACGCCGATCGCGTCGGTCATGGCGGTGGCGGCCTGCCCCCACCACAGCGGCGCGTAGGCCACGTCGGCCGCCTGCGCCACCTGGGCCTGGATGAGCAGCGCCGCTCGCTTGGCCGGGTCGGACTCGGTCCCGGACTTGGCGATGACGTCGGCGACCTGCTTGTTGGCGTACTTGGCCGGGTTGCCGGCGGACAAGAACCAGTTCGCGAGCTCGCCAGGGTCGCCGGTGGTGTTGAAATACCACATGTAGCTCAGCGCCGGGGAGGTGTTCAGCTCGGCCAGCCACTGCTCGATCGCGAGTTCCTTCACCTCGAGCGTGATGCCGATCTTCTTCAGGTCGGCCGCGAGGGCGAGCGCCGCGGTGCCCAGCTGCGGGCCGGTGTTCGGGTACGAGATCTTGGCGGTGAAGCCCTTCGGCGCCGACGACTGGGCCAGCTCCTGCCGGGCCTTGTCCAGGTCGTACCCGTACTGGGGGACCGCGGCGAGCCGGCTGGCCGCCTGCTCGGCCGTCCACAGCCCGCCGAACTGCTCCGGTGTGGACAGGGCGGTGGCGACCCGGCCCCGGCCGTGCAGGATGTCCTTGACGATCGCGTCCCGGTTGACCGCGTACGCGATCGCCTTGCGCACGTGCACGTCGTCGAACGGCTTGGCGGTGGTGTTGAAGGTCAGACCGACGTACGAGCGGTCCGGCGCGGAGACCACCCGGGTCCTGGGCGCCGACTCCCACTGCCCTGCGGCGGCCGGCGGCACGTTGAGCGCCAGGTCGGCCTTGCCGGCCTTCCAGGCCAGCAGCCGGGTGTTGTCGTCCGGGATGAAGTCGAAACGGATCTTGGTGACCTTCGGCCGGGTGCCCCACCAGGTCTCCACCCGCTCGAACTCCACGTGCGAGTCCGGGGCGAAGCCGGTGACCTTGTACGGTCCGGAGCCGACGAGCAGCGCGGACGCCGTGCCGATATGCCCCTTGGCCTTCTGCCAGGCGGCCTTCGGCGCCACCCAGAGCGCGTCGGCGTTGGTGGCCACCCAAGGGAAGGCCTCGTTGCGGGCCTTGGCGGTCAGCGTGATCTCGTGGTCGCCGGACTTGACGGCCTTGGCGAGGTTCGCCCAGTAGCTTGCGGTGCTCGGGGAGATCTTGGTGTCGCGGGCCATCTCGATGGAGTACAGGATGTCCTCGGCGGTGACCGGGCTGCCGTCGTGGAAACGGGCGTCCGGGCGGAGGGTGTAGACGTACGTCGTCTCCGACGTGCGCTGTACAGCGGACGCGAGGCCAGGCACGATCCGGCCGGCGGAGTCGACGCCGGTCAGCCCCTCCATGCAGATGTTGGCGACGAAGTAGTTGAGGATCCCCGACTCCTGGCCGGGATACAGGGTCGACAGGGACCCGGGCAGGGCGACCCGCAGCAGGTCGATGGTCTTGCCGGTGTCGGTGCCCGCCCCGGCCGACGCGCTGGAGTGGTGCGTGGCCGACGATCGAGCCCCGCACGCCTCCAGGAAGGCCGATGCCGACAGCACCGTCGCCCCAGCGAAGGCGGCCCGCAGGACACTACGCCGGCTCGGCAGAGCCGTTCCCTCGTCCAGAACCATGGCGACCACCATCCAAAAATGTCTACTGTCACTGGCCAATCGGATTGCCATAGTAAACACCGAGAAGACACAACTCCGCTACCTGCATGTTTGTGAGCTTTGCAACCGATCTTCGTCAGTGGCCGGAGTGTCGCGGGGGAGGGTAATCGCCGTCAGGAGGCCAGGTCGTCCAGGGAGTTCAGGCGGATCTCCACCGCCTGCGCCTCCGGGACCTTCAACGCCTGGAACGGGTCCAGCGCCTCGCGCCAGCGTATCCGGGCCGACTCCTGGCCCTTGACGTGCAGCAGCACGCCCGCGATCCCGTCGTGGACCTTCGCCCTCTGGTAGAGGGTCGCCGATCTTCCGGACCACCGTGAGCGCCGCCTCGAATGCCGCATCGCGGCGGAGTATCGCCCTGTCTCCCAGCCGATCATGGAAGCCGAACCGGTGCGCGGGCTCCTCCTGTAGCAGGCTTGCACCGACGGCATGTGTTTAGGGGCATGCAGTTGCGGGGTCCAGGTAATTACGGATGTGGCTCTTGACCCGAGGTGTTCCCTGCTGATCCCGGTCAGGACAGGGTGGGAAGCCGGGCCATCTGAGGGCTTACAGTCCGGCGCCGCCGGTTGCGTCGATCACTCTGCCGGTGACCCAGCGGGCGTCGTCGGAGGCGAGGAAGGCGACGATGTCGGCGATGTCGGCGGGTTGTCCGACGCGACCGAGGGCGGCCAGGGAGGCGGCGTGGGCCTGGGCGCCGGGGTTTCCGCGCAGCCATCCGGCGTTGACGTCGGTGTCGACGATTCCGGGAGCCACCGAGTTAGCGGTGATGCCACACGGGCCCAGTTGCTTGGCCAGGTTCAGTGTGAAGGTGTCCAGGGCACCCTTGGTGGAGCCGTAGGCCATGGCCTCAGGCATGGCCAGGCGAGCCGCGCCGCTGGAGATGTTGATGATCCGGCCGCCGTCACGCAGCCGCTTCAGCCCTTCCTTGACGATGAAGAACGGTGCCCGGACGTTCACGGCGAAGACCTCATCGAACCCCTCCTCGGTGAGCGAGGCCAGGTCGGCGCTACGGCCGATCCCGGCGTTGTTGACGATGATGTCGACGCCGTCGCCGGGGGCGTGGGCGCCGACCTGGGCGTCGAAGGCGGCCCACAGAGCGGCCGCGTCGCCGTGGCTGCCCAGTTCCGCCCGGATCGCAAAGGCCCGGCCGCCGTTCTTGCCGATCCGCTCGACGACCTCGGTGGCCGCTGTCTGGTCGCGGGCGTAGGCGACCGCGACGACGGCGCCGTCACTGCCCAGCCGCTGGGCGATGGCGGAGCCGATTCCCCTGCTGCCGCCGGTGACCAATGCGACCTTGCCGTCCAGTGCGTGTGCGCTCATGGTCGGTTCCCCTCTATTTATTGATCGATGACTCAAGAAATAAGTTAACATGTTTTTTGAGCGATCGCTCTACAATGGGGACATGAGTACGGCAGGTGCGACACGGGGACGCCCCCGAACCTTCGACCGCGACGCGGCGCTGGCCGCAGCCACCCGACTGTTCTGGGAGCGCGGCTACCAGGCCACCTCGGTCAGTGAGCTCACCGAGGCGATGGGTATCAGGCCAGCCAGTCTGTACGCCGCCTTCGGCGACAAACAGTCGCTGTTCAAGGAGGTGGTGGCCACTTACGGGCACTCACCCGTCGGCGCCTTCGTGGGTGCAGCCCTGAGAGAGGAACCCACCGCCTACGCCGCGTTCGCCCGCATCCTGCGCGAGGCCGCGGAAATCTACCCCGACCCCTCCCACCCAGCCGGGTGCCTGACCATCACCGCCGCCACCAACGTCGCCGTCCAGGACGCCGACATCGAGACCTTCCTACGCGACCTGCGCAACACCAACCTCAAGGTCTTGCAGGACCGCCTTACCGCCGCACAACAAGCAGGAGAACTACCCCGCGACACCGACCCCCACGCCCTGGCCGGATACTTCGCCACCATCATCCAAGGAATGTCACAACGCGCCCGAGACGGAGCCGACAAGACCGAACTCATCCAGGTCGCCGAGCTGGCCCTAGCCGCTTGGCCCGCACACCGACCATCCCAGCGGCACTGACCTGCCTCACAGCCACACCCAGCGAACTGACCACGCCAGCACGGGCCACCCTGGACGCGTACGCTCCACCATCGCGCACCAAGTCGTAATGTTGGTACGCCGCGGCGATCCAAATCTGCGCGCGGCGATCACCGTCGCGAAGACCAGGTAGAACATCGGCCGTACCTCCGCGCCCAGGAGGTCCCGGACCTTCCAGCCGACATGGGTTCAGGGCTCAGCGATCGCCGATGGTGAAGGTGAAACCCGACGACGAACGCCGGCCGCCGCCCTGGTGCGAGTGGTTGCTGCTCGCGAACGGCAGTTTCCGCTTGAGCCAGTCGACCAGCGACTGCGGGTTGCGGGACTGCAGAAGTATCTGGCCCGGCCCGGTGAAGTCGAAGACCATGCCCTCGCCGGAGAGGTACGACTGGACGATGTTTCCCTCGACCGCCTCCCGTAGCCGGAAACCGACCTCGGCGTCGTAAGCGACGACGTGCCCGCTGTCCACGGTCATCCGTTCGCCGCTGCCGAGTTCATAGGTGTCGATGGCGCCGTACGCGCCGAGCACGACCCGACCCTGGCCCTCGGTGCGCAGCACAAAGGAGCCCTCGGGGCCGGAGAAGTTCTTCACTCCGCCCCAGGAGGTGTCGAACGTGACGCCGGCCTCGTGCGCGATCCACGAACCCGCGGTCAGGAAGAAGGGATTCTCCGGGGACACTCGGATGGTCACCACGTCACCGGGCAGCTTGGCCGCCACGTCGATCCACCCGCCCTCGTCGGGCGCCGTATAGGTCGTGATGAAGAACGACTGGCCACCGAGGAGCTTGCGCCGGACCCCCTTGAGGATGCCGCCGTCCACCCCGGAGTCCATGCGCACACCATGGCTGGTCGCGTACATGGCACCGGCACCCACCTTGACCTGCTCATCCGGCTGGAGATGGCAGCGGACCACCGAGAAGTGCGGTGCATGTCTGGACTCAACGCGCATGGCGGGACAATACGACACCCGGCTCTGCCGGTGCTGAATAATCATCCGGTGAACTGACCAGGCCCGACACGGGCCTTGATACAGCACCGAACGGCCATTCGGCGGGACGGGCGGGCGGCTTACCCGGGTTGCGGCCGCACCGCGGCCGCTCCGCCACCGGCCCGGCGCCCGTCAGTCGCTCATTGTGCGGGGACCGGTATGGGGACGGTGGGGAGGACGAAGCCGCGGTCGACGGGTGCGGCGTGGGTGACCAGCAGGCCTGCCTGTGCGAGCGAGAGCAGGTCGGGCAAGGTGTAGGGGTCGGCGGCGGCGAGGTCCACCTGGTAGCCGAGGTCCTGAAGGCCGGCGATGGTCAGTGCGCTCAGCGGATTGCCGGCCGCGCCCACGAAGCCGGTCATGAGCTCGGTGCCGAAGACGCTCTCTCGCCAGTGAACGCGGGCGGTGCCTCCGCCGCCCTGGTTCTCCACCGGCACGGGCTGGGGGCCGCCCGTTCCGAGGAGCAGGCCGTACTGGGTCATCGCGGCGGGTCCGTTGAACACCGGGTTGGTCAGCGCGGCCGGGTCGTCCGGCAGTGGGCTGACCAGTCCCTGCAGGGCCCACATACTGCCGATTCCGAGTACGTGACCCATCTCGTGGGTGATGACGTCGAGCAGGGTTCCCTCGCTCTCCATCTGGGCGAGGTCTGCGGTGTCGAAGGCCATGTGGCCCTTGCACGGCTGTTGCCAGGTGCCGTCCGGGGCCCTGCGGGCGTGGGTGGGACCGGCCTGTCCCAGGACGTGGCCGACTCCGTCGATCGCCTGGCCCTGGGCGAGGATCAGTACGTCGTCGATGAGGTCGCCGTCGATCTCGATGTCCGGCAGGTCGCCGACGATGACGTGTGCCCAGCGGTCGGCGGCGCCGGCGAACGCGGCCTGCTGGGTCTCGGTGAGCCCGCCCAGGAAGCGGATCTCGATGGTGAACGGTGAGTCTGTCGCCGCGAGCTCCTTGGCTCGCGCTGCGTCGGCTTTCGCCAGATATGTCTCCATGGCTCGACAATCGCCCTACTGCCCGCACCGCGCATGAGCAGGGGCCTACTCAGGTTTCCGGCCAGAGCACATGCCGCAGAGGCCGAGTCCCCGCGACGATCAGTGGGCCGGGAACCACTCGGTGACGATGCCGGGGTCGAGGTCGCAGCGGAGGCTGACCGGGCCGTGGCCTAGCGGACCCGAGGTGAAGCGGCCCAGGTCGTCGGTGGTGACGGTCACGGTGCGGCCCGGGGTCCGGATGTCGATGCGGACCGGACCGGAACAGTCCACGCGCCCGATGATGCCGGTCTCCTCTCCGTCCACCACGAGCTCGACATCAATGCTGACCGGCCCTGCCGTGAAGGTGAGCAGCCGGCCGGGAGAGCCGGCACGGACGGCGCCCGCCGCCGTACGCGAGTCGAACGTGAGCGTGGCGAGTTCGGCGTCCACCGACCTCATCGTGAACGCGGCCTCGGCGGCTTGCCGGGCCCGGTCGGGCGGCGGGTCGAAGAGCCGGGCCGCCTGCCGTAGCTCCGCCTCGAGTACGGCGTCGTCATCCATGCCCTGCCTCCTTCCGGTTCACCCCGTACCGCGGACGCCCCGTTCGGCCAGCAGCCCGCGGAGCCGCTGGAGGCATCGAGCTCTGGTCGGGCCGACGCTGCCGACCGGCATCTCCAGTGCGGCCGCTATCTCAGCGTAGCTCGGCGGCGGCGAGCCCGACAGGATGCCCAGCAGTCGGCGGCAACGGTCCGGCAGGTCCTGGAAGGCCGCCCACAGCCCGTGCAGCCGCTCGGCCTGGTCCGCGGCTTCCTCGGCGGCCAGCACGGAGGCCTCGGGAGAGTGGTCGTCCACCGCCGGGGCGACGGCGTCGGTGTCGGGCACCGGGCCGACGCGCCGGCTCGCGCGGAGCAGTTTCAGGGCTTCGTGGCGGGCCGTGGTGGCCAGCCACCCACCGATCCGGTCCGGCTCCTTGATCCGGCCGATGTGGTCGGCGAGCCGGAACCAGGTGATCTGGCCGACCTCCTCGGCGTCGTCGCGGCTCAGCCCCTGCGCCCGGGCCACCGACCACACCAGGCCTGTGAAGCGCCCGACGAGGGCGTTCCACGCGGCGGCGTCCCCATCGGCCGCCGACGTCACCAGGCCACCGACATCTTCGTTGTGCACCGTGGCTTGCTCCCCTGTAGAGGGTCCATCGTAGGCAGGCGACCACCCTCAGGCCGCGCCAATCGCGACAAACGACAAGCCGGTCGCCTGGTGCAGCGGATCCGGCGGCAGCGCGCGCCGGGCGTCGCGAAGTGCCTCGGCCATGCTCCGCCCGGCCCGGAGCGCCTCGTGCAGCGCCAGCATCAGCGGGACCGCGGCCTGGTCGTTGACCGGCACCACGGCCGCGACGATCCCGGCCGTGCCGAGCGGGAGCAGCGCGGACGCCAGCCCCAGGAGCTCGTCCGCGCCGACCTGCTCCAGCCGAGCCGAGTCGCAGCTCGGCAGGACGATCCGGTACGGGGCCCGCCGCAGCCGCTCCAGGTCATGCACGCTGAGCGGACCATCGTCCATGCGCAGCGCGGAGAACATCGGACTGTCGGACCGGAATGTCCCGTGCGCGGCGAGATGCGCGAGGCCGCAGCCGTCCATCGCGGCCAGGACCGCCTCCACCGTCGCCCGGCCCCAGCCCAGCACGGCCGGCTTGTCGTAACCGGCGGTCAGCGCCGGTACCTCGCCGCCGGCCAGTCCGGGGCCCTGGACCAGGACCACCCGGTCCGGTCCAGGGCCCTTGTCCAGGGTGCGCAGCCAGGCATCTGCCGACGGCGCCGCACTGTGGACCCGGTCGTGGAACGCGGGCATCACCGCCCACGGCACACCGTGCAGCCGCGCCGGGGGCACCACGATCACCGGCCCGGTGCCGAGACGGGACGCCGCCGGGCCCAGCAGCAGTTCCTGCAGCCGGCGCCCGCCCGTCCGGACGATCGCCAGCCGCTCCGCCGAGGCGTGGTAGGAGAGCCGGTGCAGACCCGCCCGCACATGGCCGAGCTCGGCCAGCGCGTCCGCGGCCCGTCCGGCCCGGAACTTCCGGACCCGGCCCTGGCCGCAGAGCAGCGTGTACAGCTCGCCGTCCAGCTCGGAGATCTCCACGAGCAGGTGGTCGCCGAGGTCGCGCAGCAGCTCGCGGCTGTCGAGGCGGCCGGTCGCCCCGCCGGCACCGCTGATCCGGTACGACCGGGACCGGATCGCGTCCTCCAGCCGGCGCAGCTCCCTGGCGAGGTCCCTTCCGCCGCTCTCGATACGGTTGTGGATCTCCCGGAAGGCCGTCAGGTCGCGCAGCAGGTCCGGGTCGTCGGGCGGGCGGACGGGGGGCACCGCGAGCGTGGTGGCCCGCCAGCGTTCGCTCCATTCCAGCAGTCTCCGGGTGCTGCCGGTCCGCAGGCTGATCCGCTGTGCGAGCGCCGCCAGTTCTCCGCCGTACGCAGTGGCCCGGGCCCGTAGTTCGGTGGCGCCCAGTGTGAGCCGGTACTGGTCCAGGACGTCGAGGCCGCGGCGGCAGGCGGTCAGCGCGGCCGCGTTCTGCCCGGCCGCCTCGGCGCGCAGCGCGTACGCCAGCCAGCCCTCGACGCGGGCCAGTGGCGGGCCCTTGAGCCGGGCCTTCATGGCGGTGGCGAGCACGCGGTCGGCATCGTCGAAGCGGTTCAGTGCCAGCGCGACCCGGCCCGCGAGCAGCGCCGCCGGTACGGACTCGGGCGAGTTCAGTGCGGCCAAGCGCGTTGCAAGGTCTTCGGCCTCGCGGAAGAGCCGCGCGGTGTGTTCCCCGGTGGCGAAGCGGGCCTGGCAGTGGACGAGACGGGCATGCGTCCGCCACCAGTCCCGGCGCTGCCTGGCGAAGATCCGCATCGCCTCTCCGGCCCGTACGGCCGACGCCTCGGGATCACCGGCCGCCAGTGCCGCGCGCGCGGCGGAGAGCAGGAGTTCGGCCCGGCGGATCGGCTGGCCCCGGGCCTGCTCGATCGCCTTGATCGCCTGGTCCGCCTCGGCCAGCGCGTCGTGCGCGAGCCCGGCCATCAGCAGCAGCCCCGACCGTTCGACGTGCAGCACGTACATCGGCGTCCCGAGCACGGCATAGCGCCGGGCCGCCTCGTCGAAGTGCGACAGCGCGGCCGGTACGTCACCGCTGCGGGAGGCGGCCAGCCCTCGATTCTCGATGGCCATCGCCATGTCGACGTCCTGCCTTGTCTCCGCGCAGAGCCGCTCGGCCTCGGCGAAGTCCCGGTCGGCCGCGGCAGCCTCACCCATCGCCAGCCGTACGGTCCCGCGAATGCTCAGCGCACGAACGAGCCAGATGGCGTCGCCCGCCTCTCGGAGAACCGGCATCGCCACCCGGAAATCGTCCATGGCCTCGGCGTGACGGCCGAGGGTCCAGTAGACGGCAGCGCGGCGGTGTCGCAGCTGCGCGGCCGCGAGTCCCTCAGCGGCGATGAGCGCCGCCTCCAGCGTCGCAAGCCCCTGGCGGGTGCGGCCGGCGAGGACGAGCGCGGCGCCGAGCGTGCCCAGCACGTCCGTCTCACGATCCGCCGAGCCGGACCGACGGGCAAGACCACGGGCTCGCTGCAGGGCGGCGATCGACGCGGTGACGTCGCCGAAGTCTCTCTCGAAGATCCCGATTGCCTGGTAGGCGACCGATGCGTCGAACGGACTCACTGAATCCGTCAGAAGGGCGCGCGCCGCGGTAACGGCCTCCTTCGGCCGTGCGAAGACCATCGGCAGCAGATCCAGCGAGTTCTCGAGGCCCCCAGGTGGCACGCATCGATGCTAAGTCCACGGTTCGAGGCTCGTCCATTGCGACGATGTATCAGGAGGGCACTCGGGGGCTCCAGATCGTGTGCCTACTGAGCAACCAAGGAGATCGGGCCATGGCGTCACGAAGATTCGTTGAGCAGCTCCGCGTCGTACAGGATGCGCTGAATGTGCCACTCGCCGCCGGACCCACCGGGACAGGGCCGGCCGATCCGCCGTGCGCCTTCCAACGCGGCACCATCCTGGTCGGCAGTGAGGACGCCGGCTGGCTCCAAGAATCATCCGACAGCCCGCTGCGGCACATGAGCCCCAGGCGACAGAGTCATCCGGAGCGCGCGGGGCTGGTACGACTGAGCGTCGGCTCCGCCGTGGATGAGGCCGAACTCGGTGATCCCACGCGGCGGGACCTCGGTGATCCCATGCGGCCGGACGATGATGTGCCCGAGGCACTCGATCGCCTGAAGAACATGGCGGACCGGCGGGCGATCGATGCCGCACCGAACCACATCATCGGGATCACTAACGGGACCATCTGCCCGGCCGACGAGCCGTGGCCGACCACGGAACCCCGCAGCGTCCGTGACGTGGCACCGGCCCCGGCCGACCACCGCCGACCGCTGGTCCTGGTCATCGACACCGGCCTGGTCGCGGAATACGGCCTCCTCGGCTTCGGCGACGGCATCTCCGGAGCCGCGCGCAAGAACGAGACCACGACCGGCCCGGACGGCCAGGAGTACATCCGCGAATACGTCGGCCATGGCACCTTCATCACCGGTCTGCTGAAGGCCGTCGCACCGACCGCTCTGGTCCAGGTCAGCAATGTCCTCGACCAATCAGGTGCCGCATTGGAGGACGACTTCACCCACCGTCTCTTCGCCGCACTGGATCAGTTCCAGGCGGAGCACTCGGACTGGCCGGACATCATCAGCCTGTCCGCCGGATCACCGGCCCTCAAGGATCTTCACCACCTCCCCGTTTTCTCGAGGTTCATTGAGGCGATCAGGGACAAGCCGACTCTGTTGGTGGCGGCGGCTGGCAACAACGGCAACTCGATCCGCTTCTGGCCGGCCGCGTATGCCGCGGAACCCTCGGCGGCCGACTTCGTCGTGTCAGTGGGCGCTCTGCGTGAATGTCTGACCGGCCGCGCCTGCTTCAGTGACTTCGGCCCCTGGGTGAAGGTGTTCGCGCCCGGAGAGCGGCTCGTATCCGGCTTCTCCGGCGCCGCTCGTAAGCTGCAGTACCAGCACGCGACCTTCGAGCAGTGCCAGTTCCTCCCACCCGCGGACAACTACTGCTGCGCCTGCCGAGCCCCCTACCACGGGGGGGCGCTCTCGCATGAGTCGTCACTCGTCGGCGGGGGCTCCGTGGCGGACTTCACCGGAACGCACGACGCGCGGTGGAGCGGCACCTCGTTCGCCACTCCGCTGGTCGCGGGGTACGTCGCGCAGCGGATGGCCCGGGAGAACCGCGCCGACGCACGCGGCGTCTACGCGGACATGCGTAAGAACGCCGAGAGGATCGACATCGCGGGCGAGACCGCCCTCAAGATCGTCCCCACCGGCTTCACCGTGCAGCCGATGGACGTCGACTGCTGAGCAGCCGGCCGAGCCTCGGGCGGGACCCCCGTCCCCGCCCGAGGCCCGATCGCGTCCACTGGTGACCCCTACTCGGTTTCCAGGCCGGCGAAGAGCTGCGCCAGGCCGGCCCGGTCGTGGACGCCGAGTCGGTCGTAGATCGCGTACAGATGGTTGGCGACGGTGCGGATGGAGACGGTCAGCCGGTTCGCGATCTCCCGGTTGCCGAGCCCGGCCACCGCGAGCCGGGCGATCTCGCGCTGCCGCTGGGTGAGGTCCGGCGCGGCGAGCGCGGTCAGCGCGGGGGTGCACGCGCCTTCGCAGACCCGGCCCAGCCGCCAGCCCTGGTTGAGCGCGGCGCGGGCGCGGCGCGGCTCGCCGGTACGGACGTGCTCGGCGGCCGCCTGGGCATACGCCTCCGCCGCGTACAGCAGGTAGCCGAGATGCTCGAACTCCTTGGCCACCACCTCCAGCGCCGTGCCGTCATGGGCGATGCCGGCGGCCGCCTGCCTGGCCACGAGGGCGGCGTACGCGCCGGACAGCCGTTCCAGCTCCGGCGCGACCCGTTCCGGCATACCGAGCCGGACCACGTCGTGGAGCGCGAACAGCCGCGCTCGCCCCCGTACGGCCAGCGCGGCGCCCACCGTCCCCTCGCGGTCACCTGCCGCGGCGAGCAGCCACACGCGTGCCAGCCCGACGGCCCCGGCCCCACACTCGCCCAGCGGCCCGGCCGCGGGCACCAGAGCGCCGGCGTCCACTTCGGCCAGGGCCTGGTGGGCGGTGGCGGGGTCGCCGAGCAGGGCGGCGGCGTGCGCGAGCTCTCCCATGCAGAGCGGGATGGGACGGCGCAGAGCACCGTCCCGGGCCCAGCGCAGTGCCGTGCGGGGCAGGCCGCGCAGCCGGGCCAGGCGGGCCTGGTGGCCGCAGTAGGCGGCGGCGGCCTCGTCCCAGCCGGTGTCCGCGCCGATCACCGCGGCCACCGTGAGGTCCCCCGCCTCGAGTGCGGCCTCCAGCCGGGCCGCCTCTTCGTCGAGCAACGACGTGTGCCGGGTGGCCGCCGTGATGACCGCCGCCGCCGGCGCTCCTCCCCCCGCCGACAAGGCCGTACGGCCGAGCCGGAGCGCCAGCGGCACCTCGTGGCCGGCCAGCGCCCGATCGGCGGCGGCGATCAGCAGGTCCGGGGCGACCGGATCACCACAGTCGAGCCGCCACACCGCGGCTCGCAGCGGATCGTCGATGCACCGGGCCAGGCGGCGCTGGATCCGGCGGGCCCGAAGCCGGCCGGTCATCGCCCGGATGATCACGGCGTAAGGAATGGTCCCGTCAGGGGCGAGAAGCCCGCGTGTCTCCAGCAGTTCGACGGCCTCCGCACCGGCCAGCGCCGCCAGCGTCTCCACCGGCAGCGGCGTGCCCGCCGGACCGGCCGCGGCGAAGGCGGCGTGAGCCAGGGCGTCCCAGGCGGGCCCGTCGAGGTCGCCGCACCGGCTCGCGACCAGTTCCCTGATCCGGCCGTCGACGGTGTCCAGGCCCCGCCAGGTCCACAGGCCGCCGCGCTGGACGAGGATCCCGGCGCGTACCAGCTCGCCGAGCATCCGCAGGTCGCCTCGTACCGTCGCGGCGAGCCTGCGCACCGCCCGGTACTCGACCGGGCCGTCCAGGACGGCGCCCAGCAGCTCGGCCAGTTCCGGCTCGGTCAGCGGGGCGAGTGGCAGCCGCCCGAGCAGGTCGTCCTTCCACAGGGCGGTGATCGCGTCCGGGGCAGGGGCTCCGTCCACGACGGTGGCCACCACCCGCACCTCCCGGTGCAGGGCGAGCTGGTGGACCAGCGCGGCCGAGGCGTCGTCGAGCAAATGCGCGTCGTCGACCACCAGCACCGGCGCCGGCCCGCGCCGCAGCGCGGCGCGCACCTGCTTCGTCGTGGGCGGCGCTCCCGGCGACAGCCAGCCCGCGAAGGCGGAGAGCGGCTGCCGCGCGGCGCACCGGGTCCCGACCACGCGCAGGGCCGGGCGGACCTCCGCGGTGAGGCGGGTACGTCCGGCTCCCGGCGGCCCGGCGATCAGCAGTCCTCGCCCCTGCCTGCCGTGCAGGGCCCGGGCGATCCGGTCCAGATGCGGCCCCCTGGCAACCAGAGGCCAGTGCGTCGTCCCCATCGCATTACTGGTCATGAACATAGGAGCCGGTACGGCCCGCGCTGATACATGACTACGGGCGCTCATGGGGCGCCGCCGGCCGCGAGTCCCGCTCATCGCAGCAGTCCCGTCCACGGAGCACTCTCGGGAGGTGGGGCGCGTAGGCCCACAGGCGCGAGATGACCCACAGGCTCTTGGCGTCGGTGCGGCACCTGCGGCCGTGCGCGCAGGTGCTCGGCGTAGGCATCCAGATCGTCGGTGGTGACCTGGGAAATTCGGTGGTTCCGCGTGCGGCGAGCCAGGAGGCGAAGCGATCCACGTCTGGAAGTAGTGGCGCAGCGTGGACGGTTGCGTCGTCGAGCGTGAGGCACGCTGCTGGAGCAGGACGGCCGGGGGTCGGCACGTTCAGCTCGGCGAATGCCGCGCGCGTCAGGCCGGGCCGCAGCCCGGCGGGGCACCGGCTCCAGTCGACGACCAGCGAGCGATTCGACTCCTTGGGGCTCATCAGGGCCAGGCGCCAGGCCAGATCACGAAAGCGGGGCCGCTGCTCCGGTTCGAAGCCGGGCCGCAGCCGGTGGAAGAGCAGGACGAAGGTGTCCGGTGCCGGGCCGATCACTTCCGGTGCGGCAGGAGTGGGCGAGGGCGCGGTAACGGATCAAGCCTCCGTTCCAGCATCGCGTGGATCAGCTCCCGGTCGCTGTCGTACGCCACTTCGCTCCCTCAGCCGCAACACGACATGAGGCAACACAGCGTATGTCTACAGAACATCGCTACGTGATCTCCTTGGGAAGGACCGCGGCGAGCGGACCCGAGTCACCATCGCGCTGGCCTCGGTGCGGTACCCGAAGCCGCTCTCTTTGCCAGCCGCCGCGTGACCCTGCAGACCGCACAAATCACCGCTTGCGGAGGCGCGCCCGGCGTGAACAGTGAGAACAAACTTACAAACTAAGTCAGGAGGCGTCATGAACAAGATCGCTAACTACGGTGCCCTGGACCTCCACGGTGTTGAGGCCATGGACGGCAGTGTGCGGTTCTACGTGAGCGTCGTCACCGATCGACACGTGCTAACACGCATAAAAGACGTCCTCGACCGTCTGGACATCCGATACGAGGGTGGCTGGATGGAGGAGGACCACAGTGTCCGCTGGGTGCACGCCATCGTCTGGGACCCGGACATATCGTTCGTGTTCGACGTGGTGCACAACCTGCTGGAGGTGTGGGAGCCCGGGTATTTCAACATCGACTATCCAAGTGATAGTCACCCGGGCGAATGCACGGTTCTCCTCCTGTGAACGGGGGGAGGGCCACAAGAAGGCCTACGGGCTTTCAGGGCCGCTGGACTCGATGTCCAGCGGCCCCTTTTAACGTCCACCACAACGGCAGGTCGAAGACCAGCCACACCAATCTCGTGGATCAGACTCCGCAGGACCGGCCCTACCTCGCTCCATCCGATCAGCAGAATCGGACCCACCGCATCGAACGCCGCACGCCCGTACGCACCGCGCAGGATCGGCTCGGCAGCGTTGAGCGCAAGTGTCGTCATCCCAGAGAACGCGAGAAGAACCCGCGCGGACCTGAGCCGCCGGGGCGAAACGCCATGGCCAGTCAGCTGGTGCAAAGCCAAAAGCAACGCCACGACGGACAGATCGACGGCTGGAGCCACCAGCGGAGCAGCCCACCCAGGAGCACCGAGCTCAAACCCAACGCCCACACGTTAGAGAAACTGAAGGCGAAAGTGAACATCGCGATCAGCAGTAGCGTCGTCGTGATGATCCGCTGAACGAAGACCTCCGCCTCGCCTGTGTGCACGTGTCTGTTCCGGGTCCTGGTCACCAACAGATTCCCTCCCTCCTCAAAAGCCCCCACACGTAACACGTACGGCCCCTTCCCTGTCAGCCATGCCCCTGTCATTGACAGCAGCGACCGACTCCCCACCAACCGCGGACCATCCCACCCGCCCAAGTCCGACCCGTCTCAGCCATCAGGAACCGGAACATCAACTAGATCAACACGTCCCGTGCAACCCTCTCCGAACGCTGAACACGCTCAAGGCTGACGATGTGAAGCCCTGGCCTGGCGGCATAAGGAGGTGAGACCTCCTAGCCAGCCGATCTCATCCGGCATGATGATGGCTGAACCCGCTAAGCGATGAAGGCGTGGCGACAGAACCATCGCAGCCGAGACCACATGTGTTGGCCCGAGGTGTGCCCGGACGTCCGGGAACACACAGGTACCAGCAAGCAGAGCCAGGCACTATTCGGCAACCACAATCGGTCACACCATGCCGAAACGGGATGAAATAACGTTCGTCGAACGGGCAGGCACAGATTAAAACAGCATCCAAACCGCTACGGATCAAGAGGTTGGGGGTTCGAATCCCTCCGGCTGCGCTTCGTCTGACCAGCAGAAACGCCCCTCGAGATGACCATGCGAGGGGCGTTTTGCCAACACCCTTGCCATCAGGGACTTCGTACTCGGTGAGGGGACGTAGTCGGCGTCGCGGGGTATCGACCGGTCGGCCGGCACGCCGTCACCGGCCCGTCACCCGCTCCACCTAGAAGGGCCAGGCCAGGGACATGATCCCCAACCTGGACCTTGATCGTTTCTAAGGGCGAGCAGTCGCCGTGCGCCTACCGCTTCCGGACTGCGTAGGTCAGGTGGGTCGCATGGTGCGTCGGCTCCGCGCGGACCGGCTCCAGGGCCACACGGCCCGCGTCCACGCCCTCGAACAGGCGGATTCCGGAGCCGAACAGCACGGGTGAGAGCGCGATCGAGAACTCGTCGATCAGACCGGCGTTCACGTACTCCAGGATTGTCGCGCCGCCGCCCGCGATGCGGACGTCTCGGTCGCCGGCGGCCTCGCGGGCCTGGTCGAGCGCGGTCTCGATGCCGTCGTTGACAAAGTGGAAGGTGGTCCCGCCCGGCCGCTCCCAGGGGTCACGCTTCTCGTGCGTCACGACGAAGACCTGGGTGTGGAACGGCGCCTCCTCCGGCCACATCTGCTCGCCGGCATCGAACATGCGCTTGCCCATGACGCTCGCGCCGGTGCGCTCGAACGTCTCGCGGGCGATGTCGTTGTCGCGCCCTTCCTCGCCGCCCTCGCCGATCTTCAGGTTCTCCCGGGTGAACCGCTGCGGGAGGAGCCACGCATGCAGTTCCATCCACTGCTGCCCCATCAAGTCCTCGCTGGACTCGGGCGCGACGAACCCGTCCAGCGACATCGACACGCTGAAGAACACTTTTCCGGCCATCAGCCCTCAATTCCATTCCGAACGATTTCGGTGATGTAGGCAGCCAGGTTGCTCAGGGTCTGCTGGCCGCCCTCGATCGCGTGGTACTTCTCGACCGCCTCCTCGCGCAGCTCCTTGGTGGGGAACACCGTGCGCATCTCGATCCGGGTCGCCGCGCCGTCGGGCGCGAACGTGAGGACCGACTCGAAGGCGTTCGGGTCGTCGCGGGACTCACCGTGCAGCAGCGCGATCCGCTCCGGCGGGGCGATCTCGGTCCAGGAGATCCATTCCTGGTAGTCCGTCCCGTCCGGCCCGTGCAGCACGAAGTCCCACTCCCCGCCGACGCGGAACTCGAAGGACCGCGTGGTGGTGGTGAACCCCTCCGGTCCCCACCATCGCGACAGGTGCCGCACCTCGGTGAACGCCTCGAACACCAGCTCCCGTGGGGCACTGATGACCCGGGAGATCACGATCTCGCGGTCGGCCGTCGCCGGCTCCGCCCGGGATTGTTGCCTTGCCCCTGCCATCGGTCATTCCTCCTGCCGTGTCTGCTTGAGGTCCTGCACGTACGCGTCCAGCCGGTCGAAGCTCTCGTTCCAGAACCGCTCGAACCCGCCGGCCCACTCGTGGACCGGCCGCAGCCCGCGGGCGTCCAAGCCGTACAGGCGCTGTTTGCCTGCCTTGCGGTCCCGCACCAGCCCGACCTCCCGGAGCACCCGCAGGTGTTTGGACGCCCCCGGCTGGGTCATCCCCAGTTCCTGGGCCAACTCGGTCACCGGCCGCTCACCCGCCCGCAGCAGTACCAGGATCTCCCGGCGCTGCGGCTCGGCGATCGCGTTGAAGACGTCCGACGTCGTCGCTGCTCGTGCCATGGCAGCAATCATATGCCCATATCGGAATGCGTCAAGCAACGCGTCGCCTAGGTCAGGCGGGAGTGGGTCTTCGCCGGCCAGGGTGTGGGCACCGACCTGATCTGTGCCGTGTGGTAACGCCGCGCGGTGCGCACGAAACGCTTGACGGACGGCGCGGTACCGGTAGCAGGTCACCTTGTCCCGCCGGCCCGCGGCACGCCGAGCGTATGATCATTTTGAACTTCACAAACCAAACCGGTTCTGCGGAGTCTCGTCGTATCCATCGGCGCGATCTCCAAGGGACCGGCTCACAGCTGATCCCTTGCGCGCCTGTTCGAGGGATTGCAAACATGAAAAGTTCACCGGCCACAGGGCCGGAGAATATGGCTTTGGGCGCGGGTCTCACCCTCGTCGAAGGTTCGTCGAAGCTGTTCGGGCGGTCGATCTTCAAGAACTACCTGCTCGACAGCATCGCGATGTCCGCTCTGGTCGTCACGACGGCCGAGTACGGCATCGGTGCGGCAGTTCTGCTGCTGGTGGCGTACAGGCTCCAGATACTGGGGCTGGTCCGCCACACGGAGCCGCGGCCTCAGCGGCTCCGGTTGACCTGGCAAGCCGTGACGGCGATCGCCGTGCTCGGCGGCTGCAACCTCATGGGCCGGGGCCTGATGGCCCTGGCGATGACGTCGGGGACGGCTCTCGCCACCATCAACGCCATCACGTTCGCCGTCTCGACCATGACCTACTCAAAGGAGGTCTGGCAGACGGGGCAACGGTTCGCGGCGATGCTGGTGCCGCTGCTCATCGTGCTGGGTCTTGCCGTCTCCATCGAGGCATGGCACATCACGGTGCGCCCGTGGGGAGTCATCTGGTCCATCGGATCGGCTCTCTCCGGCATCATCTACATGGCGCTGTCCCGGAGTTACGTCGATCGGGGCGGTGCGGACGCCGACCAGTTCCAGGCACTGAGCACGAGCCTGGGCGTGGTGGGTCTCGCCGTGTGGGCCAAGCTGGCGGGCGAGGACCCGTCGGTCGGCTGGTCCTGGGAGGTCCTCTTGGCGCTGCTCTGCACAGCGCTGATGACCGTCGTCGTTCCCAGGTACCTGCACGTGAGGGCGAGAAGGGCGCTCGGAGATGCCGTCTACACCATCTTGTGGAGCGTCATTCCGCTGCTCGGGCTGCTGGTCGATCTGATCATGGAGCAGAAGATCCCGACGATATGGCAGGTCGTCGGGATGTCCTGGATCAGCGTGATCGCCGCCGGAGCGTCCCTGCTCCGGCTGCCGCCCGAGGCGAGGGCCACCCAGCGGAGAAAGTTCCGCAGGGCGGTCAAGCGCCTCAAGAAGCTGTTCGGCTGCGGGTCCGCCTACGGGTGATCCGGGCCGGTCGGCACCGTACGTGTGGTTTCGCATGACACCGCACGAATTCTACGGCGGGGAGGCATCACAGCTTCCCCGCCGTTCCCGAAGCCCGGAGATCCCGGCCCGTACCTGCTACCGCCGCAGTAGCATCCGCCTCCAGCCGGACCGCTGCCCGGGATCCACGACGTCATCGGCCGGGGGCGAGGGAGGTTCGGGCTCAGCCAGGACGAGCCCGAGCTGGCTGTACAGCTCCAGCTGATCGAAGTATCCGCGGTGCGTGACGATCTTGCCGTTCTCGACGTAGGCCGCACAGGCGGCACGGACGGTGACGTGACGGCCGGTCCCCTCCAGCACCCGTCCGTTGGGCAGCAGGAACGGCCCCGTGTGAGTGCCGGTGAGCGCCCATTCCGTGATGGCGGGATCGTCACACTCCATCTCGGCCCACGCCGTCTGGTGGTAGTCCTCGAAGCCGTCGAAGAAATGCTGGTAGAACCAACCGATCTCCTCGGGTCCTTCCGCTACACCCGTCGGCGAGACCAGTACGGCGTCTGGGCTGTAGTACTGGATCGCTCGATGCACGTCGTGCGCGTTGATCGCATCGTGCAACCGGTGTTTGACATCCCAGGAAGAAGAAGAAACAGACATGACGATGGCCCTTCACTGATATGGAGACGAGGCCCTGGGAGGCCCCCCGGTGCACTTCGGGATGACCAATGTCGCAGCGCTCAGGCGACACCGAGCCGGGTCGGAAACCCAGCACCGTTTCTGACGCTACCCAGCGAGGATTCAGCCCCGGACAACGTGTCCGGCCGGCTTGCGTTCAGGAACACCCCACTCTGTCCAGACCGGCCCATACGCTGTCCAAGGCCGCCAAAAGTCGGTTCCGGGCAATTCCTGACCGGCGGCGACGGCACAGGCGCTTCAGTTGCGGCTTCAGTTGCGGCTCAGTGCGCGGGTGATGCTCGCCAGCACGGCGATGGTCAGCACCCAGCCGAACACCCGGAGGCCGGCGGCCAGGGCCAGCCCGCCATGGAGCGGGCTGAAGGCATCCTCCTGGCCGAGGTTGGGTGCGGGCAGCAGCAGGTCGAGTGTGTACAGCAGGGTGTTGAACGGCGGGTGGTCCGCCTTGGCCGCCGCCGGATGATGCCGGGCGAAGTACCACGAGCCCACCGTGAACGCGGCGGCGAGCCAGAGCGCCGCACGGCCGGGCACATACCCGTACCCCGCCAGGACGTCCTGCAGCCAGCCCCACGGGCGCGCCCACCAGCCCTGCTCCCGCATCCGGGCCCGCTGCTTGGCCAGCAGCACCCGCCGCGCCTCCTCGTCATGGCCCAGCCGCCGGTAGTGGGCCGCCAGCTGCTCGTACGGCTGCGCGCGGTAGCCGCCCGCTGATCGCGACAGCCAGCCGAGCCGCAGCCGAGCGGGTGCGTCGGGGTACAGCTCCTGATAGGTCAGTCCGTTCAGTTCCAGCCGGTCCGGCCACTGCCAAGGATCGTCCTCGATGGCCCCGATCCGGGCGCTGACCAGCCGGACCACTCCCTCGGCGGTGAATCCCCCGGTGAGGATCATGTTCTGGTCCATCCGCAGACCGTCTGCGGACAACGCCTCGCCGCCGGGGTTGACCAGCCGCGCGCCGGACAGATCGAACGCCCCGCCGATCCGGCCGTCGAGCACCCGGACCTCACCCTCGGCGGTGAATCCGTGGCGGAAGAACACGCTGCCCGCCACGGTCAGCCTGGTCGCCGACAGGGCGTGCCCGCCCGGATTGACCAGCCGGGCGCCGTCCATCTCGAGGTTGCTCCCGATGTGCGCGCCGCGCAGCCGGATGGTCCCCTCTGCGCTGAACCCGTCGCGGCAGTAGATCCCGCTCGTCACGGTCAGCCCGTCGGCCAGGAGCGCGTTACCGCCCGGGTTCTGCAGGCGGGCACCGTGCAGGCGGAGCGTTCCACCGATGTGCGCATCGATCAGGTCGACCTCACCCTCGGCCACCAGCCCGTCGGCTCGCACGTCGCGCTTAACGGTCAGCCCGTAGCCGACCAGCACCTTGGCATCCGGGTTGACCAACCTGGCGCCCTGCAGGACGAACGTGCCGTCGATGTGGGCGTTGGCCAGCCGAACCTCGCCCACGAGGCTGCCTTGCAGGGAAACGGTGCGAAGCCGGGCCTCCTCGGCCTGGATCCCGGCGCCCAGCCAGCACCCGCGCAGCGCCAACCGGCAGCAGGCCTCCATCCCCGCGAGGTCCAGCAGGCCTTCGATGCGGGCACCCTGCAGCACCAAAACACCGACGCTGCCCGGCTCGACCGGGACGGCACCCGCCAGCAGCGCGGCGACCACCTCGGCCCGCACCCACCGGTCCTGGCCCCAGTCCGGCGGCTCCTCCACCGGGTCGTAGCTCTCCTCGTCACCGGTTCGCAGGTCCACCCACTCACCGGTCGGGAACGCCTCCCACAACCGGCGCTCCGGCACCGACAGATCGTCGACCGTGATCGCCATGGCCCCAGACGGTAGATGAAGGCCGCTTCGCTGTACACCCGGCATCCGCCGGCGGGCATGGCAGCGCACCTTCGTGGGGGTCTCCGTGGCCTTCAGCGAGCAGGAACCGGATGTCCGCTTCGCCGGAGTCCTGTTGTCGGGCCAGGGCGCCGGGGAGATTATTCGGTCGAGACAGCGGTCAAGGACTCGAGGAGTTCGGATGCCCTCCGCCCCCGATCGACGATTCGCTCAGTACTGGTACGTGGATGACGACACCGACAGCCACCTGGAGGTGAAAAATCACCTCGACTCCCCGTTGGTCCTGGTCGTACGCCTGCGTCTCGCCGACGGCGAGAAGGCGGAGCTCGAACCGTTCACTGTCGGTGCCTTCGCGACGATGCGCATCGGTCTGAAGGACCGGCTCGACGACTACCTGGAAAGGCTGCCGGGCGCGCCGGAGCCGTTGGGCCCGCCCCGCTGGGGAGACGGCTCCCGGCCACGCAGCCTGCTCGGCAGTGCCGAGGTGGTGCCGGTCTATCCGAGGGGACCTACGCGCGGCACCTTCCAGGACTACGAAGAGGACCTCGGCCACCGGGTGTGCAACTTCAGCATCACAGGGTGCCGACCCTGACACCTGCAAGGAGTGGCGGTATGCGGGTCATCGCTGTATCCACCAGATGAGCAGGGCGACGATGGTGGAGCCGGCCGCGTTGGCCATGCCGCACAGAACGCCGCTCAGGGCGTTGCTGGCAAGTCGCTTGATGGTGACGTCGCGGTCGTTCATCGGGACTCCCTCGTTCGAGCCACACCTCGTGGCCGGATGTCGAGGAAAGCGTCCACCGGCCGGGCCATGCCTGTCCGCACCAACGGGCGGTGCGGGCGGGTGCGCGCTTACGCTTGAGGTCAACGGTCACACTCACGGTGCCCGCCGCGGGCACGGCGAATGCGGAGCGGCCATTGAGACACGCGGCACGAGCGTGGTACGAGGCGCTGCGCACGCTGGAGCGACGGGCGGCCGCCGCCCGCCGCTCGGCGGGAGGCGTGTACTCCCGCCGGGAGACGGCGCGCGCACTCGCCAGGCCACCCTATGGAGTCCAGCTGAAGGGTCAGCGCCTCAGCAGCTGGCTGCCCGAGGATCCGAGCAAGGCTCAGGTGCCCCGGTTCGCCGACTCCGACACGGTGTGGGCACTGGTACGGCTGTGGAGCAGCTGGTGCGGTGACCCTCGCCCGGATCGCTCGTACTGGACCCACCTGCTCGAGGAGGCACAGCCCGCACGGCCGGGCAACGGCGAGCCGTCCACGACCGTTCCGGTCACTCCGGCCGCCCCGCCCGCACCGCTTCCGCGCGAGCTGCCCCGGCCGGCCGCGGAGTTCACCGGCCGGGAGGAGGAGCTCGCCGCGCTGTGCGAGCACCTCCTCGGTCCCGGTCACGACGGTGGGACGGCGGTGGTCTGCATCGATGGAATGGGCGGTATGGGCAAGTCCGCCCTCGCCGTTCAGGTGGCCCATCAGGTCGCGGCGCGATTCCCCGACGGGCAGCTCTATGTGAACCTCCAGGGCGCCACCCCCGGTCTGGTGCCGGTCGAGCCGCTCGATGCTCTCGGCCGGATGCTGCGGGCGCTCGGCTGCGACCCCGGCACGATTCCCGGTGAGGTCCAGGAGGCGGCCGCCCGCTTCCGGTCGCTGACCGCCGGCTGCCGGTTGCTGATCCTGCTGGACGACGCCGGTGACGCGCGGCAGGTACGGCCCCTGCTCCCCGGCGGACCAGGGTGCGCGGTGCTGGTCACGAGCCGCCGTCCGCTCGTCACCTTGGAAGGTGCGTACAACCTGCGCCTGGACCTGCTCACCGAGGAGCAGGCACTGGCGCTCCTCGGCCGGCTGGCCGGGGCGCGGCGCGTCGCGGCGGAAGCGCGGGCCGCGGCCGCGGTCATCGAGGCGTGCGGGCGCCTGCCCCTGGCCCTCCGCATCGCGGGCGGACGGCTGGCGTCCCGGCCCACCTGGCGGATCACCGTACTCGCGGATCTCCTCGCCGACGCCAATCAGCGCCTCGAGACACTCGAGGCGCTCGCCGTGGACGAGATGGCGGTACGCCCCAGCTTCGACGTCTCACTGAGTGCGCTGCGGAACAGCTCTCATCCGCTGGACCAGGCCGCGGCCACCGCGTTCGGGCTGCTCAGCGCGGCGAGCGGACCGGACTTCGGCATCCTCGCCGCGGCCCGGGCCCTGGACAGGCCCGAACCCGTCGCGCGGGCCCTCCTCGAACGCCTCGTGGACGCGCAGCTCCTGGAGGCCCCACGCCCGGACCGCTACAGGTTCCACGACCTCGTACGGCTGTACGCCCACCAGTTCGCCGCCGCCCACTGCGCCCAGGACGAGCGAAACGCGTTCCTCACCCGCCTGATCGGTTTCTACACCGCCACCGCATGGCGCAGTCTGACGCTGCTCAGACCCGGTGACTACCGGCTGGCGTCCGCTGAACCGCGGTGGAGCCTGGACGGTCAGAGACTGCGGACCGTACAGGAGACACTCGAATGGCTGGAGCTCGAACGCGACAACCTGCTCGCCGCCGTCACCCAGGCCGCGGCCGCGGTGCCCGCGCTCTCCAGCGAGGCGGCCGGGCGGCTCAGCCGTGCCCTGTCCGCGTGCCTCGACAGGCGGGGCTACTGGCGGGACGCCGTCAGGACCGGCCTGATCGCCCTCGAGCTGGCCGAGCGGTACGAGGATCGCGCCGCGCAGGCCTATGCCCACAATGACCTCGGTTTCGCCTACCGGCGTCTCGGACACTACGAAGAGGCGATCCGCCACCTGGAAACCGGCCTTTCCCTGTTCCGGGACCTGGACCATCCGGCGGGCCGGGCGTACGCCCTGGCCAATCTCGGCAGCACCTACGGCGGCCAGGGGAGGCTGCTGGAGGCGATCGACTTCCAGCACGAATCCCTGGCCATCTGGCGGGACCTCGATGACCTCCTCGGCCAGGCCACCGCTCTGATCAACCTCGGTCACGCCTACAGGCAGCTCCGCCGGTACGACGAGGCGATGGCGGCTCTCCACGAGAGCATGACCCTGTGGAAGCAGCGGAAGGACCGGCGCGGGCGCGGCACCAGCCTCGGCATCCTGGGCGTCGTCTACCGTGAACTCGGGCGGTTCACGGAGGCGGCCGCCTGTCATCACGAAAGCCTGGCCATCTCGCGTGAGCTGGGCGACCTTCGCAGTCAGGGCCTCGACCTCTACGAACTGGGCATTCTCCAGCACCGGCTCGACCGCCCCGAGGAGGCGCTCGCACTGCTGCGGGAGAGCCTGACGATCTTCGAGCGGATGGGCCACGGCTCGAACCAGGTACGGGTCCTCCGCAAGCTGACCGAGATCCTTCGGGCCACCGGTCACCACGAGCAGGCCCGGGCGGAGTCGGAGAAGGCCCTGCGGGTCAGCCGGACCCTCCGCTCACCCGAGGAGGTCGCCCCGGCCTCTCGCACGCCGGGCTGACGGCGACCCCGCTATCCGCGCCGGACGGGATTGGCGTGCAGGCCGCCCTCGCCGCAGGGCCAGGCACCGGTGTCCAGGGGAGCGAGGTCGGTGCGGGCGATGACCAGGGAGCCGTCGCCCTTGCCCCAGTCTCTGGTGAGCACGAAGAACAGCCGTCCGCCCTCCAGCAGCAGCATCCGGTCGACGCCCTCGCCCGCTCCCTCGTACAAGGTGTGGACCCGGAGGTCGGGATCGGCGAGCTGGAGCGTGTCGTGGCGCCAGAACGCGGCCCGGCCGTCGCCGCTCAGCACCGGGCCCGCGGTGTAGTAGCCGGGCAGGTAGGGGCCGTCGGTCATGCTGCCGTCCCGATGCAGCCGCCGGAGCAGGCGGGTCGAGGAGTTGGAGTTGTCCTGTTCGAGGACGCGGATTCGCCCGGCGCCGTCGACCAGCGGCGCACCGTGGCTGGGCCACTCGGCCACCACGGCGCCGTCCCGGTCGTACAGCCAGGTCGAGAACGCGCCGTACCCCTGGCTGCCGACCAGGAACCTGCCCGGCCCGGCGATCGCCCGCTCCCCGGTCGGATGCGGCGGCGTCACCCAGACGAGCTCTCCGGTCGCCGGGTCGAGGCAGAAACCCATGCCGATGCCACTGGACCAATCGGTGTAGGTGGCCAGCACCCGGTCGGCCGACACCAGCAGCGCGGCCCAGCGTTCCGGAGTCAGATCCGTCGGCCGCCACGACGGCATGGGCTTCACCCGCCAGTCGTCGTCCGCGCCCATCTCCGCCACCCCGCCGAAGGACATGCGCGCATCGGGCAGCCGGGTCGACCAGCGGCTCGTACCCGATCCGTCGGTGCGTTCCACCCGCGCGTCACGGTACGGACGGCTCGTCCACGCCAGCAGGAACCCGTCCGGCAGGACGACGAAGGTCCCGATCCGCTCATCGGGCGCGCAGGAGAACTCCACCCGCCGGCCCGGCGTACCCGACGCCGCCGTCTCCACCAGCGCCCGGCCGTCGGCCAGCCAGACACCACCGTCCGGTGCGACGCGCATCTGCCCGGTCGCCGTGCCGACGGGCCTGCTCCAGCACGACCGTCCGTCGAGGTCGACCGCGTGCAGGACGGTCCCCGACTCCGCACCGCACAAGACGTACACCGGCCCCGCCGCGGCGGCAGCAGCGATGGGACCGGGCCGCCCCGCCAGGTCCACACGTTCGATCCTCGTCACGACCGTGATCGTCCCGGCCCCGCTCCCCGTCCGCAACCCGGTGGCACGCGCCGGCCGCGCGTCACAGCGCCGGGGGGAGCCCCACGAGGCGGGCGCTCTCGTCCCACAGCCGGTCGCACCGGGTGAGATCGGTGGTGTGCGGCGCGGTGGGGACCTGCTGCCGCCTGACGAAGAAGCGACCCGTGATGCCGTCGGCCGCCGGTGAGGTGGCCAGCCACACCGGTGTGTCGGCGCCGGTGTCGGGCCCCGGCATGAACCGGTTGAGCACAGCGCCGAAAAGTCGCAGCGCACCGCGGGAATCCCGGCCGAGTCCGGTCCCCCCGATGATGCCGGGATGCGCGCCGTTCACCGTGATGCGCCTGCCTTCGAGCCGGCGCGCGAGCGCATAGACGAACATCGCGTTCATGTTCTTCGTACGGCCGTAGGCGGTGAACGGCCGGAAGCTGGGCAGCGGGCCCAGTCCGCGGCCGGTCCGGCAGTCGAGGTCCGCCAGGTCGACCGGCACCCGGGCGAGTGCCCGCGGGGAGGCGCCGACGACGACGAAACGGGCCGGGCGGGTGCCGATGGGGCCGACCAGTGAACGCAGCAGCAGGTAGGGAGCGAGGTGGTTGGTGGCCAGGGTGCGCTGGATCCCCTCGGGCGTGACGTCGTGCGGGTCGGCGATGACGGCCGCGTTGCTCACCACGATGTCCGGCGCGGGCTGGCGGGCCAGCCGTCCTGCCAGGTCACGTACGTCCGCGAGCGACGACAGGTCCGCGCGCTCTGGCCGTACGTCGGCGTCCGGCACGGCGGCGAGAATCCGTTCCCGTGCGTCGTCCAGCCGTCGGCCGTCGCGTCCCACGATGACGACGGTCCGCCCGGCCGCCGCCAGCGACCGTGCGATCGCCTCTCCGATCCCCGACGTCGCCCCGGTGACTATCGCCCGCTGCCGCTCGTGCATCTCGTACTCCGTCCCGACTGAGGTTGACATCGTCAACCTAATCCCGGAGGTTGACAACGTCAACCAGGAGCCATGGGCTTGACAGGCCCTGATTGGCCAATCAATAATGACGTCATGAGCGATCGCCCGACAGCAGACCAGCGCCGCGAGCAGGTGCTGGAGGCGGCGATCCACGAATTCGCCGAGCACGGCTACCACGCGGCCAAGACGGCCGCGATCGCCAAGCGGGCCGGGATCTCCCAGCCCTACATCTACGCGCTGTTCCCCGACAAGAAGACCTTGTTCCTGGCCTGCCAGGAACAGGTCCGCGAGCAGATCCGCGACGCCTTCACCGCGGCCTGGCGGCCGGCGGCCTCACCGGAGGAGTCGCTGACCCTGATGGGAGGCCGCTACCGCACCCTGCTCGCCAACCCCGACGCGCCGCGCTGCCAGCTCCAGGGTCACGCGGCCTCCGCCGACCCGGAGATCCGCGCGGCCATGCGAGCCGGCTTCATGGAGGTCTTCGACCTGGTGCGGAAACTGTCCGGCGCCGACCGCGGCACGGTCTCCCGCTTCATGGCGACCGGCATGCTGCTCAACCTGGGCTCCGTGCTCGAACTCCCCGCCGACTACACCACCGTGTCCCCCTTCGAGGGACCGCGGGCCTGATTTTTTTTTTCTTCAGTCATTGATAGGTTGATCAATCAAGAACGGAGGCCATGAAGATGGCCGGCGCACCCCCCGCTCCTCCGAGCACCGCACCCGTCCGAACCATGTCCGCTCCCGCCCCGGTACCCGGCGACCCCCGCCGCTGGTACACGCTGGCGGTGCTGTCGCTGTCCCTGCTGGTGATCGTGATCGACACCACGATCGTCAACGTCGCCATCCCCACCTTCGCCGCGTCCCTGCACGCCGGGGCGACCGAGCTGGCGTGGATCGTCGACGCCTACACCCTTGTCTTCGCCGCGCTGCTGCTGCCCGCCGGCAGCCTGGGCGACCGGTACGGCCGGCACCTGGCGCTGACCGCCGGCATGGCCGTCTTCGGCGTGGGCTCGCTCGGTGCCGCGTTGTCCGCAACCGCCACCCAGCTCATCGTCATGCGCGCCGTCATGGGCATCGGTGCCGCGTTCATCATGCCCGCGACCATGGCCATCCTGATGCAGGTGTTCACCGACCCGGCCGAGCGCGCCAAGGCGATAGGCATCTGGTCGGCGGTCAGCGGCATCGGGGTGGCGATCGGCCCGACCGCCGGGGGCTGGCTGCTGGCGCACTACTCGTGGAGCGCGATCTTCGCGGTCAACGTCCCGTTCGTCGCCCTCGCACTGGTCGCCGGGTGGTTCCTGGTCCCCGCCTCCAAGGCCCCGTACCGGCCGCGGCTGGACCCGGCCGGCACCCTGCTGGCGGCCGCGGGCTTCGGCGCCCTGACCTACACCGTCATCCAGGCCGGTGAGGGCGGCTGGACCTCCTCGGGCACCCTGATCCGTACCGCGGTCAGCGCGGCACTGCTGGGCGCCTTCGCCTACTCGCAGGTCCGCAGCGACCACCCGATGCTGGACCTGTCGCTGTTCCGCAGTGCCCGCTTCACCGCGGGCTCGGCCGCCATCATGGTGCTGTTCTTCGGGCTGAGCGGCGCGACCTTCGTCCTCACCCAGATCTACCAGTTCGTGCTCGGCTACTCGCCACTGGCGGCCGGAGTGCGGTCACTTCCGTCCGCGATCGCCCTGGCCGTCGCCGCTCCGGTCGGCACCAGGCTGGCCGCCCGGTTCGGGATCAGGGCCACGGTGACCGCCGGTCTGCTGACCGCCACGGCCGGGCTGGCGGCCTTCACCACCGCCGACGGCGGCTCCGGCTACCCGCACTACCTGATCGCGGCAACGGTCCTGTGCACGGGGATCGGGCTGACCATGGCTCCCGCCACACAGTCGATCATGTCCTCGCTGCCGCCCGCCAAGACCGGCGTCGGCTCGGCGGTCAACAACACCACCCGCAACCTCGGCACCGTGCTGGGCGTGGCGGTCGTCGGCAGCATCGCCGCCACCTCCTACACCGACAGCATGGGCCACCTGCCCGGCGCGCAGTCCGTGGGGGCCGCGTCCGCGATCGCCCGGCACCTTCCGCCGGAAGCGGCACACTCCCTGCACACCAGCCTCGCCGGCGCCTTCGTCCACGGCGCCGGGCTCGGCATCCTGGCCACCGCGGCGGTCGTCCTGGCCACCGCCGTCCTCACCGTCCGCGCCCTCCCGGCCCGCCTCTGAGCACCTCACCCGATCCCCCGGAGTCCCGGCGCAACTCCGCCGCGGTCGCCGGGGGATCGAGCCGTTCCGGGAGTGCGCGACGCCAGCGCGTACGTGGCCCCCACCCGCCCGGCCGGTCGAGGCGCCGTTCCCAGGCGGTGCGCCGCCTGCCGATCCGTTCCCCGGCCATGCAACCTGTCCTGAATTGCGGCCGAATACCAGTACATAGCGCTTGTGAACACCGCTATCGATAGCTGGGGAGAAGGGGATGGAGCCACTGAAGCTGTCCAGCCGGCGCCTGCTGGCAGGGGTCGTGGTCGTCGTCGTGGCCGGGGATCTGGACGTCACGGTCGCCGGCCAGGTGGAGGAGTTCGTGCGGCAGGCCCGCCGGCACCCGGGCGACCACCTGGTGTTCGATCTGGAGGAGCTGGCGTCCCTGGACGGCGCCGGTCTCCAGGTGCTGCTCGATGCCCGCGCCCACGCCGAACGGCACGGCGCCGGGGTGCACCTGGCCGCCGCGCGGCCCGGGACCGCCCTCCTCCTGGCCGGTTCCCGCCTCAGGTTGCACGAGACCGTGGAGAGCGCGTTGCACGCGGCGCTGATCGGATCCCTGGCCGCGAGCCGGCCGGGCCTCGGCGGCGAGGACGGCATCCCCGCGACTGCTTGATCACGCTCGGGCTCCGCGCACCGGGAGCTCCGCCCAGGTCGAGACCAGGGGCTTTCGCCTCGGTTGCGTTCCATGTGAGCGTCTGTACGGTCTCACTCAGGTGTCTCAGGGACACCTGAAGTACTACAAACCAAGGAGAAACATGACAGTCATTGACCCTGGGTCGCAGCAAGATCCGACTCGCGGCTCCGACATGACGGACGGTTCGGCGCCGGATTGGGCCGAGCTGCAAGAGTCGCTCGGTGTCACGTTCAGCGACACGCAGTTGCTCGAACTCGCTTTGACGCACCGCTCGTACGCATACGAGCGCGGCGGCCAGAACAACGAGCGGCTGGAATTCATCGGCGACTCGGTGCTGGACTTTGTCATCGCCAGTACGCTCTTCGACCGTTACCCTGCGGTGCCGGAGGGTGTGCTGGCGAAGTTGCGCGCTGCGGTGGTCAACCAGCGGGCAGTGGCCGAGGTGGCTCGCTCCTGCAATGTGGGAGCGTACATCCGGCTCGGCACCGGCGAAGAGAGCAGCGGCGGGCGCGACAAGAAGTCCATCCTGGGCGACACCATGGAGGCTCTGATCGGTGCGGTCTACCTGGACCGCGGCGACGAGGAGGTTTTCGCCATGGTGCTTCGGCTGTTCGGCGGGCTCATCGACCGGGCGGTCGCCCGGGGCGTGCCTGCCCTGGACTGGAAGGCCTCACTGGGGGCCCTCGCCTCCGCCCTGGGACTGGGCAAGCCCGAGTACGTCTGCACCGGGAGCGGCCCGGAACACAACCGGACCTACCGGGCCACGGTCACGGTCGGTGGGAAGCCGTACGGTCCCGGCAATGGCCGCTCCACGCTGAAGGCGGCCGAGACGGACATCGCCGAGGCCGTCTACACGATCCTCCAACACCAGGCCGCGCACTCCCCCGGCAACGGCGAGGCCGGTCAGGGACCTGGAGGATCCCACTAGCCTCCTCGTGAGGCACCGCACATCCACCTGAAGCGGCCCCTCCTCCTCTGGGGGGGCCGCTTCTTCTTCGTCTCAGCTCGGCCGGGAGCGGGGCACTACCAGTCCTGTTTCGTACGCGGTGACGACCGCCTGCGTCCGGTCGCGCAGCCCGAGCTTGTTCAGCACGCGGCTCACGTGCGTCTTCACGGTCTCCTCGGTGACCGTCAACCGGCGTGCTATCTCCGGATTGGACAGGCCCTCGGCGACCAGCCGCAGGACCTGCGTCTCGCGAGGGGTGAGCGCGGTGAGGGCGGCCGTGGAGGGCGCCTCGGGCGCACGGTGCAGCAGGGCGAACTCGCTGATGAGACGGCGGGTGACCGCGGGGGCCAGCAGCGCTTCGCCTACGGCGATCACTCGGACCGCGTCGAAGAGCCGCTCGGCGGTGACGTCCTTGAGCAGGAACCCGCTGGCTCCGGCGCGCAGCGCGTCGTAGACGTACTCGTCCAGGTCGAAGGTCGTCAGGATGAGGACGCGCGGCCCGGCGGTGGAGCCGGCGAGCTCCCTGGTGGCCTCGATGCCGCCCATGCCCGGCATGCGGACGTCCATCAGGACGACGTCGGGCGACAGCTCACGGCAGATACGTACCGCCTCGGCCCCGTCCGAGGCCGTACCGACGACCGTGAAGTCCGGCTGGGTGTCGAGCAGTTCGGTGAATCCGGTCCGGACCACCAGGTGATCGTCGGCGACGACGATACGTACGGCCGGGGGTTGCTCGCTCATCCGGCCGTCTCGTCCCTTCCGGGCAGGCTGGCCTCGACCAGGAAGCCGCCACCGGTGGCGGGACCGGCGCGCAGCTCGCCACCGACGGCCGCCGCGCGCTCCCGCATGCCGGACAGCCCGTGACCGCCGGCCGGCGCCGCCATGGACGGGCCGGGCCCGTTGTCTCGGATGAGCAGCCGCAGGGCGTCGCCGGTGTAGTGCAGCTCCACGTCGACCGCGGCGCCCGGCGCGTGCCGCCGGGCATTGGTGAGGGCCTCCTGGACGATGCGGTAGCCCGCCAGCTCGACACCGGGGTCGAGCTCGACCGGCGATCCGCGGAGGATGAGGCGAGTGCCCGTCGCGGACGCCTCCCGTGACTCGTCGAGCAGCTCGTTGAGCTCCCGCAGGCGCAGGCCCGGCTGGGGCCGCCGGTCCGCCGCGTCCCCCTTCGCGTCCTCGCGCAGCACGCCGAGCAGCCGCCGCATCTCGGTCAGGGCCGCCCGGGCGGTGTCGCCTATGGCGGACAGCCGTTCCGCACCGGCGGCCGGCATCCCCGGGACGACCAGCCGGGCCGTCTCCGCCTGCACGGCGACCATGGAGATGTGGTGGGCGACGACATCGTGCAGCTCGCGGGCGATGCGAGCGCGTTCGCCGCGCGCCGTGTGCTCCAGCAGGGTGCCCGCGATGGCCTGCTGGGCGGCGGTGTTCGCCAGGACGTCGCCGCGCGCCCGCTGCGCGATCCCGGCCAGGGCCGCCGCCGGGGCCAGGGAGGCGAGCAGCAACGTGGGAAGCCATGGCTCGCCGCCCGCCAGCGCCAGGATCGGGAACGGCACGGCGAGGAGTACGGCCAGTGCCGGCGACCCCCCGCGGCCGAGCCGGTATCCGGCGATCAGCTGCGCACCGACGCCCGCCACGGTCAGCGTCTGGAAGGCGGCGAGCGACAGCACGCTCGTCGCGGACACGACCACGGCGGCCGCGGCCGGCTGCGTCCACAGCAGCGCCAGGGGCAGCGTGGTGGCCAGGCCGAGCAGCCCGAACACCATGAAGTACAGCGGCCTGCCGCCCGCCCCGGCCAGCGGCGTACGCCCGGCATGCGCGAACGACTCGGCCGTCGCGAGCAGCGCGAGCGACACCCCGGCCACGACGGGCGCGTACGGGGCCGCGGCGATCCGCCGTCCCCTGCCGGCCCATCCGCCGCGCCGGTCGTACGCTCGGTCCACGAAGGTCATTGTCCCGGCTGCCAGGCGTTCCGGCATCCCTCGCGTGAGGGATGCGCCGTCCCTGGTGCCAGCGACGACGAAGATGGCTCCGCGGCGTGACGATCGCCTTCCCGCCGCTGCCTAGTCTCCCTGGCATGGAAGCAACCATCGAAGTCACCGGATTGCGCAAGCGGTTCGGCCAGGTCATGGCGCTGGACGGGATGTCCTTCACGGTGTCGCCGGGGCAGGTGACCGGTTTCGTCGGCCCCAACGGCGCGGGCAAGTCGACCACGATGCGGGTGATCGTCGGCCTGGACACGCCCGACGAGGGCCGTGCGTCGATCGGCGGGCGGTCGTACCGGAGCCTGCGGCACCCGCTGAACCACGTCGGGGCGCTGCTCGACGCCGCCGCGCTGCAGCCGAGCCGTACCGCCCGCAACCATCTGCTGTGGCTGGCCCACTCCCAGGGCCTGCCCGCCACGCGGGTCGACGAGGTCATCGAGCAGGTCGGGCTGCGGTCGGCGGCCCGGCGGAAGGCGGGCGGTTACTCGCTGGGCATGCGGCAGCGGCTCGGCGTCGCCGCGGCGCTGCTCGGCGACCCTCCGGTGCTCATGCTCGACGAGCCGTTCAACGGGCTGGATCCCGAGGGCATCGTGTGGATACGCGGCTTCCTGCGGTCGCTGGCCGCCGAGGGCCGCGCCGTGCTGGTGTCCAGTCACCTCATGAGCGAGATCCAGGACACCGCCGGCCATCTCGTGGTGGTGGGCCGCGGCCGGGTCGTCGCGGACACCAGCGTGGCCGACCTGATCGCGACGGCGTCCCGCGGCCGGGTCACGCTGCGCACCACGGCGCGGCCGGAGGCGATGGAGACGCTGGCGCACGCCGGCGCGACCGTGGCCGTCACCGACCGCGACACGCTCACCGTCTCCGGGCTGGCGGCCGAGCGCATCGTGACGCTCCTCAACGCGAACGCGGTGCCGTTCTCCGAGGTGGCCGCCCACCGCGCAAGCCTCGAGGAGGCCTATCTGGACCTCACCCGGGAAGCGGTGGAGTTCCGCGCCGCCGAGACAGAGGAGGCGGCACGATGACCACTCTCGCCCCGTACCGCTCGGACCGGCAAGCCGGGCGCGACGGCATGGCACAGCTGCTGCGCGCGGAGTGGACCAAGCTCCGGACCGTACGCGGCTGGATGATCGCCTTGGTGGTCGCGGCGCTGCTCACGGTGCTGCTCGGGCTGCTCTTCGCGACGGGCAGCCGCTCCTCGTGCAGCAACGGCCCGGTCGAGGTCGCCTGTCCGGCCGTCCCGGTGGGACCGGGCGGCGAGGCCGTGGACGACAAGTTCTTCTTCGTGCACCGGCCGCTGGCCGGCGACGGCGCCATCACCGTCCGGCTGACCTCGATGACCGGTGTCATCACCTACCCCCCGCCCGACCACGACAAGATCATCCCCGGAATGGTCCCGTGGGCCAAGGCCGGGATCATCGTCAAGGACGGCACCCGGCAGGGATCGACGTACGCGGCCATGATGCTCACCGGCGCCCACGGGGTCCGGATGCAGCACGACTTCACCCATGACACCGCCGGCCGGCCGGGCGGCGTCTCCGCCACATCCCCGCGCTGGCTCCGGCTGACCCGCTCCGGTGACACGCTCACCGGCTACGAGTCGGCCGACGGCACGCACTGGTCCAAGGTCGGCACGGCTCAGCTGGCCGGGCTGCCCGCCACGGTGCAGATCGGGCTCTTCGTCGCCTCCCCGGGCGACCTGACAGTGAAGGCGAACTCTCTCGGCGGGGTCATCGAGCAGATGCGCCTGGCCACGGTCACCGCCGTCTTCGACCAGGTCAGCCTGCAGGGCACGGCGCCCGGCGGCGCGTGGACCCGCGACGACATCGGAGCCGCCGCCGGCGACGGCCCCGGCGGAATCCACCATCCGGGCGGGGTCAAGGAGTCCGGCGGGACGTACACCGTGACCGGGCACGGCGACATCGCGCCGAGCTCGGACGGCACCACCCTCGAGGCGACCCTGACCGGCGCGATGATCAGCCTGATCGTGGTGATCGTCGTGGCGGTGATGTTCATCACCGCCGAGTACCGGCGGGGACTGATCCGCACCACCCTGCTGGCCAGCCCGCGGCGCGGCCGGGCGCTCGCGGCGAAGGCCATCGTGATCGGCGTGGCCGCCTTCGTCGCCGGGCTGGCCGCCGTCCTCGTCACCGTCCCGCTCGGGACGCATATCCTGGGCGCCAACGGCAACCACGTCCTCCCGGTGTCCTCGCTGACCGAGGCGCGGGTCTTCGCCGGCGCCGCGGCGCTGTTCGCCGTCACCGCCGTCTTCGCCCTCGCCCTCGGCGCGCTGTTCCGGCGCAGCGTCGTGGCGGTCATCACCGCCATCACACTGATCGTCCTGCCCTACATCCTGGCGACCGCCTCCGTCCTGCCCGAGGGCCTGTCGGAGTGGCTGCTACGGCTCACCCCGGCCGCAGGCTTCGCCGTCCTGCAGAGCATCCCGGAGTATCCCCAGGTGATCGGCCACTACGCACCCTCGGCGGGCTACTACCCGCTGGCGCCGTGGGCGGGTTTCGCGGTGTTCTGCGGCTACGCCGCGCTCGCCCTCGGCCTGGCCGCCCGGCGGTTGCACCGGAGGGACGCATGAGGCGGGAACTGCGCGCGGAGTGGACGAAACTGCGCACCGTGGCGGGCCCCGGCGGGCTGCTGCTCGCGACCGTCGCCCTGACCGTCGCCGTGAGCGCCGGGGCGTCCGCGGCCGTGACCTGCCCATCGGCGGGCTGCGACCAGGACGCCGCCAGGATCAGCCTCCTCGGGATCCAGGTGGGACAGGCGGTCGTCGCCATGCTGGCCGTACTGGCGATCAGCGGCGAGTACGGCACCGGCATGATCCGCACCACCCTCACGGCGATGCCGCGCCGGACCACCTTCCTGGCCGCCAAGGCGGCCCTCATCACCGGCCTGACGCTGGCCGCGGGGACCGTCGCCGTGCTCGCCTCCGTGCTGGCCGGACGGCTCATCCTGCCCGGCAACGGTTTCACCGCCGCGCACGGCTACCCGCCGCTGTCCCTGACCGACGGCCCGACGTTGCGGGCGGCCGCCGGCTCGGTCCTCTACCTCGCACTGATCGCCCTGCTCAGCCTCGGCATCGCCACCGCCCTACGGGACTCCGCGGCGGCCATCGGGGGCGTGCTCGGCCTGCTGTACCTCTTCCCGGTCGTCATCTTCATGGTCCCCGACCTGGACTGGAAGCGGCACCTCTGGCAGATCTCGCCGATGAACGCGGGGCTCGCCATCCAGGCCACCGTCGATCTCCCTCACCTGCCCCTCAGCCCATGGGCGGGCCTCGGTGTGCTCGCCGCCTGGGCCGCCGCGGCGCTCCTGGGCGGAGGGCTCCTGCTGCGGCTGCGCGACGCGTGAGCCGCCCGCGGGTCCTCGACCTACCGGCCACAGAACACCCGCGGCGTCCTCGCCGGGTCGTCTACTCGAACAGGGAGGGGTCTCCGGCCCCTCGGCGGAGGATCTCGGGTTCGGCCTGCGAGAAGTCGATGACCGTCGTCGGGACCGCCCCGCATTCGCCGGAGTCGATCACGGCGTCCACCACGTGGTCGAGCGTTTCCTTGATCTCCCAGCCCTGGGTCATGGGCTCGGTCTCATCGGGCAGCAGCAGGGTGCTCGACAGCAGCGGCTCGCCGAGCTCGGTCAGCAGCGCCTGGGTCACGACGTGGTCGGGGATGCGCACGCCGACGGTCTTCTTCCTCGGATGCAGCAGCCGGCGCGGCACCTCCTTCGTCGCCGGCAGGATGAAGGTGTAGCTGCCGGGCGTCGCCGCCTTGATCGAGCGGAACAGCGCGTTGCTGACCTGGACGAACTGGCCGAGCTGCGCAAAGTCCTTGCACATCAGGGTGAAGTGGTGGCCGGTGTCGAGACGGCGGATCTCCCTGATCCGGTCGAGGCCCTCCTTGTTGCCCAGCCGGCACCCGAGTGCGAAGCACGAGTCCGTCGGGTAGGCGATCAGCCCGTCCGCGCGGAGGAGGTCGACCACCTGACGGAGCGCCCGGGGTTGCGGGTTGTCCGGATGCACGTCGAAGTACTTAGCCATGCAGGGGAGCTTAGAAGCACCTGCCCGCGACTCGAACGATTCCCGGTGGTCACCGGTCGGACCTGTCCCGGATCGCACGGCGGCCGCCCGCCGGGAAGGGTGCGCGGAATGCAAAGAGAAAGGTGGATCATGATGTCGTGCGGGCGAGGGTGTCCAGGGGGCTGGCCAGTACGTCGGAGAAGGCGAGCTCGGCCGCGCCGATCAGGGTGGCGTCGTCCCCGAGAGCCGAGGTACTGAGCCGTACCCGCTCGCGGGAGATCACCAGGACGTTGGCCGCGATCCGGTCGCGGACCTGGGCGGCCGAGCCCGGGTAGACCTCACGCAGCATCCCGCCGAAGATCACCAGGCCGGGGTTGAAGAGATTGATCAGGTTCGCCACCCCGATGCCGAGCCAGTCGCCGATCCGGCGCAGGGCGTCCTGGGCCATGAGGTCGCCGCGACCGGCGGCGTGCACCACGTCCCGCACGGCGTCGCGGCCGACCAGGTCGGGGGACCGGCCGGCTGCGTCCAGCAGGGCCCGCTCGCCGACCTCCGCCTCGAGGCAGCCGCGCGAGCCACACCCGCAGGGCCGGCCGTCATAGGGGTTCACCAGCATGTGCCCGAGCTCGCAGCCGTACCCGCCGTCGCCGTCCAGCAGTTTGCCGCCGACGATGATGCCGCCGCCCACGCCGACGTCCCCGTGCAGGTAGATGAGGTTCTGGAAGCCGATGCCCGCCCCGCGCTGGTGCTCGGCCAGCGCGCCCAGGTGGGCCTCGTTGCCCACCGACACCGGCAGCCCGAGCCCGAGCCTGACGCCGAGTTCGGTACCGAAGGCCTGGTCCACCCAGCCCATGTCCGGCCCGAACCGCACCATCCCGTCACCGGGCCGGATCATGCCGCAGTAGGCGGCGCCGGCTCCGACGCACACCGAGTCCGGGGGCGCGTCGCGGTGCAACCGGCGGGCGAACCCGGCGAGCACCCCGACCACGTCGTCGAGGTCGGCCCCGGCGCGCGCCCGGACCGCCTCCCTGCGGTCCAGGACCGTGCCGCCCAGCCCGACCCGGGCGGCGACCAGCCGGTCCACGGCGACGTCGAAGGCGAGTACGTACACCCGCTCCGACTCCGGCCGGACCACCAGCGACGGACGGCCCGCCTTGCCGGAGCCCTTCGGGAGCTCCTCGCGGACCAGGCCCGCCGCGGTGAGCTCGTCGGTCAGCGCCTTGATCGTGCTGCGGTTGAGGCCCATCCGGCCGGCCAGCACCGCGCGGGACATCGGGCCGCCCAGGTGCACGTGCCGGAGCAGGGCGCCGAGATTGTGCTGGCGGATCTCCTCCTGGGCGCGGCCGGCCTTCAGCATCACGGGGTCCTGCCGGCTCGGAGGGCGTCGTCGTCGTACGCCGCGACGGCGAAGGTCCGGATGTGATCGATCACGGCAGTGATCGCGGCGTACAGCGGCTCGGTGCTCCGTCGTACCTGGGTCAGCAGCAGTCCGCCCTGCACGGCCGCCAGCATCGCGGTGGCCAGGCGCGCGGGGTCGGCGTCGGCGGACAGCTCACCGCGTCGCTGCATGGCGCGCAGCCCGGTGCGGATCGGGGTCTCCCACCGGTCGAAGGCCGCGACGAGATCCGCCCGCGCGACCGCGTCGGTCTCGACGAGCTCGCCGGCCAGCGACCCGATCTCGCAGCCGCCCCGGCAGTCCCGCGCCCGCTGCACGGCGATGACGCCGTCGCGCCACAGCTCCAGTGCCTCGAAGCTGTCGAGGCGGTCGAGGACGGGGCGCTGGTGCTCCAGCGCCACCTCGATCTGGTGGGCGATCACGGCGCGGACCAGGCCGTGCTTGTCGCCGAAGTAGTGGTAGACCTGAGACGCGCTGACACCCGCCGCCTCCAGGACATCCGGGATGCTGGTGCCCGCGACGCCCCGCAGGAACATCAGCTCGGCGGCGGCCCGGACGATCCGGTCGCGGGTGGACCGGCCGCGCGCGGTGACCTCGCGCCCCGCCGTGGAGCCCGGTGCCGATGCGGCCTGCGTCATGCCCGCAGCCTACAACAACTGGAATTTCCATTCCAATGTTGCCGAGTTGCGACTGGAAAGATGATTCCGGGATGCGGGCGGCAGTGACGGCGGCCGGTCTCCGCCTCCCTACGGTCCGGTCACACCGCGTCCTCGCGTCCCAGCGGCAGCCGGAGGACGAACCGGGCGCCTCGTGGCGAGTCCTCGATGCCCAGGGTTCCGTTGTGGGCGTTCGCGATGTCGCGGGAGATGGCCAGGCCGAGCCCGCTGCCGCCGGCGTCGCGCAGGCGCCCGTCGTCCAGCCGGGTGAAGCGCTCGAAGACGCGCTCACGGTCGGCCGGTTCGATGCCGACGCCGTCGTCGACCACGGTCACGGTGGCCTGGCCGTCCGCGGATTCGACGAAGATCTCAACGCCGGTCTCGGCGTGCCGCTCGGCGTTGCTCAGCAGGTTGCTCAGCACCCGGATGAGCTGGATCCGGGACCCGCGGACCCGCACGTCGGAGGCCGAGTGCACGTGCACCGGCGGACCGCGGAACTGGGCCGCCTCCTCCCGCACCAGCGTGCCGAGGTCGATCAGCTCGCGCGGCGCCGGATCGGCGGCGCGCAGCCGGGCCAGCAGCAACAGGTCGTCGACGATCGCCCCTAGCCGGCCGGTGGCCGCCAGGGCGCTCCGGATGGCTTCGCGCGGATCGACCTCGTCCGGGTAGCGCAGCGCCTCCTCCAGATGCAGGTTCAGGCTCGTGATCGGTGTCCTGAGCTCATGGGAGGCGGTGGAGGCGAACTGGCGCTGCTGCTCCACCGCCGCCTCCAGCCGGGCCAGGGTCTGATTGGCGGTCCGGGCCAGTTCCACGATCTCGTCCTCACCCGGCGGCATGGGGACTCGCAGGCTGAGGTCGCTCACCGTGATCTCGGACATCCGGGCGCGGATCGCCGCCACCGGCCGCAGCATCCGGCCCACCACGTACCACGTCAACCCTGCTCCGAGGACCAGGAGGACGAGGGCGCCCCCGGCGGTGAAGCCCTCCAGGCGGTGTCCCCGCAGAAGGGCCGGCTGCGGCACACCGGCATAGAGGATCGGAGAGTCGGGCGCGGGAGTCACCCGGTCCGCCATGAGCATGATGCAGCCCTGCCGCCAGGAGCACCTGGTCTGCTTCTGGAGCCGGTCGTCGGCCGGGGGGCGGAGGGAGCTCATCGGCGGCTTCCCCGATGCCTCCCTGCTGGCGCTCAGGACGCTGCCATGGACGTCCACCACCTGGATGAACCTGGCGCCGGGGGAGTCGGGGATCAGGTGCGGCAGGCCGCCGTACCGCAGCATCGCGGCCCGGGCGCCGGCGACGCGCTGGGCGTTGAAGAAGATGTCGTCCTGGATCTTGTACCGGGTCGCCAGGTCCAGGCTCACTCCCACCGCGATCAGAACGATCAGTAACAGCGCCGTCGCGGTCGTCGTGTAGCGCGCCTGGATCGAGCGCAGGCGGGGCATCAGCGTCATCGGGTCGTCCTTCCTCGATAGGCGCGTACGACCAGGTCTGCTTCGGCAGCGGTCGACCGAGGGTAGCCGACGATCGGTAAAGGACATCTGGCCGACTCAGGGCCGTGACCTGCGTATTCGCCGCGAGGCCCATCGAGGATGGACCCTGCGGCCATTGATCATCTGTTACGCCGGACGCCCCTCGGAGGGTCCGCTCACGGGTAGGAGACGGCGCAGGCTCGGGGGTATCGGCACGGCGGAGCCGTCGGCGACGCACACGTAGCTGGCCTTGCCGATCGCGAGGACCCCCTCGTCGTTCCGGACCGTGAACGAGACCGTCAGCGAGCTGGTGCCCGCGGCGACCGGCCGGGTCTCGATGGACAGCAACTCGTCCAGCCGGGCCGGGCGGCGGTACTCGCACCCGTTGGCGACGATCACCAGGTCGGTGCCGGCCGAGCGGAGCGAGCGGTAGCCACCGGCATGCCGATCGAGCCAGTCCAGGAACGCGTCCTCGAAGTACTCGTAGTACCGGGCGGCGTGCAGCATCCCCTGGGCATCGCAGTGCCGCGGGCGCACCTGCTGCCGCCACACCGACGACGGCACCCCGTTCATGATCGCCCTGAGAAGGCGCTGGACAGGCTCATCGGACGACCCGCATCCAGAGGTTCGTCGCCTGCGGCGCGTGGGTCAGGCCGAGGCGTTCGAGCCTGACGTTGGTCCCGCCCGGGTGGTCGAACAGCCGGACGCCGTCGCCGAGCAGCACCGGCGCGACGCACACGAAGATCTCATCGAGCAGGCCCGCGTCGAGGCACTGCCGGGCGGTGTCGGCGCCGAGGACGTTGACGTACTTGTCACCCGCGGCGGCACTGGCGACGGTGACGGCGGCGCGGAGGTCATCGACGAAGGTGACATCCGGCACCGGTGTCTCCGGGGCGTGGTGGGTCAGCACGATCTGCGGCCCGGCCCACCCCCCGCCGAACGGCTTGCCCTCCTTGGCCGTGTCCCGGTGCGGGTCGTCGCCGCGGAAGGTGCGGGCGCCGACCAGAAGGGCGCCGATCTGGCCGATCAGCTCGTCCACCGCCGGGTTGGGCCCGAGATGCTCGGTCAACCAGGACATGTCGCCGCCTGGGCCGGCGATGAAGCCGTCCAGCGACATGGTGCCCGAGTACAGGAGCTTGCCCATGTGATCTACCTCCATCGAGGTCAAGTGATTGACCCCTGTTGAGACGGCGGATCGCCCGGGAACTCATCGGTGCGCCGGTGGCAACACCGCCGGCAGCGCGAACGCCGGGAACAGATCGAGATCATGGAATGCGGTGATCTCCATGATGCGGCCGTCCTCGATCCACGGCACGGCGATCGCGAAGGGACGGTACGCGGGCTCGCCGGGGGGCCGCACGTAGGCCGCCGCGGCCGGCTGCCGGTTGGCCCGGGTGGGCAGCATCCGGAACGTGCCCACATGGCCCGGCGCGCCGGGGTCCCAGCTCGCCGCCAGCGCCGCCAGCACCGCGTCGCGCCCCTCGAACCACATCGGGTAGGGCGGCATCATCGTCCGGACCTCTTCGGCGAGCAGGTCGGCCACCGCGGCGAGGTCGGCGCGCTCGACGGCGTCCATGTAGCGCCGCAACACCGCCCGCTCGTCCTCGGTGGGCTCACTCGACGGCGCCCATTCCAGGCGGCGTTCGGGCAGGTGCTCCTTCAGCGTGACCCTGGCCCGTTGCAGCGCGCTGTTCACCGAGGCGACGCTGCCCTCCAGCAACGCCGCGGTCTGCCTGGCCGGCCAGCCGAGCACGTCGCGCAGGATCAGCACCGCCCGCTGCCTCGGCGGCAGATGCTGGATCGCGGCCAGGAACGCCAGCTCGATCGTCTCCCTGACGACCACGACGGCGTCCGGCTCGGCCTCGCTCGGCGCGGCCGGCTCCCACAGCCGATCCGGGTAGGGCTGCAGCCACTCGAGGTCGGTACGGGGCGGCAGCGCGCGGCCGGGATCCGACGGCCCCGACACGTGGTGCGGGAGGACCCGGCGTGCCCGTCCGTCGAGAGCGTCCAGGCACGCGTTCGTCGCGATGCGGTACAGCCAGGCCCGGAACGTCGAGCGCCCTTCGAAGCCGCCGAGGTTCTTCCAGGCGCGCAGGAACGTCTCCTGCACCAGGTCCTCCGACTCGTCGAACGAGCCCAGCATGCGGTAGCAGTGCACCCGCAACTCCGCCCGATGACGCTCGACGAGGGCCGCGAACGAGGACTCGTCACCCGCCCGCGCGGCCGCCACGACCGCGTCGTCGTCACCCGCGCCCAACGGCCGCCCTCCGTCCTCGCTCACCGGCCGGCACCTCCGAGCACGCTACGGCAGTCCGGCGCGGGCGCGGAAACTCACCCCGCGGCCGCGGCCTCGGCCAGCAGGATCCGCGCCAGCTCGCGCGGCTGGGAGAACATGGGCCAGTGGCCGGTGTCCATCTCGACCAGCCGCCAGTGCTCGCTGGTCAGCAGCCCGGCCACCTCGTCGTTGGGCTCGTCGCCGTCGAGCAGGCACTTGACGTACGTCGCCGGGAGCTCGCCGAGCGGCCGGGCCAGCACCGCCGGATCGGTCAGCGTGGCACCCGGGTGCGGCGTCGCGCCGTCCACGATCCGTGCGATCTGCTCGCCGGTGAGCCCCTGGCCCTCGTAGTCGGCCGCGGTCAGCGGCGCCCAGCAGCCGTCGTGCTCGGCGATCGAGGCCTCCACCATCGCCCGGCCGTCCGGCCAGCCGGACACGAACGACCCGCCGTCGACCGGCACGTCGGAGTCGACGAAGACCACCCGGGCCAGCCGGTCGCCGATCCGCCCGGCGGCCTGACCGGCCGGGATTCCGGAGTAGCTGTGCCCGACCAGGAGGACCTCCCGCAGATCGTGACGTTCGACCTCGTCGACGATGTCCTGCACGTGGGTCTGCTGCCCGGCCGGCACGCCCTGCTTCTCGGCGAGGCCGGACAGCGTCAGCGGGTGGGTGCCGTGGCCCGCCGCACGCAGCTCCGGCACCACCTCGTCCCACGCCCACGCTCCCAGCCACGCGCCCGCCACCAGTACGAATTCCGCCATGCTGGCAACGTAGCGAAGCCGTACGACGAACCTGCCCCCGGGTCATCATGGGGAGTGTGAGACGGGTGGTGATCCTCGGCCGGGGCGGTGCGGGCAAGACGACCTTCGCCCGCCGGCTGGGCGAGGTGACGCGGCTGCCCGTCATCGAGCTGGACGCGTTGTTCTGGAAGCCCGATCTCACCGCGACGGCTCCGGCCCGGTGGGCGGCTCGCCAACGGGAGCTGGTGCGGCACGAGGCCTGGATCCTCGACGGCGACCTCGGCCCCTACGACGTCCTCGACGTACGGCTCCAGGCCGCCGACACCGTCATCGTGCTGGACTTCTCCCTGCCACGGTGTGCCTGGCGGGCGATCCGGCGTGGCCGCGAGCGCGCCGACTTCTGGCGCTGGGTGTGGGCCTACCGGCGACGCAGTCTCCCCCGCCTGATGCGGGCGATCGGCTCGGACGCCCCGCACGCGGACCTCCACCTGTTGCGCGGTCCCCGCGCGGTCCGGCGATTTCTCGACCGGCTCGCCCAGGACGGCCGGGCCCGCGACGGATAGCCCAGGCCCGGACTGCCGCTCACAGCGCGAGACCTGTCGGTGGGGACCTGCGGCGCGGAGTGCCGGGGGGGCGTACCGGCTCAGAAGTCGCCGTCCTGGTCCCGCGTCTGCCGCCCGTGGTCCGGACCCGGACTGCGGCGCAGCATCTCGTCGAAGTACGCGCGGTCGGCCGGCCTGTCCTTGCGGTTCTGGCTGCGCGTGTCGGAGGGGTCGCGCGGGCGCGGATCCCTGGGCACCCGGGAGTAGTCCTGCCCGGGCACCTGGCGGACCGCGCCGGCGGGAACCGATCCGCCGCGCAGCTTCCAGGCGCCGGCGTCGTCGATCTCGACCCAGCCGAGCCGGGCGGCCCACCCTCCGCCGTCGGCGACGGGCATGCGCTCCCAGCCGAGCAGGTAGGCGAGGCCGTCGATGTGCTCGGCGTGGACGACGGGCGGAACATACGGCACATCCGTGTTCTACCCAGGTCAGAGGCCATCGTCAAACATGCGTTCGATTACCGGTGCTGCAGGCCCCGTCGCTGCAGGCCCTGCCGCTGAACCGACAGCGAAACCGGCAGTCCGCATCCTCTTCACCCGCATGCCACGTTCGGCCTCTACGGTCGGCGATCATGAGCCCCCGCAAGAGTGTCACCCTTCTGGTGCTGGCCGGCGCGCTCGGCACCCTCACGGCCTCCCCCGCCTTCGCCGCGAGCGAACCCCCGAACAAGATCACCATCAAGCGAGGCGGTCCGGCCAGGACCGTCCCCTTCGAGCTCAGCGGCGGTGGCGAGGCGGTGGTCCGCTTCACCGTCTCCGCTCCCGGAGTCTCGTGGGCGCGCCAGGGCGCGGAGTCGGCCGTGGTCTCGGTCGGCGTCGACGGCCGCCACCTCACCGACCTGGTGGTGCCGTCCGCCGAACCGACCACCCGCAGCCTCGCGCTCGGCTCCGTACGGCGCGGCCACCACAAGCTCAGCCTGCTGTTCTCCCGGGAGGGCAGTGCGGCGGGCGCCCGCCGGGTCGTCCTGAGCGGCATGGACATCCGTACGCCTGCGGACCAGGTCGCGCTGCGGCACGCGCCCATCGTGGTGGGCCGCACCCTGCCGTCGCTCGGGGACGCGTACCAGAACGCGCGCACCGACACCCCGCTCATCGGCTGGCACGAGGAGTTGCCCGCCGGCACCCCGGGCCACCGGATCTTCGAGTACTCGGTCATCTGGAGCAACGAGGACGGCGGCACCGACTCGCCGGCGCTCATGGCGCGATGGGGCCGTACGACCGACATCGAGTGGGTCTACCGGGTCGAGGTGGACGCCGCCGGTGACCGGGTCGCCGGTTCCGGGGTCTACCAGGCTCCCGAGCACCAGACCCTGAACTTCTCCGGCCGCTACGAGGGCGACCATCCGCTGCTGCAGACCTGCACGGTGAACAACAACATGTGCGACGCCGTGACCGCCCCGGCGCCGCTGCGCTTCTTCCTGGACATGACCGGGACCCGGCCGCAGGACCGCGCTCGCGAGGTCGTCATGGACCGCAACCGCTGGACCTACCCGATCATGGCCCAGGAGATGATCCGCGAGGGGAAGATCGAGAACCCGTCGGACCCGGTGACCCCCGCCGTGGGCGACCAGCGCACCTACCTGTTCATCGAGGTCAAGAAGGAGACCGGCGCGCCCGCCGGCGCGGGCTCGGCGCCCGGCGTCTCGGTCGGCGTACGGCTGAAGTCCGCCCCCGCCACGCTCTACCGCTCCGACCACTCCATCGCGACGTCGTCGATCGCCCGGGATCTGCCGGCGGCGACCACGGTCGAACTGCCCGAGGGCACGACGGCCGCCGACATCTCGAGCATCGAGGCGATCCGGCAGCCGATGGGCGCCGGGGACAACGGCGCTCCGGTGACGGTCACCTCCATCAACCGGGCCTTCTTCCTGGACCGGGCCTACTACCCCCAGCCGTCCGCCCTGACCTGGACCGGCTCGGCCGGCCTGACCCCGGCGCAGCCCAGCGCCGTCCTCTGGCACCCGTAGGCCGTCGTGGCGAAGCGGCACATCGCGGGCGCCCGGCCGGCGCCGCGATGTGCCGCTGTCGCGTGTCCTGCCGGACACTGGGGTGATGAGCAGCGAGGTCGATCCGTTCGGCGTCCAGGTGGCGCACAGGTCCGGGACGTTCGACACCCCCGACGGCCGAACCGTCGCGTTCAGCCACTACGGCTCGGAAGGCGACGCCCGAGCGGTCTTCCTGTACGGCACGCCGGGAACGCGGCTGCTGTCCCCTCAGTCGCTCGCCGCTCTGAGCCGGCGCGGCGTTCAGCTGCTGGTGCTTGACCGCCCCGGCTATGCAGAGTCCACCCGGCGTCCAGGGCGTCGGGTGGTCGACGTGGTGGACGACGTCGTACGCCTCGTCGACCTGCACGGGTGGTCACGGTTCGCGGTGTGGGGAGGCTCCGGCGGCGCACCGCACGCCCTCGCCTGCGCCGCCGTGCTCCCCGGCCGCGTCGACCGCTGCGCCTCCGTCGTGGGACCGGCGCCCTTCGACGCCGAGGGCCTCGACTGGTTCGGCGGGATGTCGGCGGGCAATGTCGAGGAGTTCTCCCGAGCCGCCTCCGGTGAGGAGTCCTACCGGCCTCTGGTGGAACGCCTCGCCGCGGAGGCCCTGGCCGCCGTGGACGCCGGCGAGCCCCCGGTCTCGCCCGACCATCACCTGCCCGAGGCCGACATCCGCGCGCTGCGGGCCCGGATCGAAGAGCCCGGCCACTCCGAACGGTTTCGTGCCGCGTACGCGGACGGTGTCGACGGCTGGATCGACGACTGCATCGCCATGACCAGGCCGTGGGGCATCGATCTCAGCGGCATCCGGATACCGGTCAGCGTCTGGTACGGACCCGATGACGTGCTCAGCCCTCGCGGCCACGCCGAATGGCTTCCTGTCGCACCTACCGGGCGCAGTACGAAAGGAACTGCCCGGCGGCGGTCATCTCCTCACGGACCAGGACCTCGACGGCATCTACCGCTGGCTGCACCCGTAGCCGGCAATGGGCCGCCGCACGCGTCGGATCACCTCCCTTCGGCGAGCCGGGGCGGAGGTGCGCGGGCGGGTCACAGGTCCAGGACGAGTTCGCCCTGGGGCCGGGAGCAGCAGACCAGGACGTTGCCCTCGGCCGGCTCCTGTACGGGTTCGGGGGAGTAACCGACGGTCCCGGACAGCAGGCCGGTCTCGCAGGTGTGACAGACCCCGGTGCGGCACGACCAGCGGGTCGGCACGTCGCAGGCCTCCGCGAACTCCAGCAGGCTCGGGTACGCGGGGTCCCAGGCGACGGTCAGACCGCTGCGCGCGAAGGAGACGGCGGGGCCGTCGCCCGGGGCTCCCGGGGGCGGGTGGACCGGCCGGGCGGGGACGGCAGCCACGCCGGGGGTCATCGCCGGGCCCGCGCCGAAGACCTCCGTGTGGACGCGGGCGGGGGCCAGGCTGGAGTCGGCGAGGTCGGCGGGAAGCTCGCGCATGAAGGCCGGAGGGCCGCACAGGTAGACGTCGGCGGCCGGCGGGACGCCGAGGCGGCGGAACAGGTCGACCGACAGCCGGCCCGCCGTCGCGTAGTCGACGCCCTGCCGGTCACCGGGCGCCGGGCGGCTGTAGCAGATGTGCTCGTGCGCGTGCGGAAGCCGGGCCAGCAGGTCGCGGCTCTCCTGGGCGAAGGGGTGCTCGGTGCCGTCACGGGTTCCGTACAGCCACCACACCTCCCGCGTGGAGCGGGCGGCGGCGAGTGCGTGCAACATGGCCAGCACCGGGGTGGCGCCGATGCCGGCCGACACCAGCACGGCCGGGGTGCCGGCGGTCTCCAGGGTGAAGACGCCGCGCGGCGCCGCGACGTCGAGGACGTCGCCGGTGCGCAGGTGAGCGCGGAAATGGCCGCTGACCACGCCGTGCGGTTCCTGTTTGACGCTGACGCGGTACACCGCGTCGCCCGGGGGACCCGACAGCGAGTAACTGCGGGTGAGGACGGGGCCGCCGGGCTCCAGGCGCAGCCGGAAGGTGAGGAACTGGCCGGGCAGCGCGGCCGGCAGCGGGGCGCCGTCGACGGCCGCGAGCGTCAGGGAGAACACGCTCCGGCTCTCCTCGTCGATGCGGGTGACCCGCAGCGGCCGGAACCCGTCCCAGGTCGGTGGCGGCCCGGCGGCGGCCGAGCTCAGCCCGGCGTTGCCGGACGGCCCTCCCGGTGCTGCGCCGGCCTGATCGAGCATCGCCCGGAAGGAGGTCTGCCAGCCCGGGCTGAGCGCGCCGATGCGCAGTGCGCGTTCGAGTCGCTCGCGGGAGGGGCCCGGGAGGTACAGCAGGGCGTCGATCTCCGCGACGGTCATGCCCTCCGGGCCGGACGCGATCTTGACGATCTCCTGGCCCGCCTCCACCGGCCCCTCGGTGAGGACCCGCAGGTAGAAGCCGGGGCGGCGATGGGACACCAGCAGGGAGGCCATGCGCGGCTCGCCCAGCCGCAGGCCGACCCGGTAGCAGGTGACGCGCGGCTGGGTGACCTCGAACACCGCGCCGCCGATCCGGTACCGGTCTCCGACGCACACCTCGTCGTCGGGGAGCCCCTCGACGGTGAAGTTCTCGCCGAACTGCCCGTACTCGAAGTCGTCGCGTCCGAGCTCCTCCTGCCAGTGACGGTAGGAGTCGAGCTGGTAGACCAGCACCGCACGCTGCTCGCCGCCGTGACCGGCGAGATCTCCCTGACCGTCCCCGTCGATGTTGAGCCGCCGCACCATCCGGGGGCCGGTGACGGGCCGCTTCCACACGCCGGTGTGCACCGTCGTGCCGTGCCACGGGACGTCCTGCGGCAGACCCACGTTGACTGCCAGAAGTGCGGCCATGCGCCCTCCCCAGGTCGTACCTCTCGGCGCGCGTCGTCCGGGGCCCGGGCCGGGAGAACCAGCGGGAACATCTGTTCCCCACACCCTATACAGACCATCACCGCAGGTCAGAGCCTGGTACGACGCCGGCGGCCGCACGCTGGTGCGCATCCGCGCCGAGGGATTCGGGAGGCGGGACCCGCCATACAACTTGATACTTCAACTTATGCGGTACTAGCTTCACTGGAGGTGCCCCGCACCGAAGCGGAACCTGTGCCCCGACCCCCGGAGACCACCGATGACCGATCGAGCCGACCAGACGATCAAGGCTTTGCGCACCGGCCACGACGAGCTCACAGCTCTCGTGGGCGGCTTCACCGCCGACGACCTCATCCGCGGATCGGGGGCCTCACAGTGGGACATCTCGCAGGTGCTGAGCCATCTGGGCAGCGGTGCCGAGATCGGCCTGGCGACGCTCGAGGCCGCGCTCGACGCCACCGGCGCCCCCGGGCACGAGTTCAACCAGAAGGTCTGGGCGCGGTGGGACGCGATGTCGCCCGCCGAGCGTGCCGAGGGTTTCGTGCGGGCGAACGAGACGCTCGTGCGCCGGTACGAAGAGCTTGACGCACCGACCCGGGAGCGGCTGCGGATCGACTTCGGCTTCCTGCCCGCCCCGGTGGACGTGGCCACCGCCGCCGGTCTGCGCCTCAGCGAGTTCGCCCACCACTCCTGGGACGTCAGGGTCGGGTTCGACCCGGCGGCGACCCTGGCCCCGGAGGCGACCGAGCTGCTGATCGACCAGGCCGGCATGCTGATCGGCTTCATCGGCCAGGCCGGCAACCTCGCCGGCCGCCCGGTGACCATCGCGGTGCGGACCACCTCCCCGCAGCGTTCCCTGGGCCTCGACGTCCGGGACGCGGTCGCCCTCGTCGATGCCCCCGACCAGCCCGACGGGGAGCTCACCGCTCCCGCGGAGTGGTGGCTGCGCCTGGTCTCCGGCCGGCACGCCCCCGAGCACACCCCGGCGGGCGTACGGCTGACCGGCGCGGTCAGCCTGGACGACCTGCGCAAGGTCTTCCCCGGCTACTGACGCCCCGACCCGGTGCCGCGGCGACCGGATCGCGCTCGTCCGCGGGCGCGGGGTCGTCGCGGCCCGCGCCGGGACCATCGCCCGTCAGCACGTCCGGGGTCGCAGGCCGCCGGCACGGACGCGTTGGACCGGCCGGCCGGCGGGGTCGAACTGCTGCAGCAGCGAGAACGCCACCGGGGTGGGCCCGTGCTCACGCAGGTGCGCCAGCCGCCGGAGCGCCTGATGGACGGTGGGGCGTTGGCCGAGGCCGACCCACCACAGCGCGGTGGACGGCTGCGGCGTGGGCAGGAGCCACCGCTCCCGCTGCCGCAGCAGGGCACCGTGGGCGCTGCGGTAGGCGAAGGCGTGCAGCGACGCGTAGTCGGCCCAGACCGAGATGTTGATCACCAGATGCTCCACGCCGTCGGCGCTCTCGGTGACCATCGTGGTGTGCCCGTCCGGCGTGCGCAGCCGCCAGACGAACCCCGGAGCCTCGTCGGCCAGCCGGGCGATCGGGTCGAACGCGTCCGCGAACCGGGCCATCACCGGGTCGTCCAGCGACGCCCGCATGATCGCGACGTTCACCTGTGCCAGCTCACGCACAGCACAACCGTACAGACCGCCGGGCGTCGTCGCGGCCGGTACCGCAGACCGCTCACCAGCGCACTCGCCGGTACGGCCGCCGGCAGCGGGACGGCGATCTCAATCGGCCGGCCGCCGTCGGCCGGACGGGCCCGGGGGGCGGTGACCGGTAAGCCGATTCGGGCGGTGATGGCCGTTTAGCGGGGTGAGGTGGGGAACGGAGACTGCACCATCCCCCCGGGCGAGGAGCTGAGCTTCGATGACCGCGACACCACCGGACGCAGCCGGCCAGACCGGACCCGAGACCACCACCGCCACCGGTTCCGAGCCGGTGGGCGAGCTGGTCAAGCAGGCCACGGAGCAGGTCTCCCTGCTCGTGCGCCAGGAGCTGCGGCTGGCGGTCGCCGAGATCAAGGACAAGGGCCGGCACGCCGGGATCGGCGCCGGCCTGGTCGGCGGAGCGGGCCTGGTCACGGCGTACGGAGTCGCGGCGGTGCTGGTCGCGGCGATCGCCGCACTGGCGATCGCCCTGCCGCTGTGGGCGGCGGCGCTGATCGTGGGCGCGGTGCTGCTGGCGGTCGCCGCCGGCCTGTCGCTGACCGGCCGTGGTCAGATCGCGCAGGCCCTGCCGCCGGTCCCCCAGCAGGCGATCGACAGCACCCACCAGGACGTCACCGAGATCAAGGAGAGGGCACACCGATGAGCACCGGGCGCGGTGGACCGGGCGGCCTTGCCCGGGTGACCGCGGCCAAGGCGAAGACCGGGGACGCCCGTGCCATCGCCAGGAGCACGGCCGGGTCCGGCCGCTGACCCCGCACCCGAACGGCCCGCATGGCCGATGCCGCCGAGGTGGCTACGCTGACCCGAATGAGCCCTCCCATCCGCGTCCTCATCGTCGACGACGACGCGCTGGTCCGGGCCGGCCTGTCGATGATCCTGGCCGGCGCCGAGGACATCGAGGTGGTGGGCGAGCTGGGCGACGGCGCCGAGGTCGTCGCCGCGGTCGGCCGGCACCGCCCCGACGTGATCCTCATGGACATCCGGATGCCGCGGGTGGACGGGCTGGCCGCCACCGAACTGCTGCGTGCACGCCGTTCTGGGGCGGCGGGCCCCGTCGCCGGGGACGCGGAGCCGGTCCCTGAGATCATCGTCCTGACGACGTTCGACACCGACGATCACATCCTTCGGGCACTGCGCGCCGGTGCGAGCGGATTCCTGCTCAAGCACACTCCGCCGCCCGAGATCGTACGCGCGATCCGCCAGGTCGCCGCGGGCGAGCCGATGCTCTCACCGGCCGTGACGCGGCGGATGATGTCCTATTTCGCGGCCTCCGGAACGGATCCCCGGCGGGCCAGGGCGCGGGACGCGCTCGGCCGGCTGAGCGCGGGCGAGCGTGACGTGGCGAGGCTGATCGGCCAGGGCAAGGCCAACGGCGAGATAGCCCGGGAGCTGTCGGTGAGCGTCGCCACGGTGAAGGCGTACGTGTCGCGGGTGCTGACCAAGCTGGAGCTGAACAACCGGGTCCAGATCGCCCTGCTGGTCCACGATGCCGATCAGGCGGGCTGACCGGGCTGGATCAGGAGGGCGCCGACAGACCGCGTACGGCCTGCCGGGCCGTCTCGGCCAGAACGAAGCGGTCGGTGAGTCCCATGGTGCGCAGCCGCCGCCTGAGCTGCTCGGACAGGCCCGCGAGGACCAGCTTGGCGCCCGCGGCGGTGTTGATGCGCTGCTGTGCGGTGATGAGGGCGGCGATACCGGAGGAGTCCCAGAACGTGAGCCGGGTCAGGTCGAGCACCAGGCGGGGGGTGGGCGTGGCGTCGATGGCCGCGCTGATGGTGACGGTCAGCTCGGGGGCGGACCGCAGGTCCAGCTCGCCGGCGACGGTCAGCACCGTGCAGTGGCCGAGGTCGTCCTGGCGGACCTCGAACTCCGAGCGCCGGTCGGGTGGCCCGAGGGTGAGGCTGATCGCGGCGATGGTGCCGTACGGGCCGGTCTGCAGGTGCATGTGGTCGGCCAGCCGGCGCACCAGCCACAGGCCGCTGCCGGGCGTGGTGCCCCACAGCGCCGTGGTGTCCTGCTCGTCCGAGCTCGGGTCCGGGCCCTCGTCGCTGACCTGGCAGTGCAGGACCTGGTCGTGGTTCCAGAGGCGCAGCCGGCCCGCGCCGCCACCGTGCCGTACGGCGTTGGCGGCGAGTTCGTGGGCGGCGGCGACCAGATCGCTCACGCGGCCCTCGGACAGCCCGGCGTGCGTGGCGTGCGCGGCCACGGCCGATCGCAGCGAGTACAGCGTGTCGCCGTCGAAGGCCTGATCCAGCAGTGGCTTGGTGGACGCGAGGTCCGTGGGCTCCTTGGTCTGGTTTGCGCGGTCGCGCGACATGTCACCGGTCATTGACGGTCACCACACTGACGCCGGGTAGCTCGGTGGCGCCCAGATAGACGAACTTCGGGGCGACCGCCGGACTGCACCGCAGAGTCGTCGCGCGGGGCGGGGAGAGGCTGCGCGCGGCGTCGAGGATCATTCGGGTACAGGAAACGTCGATGAACGACAGCTCGGCCATGTTGATGGTGATGTCCCCCTTCAGCCGGATGGCCTCCGCCAGCGCCACCGCCAGCGGCTCGGCGGCGAGGTGGTCGATCTCCCCGGCGAGCCGTATCCCCGAGGGCGCGTACTGCCGGCAGATCCGCAGCACCGCGTCGTGATGGTAGGTGGCCGCCGCGACCGAACGGGTATGGCTGGCGGCGACCGAGGCCAGCGTCACCGGGTCGAACCGGTCCCGGTCGTACTGGCACAGCACCGACACCGGCGTGCCCGCCAGGACGGCGGCGACCTTCTCCTCGAACCCCGGCAACTGCTCGATCCCGGCGACGGGGCGCAACGCCCAGCTCATGTCCACCGCCACCCGCAGTCCCGGGTAGCCCTCCCGCCGGAACGCCGCGACCTGGCCGTTCAGCCAGGCCATCGCGTGCTCGGTGTCGAAGACCTGCTCGGTCAGCAGGCCGGTCTCGTTCTCGGCCACGACCATCTGCCCCGCCGCGGCCGGCGCCTCGACCGCCACCCCCCGGTGTGCGAGCTCGGTGAGCGCCAGGAGCGGCGGCGAATCGCTCAGCCAGACCACCTTCAGCCCGTCCGCCAGCCCGTCACGGACGAACGCCGCGGTGAGATCGAACAATTCCTCGGCCTCACAGAACGTCAGGCAAGCATGATCGTCCACTGTGAGATCCGTGATCTGCGTGTCAGCGCCGACCGTCACGCACCACCTCCGATCTGGCCGCTCCTGCGTCCCGGCCTGTACCGGACCGCCGGACAGCGAACCGTCACCGCACCGTAGCGCGTCATCCGTTCGAGCTGCTCCCAGGCGCCATCACGGGTCAGGCTGCGTGGGTTCCCCCATTTGACGGCATCAAACACCCCTATCCCCACAACCCCGCAAAGACCAGCTCACATCAGGGGCTTCCACCCTTCAGATGATGGCCCGCCCCCCGAGCGGGGGAGCCGGTTCCCCTCCCGGCGGGAACCGCGCCGTACCCCCTTTCTCCAGGATGGTGCGCAGAGCCGGCGGGCGGCTCGCCACGCGGAAGGGAAATGCCGTGATCGAGCTCATCGAGGCGACAGCGGATCGGCAGAACACCCCGGGCACCACCGGCACCGCGAGCACCACGGGCTCGGCGCGCACCACGGGCTCCGCCGGGGACCGTCCTGTACGGGGACTGACCGTGATCATCGGCCTGTTCGTCATCGTCGTCATGGGATTCGTGGTCGCCAAGCCGTTCACCGGCCAGGCCTACACCGCGACCGACGCGATCGTCGTGGGCGCCTCGGCGCTGCGGGCTCTCACGCTGGCCATGGCCTGGGCGGCCGTGCGGCCCTGGGGGCGTCATGTGCCCGGCCCGCTGCTGCTCGGCGGGCTGTGGGGGGCGGCCGGCTGCCAGATCCTCTATCCGGCGGCGGAACTGCTCATCAAGCTCCTGGTCATCGTGGGCATCGCGCCGGAGACCTCGCTCGGCGCCACCCACACCTCCTGGGTGAGCTGGTTCAACCTCGCGATGACCGTCCTGATCTGGGGAGTGCCCGGCCTCCTGCTGGCCCGGATCGCCCGGGACTACCGGCGCCGCACCCGGGTGCCCCTCATCTGGGCGCTGCTCGGGGTCCCCGGCGGCATCGCCTTCGTGTGCCTGCTCGGCGTCCTCATCGGCTAGATCGGCACGCGCCGACCCGGTGGCAGGCGATCAGTTCGCCGCCACCGGGCCGGATGCGCCGGGTCCCGCCAGGCCGAAACGGCCGGGCAGAACCCCCGGGCAGAACCCGTCAGGCCGGTTCGTGCGTGAGCCGGTCGAGCTCCTCCTCGAGCATCCGCTCGTGGGCCTCGGCGTCCTCGCGGGCGCGGCGCGGGCTCCACCGGCCGGCCATCACGAAGATGAACGGCACGAAGAGGAGCTCGCCGCCCAGGCAGACCCACCACCAGTGCTGCCACTGGGACGGGTTCTTCTTCGCGGCGTGCTCGACCGTCGCACCGTACTTCGTGAGCACCGCGAGCTGGGGACCGGCCTTCTGCACCGTGGCGAGATCGGCCAGCCCGACCTCCTGCGCCGCCCGCTGCTGGACCGCCGCCGGCGCCTGGCCGGGCGGGTACTTGCCCAGCTCGGCGAACACCTGCGGATGCGCCTTGATGACGGCCAGCGCGGGTGCCGCCTCCTTGGCCGCCTCGGTCACCTGGGCGCCGTGGCCGACCAGCGGGGTCACGCTGGTCACCACGAGCGGCAGGCAGGCGGCCGAGACCGCGACGACCAGCCGGATGATCCAGCCCCAGATCGCCAGCCCGGTCGCGGTGGCGGCCGGGTTGTGCTTCTCCACCGTCTCGGTGAAGCTCGCCATCCACGGCGCGTAGGTGATCCCTCCGGCGACGCCGATCCCGGCGGCCAGCAGCGCGAAGGTGTAGTAGCCGGTGCCGGGCTCGGTGGCCCGCAGGGCGAAGGCGATCAGCACGGCCATCGAGGCGACTGCGCCGGCGAGCATGAAGGGCTTGCGCACCTTCAGCCGGTCGGAGATCAGGCCGACGACGACCAGGCTCACCGCGTTGGCCGCCCAGTACCAGTTGAGGACGGCGTTGGCCCGGGCCACGGAGTACCCGAACACCGTGGTGAAGTAGATGACGAACGAGCCGACCGCCGCGAAGTAGAGCAGCAGGAACACGCTGATGGCGAAGGCGGAGCCGATGACGTCCAGGCGGAGCATCTGCCGCCAGTGGCCGCGCAGTGCCTGCTCGGTGTCCAGCCCCTTCGCCCGGGCCTCGACCAGCGCGCGATCCCGCAGGCTGACCATGATCTGGTCGCGCAGCTGCGGCGACAGCTCACGCAGCCCCGCGAGGGCGAGCACGAAGACCAGCAGGCCGGAGATCCCGGCGTACGTGATCTCGTCCTGCCAGGTCGTGGAGCCGTGGAAGGTGTTGCTGGTCACGACCGTGACGACGAGGCTTCCGATGACCGGCCCCATCGTCCAGTACCCCATCGCCGAGGCCCTGCCGAGCTGCGGGGAGAAGTCCCGGACGAGCGCCGGGGTGGCGACCAGGATGATGCCCTCGACGAACCCGATCAGGGCGCTGACGACGATGAACGCCCACTTGTCGGGCGCGTGCGGCAGCGCGAAGGTGACCAGGAGCCCGGTGACGAGGAGCCCGTAGATCACCAGGTTGGCGCGGCCCCACCGGTCGGCCAGCCCGGCGAGCAGCGAGGAGAAGGCCCCGACCGCGTTGCCGACGACCGAGACCCAGATGAAGAACGTGAAGCTCATCTCGTAGTGCGTGATGATCGGTGTCGCCACCGCGAACTGCACGTAGAGCTGGTAGTAGAGCGAGATGGTGGCGAGGACGACGATGGCCAGATAGAGGTAGCGCCGGTTGTTGTCGGGGTAGTGCGAAAGCTGCCGATCCCAGATACGGGCCGCGAGCGTGGGGGTCTGCGGCGATGACGAGGTCATCGTGCCTCCTGCGGGTGCGAGCGGGGCCGGCCAGGACGTCGCTCGACGCGGTGTCGGGAGGCACCGCACGACGGCATGGCTCGGTACAGGCGGTATGCCGTCGGCCGGCTGCACCGGTCGTACGGCTATCGGGGTGGGCCTGGTCGGAGGGGATTCCTGTCGCGGGTGCGCACCGCTGGGTGGACCATACGGTGATAGAAGTCACAAATCAATAGTCGTAAATCCAGAACCGCCACCGATCCGGTAAACCCATACCGACCAGGCGGTATGGGACGTTCGGCCAGCGTTGACGGAAGCCACATCGCCGTCCTACCGTGAAACCGACCGGTCGGTATGCCCCTGGGTGACGCGAGCCGGTGAGCCTCGCGCCCCGGGGCCCGACCACGAGACGGCCAAGGAGCCCCCATGATCGTCAGCACGATGCAGGACGTGCCGCTCACGATCACCGCGATCCTGCGGCACGGCACCCGCGTGTACGGCGGGAGCGAGTGCGTGACGTGGACCGGCACCGGCACCCGGCGGGCGACCTTCCGGCAGATCGCGGCCAATGCCGGGCGGCTGGCCGCCGCGCTGACCCGGCTCGGGGTACGGCCCGGCGACCGGGTGGCGACGTTCGCCTGGAACAGCCAGGAGCACCTGGAGGCCTACTTCGCCGTGCCGTGCATGGGCGCCGTGCTGCACACGCTGAACATCCGGCTCTTCCCCGAGCAGCTGAGCCACATCATCGGGCACGCCGAGGACAGGGTCGTCATCGTGGACGACACCCTCGTGCCGCTGCTGGCCCGGGTCGTGGGCGAGCTGCCGACGGTGGAGACCTTCATCGTCGTCGGCGACCGGGACGCCTCCGTCCTGGCCTCCGGAGGCGCGCGGGTGCTGAGCTACCACGACCTGCTCGCGGCGGAGGAGCCCGGCTTCGACTGGCCCGAGCTGGACGAACGCTCGGCGGCGGCGATGTGCTACACCAGCGGGACCACCGGGGATCCCAAGGGCGTGGTCTACTCCCACCGCTCGACCTTCCTGCACGCGCAGGCGCTGCTGTCGGCGACGCTGGTGGGGATCACCGAGGCCGACCGGGTGCTGGCGATCGTGCCGATGTTCCATGTCAACGCCTGGGGGCTGCCGTACGGCGCGTTCCTGTCCGGTGCGACCCTGCAGATGCCCGGGCCGTTCCTCCAGCCCGAGCACCTGACCCGCTGCATCGCCACCGAGCGGACCACCGTGGCCTCCGCCGTGCCGACCATCTGGAACGCCATCCTCAACCTCGGTGAGCAGCAGGACCTGGACCTGTCGTCGCTGCGCGCCGGCACCTCCGGCGGCGCCGCCGCGCCCCGCGTACTGCTGGAGCGCTTCGAGGAGCAGTACGGGTTGCGGATCGTCCAGGGCTGGGGCATGACCGAGACCAGCCCGCTGGGCGGCATGGCGTTCCCGCCTCCCGGGGTCGAGCCCGGCTCCACCGAGGACATGGACTGGCGGATGAAGTCGGGCCGGGTCGCGGCCGGGGTGGAGATGCGCATCATCGGCGAGGACGGCACCGAGCTGCCCTGGGACGGCCGGTCGGTCGGCGAGATCGAGGTGCGCGGACCGTGGATCACCGGCTCGTACTACCGGGACCCCGCGCCGGAGAAGTTCCACGACGGATGGCTGCGGACCGGCGACATCGGCACCATCGACGACCGCGGCTACTTCCAGATCACCGACCGGATCAAGGACGTCATCAAGTCCGGCGGCGAATGGATCTCCTCGGTGGAGCTGGAGAACCACCTGGCGGCCCATCCCGCGGTCCTCGAGGCGGCGGTGATCGGGGTGCCCGACGCCCGCTGGGACGAACGGCCCCTGGCATGTGTGGTGCTCAGGGACGGCATGACGGCGACGGCGGCCGAGCTCGCCGCCTTCCTCGCCGATCGGGTGGCCCGCTGGCAGGTCCCGGAGAACTGGGCCTTCCTCGACGAGATCCCGAAGACGACCGTGGGCAAGTTCGACAAGAAGCCGCTGCGCGCACGGCTGCGGGCGAACGAACTGACCGTACAACGACTCACCCGCGAGCCCCAGAGCTGACCGCTGACGGGCGGGCCGGTGGGGGCTGGTCGGGCGCGGTCAGCCCGCGCGGACGCCGTCCATCAGCAGGTCGACGTAGTACTTGCTGACGGCCTCGGCGCTGAGCCGGCCGCCCGGGCGGTACCAGTTGCCGATCTGGTTGAGCGCGCTGAGGAAGTAGTGGACGGCGATGTCGGCCGGGATGTCGCAGCGCAGGATGCCCTCCCGCTGCCCCTCCTCGACGAGGGCGAGGAACCGGTCGTGGTAGCGGCGCCGCTCGGCGCGCACCGTCGCCTGCTTCTCCTTGGGCAGCATGTGCATGGACCGGAAGAAGACAATCAGCTCGTCGAGGTGCAGGAAGCTGGTCTCGATGACGTCGGAGGCGGCCGCGCGCAGGCGCTCCTCGACCGATCCGGTGCCTTCCGCGAGCTGCTCCAGGCGCTTCATCTGCATGGCGAGAAGCCGATGATAGATCTCGAACAGCAGCTCGTCCTTGGACGCGAAGTAGTGGTACATCGCCCCCTTGGTCACCCCGGCGGCGGAGACTATCTCCTGGACCGAGGTGCCCTCGAAGCCCTTCTCGGCGAACAGGCAGGTCGCCACGCTCAGCAGACGTTCCGGGATGGCGACCGCACGCCCCCCATCCGCGATGCGCCTGGAGGAGGTACCTGTCATGACGTCACCGATCCTCTGCTGCGGCTCTGCGTCGCGTCGTTGACGATCGTACAGCGGGTTCCCCCAGTGAATCATACCGACCAGTCGGTATGAGCCCGGCCGATATCGTCCGATTTGCCGGAGATGTAGGAGTTCAGCCGGGACGTCCCGGACCGGCGGTGCTCCTGGTCACGCCCGTCGTCGCGGGCGGGGTGCGGGGCGCGGTACGGGACGTGGTGCCGGGCGTGGTCGGTGCCGCCGGGCCGGCCGACGCGGTGGCCGAGGGGGTGATGACCGGCAGGAGCGGTCCGGCCGGGGCGGAGAGGCCGGATGCGGCCGAAGTGGCGGAGGCGCCGGCGATGCGGCGGATCACCGGCTTGGACCCGATGACCCGGCGGATGCGTTCGACGGCACGGCCCGGATCTCCGGAGACCGCCATGACCAGTCCGTTGCCGTAGGGCACGCCGATCCGCTCCCCGGTCCTGGAGCTGACGATCATGTCGATGCCGGGAACGGTGGTGGCCAGCCCGGCGATCCGTACGGTCGCCCAGCCGGCGGGGACCGTCGCCTCGAGCGGCAAGTGATGGCGTATGCCGACCTCATGGCTGACCAGCGCGCCGCCCTGGCCCACGGCGGTCCACACCGCGTCCGAATCCTGGGTCTGCGCCGGGGTGAAGGGGCGGTACGTCGACGGATCGATCGTCGCCGTGGGGATCTGCTGTTCGTAGACCTGGACCAGCCCGTACCCGATCAGCGCCAGCCCGGTCACCCCGGTCACGTGGCGCAGCCGCTCCACGTCGCTCGCGCTGAACGGCGTGTCCTGGTTGACGAGCAGGCCGGGCCGCACCGGGGCCGGCGGCACGCCGGCCCGCGCGGGGGTCGCCGAGCCGGGCGCCCGCCCGGCGGCCGCCGGAGCCGAGGCCTCCTCACACCCCGTCAGGCCGCTGAGCGCCACGGCCCCGCACACGAGGACGACCGCCGCGCGCCGCCGTCCGGCGCGCCGCACGGTCACCCTCACTTTTCCGCCACCGGCCGCGGATGGCGCCGGCGTACGGCCACGCGGGCCACCCGGCCGGCAAAGGCCACCGCGACCAGCAGCACCGCCACGGCCCCGAGGAGGAAGCCGAAGCCCCGGCCGCTGAGATCCTCGTCGGAGTAGTCCGCCGAGCGCACCACCACGTCCGGTGGAACCACCTTCGGAGCACCCGGCTGGACCGCCGCGCCGGATTCCGCGGAGTCCAGGGGCACGAGCGGTACCCGGTCCACCTGGGACAGCACCCGGCTCTTACCCGGAGCCGGCGCGGGAAGGGCCGGCGCGCCCGGCGCCGGCACCGCGGGCGCCGCGACCATGGGCGCCGGGACGGCGGGCGCGGGGACCCCGGGCGCGGGGACCCCGGGCGCGGGGACCCCGGGCGCCGCGACCGCGGGCGCGGGAAGTCCTGGCGCCCGTACGGCGGGCGCCGCGGAGGCGTGGATCTTCGGCTTCACCACCGGCGCCTTGGCCACCGGGGCCTTCGCCACCCGCGGACGGGCCGCCGGAGCCTTGGCCACCGGCGCCTTGCCCACCGGCGGGCGCGCTGCCGGAGCCGGGGTGACCGGACGGGCGACCGGCGCAGGGGTGATCGGTGCCCGGCTGATCGGAGCCCGGGTGACCGGTGCCCGGCTGATCGGAGCCCGGCTGATCGGAGCCCGGGTGACCGGAGCCCCGCTGATCGGAGCCCGGGTAACCGGAGCCCGGGTAACCGGGTGGGAGACCGCGGCCAGGCGGGGCGGCACCCGGACGGTGGCCCGGCAGGAGGGATCGACGGGTTCGTGGCCCGCCCCGTCCGCGGGACAGTTGGACCGCGGTCCCTTCGTGGTCAGCTCGCCGGACAGCACACCACCCCGGTCGCCGGGCCGCACCCTGACCAGGAACGTGGCGGTCTGGGGCGTCTTCTCGAGGTCGAGCCGCCAGACCAGCGCCCGGCGTCCCGTGGTCCCCTGCCCCGTCGTCAAGGCCGGCCGACCGACCAGCCAGGCGTCACCGGCCGGGCACGTCAGACGAGCGGTCACGGTGATGCCGTGCTGCGGGCCCCGCACGGAACGGGCATCGATGCGGTAGCGGACCAGGTCACTCGTGGCACCGCGCGCCTGGGCGGTCAGCCGCACCTGGACGGGGACGGCCACTCGCAGCGGCGCGGTCAGGCCCAGGAGGTCGGTGACCGGCTCCCGGGCGGGGCCGGCCGAGCGGGCGGGCCGGGCGGGGGCGGCCGAGCGGGCGTGCCGGGCGGGCGGCGCGGACGGGCACCGCGTCGCCGCGGGCACCGTCTTACGCCGGGGTGCGGACGGATCGCTCTGCGCCCACGCGCAGGTCGCCGCCGTGGTGACCGCCACGGCGGCGGTGGTCAGCGGCACCACGGCCCTGGTCATCTTGCGCTGCATGTCGTCCCTCTGATCGCTCCGGTCGGCCGTGCCTGTGTCGAACGGGTGCCGCCGGCCACCGCGACCGGCCGCCCGGGCACACCCGGCGAACGGCCGCTGATCGCATTTCCGGCGACGCGACGGTGACCGGCCCCGGATTCAGGGCATCGGGCTTCTGCCGGTCAGCGGGCCATGACCTGGTGGGATCCACGCATCGGTCGAAAGGCGGCCGCGCCCTGATGCCGCACTCTCAGCGCCCTGGAATTCCTCGAATCGTGGAACCATAACAATGGACCCGAAGACTCGGCCGGGCATTCACGCCAACGAACGGCCAAGGCTCTTCCAGGAAAGCGCCGCGACCTCACGAATGGGTTTTCGCCGCAATTCTTTGACGAACCGGCATTTCCCGGCGGCCGGCGGGCACCCGCCCATGACCGGACGGCAGCGGACCGGCTCCTCCGCGGCCGGACCCGTATCAGCTCCGGCTCAGCGCGCTCAGCGGCTCGCGCAGCTCGTTGGCGAAGAACTCGAAGAAGCCGTCCATGTCCGGCCCCGCGTTAATGAGCGCGAGGTGGTCGAAACCGGCGTCGACGAACTGCTGGGCCACCTCGAGGTGGCGCGGGACCTCGGGGCCGCAGCCGAACGACCGGCGTACCTCGTCCTCGGTCACCGAGGCCGTCGCCGCCTCGAAGTTGATCGGGTTGGGCAGCTCTGACTGGACCTTCCAGCCGGTCAGCCCGAACCGGAACAACCGGTGCGCCGACCCTGCCGCGGTGTCCTCGTCCTTGGCCCACGACAGCGGCACCTCGGCGTATCGCAGGCCGTCGCCGCCCGCCTGCTCGTACGAGCTGTTCAGCTCGGGTTCGGGCTCGGTGACGAAGATGCCGTCGCCGAGCTCGGCGGCGATGCGAGCCGACCGCTCGCCCCCGCTGGCCACCACGATCGGCGGCGGCTCCGGAGGGAGGTCGAACACTCGTGCGTCGTCGAGGGTGAGGTGCTTGCCCTCGTACGACTGGTATCCACCCGACCACAGCAGCCGGATGATCTCCAGTGCCTCGCGGAGCATCTCGTGCCGCACGGTCACCGAGGGCCATCCGCCGCCGACGACGTGCTCGTTGAGCCGTTCGCCGGCACCGAGTCCGAGGGTGAAGCGCCCTTCGGACAGCAGTGCCGTCGTGGCCGCGGCCTGCGCGATGATCGCCGGGTGATAGCGGATGAACGGGCACGTCACCCCGGTGGCCAGCCCGATCCGGCTGGTGCGCTCCGCCGCGGCGGCCAGCATCGACCAGGCGAAGCCCGAGTGCTGCTGGCTGTAGAGCCAGGGATGATAGTGATCGCTGATCTCGACGAAGTCGAAGCCCGCCTGCTCGGCCGCGGCGGCCTGCCGGACCATCTCCCGCGGAGAGTACGCCTCGGCGATGAGCTTGAACCCGATCTTCATGTCGTCCTCTCCCAGCAGGTAGGGCGCGGCCGGCCGGAGAGTCCGCGCGGCGCGTTGGAGGCCTACCCTGGACCGTTCCGGTCATGCCCTGGGCCGGTGTCTCCGCGATCACCCGGTGTGCGTGGGAGGGGGCGCCTCAGAAGTGGTCCAGCAGCTCCCGGAAGCGCTCCAACCTGAGCACCCGTTCGTCATCGGGGTCGACTTCGCTGTGCTCGAGCACCCAGGTGTTGTCGTTGGGGATGAAGACGGCGTTCATGCCGGCGTGCCGGGCCGGGTTGATGTCCGACTTCGGGGAGTTGCCGATCATCCAGCTCGTCGCGGGCGTCAGGCCGTGCTCCCGGGTCAGCCACCGGTAGGTGTCGACGTTCTTCTCCGGCACGATGTGGATGCTGCGGAAGTGGTGTGCCAGCTGTGAGGCGTCGAGCTTGCGGCGCTGCTCGTCCGCGTCGCCCTTGGTGAGCAGGAGCAGGTCATGCCGGCCGCCGAGGTCGGCCAGCGTCTCGGCGACGCCGGGGATCAGCTCGACGTGCCGCTCGACCAGCGCCGACGCCAGCCCGTCGATCTGCTGCCGCTCCTCCTCGGTCGCGGGTCGCTCACGCAGCCGCTCGAAGCACTCGCCGAGGCTGCGCAGGAAGATCTTGCTGCCGTACCCGTGGGCGACCGCGTTCGCCGCCTCGATGTCGTCGAGGATGGTGCGGAGCTCGTCCTTGCCGAGCGTCGGGTGGTCCAGCCAGTCCAGGTAGTCGTCGATGACGCGCTCGAAGATGACGTTGTTCTCCCAGAGGGTGTCATCGGCGTCGAAGATGAGCACCTGGCCCTTGACTCGCATGTCCTACCTCCGTGAACGCCGTTGTCCGACCCTATGGCCGATCAGCATGGTGACCTGCCTGGCGGCCCGCAAACGGATTTCGGGCCTGGAGTGACGCCGGTGGGCGGGTCGGTGGCATCCGAGGGCGTCCTATCGGTTTCCGTCGTGGTGCTGCCACCACCACGGCGGCGGCCGATCGTGCCGGGGGCGCGGCCAGTGACCCGGCCACTGACGTGGCCAGTGACCCGGCCAGTGCGGTGTCGCGGACGTGGGGCGTACCGCCGGAGGGCGCGTCGGCCGGGGAGACGGGGAGACGCGGTCCGACCGGGCGGCCGTGCGCGCGGACGGGCGGGGCGACGGGCGGACGGTACGAACCGGACGGACGCGCGGGGTGCGCACCGGCGCGGCGGTGGCGGGGGCCTTCATCGCCTGCCGCTCGGGACCGGCGGAGGGTGATCCGCCGCGGCCGAACACGCCCGACCCGGCCAGCAGGGACCCGATGAGCACCAGCATCGCGAGCCCACCGGCCAGGAACACGGCGGCGCGGCTGAAGCTCGTCCGCTCCAGCCAGCCGTAGACCACCGCCCGCAGCCGCCCGGTCCGCTCCGGCTCGGGCGCGGGCCCCGGATCAGATTCATCGCGATGTCGTCCGCCCATGAGGCAGCACCATAGTGATCGACGACCGGAATGGCGCCCTGAAACACCGCCACGGTCCAAAGCTGGCCATCACTGGCATAACCGGCATAGATCAGCGGACCTCGCGGACGAAAGCGGCCCACCCCGTATCCGGCGGCCAGAAGATCGGCGGCCGGGAGAAGACCGGAAGGAGAAGGCCGGAACGTCACCCGGGGGCCAGTGACGTTCCGGCCGGCGCGGAGGACTGGGCGGGCGGGCGGCCAGTCCTGTGCCACCTGCTCCTTACACGCCGCACCGGATCGAAAGGTTGTCAGCGTCCCGCGAACTTTTCGAGGCCGCCGGGAAGGGCGTCCCCTGCCCACGTATGCGGAGTTTGCCACCCCTGGCGATTAGTACTCTCCGTACCGAAGGTATAACCGTAAGTAGTCCGATCGACATCGGTGCGTTTGGGGGGTTGTACATGAGCAGAGACCACGTGGATGTCCGGCGGCTGAGAGAGTTGACAGAGCAGTCGCAGGATCTCAACAGCGACGCGGTGCGCAGGACCCGCGCGGCGTTGGGAGAGTTCGCCGAGGAGTCGGCGGCGGTGCGAGGACGCTCTCGCTGGTCACGGGCGGGTCTCGTCGGAGCGCTGACGGGGGCGGGCGGCCTCCTGGGAATGGGCCGTGCGGCGGCCTCCCCGGAGGACGTCATGGCCCTGCAGACCGCCGCGTCGATCGAGAACCTCATGGTCTCGGTCTACAAGACCGCGGCGGACCTGCCGTTCATCAAGCAGGGCAACAAGACCATCGCCGAGTTCATCTCCAAGACCATGGAGCAGCACAAGGCGCACGGCGAGGCGTACAACAGCGCGGCGACACAGGCGGGCGGCAAGGCGCAGACCGGGCCGAACCCGAGGTACGACGCCGAGGTCAAGAAGGCCCTGCCAGGCCTGAAGGCCCCCGCTGACGTCGTGAAGCTGGCCCTGTCGCTGGAGGACGTCGCGGCACAGACCTACACCAAGAACATCAGTCAGGTCAGCGACGCCAAGCTGCGCGGCCTGTTCGCCGGCATCGCACCGGTCGAGGCCCAGCATCGCGCCGTGCTGCTGACCGTGCAGGCACTGCTCGCCGACGGCAAGACCGACCTGATCGCGATTCCCACCCAGCCGGAGAAGCTGCCGGACACGGTGGGCAGCGTCGGCATTCCCAACGTCTTCTACCCGACCAACAACGCTTCGCCGATCAATGAGGGGGCGGTGAAATGACGGCCGACAGGCGTCCATGGGAGATGCCGATGAGCGAGTCGGAGCTGGCGGCTCTGACCAGGGAGCTCGACGACGCGCATCGCGAGACGATCCCGGTGATGTTCGCGCGGGCTCACGACCTGTCCGAGGAGTTAGCCGACACCTCGCCGCGGAGTCCCGGCACGGTGTCCGCGCGGCGCGCGTTCCTGGTGGGCGCGGGCGGCGCCTTCGTCACCCTGGCGCTCGCGGCCTGCGGCAACAGGGCGAGACTGGTGAGCGCGACCCCCGAGTCCCCGGTGGACTCGGAGTCTCCGATGGAGTCGGAGTCACCATCGGCCTCGGAGTCGGCCTCCGCGTCGCCGTCCGCCTCGGCCGGCGCCTACACCGGGGAGCTCAAGATCGTCGCACTGGCCGCGGCCCTGGAGAACCAGGCCGCCGGCGCCTACCAGTCCGTGCTCTCCGCGTCGCAGAGCGGCAAGCTCGGCAAGGTCCCGCCGGCCGCGGCCACCTTCGCCAAGACCGCGATGAGCCAGCACACCGATCACGCGAAGGCGTGGAACGCCGTGCTGCAGAGCGCGGGCAAGCCGACCATCACCGGCACTCCGCTGAAGAACCAGCAGAGCCTGGCGGAGGACCTGAACAAGGCCACCGACTTCGGGGAGGCCGCCAAGCTGGCGCTCAAGCTGGAGGACGGCGCCACCCAGACCTACGTGTCCGTGGCGTCCAAGGTCGCCAACAAGCGCGCCATCGACATCGCGGCGTCGATCGCGCCGGTGGAGGCCATGCACGCCGCCATCCTGCATTTCATGCTGGGCGAATACCCGGTACCGGACGGCACCATCGGCACCGACAAGGCGGCCAACCCAAACGATCTCACCGCTTGAGACCGGGCGATGAACGCCACGGGCACGACACGACCCGGGTGGGGGACTTGACCGCTCCATCCCCCACCCGGCAGGTCGGCGCGTCACGGGTCGTCAGGAGACCTCCCATGCCACCGGCACGTCGCCGTCGTCCTCGCGCCGCACCGAGAGCCCCACGGTGCCGGCCGCGTCGGAGAAGGTGACCACGGCCTGCCCCTGGGTGGAGTCGACCGTCACCTGCCGGCTCTCCCAGTGACCGCCACCGGTGGCGACCGCCACCCGCAGCAGCGCGGGCGGCTTGCCCTGTAGCGCGTTGTCGCAGACGAACCCGACCGTCTTGTAGCGGCCCTTCGGCAGCGCGATGGGAGTGACCGCCTGCGGGCCGTCGTTGAGCCGGCCGCCGGGCAGGTCGTCGTCCTCGACCGGAAGGGGCCCGGGGCGGGGCGCGCCCTTCTTGACCCACGCGTAGAGCGGCGCACCCGGGCAGTCCGTGCTGTAGCCGTCGCGGTGGCCCTTGATCTCGTTGCCCGCGCCGCCGTGCGCGCGAAGGTGGTCGATGGCGTCTCTGATGCCGATCAGCATGTCGCGGGGCGGCTCGGTGGTCCCCTTGTTGCCGACCAGACCGCAGACCGCATAGTGGGCGGTGTTCAGCCCGGGCCCGTTGGCGGCGGACAGGTGGTGCAGGCCACGCCCCTCGAAGACGTACCCGTGGACGCAGACGAGGAAGTTGTAGGCGATGTCGTTCCAGCCGTTGGAATCCATGTGGTCGTTCTGGATGGTGCGCAGCCGGCCGGCGCATCTGCCGTGGTTGGTGAGGATGGCCGGGTCCTCGTAGGTACCGGTGTAGTGGACCTTCACGCCACGCGCGGACGAGAGGTAGGCCGGCGACGCCTTGGGCGCCCTGGCGCCCCAGTCCTTACGGCTGACAAGCTTCATGGCGATTCCTGGTATGTGGGGAGGCTCAAGGGAAGAGGCATGCCTCGCGAGTGCGACGGTACTCAAGGATTCCCCCTTGACTAGGGCAAAACCTCCGGAACCGCTTCAACCCGGCCGGGACGGCGAACGAACCGCGGCCGGAACGCCTGCCACAGGGCGGGACCCGGCACCGCCCATCCCGTACTGATCTGTATGAACTCCAGGGTTTTCCTATACGTCTCACGGTGAGAAGACTGTGCGTTGACAGGGGGGACTATGTGCATTTCGCTGGTCGTCATGACGACTGACATATGCGGTGACGGGTGACCGTCCACGCGCCCGAATGGACGGGATCCGAGCCGCCCGCCAGGAGGAAGCGAGCGCCCCGATGGCTGCTCGTCGTCCTCCTGGTCGTGATCGCGCTGCTCGCCATCGCAGTGATCGTCGATCGCGTCGCCGTCGCGTACGCCGACAACACCATCGCCACGGAGATCCAGAAACAGGGTTTCAACGCCAAGCCCGATGTGAAGATCAAGGGCTTCCCGTTCCTCACCCAGGCGATCTCCCGTGACTTCAAGCACGTGAGCCTGCGCGCCCGGGGGGTCAAGGAGGGGCCGCTGACCATCAGCCGGCTGGACGCCGACGTACGAGGCGTCCGCCTCGAATCCAGTTACCAGAAGGGCACCATCGGCAGCCTGGACGGCACCGCCGTCGTCACCTTCGCCGACCTGGCCGCCGCGGCGGGCCAGTCGGACCTGTCGCTGTCGGCGGCAGGCCCGGACATGGTGCGCGCCAAGGTCGACCTGGGCATCGTCGAGGGAACGGCGACGGCCCGGGTGACCAAGGTCGGCAACCAGATCCAGGTGCACGGGATCTCGGTGGAGGGCTTCCCGCTCTCCGAGCTCGGCGATGAGCTCGACTTCTCCGTGCCGGTGCCGGCGCTGCCACTGGGCCTGACCTTCCAGAGCCTCCGCATCAGCTCCGAGGGCGTCATGCTGCGCATCACCGGATCGCGCGTGCGGTTCGGCTGAGCCCTCCGCACCGCCTCACCCGCCGCCGACTCCACCGCGCCTCACCTGAACGCTCTCCGTTGAACGCTTCATGTCACTTAACGTAGCTGTCCCATGACATAGTGTCATGGCGGGAGCGAGGTGAGAAGAGTCGTCGATGCGCGCTCGGCGGGCGGGGCCTGGAGGGCGACCCGGTGGCCTCCGATCGGTGCCGGACGTGAGCCGGTGAGCCCCGGTGAGGACGCCGGCCCCGAGGCCGGCGAGTGGAGCGGCGGCGCCGTCGACCTGTTCCGGCTCTTCCTCGACACGGTGCCGACCGCGCGGGACGTGTGGTCACTGCCCTGGGACGAGGTCGCCCGGCGGGAGAGGGCGGCCCGCCAGATCGCCGAGCGCATGAACAACCATCTCGGCGACCACTGACCGGCGCGGCGCGGTGGCGCCTCCGGTGTTCCGGTCAGACCGTATGGGTAGTAAATAAGCGCCTCGAACCTGTGAGAGGGAGTGCGCGATGAACCGCCCGGAACCAGAGGGGACCCATGATCACCCGAAGAGTGCGCTGAACCTGCGGCTGGCGCTGGCCACGTTCGGGCTCGTGATCTGCGCGGTCTTCGCGGTGATCGCCTTCTGGGCGGGCATCCCGGTGCTGGGCGCGGTGCTGGCCGTGCTCGCGGTCGTCGCCGTCGTGGACCTGGCCGTCGTGGGGAGGCGAGTGGCCCGCCGGCGGCGGCGCGGCGAGCACCACACCCTGTTCGAATGACCCACCGGAGCCGTCGGCCGCCGCTCGATCCTCACAGGTCGGCACAGGGGGGAGAGGAGTGAACGGCGAGAGAATGCTGAGCGGGCTTCTCGATGCCAGCCCCCGGGCTGCACTGGAGGACCTGCCCCGGGTGGTCGCGGAGCACGCCCGGCAGGCGGGCCTGCAGGACGCCCTGATCTACCTGGTGGATCTGCAGCAGAACGTGCTCTGGCCGCTCGGCGCCCCGGCCGCCCTGGACGCCGCCCGGACGGAGCCGACCAAGATCGACGGCACCCTGCCCGGCAAGGCCTTCAGCGACGGTGACCTGGTCGTGGCCACGGGCGACGGCGAAGAGGAGCAGCGGCTCTGGATGCCGATCGTCGACCAGTCCGAGCGCCTCGGGGTGCTGAGTGTGACGGTGCCACGGCACGACGCGGCGAGCGAGGCCCGGCTACGCGAGCTGGCCACGCTGGTCGCGTTGCTGGTGGTGTCCCGGCGGCGCAACAGCGACCCGTACACCGGCCTGGTGCGTGTCCGCGAGATGAACCTGGCCGCGGAGCTGCAGTGGATGCTGATGCCGCCGATGACCTTCGCCAACGACAAGGTGGTGATCAGCGGAGCCCTGGAGCCCGCCTACGAGGTGGGCGGCGACGCCTTCGACTACACCCTCGTGGGCACGACGGCGCATCTGGCCATCTTCGACGCCATGGGCCACGACACCGCCGCCGGGCTGGTGGCCAGCATCACGATGGGCAGCTACCGCAACAACCGGCGTCGCGGCACGGGCCTGGTGGAGACGAGCCAGGCGATCGACGCCGACATCCGCCGGCAGTTCGACGACCGTTTCGCCACCGGTGTGCTGGCGCGCCTCGACACCGGGACCGGGCTGCTCAGCTGGGTCAACCGGGGGCATCCCGTCCCGTTGATCCTCCGGCAGGGGCGCTGGGTCGGCAGCCTGGACTGCCTGCCCACGCCGCCGATGGGCCTGGGTTTCGAGGAGGAGCCGTTGCTGTGCACCGCGCAGCTCGAACCCGGCGACCGCCTGCTGTTCTACACCGACGGCATCGTGGAGGCACGCGGGCCCGACGGCGAGCCGTTCGGCCTGGAGCGCTTCGCCGACTTCGTCGTCCGCCGCGAGGCCGATGGGTTGAGCGCGCCGGAGACGCTGCGCAGGCTGGTTCGCGCTCTGCTGGAGTACCAGAACGACGAACTCCAGGATGACGCCACCGTCCTGCTGACCGAATGGTGCGGCTGAGCGCGTTCAGGCCGGTCCCGGATGCGCCGGCAGGGCGCGCAGCAGCGAGGACCTCCCCGATCGCCAGTGGTCCAGCAGATGATCGCCGAGCCGTGCCTCCAGCAGCTCGGTGGCCTGGACGCCCAGCACGACGTCGGCCGCCAGCCCCGGCTCACGGGACAGCAGATCTCCGATCACGTCCCGGCGCATGATCTGCTCGTGGACGGCGTCGGCCTCGATGTGCTCGGTGAAGAACTCGGTGCACCGCGGCCCGGCCCCCAGCCGGTCCAGCCCCCGGGCCATCCGCTGGGCGCTCGGCGCGGTGGTGATCTCCGCGGCCGCGAAGTGCCCCACCAGGGCACCGCGCAGCCCCCGGTGCAGGCCGAACAGCGACATGAGGTTCACCGTGGCCAGCATGACCGCGGGCACCACGTCCAGGTAGCGGCCGTAGGCGGGGTCCAGCCCGACGCCCTCCATCAGGTCGGCGAACAGCCGCGCGTGCATGCGTTCCCCGCGGCCCCCGCCGAACTCGTCGAACTCCACCGCCACCAGCGACGCCTTCGCCTGCCCCTGCAGGCGCGGGATCACCCAGGCGTGCGGGTCCGCCTCCTTCAGGTGGTAGATCGAGCGATGGGCGACGTACTCCCGCAGCTGCCACCAGGTCCCGGTGTCCCGCAGGTGATGGGAGACCCCGCGCGCGTCGACGTGCTCCACCAGGAGCTCGTCCAGGGCCGAGGTGACGTCGGCACCGCCGTCGATCCGCGACCGTACCGCCGCCAGGAAGCCTCGCTCCATCGCCGCGCGCAGCCGCAGGAGTTCCGGCTCCCACTCCCAGTCCGGGTCGACGCCGTCGAAACCCCGGTAGTGCAGTTCGTAGCAGGTGTAGAGGGCGAGCTGCAGATCCTCACCGAGGGGATCCGCGGCCGCCGCCACCGGCGGGAAGACCTTCGCCGGCGGACTCTGCGAGAGCGCCGCCAGCACCGCCGCCGACAGCGGCCCGCGCGGCGCCGGCAGCGTTGCGGCGGCCGGCTCCGCGATGGTGGTGCCGATCGTGTTCCCCGACATGGTGTGTCTCCCCCTCCGGCTCTGCCTCCGGTGCCGGCGCGCCGGATCCGTCGATCCGGCTACCCGTGCCCGTTCAGATCGATCTCATACGCATCGATCCACTGCGTACCGATTCCCCGCTCACGGCCTGGTCCGGAGGCCGTACGGCATCGTCACCGCGGACGGTCTGCTCGACGAGCATGTCCACCACCGCCCGCGGACCCTCCGCCGCCGCCCGCCGCTGCCGGGCGGCGCCCGTCCCGCGCCGGAGGACTCCCGCCACCAGCGCCCGCACCTCCGCCCGGTCGCCGGTCTCCTCCAGTGCCGGATCCACCCGGTCGAGGAGCTCGGCCAGCAGCCGCCCCGCGGGCACCCGGCGTTCCTCCAGCAGGTGCACGGCCGGCCCGTCCATGCCGTAGCGGGCCGCCGACCACACGGCGGCCGCGCAGATCTGGTCACCGGGCGCCGGGGCCTCCCGGCCGGCCGCGAGATCGGCGAGCGCGGTCCGCACCAGCGCCCGGGCGAGCGCCGCCTGGAGGACCGCCTCGTCCACCGTCGCCGCCGCGTCCGCCGCCCTGATCTCGACGGTCGGCCATCGCGGAGACGGCCGGGCGAGCCAGAACGTCATGGTGGAGTCCACCAGCACCCCGAGCTCCACCAGCCGGTCGAGCTGCGCGGTGTACGCGGCGGCGGACGGGAAACGGGGCGGGATCCCCGATCCCGGAAAGCGGGCCTGGTCGAGCATGCGCCAGCTCCCGTACCCCGAATCGGCGCCCTGGTCGAACGGCGAATTGACCGACAGCGCGAGCAGGGCCGGCAGCCAGGGCCGCAGGTGGTTCACCACCGCCACGGCCGTCTCCTGGTCGGCGACCCCGACGTGGACATGACACCCGCAGGCCTCGTAGGTGCTCACCACGCCCTCGTACAGCCCCGAGATGCGGGCGAACCGGTCGCCCGGCGTGCACGACTGCGAAGCCCCCGGGAGCACCGGGGTGCCCGAGGAGATCAGCCTGACGCCCTCCTCCCGGGCCGCGCGGGCCAGCCGCAGGCGGCCGTCCCGCACCTGACGGCGCAGTTCCGCGAGGTCGGCGCAGACTCCGGTGGCGGCCTCGACCTGGGTGCCGAGCAGCTCCGCGTGCAGGGCCGTCCCGGGTGCCCCCGGCCGTGCCGCGGCTCGCGCGAGCACTCCGGGAGCGCCCGCCACCGACCGCCGCGAGAGCGGGTCGACGAGGAGGAACTCCTCCTCCACGCCCATCGTCGCCCCGTCCGCCCCGCCACGTGCCGGCACTTCCACGCCGGCCGCAGGAAAGGCCGATGCCGCCTGTCCGCCGCGCATGTTCACCGTGACCTCCCTTTTCGCGGAACGGTGCCCGCCCGCGTGGTGTTCCCCCGGCGCGCGTCCCCTACCGTCCACCGGCCTGCGCGGATGATCGTCGCGGAAACGGATGTTTGCCACACCTTGGGCGTGCGCTTGCCCGATATCGGAGTACATGCCTTGGAGGAGGTGATCACCTCACCTCTGGGAGGTCAGGTGCTCTGCTGGTTCACATCGTCGCTTCGGACCCGCATGACCGTGGTGGCCGGGGTCATCGCGGCGCTGGGATGTATCGCGGTCAGCGCCGTCTTCGTACTGGCCGTCCGCGACAAGGAGGCCGACGAGGCGAGGGTAAGGCTCACCGAGTCCTCGGAACGCGTCCTTTCCTTCATCCGGCGCGACGAGCTTCCCGCGTTGTTGCCGGACGGCCGCGAGGAGGCCGTCCAGGTCCTCGACCCCCGCGCACGGGTGGTGGCGGCCACACAGCAGCTCGCCGGCAAGCCGCGAATGGCCACCTTCCGTCCGCCCGGGGACAGGCTGCGGGCCGCCGAGACGCTCTGCCCTCCGGCCGGTCTCCAGGGCTGCATGGTCGTCACCGCGATGAAGGTCCACGAGCCGGACGGCGTCTGGCTGATCTACGCCGCGAGGCCGACGATTCCCTGGTACGGGCCCGGGCTGCTGCCACTCCTGCTGATCAGTGCCTCCCTGCTGTTCATCGCGACGATGACCTTCGTGACCTACCACGCGGTCGGCAGGACGCTGGCACCCGTGGACGCCATCCGCACGCAGCTCGCGGAGATCACCGCCACCGCCCTCGGCAGCCGGGTGCCGGTGCCCAAGAACCAGGACGAGATCCGGATGCTGGCCGAGACGGTCAACGACACCCTGGACCGGCTCGAGGCCGCCTACGCCCACCTGCGGCAGTTCACCTCCGATGCCTCGCACGACCTGCGCAGCCCGATCACCGCCGTCCGGACCCAGGTCGAGGAGGCGCTCATGCACCCCGAGAACACCGACTGGCCGCAGACGGGGCAGGCGGTGGTCGCCGGGATGGAACGGCTCCAGGCCATCGTGACCGACCTGCTGGCCCTGGCCCGGCTGGACGCCGGGGTACCGCTCAACCGGGTCACGACCGACCTCGCCGAGCTGGTCGAGACCGAGGTGGACAGCCGTGCCTATCGGGTGGAGGTCGTGAAGAAGCTGCAGAGAGGCGTCTACACACTGTGCGACCGCCTGCGGCTGGCGCGGCTGCTGGCCAATCTCATGGACAACGCCGAGCGGCACGCCGCCACCCAGATCCAGGTGGTGGTGCGGGCCGAGGGGGAGACGGCGGTCCTGGAGGTGATCGACGACGGCACCGGAGTCGCCCCAGAGCTCCGCGACGTGATCTTCGAACGCTTCAGCCGACTGGACGCCGCCCGCAGCCGGGACGCCGGCGGCACCGGGCTGGGGCTGGCCATCGCCCGGGAGATCGCCGAAGCGCACGAGGGCACCCTGACCATCGAGGACAGCGAACGCGGTGCCCGCTTCGTCCTGCGAATAGCCCAGTGCGACCCCTTTTCGGGCAGATCGCTGCGATGAGATGGCCTTGTACCGGGTATGACGCCAGCAGCGCGGTCTTCAGGCCGTGTCGGCTTCCCCGCTGGTACGACGGCGAACGCGGAGACCGAGCATGCCTGACGTGTCCGTTCCGGACGAGCGGGAACAGCGGCGGCTGCCCGGCGTGCTGGCCGCGATCGCCGACCGCGAGACGGCCCGGCTGCGCACCGGGATACTGCCGTGGACCTGGTGGCTGGAGCGCGCCGCGAGATACGGGCAGTACGGGTTCACCAACACCGTCCTGATCGCCGCCCAGTACAGATTCGCTTCGGACATCCGCTCCTACGACCAGTGGAAGGCCCTCGGCCGGCAGGTCCGCAAGGGCGAGCAGGGGATCCGCATCCTGTCCCGGACCGGCAGGCCCTTGCCCGTCTTCGACGTGGCACAGACCGACGGCCCGCCGCTGCCGGACCGGCCCGCCCCCACCGCCGCGCAGGCCCGGCCGCTCCTGCGGCGGCTGACGGCCGGCCGGCCCGCCCCCCTGCGGTTCTGTCCCGCCGGTACGGAGACCGACCCGATCGGCGAGCTCGCGCACCTGTACGCCCACCTGCTGCTGGACCACCGGCGGATCGGGAGCTGTTCGGGCGTCGAACGGGTGGAGGCCGATTCCGTCGCCTATCTCCTTCTCGCCCACCTGGGGCTCCCCTCCGGCCTGACCTTCGCGCCGGTCTGCGGCTGGGCCGGACCCGGCGCCCGGCGGCCGGCCGACCTCGCCGCGGTGGGCGGCCGGATCCTGCGGACGGCGGCCCGCCTCCGTACCCACCTCGGCACTCACCTCGACGGCGGCGGGATCCCGGCCGCGGAGCCGCCCGGCGGCATGCCCGCGGCCCGGCCGAAGCCCGCCGCCACCTGGCAGAGCAGCGATCTCATCGCCATGCAGGCGGTCGCCCACCGGTTCTTCCGGTCCCAGTTGCCGAGCGGCTGGGCACCCGGCTACCTGAGCGCTCGCGGCTTCGGCCCGGCGGTCCAGCGGCACTGGGAGGTGGGGTACGCGCCGAGGGCCTGGCGGGCGCTCACCGACCGGCTGCGCGCACTCGGATATACCGGCGACGAGATCGTGGCCTCGGGATTGGGCCGGCGCGGGCAGGGCGGGTCGCTGTTCGACACCTTCCACGACCGCGTCATGCTGCCCCTGCGGGACGGCGACGGCACCATCAGGGGTTTCATCGGCCGCCGGCCCGACGGAGCCGCCGGCCCGAAGTACCTCAACAGCCCGCAGACCCCGATCTTCCGCAAGCGGGAACTGCTGTTCGGGCTGTACGAGACCCGTGACCGCCTCGCCCGGGGCGCACGGCCGGTCATCACCGAAGGGCCCTTCGACGCCATCGCCGTGCACACCGCCGGCCCGCACCTCGCGGCGGTCTCCCCCTGCGGCACGACGATCGGCGACGGGCAACTGGACGTGCTCGGCCGCCGCGCCGATCTGGCCTCCACCGGGATCCTGCTGGCCCTCGACGGCGACCGCACCGGCCGGCACGCGGCCGTACGGGCCTGGGACGTGCTGACGCGGGTGCCCGGCCCGGTCGGCGCCGTGCTCTTCGGTGACGGCCAGGATCCCGCCGAGGTACTGCGTGACGGAGGGTGCGCAATCCTGTGCGAAGCGCTACAGTCTGAGATCCCGCTGGCGGACGTGGCCGTGGACGCGGCCATCGAGCGACACGGGGGTTCGCTCGAATTCGCCGAGGGGCGGCTGGCGGCGGCCCGAGCCGCCGCCAGCGCGATCGCCCGGGTCCCTCCGGCGCAGGTCGCCCGCCAGGTCGCCCGGGTCGCCGCCCGCCTCCGCATCGACCCGGCCATCGTCACCGAGGCCCTGGTCTCCGCGGTCAGCCCGTAGGCCGCGGGGCACGCCCCCCGTGACGAGGAGGGCGTGCCCCTTTCCGATACTTCGTTACTTCGTGGCCCGGTCCGATACTTCGTGGCCCGGTCGAGCCGGCCGGAGTCACCAGGACTCCTGGCCGGTCTCCTTTCGCGTCATGCCGACGAGTGCGACCAGCAGGCCCAGCACCGCGACCCCGGTGACGACGCCGAGCGCCGGGTAGAAGGAGCCCGGCACGTGGCCCGGCGTGATGGCGCTGTGGCCGACGATGGCACTGGTCACGGCCAGCACCACCGCTCCGCCCACCTGGAAGGAGGTCTGCACGAGGCCGGATGCCAGGCCCTGCTCGTCGTCGGCGACTCCGGTGGTGGCCTGCGCGTTCAGCGAGGAGAAGCAGAGCGCGAACCCGATGCCGAGCAGCACCGCGGTCGGCAGGATCACCGTGACGAACCTCGGGTCGGTGTTGACCCGGAGGAACAGCGCGTAGGCCGTGACGAAGGCGATCATGCCGACGGGGATGAGGCGGCTGGGACCGTACCGGGTGATGAGCTTGCCCATCGCCGGGCCGGAGGTGGCGACGATCAGACCGGCGGGAAGCAGGGCGAGCGCCATCTCCAGCGGCGACCAGCCGAGGACGGTCTGCAGGTAGAGCGCGACCAGGAACTGGAAGGCCGCGTACGCCCCGAAGACCGACATCGCACCGAGGTTGGCCTGGATCAGCACCCGGCTGCGGAAGATCCCCAGTCTGACCAGCGGGTGGCGGACCTTCCGTTCGGTGATGACGAACGCCACGCCGAGCGCGGCGGCCAGCGCGAACGAGCCGAGCGTGCGGACCGAGCCCCAACCCGCGGCCGGGGCACTGACCACGGTGAACACCAGCAGCAGCAAGGCCCCGGTGGAGGTGAGCGCACCGATGAGGTCGTGACCGCCGGTGGCACGCTCACTGTTCTTCGGGATGAACTTCATGCCCGCCAGCAGGGCCAGCAGCGCGAGCGGAGCGGGGAGCAGGAAGGTCGCGCGCCAGTCGATCTCGGAGAGCAGCCCACCGAGGATCAGCCCGGAGGAGAAGCCACTGGCACCGAAGACGGTGTAGATGCCCAGCGCCCGGTTGCGTACCGGACCCTCAGCGAACGTGGTGGTCAGGATGGACAGGCCCGCGGGCGCGGTGAACGCGGCGGAGGTGCCCTTGATGAAGCGGGTGGCGATGAGCAGGGCACCGTTGTCGACGAACACGCTCAGCAGGGACGCGGCGGCGAAGACCGCCAGGGCGATCAGCAACACCCGTCGGCGGCCGAGGAGGTCGGCGGTGCGGCCGCCGAGCAGGAGCAGCCCGCCGTATCCGAGCACGTAGCCGCTGACGATCCATTGCAGGGTCGAGGTGGACAGGTGCAGGTCGGTCTGGATGGCGGGGAGTGCCACTCCCACCATCGAAATGTCGAGGCCGTCGAGGAAGAGCACGGTGCACAGCACCAGCAGGGTTCCCCACAGCCGTGGTGTCCAACGAGAGTCGATCTCCGTGGTCGATGACGGGGAGGTTTCAACGGCTGTAGCGGTCATGGCGGCAAAGTTACATGCGTACGCATTGGATGCACAAGCATTAAATCCGTTTGCATAAGATGTGCGAGCATGCTATGTTCCGCAATGTGAGCCAGGTAACGTCCACCCCCGCGTCTCCGCTGGTCGAGCAGTGGAGGGACCTGGCGCGCCACTACGCCCAGATCTCCTGCCGGCTCGACAAGGCTCTTCACGAGCGGCACGGCCTGGGCATGAGCGAGTTCGAGATCCTCGACCGGCTGGCCGAGTGCGGCAAGGACTGCGTCCGCATGCAGGAGCTCGGCGACGCGGTCCACCTGAGCCAGAGCGCGCTGTCCCGGGCGGTGGCCCGCCTGGACAAGGAGGGCCTGGTCAGCCGGGAGATGTGCGATATGGACCGGCGCGGCGTTTTCGTCCGACTGACCGACGCCGGGCGGGTGCGCTGGCAGGCCGCCAGCCCGACGCACCGCGAGGTCGTCGAGGCGTCGCTCGCCGGCTCCTGACCGCCCGCCGGTCGGCACCCGCGGCCGGCACGGCTTTCCGACCGGCCGCCGCTCCGCGTGCCGGCCGGGGTCAGCGCAGCAGTGCGTCGACGAGCTCGCGCGCCCAGCCGGGCTCGGCGGGATGCCCGGTGAAGATGGCGCGGTAGTAGAGCGGTCCCAGCAGCGCGTCGGCGGCATGCTCGACGTCCGGCGGGGCCCCGCCGCGTGACCGTTCGCGTTCGAGCATCGCCGCGAGCTGGGCGTGGCGATCGGCGATGCAGGCACTGCCGCCCGCGGGGCCCGTGCCGACGGTGGCGCGCATGAGCGCCAGGACGTCGGGGTCGGCCAGGTCGGTGGCGACGTCGGACGCCCAGCGCTCGAGGTCACCGCGCAGAGTGCCGGTGTCCGGCACGACGATGTCGCCGCTGAAGCGGCTGATCGCGACGTCGCCCAGCAGCTCCGCGAGCGATCCCCACCGCCGGTAGACCGTGGTGGGGTGGACGCCGGCACGCGTCGCGATGAGGGGCATCGTCAGCGTCTCGGGCGGACCCTCGGCCAGGAGCTCCTCGACCGCGCGGTGCACGGCGACGCGTACCCGCGCCGAGCGGCCCCCGGGGCGGGTGTGGCTGGTAGTAGTGGCAGGCACCCCACCATTATTGCATTGATCGATGCGTTTAGTGCTAGGCTGCGCTAACGCATTGATCGTTGCATTCAGGAGCATGATGTCCGTTCCCTCCGCCACCGCTCCCATGACCGCGCACACCGGGTCCCCCGTCCGCACCGGCCGCCTGTCGCGTCCGGTCGCCTTTGCGGCGATCACCGCCATCTTCATGCTCTTCACGGCGGCCTCCAGCGCGCCGTCGCCGCTGTACGTCGTCTACCAGCAGCAGTGGCACTTCTCCGCCACCACCCTCACCATCGTCTTCGCCGTGTACGTCCTCGGGCTGATCGGCTCGCTGGTCGTGCTCGGCGCTCTGTCCGATCACGTCGGGCGGCGTCCCGTCCTGGCCGCCGCGATCGCGCTGGAGGCGGTCGCACTCGTGCTCTTCATCGTCGCGGGCGACGTCACGGTCCTGCTGATCGCCCGGGTCGCGCAGGGCATCGCGACCGGCGCGGCCATGACGACGCTCGGGGCCACGCTGGTCGACCTGAACCCTCCGCACTCACCCGGCCGCGCCGGCGTCGTCAACGGGGTCGCGCCGATCAGCGGGCTGGCGGTGGGCGCGCTGGGCTGCGGGGCGCTCGTCCAGTTCGCCCCCGCCCCAACTCACCTCGTCTACGCGTTCCTGCTGCTGGGGGTGTGCGTCGCCGCCGTGGTCGTCGCCGGTCTGTCGGAGACCTCGGCGCGGCGCCCCGGCGGCCTGGCCTCACTCAAGCCCCGGCTCGGGGTGCCTTCCCGTCTCCGCCCCGACGTGTACGCCCTCGTACCGATCCTGGTGGCGAGCTGGGCGCTGGGCGGCCTCTACCTGTCCCTCGGCCCCTCGGTCGCCGCCGGGCTGTTCGGCCTGAGCAACCACCTCGTCGGCGGGCTCGTCGTCACCCTGCTCTGCGGGACCGGCGCCGTGACCGCCTTCGTCCTGCGGACCCGGCCGCCCGGCCGGGTCCTCACCAGCAGCGCCGTCCTGCTCACTGCCGGGGCGGCCCTGGCCCTGGCCGGTGTGGAAGCCGACAGCGCGGCCCTGGCCGGTGCCGGGACGGTGCTGTCCGGTGTCGGCTTCGGCGCCTCGGCCCTGGCCTGCTTCGGAACCCTGGCGCGCCTGTCCGCCCCGGAGGAACGCGGCGAGCTCTTCGCCGTCGTCTACGTCATCGCCTACCTGGCCTTCAGCCTCCCGGCCGTGGCCGCCGGCTTCGCCAGCACCTCTGTCGGGCTGCACACCACCGCGGTCGTCTACGGCCTCGGTGTCGTCGCCCTGGGCCTCGCCGCGATGGCGGCCCAGCGCATACGCTCCGCCCGGCTCTCCCGGCGATGAGCACGGCGGCCCCGGTGCCCTAGGTGAGGGGATCGGACAGGGCGCCGGCGTAGGCGGCCAGCGAGCGGTTGTAGCGGGGCAGGTGGCGCGCCAGCGCGGCGAGTGCGAGTCCGGCCGCCTCCCTCTCCCGGCCGGTGTCGGCCAGGGCCAGCGCCAGGAATGCGGCGACCGCGTCATCGAGGTCGTCGGAGGCGGCTTCGCGTTCGGCGGTGAGGAGCACGACGCTCTCCTCGGGCCGGCCGAGATTGCGCAGGGTACTGGCCAGCTGGATCACGGCACGACGCCGCCGCGGGCCGGTCAGGCCGGCGGCGAGGGCCTGCCGGTAGAGCGGAGCGGCCTGTTCGGGACGGCCGGTGGAGTCATTCGCCGACGCCAGCTCGAACAGCGCGATCCCGTCGCCCGGCGGGCGTTCGGCGGCCAATGCCTCGGCCTGCGCCAGGAAGTCGGCGGGGCCGAGGTCGTCGAGGGCGGCCCACAGCTCCGCGAGGCGCTGCTCCCAGGCCGATTCGGTGGTCATCGGCACAGCATCCCAGGCCGGGGGGCGACGGCGTTCCGCAGGCCGGGCGATCAGGTCACCCGGTGGGACGGTGCCGCCGCCCCCGGCATCGCGAGCGCTGCCGAGCGCTGCCCGGCTCCGGTGGCGGATACGGGAAACGAGGGCGATGATCGTGGCATGTTCGTGGGTCAACGGCGCGTCGCCTTGGTGACAGGTAGCTCGCGAGGGCTGGGCGAGGCCATCGCACGGCGCCTCGCCCGCGACGGTCTCGCCGTCGCGGTCAACGGTCTCGACGGTGACGGGCGGCTGAGTGAGGTCGTCCGCGCCATCACCGCCGACGGCGGAGTGGCCGAGGCGTTTCCCGCCGACGTCACCGACGAACGGCAGGTCGCCGGGCTGGTCGCCGCGGTCGCCGACGGCCTAGGGCCGATCGACGTGCTCGTGCTGAACGCGACCGGCCCGCAGCCGGAGGGCCGGCTGACCGACGTGGTGTGGCGGGACCACCTCGACCAGCTCGACTTCTTCGTCAAGAGCCCGGTGCTGCTGGGACGCGTGATGATCCCCGAAATGCAGGCCAGGCGGTTCGGCCGGATCGTCCAGATCGACTCCGAGGTCGCGGACCGGCCGCCTCCGGGCAGGTCCGCCTATGCCACCGCCAAGAGCGCGCAGATCGGCCTGACCCGTAGCTGGGCACGCGAGCTCGCCCCGTTCGGCATCACCGTCAACACGGTCGCGCCGGGCTTCGTCCCGGTCGAACGTCACGCGGACGTACCGGCGGAGGTCCGGAGCGCCTACCTCGCCTCCGTGCCCGCCGGCCGGATGGGCACGCCCGACGACATCGCCCACGCGGTGAGCTTCCTCGCCTCGGAAGGAGCGGGCTTCGTCACGGGGCAGCGCATCGTCGTCGACGGCGGCCGCGGTCTCGGCTGACGACCACGCGTGCGATCGACCACGTCAGGGGCTCGTCCGGTGGTCAGCGCCGGGGCAGGGCGAAGCGGCCGATCGGCGGATGCCCGTCCACCAGGTCCGCGACCAGCTCCCCGATCAGCGGGGTGAACTTGGCGCCGTGCCCGGAGCACGCCGAGCAGACGACGAACGGCCCCTGCCGATAGAGCACGAAGTCCTCGTCGGGGGTCGAGGTGTAGAGGCAGGTCAGCTCCCGTACGGGCACCGGATCGAGGCCGGGCAGCCACTTCCGGACGTACTGGACGAGCCGCTCCCGGGCGGCGGGGTCCACCACGAAGTCCCTGGCCGTCGGGGTCGTCACCGTCCCGGTGGCGTGCTCGCCCACCTTGAAATACGGGCCCTCGGGCAGAGCGTAGATCGGTAGCTCCGCGTCATGCACGATCGTGGGCCAGCGGATCGGCTCGCGGGGACGGAAGAACAGGACCTGCTGCTGGCTCACGGTGAGCAGCGAAAGGTCGACCAGCCCGCTGAGCAGCGACCCGGCCCATGCCCCGGCCGCCACCACGACGGTCCGCGCGGACCAGGTCCCCTGATCGGTACGGATCCGTACGCCCTGGTCGTCTGGCTCCAGGCCCAGGACCGGGCTCTCGTAGAACACCTGTGCGCCGGCCGCGACGGCCAGCCGGACCAGCGCGGCCATCGTCCGCTCCGGGTCCAGCACCCCGCCCTCTGGGTCGTGCACCACCGGGCCGTCGAAGGTCACCCCCGGCCAGCGGGCCGCCGCCTCGTCGGCGGTGAACAGCTCGGCCGCGACGCCGTGCTCGTTGAGCAGCCGGGCCATCCGCTCCGGCTCGCGGCCCCGCCCGTGGTCGACACCGCCCGTCCTGACCAGCAAGGATTCCCCGGCCTCCTCGCCCAGGCGGTCCCACAGCGTGCCCGCCCGGCCGGTCAGCTCCACATAGAGCGGGTCGAGATAGGCCCTCCGGAAGATCCTGGCGCTGCCGTGGGAACTGCCGTTGCGGTGCCCGGGCGCGTACGCCTCGAAGGCGGCCACGCTTCGCCCTCGCCGGCTCAGCTCCCAGGCCGCCGCCGCACCCGCCAGGCCGAGTCCCACCACCGCAACGTCGACGCTCTCCATGACCCGATTATCGATCTCGCCACTGGTCAAGGCCACGGCAAGGTCGCGATGGACGCCCTCGTGCCCCGGTCCGGCGAGGGGCACCTCCTCGCGATGCATTGCCCTGATCGCCCGAGCGGGAGCGAACCCGCCCTGCGTCGTCGAGTCTTCCGCAGGGCGGGGATCACCCGGTCAGCCCACGACCGCCGGGCCCGGCGCCACCAGCCGTGCCGCCGAGGTCCCCAGACCGGTGGGCAGGAGAGAGAAGGTCCCCGGCGTGCCCGGGAGCCTGCGGCGCCGGAGCTCGGCCTCGGTGTACCGGGCGCACCTGCGGTGCCATTCCAGGATTCCCGACATCCATTCCTTCAGGTCGTCGGCGTGCCGGGTGAGGATCTCGCGGACCGGCTCGTCCAGGGCGAACTCCTCGAACAGCGCGGGCAGGTCATGGGCGATGATGTGCTCGAACTGCTGCATCCGTGCCGCCATCAGATCGGCCACGATGTCCCGCGCCGTACACCGGTCGACGTCCAGGAAGTTCTCCACGACCAGCACCAGGTTGTGCATCTCACCCTCGAACTCGATCTCCTTTTGGTAGGAGAACAGGTCGTTGGTGAAACACGCGTAGTCCTGCGCAGCGGTGTCCAGCTCGCGCATGACCCGGGTCTGGTAGATCTCCGCGGGCACCTCGTCCGAGTGGGCGAGCCGGGCCAGGCTCATCGTCATGTCCGACCCGAACGTCCTGCGGCGCATCTCGATGTAGTCGATCGGGTCCGGGATGCGGTGCTGGGCCTGGTTGGCCAGCTCCCACAGCCAGCTGGAGGTCATGGCCTCCACCGCCGTGCGGAACTGCTGCCGGGCGCTGGCCGTCATGGGGCCGGCGGTGCGCCGCCACAGATCGCCCAGGCCCCGCTCGATGGGGTTCGTCGGCTCCGGGGTGGCCCCGGCGTCCAGCGGCATGAAGGCCGGCAACCGGTCGTTGCAGAGCTTCGCCGCCGCGAGATCGCGCCGTGCCCCGAAGACCAGAGGGAAGTAGTCGTCGCCGTAGGTGCCCCAGGCCAGCCAGTCGGCGGACAGGTTGAGCTGCTCGGGACTCGCGTCGGCGTGGATCATCGCGGCGCAGTGCGCGAAGTCGAAGCCGAGGAAGCGCCGCTCGTCCCACACCCCGCCGGCCTCCAGCCCCGGCACCGAGTCGAACATGCCCATCCGCCGCGCCCAGCCGACCGCGTATTCCCGCGCGGCGTCCAGGTGCGGGCTGGTGCGGACCGGATAGGGCATGTAGAGGTCCGGCAGCGGCAGGTGTCCCACCGGCCGGAACGGCGTGTGGGAATGCCGCCGGGCCCGGGATCTCAGGCCGAGGCTCGCCGGGGACACCGCCCTGGCCGCGGAGGTGCCCAGGCCGGCCGGGCCCCGCAACACGCTCGGAGAGTCGGAGACGGCGCCCTCGTTCATGTACCGGCTCGACCGCGCGTGCCACTCGTGCCCGCCGGACTGCCAGTCCTGCAGGCCCTTGACGTAGGCGGCCACCCCGGCCGGCTCGGCCACGGGCCCGGCGTGCTCGGCCAGCAGGCCGGGCACCTCGATCAGCGCGGTGTTCTCGAACTGCTGCAGCCGGGAGGTCAGCAGGTCGTTGACCAGCTCGGCGGCCTCCTGTGTCGAGCAGTCGAAGAACCGCTCGAAGACCAGCACCGCGTTGGAGTTCTCCCCCTCCTCCTGGACCTCACGCTGGTACGAGAACAGGTCGTTGCGCAGGTGCACCGCGTCGGCGAACGTGTCCGTCAGCACCCGCATCGGCCTCGTCCCGGCGAGCCGGTCGGGGACCTCCGCGCCGACGGCGTACTCGACGAGGTTCGCCGACCACGGCGCGCCGCCGACCCGCCGCCGCATCTGCACGTACTCGATCGGATTGGCGATCCGGCCCCGGTCGATGTTGTTCAGCTCCCACATCGACTCGACCATCAGGTTGTGCGTGCTGGTGATGAAGCGCCGCCGCCATCCTTGCGACATCGCCGGCACCGTGCGCTCCCAGAGGTCCCGCAGGCCCGCCTCGGCCGCGTTCTCCGGCTCCGGCGGCGTCTCGTCGTCGGCGGTCATGAACAGCTCGAGGCGGTCGAGGTAGGCCTTGGCCCCGGTGACGTCGCGGGAGTACTTGAACTGCTCGAGGAAGTGGTCGTCGAAGAAGAACACCCAGACGTACCAGTCGGTGATCAGGTCCAGGGCGGGGCCGTCGCAGTCCGGATGGGTGTAGGCGCACATCAGCGCGTAGTCCATCCGCGCCAGCGCGGCTTCGTCCCAGACGACGCCACCACCGGGCTTGGGCGTGTCGAGCATGCCCATCCGACGGGCCCATGCCGTGCTGTGCTCACGTGCGCGCTCGAGATGAGGGTTGATCCGGGCCGGATACGGGACGTAGAAGTCAGGCAGTGCGAAAGGCTGCATGGCAAATTCCTACACTCTCGAGCCGCCTGGCACAGTGCACTTAAGGGCAGGACAATGTAACCGCCAACCGGCCATGCCACCAGCACAAATACCATCATAAAAAGGACGGACCACACCAGAAACCAATGCGCCAACTAAAGGGTTCCACCTCCCCTTTGGGGAGCAAATCCATTTACCGGGCGATCGGGCTCTGGCAGGATCGACCGGTGGCCGCTTCGCGCAGGTCGTCCCCCGAGGACCATTCCGTCCAGCGGGCCCTCGGCCGGCTCAGGGACGTGTCGGCGCCGCCGGGCCCTCCACCGGCGGTGCTGACCTGGCTGGCCTCCGGCCGCCTCGATCTGGTGGAGGAGCTGCTCGGCGGCCTGCTCGCGACGCGGCGGCCGACGTTCGAGATGGTGAGAACGTTCCGCGAGGTCCTTCAGCGGCTCGCCCGCGTTCCGGGGCAGGACTCCGTCGCCGCCGTACTCCGGATCGCCGACCTCACCCGCGCCACCGTCGCGGATCGGCTGGCCGACCGCAGGCAGACCTCGCCCGGCCCATGGCTCCGCAACGGCGACCGTGAGATCGCCGGCTGGCTGGCCGACGGTCAGCGGCTCGCCCTGCTGACGCCGCTCTTCGCCGCGGCCGCACCCGACGACGAACTGGCCGCCTGCCTGTTGCAGGAGGCGGTACGGCGGCACGGCGACCTCGGCCCGGTCACCGAGGCGGCCGGCCTCGGGCAGCGGCTGCGCGCCGCGGGTCATCCGCTGGGCCACCTGCCACTGCGGCTCCTCGAGACCGAGCGGTTCTACGCACCCGAACGCCGGCTCGAGTCGCGCTCCATGCCCGACGGGTACCCGGCCCCGTACGAGTCGCGACCGCGCCCGTCCCGCGCCGCGGACGGCCCGCCCGATCTGGAACCGGCCGCGGTGGAGGTCGAGTGGCCCGCCGCCCGTCAGGCTCGGCAGGCCTTGCAGGACTACCAGATCGAATCGGACGGCGAAGCCGAGTCACGCCTCTACCTGCTCGACCGGCCGCTCGGCGCCGCATCGTTCGGCGGCTCGGCGCTCCTGCGGCTGGCGCCGGACTGTCTCGCCGGCGCCGAGGGCCGGCAGGTGCGCGCCTGGCGGGCCGGTGCCCATGACGTGTGGGCAGTGCTGTACGAGCAGTCGCTCTGGGGCGGCCCGAGCGGCCACGGTCGCGGCGCGGCCTACAGCCGTGCGGCCGCGTGGGGCGCGCTCGCCGCGCTCTGCGGCGCGACCGGTGACCTCGAGGACGTCGAGCGCGCCGCCGCGCAGTGCGCCTGGCTGCTCTTCGACGCGGATACCCCGTGGTACCTGCGGGTGAACGAGAGCCTGGACGTCGGCATCGCCGTGCTGTGGCCGGACCGGCAGACGGTGGCGCTGCTGGCCGCCACCGACTCGGACTAGCCTCTGCCGCCGATCCGCTACGAGGTCTGGATCCCGGCATAGGTGCGGTCGAAGCGGCCCTGCGCCAGGTCGCGGTCGTCGATCAGGAAGACGAGCCGGCCGGCGTCCCACCACATCATGTCGGCGGCCTCGTGCGAGTCGACCTCGAACAGCACCTTCCAGTGCGCGATCTCGCTCTCGTGCCGGTGCTCGTTGTCGGCGTACCACTGCAGGTCGGGGAGCTCGGACCGGAGGATCCGCGCGTAGTCGTCCCGGCCCTCGCGGCGCAGCCTGTCGATGTCGGCGCGCACCTGCTCGACGGGCAGGTGCCAGTCGTAGAGGATCGACTTCCTTCCGGCCGAGCAGAGATAGGCGTCATGGGCCGGACTGCCCGGGTGGTCGCTCGGATGCCCGCCCACCCGGCTGCGCCCTTCCGAGCCGGGCACCGGAGGACTGAGCAGGTCCGACAACCGTTCACCCGCCGTGCCGAGGTCCAGCCACAGCAGGCTCTCGGGGAGTACGACCGTGGGCCTCAGCACGAGCGGGCATCCGGGGAAGTCAGGCTGCTCGTCGTTGACGAACTCCGGCACGGGCGGTCGGCAGGTGCGCAGCGCCTTCACGTCGGGGAAGTAGCGGACCTCGTGATCGACGTCGGAGGCGGGCTCGTCGACCCCGATGAAGAAGGCGAGCAGTCCTTCGGCGGGCAGGCCGACGTCCGCGGCCGGAAAGCCCCCGAGGTCGAGCTGGCCCACGAAGGTCAGCGCCCGCCCCTCCCGGGTCGGCCAGTGCTCCGGCCCCGGCAACGCGGGCCGCCCGCCGAGCCGGCAACCCGCCGGGCGGTCGGCTTCGCCGGTCGTCACCTCGGCGCTGAACGCCGGCAGCGCCCGCTCGCGAAGCTCCTCCCAGCGCGCCGACAGCCCCGCCTGCGTGACCGCGTCACGCAGCATCCTCGCCTGCGGGTCGGGCAATGTCGCGGCCATCGGCAATCTCTAGCAGACCTAGGTGGGGTCAGCGCAAGCCGGCTCCGCGGAGTCGTCGATCAGCGTCCTGACCAGCTCCCGGTAAGAGTCCTTCATCGGCAGATCCCGCTCCACGTGCACGCCGCGGCGGGTGGCCGTGACGTCGACCTTCCGGATCGGGTCATGGCCTGTCCTGAGGTGGGTCCGCCACCAGAGGCCGATGCCGCGCCGCTGCCAGGCGGGCACCTCGTTGAAGTTGATCCCGCGGGCGTACAGCATCTCGTTCTTGGCCGCCACCGTGGTGCCGTGGAGCGCCTTGGTGGCCTGCCGTGCCGACCGGCCCTCCTTGCGCAGGGTCCAGTAGCACCAGCCGTTCAGCGCGCAGCGGGCCGCGTCGGCCTGCCGCCAGGACAGATAGTCGACCACGTCCGCGGTGCCGGTGCCCATCCAGACCCGGCTGTCGAAGTGCGCGGGTTCCCCGGCGGCGTGGGTGAAGGCGGCCGAGGCGATCGAAGCGGAGATCGACACCAGCTTCTCCATCTCCCGCCCGAACAGGTCGAAGGACGGGTCGAACACGACCGAGATCTCGTCGCTCTCGGTATAGGCGTACCGACCGCCCAGCTCGGTCAGCAGGGTCTGCGCGGTGCCGGTCATCAGCGCGGAGAACCGCGGATCGAAGGGCTTGTCGAAGCGCCGTTCGGTGAACCGGGAGAAGCCCCGCCCGTCCACCCGGATGATCGCCCACGCGCCGGGCAGCAAGGTCAGCGTGTGCAGCCATTCGCGGGCCCGCATGTCACGTTCGAGATCCCGGCCCCGCATGCTCACCTTCCCCGGTATCGGTCGACGTCACCGTGAAACCACCCGCCCCGTCCATCCGTACGGTGTGCACCGTGTCGAAACCGTCACGGGTCATCGGGCGGCGCAGGCGCTTGAGCGTCGCATGAATCCCGATCTCCGGCACCCGGATTTTCACCCGCCGGGCGGCATTGCGCTCCAGCGAACCCGCCACGTCCGGGGGGAACCACAGCCCGACGACCTTCGCGCCATGGCGGCGGCCCAGCGCTATCAGCGGCTCCCATTCCAGCGGCGACGGATTGGTGTTGTCCACCGCGACACTGCGGCCCGCCGCCAGGGTCTCGTCGATCAGCCGCACCTGGCGGGCCTGCCGGCGCCGGGCGTTGGGGAACAGATCCTTGCTGACATGGACGTGCGTGTCCGACAGCCGCTGCCGGTAGAACGTCGACTTCCCCGATGCCTGCAACCCGACCAGGACCACGAGTTCCAGCGGGGGATCCTCATCCACACCAGAACACTACGCAACCGGCCGCGGACCGACCGGCGCGGAGGAGCAGCGGCACCTGCGATGCCGGGCGGCCACCGTTACACTCGCCGGTATCGGCGGGTGAAAGATCCCGGACGTCGGCCCGCGATCGCCGGGACGGCACCGGGCCGGGCTGCTGGAGACCATGTGCTGCTGTCTCGACCCTTGAGGAGCCTGGCCGCGCTGACGTGCGCCGGCGCTCTCGTGGCCTGCGGGTCCGAAGCGGAACAGCCCGCCGACCCCACCGCGACCCCGAGCGTCTCGGCGCCCGGCCCGTCGTCGGCCGCCGCCGATGCCTGCCCGCGGCCCGCGGAGATCGTCAAGGCGATGGACGCCAGAGGCTGGACCGGGTTCCGGGTACGGGGTTCCGTGGTCTGCGACGGTGACTGGGCGACCGCCACCGTCCAGCAGACCGCCGTCTCCACCGACCCGGCCCGGGCGGTGCTCCGGCGTAAGGACGGCAGACTGCGAGCGGTGATCTACGGTACCGACGCTCTGTGCGGCAATCCGGGGGTCCGGCCGGCACCCCAGAAGATCAAGCGTGCGCTGGGCGCCTACTGCTGAGCCCGGCCGGCGTGGGTGACCACGCGGGTGAGGACGGACGGGAGCGGCCCCGGGTGCAGGATGCCCAGGCGCTTGGTCGCCCGGGTCAGGGCCACGTAGAGGTCGTTCAGCCCGCGCGGTGACGCGGTCAGGATGGCGGCGGGGTCGGCGAGCAGGACCGAGTCGAACTCCAGGCCCTTCGCCTGGCGTACGCCCAGCACGACGACGCGGCTCTTCAGGTCGGGCCGGGAGCCGTAGGACGCCTGCGGGAGCGCCGCGCGTACGGCGGCTCCGAGCTCACCCAGCCCGGCCTCCGGGACGATCACCGCCAGCGTTCCCTCGGCTCCCTCGCCGAGGGCCGCGGCCTCCGACACGGCCCGCTCCGCCAGCGCGGCGGGCAGGTCGCCGCCGGTCCGCAGCCGCCAGGGCGCCACTCCGGTCTCCCGTACGGAGCGGGGCGGCCGCATGCCGGGGTCGAGGGCGGACAGCACCTCGGCGGCCACCTCCATGATCTCTGCGGGAGTGCGGTAGTTGACCGACAGGCGGATCAGCCGCCAGCGGTCGCCGACATGGGGCTCCAGGACCCGCCGCCACGACGTCGTACCGGCGGGGTCGCCGGTCTGGGCGATGTCCCCGACGACGGTCATCGACCGGGTCGGGCAGCGCCGCATCAGCGACCGCCAGGCCATCTCGGACAGCTCCTGGGCCTCGTCCACGATGACGTGCCCGAAGGTCCACGAACGGTCGGCGGCGGCCCGCTCGGCCACACTGCGGTGATCTGCGATCTCGTGCCGGTCCGCCAGCGCCCGCGCGTCCATCAGGTCCGCCGCCGTCAGCAGTTCGGCCGCCTCGTCGTCCTCCAGATCGCTGGACCGCGATCCGGTGCCGATGTCGAGGACCCCCTGGGCATAGGCGACCTGTTCGGCCCGCCTGCGGTCCGCGACGGAGACCCTCTCGCGGTCGTCCTCGCCCAGCAGTTCGGCCGCCTCGTCCAGCAGCGGCACATCGGCGACGCTCCAGCCGCCCGGGCGGCGCAGCAACGACCGTCGCTCGGCGGCGGTCAGCTCCGGTGCCACGGCGGCCAGCCTCGCCGGGTCGGCGAACAGCTCCTCGAGCAGGCGCTGGGGCGTGAGCTCCGGCCACAACCTGTCCAGCGCGGCGTGCACACCGGGCTCGTGCCACAGTTCCCGTCGCAGCGCCGCCACCTCCTGTGGCCCCCCGATCGGGTCGGGCGGCATGCCGTCGGGGTCGACAAAGGCCGGGAGGCCGTCGTCGTCGGGCATCGCCCGCAGGGCCGCCAGCTCCGTCTCGTCGAGCACCTGGGCCAGGTCGTCCTCCAGACGGTCGGCCAGCCGCCGGGTGAGGTCGGCGGACTCCCCGGCGAGCACCGCGACGATCTCGCGGGCGAACAGCCGCCGGGCCTGGTTGTGCGGGAGGCGGGAGGCCCGGGCCCGCTCCGCCGCCCGGGCACAGACCTCGGGCTCCAGCCGGAGCGTCTCCTCCCCGACCTCGACGTCCACGGGTCCGGTCACGGCGCCCTGCCGGGCGGCGACGGCGGCGGCCAGCACCCGGGCCATCACCGCCCGGCCCTTGATCTCGGCGGTCGCCGCGGGCTCGTCGCGGTCCGCGCTCACCCCGGGGTACAGGGCCCCGACCGTGGACAGCAGCACGTTGGTCTCCCCGAGGCCGGGCAGAACCTGTCCGATGTACGACAGGAACGCGGCGTTGGGGCCCACGACCAGCACCCCGCGGGCCGCCAGCCGCTGATGGGTGTACAGCAGGTACGCGGCGCGGTGCAGGGCGACCACGGTCTTGCCGGTGCCCGGACCGCCCTGCACCACCAGCACGCCACGGTGGTCGGACCGTATGATCGCGTCCTGCTCGGCCTGCAGGGTCGCCACGATGTCGCCCATCCGGCCGGTCCGGCCGGTGTTCAACGCCGCCAGCAGCGCCGCCTCGCCGACCAGCCCGTCCGGATCCGCGAGACCCTCGCCGTCGAGCACCTCGTCGTCCAGGCCGATCACCCGCCGGTGGCGGGTCGTGATGTGCCGGCGCCGGCGCACTCCCTCGGGGGCCGCCGAGGTCGCCACGTAGAACGGTCTGGCGGCCGGGGCCCGCCAGTCCAGCAGCAGCGGCTCGCCGTCGTCGGAGTCGTCCATGACGTTGATCCGCCCGATGTAGCGGCGCCCGCCGTCCCGCAGGTCCAGGCGGCCGAAACACAGGCCGTTCTCCGCCGCCTCCAGCCGCGCCGCCCGCTCGGCCAGCGCGGAGACCGACACCTCACGCTCCACCCTGGCCTGCGCCGACGCACCCGGATCGGCCAGCGTCCCGGCGAGCCGTGCCGCCGTCCGCTCCCGCAGGCCGTCCAGCCGCCCGTACAGCATCCCGACGTAGGCCTGCTCCCGTTGGAACTCCTCAGCGGACAAACCGCGCCCCTTCCCGGCAACCGCGCCTGCTCTCCCGCCCGGTCCCCGAACCACCCGTCACCGGTTCCGGGCAGGAGTCACCCCGTCTGCCGACTCCACCGGCCTGACGGGTCATCGACGCAGTCAGGGTGCCTCGAATGTCACCGAACAACCAGTCTTGTACTTTCGCCTCGCGTCAGCCGGTCCGGGCCGAGCCGTCATGGTGATGCCACTGCCGCCATGGCGGCGGCCTTGTCGGTGAGCGAACGCGGCATGGCCGTCACGGTGTACGACCACGACTGGCATCCGGCTCGGCCACGGCAAACAAACCACCATCTGCCGGTCGGCCATGCGCGGACCCGATGATGATGTCGTCGTTCCCTTGTTGCGGCGTGGGTCCCGGCTCTCGGGCGTCAGGTTCGGAGAATGGCGCCATGGCCCTGCCTGCGTCCTCGACGTCACCGGGGCACTCACCGACGTACACGGTCACGGGAGCTCACACATGGCGGGTGGCAGCACCGACGTTCAAGGCCCCGCGGGTGCCCGGGGGATCGCCGGATCCGTGCTGGCCGCCGGGCTCATCGCCGCGGCGTTGACCCCGGGCTCCCCGGCCTCCGCCCAAACCGGGGTCGCGCAGGTGGCCGCCAGGCCCAAGCCCGGTCCGGGCGGCGGCCAGTACTTCGACTCCGCGCAGTGGCAGCGCGAGGCCCGCGACGAGATGCTGCGCAGCATGCGGACCGGCGAGCCCTTCGACTGGGCCAAGGTCTACCGCAGATCCTTACACCCGCTCGCCCGCCCCAGGACGACGGCGAGACGCCAGCACGTGAACTCGCATCCCGCCCACGCCGGCCGGCACGGCGCGGCGCACCACCTGCGAAGGCCGCTCCACCGTCCCGTCCCGCTCGGCCGACCGAGCCGGCCCGCCGCTCCGGTGACGGTCTCCGCCACCCCGACGGTGAGGACGCCGCACCCACCGTCGAAGGCACCGCTCGCGGCCGCCTCGGCGACGCGTCCGGCCGGCCGGACGCCCGCTGCCGCAGGCCGGCATCGAGTGGCCTCCAGCCCGCGGGTGACGGCCTCGCCCTCGCCGGGGCGGAACTGGTGGAACGTTCCCCTTCTGATCCTCATGCTCGGGTCGCTGCTGCTCGCCGTCGCCGCGCGGCGGCGCCTCACCCCCGTGGCGGCCGTGATCCGGTCGGCGCCGAAGCTGTCCGGGCTGCGGGTCGTACGCCCGCGCCGAGCGCCGGCCCCGCCCGAGGCCGTACCGCTGCCGGGCCTGGACCCGTTCGCGGTGGGCGGGCTCGCGCTCACCGGCGCCGGCGCCGCACCGGCCGCCCGGGGCGTCATCATGGCCGTGCTGACCGGCCGGCCCAGCGGATCGGCCGAGGTCGTGATGTCCCGCGTCGCCGCCTGGAACCTGCTCGGCATCGGCGCCGGCGACCTCGCGGGCGATCAGCTCCCGGGCCTCGTGCTCACCGGCGACTTCCTCCAGGCCAAGGCCCACCTGCAGACACCCGGGCCGGCCCGGCTGTTCGTCACCTGCTCCGGCGGCCTCGACCTCCTCCACGACCTGCTGACCCGGGAGCGCGGACGGATCGCGGCCATCAGCCTCACGCCCTGGCCGCACGCCACCATCGAGGTCACCGCCGACGGCCGGATCAGCGGGATGTCGCACCCGCACCTGGCAGGCGCACTGACCAGCCCGCTGCCCACCCTCACCAGGGCACAGGCGCACACCCGGCTCATGACCCTGCCGACCGTACGGAGGCCGGAGCCGCCCGAAGCCCGAAGGGATCCCCCAGGCTCCGATCACGGGTGACTCACTCGGCGGGAGGCGGCGCGGGCGGGTCGCAGGTGGGCAGCGCCCAGGCGGTACGGACCTCGTCGATGAGCCGCCAGGCGAACCTCGTGTCGTCGGCGAACATCGCCCGGGCTCTGGCCAGCCGGTCGAGGTGGCCCGGATGGTCGGTGTCGCTGGTGGCCCACCGTATCCGCCGCTCGTCGAGCCGCTCGTCGAACACCTCGACCAGCGTCAGGCAGAAGTAGAGGTAGCCGGCCAGGTCGAGGCGGAGGGCGGCGGCCTCGGCCGACATCCCGCGCTCCGCTTCGCCCACCAGAGTGATCAGCCCGATGCTCGGCTCCGCGCCGCTCACATCGTTGATCATGGCGTGCAGTGCGGCGAGCAGGTCCTGGGTCGGCCCCGCCCGGCCTCGGGCGGCGAGGATCTTCGCGACGGCCCTGGCCTTCCGCCGGGACTCCTCGCGAACGAGCCGGGTGCACACCTCCGCGAGCCGTACCGGCTGCCCGTCCGGGAGGCTCTGCCCGATCCGCACGACCAGCCTGGCCGAGCGGATCAGATCGCGGGCCAGCCCGCCGGACAGGCAGTGGCACAGCGCGATGTACGGCTCGGTCAGCCCGACCACCCGGCGGTAGAGCAGCCTCCGGGAGTCCTCGTAACGGAAGGGCTCGACCCTGATGATCTCGTCAAAGGAGCTGTCGAACACGTCGCGTAGCGGCAGGCCGCGCCGTTCGAAGGAGGTGAGCGCCTCGTCCGACACCGAGACGAGGAAGTACACGTGCGGCACCCCGAAGATGCCCTTGATCTCGTTGAGGAACCGCTCGGCCTGCTCCGCGGTGCCGATCTTGTCCAGTTCGTCCACCCCGAGGAAGACCCGGTGCCCCTGACCGGCGACGTACTCCGCGGCCCGGCCGGCGAAACCGCGGAACTGCTCCACGATCTCCGGGTAGCTCAGCGGCTGCTCGGCCCAGGACGAGCCGCCCGAGCGCTGGCCCGACGGGCCGCCCGGCAGGGTCATCGACCCCGACCACCCGGAGGTGCGGGTCTGCAGGTACCGGACCCGGGCGAGATTGCGCCCGGCCTCGGCGCTCAGCCCCTTCGCGGAGGTGATGCTCGCCGACGGCGCCTTGATGAGGAAACCCCACCTGGCCGGGCCGAAGGCGTACCACGCCCCCAGCGCCAGGACCGCGAGCGCCACGTAGTCGACCACGGGCCCCGGGATGACCGCGTGCCCGCCGGCCTTCAGCCGGATGACCGGGAAGTGCTGCATCACCAGCAGCGCCGCCCCGAGACCGGCCCAGTAGTACCTCCTGACGGTGGCCACCACGGCCGAGAACGACACCCGGAGCAGCTCGTAGGGCGACCTCGTCGAGGTGACGTACGATCTCGGCCGCTCGTCGACGTACCCGGCCACCGCCCGGCAGAAGGTGGCGAACAGGTGCAGGACGAAGTCGCGCGCGGCATAGTCCACCGGCGCGGAGACCATGCAGCACAGGTCGCCGCCCGGCTGGTCGGCCCGCGGCTCGCAGTAGCGCCGGATCAGGGTCGACTTGCCGGAGCCCCGGCTGCCCGCGATCCCCACGCTTCCGCCCGACAACCGGTGGGTGAGCTCCTCCATCTCCGCGCCGACACTGGTGACCACGTGGTAGTCCGACCTGTAGACCTCGCTGAGGCCGGGGCTCGCGGTGACCCTGAACTCCGGGTCCAGCCTGTCGTCGCGCGCCTCGTTGAGGAGCGTGCGGATGAACGCCAGCAGATGGTCCTCACCGACCACCCGCAGCAGGCGTTCCCGCGCGAACCTGACGTTCATCGCCGCGGAATCCTCCATCGCGGAATCCGGCTCGGCGAACCGCCCTTCTCTCCGGGCGCTGACGAACGCCATCGCCAGACCGCCGATGATCAGGCAGCCGAGGCCGGACCACCAGACGACGAAGCCGGCGGACCAGGAGGCGAGCTGCCCGGCCACACCGGCCACCACGGCGATCGCACCCGACGCGGCGAAGGCCATGGCCGCGGCGCGCAGGATCCGATCAGCGGAGTCGCGGGTCTTCTCCTGCCGGAGCTCCAGCGCCTTGCGATACGCCTCGTACTCCGGGGCCGCCTGCTGGAGCACCCGCCCCGCCGCCGCCACGCACGCGTTCCGCATCCAGGCCCGGGTGAGGTTCTGGTCCTCCAGTACGGCACTGATCTCGGGCAGGACGAGCACCTGGTCCAGCAGCGCCATGTAGTCGTAGAGGAGATCGGGGTCGGGGCCGAACACTCCCTTGCGGGTCGGCTCCGTACCCCGGTCCGCGGCCCCGGCGGCGGGCGGTGCGTCGTCGCCGGCCCGGCGGGCGGCGGACCCCGGGCTCGAGTCGGTCTCCGGTCCAGACGGTGAAGCCACGTGCCAGCCTCCCTATCCCCACGCACAGGATGCCGCCCACGCTCGCTCGCCCGCCACCTTCCCGCCGCACTGCCGCACGGTCAGGGGCCGGGGTCCGGGTCAGCCGGGCACGGCGCGCAGCGCGCCCACCCGGCGGCCGGTGAGGCGGTCGAGGGCGGCGGAGGTCTCGTCGTCCGCCGGGAGATGGACGATGAGGCGCTGGTCGTCGTCGGCGGGCAGTTCGAGGGTTTCGTAGGCCAGGCGCAGCTCGCCCGCGGCGGGGTGGACCAGCCGGGCGATGCCGCTCGACTTCGGCAGGCCGGGCAGGGCGGCCACGCGTGCGGTGAAGGCCGCCCCGGCGGTGACGGTCAGCTCGTCGGCGAGCATGGCGACGTGCCGGTCCGCTCGGAACGGCCCCTGCTTGAGGGCGGCGACCTGTTGGTCGGCCATGTGCTCCCAGTCGGGATAGGCGGTACGCGCCCGGTCGTCGGTGAACACGAAGCGGGCGAGGTTCGGCGGGCTGTCGTCCAGCAGGCCGATGGGTCCCGCCAGCCGCTCGTAGCCCGCCGTGCAGGCGAGGATCTCGCTCAGCCGGTTGAGCAGTACGGCGGGGGCGGGCTCGAGGCGGTCGAGCAGTGCCCGCACGGTGGGGCGTACGGTGCGCGCCGGCTCCGCACCGCCCATGCAGCTGAAGCCCCCGTCGGCGGCCTTGGTGAGCCGGTGCAGGTGGACGCGCTCGCTCGGGGTCAGCCGTAGCGCCTCGGCCAACGCGGAGAGCACGGGCGCGGACGGCCGGCGGTCGCGCCCCTGCTCGAGCCGGGTGAGGTACTCGACGCTGACTCCCGACAGCGTGGCCAGCTCGGCCCGGCGCAGGCCCGGGGTGCGGCGGCGGGGGCCGGTGGGCAGCCCCACCTCGGCCGGTGTGACGGCTTCCCGGCGGATGCGCAGGAACATGCCGAGCTCGTTGTCGCTCACGTTTCGAACGTAACAGCCGCGGTCACCCGGATCGTGGCCCCAGTGGTACCACTCTCAGCCCGGCCTTCCTGGTCTCCGCCCCGCCCGGCAGCTTGAGGGGCGTGACCTCCACGGTCACCTCGTGAACCTCGGACAGGGAGTACGACCATGCCCAGCCAGACCCTGAACCTCGCAGTGATCATCGGTAGCGTCCGGGAGGGCCGGTTCGGCCCGGTGGTCGCGAACTGGTTCGTCGAGCAGGCCGAGCAGCACGGCCGGTTCGCGGTGGACCTCATCGACCTGGCGGACACGCCGCTGCCGCTGGAGCTGCCGCCCGTACCGCCGGCGCTCGAGCCCGCCATGGCCCGCCCCGCCGCGATGGCGGGCCTCACCCGGCGGATCGAGGCGGCCGACGTGGTCGTCGTGGTGACGCCGGAGTACAACCGCAGCTACCCGGCGTCCCTGAAGGCGGCCATCGACTGGCACTACACCGAGTGGCGGGCCAAGGCGATCGGCTTCGTCGGCTACAGCGGGGGGACCGGCGGCGTCCTGGCGGTGGAGCACCTGCGGCAGGTCTTCAGCGAGCTGGAGGCCCACACGGTCCGCGACTACGTCACCTTCCCCCGGTACTACCAGCTCTTCAGCCCCGACGGCACGCTCCGCGACCCTGAGGGCCCCAACGGTGCCGCGAAGGTGCTGCTCGACCAGCTGCTGTGGTGGGGCGCGGTGCTCCGCGACGCCCGGCGCGACCGCCCGTACGCCACGTAGAGGCTGCCTGCCGGGCCGAGTATCACTATTGCGATAGATAGTACGTCTGCTATCTTCCGGAAGAGGAGTCGGACGGAAGGTAGCGGGTCATGACCGTGGTGAGGGAGTTGGGTGATCCACCCCGGGGCGCGGGGCGCCGGGGCGAGGACGCGGTGATCGACGTCCGTGGCCTGCGCATGCGGTACGGCCCGGTGGACGTGCTCGACGGGGTCGAGTTCACCGCTCACCGTGGCGAGGTGCTCGTCCTGCTGGGGCCGAACGGGGCCGGCAAGACCACCACGATCGAGATCCTGGAGGGCTTCCGGATGCGCTCGGCCGGCGAGGTCGGCGTCCTCGGGATCGACCCGGCGGACGGGGACGAGCGCTGGCGGGCGCGTCTCGGCGTCGTGCTCCAGTCATGGCGCGACCACGGCCGGTGGAAGGTGCGGGAGCTGCTGCACGACCTCGGCAGGTACTACGCGCCGTACTCCACCGCGGGGCGCGAACGCCCCATTGACGCGGGGGAGCTGATCGAGATGGTCGGGCTGGGCGATCAGGCGAACCAGAAGATCTCCTCGCTGTCGGGTGGGCAGCGCCGCCGGCTGGACGTGGCGATCGGCATCGTCGGCCGGCCCGAGGTGCTGTTCCTCGACGAGCCCACCGTCGGCTTCGACCCGCAGGCACGGCGGGACTTCCACGACGTGGTGCATCGCCTGTCCGACCTGGAGGGCACCACGATCCTGCTCACCACGCACGATCTCGACGAGGCCGAGAAGCTCGCCGACCGCATCCTCATCCTGGCCGGCGGCAGGATCGTCGCCGACGGCAGCGCCGACCGGCTCGCCCGGCAGGTGTCCAGCCGGGCCCAGGTCCGCTGGAGCCGGGACGGCGAGCACTACGTGCACGCCACCGACGACGCCACCCGGTTCGTCCGGGACCTGTTCACCCAGCACGGTGACCGGATCGCCGACCTGGAAGTGAGCCGGGCGAGTCTGGAGGACACCTACATGGCGATGGTCGCCCGGCACGAGACCGGCCGGTCCGTGGAAGCGGTGGCGGAGTTCCAGGAGGCCGGCCGATGAATCCGACCCTGTACGCCGCCCGGCTCGGGCTGTCTCGCGGGTGGCGTGAGTTCCGCCAGACCCTGACCTCGGTGCAGGACATCTTCTGGTACGTCTTCGTCGCCGTGGCTTTCGTGGTCGTTCTGTACTTCCAGCGGGACTCGACGGTCAAGGGGACCGAGGTGTCCCTGGCGTTCTCGGTGCTGCCGGGCATTCTCGGCATGATGGTCGCCCTCGGCGGGCTCCAGGGCGCCGCCGGAGCGCTGGCGGTCGAACGGGAGGACGGCACGCTGCTGCGGGCCAAGGCGGTACCGAACGGCATCGCCGGTTATCTCACGGGCCGGATCGTGTCGGTGTCCCTCGGCGCACTGCTCAGCCTGGTGATCATCCTCGTTCCGGCGCTGTTCCTGGTCCCCGAACTCGCCGGCACCGATCCGGGCGGATGGCTGACCTGCCTCTGGGTGCTCGCCCTGGGACTGCTCGCCACCCTGCCCCTCGGCGCGATCATCGGCTCGCTGGCCAAGAGCCCGCAGACCGTCTTCGGTCTGGTGATGCTCCCGACCATGGGGGTGACCGCGATCTCCGGGATCTTCTATCCGATCTTCGCGCTGCCCGGGTGGGTCCAGGCGATCGCCCAGGCGTTCCCGATCTACTGGCTCGGGCTCGGCATGCGCTCGGCCTTCCTGCCGGACTCCGCGGCGGCGGTGGAGATCGGCGCGTCGTGGCGGCATCTGGAGACACTCGCGGTGCTCGGGGCGTGGGCGCTCATCGGTCTCCTCCTCGCCCCCCGGATCCTGCGCCGCATGGCCCGCAAGGAGTCCGGCTCCGCCATGGACGCCCGGCGCCGGCAAGCGCTACAGCGCTTCGCCTGAGAAGATGATGCCGCGATGAGCGAAACCATCCACAACCGCATCGCGATGCTGCGCGCGGAAAGGGGAATCTCCCGCCGGCAGCTCGCCGACGCGCTGGGCGTCCACTACCAGACGATCGGCTACCTCGAACGCGGGGAGTACAGCCCCAGCCTCTACCTGGCGCTGCGGATCGCGGAGCACTTCGAGGTGCCCGTGGAGGTGATCTTCTCCACCACGCCGTTCCCGCGGATCGGGAGCACCGAACGTTCGGCCTGACGCGCCGTCGTGCGCTCGCTCCTGATCACGGGTCGTTGTCCCGGTCGGATGCGCGGAGCCGGTCGCGGGCCGCCCGGACCCCGGCACCGAGGACGGGCGGCACGGTGATGAGGACCGCCACCGCATCCGCCGGGCCGCTCGCCGCCGCCTGCAGGGTCATCCAGGCGACGAGCGGAGTGAGCAGTGCCCACACCCGGGCGTGTGAGCCGAGCACCCAGCCGATGACCCGGAGCGCCGCGGCGATGGCCAGGTCGGGGAGGCCCGTCGCCGACCGCAGCGCCACCGCCAGCCGGGGCATCCCCGCCAGCAACTGGGTCGCGAAGCGGGTACGGCTGCGCCGGTCGGGGAGCTCATGGAGATCGCTGAGCCATTCCTCCAGCCACCGGGCCCGGCTGTGCCGTGGCAGCAGCACGGCGCCGGCGGTGAGGGCGTGGAAGGACAGCCGCACCCCGCTCTGGCCCGGGCCGGCCAGGCCGGCCTTGGCGAGCGTCTCCAGCTCCCGGCGGATCTGGTCCAGGCCGAGCCGCCCGGCCAGCGGCGCGAGCACCTCCAGGGTCTGCTGGGCCTTCAGCCGCCGCCGGTCCGGCGGCAGGAAACGCAACGTCCGCAGGTTGTGCAGCCGGTCGGCCAGCTTGAGGATCAGGACCCGCTCGTCGGTACAGGCGTCCAGCCGGCCCGACTCCTCGAGCGCGCGCAGGCCCGTCACCAGTTCAGTGATCGGCTCGCTGAACTCGGCCGCCAGTTGCGCGCGCGTACAGGCGGTGTCCTCCAGCACGTCGTGCAGCAACGCCGCGCACAACAGCTCGTGATCGCCGCCCAGCTCGGCCAGGATCGTGGCGACGGCCACCGGATGGGTGATGTACGGGTCGCCGCTGCGGCGCGTCTGGTCGCGGTGCCAGTAGGCCGCCACCGTGTAGGCGCGCTCGATGAGCCGGGCCTGCTCGGCCGTCAGCGTGCGGGGCAGCACCTGGAGCAGTGGCTCCAGGGAGGCATCGGCTCGCCCGGTCATGACGGGCTCCCCGCGGTGCCCGGCCGGTGCAGCCAGCCGGGGACGGGCTGCCTGCGGGACCGGTACGCCTGCGCGATCGCGGTACGGGCCCGTACGGCACCGTCACCGGTGATCGTGTAGTAGCGGCGCCGCGGACGGTGCCCGCTCACATGCACCTCCGGCTCCTCCCACCGGCTCTCCACCCAGCCGAGGAGCTCCAGCCGGGCCAGGATCGGATAGACCGTCCCGCTCGGCAACCCGGTCTCCGCGCACAGGTCCAGGCCGTAACGGTCCCGGGCGGGATCGTCCAGCAGCACGCGCAGCACCGTCTGAACCTGCAACGTCATCCGCGGCGTATCCGACATAGCTCGGACTCTACATAGCCCCCCGCGCGTACGGATGTCCCCCCATCGTGACAAACCGGTTGCCACGCACCTGTCGCCTACGAGCCCCTACCGGGTGGCGGCCGACAGATCGGCCCGGGCCCGCATCAGCGCGAAGCCGAGCAGATTGAGGCCACGCCACTGCGACGGCCGGACCGCACGCTCATCATCGGCCGGCAGCCCGATACCCCAGATCCGGTCGAGTGGGCTGGCCTCCACCAGTACGCGTCCGCCGGTGCCGAGCAGGTACTCCTTCAGCGCGGGGTCCTGGCCGAACTTCGCGACGTTGCCGGCCGTGACGATGTCGGATCGGTGGGCGGCCCAGGTCTCCTCGTCGTACCCGCGCACCCGCCGCCCCAAGTCCTTGGCGGCCTTCGGATGCGGGGCCGCGACGATTCGGGCGAGGACCTCCTCATCACCGAACAGCCGGGCCTTGCCCGCCATCATCCAGTGCTCGGCGGTGCGGTAGGTGACGCCCTCGACCGTGAAGGGGTGCTCCGACCACTGGCTCAGGCAGGACTTGTCGATCCGCCCCGGCCGCGCCGCCTGATGGCCCCAGAAGAAGACGTACTTCAACCGCTCGCCGCGCTCCTCACAGGCGCGGGCCTCCTCGACACTGCGCGGCTCACCGACCGTTTCCGACATGTCGGCACTCTGCCCGAGCGGGCGCAGCCCACGCAACGCGAATTCCCGCCCATGCGGTCTTGCGGGTCTGATGGGCGCTCGGGAAGGACGGCACCGAGCGCTCGCGTGAGCCTTTCGGGCGGCTCGCGTGTCCACTATGTATGCGCCCGTATATGAGCCCGTATATGAGAAGGACGTTGGCCGTCGCGCTCATCGCCGCGACCGGCGTGCCCATGCTCACCGCCTGCAGCCCCGTACGCCGCGGGGCCACCGGCATGACCCTCGACGCCGCCGGCCGGCCGGCCGCCGTGGTCGCGTGGTGCCCCGGCAAGCCACCGAGCGCCCTCGTCCTGTACGACCACAACGAGCGCAACCCTGACAACGCGGACACGACAGTGCACTTCACCGGACCGAAGCCCTCCGGCACCTATGCGGAGATCCCGCTGACGGCCTTGCCGGCCGGCTGGACCGCGAAGCCCTCGGCGTTCACGATCACGTCTTCCCGCGAATATCGCGTGTACGCGGGCAGCTCCGACAACGACTACACCACCGACGCCGTCGTCTTCACCACGGAGCGGCTGCGGCCACGGGGACCCGCCACGATCCTCGCCCGGGTCGACCCGGCGAAGCCCGCCGACCACGACGTGTACGAGCTCCTGACCGTCGAGGAGTTCAAGCGCCTGGCCCAGAAGCGCGGCGGGTGCTGACGGAACGACCGCGGGGCCCGCGACCCGGCACGGTGGCCGTTTTACGTGCATTCGTAGTGATTTGCCGGGCGGGGACCCCGGAAGTCCGGGATTGACATATATGCACAGATAAATTATGCGGGCTCGGGCCTCGTCACACGAAATAGATGCCTTTCTGTGACCGCACAGTAGTTTCACTCCGCGAAATCTGAAATCAACGCGAGAATCCGGCTTTTCGTAAAACCTCCGCCTCTACTGACGCGTCTCATAGTCGACGATCCGCGAGGGATCGGGAAAACGGGTGGGCGCCAACGGTGTCGGTGCGGAACTCAGGGCGGTGATGGTCCTATGAACGGACAACGGGGGGACAGGAGCGTCAGGTCGCGGAGACCGGTGGGGGACTTCCTTGTCTTCCTGACCGGGGCGAACCTGCAGAAGATGCCCGAGGCGAGCCGGCAACGGTACGTCACCATGGGTGCCCTGATGCTGCTGACGATGGGGCAGGCCTGCTACGCGGCCACCGCCATCGCGGCACTCGGGCTGAACCAGCCTTTCGCCAAGGTGATGTGGTTCGGGCTGTTCTTCTCGGGCTTCGTGTTCTTCATCGACCGGTCGATCATCAGTCATATCGCGCCCTGGGGGGAGCCGCCGACGGGGGCGTCCGACGACCTCGACTTCAGTCCGCCCAAGAAATCGCGGCGGGCACTGGTCATCCGTTTGATGATCGCGATTTGCGCCTCGGTGCTCATGGGCGAGGCCGTCATGCTGCAGATATTCTCCACGCGGATCCAGGCGCAGGTGACCGTCATGCACGCCACCGAGAGGAGCGAGGCGTCCAAGGGGATCACCAAGGACTACGGCGATCGCATCGCCAAGCTGCAAAAGGCGATCGACGATGCGGAGACCCTGGTCACTGCTCGGCTCACCGACTACAACAGCGCACGCGACGAGTTGACCTGCCAGCTCTACGGCGGCCGCAGCTGCAAGGGCGTCCCCGCCGGAAACGGCCCTCAGGCGAAGGCCGCGAAACAGGCGCAGGACGCCGCCTTCGGCAAGTGGCAGTCCGCGGACAAGGAGGCCAAGCGCATCACCGCGGTCAACTCACCGGAGATCACCAGACTGGCGAACGCCCGGGCCGGTGCTCTCCGGCGGACCGATGCCGACATCGACGACGCCAACGACATGCTGTCGCGCGAGGAGGCATTCTGGGCCCTCACGCTGGAGCACCCGTCGATCGCGTTCTGGCGGATCATGCTGTCGCTGCTGCTCCTGGGCATCGACCTCGCACCCCTGCTACTGAAGATCTCTTCGCGGGCCGACGCCTACGAGGACCAGATCCGCGGCGAGGACCTGGTGCTGCGACGCCGGGTCCGGCTCCAGGTACGCAAGCAGTTCAGGCGTGACGACGAGCAGCTCCAGCAGGACCGCGACGACGACGAGTTGCGCCGTGCCCTGTCCAACGGCGACCGGGAGAACCGGCTGCTGGAGATCGAGAGCCGCCAACGGCTCGACCGTCTCCGCATCGAGGGTGCCGAACAAGTGGAGCGCTTCCGTCAGAACGCCATGACGAGACTCGAACTCCGTCAGCTTCGGGCCTACTTCATCGATCTCTTCAAGAGAGGCGGGAATCCGTCGACCACGCCGTACGCCACCCGGCCGGAGAACGCCGCCAACGGCGACCAGCGGGTGCCGGCCGCGTTTTCGCACGATGCACCCGGCCCCGCCGCTTCCCGGCCGCGCGGCAACGTCCCTCCGCCCCCGTTTCCGGGCGCCGTTCCCACCCCGATACCGCCGGGCCCCACGCCTGGCGGGAGCGGCGCGGCGGCGCGGCGGACGCAGTCGCCTCTGCGTGACATGCCCGGCTTCACGGCGAGGGACTTCCGGCCTCGGCCGGCCGAAGCGCACAGCGACCACGGCAAGCCCCCCACCCCCGACGCGGGCAATGGCTTCGAGCCTTTCGACCCGTTCGGTTCGTCCAGCCAGGGTGAATTCGGGTCCTGGGACGACACCGAATTCGACCTCGACGACCTCGAGCCGGTCGCCGAGCAGGAGATGCCCGCGCCCGTGGCGCCCGATCTGGAGGACGACCTCGTCTTCAAGATGGGCACCGCCGCGCAGGGCCTCGTGCTGCGCGGCGCCCGCGACTGGGACTGCCGCCGTCCCTTCCCGGGAGCGGATGGCGGCAGTGGCGCGGTGTTCTGGCTCGCCGTCGACGTCGCCCAGGGCTCGGGCACCCAGTACGTGCTCAAGGCGATTCCGGAGGAGAGCCTGGAGAACCTGAACTCCAGCGGTTTCCTGCAGCGGCGTTCGCACCAGAAGGAGGTGCGGATGCAGGTCGAGCATCCCAACATCGGCGAGGTCGTCGACTTCGGCCGGGACAACGGGTTCTACTTCCTGGTGTCGCCGCTCTACCGGCCGGGAAGTCTCGGCCGCTACTGCGACAACGGGCCGGGAGGCCGCCGCACACTCCGCTGGTGCGCCGAGGTCGTCCTTCAGGTGCTGGACGGGCTGGCAGCCGCGAGCCAGGCGGGTTTCGTCCATCTGGACATCAAGCCGGGCAACCTCGTCCTGGACGGCGACCAGATCCGCATCATCGACTGGGGCCTGTCGCGCAGATGGGCGGACCAGGACGCCAGCTACACCCATGTACCGCGCGGCACCCTGTTCTACGCCAGCCCTGAGCAGATCGTACGGGCGCAACCGGGCTGGGACACCCCGTTGGCCGACCTGTACGGCGTGGGGGCCGTCTTCTACTGGCTCGTCACGGGTGAGGCTCCGATGGAGCGCAAGCTCGGCGAGCGCGCGGACTACTACGGCCTGCAGCAGCTCATGCATGCCAATGTACGACCGCCGCGGGTGGACGCTCTGGTCTCCAAGGTTCCCGCGGAGATCGGCGCCCTGGTCGACCGGTGGCTCAGCTACGTTCCCGATCACCGCATCCCCGTGGGCACGCCCGTCGTCCAGTCCCTGGTACAAGCGCGGGACGAGCTCTACACGTTGCTGCCGAGAATCCCCGCCATCGACGTCGGCACCGCCGACGACCGGCACTAGGAGGGGGCGATGAACCTGCACACCCGCGAAGAAGAGAACCCGGTCCCAGAGCCCGGCGTACCCGAGACTCCCAGGTCGGCGCGAACTCCCCTGCGGACGGAGACCCTGCGGCTGCGTGCCGTCGCACGGACCAATCCCGGCACCCGCCGGCCCAGCGGCGACGGGTACCTGATCACCGAGGGACTGGTCGCGGTCGCGGACGGGGTGGGTGCGTCCCCGCCGGCCGCGAGCGCGTCCGCCGTCGCGCTGGGCGCGGTAATGGCCGCACGCGGTCATCCCGCCGAGGACGCCCGCGAAACCCTCATCCGGTGTGTGGCGAGCGCGAACGGCATGGTCCGCAGGGCCTCCCAGCGGGACCCGAGGCTGGCGGGCATGGCCACGACACTGGACGTGGTACTGCTCGACACCGACGGCAGGGAACCCCTGCTGCGGTTCGCTCATGTCGGCAACGGCGCCCTCTGGCACTGGGCGGACGGCGTCGCGCCCCGGCTGCTCACCACCCCGCACAGCGCGGGCGACACCCTGCTGCGCGGCATCGGCCTGGTCGCGGACGTGCCTCCCGGCCTGGACCAGGCCCAGGTGAAGCCGGGCGATCGATTCCTGCTCTGCACCGACGGCGTCACCCGTGAACTCGGCGACACAGGCCTGGCGGCCCTCCTCACCGAACAGACCGGACGGACCGCCGAGGAGTGCGCCCAGCACGTTCTCGACGCCGCGTTCATGGCCGGCACCAGGGACGACGCGACGGTCGTCGTCCTCGAAATCGTCCAGAGCACCGTGTATCCGCCCGCCTGAGCCGAAGGGCCCGGCACAGCGACGGGAGAGGCCGTCAGATGAAGCGACTATCGAACCTTGCGTGGTCGGTGTGCGCACTGATCCTCGTCTGTCTCCTCGGCGCGGCCCCGGCCTCGGCCTCCGGTGCGCGGGAGACCTGTGACCAGGGCCTTGCCGCCCTGCAGAGAGGCGACGCGCTCGGCGCCCAGAAGATCTATGCGGCCGTACGTCCACCGAAGTCGAAGTGTGCGATCCGAGGACTCGACGCCTCCACCGCGCTGATACGGGCCGAGAAGATGGTCGCGCTCGGCATGCGGAGCGACGCCGAAGCCGAGATCGAGCAGGCGCTCAAGGCCGAACCGACACTCCGCGTCCCCGATGCCCTGCTCCCGCAGACGATCGGCCGGCCAGGCGTACGGCTGGCCAAGGCGCTGGAGCGCGCGGGCTACCACAAGGCGGCGGTCGAGGTCCTGCGCAAGGTCATAGAACATGACCCCGGGATCACCTTGGACGCCAAGGCCAAGGAGATCCTTCACCCGCCCTTCCACCGTAGCCTTCTGCACGCCGCCACCCGGCCCGTGGCACTCACGGTGGAGTCGGCCCTCGCGCTGTTGGTCATCAGCCTTCTCCTGCGCATGAAGAAGCGCCTTCACATCCAGCCGTTCCTCGCCGGTTTCCAGAGCGACCCGGATGACCCCGGTGCGATAGCGGGCGCGGCGACCGCCCTGCGGGCGCTCATCCGGGCAGAACTGCACCGGCTGGCCGACCAGTCCGCGAGGATGTCCGACGGAAGGCGGCTCCGGCTCGACCAGGCCGGGCCGTACGAGGACCGGTTCAAGCTCGGCACCATCACCGACTCGCTCCCCCACGGCAAGCTCGCCGGCGGCCTGATCAACCTCCTGACGGGGCTCATGGGTTCCCGGGCCCGGCTGGTCAACGGCACACTGCTGCCCGACACCGCCGTCGTGCTGACCCTCGACACGGTGAACGGCCGCCTGCGCGAGAGCTCCGGGATGATCAAGGCCGAGGACATCCAGTTTCCGCCGTCCGCCCCCGAGAGCTACCTGCCACTCGCCCTGCCCGCTGCGGCGTGGATCATCCTGACGTACTACCCGGCCGACGTCACCCTGGGCGGCACCCGCGACTGGAACAGCTACATCGCGTTCGCCGCCGGATACGCCTGGCAGGAGCGAGGCAACCTCGATCGCGCCAGGGCCCTGTACGCCAAGGCGGCCGGCGATCCGCGCAACCATGCGGCCACGGTGAACCTGGCCGCGCTCGAACAGCTCCAGGAACGCGAGTGGCGCCGGGACGACCCGAGGGTCCGTCCGTCCGCGCGCAGGCTTCAGCACATCGTCGACGGCCCGCCGGACGACCTCCACTGGTACAGGGCCCAGTACCTGCTGTCGCTGATGTTCCGGGACGCGGCCGAGGACGAGCCCCGGCGTCCGCCCCGCGACGGTGCCGCACCGGCGTCCGCCGCGGGCACGACGCGCCTTACGGACGCCCAAGTCCCCTGGTCGGCACCGCCCGAACCCCTCATGGATCCGATGCTCGATGAGGCCCTGCGCCGGGAGGCCAGGCTGCACGCCATGAACCTGGCCGTCGCGATGGAGGAACAGCGGGACGGCCGGGACAAGATGCGGGAGGAGTTCTTCGAACGGAGCAGGGCCGCCGCGCTCACCCTGCTCGCCCGCCAGATGTTCCCCGAGACCTCCGACCCGTTCAGCGCGTTGGATACGCGGCCCGCGGACGAGAAGAAGCTCGACGTCGAGGCACTCGCGGCCCGGCTCAAGGCGCTGCGCGATGGTGGTGGCCGGCTCACAGAGGACGGAATGGCCGAGGCGATCGTGGAGTACGTGCGCACCCACTGCACGCTGGACGACCAGGCGCGTTACAACCTGATGTTCTACCATCGCACCCGAGCACGCTCTCTCGAAGCCGCGATCACGGCATGGCAGACCCGGCTGGAGGAGACCCGTGGTCTCCCAGGCGTGACCCCCGGTGAGACCGCGAAATGGCGTCGGGAGGTGCGGGCCTGGCAGTCCGCCCTGGAGGTCGAACTCCAGGAGGAGCTGGACCAGTTCGAGGCCCACCGGAGCCAGATCATGGACTCGGGCAGCCCCGACATGCGCACACGCACCACCGGGGTCGTCCTCGACGGCCCGGATCGCGACCGTGAGACGCGAAGCTACGCGACCATCGTTCCGCGTGTCCGCCCGGGCGGGCCACCACCCGACCGCCCGAACCGCGAGGGCAACGGGCCCTCGGTGGTTCCGGCCGAGCGGTCGGGGGACGACTCCGACCGCCCCCGGCCCGACGAGGATGACTTCTTCCTGGAACTCGACGACTAGTGCGCCTCGCCGCGCGGCACTCGCCATGGGCACCCGCGACGAACGCGGGAGTCGTGCTTTCTGTCGGCGGGCACTGCGATACTCCGGCGGCATGGACGTGGATGGGTTCTGGGAGTGGATCGAGCGAGCGCACCTTCCGGGTGAGGACTTCTGCGCGAGGTTCGGCTTCGAGAGCGAGTGTCGATGACCGGCCAGGGGCACCGGGCAGCCGACGCCGATCCGCTCGCCGGGCTCGACCACGTCGACTGGGCGCGTCTCCACCACGCCTACGGCCCGGCAGACGACGTACCCGCCCAGCTCAGAGCACTGCTGTCCGACCATGCTGAGGACCGCGCCGGCGCTCTCAATGAACTGACCGGGAACATCTATCACCAGGGGACCCGCTGGCAGGCCAGCAGCCATGCCCTACCGTTCCTGGCCGCGCTCGTCGATCACCGCAGGACTCCGGACAGGCCCGCGGTGCTGTCGGTGTTGCGCGCCGTCGGACTCGGAGACCGTGACGACACGGCGCTGCCTTTCGATGCGCAGCGACAGTTCGCCGAAGCCGAGGCGGTCACCGGCCGGGACGTCACCGCGATGCTCGACTGGCTGTACGGGGGAGGTGCCGAAGACGGGGAGGAAGGGGAGGAGATCTTCGACGCGGTCGCGGTCGCCTGGGAACGGGACGCCTATCTCGCCACGGCGGCCCTCGCCGACCGGTTCGTGGATTGGACCGCCGATCCTGATCCGGTGGTCGCGGCGCAGGCAGCGGAATTGCTGGCCTGGTTCCCAGAGACCGATGCGGCGGTCGCGGCCCTGGTCGCGATCCCGGAGACCGGGGACCGGGCGGCGGCCCGTGCGAGCGCCAATCTGACCTTGGCCTACCTGGCCGCCGCGGCACCGGAGACCGACCGACGATTGGCCGGCCTGCTGACGGCCGACTCTGTCGTCGTCAGGCTGACGGCCGCCGTCGCCTTGGCACTGCGCCTCGGCGATCGAATGCCCGACCTCGCGCTGGGAGTGCTGCTCGAAGCACGCGACCACGCCGCCGACCTCACCTCGGAAGCGGTTCGGCTGCCCTGGGACCGGTCACTGATCGGTTTCGCCTCACTCGCCCTCTATCGGGTGGGACTCACCCCGTAACCGCCTGCCATCGGGATGGCACGGGTGCGGGGAAATCCGCCGTACGGTACCCAGTGAACGCATTGGTACCCGTGCACTGAGCCGACGGGGAACCGTCCTACTCCGGCGATGAGTCGCCCAGCGACTCCAGCAGCGCGCGCAGCGTACCCGCCAGTCGATCCCGCTCATCCGGGCCGAGCGTCGCCAGCAGGCGCACCTCGTTCGCGACGTGCAGCCCGACCAGTTCATCGACCGTCGCCAGTCCCCGCTCGGTCAGCCGGACCCGCACCGACCGCCGGTCCTCGTGGCCCGGTACCCGCTCGACCAGCCCCTTGGCCGCCATCCGGTCGATCCGGTTGGTGATCGCCCCGGACGTCACCATCGCCGCCTTGTTCAGAGCGCCGGCGGTGAGTTCGTACGGCGGCCCGGACCGGCGCAGCGTGGCCAGCACGTCGAACTCCCAGTTCTCCAAGCCGTGCCCGGCGAAGAACTCCTTCAGCTCCCGGTCCAGCAGCCGCGACAGCCTGGAGATCCGCCCGACGATTCCCATCGGCCACGCGTCCAGGTCCGGCCGCTCCCGCCGCCACTGGGCCAGCACCAGGTCCACCGCGTCACTCATCGACAATCCTCTCAGCACAAAGAAGATGAACGTTAAGATACTTGACGTTAAGGTTCACGCCGTGTTGTTATCTCAACGTTGAGATTATCAATGAGGAGAGATCGACATGGTCCTCATCACCGCACCCCGTACCGCGTCACTGGCGAACGCCCGCGACCTGGCCCTCACCGGGCTCACCCCGCTCGTCTGGGGCTCGACCTACGCGGTCACCACCCAGTTCCTGCCACCCGACCGTCCGCTGTTCACCGCGCTGATGAGAGCACTACCGGCCGGGCTGGCGCTGCTGGCGATCACCCGGGTACTGCCGCATGGTGCGTGGATCTGGCGGGCGGCGGTGCTCGGCGCGCTGAACATCGGCGCGTTCTTCCCCCTGCTGTTCCTGGCCGCCTACCGGCTGCCCGGCGGGATCGCCGCCGTACTCGGCGCGGTGGGACCACTGTTCGCGCTCACCTTCGCCGCCCTGCTTCTCGCCGAACGGCCCACGGCACGCAAACTGATCGCAGGCCTCACCGGACTGCTCGGCGTGAACCTGATCGTCCTGCGCGCCGACGCGCACCTCGACACCACCGGCATCCTCGCCGGACTCGGCGGGGCCGCCTCCATGGCCGCCGGCACCGTGCTCACCAAACGCTGGGGCCGCCCGGAAGGCATCGGCGCGCTGACCCTCACCGGCTGGCAGCTCACCGCCGGCGGCCTGCTGCTCGCCCCCCTCGCCCTGCTCATCGAGGGTGCGCCTCCAACCCTGGACGGCCGGGCCGTCGGCGGCTACCTCTACCTCGGCGTCATCGGCACCGCCGCCGCGTACTGGCTCTGGTTCCGCGGGATCTCCCGCCTCCCCGCGACCTCGGTCGCCTTCCTCGGCCTGCTCAGCCCGCTGTCCGCCGCAGTCCTCGGCTGGGCGGCCCTCGGCCAGGCCCTCATGCCGCTCCAACTGCTGGGCATCGCCACGGCCCTCGGCGGCACGCTACTCGGCCAGACCCACCCCCGACCCCACCCCGACCACCGCACCGACAAGACCTCCGGCATGCGGGTCCGGGAACGGCTGGAACCGGCAGACCTGGCCGCATAAGGGCGTACCTGGAGATCTCCGGTACGACCACCTCCAGGACCCCTGGTGCCGACCCGCTACGTGTCAGGGGTGCTCATGGCGCCTGGTCGTTGGTCCGCCGGAGTACCTCGAGGATGGCGCCGATGAGGTTGCCGGGCTCGCTGTATTCGACCGTGGTCCGTTCCTCGAACGAACCGTCGGGCTTCCTGACCACCGACTTCTCGCTCTTGCGGACTCCCCCGGTGGCCACGAGATACATGCCGTACAGGCAGACCAACGCGATCAGACCGGCCTCGACGACCGGAAGTTTTGTTTTGGCCTGGTCGATCGCCGCCGCCACGACTTCCCGCTCGCCCGGCTCGGCGTAGGAGGAGGTGAGGAACAGCAGCGACGCCTGGTCCAGCAGTGACTCGCTGTCGGTGAGCTGCCGGAGCAGGGCGTCGACGGCCTCGTCGCCCACCGCGCCGTCCAGCTCGGATCTCATCTCGTCCGGGGGCAGGTCGTCGAGCCGCTCGCCGAGGTAGTAGCGCACCGCCTGGTGGACGCTGTCCCGGTCGACGTCGGCGGTGTTGAGCAGGTCCGCCAGGGTCTGGCTCATCGCCAATCTCCGTTCAGTATCAAGGATCTAGCCGACCATTCGGGTGTGCCGGCGGCCATCGCCTCGTCGGCCGCGGTCGCCAGGCACACCGCCAGACCGGTGTCTCCGGCCATGAACAGGTTGGTCGCTCGCGAGGCGACGCGCAGCACATCGGCGGCGACGACGTCCCACTGGGGCGCGACGAACGCCCGCAGGCCGATCGATCGCATCGCGTTGTAGAAGCCGACGTGTTCACCGGCTCCGACGACGTGCGTGGTCGCGGAGCTGCACGCGACGCTGAAGAGCACTTTCGGCGTGCGGGCGAGCGCTCCGCTCTCCCGCCACCCGAAGCGGTGCCTGCGGCCGGCGGTACTGTTCGCGGCCACCGCGTGGGCCAGCGGCAGCGCACCGTCCGCTGCGATCATGAGTGCGATCGCCTCGTCGTCGGAACTCGTGAAGCCGTGGCACAGCACCGATGCCACCTCGACGGACTCCAGCATCCGGCTCAGCGCGGCGCGATCGCAGTCCACGCCGAGGCAGGTGACGGCGCTGTCGGCCCGCGGGCTCATGTCGTCGAGAAACCGTTGCATCGCCTCGGTCACCGCCGGTGGATCCGCCACCCGCGGTACGACCGCGACTCCCTCGCGCCAGTGGTGCGGACGCAGCGGCGGGTCGGCGATGCTGCTGAGCACGGCGGCCCAGCTCGGCTCGTAGGACGCCGTCGGACCGGCACGGGCGATGAGGACGTGCCACGGCAACTGCGGGAACAGCCGATGCGGTATGACGACGAGGTGGTCGCCCGAGCCGACATGCCGCTCGATGAGGTGGTGGGCCCAGTCGCCGAGGGTCTCCCAACCCGGTGCGCCGAACGGATCCCCTCGTCGTCCGGCGTGCCAGTTGGCCAGGCGGTAACGCAACCGATTCGCCAGCGCCCGCAGGTCGAGGTCCGGCATAGGTACGAGCTCGCCGCTGACCTTGCCCCGATGGTCCACGGTGGTGATGAGTGCCGAAACGTCATCAGTACCGGCGACCCATTCGAGGACGCCCAGCCGTCCGGTGCGCGGTGCCAGACGTGCCGCGACCGCGTCGTCGAGTCCCCGACGTGCCAAGAGGTCCTTGAGGTCACTCTGTCCGTGTGCGGTCAGCCGGCGAGCGGTGGCGCCGCGGCCCACCTCGGCGATCAGGCGCAGATCAGCCAGGCTCAGCCGGCTGCCGCGACGCCACCGGCGACGATCCGGACGGTGCCGCAGGGCCGCGTCGGTGAGTGCCTGCACCGCCGGGACCAGATCGCCGCCCGCGTACGCCCCGACATCGAATCTCTCGACGTCACCGACGAGCATCAGCATGTTCTTCAACGAAGCCTTCAACAGCGGCCGAATCCGGGACGGCCGCTGTTCGAGGATGGCGTACCGGGCGAGACGAAGGGCCACCTCGGGCGAGGTCTTCCCGTACCGGGCCAGATGTCCGGCGACTCGCCACCACGCCTCGGCGGCACGATCGGTGAAGTACACGTCGCAGAGCCGGGCGTCGAACAGCAGCGCCAGGAACACCACCGACATCTCCTCGGCGTTCTCGGCGACGACCAGATCGACGTACTCGCCGACCTCGAACAGGAACTCGTGTGCGGGCCAGTCCAGATCCGCGAGCCCGCCCGCCAGCGCCGCGAGTGCCGCCAGGAGCACGGTCTGCGGATCCGCCCGCAGATCGACCCGCTGCGCCACACGCAGCAGATCCAGCGACGGTGTGGCACCGGCCGCGGCCTCTACCACCATGACCTGCGCGGCGTACCGCGCGAAGTTCCATCGGGTGGGTTCGGTCATGGCGGTCCGGTACGACTCGCGGCCGTACCTGACCGCTTCGGCGTGCAGTCCCAGCCGGCTGCACGTCATCGACAGGGACTCGAGCAACGGAGGCGTCGGAGCACGGCTCTCCCGATAGGCCTCCTCCAGAACAAGCAGCGCGCGCATCGGAGAGCCGGTCTCCCGCACCAATCGAGCCCGCAACGCGATCAGGCTTTCCGCCGTGTTCCGGTCGGTGACCGGCTGGCCTTCGGCTCTGTCGAGCAGCCGCAGCGCCTCCGCTCGCCGGTCGAGCTGACGCAGCGCCCTGACCACCAGCATCAGGGGCTCCCCGTCACCGGCGTTGTCGCCCGGCAGGATCGCGTCACCGAACGCGTCGTGCAGGATCGCGAGGACCCGCTCCGAGTCGGCCATCTCCGACACCCGGACCGCATGCCAGAGTCTGATCTCGCGGACCGCGTCATCTGGCGCTCCGGCGAGCAGTCCCTCGACCACCCGGTCCAGGTCGTCACCACGGCGGGCATCGACGAGTGGCTGGACCATCGACGTCCATGGATGAGGGTCGTGGCCCGAGCCCTTCGCGATCACACGCAACAGGGCATCGGCGAGTTCGTCCAGCGGAACCTTCAACTGGAGAAAGGCCATTGGCGAGGCGAGTGAGTCGGGGTACCCGAACGCGGCAAGAACCTCTTGCACCACCGCAACGGCCTTCTTCGTCTCTTCGGTGAGTTTTCCCCCTTCGAAGGTCTCGTGGTAGACCACCGCGACGGCTCCCTGCAGCGCGGCCGGGTGGGTAAGCCGCCGGACGCGGTCCACGCCCAGCAATACCCGGGGCAGGAGTGAATCGGCGTCTGCCACCTCGTACGACCGCATCTGGACTTCGAGCAGAAGAAAGGCGCACGCCCAGTCCGATGCCACGGAATCGGTGGGGTTCGACCGGACGCACAGGCTGGCCCGGACCGCCTCCGCCTGGTACCGCAGGATCAGGTCGGTGAAGTCCTCCGGAAGTTCCTGTCCCTCAAGCTGTTCCTCCAGTAACGCCACAGACCGGCCGAGCAGCGGCACACTGTCGACGTAGGCGCGCAGGTCGTCCTCGAACGTACGGTTCGGTGGTGCGTCGTGCCTGGCCCACGCTTCCAGCATCGAAATCCAGACCATCGACTGCAGAAGCGCGAACCGGTTGAGCCGTTCCTCCGGCGTCCCTTGCTCCGCCCGGCCGGCGGCACCGCCCTCGCCACCATGCTCGACCGCTGCCGAAGGCACGACGTCCATCACCGCGAGCGCGGCCCAGACCGGAGCGGTGAACACGCGCCAATGCTTCAGCAGGTACTCCAGATCCGCGGCGCTGTACCCACCGAAAAAGCGTTCGGAGCCCGGCGATCGGTGTTCGGTACCGAAGTCGAGGGCGGGGGCGATCTCAGCGATGCGCGCGCGGATCGTGTCCGCCACCCGCGCCTTGAGCACGTCGACGCCATCGACCTGATCCACGGTCGCCGTCGGCGCGCCGAGCGCCGCCCGAACCGTCTCAGGAAGCCGTTCGGCACCAGCGAGATCACCGGCCGAGACGACCGCGAGGTCAGCGGCACCGTGCTGGAACACCACCGTCGGACGGATCCCGAGTTCGCAACCGGCGTCACAACGAGCGTGGTCGAACCGGCCGGTGAAAAGCGCCTCGAGCGCCTCCACGTCGTCGTCGCGGACCACCTCGACCGCACCGAAGCCGACCGCCGCGGAGATGGAGGCGCCACAGGAGCATGCGTCCACGTTCATCGACCTCCGTCGATCAACTTGTGCACGCCGCCCACCACGACGGCGCTTCCTCGCACAGCATCCCGGCCACACGGTCCACACCGCAACGCCGATCTCACCACCGGCGGTCGGGTGTGGGACTTCTCTATGCGCGCCGAGTCGGCTCTGGCAACACGGCGCGTAGCGGGACGTCGGCCAGACGCAGTGTCTCGGCGTCCGTGGTCGGTTCGAGGTCTGCATCGCCGGTGGTCGCCGGCGGGTCAGCGCAGGACGATGCCACCGTCGACGTTGACGACCTGTCCGTTGATCCAGGCCCCTTCATCGGACAGCAGGTGGGCGACCATGCTGGAGACGTCGCCGGCCTTGCCGAGACGGTTACTGCGAGTCCCGGCGAGCATGGCTTCGAGCATTTTCGGCGGTGCGGCCGCCTGCATCTCGTCGGTCAGGATCGGGCCGGGGGTGACCGCGTTGGCCCGGATGCCTTTCTTGCCCCATCGGGAGGCGACATGGCGGGCGATGGCGTTGATGCCCGCCTTGGTCGCGGCGTAGGCGGGGCGTTCGCGCTCTCCTGCGAAGGTGGCGATGGAGGAGGTGTAGACGATCGCGCCGCCGCCGCGGGCCAGCAGTTCGGGAACGGTGTGGCGGGTGACGAGCATGTGGCCGCGCAGGTTGACGGCGACGGTGCGGTCCCATACCGCCAGATCGATGTCCACCACGTTGGAGTCCTGGGAGACCGAGCGCATGTCGGCGGCGTTGATGTGGACGGCGTCCAGGCCACCGTAGGACTTCACGGTGGACGAGACCAGTTCCTGGACAGAGGCGTCGTCGGAGATGTCGAACTGCGCGGCGATGGCCTGGCCACCGAGGTCGGTGATGGCAGCGGCGGTCTGTTCGGCCCCGGCCAGATTCAGACTACCGACCACTACCTTGGCGCCTTCTTGAGCGAGCCGCTGCGCGGAGGCGGCGCCCAGCCCGGTGGAGGCGCCGGCGACCAGGACGACCTTGTCTTTCAACCCTCGCACGTCGTTGTCCTCTGTCCTTCGATCGCCTCGTGCACTCATGCCCGAGCGCACCGGACCGGCTCACCGTAGCCCGGTGCCGCACTGGCTTTGTAGGTGAGAAGCGGCGCCGTTCGCCGTCGGTTCTGACCGCGGGCGTTGGCTCGCCGTACCCGTACCGTGGATCTGGGCACGGACTCGTCCCATGCCGGAACGTGGTGAGCGTCATCGGCGCCATCTCCCGGACTACCTCTTCCGTCCATGCTGAGCACCGGCAGCATGTTGGTGAAGGGGAGCGGGTCTGTCACCGATAGAAGGCCTCGACATCGGTTACGGCTGCGCGTCACTCAGAGGAGATGCCCAGCAGGGGCAGGCATGGTGGGAGTCCCTCGATGGTGACGGGAGTGGTGCGGTGCCGGTCCCAGTCGGCACGGCTCAGGCGTAGCCGGCCATCGACGACCATGGCTCCGCGAATCACCCGACGCTCCAGGCCATCGAACCGGTAGCCGAGCTTGCGCGAGACGGCTTGGGAGGCATGGTTGTCCGCGAAGGCGGAAGAGGTGGCCTCTTCGGCGTCCAGGCCGGCGAAGGCCAGGTGCAGCACCGCGGCCCGCATCTCGGTCCCGATCCCCTGCCCCTGGTGACGCCGTCCGAGCCAGGAGCCGGTGCTCACCTCCCGGGTGATCGCCAGATCACGCGCGCTGATGCTCTGCACCCCGACAACGACACCGGCGTGAAAGACCGTGAGGTTAAGCGACCACTCCCGGGGCTCCCAGCCACCCAGGTTCAGCCAATGGTGCTGGATGACACCCCGCGCGACCTCCGCCGGCGGCCGATCGGTCCACGGGACCAGGAACGGCATCACCTCGGGGTCGTGGACACCTTCGGCCGCCAGCTCGGCCAGGGCGGCCAGTTCCTGCGGCGACGGCAACCGCAACTCCAGCCGCGGCGTGCTCAGCCGCAACCCCAGCAGCGGGAAATGATCGACAAGCATCTCCCCATCATGGTCACACCGCCACTCCCGGTCACCTCGTTTTCAGGGTCGGATCCCCGATCCGCGCAGGTCAAGTACGGCTCCCTAAGGGGGACTTCGCAATCGTCGCCGCTGACGACCTACCGGCGCTTCAGCCCGGCCACCGTACAGAAGCTGCCGGATGAGCACCCAGCCAAGGACGGGGCTTAAGGCGAGTAGCGATGTTTGGGCCGAGCGGTACATGGTGACCCCGCACAGCTGAAAGTCGGTGGGCTGAGCGCGAGGAAATGCGCTGTTCACCGAGCCGTTCGGCTCACCGGAGGCGGTATGATCATGTGATTTTTCGTGATCATGTGATTCTTCACCTCATTCCTACCTCGTCAGGGTGAACTGGTGCGCCGTATCGTTTTGGGCCTTTTGAGTGCGCTCGTCTTGGTATTCGGCCAGTTCGCGGGTGCGGTCCCCGCGGGCGCCGAGGTCGGCGCCATCGTCGACGACATGAATGTGGACGGCACGTGGCATCTGCACATCGCCATGCGCCCGAATGTTCAGGACCCGATCACCAAGATCACCGCGCAGGTCACCGCCGTCAAGGGCGGGGCGCCGGTGCCCGACGTCACCGGTTTCACCCAGAAGTCCACTCTGGAATGGGTCACGATCGACCCGCTCCCGCTCACCGCGTACGGTTCGTACCGGGTGACGATCCTGGTCACCAACAGCGCGGGGACCGTCCCGGCGGCCGGCGGCGTTGGCCAGGCCATCTACCAGATCAGACCTGCCATCACCTTCGCGAACGACCGCGACTCCTACGACTTCGACCACAAGGTCGCCACCGTGACCGCCACGGTGACCGGAACCTGGCCGGACACCGGAGAGACTCGCGTGGTGCCGAACTACCCGGTGGACGTGCACATCGGCAGCCCGGCCTCGGACCTGCACCTGACGACGGACTCGGCGGGCCACGTCAGCTTCAGCGTTCCCCTGTTCGAGGCGCCGAGGGTGTATCTGGACAGCCCCGGTACGGATGACGCCATGAGGCTCGGGGATGAGCAGTACACACGCCCTGCCATCGTCCCTGCCGACACCCGTATCAGCGCGACCATCACCCCCGACCACGCACTGTCGGGCGGCATCGTGACGTTGACCGGGAAGCTGGAGTATCTGTCCACCTCCGGCTGGCGGCCGCTGGCCGGTGGTGAGGTCATCGAGACCGGCAGCAAATTCAACGGACTGACCACCGACGCCGACGGCGCTTTCAGCACCCCGCTCACGCTGGACGGTGCCGCAGGACAACGTGACTGGACGCTGGATTTCAACCGCTGGCAGCCCGGTGACAAGCTCTTCTTCAACGCCGCGGCCCAGACCACGGTCCATGCCTGGGTGACGGCTCCCACGGCAACCGCAATCAACAACTTCAAGGCCTCACTCGACACCCACTCCCGGCTGGCGGTCTCCGGCGATCTCGCCGGGCCGACCTCTCCGGCCCCCAGGCCCATCGTCATCGAGCGGTCCAACGACGGCCGAACCGGCTGGACGACCGTCAAGACGCTGCAGACCGGGTCGGCCGGGCACTTCGCGGCCGTCTTCCCCGCGGCTTCGGCCGGCTACTGGAGAGCTCGCTTCGCCGGTGACCCGGCGCTGGCGCCCTCGGTCAGCGCCACCGTGTACGCCAAGCGGATCGCCACCAGGATCATCACGTTCAAGGCCTCGCCGACGACCCTCCGTAAGGGCCGTTACTTCACACTGACCGGGGTGCTGCAGCACAAGACCTCGTCCTGGACGGCGTACGGCAAGCAGAACGTCACCATCGGCTACCGGTTCAAGGGCAGCGGGACTTGGCATTGGATCAAAACGGCCAAGACCGACACACACGGCCGGTTCACCATCCGGATCAAAGCCTCCAAGAGCGCATACTGGGCACCCGCGTTCGGCGGAGCCACCGGCGCCCTGGCGGCACCCGCGGTGACCGCCAAGTACATATCGGTGCGCTGAACCTTTGGGCTCCGCCTTACCCGCAACGCTCCGTACGATCTGCACGCCCGCAGCCCCGCCGAACACCAGCACCTGCCGCGGAGCGTGCGCGGCGACCTGTCGGCGCCACGGCAGGTGACCGAGACATGTGCCGCACTCGTACGGGCGGTGGCGCTCAGCCGCAACGGGCCAGCAGCCTCACGCCTCCGCAGACATGCTGCTGAGCTGCGCGAACAGAGGCGCCGAAGATTCCTTGGAGAAAGTTCGTGGCGGATGTCGATCCGGGCGGTGGCCGGGCGACGCGTTGACAGAAGCAGGCCACAGACCGTCTCGGAAGGACCACCGGCATGACCACCCAGTCCCTGTCCACCGCCCCCGCCACCCCGACGACCCGTACCGCGCTGCGCCGGACGCTGTGGGTGCTGCAGATCCTCATCGCCGCCTTCCTCCTGGTGGCCTCGGCCATGCCGAAGTTCGTCGGGCAGAAGGACGCGGTCGAGAGCTTCGCCAAGATCGGCTGGGGTCAGTGGTTCCGGTACGTGACCGGCGCCGTCGAGGCAGCGGGCGCGATCGGCCTGGTCATACCCCGGCTGGCCGGCCTGGCCGCGACCGGACTCATCGGCCTGATGATCGGCGCGATCCTCACGCAGATCCTCGTACTGGTTCCCGCGTTCGCGCTACTGCCCGCCGGCTTCGCCGTCGTGTTCGCACTGATCGCCTACGACCGCCGTGCGGAGACCCGGCAACTACTGCACTCCCTACGGCGCTGACCGCACCGCTCCGGATCCAATCGACAAAGCCGGCTGGCTCCGAACGTGCCGATAAGGGCCTGTACGTCCGACGTACAGGCCCTTTTCACGTACTAGGGGAGGCGGGCCAGCAGGTGGGCGTCGAGGAAGCCCCGCTCGGAGGCCGGATCGTGCAGGAGCCGGGCGAAAGTGACGAGCCCGGCCCCGGCCAGCAGTTCGGCGAACCGGTCCACTGGCCAGCTGTAGGCGGGCGTCACCTTGTGGTCGAAGCGGACCGGCTCCGGTCCGTCGGTCGCGAAGAGCGAGACCAGGAGCAGGCCCCCTGGTGCCAGGACGCGCACCTGTTCGGCGAGCAGCGCGGGAAGTTCCCCGGGCGGGGTGTGGATCATCGAGTAGTGGGCCAGCACGCCGCCGAGCACGCCGTCCTCGACCGGCAGGGCCTCCATCCGCGCCTCGGCGAACCGCAGCGCCGGATGGGCCCGCCGGGCGTGGTCGACCATGCCCGGGGAAAGGTCGAGACCGAAGGCGTCCAGCCCCAGGTCGTGCAGCAGGGCCGTCAGATGTCCGGGCCCGCACCCGACGTCGGCCACCCGCCGATTCCCCATCTCACACACCAGCTCGGCGAAGCTGCCGACCATGGCCCGCGCGAAGGGCCGCGTCTCCAGCCGGTCGGCGAACATCGACGCGTACAGCTCGACAACCCCGTCATAGGCCGCCCTGGTCTCGTACTGATGCTCCACCACGGGCAAAGAAGCTAACACCTGTGCACGTAGTCGCGTAGCCGTGGGGAGAGGGGTTCAGTGGCTCGTTCCGCGTGGGGGCGGTTGTTGGGTGGGGAACAAGATTGCGCTGAGCAGGTAGGGGGAGCGATCTGGGGCGGGGGGGTTGGCGGCCCGGTCTCGTAGTACCGCGAGCAGGTCGGTGGTCAGTTCGGTGAGTTCGTCCGGGCTGAGCCACAGCGTGCCCTGCCGGTAGGACACCGAGTCGGCGACCGGGTCGGCGCCGTCGTGGTCCAGGTAGGCGTTGAACTCTGCGATCAAGGCGGCCATGGCCGCGGCGAATCCCCGGCGGTGGTCGTCGATCGACATCGCGGCGGCGGCGTCTGCGCCGATCGCGGGCCGGTCTGGGCGGAGCCGGTAGCGGCGCTCGACGGCACCGCGTACCCGCTGCTCGCCGTCCACTTCGAGGAATCCGCCCTCGGCCAGTAGAGCAATCTGCCGGTAGACGGTCACCTTTCCGACCTCGGGCATGCGTGCGCACAGCTGAGCGGTCGTCAGCACCTGTCCTGCCGACAGGGCGTGGACGATGCGCAGCCGCACCGGATGCAACAACAGCTCGACAGCGTCCATGGATTCAACGATTTCATATGCGATACCATTATCCAAAATGAAAACGTACGCGGTGGGGAGGGGATGGGCATGCGGGAAACGCCGGGGCGGAGGGTGCCGGTGAACGGCCGGCACGTCTATGTCGAGGAGTCAGGCCACGGACCGGACCGGGTGGTCTTCGAGGCGGGCGCGGGCTGCGGCCGCACCTGCTGGGATCCGGTGCTCCCACTGCTGGCCGACCGGGCGCAGCTGGTCGCCTACGACCGTGCCGGGTTCGGCCGCAGCGGCAGGACCACCGGGCCGTTGAGCATCGATGACATGGCCGCGGACTTCGTCGCGATGGTCGAGGCCGTGGTCCCTGGCCGGTTCGTGCTCGTCGCGCACAGCATGGGCGCACTGGTCGCACGGCGCGCGGCCGAGAGCCTGGCCCCCAGACTGCGGGGATTGCTGCTGGTCGACCCCACCCCCGAAACCGCCCCGGTCTATGACACATGGGACCAGACGGTCACGAAGGTCGACCGCGCGCTGGCCATGGCGCAACCGTTCATCGGCTTCCGCCCGCTGGCACGGCTGTTCACCCGCGACATCCGGCACCTGTTCCCCGACGACACCTACCGGACCATGCTCGCCGAGGACTTCACCCCTGCCGGCATCGCCCAGACCCGCAAGGAAATGAAGGCCGTGGCCGCCGCGATACCGGCCTTCCGCCACCGGCCGCCCCAGACCCCGAAATGCCCCACGATCGTGCTGTCGGCAACCCGGCCTCCCAAAAGACGCGAACGCCAGCACGCCGGTATCGTCGAGCACCAGAGCCGCCTCGCCGCCGGCCTGCCCGACGGGCGGTTCGAAGAAGCCGACTCGGCACACCTCATCCAGGCGGAGCGACCCCAGCTCATCGCGGACCGGACACGACAGCTTCTCGACCAGAACTCCTGATCACCAATCCCACCGCTTGTCATCCCGCCGAGCCGTTCCTCCGTAGCGGTATGCGCCTCCTGGCCTGCGGCGCCACGGAACGACGTCAAACCGGGGCCATCGGGCGCTGGGCTGCTTCGTCCAGGCGTTGCTGGTCGCGGACCTTCCCGTGGACGGCCGACGAGTGGTTGTATCGGTGCCGCAGGTCAGGAGTGATTGCCACGAGCGAATGCCCGGCTGATGCCCATTTCTGCGATCGCTCGCCTAGTGTGCTGCCATGGACATGGTGCGCCAGGTGATCGTGTTCGATGCGGCCGACATTGATGCCGAGAGTGCATTCTGGGCAGGCGTTCTCGGCGGGTACGTCGTCAAGGACGACGATTGGCACAGCGTCATCGATGCCGCTGGAGAGTGGCGGATCGGCGTGCAACTGGCGCCGAACCATGTTCCGCCCGACTGGCCGGACGGAGCTCCCCAACAAGTGCATCTCGACCTTCACACCGACGACCCGCGAGCCGCGCACGAAGAGGCAACGGCCCTCGGTGCCCGAGTGCTCCAACCGGCTCCTGATTTGGGTGCCGCCGAGGGCCACCAGGTGTATGCGGACCCGGCTGGGCATCCGTTCTGCATCGGCTGGGGGCACCCGTCCCGAGAGGCGCTTGCGACGCTTGCCGACCGCTTGGGGGGAGGCGTTTCGAGCCTAGGCACGTAGGCCCAGTCTCTGCTGGGTCGAACTGCTCACCGGTGGCAGCTTCAGCGTCGTGATCAGTCGTACTGAACTCGACCGGCTCTTGGCCCACAGTGTGGATCACGTATTTGACGGGCGGATCGAGATCGAAGGCCGGTGTGCCATCGCGTCACCCGGTTCTGGTTCGTCTCTCGTGCCCTGCGTCTCCTCCAGCTGCGGTAGAACCAGGGTTATGCGCTCACGGAAGTACAAGCTGGTCACCAAGATGGAGCGGCTCAACAACCGGCTGGTGCGCTCGGCGCTGCGCAGGGGCATAGCGCCCAGAGCCTTCGCACTGCTGGAGACCACCGGCCGGCGCTCGGGTCTGCCGCGCCACACCCCGGTCGGGAACGGCCTGGTCGACGACACGTTCTGGCTGATCGCCGCGCACGGCACCCAGTCCGACTATGTCCGCAACCTGCAAGCCGACAACCGCGTACGGGTGAAGATCGGCCGCCGCTGGCGTAGCGGGACCGCGGAACTGCTCCCTGAGGACGACCCGGCCGCACGCTCACGCACGCTCGCGTACCAGTGGGACGCGGCGATCGGGCGGGCGATGGCCTCCGCGCCACTGACCATCCGCATCGACCTCGATCCGACCTGACCTGCCCACCTTCAGCCTGCCTGCTACGAATGCACGACCACGGTGGGGCCGACCAAGCGCTGGGTGACCTGCGGGAGACCGAGGCGGCGGATGTCGGGGAGCAGCAGGACGGCCAGGCAGAAGATCGCGAGCACCGCGGCGGCGTCGTACAGGGCCGATGCCGATGGCGACGGCGAGGGGGCCGCCAGCGCCACGCCGAGCGGGTTGCGGCCCAGGGAGAGCAGCCAGTTGTAGGCGATGACCCGTGAAAGCGCCTCCGCGAGATGTCCCACTGCACTGTGGTCTCCCACAGTGGCGACATGAACGCCAGACAGCCCGTGCCCAGGCCCCAGGCGTCCGCGATCAGCAGCAGTAGCGCATACGCGGAGCAGCGGGAAGGGCAGTCGATATGAGGGCCTCGAAGTCAGAAGAAGGTGGGTGGCCGGTCTTCCCGGACCCAGAGATCCAGCTGAGTGCTGACCAGGCGCAGAAACCCGTGGAAGTCTTCCGCGATCACCCTGAATCCGTGGGAGTCATCCGGGCTGTGCAGCCGGTCGGTCTCGTACGCGCCGTCACGCACCTCGGCTGTCGGCATCGAGTAGACCGGTCGTCCCTCCGGGGCTTTCAGCCCGAACATGTTCCCGCCGCCATCGGTGGCGAAGACCAGGACCTCCGTGTCGAGCGCCCCGGTGATCCGGCGGACCCCGTCGGTCCCGTGAAAGCCGGCGACCCACTCCGGCGGCATGATCCACAAACCGTTCCAGAAGTCCGCCAGCTCGGCATCGCCGATGCGCTCATAGAAGCGCCGCAATTGGTCGGGCACTCTGGCGCCAAGCGTCGCCTCCAGCCGGGCAAGCTGGTGCAGGGACGCCGGACCGCTCAACTGGTTCTCCCCCGGCGGGTAGCCCATGCGCTCGGTGAAGCCCTCGCACAGCAGTGCTATCGAGGTCTCTACCGACTCACGCCACTGGTCCACGTGCGAATCTCCCACGTGCGCAGGCTATTCCGGGGATTGGTCGTCAGGGGCTTCGGAGATCCATGTCAGGTGGCGTTGGTGGGCTACGGCGAGGAGGCGGGGCCGTAGCTGATGGCGGCTGCGGCCCCTCGTCTTGACGGCGTGGCAGTCGGGGCACAGCGCGATCATCTGTTCCGGGAAGTCACGGCCACCGGCGGTGATCTCGGCGATGTGATCGACCTCGAGGATCGGGTCCCCTTGGTCGGTGAGGTCGGGTGCCTCCCGGTCGCAGGCGGGATTCTCGCAGCGGCCCTCGCTGCGCAGCAGTACCGCACGCCGGGCCGCCGCTAGCCTGACCGGATCCCGCCGCACGGTCCGGCGGCGTTTGCCGTACGTCTGGTCCTCGCGCTGTACGACCAGGTCACACCAGCGCCGGTAGGCAGCCTTGGGATCTCCGGCGGTGGTATCGGTACCGGGCTCGTCGTCGGCGAGATCCTCGTCATCGAGCCCGACAGCGGCCATCAGAGCGCTGTAGTCCCAATCCTCGAAGAACCGATCGACGATGGCATCGACCACCCGGATCCGAGCCTCCCCCGACCCGTGCACCAAATCGTGCAGCGGCACTGGCAGACCGCTGGACGGCCGGTGCTCATCGAACCATCCCTTCAGGGCCGTGTCACCGTGGGCAGCGGGAACCGCCCCTTGATGGCCCTGCAGATCCCACAGCCCCGCTCTGTACAGCGCCGCCACCGGGTAGTCCGGGCGTCCCTGGTCGCGCTCGCCTTCCCGGCGGTGCGCCTCCAGCAGCGGAACGAGCGCTTCGCAGGTGGCGGTCCATGGCATGAGCCGTTCCCCGTCACCGCGCGCCCGGCCGATTCCCCACAGCAGGACGACCGCCTGCTTGAGCATCGGCAGCCCCGAGGCCTGGGCCGGAGGCGGCTTGAGACCACCGATCGCGGTGAGGATCTCCGTGAGTGCCGCTTCCTCTGGGACCAGACAGACCATCGTCGATGACCTCGAACCCGAGCCGACGCAGGACCGCGACCGCGTGATCGAGGCCGCCGGAGAACTCGGACGCCTTCAGCGGCGAGCGCTCCGGCAACCGCCCATGGGCCACCCCGACGATCGCCTTGGAGTCGTACCGTCCGCCGTCGTGAAGCAGCAGATAGCGCCTTGACCTGCCGAACCCGTACGCGTCCAGAAACGCCTCACGACCGAGCCCGTCGAACTCCTCGATCGCAGCAAGCACCGCCGGGACCGTAATGTCATCAAACGCCACCTTAAGGACGATATGCCATAAGACGGCCTCTATAGGGCGAGAAGACAGGTAGTTCGGCGGGCACGACGGTCACCGCACCTGCGGCCGGATCGAGGCGGGCCGACCCCGACCGGTACTGGCTCTCTGCCGCTTCTCCGCACCGACGACGGGCGGCCGTGGACATCTTTTCTTGGCTGCGATCGGACACGCCGACCAGCCCTTCGAGCACGCCGCCCAGCCACGTTGACGAACACACGTAGATCCACCGACCCGGAGAACTAACGCGTAGCTCAAATCATGGAGGAGCCTGCAGAAGCTGCGCGGCAGGCCCAGCACGACGGGCCACTTCGTCAAGGCCGGCAACCCTTCCGGATGATCAACGAGAATCCGGGCGCCTGCACACCAACACAATATGGGCGAATCAGGAAGGTGAGAATGCTTCGCAGAGGGCGCCAACTAGTGCAGTCGAAGACTTCATCCTTTACATGAAGATCCTCGTAAAAGGGTCCGCCATCCGTAAATCTATAGCGCGAAGCAATATAGGTGTCTTCATTTGGCGCGTGAAGGGCAAACCTTCATATACACGAACCCGGCTTGGCTGCGATTGTCCAGTCGAGACGTGAACTTATCGCTGATAATCGCTCGCATTTCAACGGCCAGACGCCGTCGCCCAGCAAGATGGGCACGTTGTTAAGGATCGCCGCCACATCCCGGTTGCCGGGATTAAGCATCCAGCCGGAGGTGTGGCCGGCTGTGAGCTATTTAATTTCGTCGCTAATGGCAAGCCACCGGTCGACTTCTATTTTATCCTCGGCCGGAATAAGGTGGGCGATACCTGACAGAAGGGCCAGCAGGCCCCTGATTCCATACAAGGCGCCTACCGTCTCAGGTGGAGTCCGATCAGGGCCGGTAGGGATCAGCTTTTTCACCGCCTCGTAGTCCAACTTCAGGCTTCCCAAGAAAATCTTTGCCACATTTCGAGCTTCCGCCTCTATCCACTTCATATCCTTCTCGAACCTTAGGATGTAGGATACGCGAATATTTATATCCTCATAATCCAATTGGGATTTTGAAATTGCGGAACAAGAACGTGCTCCGTCAATCGCCTCAAGAGCGGCGGATCTATAAACTTCCCTATCGATCGGCGAATCTGCTCTCCGTGTGCGAGTCGAGGCCGCGAGAATAAGGGATGACCACCTGGGGTCGTGATAGCCGAGCTCGCTTCGGGCACGATGCATGGCGTAGTCAAGCATCGCATGTGGGCTCAGGGAATAGAATGACATATCCGTCACCCTGCTACCTTCTCTACCAGCCTGGAGGTGCTGGCCAAACTCAAATCTTACACCATACCTACGGAACTTGATCCCAGCCTTACCGAACTTCTCAAGGCTGTAGAGAAGCGATCGAGGGGTGGGATGATAGCGACCGCTATAGTTACTTATGCTAATTCCTCGGTGACCATTACCTATTCGGCAACTCCGGTGGCACCCTGACCACCGCCTATGCCTGCGGCTCCGGCGGCGATCTGTTGTCGGCCCGCGTCAGCGGCACCTCCATTCGAAGGACGATCACTATGGATCGAGTACCAGGGCCGGTGATGCGGCGTGAGTGAGGTGTCCGCTCACCCGCGGCCGTTGTTCGGTGCGAGTGTCTGTCTGAGGGCGGCGCTTCGGCTGGCGCGGCGTACGCGAAGCGATGCGGCGGGCACGCATCATCTGCTGCTCGCACTGCTGGTGCTGGGTGATCCGGTTTCGACTCGTACCCTGCTCGATCTGGGCATCGGCTACCGGGACCTGTGCGCTGCCGTGACCGGCAGGCGTGAGTGGAACAGCGCCGATGGGGGACGGCTGGAGCGTCTCGGCGACAACGCGGGCGACACCCTGCTGCGGGAGGCCTCCGAGCGCCGGCACCTGTTCTCCCGGCGCACGGTGAAACCACGATGGTGGACGCAGACCCTGCGCGATGTCGTGGATCAGGCCACCCGCACCGCCACCGAAGCCGGCCGGGCACGGCCCTATCGCGCCGAACTGCTGATGAGCCTGCTCTCCCACCCCGAATGCAGAGCCGCCGAGGCGCTGACCACCATCGGTACCGGCGCCGAACACGCGCTCACGCAGCTTCGCCTACGCCACGGTCATAAGACGGAGGCGGCCGGGACGTACGACTCGGTGTGGCGCCCCGCCGGCTGGGTCCTGCGATCCTTCCTCGAACGGGCCGACTGCTCCGGACACCCACCAGGCCACAGCAAGACGACCGACCGGGCCTGGCGGCTGGGCCTGTCCCTCGCCACCCAGGATCAAGCCAAGCACATCGCCCAGGAAGCGGGACTCGACACTCCACGACCCGAGCACATCCTGCTCGGCCTGCTCGGTGTCCATCGCGAACTGTCCCAGGACCAGCGGCACTTCGGCCCCGAATGGCAGGAGCACTTCCCGGCCGCCACCCTCCTCACCGACCACGGCATCGACTACGACCGTGCGATCACGCTGCTCGATCCCCCCGACGACCACCAGGCTGACTCGGCCCCGCTACCGACCACCCGCCTCGCCGGCTACCTCGCCGTACTCAGAGCCGCCTTCGCCCCGGACTGGATCCTCGACGTCGGCAAGCGGGGATCCCTCGAATCACAACGCCTGTTCGACCACACGCCGCGGCATTCTCTGGACATCGACGTGCTGCTGCTGGGAGTGCTGTGGGAGGGCAACGAGAACGTCCTCCGGATGCTCGACACGCTGGGCGCCGACCCGCAGCACCTCCGCCAAGCCCTCCACGACAGCCTTTGAAGGAGGACCTCAGCCTGCATCGTGGCGGTCGAGGGGCGCTCAGACACCGCCGCCGGAGGTTGGGGTAAATCCTGTGGCGCCCGCTCCCTCGGGAGCGGGATTCTGGCGGGTAATGGACGATTTCGCCTACGCCGACTTCGCCACGTTGCAAGGGCAGTTGCAGCGTGGGCGGGGCATCGGTGCGCGCCGGGCACCGACCATCGCTGGTGCGGCCGAGATGGTGTACGAGTGCGTGATCGCCGACAGCCGCTGGGACCGGCAGACCGAGCAACGTGACGCCTATCTGGCCCGGCTGATCCACCGCCTTGACCTGCCGTTGGCACCGATCGAGCACCACCTGTCCAGCGAGAACGACGCCGACGCGATCGAGACTGCCCTGCGGGTACTCGCCCTGCTGCCGCTGGTCGGTCGGGCCGATGCCGCGGGCGTCATACGACGGTACGCGGTCGAAGGCCGGCACTGGTCCGCGGCGGTGGAGGCGATCGACTTGACCGGGTCACCGGCGTTCCCGCAGGTCTGGGCGGGGCTCGACCAGGACGTCGTCGACGCTCACGACGATGCCGAACTGGCCGCCCACGCAGGCGTGTGGGAGCCGTGGACCACCTGGGGGCGCACCCAGCCGCGCCTTCGCCGTCTCCTCGACGAAATCCGTGTCCCTGGTCGATCGGCTCGGCCGCCCCTTCCCGACTACACCGGGGCCGGCACCGCACAACTGGCCGGGTACGTCACCACCACGACCGGACGAGAGCGGCGCCTGGTGCTGGAGGAGTTGGGCCGGCGAGGCGAGGTGATCCTCCTCGATCTCGCCGAGGATCCAAGCCTGCGCAACCCGGCTGGGTGGACGCCGGGTATGGCGCGGGCGTTGCACCAGTTCGGCGCCGCCGCCGTCACCCGGGCACGTACCTGGGTCGGTAGCGGCGATGACGCCTTGCAGGACCTGGCCGTCGGAGTGCTGTCGCGGTTCGGAGATCGCGGCGACGCACCGTACCTGCTGACCACGCTCACCACCCTGCTCGACGCGGGCGCATGGTGTGCGGCCGAGACACCCGCCAGAGGGTTGGGACGGCTCCACATCCCCAGCGCCACCGCCCCCCTCATCCACGCCTGGCAGACCACTCCTCATTCCATGGCCCGCGAAGCCTTCCTCGCCGGGATACAGGGCTGCGCACCCGACGCGGCACCGCAGTACGCCGAGGAAGGACTCGACGACTGCGAACCTTCGGTCCAGCAAACCGCCTGCACCACCGTCCCCGACACCACCTACGTCCACGCCCGCCTGGCCGAACTCAGCCAGGACCCGCTCACCCCGGACAGCCATGAGGCCGCGCACTATGGCCTGACCCGGCTCAGCCAGGGATCTCGGCCAGTTGTCGCCGCCCTCCGCGATTTCGGTGTGCGTGATCAGGTCGTGGACCTCAACATCTTCCAGTCCCTCGACGTTGTCGGCGGCCGGACTTGGCCGTCAAGGGCACTGACCTGCTCTTCGACGTGACCGTGAGTGCCTCTGATGCCTTCTGTTCACCCTGGCTGCTGATTGCGCACCCGAGTCCAGGTCTGCGGTTGCCCCGCCGACAGACCAAGCGCCGGAGGGGCCGGAGTTAGCCGAGGTAGAGGATCATCGCATCGCCTGCGGCCGTCGAGAACTTGAAGTGCTCAACGAGCGCGTCATAGCTCTCTCGCAGGCTGGCCACGGCATCGCGTGACCACGGTCCCAGGTATGCCTCTGCAAGGCACTGCTCATCGTAGGCATCCTCGAGCATGTCGAACGACACCGCGCTCAGCTGCCCGGCCAGCACGCCGACCTGTTCGGCCGTGAGCGCCCGTGGCCGGTCGTAGCTCCAGACCTCACCGAAGGCCTCACCGCCCAGGAACGGACACGGATCGATCGGAGCAATCCGATGGAGCAAGATCCGCAGCGCATCCCATGCCTTGCCGACGTCACAACCACGGCGCTCGGCGACCGGCAACTCTCCATCTTCTTCGGCCTCGGCTTCCGCGTCGAGGACGTCATCGGTGAACTCCTCAGCCCAGTCCGGATCGCGTAGCGCCCGGGCCAGTTCCTGTGGCGTCACCCTCACGTACTCAGCAACCATCCCCACGCCGCGGACGATACAGCCTCAAGCTGCATCTCGTTTCGGTGGCTTCGGGCATCACTGAGCTGTCATTTCTGGGTCTTCACGGTGAGAGCGGGCGACGGGGAATCGATCCCGCGCCGTCAGATCGGCAGGGTGACGTTCTTGATGCGGCGGTCGCTCGGTTGTCCGGGTTAGGGCGGTCGGGCGACGCTGAGCAGGGTGTGGCCGCGGCCGTAGAGGTGGGGCCGTGTAGATGGCAGAGCGCATCGTGTGCTGGAGTTCGGTGCCGACGGGGTCGAGTGCGGCCAGGTTGTCCGAGTCGACCGGTATGCCATCCCGGGTCAGCGGATTGCCCGGCCACGTTCGTGGCGTGCCCGGTGGTGCGGTGATGCGTTTACAGGTCGCGTCCCATGGCGGCTGCGGCTGCCAAAACGTTGACGTAGTCGCGCAGGCGTACGATCTGCCCGTTGCGCACGGTGAGCACCACGATGTTGGGAAGTGCGAACTCGCCGGTGGATGAGCTGGTCCCGAGGGCTTCCTGCTCGACGATGATCGTTTCTGGATCGTCGGTGTCGTGGACGGCGAGAGTACGGTAACGCTCGTACTTCAGCGGGCCGGCCTTCCAGCCTGCGGCTATCCAGTTCACGATCTCGTCCCGGCCCTCAAGACGAGACGGTACGCCTGGGGCGGTGAACGGGAATTCATGGACCGCGTCGCCTGCGTACAGACGGCTCATGTCATCGGCGGACTGGCTGATGGCGGCGCGGCGGAGACGCTCCAGGACCTCACGCGCACCGGCTTCTTGCTTGCCGAGTGCCGCTCGCCTGGCAGTCACCTTGCGGTAGCTGATCTTCCAGCCGTCGGGTCGGCGCATGAGGACATCGTCGTAGACGACACTGCCGGCCGTTCCGTCGACCTTGATGCCGATTCCTTTGGATCGGACTTGCGCGGAGTGGTCGTCGATCCCTGTGATCACGATGTTGGTGACGTGATGGCCGACCGGGTTGGCGTCGCCCAAGGCGAGCGCCGCCTCACGAATGCTCTCGATCCCGTGCAGCGAGCCGAGGCCGAAGTCGTCCAGGTCATAGGTGACATCTGGGGTGAACAACTCACCCGCTCGGTCCAGCTCTCCGGCGTCGGTGAGGTGGCCGTGGAGATTGATCAGGTCGTTGATGTCGATCCGGTCTTGTTCCGACAGCGCCATGGGGCGGCCTTCCATGCTGTGGGTGGGCCATGCCACTAAGGTGAGACACAGTCCGGTTCGGTGGGCACGGTAGCGGACTGTGTCCCCGGTTAGCAAGGGTGGGGTGATCGCACTGGCAGGCCACGATCCCCGGTCGCGTGCCGGGGCTCCGAGGCGTGCAGACGCCCGACGCAACCACGGGCGGTTGGTCGAGGAGGCGAAAATGGCGTTCGCCGAGTTCGGCGTGGACGCCTCCTTGGACGAGATCGCTCGACGGGCAGGTGTGGCCAGCGGGACGCTGTACCGGCATTTCCCCACCCGGCTGGATCTCATCGAGACGGTGCTCGCCGAGCAGATAGCCGAGTTGGTCGACCTTGGCCGCGGGCTGCTGACGGCCGAGGACGAATTCGACGCGTTGTCCACGTGGTTGCGTGCCGCGATCGTGCATGCCTTGACCTATCGAGGCCTGGCGGCCGCGGTGATGAACTCGGCGCTCGACCGCGACAACGGCCTGGTATCGACCTGGCATGCGGAGATGTTCGAGGTGGGGGCCGCGTTGCTGGCGCGGGCGAGGCGATCAGGAGCAGTGGTCGCCGATGCGGACGATGCGGACGTACTGAAGATGGTCGGCGCCATCGCCTGGGCTGCTCAGGACACCCCGGACAGCTCAGCTCAAGCCGACCGCCTACTCGCCCTCCTCATGAACGGACTACGTCACAGCGGCGTCCGACGATGACCAGGCTGTACGTCGATCATCCAGTCAGATGCGTCAAGAGTGAGACACCGCCCACATGGTCGTCGACCTTAGCGACGCCGTAGGGGCGCCAGGGCAGGGGCGCCGTGCGGACCTGCATTGGTCCTCGCTGGTCGAAGAAGCGGTGCAGCTGGGGCGTCTGCCGGTCGGTCAGCTCATGGTGGTCCATCAACCACTCGAGCAAGTGGGAGTGGAGTCGAGGGAACGGGCGATCTCGGAGAGCCGATCCGCGCGGTCCATAGCCTCGTTGACCGCAGACAGGACGGACGAGAAATCATGGCCGCGAGTAGTCGCCACGAGAGCTCGCAACGTAGCCTGATCGAGGCCAACGGGCCTCGTGGCCCACTCGCTTCGCAACTCGCGGATGGCGGCGAGGGCCGAACTGATTTCCTCTCGTAGTACGAGGTCCGCGGACTGCCACATCGCGGCCTCCGCAGCCAGAGGCAGCGCCGAATGAGCGGGTCCGTCGAGTGGGCTGGTGAGCTCCGAGAGCCGGTTGCTGATCAGGACTAGCTCTTCGTTGCGCCGCTCCATCACAAGCAGAGAGGCCGCGACCTGCGAGGGATCGGGCCAACGCGCCGTCCAGCCATGCAGAAAGCCTGTCAGCGCCTCGGATGCAGCGGACAACCGATCGTCGGCGTCCGGGGCGATTGCCGTCCTGAGCGCCGAGACCGTACGCCGTGTCGCCTCTGCCCGGCGGCGAAGATCGTCTGGCTCGGGCTGAACGAGTCGAGTCGCCTCACTCAGGATTGATTCCGTCGTCGCGGCGGCTCGCTCCAGCAGTGCACGCACGGCGCGTCGTTCTTCCTGGCTGGCATTCACCTCGCTCAGCACGAGCACTGCGAGCGGCACCGCAAAGAAGAATCCCGTCAAAGAAGACAGGACGTTCGTCAGGAACCCGCGTTCAGCAAGCCAGCCTGTCGCCTCGTCCACGACGATGCCCATCGCGAGCAGCACAACCCCGAGCGTCAGGCTCAACCGGATGCCTGACTGGACTTGGGGTGAAGCGCTACGCCAGGACTTGCCGACAGATCTCCGCAAAGTGCCTGCCGGAGAGGCGCGGCGCCATAGACGCATACCGAACGATCATACGGATCCCCGATAACCATCGGATCTCGGCGGCCAACCGGTGAGCACTCCAAGATCGGAGTGCCTACCGAAACGCGGAAGTGCCGAGCGAGTGCTCGTAATCGCGGCCCTGATCTCCACGTGGACCTATGACTGTGCTGCACCGGCTCAGCCGACCTGCTGGTTCGATCGGAATTGATCTTTACAGGATGTGTCGCGACCACTAGATTCGCCCTGCTTTGGTGATCTTTCGGGGGAGGGCGCAGTGCGCCGGTTCTTGACGTTCGTTGCCGCAGCCGTGCTCGCGGGCGTTTCCATGGCGCCAGTGGTGCCCGCTTCCGCCGCCTCGATCTCGATCGGCAATGCGCGTATCTCGCCGTCCTCGGTCGTGATCCACCCGACGGGTTTCTCGCCGGCGGAGTTCTCCGGTCGCGTGGACGGCGACGTACGAAAGCTGTCGGCCGTCCTGATCGAGCCGGGCGGTATCAAGGAGAGCCTCACCCTCAGCACGGAGTCATGGGGCGGGTGGGTCACCTGGAAGGCATGGAACGTAGAGCAATGGCCCGGGGGCCGCCTTGGGCGCTGGCAGATCCAGCTCACCGCGTACGGACCCGGCAGCACCAAGGTCACCAAGACGGTCGGCGCCTACTACGTGCGCCTGCAGACCCGCGTCCGCGGATTCAACGCCGCTCCCGAACCGGTGCGCAGGGGCGCGTACCTGACGGTGTCGGGCACACTGCAGAAGCTGCGCGCCTACGGTGCCCGAGCGGTGTACGAGGCGGCACCCGGCCGGCGAGTGGCGATCTACTTCAAGCCCAAAGGCGCCACGGCCTACAAGTACGTAACCGCAACGACCAGCGGCCGTAGCGGCGCGTTCAGCAAGCGGATCAAGGCCAGCAAGGACGGCACCTGGCAGGCCCGTTTCACCAACACCTCCACCCTCGCCTCCGTCGTGTCCGCCGCCGACTACCTGGACGTCCGATAGCCGCCTGCCATCGAGAGGGCACGAGGGCCGCGCACCAAGCGAACAGGACGGCAGGGCAGCACATGGCCGTCACATCAGGTGGGCCCCCGAGCCCTTCGCTTTGACCATGGACGGCACTGGCCGCGTGCCCACCTCAGCGACGTCGCCACCGAGCTCCGCGAACAACTTCAAGCAGCCATCCGAGACGAACTCCAGGGCCTCGCACCGCAGCATGACCTCAGCCGGAACCAACGCTAGCCCGATCCGTGGCTCCCGGGTCAGCGCAAATCCGGACTCCTCCTGGCCCAACCCGTCTGCCGCAGATCCTGGATCATGAACCCGCTGCTCCGGCCGGTCGAGATGGGTGGACGGCTCAACGACACCCGAGACCGAGCCGGCCAGATCACGCCGGGAGATGTGTGCAGCCGATCTCTGGTCAGGCGTAATAGGAGTCGAGCGTGCCTGAGCCGACGAGCTGGTCGTCCCATCCGCATGCGGGGGCGTTGACGTCCACGGTGCCGTAGTAGATGCCCTTGGCGTCACCTCGGTGGAAGGCGATCCGTACCTGCAGGGCACGCACCGAGTGGGCCGTCAGGGTGCCGATCGCTCCTCTGTTGGTCTCCCAGTACGGCTGCAAGTTGGAGTTCTTCGGTACGGAATGCCACGTGAGGTAGAACTTGTGCCAAGACCCGCTGCCCACACGCCAGCTCATGGTCGGAGCAGGCCCTCTGTGCTTCTTCCCCGGCACCACGCGCTGACTGATCGAGGCCCCGGTCAGCTTGGTTCCACTGGTGTTGCGGATCGTGGTCTTCATCACGACGACTTGACCAGGCCGGGTCGCAACCGGCGCAGAGTGGATGTTGCTCGGCACCTTGACCATGCCGTAGCCACATGAAACGGATGCCCTGCTACTGGCAGAGGCGGAGACGGGCGCCGCGAGAGTCAGCGAGCCGATGAACACGACGGCTGCGGTTGCGGCGGATCGTAGACGCACAGGTCTCCCCTGGTAGGCGTAGCTCGGTGATCTTAGCTGCTCAAAGATCCCGTATAGAGGGAACTGCGACGATGGCGGACATGGACCATGCGGCAACGTTCCGAGCAGTCCGGACACTGATCAATCAGCATGACCCCGAGGGGCTGCTGCAGGTGAGCGCTCCCGAGGACGAGTACGACCCTGAGGTCGAGGATCTTGTCGCTCTAGTTCAGGGCGACGTGGAGATCACAAGTACTTCAGTCTCGGAGATCTTCAATCGATGGTTCGGGAGTTCGCATTGGATCGCTAACGAACAGGACGACATCACCGAGGTGGCCGCACGGCTCGAGGAGATGCGCCGCCTGAGCACGCCGCGATGAAACGAGTCTGGCCCGGGCTCGCAGGTCACCACGCCGCAGAGGCCTGTGGATTCGGTGTTCAGGCGGATGGCAGCGCGACAAGATTCTTCGTGGCCATGGTCGGTCCAGCGAAGTCGCTTCGTTAGCGGCTTCGGTGAAGTCTGCCCACCAGTGCAGCAGCAGTCCGTAGCCGTCCTCGATGGCCTGTTCCGTCCAGTTGAGGATGTCGGTGAGGCTCTGGCCGTTCAGCGCTGTTTCGACGGAAAGGAATCCCGCAGGGCCGAACCACCTGGCGGAGGAGTCCGAGCTCAGCCGACCTGCCGGAACGACCGCCACAGCAACGCCAAGAGAGGCGTGTTCTTGATGACGAGTTCGACGAGATCACCAGAGGACGCGTCTCACGAAGCTCGCTCGACGCTGCCAACTGCAACCTAAAGATCAAACAGGGCCTCCCCGTAACGATCACGGCAGTAAACAGTCCGTATCAGCCAGCAAGGAGTGGTAGCCGTGCCCATGGCGCGCTGCCACCGGTATCGGAGGACGCGACCGGTCGCCCACGCCTTTGGTCATCAAGCGGAATCATCGGATTGGTCCCTCCTGGCGTGATGGTCGTTTAGACGCCCTAGCAGCCGGATCAGGTCGTCGCGCTCGGCGGCCGACAACGGCGCGAGCAGGTCGTCATGGCCTGCGGCGAGCAGTACGTCGAGCTGGTGCGGTGTCGTCGCCCTTGGGGGTGATGGTGATGACGTTGCGGCGGCGGTCTGCCGGATCCGCGGCGCGTTCGACGAACCTGCGGTCGGTGAGTTCGTTGATCGTGGCGGGCGTCGCTATCGGGTTGCGGTGACTGCGCTGGTGCGTCCCCACGGCCCGCCGTACCAAAAGCGCCAGCCCAGGTCGCGTATCGTCACGTCGACCAATCCGAGACTGATTAGCTGGTCGGCGTATGCCCGCGCGTGGCGGAAATCAGCGATTACCAATCGGCCACCCGGGCGCACGCGGGCGGCCTCGGCAACGGCCCTCATCCGGCCCGGTTCGCCCCGGATGTTGTGCATCGCGAGGCTGCTCACCACCAGGTCAACCGACCCGGTGGCCAGCGGCAACGCCCGCATGTCCGCAGTCAGCAGAGTGACCGTGACCGCCTCAGCCGTAGCATTACGCAGCGTATTCGCCGGGTCGTTGTTCGACTGGTCGACTGAGCGCCACAGGTCCACGCCGATTGCGCGGCCTGCGGGCACCAGCCGGGCCAGCATGCTCAGCACCGCCCCGCGACCGCAGCCGAGATCGACCACCCGCTCCCGGCCGGTCAGCCGCAGGTCCGATAGCAGTCCGGCCCACACGACGAACTTGCCTCGGCGGGTCGTGTACAGGAAGCTGGCGCAGCTGAGGCCGAAGAACAGGCCGTAGACCAGCGGGATCAGCCACCACCAGCCGGCGACAACCACGGCGACGACCACGGTCAGGCCGAGCGACACGACCGCCGCCGCCCCGAGCCCGACCGGGACCGTCGGCGCGTCAAAGCCGTAGTCCGCGCGCGACCGTTCGTCCACGCCGAGACCTTACCGGTCCGCGAGCCTGACAAGGCGGGGTGGCTGCACCAGCTGCGCCTCTCGGCACTGCAGCACTGGCTCTCTGCCCTGGACAGGCCAACCAGTACCACACCGCCGTACGGGCGAACCTGATCGTCACCTTCGGGCCCACCTACGTCATCGACGCCGCTGGGACACTCAACGACGTACACGGTGGCCGAAGGACCCACACCATGCCGGATGCCACAACCGTACGCGGCAGCGCCTCTGCGATGTACGGCGTCACCACGATACTCACCTCGGCCCAGGCCCTGGCCGGCTGCACGCGTACGCGCTTCACCACGTCACCTGCGGCACCTGACGTTATCGCCGGGTGCGCTGGGGCGCCCGTGTCACCAGTGCTCGAAGGAAGGTACGCAGTGGTTACGTACACGCTCAGCGCAGCTCGCCTTCCAGCAGGCCCATCACGATCAGGTCGTGCCATCGTCCGTCACGCCGGAACGCGTCCCGCATACGCCCCTCCTCGAGGAAGCCGACCTTCTCATACACCCGGCGGGCGGCTGCGTTCTCCGCGACGACAGTGAGCCAGATCCGGTGCAGCCGCATCTTCTCGAACCCGTACCGGCAGATCACCCGCATCGCGTCGGTGGCATACCCCTGACCCCAGGTGTCCTTCTCACCGAGGTAGATGTCGAGTTCGGCAGCACCGGTCTCGGGCTCGGTATCGCGCAACACGACGATCCCGATCGGCCTCCCCTCGGCCGTCTCGACGAACAGCATCACCCGCTCGAACGAGTCCGGCGTACGCTCCGCCAGCCGTTTGGTCAGGTGAGCCAGCGACGGCGGATAACCATCGTTCATCCATCGCATCACCTCCGGGTCGCTGTGCCAGCGCCACAACGTCTCGGCATCCGACGGTTCCACGGCGCGCAACCGCACAGGATCTCCGACAAGCACCCCTGATTCCTACCAGAGAGCACGACAAACGAAAGACCGGCGGACCCGGCTTGGTACGCCCGGTCGTCGCCATCGACGAGGCGGGCAGGGTCCTGGGAACGGCCAAGATGAACAACAACCAAGCGGGCAACGGGTCACATGTCGCGAGCGCCAGCTACATGGTCGACCCGGCCAACTCCGGGCGCGGCGTGGGCCGGGCGCTGTGCGAGTACACGCTGGAGTGGGCGCGCGCGGCGGGCTTCCGCGCGATGCAGTTCAACGCGGTCGTGGAGACCAACGTACGCGCCGTGTCGCTGTACGAGTCGCTGGGCTTCGAGGTGGTCGGAACGGTCCCGGTGGGCTTCCGGCATCCGACCAAGGGATATGTCGGCCTGCACGTCATGCGCCGGGCCGTGTGAAGAACGGGTGACGGCCGCGAAGTTCCGCCTGCTGACGCCGAAACACTCGCGCTCCCCCCGGTCCGCGATCCTTGTCGTCACCGTGCTGTGGGTTCAGCCGGCCTTGGTGAGGTCGGTGGTGGCGGCCAGGTGGGTTACCACGTCCAGCAGGTTCCGGACTGTTGGTTTGTCGTGCCGTGGATGCCATGCCATGACGGTCTCGGCCTTGTCGCCGACGAGGGGGACGAACACGACGCCGGTGCGGCGGATGCTGTGCGCTGACTGAGCGAGGCGGGTGATTCCGACGCCGGCGGCGACCAGGCCGAGGAGGTTGGCCACGCCGGAGGCGCGTTGGACGATCTTCGGCTCGAAGTCGGCGTCGCCATAGTCGTGGTCGTACTTGCGGTGCCACGGGATCCAGGAGCTGCGTGGAGTGAGCACCCACGGCTCGTCGGCGAGATCACTCAGGTGGAGTTCGGTTCGTCCGGCGAGGGGGTGGCCGATCGGCAGGACCGCGCAGACCGGTTCGGTGACCAGTGTGAGGGTGGCCAGGTCGTCGACGAGTGGTGGCCGGGTGAACGCCGCGTCGTAGCGTTCGTCGCGCAGGCCTGACACGAGGGTGGCGATGTCGACGTCGTCGGTGGTGAGCTCGACGTCGGGAAACCGCTGCCGGAACGCCCGTACGACCGGCGGCAGCATGTAGTTCGCGGTGGAAGTGAGAAAGGCCAGGCGAAGGTCGCCGATCTCCCCGAACTCGGCGCGGCGGGCGGTGGCGACGGCGACGTCCGCTCGGGCGAGGACGGCTCGCGCCTCGGGCAGGAACAGGCGACCGGTCTCGGTCAGCCGGGTGCCGCGGGTGTCCCGCTCCAGCAGCCGCGCGCCGACGGTGCGTTCGAGCACGGTGATCTGCTGGGACAGGGACTGCTGCGCGATGTGCAGATCGTGAGCGGCGCGAGTGAAGCTCAGCTGCTCGGCCACCGCTACGAAATAACGCAGGTGACGTAGTTCCAGGGTCACAGGTTCTGACTGTAACCGCTGAAAGCAACATGTGTTGGCCAGGCCGGGTCCCGGCGACCGACAGTGGTGGCCAGCCTCATGACCGTAAGAGCGAAAGCTGACCGAGGAGCTATTCATGGCAGAACGCGTATGGCTGATCACCGGATGTTCGGCGGGATTCGGCCGTCATCTCGCCCTGGCCGCGCTGGCCGCCGGGGACCGGGTCGTGGCGACGGCGCGACGGACCGAGCAACTCACCGACATCGTGGACGCGGGGGGAGAACGAGTGCGCACCGCGAGACTCGACGTCACCGAAGCCGCGACGATCGATGCCGCGGTAACCACCGCCCTTTCGGCATTCGGCCGGATCGACGTGATCGTCAACAACGCAGGGCACGGGTCGGTCGGCTCCGTCGAGGAACTGACGATGACCGACCTGCGGGCACTGATGGACGTCATGTTCTTCAGCGCGGTGGCCGTGACCAAGGCGGTCCTGCCTCATCTACGCCGGCAACGCGCCGGCACGATCGTGCAGATGAGTTCCATGGGCGGCCAACTGACCATGCCCGGCTTCGGTGCTTACTGCGCGGCGAAATTCGCCCTCGAAGGACTATCGGAGGCACTGGCCGCAGAGGTCGCACCCTTCGGTGTCCGGGTGCTCATCGTCGAACCCGGGGCGTTTCGTACCGAGTTCGGCGGGCACCGCATGCACCGCTCACAGACGATCGACGCCTACGAGGTGTCCACGGCTCAGACCAGAGCCGCTGTGGACCAGATGGACGGCACGCAACCCGGTGATCCGGCCAAGGCCGCCCAGGCGATCCTGCGGGTGATCGACGACGCCGATCCGCCGCTGCGACTCGCACTGGGCAACGACGCGGTCGACAACATCCGAACCCACCACGAGCAACTGCGTACCGACCTGGACAGGTGGGAGAAGCTCAGCAGGTCAACGGACCTGTGAGCGGGAGCCACGTCCCACTAGCGGCGACTCGTACCCCAGCCACATGGCGTTCGCGCCATAGCCCGGTATGGCCTTTACCTGGGCGGTCTGCGGGTAGCAGTGACGGTGCTTGATGGTGTCCGGCTGGGCTCCGGACTCGGGGTGGTGATAAGCCCGGACCTCGCCTGTCCTGCCGTGCTGTTCAACGACTCGATGATTCGGCCAACACCGGTTTACCAGTGCAGCAGCAGCCCGTAGCCGTCTTCGATGGCGTGCTCGATCCAGTTGAGGATGTCGGTGAGGCCCTGGTCGCTCAGCGCTGTCTCCAGGAACTGGCCAAAGGCGGGCGGCTGCCCTATTCGTACCTTCTGGCCGGTGGGGACGTGAGTGTTCCACGCCTTGGCCGGCCCCGTCCACACGTCGAGGTCGTCGGGTGGTGTCGCCGCTGGAAGGTCTGCACCCCAGTGCGGGGCGGGCGGTACGTTCGGGGCCGGCAGCGTCAGGATCTGTTCGCGGATCTCGACCAGTGCGGGGCGGACGGCCCAGTTGTTGGTACGGGAGCGGGCTGCGGCGGCGCGCTCACGCAGGGCTTGCCACTGGTGCGCGAGGTGCCAGGAGGTGCTGTAGCGGTACCAGGCGTACAGGTAGTCGCGGTGCTCGCCGTGGCGTACTCGGTCAAGGTGGCCCGCCGCCTCGCATAGCCGCTCCAGCTCAGAGGCGAGCCGACGTTGCCGGATGGTCGGGCTTGAACGTAGTGCCACTGCTCAGATGACTCCTCAGCAGAAACAGCCTGGTGCGGACGCCCAGCCAGCACGATCACCCATGACCGACCTTGCCGGCTGAACTCGGCTCCGGACGCGGCGCGAAGAGGGCGAGGGACGCGGCGTACAAACCCCTCGGGCCGCGCCCCCGCCTTCTTCCATGAACCAGAAGAACGACCACGCCGTGTCACCAATGTCCGCCAGTTCTTGATCCGTACCGCCAGGGCTGAGGTCATCGACGCCGCCACTGCCACACTCGCCGACGGGTGAAATCCCATGGACCACGCGAGCGAACACCTAGATCTCCCGGACTACCTCACCACGACGGAACTGGCAGCCCTGCTGCGAGTCAGCCGCGCCACCGTACAGAGACTCCTCGAAGAGCACCGGGCGAACAGCCAGGCCGGAAACCTGTAACGGTGCCTCGGCCAGGCGAGCACCTGAGTCTCGGGCAGGAGCGGTTTCTCGGGCTGCTTACCGGGAGTTCGCGGCCGCCCGGAACGGCGCCAATGCCGCTTCGTTCTCGGTGGGATGTCCGGTGGACTCGGCCCATAGCTCGTACCACTCATTGTTCTCGGGCTGGAAGGCCCGAGTGAATACTCCTGCAGCCAAGGTGCGGAGTTCGTCATCAGGCTGGAACGGCATCTGATCCAGGTAGTGCCTGCCGTTGGCATCGAGCTGCAGGCTCGGATCGATACGCGCGGCCACCAGGCACGCTGCGGCGATGGCCGCGTCCATTTCGGGGCATTCGACGTAGTCGCTGGTGTCGAGGACCTGGGTCATGGCGGCACGAATACCCGCCCGCAGCTGCTCGACCGGTTCGTCGGTCAAATCGCCGACGAAATCCAGAGCATCGTCATTCTCGAACGGGCCGGCACCCCAAGCACCCACGCGTACCTCCTTGATCGACTTCAACGATCAAGGACCCTAGCCAACGGGTCGGACTTCCCGACCGCTATGCCAGGTGGCGGATCCAAGCGCGCATGATCTCCGCAGCCAGCCAGTGACCGCCGATCTCGGCGGCCTCCAGCGGTGGGACGGCTCCGGGGCCACCCCGAGGATCTGGAGCAGGCGAACGGCTCCGGAGTGTTCCTGATGACAAGGATCCTGCCGGGCACCACCGCCTGGGCCACCGACGGTCCCGACAACAGCCGGAAGTTCGGCGACCTGCTGCGCCGCCTGCACCATCCCGGGCTCCCGGCCGGCCCGCGGCTGAAGGACATGGCCGAGATCGCGGAGATGAGGCTGGACTGGGCTCGGGAACGCTTCGCCGACCCCCGCTACGCCAACGACATCGCCTCCATCAAAGACGCTGAACGCGTCCTCGACGCACTGCTGCGCACCACGACCACCCGTCATGTGCTGCACGCCGATCTGCAGGCCAAGAACATCCTGCGCGGACCCGACGACTGGTTCGCTATCGACCCACTCGGCGCGACCGGCGACCTCAACGCCGAAGCGGCCCTGTGGATGGCAATTCAAGACGGCCCCGCCACCACCGAAGACCGCCTCAACGAACTCCGCGACCCACGAATCCCTGGACACCGACCGCCTCCGGGCCTGGACCTACGTCCTGTCCGTCGCCGAATACCGCCCCTACCTACCTCCTTCGGCACACCGCATCGAACAGTTTCTCGCCTCGACCGACCCAGATGACTTGATCAACCTCGTATCGGCCTGATGCCTGACGTGAACCTCGGCATGCTGGAAGAACGCCATACGCTATTTATCGCCCCTGCCGTACGATCGATGCCGATACCGAGATCGAGCGCGATGCGTGGTGATGAGTGGCGGAAATCGGGTTGGTCGAGGCGATCGCCCAAGTGCGCGAGGAATTGGCCCGAGCGGTGACAGCCGGCGCACAGGCGGATATCCAGTTCCCGGTCGGTCAGGTCACCTTGGAGTTCAAGGTCGGTATGACCAAGACCGGCGAAGGGGCCGGCAAGGTCAAGCTCTGGGTTCTCGAACTCGGAGCGACCGGCAAGTACGCACAGGAGTCGGTGCAGACGGTCTCCGTGGTGCTGGAGCCCCCGGTCGACTCCGAAGGCCGGCCGATCAAGGTTTCGGCGGGCTCCCAGGAAATGCCAGGCTAGGCCGCTCACGACCATGGCCATTCGCGACCGCTTTGTAGAGGTGCTCGCCGACCGTGGTCCCGAAGCGACACCTCGATGGACAGTGGGCTCGGGTTTTCTGGTCGGTGGCCGCTATGTGCTGACCTCCGGTCATGTCGCCGCCGAGGGCTCCCTGCTCGTACGGCGAATCGGCTCCGGGAATCGCTCGGCGAAGACCGAATGGCCCGCCAGGCTCCGGCTCATCGGGGACCTGGATTCCGCCGACCTGGCCTTGGTGGAGCTGGAGGACGGCCCGGGTCCCCTTCCCCATGTCGGCTTCACACGGATCGACCGGCATACGCGTGAAACCACGATGGTCGAACACTGCTCGGCGGTCGGGTTCCCGGAATTCAAGAAGCAGGGCACTGGTACGACCGCGCGACGCGAGACCGCCCAGGTGGACGGATCCATCCCGACCTCCGAGGACCTGGATTCCGGCCTGCTCACCTTGCGGGTCTCCAGCTCACCCCGGCCGCTTCCCCCCACGCAGGAGGCACTCGGCCTCTCCCCATGGTCGGGAATGTCGGGCGCGGCCGCTCTGGTGGGCGGCCGCGTCGTCGGAGTGGTGTCGGAGCACCAACCACGCGCGGGCCAGTCGGCACTGACCCTGGTGCCCATCACGTTCATCGACCTACTGCCGGACGCCGGCGACTGGTGGGAAGCACTGGGCGTCGACAGAGCGCGGATACCGATCCTGCCGAAACCCGATCCCCTCTGCGTGGGCGAACTCCCCAAGGGCGTCGACCACTATCAGCGCCGGCAGTACAACACGGACCTCGAGTCCGCGATGGCCTCTGATCGGCTCGTTGTCCTGAGCCCGGAACGGGCGGGGCTCGGAGGGGTCGGCAAGACCCAGCTCGCCGGAGCTTACGCGCGGAACCTGTGGGAGCGTGAGGAGGTCGACCTGCTCGTGTGGGTCAGGGCCGACGAGCGGGACAAGGTGGTGAAGAGCTACCAGGAAGCCGCCACCGCGGTTGAAACCGACTCCCTCCTGCCATGGCTTGCCACCACCGACCGGAGGTGGCTGATCGTCCTCGACGACCTCACCGACCTGCGCCACATGGAAGGACTCTGGCCCCCCGACCACCCCAGCGGTCGCGTCCTGGTCACCACCCGCGACTGGCACATCCTCTCCGACCGCAGGCACGCTCGCTGCATCGAGATGGGCCCCTTCACCCCCGCAGAGGCGACCTCCTACATCATGGCGTGCCTGGACTGCGGACCTGACGAGGCGGCCAAGCTCGCTCACGCCCTGCGGTTCCAGCCGGTGGCCCTCTCCGAAGCCGTGTCCTACATCCGCCGCCACGACCTGGACTGCCTCCAGTACTGCCGCAGATTCGGTGACCGCCACCGGCTGCTGCCCCGCCTCCTGCTCGGCAACCAGGCGACAGCCGATGTGCAGAGATCTGTCATCGCCGTGGCCTGGTCCCTCGGCGTCGAAGCGCGCGGCGCGCAGAAGCCGGAAACCGGGCTCTCGCCCGCGCGGTATGAGATGACCACGAACCAAGACGGAACGCAGACGGTGAAGGTCGAGCTCGACGGGAGCTTCGGAGACCGAATTCTCGACAGGCTCCTACCGCCCGGTTGGGATACAGATGGTTGAGAACCTCTCCGCCGCCCTCGACCGGGCGCGCCAGGCAGCCATCGCAGATCCCCAGAGCCACGGCGGCGAGTTCGCTCTGCTGCTGGCCGACCAGGGCTTCGAGCTGATGCGGTCGGGGCAGTGGGAGGCCTCACTGCCACTGCTCGACGAGGCCGGGCTCTTCATCGGTCTTGCCAGCGGCCAGAAAGCCCCCAAGCGTAAATTCAAACAGATCGAATCCTCGACAGGAGCCGGGACCGTACCTGCCTTCAGGTCCCCACTCGTGCTGCCGCGGCCGTCATTGTTCCCTGGCGCGTTGTACGAGAAGCGTTCGGCCTCGGAGGCCGCCGTCGTGGTCCTCAAGGACGCGGTACGAGTGCTCCCGTCCGATCACGCGCTGAGCCCCATCGCCAAGTCCAGGCTCGGGCACCGTCTGCTCCAGGTACACCGCCGTACTCCCAGGACCGGACCACTTCACAAGACGACACTCGACGAGGCCATCAGATTCTGCCGGGAGGCCGTCAGCGACGCGTCTGACCTCGACACCGAGCTTCTCGCGAATCTGGGCGACGCGCTGCGTGCCCGCTTCGACCTGACCAGCGATGTCCCCGACCTCGACGAGGCCGTCTCCTGCCTGAGACGTGCCGTCCAGCTCACCGCGACCGGGCACTCGGGTCTCCATGCGCTGCTGTCCGTCCTGGGCGACGCGCTGCGTGCCCGCTTCGACCTGACCAATGACCCCGCCGACCTCGACGAGGCCGTCTCCTGCCTGGCACGAGCCGTCGAACTCACGCCGGCCGAGAACCATGACCGGCCTGCGGTCCTGTCCAACTTCGGGGCTGCGTTGCGCCGCCGGTTCGACCACACCGCAGACCCCGCCGATCTGGACGAGGCCATCTCCCACCTCCGCGCCGCATGGCAGTTCGAGGGCCACCAGCAAGAATTGGTGCGCTCGAACCTCGGCGCCGCCCTGCTCCTGCGGTACGAGCGCACTGTGGATGCCGCCGACCAGGCCGAAGCCCTCGAACACCTGAACGCGGCCGCCGCGGCGACATCACCGGACACCCCCGAACGGCCCGCGATCCTGTCAACGCTGGCGGAAGCGCTGTGCGCCGGCGGCAAGCTGTCGGCGGCTCGCGATCTGCTCTCCGAGGCGTTGCGTGGCCGTGAAGCGACGCTCGGCCCCGAACACCCGAGCACGCTGGCGAGCCGCCACAACCTGGCCACCGTCATGGCCATGCTGGGGCACTGTTCGACCGCGGTAGAGGAGTTCCGCGAAGTGCTGCGCGCACGCCGGCGTGTACTGGGGGACGACCACCCGGACACCTTGGCCAGCCTGCACAACCTCGCCACCGCTCTGGCGGACCTCGGCAGGGTGGACGAGGCCGAGGCGGGATTCGCCGCGGTAGTACGGGCGCGGAACGCAGTGCTCGGGCCGGATCATCCCGACACCCGGGCGAGCGCTGCGGCCCTGGAACGGATCCAGCGCCGATGACGGACCGTTACGCCCGGCACGACCTGATTCCCGGCTGGCGGCAGGACCGGCTGTCGAAATCGACCGCTGTAATCGCAGGGGTGGGAGCGCTCGGTAACGAGGTCGCGCGGCTGCTCGCCATGGCGGGAATCGGGGGGCTCCTGCTCTGCGACCCGGACGTGGTGTCCGAATCCAACCTCAGCCGTACGGTCCTCTTCCGCGGCACCGACATGGGTCGTCCCAAGGTGGAAGCCGCCGCCGACGCGCTACGGGAGCTCTCGCCCGGGATCGAGGTGGAGCCCATCGCCGCCACGCACGTCAGCGGCGTCGGGCTCGCCCGGCTGCGGGACGCCGACCTGGTCGTCAGCTGTCTCGACAGCATGGCCGCCCGCATCTCGCTCGCCAGCCGATGCAACGCGGTAGACGCGGGTCTGCTCGACGCGGGCACCGATCCCTGGGGCGGGCAGGTCTGCTATTACCGGCCCGGTGGAGCCTGTCTCGGCTGTGGGCTGAGTGCACGGCAACGCGCCCTCCGCGACGACCCGTGGAGCTGCGCCGGGCCGGTGGCCGACCCGGTGGCTGGGGCATCCGCGCCGGTCTCCGCTTTGCTGGGCGCGTGGGAGGCGACGATGGCGCTGCGCGTCCTGTTCGATCTGCCGGTCTCGGAGTCAGCGCTGATCGTGGATTCGATCGGCGAGGTCGACCGGTCCGAACGGGCGCGGAACCCGACGTGCCCGCTGCACGAGCCACTGGACCCGTCCCTGGTCGAACCGGTGGGGACCGTCACGACGGTGGCCGAGCTCGTGGGTCTTCTGGCGCCCGGCGAAGAGGCGTTCTCCTGGGTGGCCTTGCCCGGCGGCACATCACTGCTGCGCAGCGCCCCGCCCGATAAGCCGTTGACCGAGGTGGGTGTGGCACGTGAGGAGATCCTTCCGGTCGCGCGGAGGAGCGACGGCGCAGTGATCAGGTATCTCGAACTGGGGAAGCGGAGACCATGAACGACGACCTGTGGCAGCACTTCGCGCTGCTCTTCCCGACGCGCACAGCAACCCAGGAACTCCTCGAAGATGTCCTGTCACCGGCGCCCGAGATTCCGGCAGATTTCACTGCCACCGACTTCTGGCGGCGGCTGGGTGAAGGAATGAGCGATGAGGAGACCGCACGCTTGGTTGCCGCGGCCCGGCAGCAGTACCCCGCCAGCGCAGTCCTCGAAGAGTTCCAGGAGTCCGGAGAGACCTGGGTCGTCCTCGTCTTCATCGGCGACGGCGATCACGAAGGACACCTGAGCCGCACCCGCCGCCTGCTCGATCCCGATGCGGAGGTCCTCTACACCTCGTCCTCGGATCGGGTGACGACGATCCGCGTCGCAGATCGGCCGGACTCGGAGCTCGCCGAGGCGGTCGAACAGCTGACCCAGCCTGGAGTGACGGTCACCTTCGGCCGCGCCGGCCACCGGCCGTACCTGGTGCAGGAACTGACCGTCCAGGGGCCTGATCAGCAGATCTTCCGGGTGGAAGACGTTCCCTCGACGACGACCGTCGGCGAGCTGGCCGCGGGGATCGTGAGCCAGTACACGGAGGGCCGGCCCGGCTCGCAACGCCCGACCGTGATCGACCGTGTTCTGCCAGACGGGAGCGGAAGACGCACCCTGAATCCGGACGCGTCCCTGCACGATGCAGGGGTCGGCGAGGACGATCAGTTGAGGGTCGGTTTCCAGGCCACCGCGGGCGCGGGCCTGTTCCAGGCACGGGTGAACGCCCGCTCGCGGGCCCGCGACCAGCTCATCGCGTTCGCCGAACGTACTCCCGGCTTTGCGCTCGACGCCGTGGACGACCCGGACTTCCCCGCCAGGTTCGTCGTCACCTTCCACGCCCGGAGCTTCGGCCCGCCCCGCGACATGCTCACCCGCCCGCTTCACCCCACCGTGCAAGACCGGCACATGGTCCAGATCACGCTGCCCCCGGACTTCCCGGTCGCCCTGCCCACCGTCACCTGGGTCTCGCCGATCTTCCACCCGAACGTGGTGGAGGGCGCGGTCTGCCTGCCCCTCGACGGACCCGACCTGGAGACGACCTGCCAGGCCGTACTCGACCTGGCCGCCTACCGGAACTACGAGGTACGCCCCGAGGACTTCGGAGGTGGCGGCTTCCTCGATCTGACCGCCGCAGCATGGACTCTCTCCAGAGAAGGCCAGGAGAGGATCATCGCCAGGGGCGGCACCCCCCGGGCTGCTCTGGCACGACCACGCGTACCGCTGCGCATCAAGCTGATCAGTGAGCCGCACCGTCCACCACCGGACCTGTTCCCGCCGGTGCGGGCCGTGCAGGACCCGGAACGATGCAGGATCACAGTCCGCTTCGACGAGGGGGTCGCCTTCGACCAGTACCGCTCCGAGGAGATCGAAGAAGGGGGCTTCCTGCTCGGCCGGGTGCACGAGTACGGAGAGCAATGCCAGGTCGAAGTCACCGAGGCGGTCAGTGCCACCGGGACCCGTGCGACCCGCACCAGCTGGACCATGACCGACGAATCTTTTACAGCCCTCCGGGATACGATCGGCGACCGGCTCCTGGTCGGCTGGTTCCACACCCATCCCCGAGACGCGCCCGCTCACCCGTCGGCCGAGGACGTCGCGCTGCACCGCGATCTGTTCCCGCACCCCTGGCAGATCGCCGTGCTCCTCAACCACGACACCGTCACCTGCTACCAGCGCGACGGCCAAAGGCTCCACCTCATCGAGCGCATCCTGAGGGACCGCCGTCCACACTCAGGATGAACCGAGAGCCTCGCTGCGAGCACAAGTGTTCCGCTCCCGCACCAACGAGGAACGCCAGGTTCACCTCCTGCCGATGCCTGGAGCAGATCGCAACAGCGACCCGCGCCCTTTCAGGCTCTCTACCGCGTCAAAGCTGCGGACCAGGACCGTACCTGCTGGGCGAGAGCGGCCACATGCTCGGGGGGTGTGGTCTTGACGATTCCGTGTCCGAGATTGAACACGAACGGGCCACCACTGAGCGCGTTCAGGATGCGGTCTGTTTCCGCGTGGAGTGCAGGCCCGCCCGCGACCAGGAGCTGGGGGTCGAGGTTGCCCTGCACGCACCGGCCGAGCTCGTGCTGCACCTTCTGCGCGGCCCACTCCACAGGTACTGTCGAGTCGAGCCCGACGCAGTCCACGCCGGTCGCCTCGGCGAAGCCGTTGTAGGCAAGCCCCGCGCCGCGCGGAAAGGCGATGATGGGAACACTCGGATGCTTCGCCTTCAGCGCCGCGACGATGGCGGCAACCGGCGTGACGCACCAACGCTGGAATAGCGGGTCGGGGAGTATTCCGGCCCAGCTCTCGAAGAGTTGGATCGCTTCGGCACCCGCCTCAATCTGACGGTCAAGAACTCGATGACGGCCGCCGTGAGCAGGTCGATAAGGGGTTGGAACCCCTCCGGATCGCTCAGCGCCCACTGCTTGACGATGGAGTGCTCTGAGCCGCCGCCGCGCCCTTCGACCATGTAGGTCGCGACCGTCCACGGCGCACCGGCATAGCCGATCAACGTGACCTCGTCAGGCAATGCGCGAGTGAGTCGTCTGACGGTCTCATAGATCGGGGCCAGTTCCTCGTGCAAGCGGGACGCGCTCAAGAACTCGGTGATGTCCGAAGCCGAACGGATCGGGGGCGTGAGGACGGGGCCGTCACCGACCCGGTACTCCAAGGTCTGCCCCAACGCCGCCGCGATCTGGGGAAGATCCGCGAACAGGATCGCGGCGTCGAGGGTGAAGCGGCGCAGCGGTTGCAAGGTGACCTCGACCGCATGCTCGGGCGAATTGCACAGCCCCACCATCCCGCCCGCAGCCTCGCGGACGTCGTGGTACTCCGGCAGATAGCGTCCGGCCTGCCGCATGAGCCAGATCGGTGGTCGCTCGGTGCGCTCGCCCGCAAGCGCACGCAACAGCAGCTTCTTCGGCCGCGCCTCACCCGCCACGTGATCGACGTCCGGCCCTGCCCCCATATCGACGCCCACGCTCTTCCGTCCTGCCCAGATACGCGAGCTCCACCCAGCCCGATCAGCACACGCACCCCTGCAAGTGAAGGTGCGCTACCAGACTACCTACGCCCACCACCTCGAGAACGGGCAGAGCACCGGTGCGCAAACCTCCCCACATGCGATGCGGGTAGCTCAGGCGAGCCGCGCGATGATGAGACGGCTGACCCGCTGCAGCTCTTCGTCGTTGTCGATACTCGCGAACCGGCCGCCCCGCCGGGGAAGGGCCAGCTGCGAACGGAGCTGCGGCAGGGCCGGCTCTGCGGCGAGGCCCATCCGGTCCAGGCATGCCACCACATGATTGGTCGTCGCAGGGTTCTGCGCCCATATCTGGAGAAGTGCGTCCAGAACGGTCGACGCCTCAGCCTCGCCGCCGATCTCCCAGAGGGCGGCAGCGCAGTGGACACGAACCCATTCATAGTCATGAGCCAGCAACTCCCGTAGGCGCGGCAGTGCGGCCACGGCGGGATGGCCGATCTCGCCGAGCACGTCGGCCGCCTCCCAGATCCGGAAGGTGATGCGGTCTTCGAGGAGGTCATGCAACAGCGGCATGACCTCCTCTCGGTCACCATCGATCGCCCACAGCGCGGCGACGGCGGCGGGCCGCACATGAGCGTCGGAGGCCGCGGTCAGTGGCCGGATCGCATCGAGGGCGGCCACTGCTGCGCCGCCGAACACCCCCAGCGCCTCCAGCGCCGAGCACGTGATACCCCACTGCTGGTGACGCACCGCGGCTGCGAGGGTGTCGATGATCAAGGGCAGCGCCGCCTGATCGCCGAGCGCGGCCAGGGCGGACAGCATCGAGCGCGCGCTCATCTCGCACCCCTGCTGGGCAAGGTCGACGCGACGCAGGTGGACGCACAGTCGCGGCACAATCTGGTCTGCGGCCTCTGGCAGAGTTCCGGCGACCTGTACCGCGCGCCAGTCGTCGATTCCGCTGTCCAGCGCCGTCAGCAGACTCGGTACGGCTCGCGCGTCACCGAGCCGGGCCAGCCCTCGGACCGCCTCCTGGTGGGCCCTGCGGAGGTGCGGCTGCGGTGCGGCCCAGACATCCGGTCCGTACGCTGCGCGCTGGGCGGCGACGTGCGCGGCCAGAGCCTCCCGGGCCGGCTCGGCGATCGGGTGGCAGGCCTCGAGGACGGCCGCCGCCTCGGCGGCGACTTCTTGGTCGGTCGCTTCGAGCTGTTCGGTGACGAGCATGATGAGCGACGTATGGTCACCACGCCAGGACTTCATGAGCTGCGCACTCATCCGTACCGCGTCCAGGCGGGAACCGGGATCGGGACTGCGCAACTGCTCTGCCAGCAATGCCGTGCGCTGGGGTATCCGTGCGGCCAGTGCCCGATGGAAGGTGTGCATCAGATCCGTGGTGGGTGCGTGAACACGCCCTTGCCTGTCGAGGTCCGCAAAAGCGGCGCAAGCGCAATCCGCGATGAGCGATATCGCTGTCGCACCTCATTTTTCGACGGAGCCGATATCCACGTTTAGCCGGCGTTGTAGCGCATCGTGGTGGTCGCCGACTACCGATAGTGCGATGTGCAGCTGGTGCGATTCGCCGGCTGGTCAGTGTTCGGCGCGTTCGATTCGTGCAGTGAGTGCGGCGGCGAGCGCGTCGGCGGGCCACGCGCTGGCGTCGGAGCGGATGTGATCGGCCGCCGGGCCGCGGTCGAGGAGGCGACGGGTGATGGTCGCGCTCTTTGACCTGCCGCTGGTGAGCGTTTCCAGCAGAGCGCGGGTCTTCGGGTGCGTGATGGGTGTGCCGTCGATGGCGCACACCTCGTCGAGCAGGGCGAGCGGCCCGTACCTCTGCTGGTCGGCAAGTCGGCCGAGCCATGTCGGGAGCATGTCGATGAGGGCGGCACGCACCGCGGCGCGGTGCAGCACCGAAGCGGCGGCGGTCTCCCGAAGGAGCGTGACGAGGCGCGCGCTGGTGACCGTGGTGGTGCTTTCAATGGTGGTGTGCAGCGCGTGGGCGAGTTCGGTGCTGGTCACCCTGGCGTCGCCGATCGTCTGGACGATGATGTCGGCCGCGAGCGTGCGTTCTTCCGGTTTCTCGCGGCCGACCCACCGAATCGCGGCGACGAGCGCCTCCGGGGGTACGGGCTCGTGCGGGTCGAGTAGCAGTCGCAGTGCCGCTGCGGTGGTGGCGTTGTTACGCCACAGCCATCGGTGGTCGCCGGGCCACAGTGTGGCAGCCCAGTCGGGGGCGTAGCGTTGCACGTGTTCGTACGCGTACGCCGCCCGCATTTCCTGATATGCGGGCAGGTCACTGAAGTCCATGGTGAGCACTCCGTCGGCGTCCGCGACGGGCGGCATACCCATCAATTGTTCGTTGACCTCGATGGCCAGCTCCTGCGACGTCTTGTAGGGTGCCTCGTCTCGTTCGGCCGCCCCGAGCAGGTACGGGAGACCCTCGTGCGCGTCACCGCGTAGCCATCCGATCACGCCGGCGACCACGTCGGGGAGCGCAGACCGGTCGTCGTCACCGCCGAGGGCGGCCCGTATCGCCCGGCCCAGCGCACCGGGCAGGTCGGCGGCCTGGTGGAGCGCGGTGGCCCGCCCGGATGGTGTCAGCCGTGCCAGCGCTACGGCGGTGTCGATGGGCCGTTTGATCGTGCCGCCGGCGGCGCTGGCCCGCTTCACGAGGACAGTTGCGTCGATCCAGCCGCGTTGGTCTGTCGGTAGGGCGAGCAGCGGTTGGGGATCCGGGTCGCCGAGGCCGAGCGCGACCTCCCGGATCCGTCCGGTCAGCCAGGTGCCCGGCTTCGTGAGCGGGTGGGCGGGTCCGGCGCCTCGCTCGGGTTGGATCCAACTCGCCACCAGTAGGCACATGTCGCCACTGGGCCACTCACCCCAGTCGGGGGCGTCACGCTCGAAATGCTGGTTGACGCGTGCCACCAGCGGCCCGACCCGCCGACCGAAGTCGTTCGGCCAACGGGGACCGATGCTCGCCAACCCGTCGAGGGCGCGCTCGAGGTCGACGATGCCCCCTCGACCGTCGACCACGCGCAGGAGTACGCCGATGAGCTCATCCACGCCGGACACCGGCCGTACCGCGGCAGCGCTAGCGGCAGCCCGTGGCCGTACCTGCACGGCCGGCGGCTCGCCACCCTGGCGGACCGCCTCAACCGCCGCGTCCAAGCCGCAGGCGTGGGCGACCTCGGGCGGGAACGTTTCAGCCTGGCGGATGAGGTCGTCGAGGTCGGCGGCTGGTGCTGGTGGTTCAGCGGTCGGCTGATGCGGCAACGCGGCGCGCAGACGTTGCCCAGCGGTGGTGGACAGCTCGGGAAGTAGCTCATTGAGGTGCGCCGCGATGTCGGGATGCGCCACCAATTGTGGCGTCACCGCTTCGATCGCGGCCAGTTGCACCTCGGAGTTCGGGTGGGCAACGGCAGTTGCGAACCGCTCCAGCGCGCGCCGCTGCACCCGGGGATCGTGGCGCAGCGCCGAGGCCACGATGGCGAGTGCGGTCGTGGCAGTCGATTTGGCCGACGCCAGAAGTGCAGGCTCCACGGCGTCGATCAGCTCGGCCGGCGGGATGAGGTTGGCGCGGCCGAGTCGAGCCAGGACCCGGATGGAGTAGCTGACCACCCCTGGTACCCGGTGGGCGACCAACGCGAACAGTGCCCGCCGCCGCGCCGACAGCTCGTCGGCCGTCGGAGCCAGCTTGTCGAGGAATTTGTGCAGCCTGGCGGCGTCCCGTCCGCTCAGGTCGCCGGTCAGCAGGTCCAGCAACTGGTCGAGGATCCGGTCGCGGATCGAATGCCCCGGCGGGAAGTGCGCATTGAGGACGGGCAACCACGTGTGACGCCCGGATGAGGTGCCGACGACCATGTCGCGCCGGACGATCCGTGGCACGCCGTCGGGCAGGTCCAGCAGCGCCGGCAGGTCGACCGTCAACAGCGCCGGGTCGCGCAGCACCATGTCGGGAAGACTGGGCCGAGGGCCCCACGCCGCGTGGTCGGCCATACCGAGCAGATAGGCCTCGCAGGTCGGCCGGGGCAGGGCACCGTCGAGGACCAGTTGCCAGGCCTCGTCCCAGTGGTAGTCGGTGACGAACAGCGCGGCAAGCTCCGTCAGCCAGGGCGGCTGGCGGTCGAGCAGGATGCGGTGCAGCTCTTCGGTGTTGAAGGCACGCTCGAAATCGAAGCGTTCGTACCACTTCGAATGGCCGTACTCGCGCGGCGGCGGGAACTCGGCGATGTCACCCGTGCCGAGCCAGGCCAGCGCCGCCGTGATCATCCGATCGAACCACGTACCGGCTTCGGCCAAATCGCTCGAGTCGGGCACGTGGCCGTACAACAGTTCGTCGTGCCGGCGTTTTGCGTCCACGAACGCGCTGCCGGCGATCGGCGCCAGGCCGGCGCGGGTCTCCTCGTCGAGCGGAGCGAGGAGCTCGACGAGGGCGTGTCGGTCTGCCTGTTCGATCACCTCGCGCAACCGGTCCGCGGCGGTCATCACGACGCCTCACTGATGTGGGCGCGGGCGGCAAGCACGTGCCGGCACGGTCCCCGCGAACCCGCGTGCCGCGTGTGCCACCGGCAGGTACAGCTCACCGAGTCGCCGTCGAGAACCACGCGCTGTTCGATGTCGCCGCTTCGCACGAACACCTCATGGCCACCGGTGGGCAATTCGCGGATCTCGACATCGGCCCGGGAGATGTTGGCCGCGCTGCCCACCCGCGGCGCCAGCTTGGGTATCAGCTCCTCGGCGAACGGTAGGTCCCGGCGAAACCAAGCATCGGCAGCCAGGTCGCGACCGACGAGCCCTTGGCTGCCCAACGTCGCAAGCAGCGCCTGGATACGCGCCGGCGACGTGTCGGCAAACCCGGCGAGCTCCTCTTCATCGAGCCGCGCCCGCCACCCGAGATGCGCGCGTAGCTCCACCGCGTCCGCCACGGTGGACGCATCGGCGAGCAGATCCAGCGTCGCGCCTTCACCGGAGAAGCCGCGCGTCACATCCGGACTGAGTACGAACCACACCCGGGCGCCCGGCACGGTCAGCTCGAAGGCGCAGCTGCGCGCACCATCGCCGGGCCGGGCCCAGATCTGCAGCCCCGTCGCGAAGCGAGCCAGTGGCCGCAACTCACGCAGCCGGTACGGCCCGGCGACGCACACGGCGCCGGATGTGGGCGCCTGCGAAAAGCGAAACCCCGACTGTGTGGGCACCACTGCATAGGGCGGAGCGGACGCCGAGCCCGCTGGCGGCAGAGCGTCCAGCAACCGGCGGGCCCCAATCGCCCCGAGCTGCGCCATCGGCCGCATACCGACCTGCGCCAGCGCTGCCTCACCGAGGCCCTTGACCCATCGCACCGGCAACTTGACCTTACGCTCCACGGCCGATCCGACCCTCGTCGCCACACGCAGCCCCGCGCTGCCCACCGACAGTCGCATCTCCGTCGTATCGTCCACCCGAGCCAGCGCATCGCGGATCTTCCGGCCCAGATCGACATTCGTCGTGCCAGCGCCGATCGAAGCCTCGCCCAGATGGTCACCCAGCAGATCGACCCGCGTGTACACACCGCAGCACGACGAGAACGCCTCGATCCGCAGCACCTCGTCACCGCTGGTCAGGACCGGATCGAGTAAACGAGCCGACGCCGGCATGAAGTATCGAGCACGCGCCACCGCACCAACACTGAGCAGCAACGCCGCGACCAGCCGCGGCCGGCCGACCCACCCGTCAAAGAACACCGGCAGGCCACCTATCGTCGGCGACAGAGTGGCCAGAGCGACGGTCAAGCGACCAGCATCATCAGAAACCACCTGTGACGGCTGGTCATAGACCATCGACAGATCAACCATCACGCACCATCCGAATGCCACAACCACGCCCAGCCTTGCAACCTGCCCGAGGCTAGCGGCACCCACCGACATGCACTCTTATCCGCAGAGACGCACGACCTGCGGCATGAGATGGCGTTTCCCGCAATCGGCGAAGTGCTTCTGCGCTCACTGCACGAGCATTCGGACGGGCGGCCGGGGTTCGGAACGGCGGTGGTGTAGTAGCGGGAGATAACGTCACGTCCGGCAGGTGAGGTGGTGAGGTCGCCGCGCGGTCGGCTGCTCGCTCAACTCCCGCCTGGGACGGTTTCTGACCTGCATATAGGCGCATGGAACTATTTCTTGATCGTCGAGAAGGAAAAGAGGGTGATCATGGCAGAACCTGATGGCTTCACCTGCGGATCAGCCATCGACCGGTCGAAGGTCGCCTGGTGGTGCCGTCCGGGGAGTGTGCCGCGGTGAGCACACTGGAGGATTTCGCCCGGCTCGTCCCGGGCGATCATGGCTTGTGTGTGGTGTCGACCCTGCGGCCGGACGGGACGATCCAGTCGTCGGTGGTGAACGCGGGGGTCCTGGCGCACCCGGTCACCGGCGTGCAGGTGGTCGGGCTGGTCGCCGCGGGCGGCACCCGCAAGTTGGCTCATCTTCGGGCGCGGCCGCGCGCGAACGTGCTGGTGCGAGCAGGCTGGGAATGGGCCGCGGTCGAAGGCCCGGTCGATCTCGCCGGGCCCGATGATCTGCTGCCCGGGGTGGACGGTGAGCGGCTGCGGTTGCTGCTGCGCGAGATCTTCACCGCTGCCGGCGGCACTCACGACGACTGGCCGACCTACGATCAGGTGATGGCCGACGAGCGCCGCACCGCGGTGCTGCTCAGGCCGGAGCGGGTCTCGGCGAATCCCCGCAGCTAGCAGGCAATGCGATGGGCGAGCAGCGCGGCGCGGAAATCGTTTCGCCCGCATCGGCACGCCGGCCGGCCCATCGCCGGCCGACCGATCACCGTTTGGCGGCCGCCGTACTCCGCCCGCTGGACCCGGCCCGCCCGGATGCGCCATGGGGCGATGATTGCTCGTGAGACGGGCTTACCGTTGCCGGCCGACGGAGCAGGGAAGGGAGCGTGTGAGGGTGGTCGGCTCAAGGCGTGAGGAGGCGATGGCGCTATGCAGCGCCAAGCCGGGATCGGTGGAGGACTACCCGTTCGGCGACGAGGTGGCGGTGTTCAAGGTCGCCGGTCGGATGTTCGCGCTGGTGTCCCTGGGCCCGGCGCCGGCCCGGAACGCACGAACACACCGAAGCGCTGTTCAGCGCGGTCGATCGGGGCACGGGCGATGCCCCGGCGGCGATGATGAGGGTGCACGGCCAGCCGGTGAAGGTGCGTTCGCCAGCCCATCCCAGCCCGCGATGAGCATCCCGACCATCCCCATCGAGTTCGTCATCGCCTGCGCGACGGGTAGGAGGTAGTGGTCTTCGAGGTCGGCTGGTCGGGGTGCAGGCCGAGGCGGCGCAGCGTCCGGGCTTGTATCAGGACACTGGCGGTGCACCCGATCGTGCCATCGGGCAAGAGCGTACGGGCCACGTTCAAGCACACCTCGTCCTCGCCGAACGCGGGACGGTAGTCGACACCTCGATCACACAGTCAAACAAGCAGGGCCCGCCCGGGGTCCGGGGCGCCTGCGGAGTTGCGGTAGCACAGGATCCGCACCCATCCCCCGTCAAGATCGTCCATGCATCACAGGATAGACGACACCTGCGCCTGACCCCAGGTAGGCGACCGATATCAGTAGCGGCCGATGTCAGTGGCGGTCGCTACGGTGCGGTTCATGGTCGGGATCGTGTACATCCGGGGTGATGCGACCTCGCCGCAGGCCAAGGGCGTGAAGGTCGTCGCGCATGTCTGCAACGACCGAGGCGGTTGGGGGAAGGGCTTCGTGCTCGCGGTCTCCCGGCGGTGGAGCGAGCCGGAGGCGGCCTACCGCTCCTGGTACCGAGGGCGTGCCCGCAACGACTTCGGCCTCGGGGCGATCCAGCTCGTCCAGGTCGAGCCGTACATCTGGGTGGCCAACATGATCGGCCAGCACGGCACCAAGACCAGCCGCAGCAACGGCGCACCGATCCGCTACGACGCCGTCGACCAATGCCTCCAGGCGCTGGCCGGCAGGGTCGTCGAACTCGGGGCGTCGGTGCACATGCCCCGCATCGGATGCGGCCTGTCCGGCGGCACATGGGACCGCATCGAACCGCTCATCTCCCACCGGCTCGGCGAACGCGACATCCCGGTCACCGTCTACGACCACGGTCCGGTCTGACGATCGGGGCACGGGAAGGGACCCCATGAGCCGGGCGAATCGCCGATTGCGTCAGCCGTCCAGTACCCCGGGCCAGGCCCGCAGTGACACCAGGTCAGTCCGCCATGGACAGCCGGTTGACGCCCTCACCTATGGGCGTGATATGCCCACACCGCTGATATCACGGTCAAGTTGATGATCCATGTGGCGATCGCGCCCGGCCGACCGGGCACCGCCGTCTGGCCGGGCTCGGCACAGTGGTGCTCGTGACCGGTGTCGGACTGCCGTGGACCGACGTCGAACTGGAGAGCGGTGTCGCCAGGATCCGGGAGACCAGGCCGGACGGCGACCTGGACCCCGACGATCCCAAGTCCGAGTACGGCGACCGCTCCGTCACCCTCGATGCGATCACCATCCTCGCCCTGCTCGCCTGGCGGGACAAGCAGGAGGAAGATCGCCCATCCCCGCACTGGCCAAGGCCGCCGCCGACGCGACCGCCGCGGTGGTCCCTCGCCGGTCTGGACCCACATTGGACCCCACAAAGCAGAACAGCGGCTCCTTCGATGATCTAGCCATCGAAGAAGCCGCTGGTAGCTGGCGGAGGATGGGAGATTTGAACTCCCGATGGGCGTAAACCCAAACCGCATTAGCAGTCTGCTTTTTGCGGTGTTTTGGGGTCCCGCTCGATGATCTACGATCTAGTTTTTGCAGGTCAGAGCACATTCCAGTGATGGAGGGTCCGGGCTGGTCAAGGTCAGTCCGGACCCCTTCCGGCCCCCTATCGGACCCGCTTTCGGCCGATGCGATTAGGGGACGAGCAGCTCCGCAAGGCTCTGTTCGGGACTCAGCGGTTCGGCATCTGATGCGGACGGTCGTAGCGGCCCTGTGCTCGAGGGGGTCAGGATGCTGGAGTTCCGGAAGACCCGCGAAGTTGCCCCTGATCCCCGTTCAACGTTCTGGTGGTCCCATCCGATGTCCCGGCATGATGCTTTTGCGGACACCGCAGGGGAGCGTGTGGGCGATGCTCACCGCTACGGCGAACACGATCTCCTGGCAGGCCGCCACGCTCACGTTGGCGGCTCTGGCCGTCCCCGGGGTCCTGCGGCTGTGCACCGAGTGGCAGCGACGCCGGACCTTCTTGGCGTTGGTCGCCGACGCGCCGGAGGGCACGGTTGTGGTGCAGCAAGAAGATCCAGGAGGACAGACGATGAAGGTGACGTTGGGCCGCGCATCGGCGCGGCGCACCGCCCCCGGAGCGTGAGGTGGATGGCCCATCCCCTGGCGTCAGCAGGGAGATCGACATGCTCTTCCGTGCTGAATCAGGCAGGCTCTTCCGCTACGCCTGCACCCTTCCCGGAGTGGACCGCGCGAAGGCCGAAGATCTCGTCCAATCGACTTTCGTCGCCGCTATCGACGGTTGGGCCCGTCTCCATCGGCTTGATCCCGGAGATCGACGGCGGTGGCTCCACGTCATCCTCAAGCGCCAGGCGATCGACCAGTGGCGGAAGGTGAGGTTCCTCCGGCTCACGGGTGAGTTCGAGGGCGTCGAAGAGCGACAATCACCCCCGGAGACATTGCACCAAGTGCTGTGCGCTGCCGCGTTGGACCGGGTCTGGGATGTGATCTCCACGATGCCCGGGCAGAGACAGAAGGTGGCGTTCCTTTATTGGAATGAGCAGTGGTCGACCAGTGAGATCGCCGAATTTCTCGGAATTGCTCAGAGCACCGTGAGAGTGCATCTGAAGCTGGCGCGGGACGAGCTGATTGAGGCTGCGGGACCGATCGTCCCGTTCATGGAAGATCATGGGCTGGGCGAGCCCGACGGAAGGAGGGCGGGGTCATGACGACCGCAGGGCGGGCCGAAGTAGCCGCGGTCGGCGCCTCTGCCCAACCGGGCAGTGGACCGACCGTCACTCGCATTCTGCTGGGCGCGCAGCTACGCAAGCTGCGTGAGACGGCTGGCCTCGCCCAAGAGCAGGCGGGCCACGCCATCCGTGCGTCCACCTCGAAGATCAGTCGCCTGGAGCTGGGCCAGGTCGCCTTCAAAGAGCACGACGTCTCCGACCTCCTCGCCCTCTACGGAGTGCGCGACGAGATGATCCGGCACAGGCTGCTCGAACTGGCCGAGCGGGCCAACAGGCCGAACTGGTGGCACAGCTACGCCGACGTCATGCCGACCTGGAGCGAGACCTACGTCAGTTTGGAGCGGGTGGCCTCGCAGATCCGCTCCTACGAGGTGCAGTTCGTGCCCGATCTGCTGCAGACCGAGGGCTACGCCCGGGCGGTCACCCAACTCCGCCACGCCGCCGCACCGGCCGACGAGCTCGACCGGCGGGTCGCACTACTCATGGAACGGCAGAGGCTGCTGACCCGGGGCGAAGCACCGCGTCTGTGGGCGGTAATCGACGAGGCAGCGCTCCGCCGACCCGTCGGCGGCCGCGCCGTGCTGCGCGAGCAGATCTCGGCTCTCATCGAAGCCTGTGACCTGCGCAACGTAACCGTTCAGGTGGTCCCGTTCGAGCAGGGCGGCCATGCCGCGGCCGGCGGGGCGTTCAGCATCCTGCGCTTCGCCGAGCCGGACCTGCCCGACGTGGTCTATCTGGAGCAGCTCCAGAGCGCGATCTACCTCAAAAAACGCGAGGACGTCGACTTCTATCTCGCGGTGATGAACCGACTCAGCGTTCAGGCCAAGCCTGCGGGCGAAACCCAGGATGTCCTTGCCCAGCTCCTCCGCGAGCTCCCCGGCAGGCTCGCCGGGAGACCCGGACCAGCAATGGACATCCGCGCTCCAACGGCCGATGACCCCCGGCATCACGACATCACCGTGGCGAATGTCTACCGCCAGGCCCGCGACCGGGCGGCTCAGAGCCCGGCACCGACCTACGATGTGGAACGGGGGCTGCGACGGCTTCACCAGCGCATTCAAGACATGGACCACCCCGAATGAGCCCCGTGATGCCCTTCCCAGCAGTGCCGTCGAGGTCTCCGCCGACGCGCGCCACTGGTCCACGCCCCAACCGCCCACGCGCAGGCTACGGGGATCCGTCGCCATCGGCCTCGGAGATCCATGTCAGGTGGCGTTGCCGGGCTACGGCGAGGAGGCTGGGGCGTAGCTGATGGCGGCTGCGGCCCCTCGTCTTGACGGCGTGGCAGTCGGGGCACAGCGCGATCATCTGTTCCGGGAAGTCACGGCCACCGGCGGTGATCTCGGCGATGTGATCGACCTCGAGGATCGGGTCCCCTTGGTCGGTGAGGTCGGGTGCTTCCCGGTCGCAGGCGGGATTCTCGCAGCGGCCCTCGCTGCGCAGCAGTACCGCACGCCGGGCCGCCGCTAGCCTGATCGGATCCCGCCGCACGGTCCGGCGGCGTTTGCCGTACGTCTGGTCCTCGCGCTGTACGACCAGGTCACACCAGCGCCGGTAGGCAGCCTTGGGATCTCCGGCGGTGGTATCGGTACCGGGCTCGTCGTCGGCGAGATCCTCGTCATCGAGCCCGACAGCGGCCATCAGAGCGCTGTAGTCCCAATCCTCGAAGAACCGATCGACGATGGCATCGACCACCCGGATCCGAGCCTCCCCCGACCCGTGCACCAAATCGTGCAGCGGCACTGGCAGACCGCTGGACGGCCGGTGCTCATCGAACCATCCCTTCAGGGCCGTGTCACCGTGGGCAGGGGGAACCGCCCCTTGATGGCCCTGCAGATCCCACAGCCCCGCTCTGTACAGCGCCGCCACCGGGTAGTCCGGGCGTCCCTGGTCGCGCTCGCCTTCCCGGCGGTGCGCCTCCAGCAGCGGAACGAGCGCTTCGCAGGTGGCGGTCCATGGCATGAGCCGTTCCCCGTCACCGCGCGCCCGGCCGATTCCCCACAGCAGGACGACCGCCTGCTTGAGCATCGGCAGCCCCGAGGCCTGGGCCGGAGGCGGCTTGAGACCACCGATCGCGGTGAGGATCTCCGTGAGTGCCGCTTCCTCTGGGACCAGACAGACCATCGTCGATGACCTCGAACCCGAGCCGACGCAGGACCGCGACCGCGTGATCGAGGCCGCCGGAGAACTCGGACGCCTTCAGCGGCGAGCGCTCCGGCAATCGCCCATGGGCCACCCCGACGATCGCCTTGGAGTCGTACCGTCCGCCGTCGTGAAGCAGCAGATAGCGCCTTGACCTGCCGAACCCGTACGCGTCCAGAAACGCCTCACGACCGAGCCCGTCGAACTCCTCGATCGCAGCAAGCACCGCCGGGACCGTAATGTCATCAAGCGCCACCTTGAGGACGATATGCCATAAGACCGGCCTCTATAGGGCGGAAGACAGGTAGTTCGGTGGACACGGTGGCCATAGCACCTGTGGCCTGATCGGGACGGGCCTGGTCGTGACCGGTAGTGGCTGCTCTGCTGCTTCTACACACCGACGGATGGGATGGGTCCATTCCACCTGAAGGCGGTACCTTCTGACCGGAAAACCGAAGCCACTTGATTCGAGTGGCAGGAGTCGGTTCAGGGTCTGACAGAGGGACGCTTGATGGACAGCGGCAAAGAGTGCGCCAACTGCCGGGCTCCAATGCCGTCAATTGCCGGGACGGGCGATCGTAGCCAGGACGTCGTGTGGATGGTGCACTGCAAAGCGTGCGCGGCCCTGGCCGAGGAGCAGATGGCACTCATCGCGTCGCGGCCCACCGGAGCGAAGATCGAGATCTTCCAGTGTCGCATGTGCGGGACACCACGATCCTGCCGCACCGGATGGCGCACCCGGTGCATGGTCTGTCTCGACGACCGGACCCGCCTGCCCGATAACGCCGCGGAGCTGGCGAGGAAAGCCCTCGATGCCCTGGCGCGACGACATCCGTCAGACGCGGGTCTTGCCCACGTCCAGGGGGACGACCCACGTGAGGTCTGGCAACAGTGCGCCCTCATGGTCATCGCAGACAAGGTCGCGGCACTGTCATGGCCCGGCTGGACGATCCTGGCGACCGACATCTGGGGCCTGCCCTGGGACGCGACCACCTTGCTCCTCGAGCCGGCACGCCCGGAGTCACATGGCACCTGGGCCCGGCATGACGCCTGCGGCACCGTCCAGAAAGTCACACCGGCCCGCCCCGAGTGCGGACAGTGCCCACCGGAGGAGACGTCCCGCACCCACCGGGCCAAGGCCGACCGCCCCCACCACCTCTACCTGGTCCACTACCGCAGAGTCTGCAAGTTCGGGCACGGCACCGCCGCCCGGGTCCGTGAGCATCTACGAGCCGGAGCCGATGCCATCTGCGTGTTGCGGGCGCCTCACAAGCAGGTCGTTGACGCAGAGACAGCGATCAAACGTGCCTACGCCCAGACGATTCTCGGTACGCGGCGCCGCCAGCCGGGGAGCTTCGGCGCCGGCACCGAAGTCCTGCCCGCCAACACCGCCCTCGACATCCGCAAGCACCTCAACGGCGCACACGTCGAGGACGTCACCCACCGCTTCGCACCGGCCACAGCCTCGACAGCACGAGCACGCCGATGGTGGCCCTTGCGCCCATGACGATGCGCGTTAATCCTGTCAGCCCGATCCCCACGAACGATGACGTGTGCCCCAGCCGCAGAGATGCGCCCCATAGCTCGCGGAGGTCATCGAAGCGGCCGTTGACCATCCCCGGGACAGATCACTTCATGTCGGCCCGCGGGCGGGTTGTTGGAATCCAACGATCGTGCGAACGTGACGGTGACAGCTCGACGAGATCAAACTGTTGGCCGAGGAAGGCTTCGACCTGCGGGTACTAAAGGTGTCCGAGATCCGGGAATTTGAAGCCATGACCAACATCTGAGATCGTCTTAGTCGGCGATCAGGTCCTTTACGAGGCCCGCTACAACGCCGAGTGGGCACCCCTCGGAGCGCGGCGGATCAGCGACACCAATGCCATCAAGCAAGCCGGTCTGGAGATCGCGAATCTACACGAGTGACCCACCCCGGGTTGGTCAGTGGTCATCGACGCCTCATGACCCTACGGATGCTCACCATGCGATCTCGCTTCCGCAGGAGCGGAGAGTGAATGCTCGGACGTTGCGGTCTGCCCGTAAATCAGAAGGTCCAACTTTGTTGGCGAAGCAGTCCCTAATGATCCTTGTCCCAAGCGATGCTTGGAGCGAATGATGGTGTGACGCCGGGAGGCCGACGTTGGATGAGCTCGAACGGCAGTTCAATCGAGCCATGACGGCGATCTACGAGACCGCCAAGCGAGAACTCGGCTACAACGCCACGCGCTTCCTGCAGATGCTCAGTGAACGTGGAGGCGTGGCGACGGCCAGGCAGCTCTTGTGGTCGGACACCCCGTCTGATGGTTTCACGACCCTCTGGACCCACGGGCGTCTTGACCTCACAGTCGAAGCTCATGTTCTGCTGGCTGAGTACGAGAGCCTTTTCAGCGAGGAAGACCGTCAGAAGGCAAGAGAACGGCTGGAGCGCTACCGCTGAGCCCAACACGGGTGCACCAATTCAACAGCAACGGTGGTGGTCAGGCCCGATGCACTCAGCCGCTGCCTCTAACCGCGCATCGCTCTCCGCAGGAGTCCGGCCATGAACCCAAAGGTCTCGATCTCAGAAGCCGCCGACGGCAGCCAGGTCGTTCACTACGACGGCCAGAGTTTCGAGCTCACCCCTTCCTCTGACCGCGTCATCTGCCCGGGGGGCACCGGTACTGCGATCCATCACCGCGCTGACTGCATGCATATCGTTGGGAAGCACGACACGTGGAAGACCTATCCCGATCCTGACGGCAATCTGTGGCGGCGCTTGATCGAGTCCGCTTACGCCAACGACCAGGAAGGACGTCAAGCCTTCGCCGAACGTGAAGGACTGCGCAACGGCAGAGGCGGCCTTGTCCGCGATATCTGCGAGACCTGCACGTTGACCCCCGTCGCAGTCGGCGCGATGCGCTCTCCGCAGAGACCGTTGTCCGCCGCTCTCGCTGACTTCGACCGGGGATCCTGCGCAAAGCGGATTCTCGAAGCAAGGCAAGAGCTCGCGCAAGTGCTGCAGGACTTCCCGCTGGATTCGTGGGCGGACATGCCGCTAGAGCGGTACGCCCTCGGTACACCCGAGTACACCAATAGCTTCTGTCATCGTATGGAGTTCGGCACCCCTGCGTTGTGCAGCATGAAGGGCGGCAGCGCCAACAAGCACCTCATCTACCGGCGAAAGAGCGACAACAGCTGGTACTTCGACCCCGCCTACACCAACGAGCAGGAAGCCTGGTCGGCTGTACGAGCCGGATTCATCGACGCGTACCACGCCGCTCGCGAGGGCCGCCTGACTGATATCGACACCATCGATGCCCTACGGTCCGGCCCGGCCTTGACCGCCAAGGCGATTTCCTGCTACTTCCCTGATCTGATCACCCCCATCACCAGTCGGGACCACGTCAGGCGCTTCATCTTCCATCTCTGCGGTGACGCCGGGGCCGGGCTCGACCCGTTCGCCGCGCACGAACGGCTCAAGAAGCTCATCGACGCCGACGAACGATTCACCGGCTGGCACCCCTACGAGATCGGTGAGTTTCTGTACTGGTGGGCGGACCCACGCCCGAACACCACCGTCGTCAAGATCGCGCCGGGCTCTCGGGGCATGTACTGGGACGAATGCCTAGCCGGCGGCTACATCTGCGTCGGCTGGGACGAGGTCGGCGACCTGACCGCGTTCACCTCCGAGGACGACTTCCGGGAGGCGTTCCGCACCGCGTACACCGCGGAGTACAACGGCAACCAGAGCAAGCTGACCGCCAAGAGCAACGAACTGTGGCGGCTGGTCCAGCTCCAGCCAGGTGACCTCGTCGTGGCCAACCGGGGCACCAAAGAAATCCTGGGCGTAGGCAAGGTGACCGAGGCCAGCTACGTCTGGCGACCCGATCGTACGGAGTACCGGCACACCGTCTCCGTCGACTGGGACACCTCCTACGCGCAGACCCTGGCGAAACCCCAAAATTCATGGGGCACTGTCACCGTCGCAAAGGTCTCGGCCAGTCTCTGGAGGACGGTGAAGACCGGTGCAGCCACGTCGGGCGGTGACGACTCCCCAACAGTGTCCATCCGGGAAGCCGCCACGGTCGATCCGCTGTTCACCGAGCTCGCCGCCCATCTGAGCCGCAAGGGCCAGGCTGTGCTCTATGGCCCGCCTGGGACCGGCAAGACCTACACCAGCCTGAGGTTCGCCCTGTGGTGGCTGACCACGCAACTGCCCGAGCTGAATCTCGACGCGACCGCCGACTACGGGAAGGCGCCGTTCTTGAAGTCTCTGACCGACCTGTCGGCGAGCGCCGATGGCGAGAGGGCGGGCCACCTGACCCTGGTCACGTTCCACCCCGCATACGGCTACGAGGACTTCATCGAGGGATTCCGGCCGGTCCAGAGCGAAGATGGCGGGCTCAGGCTCGATCTCGTTGATGGGACGTTCAAGAAGGTTTGCACGGCAGCGGCCAATGATCCTGACAAGCCGTACCTGATACTGGTCGACGAGATCAACCGCGGTGACATCCCCAAGATCCTAGGCGAGCTGATCACCCTCCTCGAGCGAGACAAACGCGGAATGCAGGTCGTGCTACCGCAGAGCCGCAAGAAGTTCTCCGTCCCACCTAACGTCTATCTCCTCGGCACGATGAACACCGCTGACCGCAGCATCCGACTCCTGGACTCCGCGCTACGCCGCCGCTTCGCGTTCCATGAGCTGCTGCCCGACGCCGAAGTCCTCGACGGATCCCTCGTCAGCAAACTCGACCTGGGGATACTGCTGCGCGAGGTCAACCGGCGGGTCGTCAAGGAACTCGGCCGCGAACGTCAGATCGGCCACTCGTTCTTCCTGTCTGGCGACAACCCCGTGGACAACGAAGCCGACTTGGCCGCAGTGATCCGTAACGAGGTCCTTCCGCTGCTCCAGGAGTACGCCTACGACGACTACTCAATGCTCGCCCGCTTTCTCGGTCCGACGATCGTGGATGTCACCGGACACTGCATGGCCGACCTCGACGACGAGAAGCTGGTCGCAGCCCTCTACGCCGAACTCATGGTGGACGCGGGCGAACAGTGACCACCGTCGACGCGGCCGACGGCCTGGTCATCTTGAACGAGTACGAGTCCGTCAAGGTCACCGGGCTTCATCCAAGCTCAGCCGACATAGACGCTGCCGAGTCCGAGGCGCTCGCCAAACGAATCACGCTCCGGTGGCTCAGAGGCGACACACTCGAGATCACCGCGAACTCCCACGTCGGGGTGGTCAATCTCAACTGCGTCGCCATCCACGTCCGACCGAAACTCGCCGGCCGCGAGCTCTCTGTGCTGCAGATGCTCGACTACGCCAGCGGTCTACCGGCCCTGCGCAACCTCGACCAGCTACAGCGACTCGGCCAAGGGCTCCACCTAAGGGACCTGGTGTGCCTCCTGCTCGCCCGAGAGACCGACAAACTGCTCCGCCACGGGCTGCGTCGCGACTACCTCCGCCGCGAGGAGAGTCTGCCCGCCGTTCGCGGACGACTGCTCATCGACCGGCAGATCCTGCGCCGCTATGGTCAGCTGGATCGCCTGGAATGCCGCTACGACGAGCTCAGCAGCGACATCCCCGACAACCAGCTATGTGGCGCGGCTCTGCAAGTTGCCGCTCGGAGTACTGGAGACCCGACCGTACGAGCAAGCGCCCGCCGGCTTGCGGCGGACTTCGCGGATGTATGCGTGCCTGACAGGCTCAATATCCGCGCGACCGAGGAACGTCTCACCTACCACCGCGGAAACGAGCACTACCGCAATGCCCACCGCTGGGCGCTCCTGCTCCTGCGAGGCGCCGCCTTCTCTGACCTCTACTCGGCTACCGGACCGTCGTCACAGGCCTTCATGATCGACATGAACGTGCTGTTCGAGAAGTTCGTCACCCAACTCCTACGGGACGCCACACGAGGCAGCGGAATTGCCGTACGGGACCAGGACTCCCTCGACAAAGCCATCTGCCATCAGGACGGTCACAGCTACACCACCATCACCCCCGACATCCAGCTCGTCCATGGCCACGGCCCCGGAGCATGGCGTTGTTCCATCGATGCCAAGTACAAGCTGTACACCGACAACAAGGTCAAACCTGGCGACCTCTACCAGAGCTTCACCTACGCCCAAGCCCTCAGCAACCAGAACAGCCCAAGGCCACCCACCGCCTACATCCTCTACGCGAGCGAACAAGACGTGTCACCCCGGACCGTCATCCTTCACCGCCGCAACCGCGAACCAGCCGCACGGATCACATTGATCGCGATCAACGTCCCACACGCCCTCGAAACACTAGCGAGTCAAAATCGCCAACCGATGCTCGACAACCTCAGCAGCCAGATCCTGAGTTCTCGGCTCACGACCTCCAAGAGCGCAGTCGGGTGAAGACCAAGGCAGAGGATCTTGCCATTGGCTGCCAGGCACTGCGGCCGATGACGCGGCATGAGCAGGGCCGCACAGCCGAGGCGGCTTGAAACGTCGATGGCTCGGCCAACAGCCGCAGACTAGTGTCCTGCGCCTGAAATTCGTTGAAGATATCCGCTGAGGGAACATCACCAACTCCGGAACCGACCACGCAGACCCCACCACCGTCAGCGAGTGGGGGCAGCGCTTCTATTGCCAGCTCGCCGACCAGTGCGGCGGGCCCCGGCAGGGCGCCGGCCGCTGCACTTCGTGTAGCGGCCGCCCGGATGACCGTCAGGCGCGGTACGGCCAGGACCGGACCAGCAGCGGCTCGGGCCGGTACATCCCGTCGGCGTCGACGTCGAACACGCCCAGCGCCTGCAGGCAGGCAACCGCGGTGTCGGGGTCATCGACTGCCAGCGCTGCGGCCGCGACCAGGTCCGCGATCGTGACGCCGCCGCTATCGACGAGGGTTAGCACGGCACTGAACGCCTTGACGAGCTCCTCGTCGGCGGTGACACTGACCGCATTGACGAACGCAGCCGCGCCGGCTGGCGACGCGAGTTCCTCTGCGACCGCGGCCAGCGCCTGACCCTCCTCCATACCGGACGCTACGAGCTGGCCGGCCTGCTCGACGAGCAGCGGCCAGCCGCCGGTGACCTCGATCAGCCGCTCGAGCCGCTCCGGCACGCTGAACTTCTCGCTCGCCAACGCCCACACGCGCAGCGTCTGACGGGCGTAGCGGCGCAGCGTGACCGTGCCGAGCGCCGGGGTGTGTCCCGCGTCGCCGAGCACCGCCCGCCACAGGCACATCTGCTGCGGCCCGGCGACGATGACGGCCGAGCGTGTCACGCCGGGCTGCTGCGGACGCTGCTCGACTGCCGCGGTCAGCGCAGCGGTGCACGCCTCGTCGCGCGGCGCGAGCGCGACGAGGTCGGTGAGCACTACGCGCCGCTCGCCAGGTCGGCCGGCAACCAGCTCCTCCTCGAACTGCCGCCGGCTGGCGATCGGCGGCACAGTGAACCGGTCACCGACGTCGGCTGCAAGCCGCACGGCCTGCGCGACATCGCCGATGCCGGTCGCAGGCGAGCCGAGCACCACGCGGACCTGGTTGGCGTGGTCGCCGAGCACGTCGTCGCTCTGCCCAGCGGTCAGCGGCGAGCGGCGCCCGTCGGGCAGCTCTGCTCGCGTCTCCAGTGCGATGAACTCGTCGGGCACCGACAGCGTCGCCGCGCCGACGAGCTGCGTGATGACATCGTCCGTCGACCCGATCATGTGCAGCACGTTCGGGCTGCGCAGGTGCCAGCCCCGGCCGTCGTTGTTCGGCGCGAGTACGCCTAGGCCGACCATCTCCTGCAGGTACGCGCGGAACCCTTCCACGTCCAGCGCCGAGAAGCCGGCGTGCCACCAGTCCAGGCATTCCTCCCGCAGTTCCACGTCGGACAGCCGCGCGTCGAGGCCGGACTCGTGCGCGTGGTGTGCGAGCACGTTGGCGATGACGTTGTATCTCGGGTCGAGGTGCAGCGTGTCGTGGAACGCTGCGCTGATGTCGGCTTTGAGGTCGACGTGGCTCTCGACCGCGACGACGTCGGCGCGTGTGATGACGTACGGCGGCGCGGTGTCGGCGACGCCGCGGCTGGCGTGCAGGGTGGCGAGGAGGCGAGAGCCGAACATCTGCAGCAGGAACGGCTGGTACGAGCAGTACCCGAGGACCCGGTTGACCAGGTCGTCGTAGGCGAAGCCGTACCCGAGCGCCTGCAGTGGGCGGGTAAGCAGGTTCGTCGCGAACTGCGGCCGCAGCGGTCCGATGACGGTTGGGCGCTGCGCGAGGTGGCTGAACGGGCCGTTGCGGGCGCTCTTGGCGTAGCGCTGCACCGAGTGCAGACCGGCGAACACGACCTTGATGCGGCCGTCGGTGGTCAGGCCGAGTTCCTTGAGCCGGTTCGTCTCGAAGAACTCCGGCGCGTCGGACTCGAAGAACCGGTCGGACTCGTCGAGCAGAATGAGCAGCCGTCGGCGCGGGTCGGCGTTGAGCCATGCGAGCACGCCCGCGCGGACCTGCTCATGAGGGCTCTTGTGGCTCGTCTGGCGGCGCGGCGGCGTGATGACGCCGTGGTCGGTGAGGTCGCGTAGCAGCGCGTTCCAGATCGCGTCCGGTCCGATCGCCGCGCCTGCCCGGATGCCTACGGTGTCGAGGCTGAGGTACAGGCTGACCCGCTCGCCGGGCGAACCCTGCAATTCGAACATCTGGCCGGCGCTGCGCAGCAGCGCGGACTTGCCCAGGCCGCGTCCGCCGTAGAGCAGCTGCGTGCCGTCGGGGTCGAGCACGTTCTTGCGCTCGGCGTCGCGGCCGTAGAACATCTCCTCGGCCACAAGGCCGCGCTTCTTACTGACGTACGGGTTGGTGTTGCTGAACGGCAGCAGCACGCTCATGGTGGCATCCATCTGCCGGTTGCCGTGCGCGACCAGGTACGCTAGCGCGGCGTCGTCGAGTACCACGACCGGCGCGGTGCGGTTGCCCGCGACGGCGTACTGGGCAAGCTCGCGGCGGGTCTGCGCGCTCATCGTGCCGAAGTACGTGACAAGCAGGCTGTCGCCGGAGTTGTCCTGGTCGGCATGGCTGAGCAGCAGCTGCGCGCTCGGCTGACCCCAGGTGAGCAAGACGCGCAGCCGCCCGCCAAGCTTGCTGCCGAACGCCGGCACGAGCGCCTTGCCGTTGATCGTCACGTCGACCACGTCGATAAAGCGCCGGTCGCGACCGCGCTGCAGGTCGTCGAGGCGGCGGATGCGCTTGCCTTCGATGCCGATGACGCGCAGCGCGGGCAGTAGCAGGTCGCGTTCGGTGATCTTCTGCCGACCTTCAGGCGGGGTCGTGGCGAGCTGCCGCCAGCTGTCGAGCGCGACTGCGGCGAGCTCAGCGAGTTCGGGGCTGAGTCGGCTGAAGTCGAGCACGTCGCAGTCGGGTACCCGGCCGCGGCTGCGCACGGTCGCGATGACGTCGGGTGTCAGGCCGGTCGGCAGCGCGTCGGGGACGGCCGGGAAGAACCGCTGCAGGTGCCGCCACTCGGAAACCTGCGGTACCGGCTCGCCGATCTCGAGGAAGTAAATGAGCTCCGCGGCGGTCGACAGCTCGCCGGTGCCAATGAGCCGCTCGACGCGCTCGATGGTGCCCTCATCGACCTCAGGCAGCGCCACTAGCCGGTCCGACAGCCGCCGGGCCGCCTCGGCACGGTAGCGCGGCAGCAGCTCGGCGACGCGGACAAGCCGGGCGCGGACCGCCGCGAGGTTGCGCGTGGCGGCCATGTCGGCGTCCCGCAGCAGGCCGGTCAGCTCGCCGGCCTGTTCCTCGGAGACCTCGTTGTTGGTCTGCGCCCGGCGGAGTTCGGCCAACAGCTGTTCGTGCAGCTCCTCCAGCTCGGCCTGCACCGCGCTCTGCGCGGCTGTGACCGCAGCGGCGGTGTCCGCGCCGATTCCGTGCTCGGATGCGCCGGGCAGCAGGTTGGACTCAGCGGCGGTGAGGAGGAAGTACACGGCGTCGAAGTTCTCGGCCTCGACCTGCATGGCGACCGCGTCGGTCCAGGTGCGCTGCGCGGCGGCCAGCAGCTGCTCGACGGTCGTGCCGACTGGCACGGTGACGCGGCCGAGAACGGCGTCGACGACCGCACCGGGCACCTTCAGCAGCTCAGCGGTGAGCGCGAACGCTGGCGCGGGCTCACCGGCCGGAAGCGCGGCCTCGCCGTCGAGCACGGCGAACGTAAGCGTCAGCGACGTGACTGCCACTCGCGACGCGGCCGCCAGCAGCGGATCGGTGTGCTCGGACTGCGCCGCCAGGGCGGCGAGCACCGACTGACGCCGATCCAGCACCGCGGTGCGCATGTCGGCGACCTCGCCGGTGCTCCAGTGCTGCGCGGTACCGGACCGCCGGAGTGACAGGACTGCCTCGGTCCACTTGGCGAGGGTCTGGATGGCTTCATGGATGATGTTGACGAGGTCCTGTCGGCCGGCGCCTTCGATCGGCTTGCCAGACATTCCCTTGAATTTGCGGTCGAGCATGTCGATCTCGCGGGCGACGTGCGCAGCGTCACCAAGCCCCAGGATGGCGCTGGCGGCCTCGTCCACTGCGGACCGGTCGTCGTTGGCGGCGATGGTCAGCGGCCGGCCGAGCAGTCCGCCAGCGGACATCCACGCCTTCGCGATGTCCGTCGCGCGCTTGAACCGCAGCGTGCGGGGGCGCAGCATATTGCGGGCATCGTCGCTGACGGCGCGCAGCGACCGCTCGACCTCGCTGACGTCGGCGAGCACGGTCAGCGGCGGGGCACCGACGAGGATGCTCTGCAGCGCGCGCCGGCCGACCTGCTCGGCGACGGCCGCCAGATTCGGCTCAACCCGCGAAGCCAGCTCGGTGAGCACTGCCCCGGTCGTCGGTTCTCCGGTGACGAGGGCGGCGCGCAGCAGCGAGGCGACAATGAGTAGCGCGCTGGGCGAATCTTCGGCAGCGGCGGTCGTGTCGAGTTCGGTGAGCTCGCCGCGCAGCGCGGCGTTGACCGCGCCGGTCTCGCTGCGCACGGCGTCGGACAGCGCGGCGATCCGCAACGTGGCCTGCTGGCTGGATGACCACTGCCCCGCCTGCGCGACAGCGGCGGCCAGCCCGAAGCGTTGGGAGCCGATGAGGTCGGCGACGCCTTCGACGAGGCGGGCGTGCGCGACGACCTCGTCGCTGACGGTCACGGCGGCCTGAGCAGCGGCACCGCTGGCGGTCGTACCAGGCACCGGGACCTGGGCTGGGATTGCGATCTCGGGCAGCGTCGTGGTGTTGGCCTCGCCGTCGACGTCTGCGGGAGGCTCGTCGGCCTGCAGGGCCGCAGTGCCTCCGCTCGCCACCTCCAGGGCGGTCTCATCGCTGGTCGTCGCACCCGCCTGGTCTCCGGCGTTAGTGTCGGTCGTCGTCGCCGGGGCGGTGCCAGCGATCGTGTCGGCGGCCGCGTCCGTTGCTCCGGCGGTGCTGCGCGCGGCCAAGGCTTCTGCGGGGGAAGCGGACGTGCGGGTCAGCTGGGCCGCGGTGACGGCGAGCAGCGCCAAGTTTGGGTGGGCTTGGACGAAATCCTGCTGCAGCGCCACCACGTGCGGCAACGCGGTGGCCGGGTTTGCGAGCTCATTGAGCGTGGCCAGTGTGACCGCGAGGACCCGCTCAGCGGCGGTCCACGCCGGAGATGCGGCGAGGGTGTCTGCGCGCTGCTGCGCCTCGGCCAGCGCGGCAGCGAGCATCGGATTGTCGGCGGGCGCGACGAGGGTCTGCAGCTGCGCGAGCTCGGCGCGCACCGGCGGGTCGTCGGCGGCCTTGATGAGATCGTCGAGCGCGGCGCACACCGCCGCACCGGTGTCGGTGTCGGTGTCAATGGTGGCGCCTGCTGCCCGCAGCCTCGCGACCGCGTCATCGAACGAGGTGCGCGCAGCGGTAATCATGTTTAGGTCGTCGGCAGCCGGGGGCCGGTCGGCGGTAACGCGGTCGAGGATCCGCTGGGCGGCCGGCACCGCGGCCAGCAGCGCCTGCCGCAGGTCCTCACTGGCCTGCCGCAGCTTGGCGACGGTCGGCTCACCGACGCTGCCAGTGCTGCTGTCCTCGGTCGTCACCGTCATGCGGCGGTCCTCCTCGTCGTTCGCAGCGGCTAGCTGCTTGGCAGTGGTGTGCGTCGCGGCCGCAGCGTCGTCGTCACTGATCGGTGCCGGGGCCGAGATGTCCGGGTCGGTGCTCGACTCGTTCACCGTCACGCTCTCGGTTGGGTCGTCGTCGAGGTCATTGTGGCCGGACGGGGTTTCGCCGCTGTCGTCGAGGAACCGGAACTCGGGCGAGGCTGCGATGACCTTCTTGGCGGCCGTGACGATCGTGACAATGTGCTCGTCGGTGACGGAATCTGGTCGGAACCATGGCTGCTCGCTCGCCCACAGCCACAGCCGCGCGTCGCGCACGGAGGCGAGCCCGTTGGCCCACACAGCGACCCGCGCGAGCGCGGGCGACCAGTGCGCGGCCGGGTCGCGCACGACCGACAGCGAGAAGCGCTCGGGGAACTCTTCGGCGAAGGCATTCATCCGCAGGTCGCTGAGCACCGCCTTGGTCAGGGCCGCTGCCGAGTGCCGCGCGTGATGATCACCGGTGCGCGTCATCCGCGTGACTACGTCGCGGCACAGGTGCTGGCCGATGGTGCGGGGTGTAATCATGAGTCCGAGGGGTCGCAGCACCGACGGCCGGCGCGACAGCGGTGTCGCCGACAGGCCTCTGCTGACGTCCTGCGGCGTCAGCTGCGCCAGCGCTGAGGCCAGCGGCGCAGGGCACGCCATGAGCGCCGCGGACAGCTCGGTCAGCGCGGCGTCGCGGTCCGCGTCTTCGCCGAGGGGCCAGCCCGGGTCAGGCCAGACCGGGTAGGACGTGGACCCGTCACCATGTGGGCAGTTGCTACGACTGTGACGGGCTGCCATGAAGCCTCCGGGAGGGCGCCGGCTGGGGGGCCGGAACGTAGGTGACTGTAAGTATCGTGGTGATCACGAGCTGCCGCGGGAGTGTGGCCGTATGTAGGTGTAGCCCTTAGGCAGCTCGGCGGGGCCGAGGAGACGGAACCGGGCGCGGTCCTCGCGATAGGCATGCCGGGCTTCCTCGCTGGCCGTCCGGCCGGCGTCACCTAGCCAACGCAGATGGCCGGCTACCGCATGCATCCGCACGAACCGCGCCTCGAGTGCGCCAACGGACCGGCGCGATGCGATGGCGTGTGGGGGGCCTTCGACCGGACAGGGCTCGTAGACGACCAGCGGCACGGTCGGCGCGCCGGGTTCGGGAGGGAAGCGCAGCCTCCAGCTCGCGTCGACGCTGCCGATATCGCTGCGCAACTCCCCGGTGGCGAGCAGCTCGTCGACTACGACGTCGAGTTCGGTGGCTGCAGTGGCGTCGGCGGTGCCGTACACGGCGGCCGACAGGTGCGCGCGGGCGAGCACTGCGCGTCCGTCCGGGTGGAGTAGACCGAGGCGGCGCACCGCGCGCAACACGCGCTGCGGCAACGACAGCGGTCCGGTGTCGGGGCGCCAACCGGGCCGCCCGCCGCGGCATGGCTGCCCGGGGGCGGCGTCGCGGGTGAGGATTCGCGGGTCGTAGCGGTGCTCGATCTCCATACCGTCGACGGTGACCGGGCAGTCGAGCAGTGTCGTCGTCGCGCGGACCACGCCGGCCCCGCGTCCCCAGGTGCAGGTGAGTACGATGCTGGCGAAGAACTCCAGCGGCCACTCGACACCGGACATCTGCGAGCGCCCGAACAGCTCCGCGTCGACGGTCTGGGTAGCCTCGGCCGGGTCTAGGTCGTACCCGTCGTGGGTCAGCATCAGCCGCAGCCGCACGCCGGTAAGCCCGGCGTCGCGCATTTGCGTGCAGATGACGTCGGGCAGCGGCAGTCGGCCTTCGAGCAGGTGGGTCAGCCGCAGCGCCTGCGTCCACGACACCTGGCTGTCGATGACGGTGATCTCGTCCAGACCGCCGTCGTCGTCCGGCTCGGGTTGCGGGGTCTCCGGTACTGGCTCGGGCTCGGAAGCGGGGATGGGATCGGTGTCGGCCGCGTAACCCTTGGGGACAGCGAGCGGCTCGTCCGGCAGCACGGTCGGCAGCGTCGACAGCCACCCCAGGCCCAGAGGCTCGGTCACTTCGACGTGGACGTATGTGCTATCGGGGTGCTCGGAGCGCCACACGCCGCCGCCCTGCCAGGGGTCGTCGAGGCGCAGGTGCACGTCCCCGGGCAGCAACCCGGTCGTCTCGTCCACCTCGCGGCGGGCATAGTCGCTAATGACGGCGTTGGCGTGGCAGACCGCGAGCGCGTACCCAACGTCGAGCAGCTGTGTGCCGCTGTCGCGTATGACGCGCAGCCGCGGCCCGACCGCGGTGTACGTTACCGTCCGGCTGGGCGCCCACCTTCTTCGGCGCAGCGGCACGGCGCTTCGCGCCAGCTGCGCGGCGAGGCTGCCGAGGTCGCCGCTGCCGAGCGGTCCGGGGTTGCCGAGCCGGGCGGCCAGCGACGCGCGCGTGAACGTGTACCCGCGCCACATCCGCAGCTCCGGCATGCTCGCCAGCGCGTCAGCGACGGTGGCGAGTATCCCGGTCAACGCGGCAGCAAGCTGTTCCTCGCTGGCGTCGTCGGACAGCACGGTCGTCAGCGGCAGCGGCGCGGTGGCGCTGAGCAGCTGGTCGCGTCCTCGGGTGAGCAGGTACTGCGCGTAGAACGCGGTCTCGTCGAGGTCGGCGTCGCGTCGCGTCGCGTACTGCGCATCGAGCAGCACGTGCCCGTCCGCGTCCAGCCACCGGCCGCGCTGGCGGAGCCGGTCGAGCTGGGTCCGCGTCGTCGAGAGGCCCTGCCCGAACGCGTCGATGTCGACGACGAGACGCTCACGCAGCACCGACCCGCCAGGCGGCGCGTCGGCGACGCCTGGCCCGGTCGCGCCGGCGGGCGCGCCACTGAGCCACCCCGGCAACGCACCGTCGGCCTCCAGCGCGGGATGCGCGCCCTCCTTGTACACGACCTCGGCGAACAGCGGCTGCTCTCCGGCGGCGATGTTGACCATCGCGCCGACGGGCAGCGCCTCGGTCATCTCCCCGAACCGCACCTGCGGGAACGTGAACAGGTCCAACGGCCCGCCGACGTATCCACCGGTGGTCAGGTCGTAGCCGAAGTACGCCGCGTTGAACGCCACGTTGACGTGGACCGGCGCGCGGCGGGCGGCGACGAGCGCGGACAGATACCGGGCCAGCCGCTCACGGTCTTGGGGCGCCGTGGCGTCCCAGCCGAGCGCCATCGCTGGCGTCAGGACCGGCCCCTCGGCGAACGGGCGCCACAGCGGCGCGACCGCGGCTGTTTGCGGGGCGGTCGCTGAGCCCTCGGCGGGGCGGTCGCTGAGGTCGGTCACGGCGCACCTCCGGTTCCCGCCGCCACAGGACCGGCCGCTGCCGCGGCGCCGGCAGAGGCGACGCGGGCGTGTTGTCGGGCCTCGCGGCGCATGTGGCCGACCTCGCGCCATCGGGGGCCAGCCGGCACGACCCGTCCTGCTGCCTGCAGCCGGGCCAGGGAGTCCTCCACGTCGGCCAGCCGCACGGCCGGGTTCGCGCCGAAGTACCGGCTGTTGACTAGTCCGGTCCGCAGCCGCACGCGGCGCCGGGTGCGTGGCGAGAAGTACGTGTCCTCACCCCGCAGCGCCCGCAGCACGTCGCGGGCGTGGACGCCGGGAAAGACGTCCCATACCAGGCGGAAGACCTGCTCGTCGAGCCGCTGCTGCCGGTGTGCGGCGTCGATGCGCGCACCGGCCGGCCGCGGCCGAGGCGTCTCGAGCGCGACCGCGACGGCCGGCTTGCTCTCCCCGGCCGGCCACGTCGGCGTGTCCCAGCACGCCGAGCAACGGTTCGCCGCCGTCGAGCAGCAGCCAGCGGGCAGGTCGGCGACGCCGAAGTAGTCGGCGAACTTGCGGTTGGCGCACGTCGTCGAGTCGGTGAAGAAGTCGCGCAGCAGCCGAATCTCCTCGGCCGCCCGGGCGACCTTGCTGGACACGGCCGGCAGGAACTGCTGCGGCAGCGTGGTCGTGTGCACGGCGATGCCGGTGACCAGACGCCGGCTCGGCGCGGCCGACACGTCGAGCAGCCCGCGGTCGTGCAGATCGGCCAGCAGTTGCCAGGTACCAGCCGCGTCGTCGGCGACGGTGCGGTATTGCGACAACGTCGCGGCCAGGTATTCATCCAGCCGCGCGACGTCGAGGTTGTTCCGGCACAGCACGCCCGCCACGCTCGAGCGGACCGGCAGCGCGAGCACCGCCGTGACAACACGGTCCTCCACGTCGCAGTCGGCGTCACCACCGCTTCGGCCGGCGGCGGCTCGGGATGGTGCCGCGCCGAGGAGTTCGCCGGGCTTGACGGCACAGTACGGCGGGAAGTCGCCGAGGTCGGCGACCATGCCGAGCCCGGCGAGCCCGGTGAAGGCGCGCACCACTCCTGCCGTGTAGCTGTCGGCCGTGCGCGGCTTGCGCGCCTCGTCCGGGGTGAGCCGCCCGGCGGCAAGGTCCTCGCCGATCAACGCGTCGGCGACGCTGGTCGGATCCAGCACCGTCCGGCACGCCAGGACGGCCCGGCCCATCCGCTCGAGCAGCGCGGGCGGCAGGTCGCTGCCAGTCATGAACGCGACGGTGCGCAGGCCGCGGCCGGTCAGCAGCGCCAGCCCGACGTTCGCCGGCTGCGGCGCAGCGCCGCCCGGTCCGCCGCCGACGGTGTCGCCGGTCTGCGTTCCGGTCACCGCGTCTCCGTCGGCCTCCGGCGTGCCGACCGGGAGCTTCACCGTTCCCGCCGCATAGGGCATCTCGGCGCCGGTGACGGTCTTACCGGCCATGTCCCGGCCCGCCCGGCCGATCTGCTGGTACAGCGCCGCGAGGTCGGTCGGCGCGCTGGCGCAGAACACTGTCCGCACGTCGGGACGATTGATGCCGAGTCCGAACGCCGACGTGGCGACGATGACCAGCGGAGCGAACCCCTCCTCGCCCTTGCGCGGCGCCTCCCGGAACTCCGTCATGACCGCCGACTTCTCCGCCTCGGTGAGCCGGCCGTGGAACCTTCGCACCCGCACGCCGCCCTCTCCGAGGTAGTCACGCAGGTGCGCGTGCAGCGCGACGACTTCCTTTACTGTCAGGCAATAGAAGATCGCGTGGTCGTGGACGGCGTCGAGGACCTCCTCCGCAAGGCCGGCGCTGATGGACAGGCCGGCCGCGTTGATCGTGCGTCGGAAGATCGCCAGCTCGGGCCGGATCGGGCTCTCCCGTACGGTCAGCAGCGTCCCGTCAGCGGCCTCGGCGGCTTCGCCAGCCGGACCGTCGGACGCCTCGGCCGGCAGGCCGAACACTCCTTCGCGCAGTCCGGCGTACACCGTGCGGTTCGCCGTCGCGGTCAGCGCGGTCACCGGCAGGTCGTGGTCGCGCCGGAGTTCGGCGAGGAACTGCTCCACCCGGCTCATGGACGGCCGGAAGTCGTCCCACTGCACGAACGTGTGTGCCTCATCGAGCGCGATGCGGGTGACGATTCCGGCCTCGACCGCAGCGCGGACGACCTCCCGGAACCGGCGCTGGCACAGTCGTTCGGGCGAGACGTACACAATGCGGATGCCGTAGTCAGCGCGGCCGAGGAGCTGATCGGCAACCTCGGTCTTACCGGCCCGGCTGCTCGACTCGCGCAGCGGCGCGACGAGCGCGCGAACCGCGCCACCGATGCTTCGGTTGAGCTCGAGTGCCTGGTCGTGCATGAGCGCGACCAGCGGCGAGACGACAAGCGTCACGCCGGGCAGCACGAGCGCCGGCAGCTGGAAGCAGAAGCTCTTGCCGAACCCGGTGGGCAGGAGCCCGAGGACGTTTACTCCGTCGGCGACCGCGCGGATGACGGCCTGCTGCGACGGCTTGAGCGTGGTCGGCTCGTCGGACAGGTGCAGCAGCCCGCCGATGGTGGCGGCCCGGGCGAGCACCTCAACGCCGAGGGTTCCGTCGACGCGATGCCGCGCGACCTGCTCGGCGGTGAGCGCGAGCTGCCGGATGCGCCGGGTCTGCGGCAGCAGCGTGTGCTTCTCAAGCGCCTCCGGCGTCGTCAGCTGCGCGGCACGTTCGGCGGTGAGCAAGCCGTGCGTGGCGGAGAAATTCCAGATTCGCGCCCACCCTTCGTTCATCGGCACGACGTTGCCGCCGCCGCGCTCGCCGGTGACCGAGTCATCACGCAGCAGCCCCTCGTCGAGCGAGCCGATGAACGTCTGCCGATACGCGCGGCGCAGCGCAGTGTGCCCGGCGAGCTTGCGGTCGCTGATAATGACGACGCCCCGGTGCCGCTCGGACCGGATAAGCCGCCCGACGGCCTGCCGCAGCTGCAGCGCCGCCAGCGGCAGGTAGTAGTGCTCGGTGGCGACCGCCTCCGGGTCGTCGGCGTGCGCGGCCTCGGCCCGCATGGTGATCGCGGCGCGGCGAGCCTCGATAACCGGCGCGGCAAACGGCGCGAACGGCAGCTTGTTGATCCATACCAGCCGAAGCCGCTGCTCGTCGGAGACGTCGACGCCCTGCCACAGGCCCTTCGTTCCGACGAGGATGCCACCGCCGTGCTCAGTGTCGGTGAACTGCCGTACGCTGCGGGGGTTGCCGAGCACGAGTGCGGACAGCACGGGGGTCTCGTCGCCGCGGGCGCGCAGCTCGGTGGCGAGGTAGTCGGCGATGCCGCCGGCGGTCGAGCGTGCGGTGGTGAGCACCAGCGCGCCCCCGTCGTGCCCGCCGCGAGCGCCGGGCGGCGCGTCGTCGGGCACGTCGACTGGCGTGACGATCTCCTGGGCGTAGCCAGCGAGCTGGTGCGCGACGGTCCGCATCGCACCCTCGGCTTGCTCAGCCCAGGACGGGAAGTCGGAGAAGCACACGAGCTCGGCCTGCCGCCCGTAGTCGAACGGCGTCGGCAGGTGCAGCGTCGCGATGCTGGTCGGTAGGCCGAGGCGGTCGCGGATGAACTGCCACCGCCCCGACACCCGCAGCGTCGCGGACACGTAGTAGGTGCGCGCGAACGTGGCAAGGAACTGCTGCCAGACCCCGTCGGCGGCCAGCTCCACCGGACTGGTCGCCACGCGGAACCGGTAGGAGCGCAGGCCAGCGCGCAGCGCGTCGAGCTCCTCGGCGTACACAACCCGGTTCGACGTGCCCGGCGGCAGCGGCCCGAGCGGCACCCCCGCAGAGCTCGCGCCGTTAGCCGTCCGGTCGCCTGTGCCGTCGGCGGCGGCCGAATCATCGCCACCCGTGTCCTCGCCTGCCTCATCCTCGGCCGCGTCGTCCGCAGCCTCGTCGTCGCTTCCGGCGGTGGGACCATTCCCGTCGCCGTCGGCACCACCGAGCCCGTTACCGGTGCCGGTGGTACTACCGCCGTCGGCACTGGCCGCCGGCGGCAGGCCGAGGATGCCATCGACATCGGCGACGATCCTCCGGCCGGCCTCCTTGACCTGCGCGCACCGGGTCAGCAGGGCCCGGATGCGCTCGACCTCGAAGAAGTCCAGGCCCGGACCGAGCACGTCCAGATACGCCGACAGCATCCCGACGAGAGCCTCGCACTGCCCGGTCAGGCGCAGCAGCAGTGCGATCAGCGTGCGAACCTGCCCCACGCCGGCGCCGCCGGCATACGCGCTGGCCAACGTGACAGTGCGCGACCCGACAACGACGCCGGCGCCTGTGCCGCGCGCATCGAACGCCTGCCCGGCCACTCGCGGCAGCTGCTCGTGGTCGAGCAGTAGCCCGAGGTTGTCGACGGCCTCCCGCACCGCGTTACGTTCGGCGCTTCGGCGGGCGGTGTCCGTCCAGGCAGTCAGCTCGCTGAACAGATCCTCGACGGTGCGGTAGTCCACCGTCGTCGTCAGCGCCGACGTCGCCGCGTCCTCGAGCTGGTGCGCCTCATCGACGATGAGCAGCGTGTCGGTGCCGAGCTTGCCGAGGTCGTCGAGGTGGGCGAGCAGCAGCGCGTGGTTGGCCAGCAGCAGCCGGTGCGCCGCGAGCGCTTCCCGAACCGCGTCAGTGTGCGCGGCGACCGGCGTACCCGCCTCCGCGGGGTACTCCCCGTTGCTGGCCTGGCTCAGCGACTCCAGCCACACCGGCAGCGCCGGACCGGCGTACCCGGCGAAGAACGCGGGCACGTCGACCGAGTCAACCGAGTGCGCCGCCCACGAGCTGAGCACGTCCGTCGACGCGAGCAGGCGCAACGTCAAGTAGACGACGAACTCCCGGAACGTCGGCCGCGCCAGGAACCGGTTGCGTGACCCCGGCCGCGCCGAGCGACTGGCATCGAGCGTCGTCGCGTCTGACAGCACCACGTTCAGCGCCCGCAGCGACAGCCGGTTACTCTGCCCCTTGACCATGTCACTGGCCTCAAGCAGGCCTGGAACGACCTTGTCGAGCCGTGCCACGTCCTCGGCCAGCTGCGCCTGCAGCTGCTTTGTGAACGTCGTGACGATCACCGTGCGCTGCGGCGCGCCAGCCAGCCAGTCCAGCGCCGCGGCCAGGATGGCAAAGCTCTTGCCGGTGCCGGTCGGCGCCTCCAACAGCCCCGGCACCCCTGCGTCGGCCCAGCCGTGCAGCGCCGTCGTCATCTGCTCCTGCGCAGGTCGGCGCTTGGCAGCCGCGCCGTGCGACACGGACGCCAGCAGCACCGGGTCGACGCGGCCGTCGGCGCCGCGCAGCGACGCACCGACGGTGAGCGAGCCACGACCCGCTGCGGCGGCCGGTGGCGTGCCCGCTAGCGCGCGACGTGGCCTGTGCCCGCCCAGCAGTGCACCGAGGATCGCGGCCACGTCACCGACACCGTGCGCACGGGCCTCGCCGAGCAGCTGTCCAGGCGCGGCACCTCGCGTCGCCGCGGCGAGGTGCCGCACCAGCACCCACGCTGACGAGTCGGCGCACACCGACGCGACCACGTCGGCGAGGTCAGCGGGCCACGCGGCGACCTGTTCGCCAGCCCGCGTCAGCAGCCGCGCCAGCAGCTCGGCGTCGTCGCCGGCGTCGTGCCAGCCCAGTTCGGAACGGTCGACACCGAGGGCGTCGGCAAGCTCGGCAAGGCGGTGACTGTCTGCCGTCGGCCACAGGGCGAGCGTCAGGTAGTACGCGTCGACCGAGGTCGGCGCCAGCGTCGGCAGGCCTTCCCTCTCGTACGCCGCCGCGAGCAGCGGGAAGTCGGCCTCGGTGCCGTTATAGGTGACGACCATATCGGCGTCGGCGGTGAACGCGTGCAGCTCTAGCAGCGCCCTCGCCGGTGCGATAGCCGAGGCCGTGTGGCGTTCACGCAGCGACGCCGAACGGATCTCCCACGTCTCGTCGGGCAGCTTGACGAACCAGTCGCGCCTCCGTTCCGCGGCGATCCACGCGGCGTCGGTGCCGAACCGCACTACTCCGATCTGGAAGATTCGCTTGTCGAGGAACGGCTCGCTGGCCGTCGTTCGGACGACCGCTTCCAGGTCGAGGGCGACCGCGCGCAGGGGCCGGCCGGATGCTGGCCCGGCCGCCCGGGTCGGTTCGGGCTCCTGCTCGCCGGTGCCGGGAACCCGCAGCCGGCCAGCGGCCTCGAACAGGACTCCGGCCACGACGGCACGCGAGATGAGGTCGGCGACGCGTCGCGGGTGCAGCCCGGTGAATCGTCCCTCCGCGGCCACTGTCAGCTCGGTCAGCGTCACTCCGTCGGGATACTCTGAGACGAGGTCGACGAGCCGCCGTGCCGCTGCGGGCAGTGCTATATCTGCTTCCCCGCTAGCGTTTGCCACCCGCGTTGCCCCGTTCGTTCGTATTTCGAACTACGATAATGAGGGGCGGGGACATTTCGCGGCAATCTACAGGAAGGTGATCGCACCAGTCACGCGCGGGGCAACCTTCCACACTACTCACACAATCCACCGACCGGTGTTTCTCCGCGGTCCGCAGCATCCTCGGCCCAAGTCCTGGCTCCACACCGGTCGGCCGCATCGGGCGGATCTACGATGATCACTCGGCCCGGGGCGGTCGAGATTGCCCTCACGGTTGGATCTTCCCGCCGCCTCCAACAGGAGTCAGCAGCGGCCAGACCCGGTAGACCACGGGGAAATCGACATCCACGCCGGCTTCGATGAGCTGCGTGGAGACCAGCAGCACCGGTTCTCCCGCCAGCCTGCCATGTACGATCGCGAGCACCCGCCGCTTGTGCGCCCCGCACATACGCGTGGACAAATGCCACGGCACTCCGTCCCCGACCTCGCACCGCCATGCGTCATAGGCGCTGGACACCGACCGTGTGGGCGCCCTTCTTCACATCGCCGGTCTCGTCGACCACCAGCACCGCTTGGTCGTCGTGCGGATGCTCGACCCCGTCACCCTCACGGGTGACAACGAGCATCGTGACCCACTCCACCAGCCCATGAGGGAGGCCGAGTGCGGCAGGATAGGTAATCAACAGGGCTCCTGCGCCGGTGGGTTGAGACTTCGAACACCTCCCTGAACGGCACGGGAGTCCTGTCTGTTGCGGACCCCGCCCTCATCGCGCCTCCGTCACCCGATCAGTGGCCCCGCTGAAAAGGTTCAGTAGTCACGGAATGCGCATCGGCCCGCCGACTCCGTCGGCAGCCCGTCGAGAAAGATCGGGTTTAGTAAGACGCATCGCCTCTTTGATCTATCCGCTTCTCAATGGAATGCAGCCCGCCATCGGCTTGAATTCTCGCGAAAATCTTCCCGAGTTCAGCCAAGGACTCTTCGGTGAGCAGCGAAGGATTCGTCTCGAGTATCAACCTAATATTGTCCCCGATTTGCTGAGGCGTGAGTTTTTCAAAGGTGCTCAACTCCAAAGAGTCATTCTCGTTCTCGATCCGAGCATTACGCAGAATTCTCAACTGCTCATCGCTGAATAGCCTAGCCATCAGGGCTGCGGCAAAGCGTGCTGATGCTTCTTCGCTGCTCATGCTTACTCGATCTTCTTCAAGTTCAGCAATCGCTTCTTGCGAGGGCTCTGAAGGTACAGATTCAATCAAGGTGGCCGACTCGCTAGGTGTGTCTGGGCTGTTATCCTGGCGAGTCCGGGCAAGTCTGTTGCGCGTCGACTTCACGAACGGGAGGGCCTGATCGTTCCACCATCTCTTGAGGTGTGGTGCAGCCCTCTCCGAAGCTTTGATGAGAATAACCAGGATCTCGATTATCTCCTCGGGTTCCAAGCGCTCCCGCGCTCGGGAATCCGACTCACACTCACACTCGTTCGTATCGGAAAAGAGCGACGGTGATTCCGTTGGTGAATCTTCCTCGTTCTCGTCGTCAGGAATGAACCTGCCATGGCTGACGAGGCGCCCTTGACTATCGTACAGATTATGGTGGAGGCCACCATCTTTTGACTGACCAGGAGTCAGTTTATCGGGATACTCAAAACGGCCACTAACGCTAGCCATTTGCCACTCTCCCTAAAGGCATGCACGGCAGATGCGCCCCCGACCACAGTTGGCCTTCCGACTCGTCCAGGGCATGCACACGCTGCCATCCGGCGAACGCGGCGAGCTCCCCCAGAGCCATGCTCCAACTGTACTTGCGACCGCTGACCCTTCCGCGTGGTTTGTGTGCGTACGTGAAGCTGATCGTGGTCGATGGGAAGGGCGGTAAGGACTGGCAGGCGTTCGCGCAGGTCGCGCACTGGTGCGGGTCCGGCGTCCGACTGGTCGTCGTCGAGGCCCTTGTCCAGGTGCTCACCGAGGCTGTGCAGGACATGAATCGGCGCTACGAGGTGTTGTCGAAGCTGTCCGACCGGGAATGCCCCGAGGGCAAGCTGACCCCGGGCCTGTCGCGTAGCAAGCGGCACAACATGCCGCTCGTCCTCATCGCGATCGGACCGGCCGCCGGCTACACGCTGGTTTTGGCCACGCAGAAGCCGGACGCGAGACGATCCCGCCGAAGCTGCGCGACAACACCGGCACGAGGTTCGCGCTGAAGGTCATGAACTACCAGTTCAGTGACGCCGTGCTCGGTGCCGGTGCGTACTCCGATGGGCTGGACGCCTCCAAGCTGCAGCGTCGTCACAAGGGGGTTGGGATTCTGCTCGGCGCTGATGACGGGGAACTGGCCGAAGAGGGCGGCCAGGTCGAACGGACCTACCTGATGGACGGTCCGGCGCTCACCGGCATCGTCGAGCGGGCCCGGGAACTGCGCATCGCCGCGGGCACCCTGACCGGGACGGCGGCCGGTGAGGAGGTCATCACCGAGAAGCCGGTCACCAACCTCCTCATTCGATCGCAGCCCGCTCCTCCTCCGCCCGGAACGCGGCCAAGTTCGCCGAAACACGGGCCGCCAAATTCGCGCCAAGCCCCAGAAGTCGCGACGAGTCTGGCGTCCTACACGTACACCGATCTGGGCACCACATGATTCTCGGCGTCGAGGATGCTCGTTTGACCACTCTGGGCGGGTGATATGCGATAAACTGCCCCGCCGTTCCGATCAGGAATTGTACATACGTTGAGGTTGATCACAGTTCATGGTGGTGAGCCCTGGGTCGGCCCGTTGTCCGTATAGCCGAAAGTTCTGCCCTCGATGTTCAAGCTCCGCTCCACCGATCCCCGTCAGATAGGCACGTGGGAGGTGATCGGCCGTCTGGGTGAGGGTGGCCAGGGCGTCGTCTATCTCGCTGCCAAAGGCGAGGAGAGGGCGGCGATCAAGGTCTTCAAGGAGACCGGTTCCAAGTTCTCGGTCAAGGAACTCGACGCGGCCCGGCGGGTCTCCGGCAGTCTGTCCACAGCCAAGATTCTTGAGACCGGCCGATTCGAGGATCTGACCTACGTCGCGACCGAGTACGTCGACGGCCCGGACCTGTACGGGCTGGTGGCCAAGAACGGCCCGGTCACGGACAAAGATCTGAGCCGGCTAGTGATCGGGACGATCACGGCACTGGCCGCGATCCACAAGGCTGGGGTGGTACATCGGGATTTCAAGCCCTCCAACGTGCTCATCGGACCCGATGGCCCGGTCGTGATCGACTTCGGTGTCGCGCACATCATGCAGTCCGGCGGAACGACCTCGAACGTCGTCGGCACCCCTTCCTACGCCGCGCCAGAGCAACTCGCCGGGGAGAAGGCGGCCGCCCCTGCCGACGTCTTCGCCTGGGCATCGACGATCTGCTACGCAGCCACCGGCCGCCCTGCATTCGGCGCGGACTCTATTCCCGCGGTCATGCACCGCATCCTGTCCGCCCCACCCAACCTCGACGGGATCCCAGCAAGCCTTCGTCCGACCCTGGAGGTCTGCCTGAACAAGAACCCGGCCCAGCGGCCTTCTGCGCATGATCTGGTCGGCTATCTGATGACCTTGGGCGAGGGCGCCACGACGGTACTGCCCGCCGCCGACAAAGCGCTGGCCGCCGCTCAGACCTTGATCCACACCAGAGTCCAGCCGTTCGAACAGCCCCGGCCCTGGTGGGAGCACAAGCGCTATCTCGCCATTGCCGCGGGCCTGGCCGCTATCAGTCTGGCCGCTGCGCTGGCCTGGCCCACCGCGGTCGGGTCACACGCCCAGCGGGATATGGCTTCCGCTGGCGCGCCTTCCCTGGTCTCAGCGCGCACCGGCGTTCCTTCGCCGACGGCAGCGGCCGGCCACGTAGCGCCTAAGCCGCAGACTGCAGCCGACTACTCTGCCGCGATCATGGCGGCCATCAGCCGGCAGAAGAGCGCAAACTTCACCCACGAGCTCGTCATTCCGCAAGGAGATGGCATCTCCCAATCCAGCGGCCGGCTGCTCTACTCACGCGCTAGATCCACCAACTACGACATGACCGTGACCTTCTACAACAGCGCTACAACCCAGAGCGACCAAGCGCACGCTCTGGTGATCGGCAACAAGGCCTACGTCGCCGGCCCCGCCAACATCCCCTACGAAGAGACCGACATCAGCCCCGGCGCCGGCCTCACCAATAGTGATGGCACGTGGGTGGCCCGAGATGCCCGATGGGTCACCTCGCCCTACAACTTCCAGGAGCTGCTGGACAACGCCACCGCCTTCACCGTCAATGAGGCATCCACAGGACTGACCATCCTGAAAGGACACGAGCCGACCCGCGGCCTGATTAACGGCCCGACCGGCGGCCTGTTCAAGGAGATGGAAGCCGCGCCGACCACCAACTTTACAATCTCCCTGAACAGCCAGTACCTCCCGACCCGCCTGGAGATGACGTTCTACGTTACGAGCCTCGGGGACAGCGCGAAGGCGATCGCGAACTACAGCACGTGGGGAGATGACCAATCTCCGATCAAGGGACCCGCCTGCGGAACCTACGGAAGCGCGGTGAACCCCATACGGATGTACTGCCACTGAATAGCAGCGAGGTGGATCACGCTACGGCTCGAGATCATCATGGGTCGGCAACATCGACCGGTAGCGCTTGGCGGGCGTCTGATGCGTTTCTGTTCTCGGGACGGATCGGGCGACGCAGTCGGTATGCCGTCCAGCGCTCCGAAGATGAGAGTGCGCATGGCGCCTACAAAGAAGACCAGGACCGCTCGCGAGGCAATGACGGCGCCTCTCGGCTCGCTGACGCGGCCCGCCCCAACGAGGGACGCGATCGACGTCGGCGCCGCCCAGACCGCGATGACGAGGTAAGGCACACCGACAACCCCGCAACAGGCACTGCGGTCATCGTGATCGACACGACAGCAAGAGCCACAGGTGCGCCGCCTTCCCTGAGTCGCCGTAGCGGTTCCCGCCATCGCTGCTGGGTGGCATCTGACGCGTCCAGCCAGCCAATGTCCCCGAAGTCAACCAGATCCCCAAGCCTGCCAGCAACGTGGTGACCGGTACCCATATCGGCAGGCACTCGGGGCGTCCCGCCGCCGCGGCCTGCGCCAACCGCTCGGCGATGCTCACCGCCTTGTCTCGGTCACCGGTCGCGGTGGCTTGCAGTACTTCGATGACCTCGATCGGGAGTAGTTCCCGGGTGGCGCCAAGCTCGGTGAAACGCCGGCGCGCGGCATCCAGCAGCTCGGCCGCCTGCGGGTGTTCGCCGCGTAGCGCGTGGGAGAGGGAGGCGGCCATGTCGCATTGCGCGACGCCGACGAGTTCCCCAACCGAGGCGTTCAGGTCACGGGCGTAGGGGATGAGCTGCAGGGTGCGGTCCGGGTCGTACCACATCAGTGCCAGCGCCAGGTGCCGGATCGCCCGCGCCTCCCACAGCGGCGCGTTCGCGGCGCGCGCCTGGTCCAGGGTGGACTCGAACAGTGCAGCGGCCTCGGCGAAGCGGGCGTTGTGCAGGTAGGAGTGGCCGAGCATGTCCGCGACCCGCACCTGGTCGAGGCTCGCAGTGGAGGCCTGCCCCATGAGTTCGGCGACGTGGCGGTAGTCGCTGCGGCGCAGCGCGTTGTCTGCCATCCCGAACAACGCCCCGGCCCCGATCAGCGTCGTGGGGTCGATGACCGACAAGTAGGAGATGGCCTCGTCCAGCCGGCCGATGATGTGAGCGCGAGTACCGAGCTCGTACCGGTAGTAGTCGGCGAACGGTCCGGCCGGGACGCTTCCGGTGATCTGCCGCATGGCGTGGTAGCGGTCGTGGGCGTTCAGGTCTCCCCGGGCGGTCAGCCGTCCGACCGCCGTTAAGGTGACCAGTTCCGCGGAGCCGGGCAGGTCGGGCAGTGAGGCCAGCACCTGGGAGTGGCCGAGCAGGCTGAGGGTGTAGGCGATATCGGCCAGTACTCGCGGGAGGACCTGGTGCTCCTCAGCGGCGTGCAGCGCGAGCAGGAACGCCGCTACGCTGCGCTGGCTGCGTACGGTCCAGTGGGATGGGATGGTCGGGGCGCTCGTCCCACACCGCCGCCGCTACCCGACCCAGGTGCTCGATCGCCTGCACCACGTGCTCGCGGCGCTCGGAGGTGGTCCAGCCGTCGCTGGTATGGGCGTCCCCGCTGGTGATGCTTTTGCGTAGGTTGGCGTGCAGCCGGTACGGCGGCCACACCGTCGGGTCGTGGCGGATGAATGCCCGGGTCAGGAAAGCCTCCACCGTGCGCCGCCTGATCTGCGGGAGGACTGCCAGCAGGAGGTCGGCATCGAACGCTTCCAGCAGGGCGGCCGCCCGCAGCAGCTCACGGTCCTGCTCTGACAGATCCCGCATCACCCGAAGCACCAGCTCGGGGAACACCAGTCCGAACGCCTGTACGGGCGGGGTTTCATGGCGGCCCAGGTACTGCTCGTAGAGGCCGGCCGACAAGTCCAGATACAACGGAGAACCAGCCGACCCCGCGATGATCCGCTCCCGTATCGGCGTCTCGATCGCGGGCCGCTCATCAATGGTCAACCGGGCCCTCAAATACGCTTCCGCCGCCGCGTGATTGAGTCCGCCCAGTCCCAGCTGATCGGGTCCGGCAAGGCCCGGCCACCGCCGTGCGCCGCCGTAGGTCAACCCTGTCCCGCGTACCGGGTCGTGCCACTGCAGCGGCCGTCTGCTGGCCGCGACGAACACCACGTTCGGCATCAGGTACACCAGCCGGGACACCAGATCCTCCAAGCCGCCCCGTTCAGAGGAAAGGGCCTGGATGTTCTCCACCGTGTCCAGCACGCACAGCGCCAGCGCCGGCCTCTTGGCCCGGGCCCGTTCCAGATCCGCGGCCAACAGCACCGGCATGTACCCCAGCATCCGATCCGGGTCCTGCTCCTCCAGGATCGGATCCAGGGCGGGAAGCTCTGAGCGCAACCGCTTCAACTTGACGTTCTGTGTCGCGGCCTGACCGAGCCCCTTCAGCACCCGGTAGGCCACCGAGATCGCCCCGAACCCGCCGAGTAGCTGGTCGACCGTCGAGCTGATCTGCTCCGACATCTGCTCCGACTCAGAAGGCGAGGTCTTGCTCAGAAACGCCGTCAGCGACTGGCCGGGGTGCTTGCGCTCCCAGTACACCGCCAACGCCACATCGAACGCCGGCCACGACTTGGCCAACCGGCCCAGCGACGCCCGTACCCGCAGCAGCACCGCCTCGAAGCTCGAACTCGACGGATCCGCGAAGTCCACCACCGCGTACGCCCGGTTGCCCGGCAGGCTGTGCAGCTTCCCTTCCACTGCCAGCTCGGCCACATGCCGGGCCAGGGTCGACTTACCGATCCCGCCGTCCCCCCGCCACCGCGATCACGTTGGAGGCGGCTCTCTGGAAGTCCAGCAGCTCAGGTACCGGCCAGGATCGTTGCCCGTGCTCCACGAACCGGTCATGCAACGCCTGGATCTGCACCTCACGGTTGGTGAACACCCGGTTCGCCCGGAACGGAACCTCAGGCCCGAACGAGAAGAACTGGTCGATCCCCATCCCCACAGCCGACCACACCACCCCGGCACCGACAACAAACTCCGGTAAGAAACTCACGCCTGTGATGGCGACAACGACGCTTCTTGTGGTTCCGAACCAGTGTTGGAGCGCCACCGTTAGGGGAGCCAGCGGCGTACCTTGTCGCGGGCAACGCTGTCGGGGACGTACCAGAGTCTGAGTTGCTTGTCCCAGCGTGCACCGGCCTCGCGCTTCGCCTGGTCTTTCTCGTCGTAGGGGACTGCGAGGTAGAGCCGCCCGTTCGAGACCGCCCCTGGTGAGACTCCCTGGGTAACTTGGTCGGAGATCGTGTCGGAGACCCTGCTGGGGACGGGCGGGGTGCGTACGGGTGGCCGAGTGCGGGCGCGGTCGACGATACGGCGAACCCGTGAGCAGGCGTCCGGATCGGTGAGCCGCATCATCAGGTCGGTCGGCCCACGGCCCGCGAGCAGGTTCAAGGATCCGTGCCACAGCACGGTGTCATCGATGATCAGCACCTTCTCGTGCATGCGATCTCGTACGTTCACCTGGCAACCCGCCTGCTGGAGGATCGCGACCAACCGGGCCCCCTTCGATCCGGCCTCGTGCGCGCGGGTGTGGACGACCACCTGCACTCCTGCCCTGATACGCGGAGTCAAGTGCCCGAGCCAGGTACGGACCGGAGAGTCGTCGAGGAACGCACAGTGAATGTCGATGATCTTTCGTGCCTGCCCGATGTCCCACGCGACGGCGCGGGCGACCTCGTCCGCCGGGAAGAACGCGGGCCTGGCGAGCTCCTCCGAGTCAAGACCGGCCAGGTCGGAGGCCGCACGGAACGGCACGAGATCGTCGATCGGCAGCCGTCGGGCGTGCCTCCGCAAGTGGTCGAGCATCCGCGCGGCTTCACTGCCCACCGGAAGATTGCGGTCAAGGAAATCGACGTCGGCGACGACGACCAGGTGGTCCTGGGCTCTGCTGAGGGCCACGTTCAGCAGCCGGCACGTCGTCGACGACAGCCCGATCCCCTCGTAGAAGCGGCCCGCTTTGGTCCCGGCGCCGGCCACGGTGTCGAGGACGATGAGCGGCCGCTGGCTGCCCTGGAAGCGGTGCACGGTGTCCACGAGCCCGTCGTAGGCCTCACCGAAACGGTAGTTCAGGCTCGCCTGGAGCGCCTTGACCTGGTCTCGATACGGCGTGATCACTCCCATCCGGTCGGTGGGGCGCCCGCCGCTCAGCCGCCCGGGCAGCACCGTGTCGTACTGCAGGCCGCGGATCAGTTCGTGGATGACCGCTTCGTGGACGGGGTTGGACCTGTGGCCGCCATATCTCGGGCTCGGGATCCGCCGGGGCGCCGAATCGATCAGGACCAGCGGGCTCTCGAGCAACGGCGAGGCCGGCAACCCGCTGTGGTCGTCACGGCCGGTGTTCAAAGGCGAATCGGGGTAGGCGACCTCGTTGACGACGGCGCAGATGGCCGGGCGCATCCGAAACTGAGTGGTCAGCGACACCAGCCGGGGATCTCTGCGGACACCTCCGTGCACCTCGACCAGGCCGGCGGCATGGAAGGCGTCCCGATCCATCCACAACCGGGAGTGCTCTCTGTCCGGCTCGGTCGCGAGTCTGCTGCCCGAGCCCTGCGTCACCGCTGGGAGTTGACGGAAGTCGCCTGCCGCCACGACCCGCTTGCCCGCCAGCCCCGCCGCGCACCAAGCCGACGGCAGGTCGACCATCCCGGCCTCGTCGATGACGACCACATCGACCGTGTCCAGCAGCTTCCTGGACTGCACGGCCTTCGAAACGGTCGTACCGAGCAGGCGGCACCGGGACCGGACCGCAGCCGCGATCTTCTGCCGTTCCTTCTCGCAGCGCTCCAGCTCCTCCTGCCGTTCCTTCTCGACCTGGCGAAGCCTCTCGACGGGTGGCACACCTTCCAGCCGCCGCACGGCGGTCGCCAAGGCGATCTCCGCGGCCTCGATGGCTTGGAGGCAACGGCTGCGCTGGGAAACAGCCTCTCGTAGCCGCTGCCCGGCGTGCGCCGCCTGCGCCTCCCATCCGGCAAGATCACGCCGATGCTGGTCGAGCTGCGCCTGCTTGCGCTGGGCGAACATCCCGGAAGGCACCCCGATCTGCTCGATCCTGCTCCGGGCGGCGACGATCTGGGGCTCCAACTCGGTGCTCTCCCGCTGCGCGGCGGCGGCCTGCGCTGCGGCCTCGTCCGCATGCGACCGGAGGGCGCCCAGTTCCGCCGATGCCTGCTGGGCTTGCTCGTGTACGGCGATCGCCGCGCGTACGGGCTTCAACTCCTCGATGAGCCCGGCTATCCGAGTGGTCAGCTCCGCGGTCAGCCGGGCCGCGACCTGGGCCGGGTCGATGGCGGCTCCGTAGTCGCGCGCGAGAGATGCCACCGTGATGTCACCGAGCCGCTGGACGAGACCCTCGTCGAAGCCGGGTTCGTCGCGGAACAGTTCACACATGCGTTCAAGTGCCTGGTCGACGGCGACGTTCGTGGGCGCGAGGAAGAGGACCCGTAGACCCTGGCGGTAGCAGCCTTCGACGATCCGGCGTACGACCTCGGTCTTACCGGTGCCCGGAGGACCCCAGATGAAGGTGACCTCGCTGCCCATGGCCTGCTCGACCGCATAGCGTTGCGACGGGTTGAGCTTCAGCTGCCGGTACCCCCGGACGTACCGCTCGGGGTCCGCGACGCGGTTCAGGCTCGGGCGGCCCTGCCCGACCATCCACCCGGCGGCCTTGAGATTGACGGGCCCGGCCTCCTCCCCGGCCCGTTCGAGCTTCTCCGCGAGAGCCTTCAACCCCGCAGTGTCGTCTTCGCAGAGCTCCGCGCTGACCGGCTGCCCGCCCAGATCGGCCGTGGTCACCACCCGCACCTTGCCATCGGGCAACCAGGACGCCTCTGCCGGCTCCCACGCCCTCTGCGAGGAAGCAGGGCGGATCAACAGCTTCGTCCCGGCGAACGGGGCCTTGGCGACCCTGCAGGAGAAGAGGTAATCGGTACCGACCCTGCGACCTGCCGAAAGCTGGACCTTCAGCGCCCCGCCATTACCGACGAGGACCGCTTTGATCTCGGCACGAACCGCGCGAAGGAGATCGTCGACAGGGAAAGGGCTCTTGTCGGCAGCCGTCACGAGCGATCCCCTCAGGTAGCCCTGGATGGCAATAACCTACCGATAAGACTCCATAACGTCATTAGTTCACCTCGCCGGGCGTCAAATGACCAGCAGACGCACCGGATCGATCCTCAGGCTTCGACTTTAGAAGGTCCGCCTTCCGCTTCTGGGCTTCAGTAGGTCGACCCTGGCGTCCTACACGCTGAGGATTGAGGCGTCGCTATAGCTGGTGCGGAGCCTGACGACTGCTCAGTGGGAACCGGCACCTCGCACCGCCGTGTAACCGACCGAGCCTGAGCGATTGGCCTCACGTGCTACTGAGGGCGTGACCAAATGCGCACGAGACGGGCCGCGAGAGCAAGCGAACGTGCCTTGACGTCCTCTTCGGTCCAAGCTTCGATATGGGATCCGACTATCTCGGCGTTCAACTTGAGCACGCTGTGCTGAGCAAGGAGGGTTCGCTTTCCGTAGCCGCTGAGCCCGCGGGCTTGGGCTTCGCCGTCGGTCCAGGGCCGGTTGGAGAGAGCAGGGTTGAGTTTCCCATTGGCGAGGGTCAGGTTGCCGATGGACTGTACGAGTCCGTCACGGCGCAGCGCTTCGGTGTCCGCAATGTCACCGCCCCAGTGCTCGCGCCAGCCCTGCGGCATGATGTGCTCGATCGTGAGCTTGCCTCGTGGACAGTGCTCATATTCACTCCAGGCACCTCGAAGGTCATCCTCCAATGCCTCAAGGATGATCCTCAGCCGTCCGCGAGTGAGCTCCTTGTAGATCTTGGCGGTCGTCACGGCTCGAACGACGTCCTCGTCCGAGGGCCAGTAGTTGGCATTGGCGGTATTGGTGGCCAGGAACGCTTCCGTCGCCGAGCCGGCCGCAGCGGGACCGACTCGGTCGAGCTCTTTGAGTAGTTCGACGACGATTCGGTTGTAGTTCTTGGTCGGTAGTCGGCATATCATCCGCCTGACCAGCCAGCTTTCCACGCTGGCCAGTGCGCGGCGACGCTCCTCGGCCGGCATCCGTTCCTCCGGCCAACGCAGGATCCACAGCAGGACGGGGCCTACGACCGCAGCCTCCAGCACGCTGATCACCCGGTAGTAGAAGGTGCCTTCAGGCGAGTCCCAGGGAAGCTTTTCCAGCCCGGCATAGACCTTGGCATCTTGGGCCAGATCTCGCATGACCTCCCACGCCGCAAGCTCCGACGTGCGCACCAGATCCCGGAAATCGGTGAAGATCCGGTCGGAGGCCACCTCGTGCAGGCGCCGCATCGTGAGCCAGTAGTTGAGGAAGACATCCACGTACGGGCGGTGGAGGCGTCCTTGGCGGATGTCACGCCGCCAGTGGTCGGAGTCGAAGGACTTCCAGTACTGCTCGTAGAGGTCCGTGAGGTTCTCGTTCTGGCCAGAGGCCAGCTGGAACAGCAAGTTCTTGATGAGATCCGCCGCCAGCAGGGGCGTACCACGGTGGTTGAGCGTCTCGAAGATGACCTGGGCGTTGTCGCCGGTCTCCAGATCGATGACGACCAACTTGAGGTACTTGCTCAACGCGTGCGTCAGGGTCGTCAGCCGCCGCTTGCACTTGTCCGGATCACCGGTGGGCTCCGCCCATTCGGTGATCTGAGTGGTGAAGTACTCGTGGGCTTTCGCGACATTGCTCGACGTCAGTTCCGGGGGGACGGTCGTCTCGTTGTCCATCGCGGCACGGAACGCATCCTGGTCTCGGTTCGTCGGCCAGACCTTGAAGACCTCGTCCGGATCTTGGGTCAGTTCCCTCGGGTTCACCACCAGCGCCTGCAGCGCGTGGGCATCCACGGCATTGCCGTGCTGCTCGGCGACGAGCTGAGCCGCGTCCAGAAGGATCTGCAGGGTCGTCAGCCGCTGCTGGCCGTCGATGACGTGGCGGATGGGCAGGTAGGCCGTTGCGGACCATTGCTGTTCCAGCACTATCGCGCCAAGGAAGTGGGGCGCGACCTCGGGGTTGTTCGTGGCTTCGAGGAGTTGCTCGGCAACTGTCCGGATGTCACCCCAGAGCGGTTCCCACTGCTCCTGCTTGTTCCAGACGTATGGGCGCTGGAAGAGCGGCACGAGATACCGAACAGGAGCACCGAAGATCTCGGCAGGGGTGTGCGTGTCCGCTTTCATGGCTCCCCGGAAAGGATGAAATGCCCGCTGCTGTCAATGTTGTGCTACGCATTATTGCAGCTTCTGGAAGAATTCCTACCCTTTCCCGATATTAGTCGCTCTCGTTCAACTCGTCGTCAAGTCCGCAGAGCAGCGTGACGCGATCATGCAAACACCTCAGAGCAGCGGGGTAAGAAACGGACTTGGGTGACCATGCCAGGAGACGTAGAGATCTTCTCTGGCTCGGGTACAGGCGACGAAGATCAGGCAGCGCTCCCGCTGCAGGTCGGCGTCATGCATCGCCTTGTCCTCCGCTGCGGGCGTGATCGCACTGGCCATGGGAACTTGGTGCTCGCTGGCACCGAGGACGGCCACGCACCGAAATTCCAGGCCCTTCATGCGGTGCATCGTGCCGACCCGCACGAAATCATCAGCCAGTGCCTTTGCCAGGGAGCCTGCGGCCACACCTGCTCTTTTGAGGGCTGCTACCGCCTCGTCGACGAGCGCGTTGGAGCGAGCGGCGACTCCGATTTCAGCGGGTGCGACACTCGAGTCGAGCCAGGTACGGACCCGCCCCACCAATTCGTCCATCTCACGGGGCTTCGTCGCGAACCCTGTCATCGTCGGCGGCGATCCGTGCACGTCGGAGCGGCAGCCGCTCAGTGTCTCCAGGCCTTCGTCCATGTCGTCGATCCGTTGGCCGGCGAGCAGTCCAAGGCTCCAACCGAGGATCTCCGCGGTCGTCCGGTAGTTGATCGTGAGCCGGGATGACCGGCCGGTGACCTGAATGCCCAGGCTGCGCAGCGACACCGTGGCGCCGTATATCCGCTGGTGGGTGTCACCAGCGATGAACAGATCGTTCGGTCCATCGGGGACGGCCGCGCGCAGTAGTCGCCATCGGACCGGGTGCAGGTCCTGCGCCTCGTCGACCACTACATGGTCGTACGGTTTGGACGCCGACGCCGCGAGGATTCTGGTCGCCTCCACACAGATCGAGTCATAGGTCCACAGCTGACTTGAAGCGAGTTCAGAGGTGAACTTGTCGATCGCCTGCCAGATCTGGGTCTTCTGGAGGGGGCCAAGACCCCGCCCTCTCCCGGATCGATCGACCGCCAGGTAGCCGTCAAGGTCGGTCACCAGTCTGCCGAGAACGACGTCCCGCCACTCAGAGGCCAGAAAGGTCTCGGTGAACGGCAGTTGCAGTTCGCTGATGATCTGCTTCCAGATCGGTTTCTCCTCCGTCGGCCGCAGAATCGCCAGCCGGCCGTGTTCCTGTGCAACCACCTGGTAGGCGATCTGGTCGACGTGCCGAACGTCGACGCGTTCCAGCACCCCCTCGTCGGAGGTGAGGAACTTGAGGTTCTCTTCGAGAGAGGAGGAAAGCGTCGAGGTGAACGTGGTCAGCAGCACCCGCCCGCCGGCCGAGGCGAGATGCGCGGCGCGGTGAATCGCCACGACCGTCTTGCCGGTGCCCGGAGCTCCAGCTACCCGGGCACTGCCGCGGAAGGATCCATATGCTACTCGCCGCTGCTCGGGATGAAGGTAGATGCGCCAAAGTGCGAACGGGTCGGCGAAGACCCGCATCAGTTCGTCGGGGCCCTCGACGAGGACAACCCGCTCGGGCGAGCGCGAGACCGCGGCCATGATGTCCTCGGTGTCGTAGGAAGCCTGGTCGGCACCGGCACCGACCTGGCTCCAGACGTCTTCGGGACTCATGCCGAGCGCCAGGCCGATCAGTACGTCGAACTGGTGCTGAGGAAGGAAGGTCTGGGAAACCTCGAGCTGAATCAGGTCCGTGAGTGCCCGTGCGAACGCCAGAGTCTCGGTGTCGACGCCCAGTCTGACGAGGTCGGCATCGCTCACATGCGAGAAGAGCCGCTGCCCGACGCGGTCGGCCATTTTGTTCAGTTCGGGCAGGGTTTCCTGGATGGCGGTGACGTCACGCAGTTCGATTCGTCCCGTGGCCGTATTGACCGACACCCGGCGGCGCTGGATCCAGGTGTAGGCGTCATCGTGGGGCAGTACCTTGAGCAGTGTGTAGCCGTCGCCGCTCTCCGGAGCGAGGACGACGCCGCGCCAGAACTGGTCGATCCGGATGGTCTGCAGCCTGGGATCACGGGCGTTGTTCACCTTTTCCAGGTGCACACCGGCATGGGTGGCCGCGGAGAACTTGCCGAACACCTCCTGCACCCGCTTCTGCACTGGGGGCTCCAGCGCCGCGAAGTCCCGGAGGAAGTCTTTGTCTATGCCGAGTGTCGCCACGATCAGTTCTCCCTCATACGGGCGATCTCGTTACGGAGGTCGTAGGACGCGGGGTGCTCGGGTCCATTGCCGGCGCCGAGATCCGCCGCTAGCTCTTCCAAGACCTGCAAGGCTTCGGTGGTGCGGCCGACTCCGGCCAGGAGCAGTCCGATCTGCCGACGCAACTCCAGCACCCGGCTGTCGTCCTCGCCATGGACGCGACGTTCGTCGCCGAGAAGTTTCTCCATGCGTTCCAGCGCAAGATCGCCATTGCCGAGGACCGCCTGGCAACTGGCCTCCTGGAAACGCAGCCGCAGCACCAGGTCGGCGTCGGGTCCGTCCCGGCGGGCCAAGTCCCGCGCCAGTGCCTCGAAGGCGACCGCGGCCTCTGCATAGTCACCGCCGGTGAACAGCACGTTCGCCAGGTCCATCCGCAGCCCGATCACATCCGAGTGATCGGCGCCCAGGACCGTACGGGCCTTGTCTGCGGTGCCGGTGAGCAACCGAGCCGCCTGGCCGTAGCGGGATTCTCGCACCAGCCGATCGGCCTGCCGCCTGGCGCGGGCGATGTCCCCGAGACTGATCGGCCCGGAATCCGGGGCCGGCAGGGGCTTCGCCGCGAGCGGCGGTGCCATGTCAGGTGGATCCACAGGCGGCAGGGACGACCCGCTGAACCGGCTGAGGACGCCAACGTACCGGCGGAGCGAACCCAGCCCGGGATCCACGAATCCGGGCAGCTCACCGATGGTGGCGGAGTACGGCATGAGCAGGTCATAGACCTCCTCGGCCGAGGCTGGCCGTTCCCCGGGCATCTTGGCCAGCAGTCTCAGGACGAGCGCCTCCAGTCCTAGGGGCACGTCCTGGCGCAGCGAACGCGCTGGAGCAGGGTCTTCGTAGATCTGAGCATGCATGATCGAGGCTTCGGTGGGACCGTCGAACGGGAGCTTCCTGGTGAGCATCAGGTGCAGTACGCAGCCCAGCGCATAAAGATCGCTGAGCGCGCTGGGCTCTCCCCGGAACTGCTCCGGCGACATGTACGCCAACGTGCCGAGCATCTGGTTCGTATGGGTGATCCTCGACTGGTCCGTGGCGTTGAGCGCGACCGCCAGGCCGAAGTCCAGCACCTTGACGGTGCCATCGCGAGACAGCATCAGATTGCTGGGCTTGAGGTCGCGGTGGATCACCTGGCGTTCATGGGCGTACTGCAGGACCGCGCAGGTCTGGGCGGCGATGGCGGCGGCCCAGTCGATCGGCAGCGGATCCTGCTCGGCGACCAGGTCGTCGAGGTTGACTCCGTCCACGAGCTGCATCACCAAGTAGAGGCGCCCTTCGAACGGGCCCTCGGTCACCTTCGCCGCGTCGTAGAGGACGGGCACGCCCGGATGCTCCAGCTGGGCGGTGAGCTTGGACTCCCGGACGAATCTGCGGGTCAGCTCGGGATCGGGTCGCCCATCGGGGAAGCTGATGAACTTCACCGCGACCCGGCGGCCTAACCGGGTGTCGGTGGCGCCCCAGACCTCCCCCATTCCACCCTTGCCGATGTGCACGGGGTCCAATCGGTACCGGTCGGCGATGGTCGTGACCAATGCCCGTCCTCCCGTCAGCGCGTCTCGAACCTACACACTCAGCCCTGTGGGCGCAGGCTCCCGTCACCGAGACCTGCGAGGCCCAGCTCGACCAGGACCTCTCCTGCCTCGTTGAGTGCACGCAGTGCGTCGTTCAGTGCCTGGAGCCGCTGGAACGCCACCCCGTAAGGTCGCTGGTCCTCAAGCGGTAGTCGCGGAATGGCCACGCGCCGTACATCCGTTCGCGAAGCCGTGGAGCCCGCCGGGGCCAGGCCTGCGGCGCGCAGGAAGCAAGCCAGGAAGTACGGGTCGCAGCGCTGCGGGTCGGGACGGAAGACCTGAAGTTGCGGGCCGGCTGCGACGCCTTGGGTGTCGACCACCCTGGCCTCGATCTGCCGGGCGATCTGTGGCACCACCACGTCCCCGGGCTGCAGCATGACGATGCCGGGAACATCCGAGGCACGGCCGGATGCCAGCCGGCCGAGCATCACGTCCTTGGCCGTCAGCAGCGGCAGGTCCCCGGCATCGGTCTCCATCTTGATCGGAGACTGATGCTGCGTGACCGCGCCGCTGTGCAGTAGTTCGCTGACGGTCGTCATGGGCAGGTCCGTGGTCTGCTCCCGGAGGGACACCAGAGAGGCTGCGTCCCCCAGGGCGGCCCAGAGTTGCTCGAATCCCGCATGTGCCACCGCGAAGTCAGGCCCGCCGGTGACCGATCGGGGCACATGCCGGGTGGCCGTCAGATCCACCACCTCGTCGAGCAGGTCCACGAGCGGAACGGCCCGGCTCAGCCCCGACTCACCGGCCTCGTCGGGCCGGCGATTGAAGGCCTTCCAGCGCGCTACCACGCTGGAACGTACGTCGGTCGCCTCTAGGACGGCGGCGTTCATCATCAGAACATGGCTGGGCAGCGGATCATCGGCGGAGGGCCGTCTCAACAGCCACAGGTGTGGTGGCGCGGCGGAAGCGGACGCGTATCCGCTAGGCAACTCGACCACTGCCCGCAGGGCTCCGGCCCGCACGAGCTGAGAGCGGATCCGGCGGCCGGACCGCCGGTCGGCGGCGGCGGCAGGCATCAGGACGACTGCCCGGCCGCCCGGCTTGAGATGCCACATTGCATGCTGCACCCACGCCAGCTCGGGCTCACCACGCGGTGGCAGACCGTAGGTCCAGCGGGGATCGCTGGTCAGTTCGTCATAACCCCAGGCGCGATCACCGAAGGGCGGCTCGCACAGGACGACGTCGACTCGCTCGCCGGGGAACCCGTCTTCCCGCAGCGAATCACCGCTCCTGATCTCGACGGCGGTCTCCAGCAATCGGGCCCGTGCTCCCGCGATGGTCGCCATGGCCGGCTCCAGGTCCTGGGCGAGCACCCGCTCTGGCCGGTGCGGCACCGCCGCGACCAGCAGCGACCCGATGCCGCAGGCTGGATCGAGGACGGACCCTCCGTCGATGCCGGCCAGCTCGGCCATGAGCACGGCGGTGTCCCGTGGTGTGGTGACGACACGCCGGGAGTGCGCCTCCGCATAGCGATCGACCAGGAACTCGAAGGTGTTCGCGGCGCCGCGCACCGCCGCCAGCGACGCGGCCAGCCGATACAGCGGATCCTGTAGGGCGCTGGGATTCTCGGTGAATAGATCGCCCAGCTTCGCTACGAGGTCCCCGAGCCGCCGGTCATCGGCGGAGGTACGGACCTGCTGCCAGAGGCGTTCTTCCTCGGAGACCTCGACCTGCTTGCCCTGGGCGGCCAGCCAGCCCTCTACGGCCGACAGCGCGAACAGCGGGCTGCTGGCCGTGCCGCCCACAGGGTGAGGAAAGTCGTCGTAGCGGCGCCGCCAGTTACTGACCGCCGCGCGCCCGTAGCCCGTCAGCCGGGCGATGTCGGCGGCCGTGACCAATGCCTCTTCTTTCGTCACAACCGCTCCAGCATCCCGGCGGACCGCAGCGCGGTGATGTGCTCGGCGGCCCGCTGCGGGGCGGTGCCGCCACGGACCAGCAGACCGGCCTCGATGTTCCTGCCGACCCCCGACTGGGTGAGGTTGGCGCTCGACACCAGCAGCTCCCGGCGGTCCGCGACCGCGATCTTGGCGTGCATCTTGGCGCCCTGCTCGGCCCGTCGTGCGGCGGGCCAGTGCCACAGCTCGACCCCCAGGCCGTGGAACGCCAGCGCGGGTTCCTGCCCCGAGATGGCGCTGCCCGCCCCTTGCAGGGTCTCCACGACCGCCATCACCGCGACGCCTCGGCGAACCGCTGCGCCGAGGGCTTCGCGCAGCGGCTCATGCGGCTTGGCCGAGTAGGTCATCAGCATCAGCTCCGACGTGGCCTGCCCGATCAGGCCGATCAATACCTGCGCGGTCGCCCGGACGGGCACCCCGTGCACGCTCGGCCCGCTCCACACCGAATCCACCCCCACCACGGTCTCCTGGTGGGCGAGTCCGGCAGCCACTCCGCGCAGGTAGGCGCCCGCCGTGTCGACCGAAAGATCCTCCTCGTCCCAGACGGCGTCATAGATCGCCGCCGCTTCCGAAGCCGCTCCGGGGACGGCCCCCAGGACAACGCTACGCGGCGCGTTCGACTCGATCCGCTCGGCCAGGGCCCGCAGCCGCGATGGCCCGAGGCCCGTCGCCAAGGCGGCCACCGCCGACTCGAAGCGCTCCACCGGCACGTCGAAGCCCTCCATCGGTTCTGTCATGACAGTTCCAGAGAGATCATGACAGTCCCGGACAGGTCATGGCAGCTCTGGATACAACGCCAGATCGGTGTCGTCGATGGGGACGAGGAACCGGCGGTCCAGGAACCTGTTTCCGCGCTCGCAGGTGGTCTCCGACACGAACAGGCACACGTGGCAGGCCGCGCCGTGCAGGAAGTCGGCGGGGTGGTGCGGCAGCCGTTCCGCGCAGAGCGGGTCGGAGGAGCAGTGCCGGGCGTCGGCCAGCGCCCGACGGGTGAGCCGCAGCAGCTGGTCAGGCTCGGCCAGCGACACCAGCCCGCCGAGGGTGCCCTCCGCGTCCGGAACGGCGGTGTAGATCAGGATGCCGCCGCGGTGCGGGTTGTCCTCGGTTCCCGAGTAGATGCGTTCGGACAGGCTGGCGGAGCTGTAGCCGCACTCCAGCGAGATCGTACGGATCAGCAGATGGGACAGGGTGTGCAGGGCGATGAACCGGGCTCCAGGCCAGTGCGCCATCGGGTCGAAGTCCGTCATGATCCGGTCGGAGTACCGGTTGCGCCGGTACCGGCCGTAGGCCTCACGGTGGGCGCGGATGGCTTCGGACTTCTCGGCGCGCAGTTCCCATGCCTGGAGGAGGTCTTCGGGCAGCCGTAGGAAGATGCCCTCACCGCGTACCTCGCTGGCCGGCACCCAGCCGGGTTTGGAGCGGGCCAGCCGGACCCGGGTCACCAGACCTGGATCTTCGGGGTCGGGGGCGTCCAGCCGGGTGAAGCCGATCAATGCCCGGACCTCGCGGAGCCGCTCGGCCTGGATCACGTCCGCGTAGATGCCGGTGAGCGCGGCGGGCACCCCGTCCAGATCCCGGCGCAGGGTGAAGTCGTTGTTCTCCTCGGGAAGGCTGGTGGCGGAGAACACCTCCCATTCGGGAGTGCGCAGGTCCGGATACGCGTCGGGGGCCGGCTCGTCCTGTCCGCCGTCGAGCCTGGCCCGGTGGCGGGCCACCGCCTCGGCGATCTCCTCATCGCTCCACTGGGCGAGGTCCCGGAAGGCCGGGACGTTGCCCCGGGCGTAGGCGTACATCATGGTCGGCAACGGCTCGATGGCGGTCCAGTGCCGCTCCACAGTGGCGTCCAGGGCGCTGGCGCCCGACTGCGGGACGGCCAGCGCCGACATCGTCTGTGCGAACCACTGGTTGGAGGCGCCCACCACCAGCACCTTCGGGTCTTTGTCGCAACCCTGGGGATCGAAGATCGACAGGTGCGGGTGGCGGCCCCGGCAGCGCGGCAGGTTCTCCTCGCCGCGTTTGCCCATGGCCTCCCGGATGTTGCGGCGCTCCCCGCAGTTGACGCACGCGATCTCGACGTTGGCGCCGAGGTTGCCGCCCCGGTCGTCCATCCGCAGCCGGGGGTGGGTGGCCTTGGCGCAGTCGCTGCCCCGGTGCACGAAGAGCCGGTAGGGGAACTCGTCGAGGTGCCCGGCCGTGCACGACAGTACGAACCGGGCCGCCACCGCGAGCGGCTTCTTGCGTTTGCACTTGTCGTGGAAGAAGCGCGCCTCGTGTGGTTTGCGGGGCTTGGTGTTCTCGAACTCGAAGATTCCGGAGTCGAGGGCGCCGAGTTCGTTGCAGGCGGTACAGCGCAGCCAGCTCGGGAACGGCGCCACCGGGACCCCGACCCGGGAGGCGGGCCCGTTCGGGTTCTTGTCCAGCCCTTCCATCCACGGAGCCGGCCTCAGCTCGGTCACGCTCTTGCCGACGACGGCCTGCACGGCCGCCAGCAGTCTCGGCTCCGCGATCGGCGACCAATCCGACATCTGGTAGTTCCAGTCGTCCAGCCCTTTGATCAGGACGGAGAAGTTCGGCAGGTCCACCAGGGAGCCGACCCCGCTGGTGAACATCAGATGGCTGGGCCGGACATTGCCGACCCGGCGCTTGAAGGGGGAAGTCTCGGTCTCGGTCATCAGACGTCACTCTCCCCGAGTTCGTCGCCGTCCGGGAGGTCGGAGTCCTCGCCTGGTGGCCCGAACGACCAGCCCGGATCACCGTAAAGGGGCGCGTAGATGGCCGCGCCGCCGGGGAAGAGCAGGTTGATCTCGTTCTCGGTCTCCCGCATGGACATCCCGGCCGTCAGAGTGCCCCACTTGCCGTTGCCCGCGGGCTGCAGCAGCCCACGGACCTGCTGCTTGTTCCAGGTCCCGTCGCGGTAGCCGAGCCGGACCGTGCCGCTGTCCCGCTCCCGCACCCAGGTGTCCTTGATCACGTCGAGTACCTCCTGGAGGTAGCCCCGGCCGCGCTCCCGCGCGACCGCCTCGGCCCGGTCGAGCAGCCTCTGCGTGATCTCCTCCACGAGCGGGCCGTCCAGGTCCACGTCGAAGGCGTCATGGTTGCGGGAGTTGTCCTCGGCGGCGTTGCGGACCGCGGCGACGAAGGTGGCGGCAGCTCCCCGATCGATGGACCGGCGGGTGTACGGGGTGACCGACAGGGCTTCGACCTGCCGGTAGAAGGTCGCGTGATAGTGCTCGAAGTCCTCGTAGTGCGCCAGGTCACGCGGCCGCGACCAGTTGTAGAGCGTCACCACCAGCCCCGGCCGGGCGGCGTCCCGGCCGACCCGAGACGACGCCTGAATGTACTCGGCGGTGTTCTTCGGCTGGCCGACCACCACCATCAGCCCGAACCGTGACACGTCCACGCCCACCTGGAGCATCGAGGTCGCCAGCACCGCGTCCACGGGCTGCAGCTCGGCGCGCTGCCGGTCGTTGAACCGCTGCGCGAACGGGTGCGGCGGGGTGACCTTCTCCCTGGATGTGGCCTCCTTCTTGGCCTTCATGAAGCGCGCCATCTCCGCCGGGCAGTCGTAACGGCGCCGGGAGGTGTCCAGGTCGGCGTCGAAGCCGTGCTCCAGCCGTTTGAGCACGTCGGTGATGTCGCCCGAGGAGATCCGGGAGGTGAGCTCCTGGATCGTCAGCATCCCGGCCCGGGTGACGATCCGGTCCGACAGGCCCTTGGCCTTGCCGTGCCGGCGGACCCGGGTGGTGACGTCGTCGTCGAGGTAGCGGCGCATCCCGGCCAGTTCCCGGGTGGCGTTGAAGTAGCCGACCATCGTCATGTACGGGTCGGCGGCCTCGCCGTACCTGTCGAACAGCGTCTGACCGGCCAGCAGCAGGATTTCCGCCAGCCGGATCTCTGCCGACTTGATCCGCACCCCGTGCGCGCAGAGCCCCAGGTAGCGGCGGCCGGGAGTCTGCGGGGTGATGGGCACCTGGCGGGAGAAGAACGTGTCCGCCACGTCGATGACCTGCGGCGGGAACACCGCCAGATCCCGCCCGAACACCCCGAGCACCTGCTCGCGGGCCCGTTTAGTCGTGGCGGTGGAGGCGATGATCTTCGGGCCGGTCAGCCTGCCGTCGTACGGCCGGCTGGTCAGCTCGGCGATGGCCGCCTCGAACAGTCCGACGGTGGTGCCCAGCGCCCCGGAGATCAGGTGCAGCTCGTCCTGAATGATCAGATCGGGCGGGCGGAGCCGTACGACCGGCTGAGAGGAGACGGCCGGCAGCGCGTCCTTCTTCTGGTGCCTGCTGGCACAGCCGGTCTTCTCGTCCAGATCGTCGTGCCGGTATCCGTGCCGGGGGCACCGCTGGCGGACCCGGCCGAACAGCATCCCGGCATAGCCCTTCCAGGGCAGCTGGGCGAGCTTGTCCACGGTCGCGATGACCAGGCTCGGCGCGTACCGGTAGATCTCCTCGTCCACGGTGAGGATCGGCAGGCCCTCCCCGTCGGCCATCCGCCGGGAGAACGGGCAGGCCTCCGCGCCCTCACCCCGGTGGCAGTAGAGCAGGATCCGGCGCTGGGCCTCGTCGATGTGCAGGTCGCGTTCGGCACGCAACCGCTCCCCGCACCACGGGCAGGCCAGGGTCTGGAACACGTTGGCGCGCTTGCCGTCACCGGAGGTCCGGGCGTCGAAGACCTGGTCCTTGGCGTCATCGAACCAGTTGGGCGACACCCCCGCCCCCACCCACAGGCCGATCCGGAACGGCTCGTCCCCCCAGGTGCCGGGGTCGGCGCGGCGCAGCACCTCAGCCGCGCAGATCAGCGCCGCTGCCCGCTGGAACTGCTGGGCGGTGAGCAGCCGAAGGGTGTAGCGCATGAACACGGCCACCCCCGCCTCGCCGCTGCGCGCGTCCTCGCCGGTGCCCTGCAGGCCCTGCAGCCTGCGGATCGCGAAGGTGTAGGCGGTCAGGCCGAGGTAGGCCTCGGTCTTGCCGCCGCCGGTGGGGAAGAACAGCAGGTCCACCAGCGCGGTGTGATCGGCGGCGCGTTCAGGATGAGCGGGGTCGGTGAGGGAGGGCAGGTTGAGCAGCACGAAAGCGAGCTGGAACGGCCGCCAGCTCGCGGCCTTCTCCCCCTGCTGCCCGATCACCTCTTCGGCCTGCTGGAAGGTCATGCCCTCCTCGCGGAGCGGAGCGAGCGCGGTGTGCCGCCGCTGGAGCGCCATCGTCTCGTTGGCGAAGTGGAAGGCCCGCAGGGCGTCGGAGTGGTACGGAGCGGACGGGTCGGTCAGCAGGCTTACCCCGGCGGCGATCCGCTTCGCCGCCTGGCGCGCGTCATAGGTGGCCTTGGTGGCCGCGGGCCGTAGCGGCTCCGGCAATCCGGGGATCTGCGCCTCACGGTGGTCCAGCCAGTCCTGATAGCCATCGATCAGCGGCTGGAGGCCGCGCTTCAGCTCCTCGGGGCCGGCTGTGGCGAGGACGTCCATGGACAGCTCGACGTGCTCCAGCGGGGTGCCCTCGCCGACCGGGGCGATGGTGGCGGGCACGTTGTAGGACGGCAGCCAGGTGGTCCGCAGCACGCAGGCTCTGCGCTCGCCCTCGTCGACCTCCGCGTGTACGGCCACGTTTCGGCCGGCGGCGTACCTGCGCTCGTTGCGGTAGAGCAGCCGCAGATGCAGTTCCTCACCGTCCGAACCCACCGCGGCCAGGTCGTCGAGCGGATCGTCCACCGGCAGGAAGATCGGCTTGGCGCCGTCCAGCGCGGTCACGGTGAGCTGTGCCTGGAACAGCCAGGTGGTGTCGGCGGTGCTCCCGGTCTGCTCCCGCTGCCCGTTGATCAGCGTGATCTCGACGACCCGCTTGCCGTCCCGGGGCCGTACGTTCACCGCAAGCAGGACACCGGGCTCGTCCTCGTGCGCCCCGGTCAGCGGGATCTTGTACGAGGGCTCCGCGTCGAGCCGTACCTCCGCGAGGCCGTCCCTGCCCAGTTCCCGGACGTACGGCTCGCGGGACCAGGCCCGGACCTTCTTGCCCTCGTCGGTCTCGTGCTCGGTCTCGTCGTAGCGGCCCCATTCAGCCGTGACGCTGACCACGTCCACATTGGCGGGCACGCAGAACGACAGGCCCATCGAGGACGCCCAGATCTTGCCCAGTGCCTGCGGGCTGAGGATCTCCGGTAGCTCCACCTCGGACGCGTCGCCGCCCACCCCGGACTCGGTGTCGGGCACCTCACCGGCGTCGTCCACCGTGGACTTCGCGGCCTGCTTGGGGCCGAGCATCCCCAGCAGATAGCGCTCTCGCGGCCCCATCCGCTTGGGCGGGAACTGCTCCAGCGGTCCGTCCCACGGCCCGAGCAGGTCCCGCCGGATGTAGTCCTCCAGCTCGTCCCGCACCTGGAAGGAGCTCGCCGACTCAAACGCCTGCGGCACGTCCAGCGGCTGGATCACGGCCTGCTGCTCCGCCTTGGTCTCGGCCTCGCCACCGCCGCTCAGCTCCAGGCCCTGCTGCTTGGGCATTCCGGAATCGAAGAGTTCGCCCTGTTCATCCGGGGTCACGCCACACCTCTTTCAACCATGTCAGGTATCTGCGTCCATGAGCTTGACAAAATGGCGACCACGCCGTGCGATGTTCGGGAGAGGCGCCGTAGACGATTCGAGGAGATCAGATTGAATCGACCTTGGGAGGCCGATCCGTCAGCCGACTTCAAGCGACGGCTGGGGAAGTCGGCGCTCGAACTCGGTGACACCAATGCCACACCTGCCTGCCCGGATATCTGGGAATTGGACAATGGCGACATCGCGGTGATCGGCCGCGACCTGACCGAGCAGTACGCGGGCCGGCTGCCGACCGGCGTCAGCATCGTCGCCGACGAACGTTTGGTCATCATTCCCCGGAATATGGTCATCGCGGCCAAGCCCGACATTCCCGATGCTTGAGCGGGTCGCAGGGCTTCCCGGCAAGGAGTTGAAGCTCGACGACTACTTCGAGGACTTCGAGGCCCGCTTCTGGCGGGTGGAGTCCTCGTGGAAGCTGGAGCGCCGACAGACCTTCCGGGAACCCGACGTGCCGAGCTGGGCGGCAATGGACGAAGGCGACTGGCCTCGCGCTCACCTGCTCGCGGACGAGATGCGCGCCGGCATCGCCGAGCATCAGCGAAGGCTCGACGCCAAGGGCATCGTCCAGCGTCGGGTGCGGGTCGTCGAGCTGCCGCTGTCGGACTACCTGCGGTGGGAGCTGTACGTCCTGCGCATCCGCGCAGACCTCGGGGAGCGCATCAGAGTGCTGGACCCGTCGATCGCCAGGCCTTGGGAGACTGCCGATCCGTTGCCTGAGATCATCGTGCTCGGTGCCGACACCGTCTACCAGGTGCGGTACGACGGCGACGGCATCGTCACAGGAGCGAAGCTGCAGTCCGACCCTGGGATCGCGGCAGGATGCCGCACGGAACTGGAGTCGTTGTGGCGGCAGGGCGAGGACCTGGACGGCTTTCTGGCCCGGACCGGAGTGCTGACGGGCTCGCCCGAGCCCTCCTAGACGACCGGTGAGGTAGTCGATGGCAGGCCGATCACGCCGAACCACATTCACGGGACCGCTGTCCGCGAGACTGCTCGTCATCTCCCTCGTGTCCATCTCAGTCATCCTGGTCGCCGTTTCGCCACTGGCACTCGATCTCTTCGACGGCAGTAGCGGGTCCTGGACCCGGCGCGGCGACATCGGGCAGACCTACGGTGCGGCCGCTGCCCTGCTGTCGGTGTTCGCGCTGGCCGGGGTGGCGGCCTCGCTGGTTCTGCAGGCCCGTGAGTCGAAGGCCAACCGAGAACAGTCGTCCCGGCTGATCCATACCGACCTGCTGAAGATGGCGATGGACGACCCGGCCTACCTGGAGTGCTGGGGTCCGTACTCCTCCGCCACCGACCCCGTGGGACAGAGGCAGGCCATGTACGTCAACCTGATCCTGTCGTACTGGGAGAGCAGGTACGAACTCGGCCAGCTCACCGAGCTCCATCTCCGTGAGGCGGCTGCACACATGTTCCAGGCGCCGCCGGGGCGGCAGTTCTGGACCGACACCCGCACCCTGCGCACCGACACCTCCGAGAGCCGCAAAGCCCGCCGGTTTCACCAGATCCTCGACGAGGAGTACCTGAAAGCCATCGCACCCGGCCCCTCGCCCGCGCCACGCACGCGGTAGCGGAAGTGCCGGGCACGCTCTCGCGTGGCTGTTCAGCAGCCGTCCTGCACTCTCAGCGCCACCCTGGCCTCTTACTTCAAGGGACTTGACGTGGGACGGCCCATGACATGTACTGAGGTTGGCCGGTGACAAGGGGTCCAGGGGACCTCTTCTCGGGAGACCGAGATAGCCGGCCCTTACTATGCCTGCTCCCAGCGCCCCCACGGAAGGAACGTGGTCGCCAGCGTGGGCAGCACACAGTCCTGGTACCACTTGCAGGGGCGGCCTTCGAGAGTCCGCTGCACCGCCCACAATCCGTAGTCGGCGACCTGGATGCCCCACGCGCTCGGCGCGTCCCATACGCAAAGCACGATCTCCCGGCCATAGGCGCTCTGCGCGCACACGTCGGCGAGCGCGGCTCGAGCGTTCATCGTCTTGCGGTTGGTCGAAAGCGAGGCCGCTATGACGTAGAGGGTGTCGCCTGGACGACTCACGCGCTGCGCAATCTCCTTGAAGTGGAGGTACCAGGCAAGTTTGTAGAGCCTCGGCTGGCCCGCTTCCCTGACTTGACGAAACGCGTTGGCCTTGTAGAGGAAGGTCGTATCGAGCCGAGGGCCTTGGCGTCGCAGCAGGTCGAACACCTCGTCGCGAGTGGTGTGGGAGTCCTCCTTCGCGTGCAGACCGCGCGGAACGTTCACCCCCTTCCGCTCCAGTTCGGCGCGGAGCCGCAGTCCCTCCCAGAGCTCCTTGCCATGATCCCCATTGAACACGGCCGTTCCGAAGCCGAAGTAGCGGCTCGTTCCAGGCGAGCCAGTCATGTCCATATCGCCCGTCTCGTCCGCATACATGTAGATCTCCGCCACGCCACACCTTTCCCAATAGGCCGTGTTCGGAAATCTTTACTACCACAGTCACCTTCTTGTAGTTCAGCGGAAATCTCCGTGAGCGATAGGCCCCCACTACCACTGACCTCTCCGAGGAACGCCCAGTGGGCGCTCGCCCTCCGTGATCATGCGGAGGTGCTCCAAGACCCACATGATCGCGGAGGGCTGAGAATCAGCGGTCGAAGGTGCCCTGCTTGGCTTGGGCGAGGAGGCCGGCGAACACGGTGGGGGTCAGGGCGAGGTGGCCGGCGGCAGGGTGCTTGGAGTCGCGGACTCCGATGCCGGAGCCCAGCCGCGCCACCTCGACACAGGCATCGTCCTCGACGCCGCCGCTGCGGGAGCTCTTACGCCAGTGGATGTCGTCGCGTGGGGTCATGTGTACCTCTCCAGATACTGCTCGATAAGGGCCCGGGAGACGTCCTCGGAAGCGGCTTTTGCTCCGATATGGTCGAATTTTACGGCGAGTTCTTTGACCTCGCCGGTCCCTTCGATCAGCCGTCCGCCGTTCTGGGCGCCGGAATAGGCCACATCCCGGTTCTCCATGCTGATGACTTGGAACGGGCCGTCGATACCGAGATGAGCACCGGACGACGTGGGAATGATCCGTACGCTCACGTGCGGAAGATCGGCCATGGCGCGGAGGTGCTGGAGCTGTGCCTTCATGACCTCCGGGCCACCCACTGGCCAGGCAAGCACGTGCTCGTCCATCAGCACCCACAGGAACGGTGGATCTTCGCGGTCCAGGATTGCTCGTTTGCGAGCGACGCGCTCGGTCAGCGCCGTCTCGACATCCCGGAACCGCCTCGCCTGGAGCAGCGCTCTGGTGTAGTCGTCAGTCTGGAGCGGGCCGGGGATGGCCTGACCGTGGTAGATCTTGATGGCGGTGGCCGTCGCCTCGTACTGGCTGTACTGGCGGAACCAGTCGGGGTTGTGCGCGATCTGGGCGTACCAGAGCAGCAGCTCGAAGAGCCGGCCGGTATCCGATTTCCTGTCGATGCTGATGGCCTGCTGTTCGTCGATCTTCAGCCGACCCGCCTCCACGTTGGAAACAGTCGAGCGGGCCGCGTTGATGATCTTTCCCCATTGCGTGAGCGAGAGGCCTTGCTTCTCTCGTTCGAACCTGAGTTGCACGGCCAGGAAGTGCCAGAGGGAGATCTTGGGGTCGAGAGGCTCTCGGACGTTGATCGGCATTTCTCCTCCGATGTTTCGGGTCTTTGGAGACACAGCAGATCCTAGACCGTAAGAGCCATTCTGAGAACAGAATTTCGAATGCTTCTCAAGGATGGTTCGGGAATGACTGCCATAACAGACGAAATGCGCATGCCCATGCTCGCGTCCCCGGCGTCGGCGGGCCTTGCGCGTACGCTCACCGGCCAGCGGTTGGGCAAATGGGGCTGTTCGCATATTTCCGAAGACACCCTTATCGTGGTGGCAGAACTCATCGGGAATGCCACCAAAGAGACGCCAAACCGGGAAATACGGTTCGCGCTGCGCCGGGAGCCGACCGGGGTGCTGGTCGCTGTCTGGGACTGCAGCCCGCGCCCGCCCCGGCCGGCTCCGGTAGTCGAACTGACCCTGGAGAGCCTCGACCTGTCCGAGCACAACTTCGACGCCAACGGCGGCCGGGGCCTGCACCTCGTCGCGGCGTTGTCCACCGAGTGGGGTCACCACCCCGACCCCATCGACCCCCGGACCGGCCGCTCCCCCGGCAAATGGGTCTGGGCCAGACTCCACACCTGACCCACACCCCCCAGCCCCTCTGTGATCACACAATCGTTCCTCGATTGATTGCATGATCACGCAGAGAGTGGGGGTGGGCATCAGAAGTCCAGGGCGCCCTGGTCGGGGTCGACATCAGGCTTGCGAGAAGTGGGCCTGGGGGTCGTCGCACCGCGGGCGGGCTTCCTGGTCTTCTTGTCGTGCAGGCCGGCGGCGACCTCGGCGGCATAGCGCTCGTGGTTGAGTTCGAGCAGCCGGTCCACCAGCTCCCGCTGCACGGCCGGGCCGACGGTGAACCGGGTGTCCCGGCCGACCGGGTGAATGCCATGGTCGAGCTGCGGGATCAGGTCATCCCAGCCATACGCCCGGCACACCGCCTCATCGATCGCCTGATGGATCACCCGCAACTCCACGATGTCCGCGTCGTTGCACTCTTTGCTGTTCACGAGGTTGTACGTCGTCGTCAGCCCCGACTGCCGAGCCAACATGAGCTCTCGGCGGAACGTGTCGAGCCGATGCCCCCGCTCCCGCATCGCTTGCGTTGGCTCAGGCAATGGCAGGGTTTCGAAGACATCTGATGGTGTGTAGCTCAGATCAGTCTTCAGAGTTGAACTTCGTGCCCTCGCCCACCAGTAATGATGAGCGCTACTCAATAGGGCAAGGAGTGCGTGGTCCTTTGATGCGAAAACAACGATCTTTTGATCGAGGATGCAGTGGTTCTCAATAAGTGCGGGCGCAACAGTGCTACTCGATTGAGCGAGGGCAATGACCTGCTCCAAATCTTTTATCGCCTCACGTAGGGCTGGGCGCCTTCGCGCATATTGCCAATAAGGGGCCGAACCGCTCCCGCTTCGAGTCGGCTTGACCCTCTCTTCGACAATCCGAAAGATAGTCGAATATACCCTGGCCTGATCTTCTGAAGAATCATTGAAGTCAATCACCCACCTACCGCCCGTGAGGTCTGGTCGAGAATTTAGATCCTTTCCATTCATGTATGGGCGAAGAACATCAGAATTCCGACTATCGCTCTCAATCATCTGCGCTGCATCGTCAGGACTCAGCGTGAACCCAAGTCCGCCAATATCGCAACCTTTGAAAGCTAGGCCGCCGCTGGCATCCAGAACGAAAGGGTTTCCTGAGATTCTCGACCTGCCCACAAGGGAAGAGGTAATTCCGGCGACGGTTATCCCATCAGCAACAGTCGCGGCGCGCGGTCCCAGAGGTACAAGAGTGCTCCAAATCGCACAGTACTCAAGTGCTGCGCTTCTTGAAGGCCAAGGCCTACTCTTAATCGACATACGTATGGTGGTGCCGTCTTCAATCAGCCGGTCAAGACCGACTTCGCGCGTATCACCTTGCGCCAGTGTATTTGTGGCAATCAATCCCGCCTGGCCATCGTTGCCTAGTAGTTCGTGCGAACGAAGAACAAAGTACGCTACTAGATCTGCTCGGCCTCGCGCGCCCCCACCAACAGCCTGAACAAGGTACTCCCGGTAGAGACCTCCCGAAAATGAACCAATCTTGTGTCCACCCAGGAAGGGTGGGTTTCCAATGATTGCATCGAAGCCGGTGCCGTTTGGGCGGGTAGGGCCGAACACCTCGGGGAACGCCAAGGGCCAATGCACGGGCTCACGTTCGAAGCCGCCGAATGGCAGGTCCGCCCTCAGCCACATCTGGGACTGATCCTGAACGGCAAGCTCCCGCTCCTCCGCCACTTCATCGCTATCTTCCTGCCGCAGATCCTTGGCAATGAGCTTCGTGGCGGCTCGAATCGCCTGGTGGGAGGAGGTGTCGAGACCGTTACCACCACTGCGAGCGTACGCCAGTGCCGCGCCCACGGCGAGGTCGGCGATGAGGCGGGCGCGGGCGGACTTGGCCTCGGTCTCGGCGAGTACCTGACGTTTCTCGGCCAGCGCCTCCAGCGTCGTACCGTCGATCTCGACCAGGCGTTGCCGGTCGGCGGCGATCTCTCCGACCATCTCTCGTAGGCCCGTGGTCAGGTTAAACAGGGCGCTGTCGTCCTCGTGTAGTTCCCGGCCGCGGCGGGCGTCCATGTGCAGGACTTCGAGCTGGTCGAGTGAGGTGATGCCGAGCAGGGAGTCGCCGGCGATGAGGCGGTCGTCGAGGAAGGTGAAGGGACGCTTCGGGTCCATGGAGATGAGCCAGAGGGACAGTTTGGCCATCTCGACGGCCATCGGGTTGATGTCGACGCCGTACAGGCAGTGCTCGATGATCTGCCGCCGGGCTTTGATGATCAGCGGGTCGGCGTCCGCGTCGGCCGCGACCTCGGAGCGGGGTGCGGCGAGGTAGGTGGCGGCCTCCGCCGAGCCCTCGCGGGACCAGGCCTCGACCAGGTGACCGGCCAGGTAGCGGCAGGCGGCGACCAGGAAGGCGGCCGAGCCCATGGCGATGTCGGCGACCTTCAGCGACAGGAGCTCCTGCGAGGAGCGCGGCTGCCACTCGTCGCGGTCGGCGGTCTGCAACGGCCCGGGGGAATAGACCAGGGGCTCCAGGGCACCCTCGACGACCTGCTCGGCGAGGAACTTCGGGGTGTAGTGGGTGCCGGTGTTCTTGCGCAACGACGACTCGGTGACGAACAGCGCGTCGGTGAGGATGACGACGGGCAGGTCGCGCAGGTCGGTGCGGATGATGCCGTAGAACGGCAGGAGCTGCTGGGCGAGCTGGTAGTCGCCCGCGGTGACCGCGAGGAGCTTGCGTTCGGCCTCTTGGCGGTCCGCTCCGGCGAGCGGAGCGAGCTTCTTGGTCAGCGCCGCCGCAGAGCCGATCTTGGAGTCCTTGTACTCGGCGGCGAGCCGGGCGGCCAGCTCCTCCACCGTGGCGCACGCGGCGGCGTGGTCGGCGAGCACCCGGAGCGGGACCTCCTCCTCGTACCCCTCCTTGCCGATCAGCCCGACCACGGGCTCCTCGGCGTAGAAGCCCTCGAAGGACAGCAGGCCCTCGTAGACGTACCCGATCTGTTCGACGTCCAGGGCACGGAACGACAGCCTGCGGCGCTCGCGGTTGCGACCCGTACCGATCTGCACGTACTGCACGGCGCGCAGCATGTGCAGCACGGTGCGGTCATCGATGGTCAGCGGCAGCCAGTCATAACGGTAGGGGTCGAAGATGGAGCCGTCGTGGGCGTGCATGGTCAGGTCGGGGTGCGAGACCCCGAAGTAGACGGCGTTGAAGACCGCGAGCAGCCGGTGCCAGGCGGCGTTGCTGTGCTCAAGGTCCTGCTCGGAGCCCGCGAGGACGTGGTCCTCCAGCTCGGCGCAGAGCAGGCCGACCGAGTACGCCTGCCGGTAGAGCTCCTTGTCGGCGGGCAACAGGCCGCGTTCCTCGGCGAACAGCAGGAACACGATGCGCATCATCACCGAGACCGAGCCCCGGTAGACCTCATGCGCGGACACGTCGCCGATCCCGGCTCCGTCGTTCTTGACGTCCAGGGTGTGCGCGCGGCCGATCGCGGCGACCAGCAGCTCGACGGCCTGGCGGACCTGGACACCGAGGGCCTCGGTGATGTCCTCCTGGTTGTCCAGGCTGGCCTTCAGCAGCATGGGCAGCGTCTCGGCGTCGGGCACGGCGAAGAACCGGGACCGGCTCAGGATCGAGACGAAGGCGCGTACGACGTCGCGTTCGGCGGCGGTCGCCCAGTCGACGGTGTCGAAGACGGCGGTGGTGGTGACCCCGCCGCGCGGTGCCCAGACCAGCGCGAACCACCGGCCGTCGGTGGCCAGGCCGAGCGGTACGTCGTGGTGCCGGCAGAGCTGGGCGAGCCGGTCCACCGGGGTCGCGGCCCAGTCCTCCCCCGCGACCCGCTGGGTGGGTGAACCGTCGCAGACCAGGCCGAGCAACCGCAGCGCCTCGGGCTTGGGGTCCTCGCCCGGCTCGGCCAGCGCGAACGACGGGGTGAGGGTGGAGTCGTGCTCGGCCACCTCCAGGGCGAGCTCGCCGAGACCGGAAGTGTGCAGGGCGTCGCCCCAGCCGAGCAGGTCGGCCAGCACGAAGTCGATCCACTCCCGCCGGTCGGCGGCCGTACCAGAACCGAGGCCGGTGCCCTGGGCGAGGCGGAGACGTTCGCGGGTCTGCTTGTCGACCGCGTCGAGCGTCGGCCACGCCCTGCGCAGCACTGGGATCGACAGGAACGGTCCGGAGACCTCGATCAGGTCGAGCCAGCCCGAGTGGTCGAAGGTATCGGAGTGCCGGGGGAAGCGGCTGCTGCCGGGGGCCATCACTGCATCTCCTGCTTCGGTACGACGAAGATCACGGCGACGGGGAAGGTGTGCGAGCGGGGGTCGGCGTACCGGGCGGCGATCTGCGCCAGCTCCAAGTCGCGCTCGCCCTCCAACCGCCGCAGGCGTTCCTCCCAGGATCTGCGGTCCCGGTGGTATTGGGCGATCTCGTCCCTGCTCTGCGTCTCCAGGGTGGAGAACAGCGCGTCCTGCTCGTCGCCCTTGGCGAGTTGGGCCTGGAGGCTGGCCTTGAACTGGGCCAGGTTGGCGGTGATCCGGTGCTGCTCGGCGTCCTGACGTTGCGCGAGCGTACGCTCCAGCGACTCGCGGCGCGTGGTCGTACGCCAGTCGATGGCGGACCGCAGGCCGTCCAGGACGCGGGCGCTCTCCCACCGCTCGGCCAGCCGGGCCTGCTGGCGCGGGGTCGCGGGCCGGCCGGTGCCGAGCGATCGGTCCAGCAGGTCGCCGAGCCGTTTCAGGCTCTCCCACCTTCGGAACCGGCCGGTCTCCGGGGCCCAGCCGCCGGTGTGCAGCACTTCCTCGTGCAGCCGTACGCCGTCGACGCCGACCAGCACGAACCGGGAGTACACGCCGACCAGCACGGTCTCCAGCTCGGGGTCGTCGCTCACCACGGCGGCCACCCGGTGCAGGCCGATCTCATCATTGGAGACGGCGGCCCGTAGCAGCCGGGTGGACATCGCGACCAGCGGGTGGCCGAGGTGGGCGAGCACCACGTCCTCGCGGTCCTTGGCGGCCCTCTGGTCGAAGGTGACCGGCCGCTGCCTGGGCTCCTCACCAGGGGCCGCGAGCTTCTCCAGCAGCCCGGCGGAGGCGCGTTCCCAGGAGCCGGTCAGGGTCGGCACGTCGTACAGCTCGTCGGGGTCGATGGCCCTGGCCAGTGGCTGCTGGCGGGCCAGGTCCAGCGCGACCTCCACCACGCGCTGCACTCCGGCGGGGCTGATGTGCAACTCCTCGATGGTCTTGTCCAGCTCGGCGCGCAGTTTGCGCACCTGCTCACCGACGTTGGTCTCGGCGGCCACGTTGCCGGTCCTGGCTCCCGCCTTCTTCCTGGTGCCGGCCCGCTCGATGTCGAAGTCGCTGATCTCACCGGTCAGCCTGCGCTGCACGGCGTCGGCGAGGACCGCGTTGACCGAGCCGAGGTCCTCCTCCATCTGGGCGACCTTCTTGGCCACCCGGGACAGGAACTCCAGGTCCGCCTCGTAGGAGTCGACGGCCTTGTCCCAGCCGGTGCCCACGAAATGCCGGATCTCCGGGACCTCCCGCTGACCGTACCGGTCGATGCGGCCGATGCGCTGCTCCAGCTTGTTGGGGTTGAACGGGATGTCGTAGTTGACCAGCCGATGGCAGTGGTTCTGCAGGTCGATGCCCTCGCTGGCGGCGTCGGTCGCGAGCAGGATGCGCACCGGGTTGTCGGCCGGGTCCTTCTGAAAGGCGAGCCGCAACTGCTCACGGGCCTGCGCGGTCATGCTGCCGTCCAGCTCCGCCACCCGGCCCGCACCCATGCCCTGGGCGCGGAGCAGGTCGCGGAGCCAGTTCTTGGTGTCGCGATATTCGGTGAAGACGATGACCCGCTCGTTGGTCCAGTTCTTCCCGTCGGGGACGCAGACCGCCTTCAGATAACCGATGAGTTCGGCGGCTTTGGCGTCCGGCTCGGCGTCGTGCGCATCGGCCCAGTCCTTCATCTGCTGGAGCAGCGCGAGCTCGTCGTGCTTCTCCTGGATGAGCGGCTTGGTGCGGGCCAGCGCGTCGTGCTCGGCCTCCTCCAGCGCCTCGTCATCCAGCGTCGAGGTCTCCTCGAAGAACTCCTCAAGCCACTCTTCCTCGTCCGGCACCACCACGGTCCTGGCCTTGGAGCGCAGCGTGTCGGCGTAGACGCCGATGGTCTGCCCGAAGGCGTACGGGCTGGAGAACAGGCGCTTCTTCAGCAGCAGGGTCACCAGGTCGGCGGCCTTGCGGCCCCGGCTCTGGTTGAGGCGCTTGCGCCGGGCCGCGGTGAACTGCTTGAGCAGCCCGTGGATCTTCCGCTCGTCCTCGGGGTAGGCGACCGGGATCTCCCGGGCGTCACGCTGCCGGAACTTGGGCTTGCCGTCGGCGTCGACGATGTCGCGTTTCAGGCGCCGTACGACCGTGTCCTTGACCGCGGCGGGGTCGGGATCGACACCGCGGGCGAACCGCTGGTCGTCGAGGATCTCCAGTAGTGCGGTGAAGGACGCCTGGTAGCCGTTGTGCGGGGTGGCCGACAGGAACAGCCGGTGGGTGAAGTGCGGGGCCAGCCGTCGGATCAGCTTGGTCTGCTGGGAGTCGACGGCGTACACCTGCTTGGGCGCGGCCGGTGCCACATGGTGCGCCTCGTCCAGGATCAGCAGGTCGAAGGTGCGCGGATAGGTGGGGCCGTCCGGTGGGAGCACCTCGTCCAGCAGACGCTGTGCCTTGGGAGTGCGCAGCCACGGCAGCGACACGATGGCGAGGGGGTAGACCTCGAACGGGTTGGCGGCGCTACCATGCGTGCGGCGTACGCTCGCGCAGCGCTCCGAGTCGATGACCGTGAAGTCCAGGCCGAACTTTTCGGCCATCTCGTCGGCCCACTTCACTGTCAGGCCTGCCGGACACACGACCAGGATCTTGCGGCCGCGATGGCGCAGCAGCAGCTCCTGGGCGACCAGGCCAGCCTCGATGGTCTTGCCGAGCCCGACGTCGTCGGCGAGCAGCAGGTTCACCCGGGGCGCGTCCAATGCCCGAGCGACCGGCTCCAACTGGTAGTCCTCGATGGCGACCCCCGACCGGAACGGCGCCTGGAGGGTCTTCACGTCGGCGGAGGTGACGGCAGACCAGCGGATGGCGTCCAGGAAGGCCGCCAGCCGCCGGGGTGAGTCGAAGCCGTCTTTGGTTATCTCCGGTAGGGAGCCGCTGGGCAGCGTCCGCCGGCCGGGTTCGATTTCCCAGATGACCGACAAGGTCTCGCCGTACCGGCCGTCCTCGACGCTCTGCAGCGTGACCAGGGTGCTGGCGGCCTGGGCGTCGAAATCGCTGACCACCCAGCGCTGGCCCCTGACCTGGACCAAGGCCCCGATAGCGGGCTGTTCGGCCGTCGTCGTCGACATGTCTCTCCTCAACCCGTCCTCAGCCCGTCTTCAACTCAAGGTCACAAGGCGCGGACACTTCGTAGCACAGGGATCATCCCACCCGGAAGGCCCCGGCCGCTGCCGGTCGCCGTGACGGGCTCCCCGCCACCGTAGAGAACAAATCATGCAATGTCTACGAATGTCTCGCATGTGAGTGAAGTACACATAAAAAATCCGTGTAGTAAGTTCACAAAGCCGCTAGGATCTGGCCTCGACCGATCGCCTGTCCCCCCACGTCGAGGAGCCCCCCATGACCCCCACCCCCGGCCCGTACGGGCCTGCCGCCCCTTACGGCCCGCCCCCGCAGCGCCGTGGATCGGGAGCGGGCAAGGGCTGCCTGATCGCGATCGGAGTCCTGGTCGGATTGTTCGTGGTGGCAGGCGGCTGTGCGGCGATCATCGGCACGGCGTCCAAGACCCCAGCCTCGCCGTCCACGCCCACGGAGGCCGGTGGCGACGGAGCTGGCACGCACTCGCCGGGCACGGCGGCCACTGCAGCCAAGAAGGTCATGAACGGCATCGGCAGGGAGTACCGCGACGGCAAGTTCGCCTTCACCGTCACCAAGGTGAAGAAGGGAGTCCGGCGCGTCGGTGACCAGTACTTCGGCCGGACCGCGCAAGGCCAGTACGTGCTGGTCTACGTCACCGTGCGCAACATCGGGAAGGAGGCCCGGACCTTCGACAACTCCAACCAGAAACTGGCGGACGTCCAAGGCCGTGACTTCGACTCCGACACCGAGGCCACCATCGCCATGGGCGACGAGTCCAACGCCTTCCTCAAGGACATCAACCCCGGCAACGGTGTCAAAGGCGTGCTCATCTTCGACGTCCCCAAGGGTGTGCAGCTCAAGTCACTCAAGCTGCACGACTCGATGTTCTCCGGAGGCGTTACCATCCCCCTGCCCGGCTGATCCGTAAGCCGTACGTGTTTCGGAGCGAAGATGACGCGTAGACGTGTAGTGCTCACGGGGAACGCCGGCTGGACGACACGGGCCGCGACGAACAGTTCGCGTTACGTTTGGGGTGGTGGTGCCCCAGATCCAAGTGATCCCAGCAGGCGCAATGATCCGAAGACGCCCGTGGTCAATGCCCTCAACCAGAAGCAACTGGAAAAGAAGCGGGTGCGGCTCCTCTTTCTGCTGGCCAGTATGAGAGCCGCCCGGGAGAGCAATGATCATGCGGCGATATCGCCGCTCTGGGGCCAGGCGAAGAAAGCCCTCAAGGAGCTCTACGGCACGAAGGCCAATCAGTTGGGCATCTACAAGGACATGGAGTCTCACTACACCTGGGCTCGAAGCCTACTGAACGCGAAGGAGAGAGCCCGCAAGGACAGCGTATCCTTCGGCACAGCCGGTCCGAGTACGGTGCGTGCGCTGCCGGGCCTCGCCACGGTGCGGACCCAACTTTGTATCCACCATGGAGCGATCGACCGGTGCGTTCGCTGTCTCCCGCCGGTCACCTGAGCTTCCTCGTCCATCAATATCCGGACTGAGCACACTGCCATCACAGCGGCCGTCTGACCATCGGTCAGCGACTGCCGAGTGATCCGTCCGAGCAGGGCGTTCGAGCGTACTGATGGTCGCTTCGGGTACCGGCTATTCGGTCTCCGTCTACAGTGGCAGCCGTGGATCAGGTCAAAGTCGTCGTGAGAAAGCTGCCGGACTCGGGTGGACGGGTGCGCACCGGAATACTCCTGGCGAAACAGGGGTCAGCGATGACGGTCCGCTGGGACGATGACGGGACCGAAGAAGAGGTCGTCTTCAGTGCTACGACGAGGTTCGCACCACAAGGGAGCCTGCTCCATCAGGCTCTGGTGGACATAGCCGCTTTCACCGCCCGGCTCGAGGCTGATCCGGTCACTGTCGTCGCATCGCTGCTGTCCGAACACAAGTCGGCTCTGACCACCACCGAGATCAAGCAGAAGTTCATGGACCTCGGGGTGGCACGAGAGGTCGTAGACAGGGTTTGGAAGCAGGCGCAGAAGAAGCTGGTCGAGCACGACGGCATTCGCTCTACCGGCAGGATGACCTACAAGTGGACCAGAGCCAAAGCCGAGACCCCTACCCAGGCCGAAGGCCCGGGCGACTCGGACACCGAGGTTGCGAGTGAACCCGCCCCGGTCAAGGACTTGAGTGCCAGGCCCGTGCCGGGCGCCGCTCCGGCTGAGGTCGTCGATGTCGCCGGGGAGGCGGTCGGCGTCGCCGGCGCACCCGACGGGACTGCTGAGCCCGTCGACGCGTCCGGCGAATCGGCTGAGGCGCAGACCACGCCCGGCGCGGTGTCGTTGGCCGAGGCGTTCGCTGCGGCGCTCACCGATGAGCCGGTGCCGACCGCCTTGCACTACGGGCAGCAACCATTGGCCACCGCGGCTCGGTTGGGCAGTCGATTGGATGATGCCGGGGTCGATCGTCTGCTGACCTCGGTCTGCGATGAGGAGCGAGCACAAGCTCACGCTCTGCTACTCGCATTGCCGCGACCCGCCGAGCCGATCGACGCCGCTCAACAGCAGTCCGCGGTCGACCTCACATCGATCCAAGCCGTCCTGGCGGCGGCCGCCGCGGAACTCCGTGGGCGTTCGCCATCCGGTCCTGGGCTGAAGTCCGCCGCCAGTGGGCTGCTCCGGCGAGTCGTCGACTGGCCCCTGGAAGCGCAGGCCCTACCGGCGCTCATCGAATTGACCGCCACCGCCACCGCCACCGCCACTGAGCCGGGCAAGGACGAGCTCGAGATTCTCGAAAGCGTCACACAGATCCTCCACCGGCGGTTGCCGGTGATGAAGCCGGACGAGCGCAAAGCAGTCGCCCCTGAGCTGGTCGCTCGTATCGCAGCAAAGCTCCCGTTGACCCGGCGGGGTGGCAGAGCAGCGTTGCTGTCGGCGGTCAGTGGTGTCTGGCCCGAGCGTATCGCCGATGAGATTTGGTGGCGTGAGGTGAGCCTGACGGAGCTGACCGACTGCGCGTCCGGGGTCCTTGGTCGCGTCACCGCACGGCAGGAGGTGGCCGAACGTGTCATCGCCCCGCTCATGGCCCGGGAGTTGTCCAAGGTGACCAGTCGTACACGGCTGTCCGGCCTGCTCGCCCTGCCGCAGGAGTTCGTGGAGTACCTACCGGCGCAGGGGATCGCCAACGCATTCCAGCGGGTGGCCGGCAACGACCCGGTCGTCGACTCATGGGTCCGGGCGCTGGCGAGAGAGGGCCGAATGGCCCGGTTGGAAGCCGACGTGGAGCAGGCTCAGGCCGAGAGGCGTCAGGCGGACGAGCGGGCCGAGCGTGCAGAAGCCAGAAGCCGCGAGCTTACCGCCCGGTCCGAGCGCCTCGAGAATCTCTTGCAACAGCAGCATGAGCGGTCCGTCGGAGTGCGCGCCTCCCAGGAACGCCAGCTCCAAATCGACGTCCTCCGCAGCATGGCCGATCTTGCAGCAGAGGTGGAGGAACTCACCGCCAGCAAAGTCACCCCGGAAGTTTTGATTGAGCGCGTTCATGCAATGTTGTCCGATCAGGGCCTCGAGGTGGTCGGCGAAGTCGGTGCGGAAGCGCCTTTTGATCCTGGGTCTCACGAGCCTCTGATCGGGGCGCCAACGGCGGGCGAGCCCATAACCGTCTTGCGCCCCGGATGCCTCTGGCGGTCAGGGAGCGAAGATGTCCTGCTCTCCCGGGCGCTGGTGAGCCCACCCCAATAATGATCAACGAGTCTCCAATGCACTTTCGATCGTAATTCCTTGATGCCAGAAATTGTCCGACCTCTGCTCTACCCTCGGCTCTACTGGTCCCCCCGGCTTCGGGCTGTGAGCCCGTTGGTCGGTGTTAGAGGAGGTCGGATGGCTGGCGTGGTCGAGCGAGCGGTCGGAATCGATTTCGGTACGTCCACTTCACTGCTCGCAGAACGCAGCGGCCTACTACCAGTGGATATCGCCCCACTGGGCAGCAGTACACGTTGGTTTCCGTCACTAGCCGGATACCAGGACGGCCAGTTGCTGGTCGGTGAGGAAGCAGAGCGGCTACCAGTGGCCCAGATCATCCGTTCGATCAAACGTGCGATAACTACCGATTCCGACTTCGTGGAAACCACCGACATCCATGGGGTGCACCGAGTCGATGCCGATCAGGTAATCGTGACGCTGCTCAAGGAAATCGTCCGACGGGCCGAGGCGCAAGGTCGGCCCTTGAACATGCAGGAGGAGGTGCGTCTTGGCTGTCCCGCGATGTGGGAAGGCAAGCAAAGGCGTCGGCTGCTCAGGCTCGCCGAACAGGCAGGTCTGCCGGTAGCCCACTCCATGCTGATCGACGAGCCCATCGCGGCCGGGGTCGCTTGGGTGACGCACCGGTTCCTTGCCCACCGTGAAGCGCCAGATGGACGTTTGCTGGTCTTCGACATGGGCGGCGGCACCCTGGACATCGCCGTTCTCGATGTCCTCGGAGGGCCACAGCCCGAAATCTCCGTGCTGTCGGCGCTCGGCAGGCGGCTGGCCGGTGACGAACTGGACGCCGCGATCGCCCGGGAAATCATCGATGAACTGGCCGGACAGGGCTTCGATCTTGCAGGACTTCCCGAAGCCAAGACCGCTGAGGCGGTGGTACTTCGAGAGGCCCGCGAGGCCAAGATCCGGCTGTCCACGCAGATGCAACATCGGATCGTCTTCCGTGGGCTAGGCAGAGCCCAACTGCCTACCCTCACCTACACCAGAGAGCGACTGGAGGAGTGTTTCCGGCCGCAGATGGATCTGGCCACCGAACTCGTCTGGGCAGCGGTACGGGCCGCCAAACTTACCGAAACAGGCAGTTATGCCCCCGATGTTCTTCGTGCCATGGATCCTGGCAGGCTCAGTAAGGACATCAAGTACGTCTTTCTGGCAGGTGGGATGAGCCGCATCCCCTATGTGGAACGGCGTATCGGGGAGCTGTTCCCCCGTGCGTTGATCTACGACAATGCCGGCGTGGCCTCGGATGAAGCCATCGTCGCCGGGCTGGCCGACACGGCCGGGTATGACAAGGTCAACCTGCACCGCCCCGGGTTCGACTTCGTCCTGGAGTACACCGACCACGGACAGCGGCACAGCCACACGATCTATCCCGCCTACACCCCGCTCTATACTCCGGCAGAGGCTTACACCAGGTCAGCGCTTGGTTTCGAATGGCGGGGCAGGGACTTCCCCGGCCCGCGTCAGGGGGAAGGCGTACTGCGGGTCCGTGCGGTATCCGGGGAGTATCTCCGTCTGAGGTACGACGGTGAGGTCAATGACGGGATCAAGCTACGGCTGGGTCACAACCTGCTGTTCAAGATCAGCTGCGATGGTCGCATCGTCATCAGTGATGCGACGCACCAGCCTAAGATCATGCGAGTAGAGCAGTGGCCGGTGATCCGCGGGCACGGCCATGCCGAGCTGGTGCTCAAGAGAGTCGCCAATACGGCGCGCCTACCGGCTACCTCCTGGTACCTGGAGAAGGAGTACGCCCCTCCGGGGATATGAGGATGATGGCGACAGCGGAGAGCGCGATTCCGAGTCGCCGACGCGAGGCCAGTTCTTCCCGGAGCTGTCTGCGGTCCTCGCGAAGATTGCGGATGCGCCCCTCATGCAGGCGGATGATGCTGCCATCCTTACCCTCCGACTGGAGTCGTTCGATCAACTCCTGGGTCTTGCGGAGCTGGATGTCGAGCGAGCTCTCGCGAGCACGGATACGTCCCTCGACCAGCGCCTCGTTCTCCTGAGCCCGGGATCGCTCGGTCAGTACCCGGCGGGCGGACACTTGCTCCTGTGCACTCCGCCAGGTCCGTTCGAGCTCCGCCGGGCTCTCCGAGGGGCCGTCACCCAGGGTGCCCTCGGCCAGTGCGGTCAGGAGAAGGTCGCCCACCTCCGCATCCTCCTCCTGCGTACTGAGGTCGATGGCGGTCGCCCACAGCTCGACCAGCGGACGCAGACCCGAGGTCTCCGCAAGGTCGATCCGCACCAGGTAGCAGTGCCCATCAGGTATGCCGGGAACGGTGACCGAACCGAAGCGCGGGAGTGCCAGGTCCTCCTCGGCCAGAACCTCCAGGGCCAGCTTGACCAGCGGATGCCGAGCGGAGAGCAGTTCCATGGGCTCCCTACTCGCCTGCTCTGGCCGGAAGGTGCACGGTATGGGAGCGCCGTCGTACAGCTGGCTGACCAGCTTGGAGATGGTGTATCGGCTGCCGTCTCCGCCGAGCTGGCTGTGGCGTAGCCGTGTCGCGAGGTCTTTCGCCCCTACGAGTTCGAAGACTCCGGCGCGTTTGGGCCGCAAACGTCCGCCGTGGCGTTGGAAGAGCTCATCCAACATGCGCCGTATCTCGGCCTGGCCGATGAAGCGACCGCCAGCCGGGCCCTCCTCGCTGAGCCCTTCGATCAGCAGGCTGTCGATGCCGGACAGATATGCCTGGGTGGCACGCAACTCTTCGGTGTCGTGAGCACGCTGCTCCAGCGCGACCGCGATCCGTTCGACCTCTCGATCCCGCCCAGCGGCATCGAGCCGGGGATCGAGAATCTGCTTGGGGATGTTCTCCAGTTCGCCGCGCAGGATCGGTTCGAGCTCACCGACCGAACCCTGGAACACGCCGATGCGGTCGTAGAGCCGCTGGAAGATGTCGGTCTCAATCGTGCCGGGGACGTGCATGTTGTAGATGAAGATCTTTTCGTGTTGCTGGCCGAACCGGTCAAGCCGGCCTATCCGCTGCTCCACCCGCATCGGGTTCCACGGCAGGTCATAGTTGACAAGGACATTGCAGAACTCGAAATCCAGACCCTCAGAACCGACTTCGCTCAGCAGCAGCAGTTCGAAGCTCCCGGCACGAAAGTCCTGCATGATCTCTTGGCGTTCGGGCGGTGGCACCGATCCGTCCATCACCCGTACGCTGAAGTGCTCACGCAGCCGACCCGCCAGGTAGGCGAGCGTGCCGCGGAAGAAAGAGAAGATCATCACCTGTCGCAGCCCCGCATCCCTAACGTCGCGCAGCTCGGCTAGCAGCCGGTCGTACTTCGTGTCGACCGTCACCGGACTGATCAGTGCCCGCAGCCTCTGAAGGTCGTCCGGGATCCCTTCTCCCCTGTCGTCGAAATCATCGACTTCTGCCCGGAAGAGACCCGGCTCCTTTGTTCGCAGCGCAGCTTGGGAAGCGGGTATACAACTTGCCGCGAGCCTCAACGGCATCTGCATCGCGAATCCCGGCGGAGTCCCCATCTCCCGGGCACGGCGCATGTACCAGTTGAAGAGACCGTCGTAGTAGGACCGCTCCTCGGGCGTCCAGGCGACATCGATGGCGTGCGGCTCACGGACCGCCTTCTGATCCGGCACCTCCGCCTTGCGGGTCCGGGTCAGTACTCCGCTCAACACGTTCAGATCCGTAAGCCACCGTCTGGCACGGGCTACCTCATCGTGCTGCAGCGGACGGTCCGCGTTCAGCAGTTCCCGCAACAGCCCGAAATCCGGACGATCTACGACCGTGGCACCGAACCGGCTGTCGGCCAGTCCGTCGAGTTTGGTCAGAAGTTTTCGTGGCTCAAGGCGCCCAGCCCCCGCGAGCGAGCGCGCGACCTCGTTGAGAACGCGATTGGGTTCGAGCTGCTGCTCGAAGACGACTCGGTCGCTGAAGCTCTCCTCGTCCAGCAAGCTCATGAGATTGAACAGATCGTCATTGCCCAGGTTGAGCGGGGTCGCCGAGAGCAGCAGAAGGTAGTCGGCCAGGTCCGCCAGCAGGCGGCCGAGGGCATGCGACTTACTCTCCCTGTTTCGCATGCTGTGCGCTTCGTCGACGATGACCAGGTCGAACCGGGGGCGGAGGTCCAACAGCCGTTCCAGGACACCATCGGCGATCCTCAACGACTCCAGGGAGATGATGCCGGTGAACTTCGTTTCGTCTCCCCGCTCTAGGCCTTCGGCGAGGTTGTCCAGATCGACCGGCCGCACCACCGTCGCGTCGCGGTCGAAGCGAATAGCCATCTCGGCCTTCCACTTCAGCGTCAGTGCTGCCGGTGCGACGATGAGAACCCGCTGAAGGCGGAGCCGCTGCTCGAGTTCGCTCCAAATGAGGCCAGCTTCGATCGTCTTTCCCAGACCGACCTCGTCGGCGATCAGCAACCGTCCGGATGAGCCGTTGAGCAGCTTGAGGACAGGCTTGAACTGATAGGCGCGGAAGAGCGTCTTGCTGGAGGCGAAGGAGTACAGCGTGTCGGTCAGCGGATGCTGCAACTTCGTCCAGGTGAGGGTGAGAGCAGTCCCCGGCGCGCCGGCCGGCGGTTGCATCATCCAGAACGCCGGGTCACCCGGGTTCCCGTCCACCCGGGTGAGATTCTGCTCGCTGATCTGCTTGACGACCCCACGCAGTTCGACTTCGTACTGATAACTCCCAAGTACGGTGGAGACGCTCTTCACCTGGCCGACGATGCCAGAGTCTTGGGCACGCACCATGTCACCAGGACTGAATCGAGAGCTGCCAAGAAAGGGGTCTGCCTTTTCCCGCTGCTCCAGGTAAATCGCTTCTGCATGCACCATGTGGTTGTCGTCATCGGTCGACCGCCTGCGCCCCGTCTCCGCAACGATCGGCTCGCGTCCGCCGATCAAGATCAGGACATGCCAGCTTTCATCGATCCAGAATGCATAGCCGCCACTTCGAAGGATTTTGGCCAGACCGCTGGGCGGCTTCTCACGCACATCGGTGGCGATCGCTCTGACACGGTCACGCTCGCTGTCGGGAAGCTTGCCGATGACCAGGCACGTGCTCGGATGCAGATCTGTCATCCATGCGTAGGACTGCCCGGGTGGTTCGTAGCGTAGATCGTAAGCGCGCATCAGAGCCCTCTCGATGGGCATCCCAGGGTCACATGGTCCGCCATATGTCGACATCCTGACACTCGGCAGCCAGGTGCGCGCGTCGATCACCCCGGCCAATGTGGGGGACCGAGTGGGCAAGATGGAGCCGACAACTGCGAGAGCTCATTCATGGCAATCCTCAGTGCCACGAGATACGAGTCTCAGAGTCTGGGTCCGGCGCTCGGTTCGAGTCGTGTGCCCTGCGTGCACGAGTCACGCCTCTCGGTCATCCTGGCGAGCGTGAGTCGCTACTCCCTCAAGCCCCACCAGGTCGATCTCCTGAAGCGGATCGTCGATGGCACTGATCCCGTGACCTCGAAAGAGCCGAGGCTCGCCAACTCGGTCTATGCGTTGCGTGGGCGTGGATACGTCACCACGCCGCGCAAGGACGGCGTCTGGACGGCCGTGATCACCGATGTCGGTCACTACTACCTGGAACATGGCCGTCATCCAAAGGACAGAGTCCCGCGGCAGCCCTCCCCGAAGGAGCGGCCCTCCCGAAAAGAGAAGCCAGCGAAGCTCGTGATCACCGTAGAGGAACTGGTGGTCCAGGTGGAGATGGCCGGAGGGACGTTGAAGCTGACCGATCCGGACAAGCCGACCCGGAGGGCTCTACGAAAAGCGGTCTCCGTGGCTCTGACGAACCCGGAAAAGCTTCCCGAAGGACATCGGCTCGATGCCTACATCCCGTACACCGGCGACGTGTGGGTCTCGCTGCGAGATTCGGCTGCTGTGGAAGGTGTTCCAACAACCGGACCGGAAAGGCCTGTGGAGCTGCCGCTGGTCCCGGTACCTACGCGTTTGACCAATCCCCACCCTCTCGTCGCGGCAACTCGAGACAGGTTCTCCAGAGCAATCCGACGCCATGACAAACGCGACTCCCGAATGGACAATCGCAACCAAACCGGTGTCGTGCATATGAAGGTGTCCAAGGAGGCTCTTCCCCGAGCATTGCGGCTGGCCCAGGCGCTGTTCACTGAGGCAGAACGACGGGGGTACCGGGTAGCCCAGGGTAGCGACTCGCGTCACCGCTACAGCGGGGGTGCATGCATCGTGATCCAAGGACATGCGTACGAGTTGTCGTTCTGGGAAGAGACCGATTCTGTACCGCACCGTGCGACCGCGGCTGAGCTGAAGAAGGCCGAACGAGGGGCCTGGTACCAGGTGCCCCGAAGCGACAGTGTTGCTTCGGGGCGCCTACAGATCCGCCACGGCGACCCGTGCGACACCAGGTACTTATTCGCCGACCGCAGGCGGTGGAAGCTGGAGGACGAGCTCGCGGATGTTCTCGCTCAATTCGAGCAGAAGGCCGAGGAGGCTGAGCAGCACCGCTTGGAGCGGGCGCGGAAGGGGGAGGAGCAGCGCCAGCGGTGGGAGGGGGCGATGAGGGGGGCCAAAGAGCAGTTCGGCCACGCCCATCTCGTGAAGGTACTGAGCGGGCAGATCAAGCGGATGGGGTTGGCCGACGACATCAGGCGCTACGTGGCCAGGATCAGGGACCATGCGTCGGAGACTCGGACGCAGCTCTCGGAGGAGAGCGAAAGGTGGCTCACTTGGGCGGAGACCTATGCGACCGCGGTAGATCCGACCCGTACCTTGCCTCGATTCCCGGAGGTCCCTGAACCCAAGGCCGATGACCTGAGACCGTACCTGGGTGGGTGGAGCCCTCACGGTCCTCCTGCCTATTGGTGAACCGCCGGGCCTGCGCGCACGAGGCGGTTAATCGCAATGTTTACGCTGCCAAAGTTGATCTTTATCCATAGAGCGCTGCGGAGTAGCCAGGAGTCAGGTTCTTCGTCGTCCAGGCGATCAACATTGATCTACGCAGACCGGTGTGGCGGGAGGCCAGGCCGCCCGGCCTCCCGCCGTTCGGTTAGCTTCCCGCCTCCAGTCGTTCCTGGGCCTCCGGCTGGCCGGCGCCCAGTAGCTGCAGCAGGTCTGCGGTCGGTACTCGGTAGAGGTGACCGATGCGGACGACGCGGCAGGGGAACACGTCACGTTTCGCCAGGTCGTAGGCGTGCGAGCGGGACAGCCCCAGAGCGCGGGCTGCCGTGACGATGTCGACGACGGAGGGCAGGTGGGTCAGGTCGCTGAACTTGAGGGTTTCCATGGGCTGCCTCCAGGCAGTGGTGGGTCAACGGTCTGGGTTGGCGCCGGGCCGGGTGGCACCGGCGTATTCGGCCTCTCTGGTGGGGTCTCCGGTGAATGGGGATATGCGGACGTGGTCGCCGGTGTGGGGGGCGTGGATCATCCGGCCGTCGCCGAAGTAGAGGGCGACGTGGTGGATGGTGGCGGGCTTGCTGGGGTTGGTGGCGAAGAACAGCAGGTCGCCGGGCCGCAGTTGGTCGCGCGGGACGTGGGGGCCGTTGTTGTACTGGGCGGCGGCGATGCGGTCGAGGTGGATGCCGGCTTGGGCCCAGGCGTATTGGGCGAGGCCGGAGCAGTCGAAGCCTTTGGTGCCAGCTCCCCTGCCGCTTCCGTAGGTGGGTCCGTTGGGTCCGCCGCCGCCCCAGGAGTAGGGGGTACCGAGCCAGCGGAGTGCCGCTTGTACGGCGACGCCGCCTTGCCCGGAGGCGACGCGGACGGCGTAGTGCGTGGCGTGCTTCAACACCAAGTCGACGTACCAGCCAGCGTGGTTGTAGGCGAACAGCGCCCGGCGGATACCGGCGTCGGTGCCGTCGTGGGCGCCTGAATGGCACAGGTAGTTCGCTGCCCCGTAGATGGCGTCGGCCGGGTCGTAGGCGTTCTTGCTGCCATCGCCGTCAGCATCGACGCCGTACTGGGCCCAGGTGGGGGCGAGGAACTGCATCGGCCCCTGGGCCCCAGCGGAGTTGGTGCCGGACTGAACGCCTGGCGCGTGGCTGCGGCCGTGGTCGGATTCGGTTTTGCCGATGCCGGCCAGGATCGCCCAGGGCAGGCCGGGGCAGGTGCGTGCGGCGGCGGTGTACCAGCGTAGGTAGTCGGTGGGGATGTCCTTGCCTGCGTAGGCGGTGGGTGCGCCGTCGAGACCGGTGCCGGTGGCTGAGGTGTCGCCGGGGTGGATGACGACGAGGACGGCGAGCAGCAGTGGTAACCCGAACACCAGGGCGCCGGCACCAACGGCGGCCTTCAGCACGTTGCCGCGCCCGTTCCGACACGCCCGTGCCGTTCATGACATCGACTCGTTTCAGAGCCGTGCCGAGGCGGTGCTGGCGGTGGGACTCGCCACCCGTGGGGCTCAGTCGGTGGAACCCGCCTGTTGGTGGGCTTGGCGTTGGGCACGGAAGCCCGCGCCCTTGCGGCCCTGATCGGTGTCGTGGTGGTCGTGGTCATTGGCTCGGCCCCCGGGTTCGTGGTGGGGCTGCCGCAGTACCTCCTTGACGGCGGTCCAGGAGTACCGGAAGTCCTTGCCGGTCTTGAGCGCCGGGAGCTGTCCCGCGTTGGCCATCCGGCGGATGGTCTGCGGGGACAGCCCGAGCTTGGTCGCGAGTTCGGCGGTGGTGAGTACGTCGGGATCGCGGCCGGGCGGCGGCTGGTTCGGCTCGTTCATGGGTCGGCTCCTTCGTGTTGGGGACGGCGGTCAGTCTTCCGGTTCATGTCTGCGGCAGCACGCTCTGTTGATACCTAGCGTTCCGAGAAACGCTTTGGTGATGCTTGCGCTCCATCACTATGCCACTTACGGTGATGACCTCGCCACTCGGGGCAGTGATTCGGGGGTTACAGGGTGCGTCTACGACAACTACGACCAGATCAGGCACCGGCCACAGCAGAAGGTCCGGCGGATAGAGAGTTACGCGAGGTGGTGGTCGCCGGCGCGCATGGTGGCGCGGGGACCACGACGCTCTCCGCGCTGCTGGGTGCGGCCTGGGACATGGGGTCGGTACTGGATCCGGATCCGGCGTATGCGCCGGTGCGGGCGCACGGTCGGCCGCTGATCGTGGTATGCCGCAACTCGGTGCCTGCGGCGCGGCACGCCACCCGTGCGGTCACCGCTCTGCATGCCTGCGGGGAGCGGATCAGCGCGCTGGCCATCGTCAGTGACGGCGCCGGAGGCGAGCCGGCTGATGCGAGTACTCGGTTCGCGCTGCTGGAGGGCCGGGTGGGCGGCACGGTACGGATCCCGTTCGTACCCGCACTGCGCCTGGTCGATGACCCGAACGGTGTGGCGCTGCCCGGCAGGGCCCGACGAGCCCTGGCCAACCTCACGGACCTCATCACCAACCAACCGCAGGCACCGAAAGGGCCGCTGTCCATCACTACTACGCAGGAGGCTCCGTGCCCATTCTGACCAGCATCACCGACCACGCCGTCCACCTGCTTCCCGCTTGGTTCGACGCCCATGGAGGACATCCGCAGGCAGCGCCCAGTGCCACTCCGGCGGTCAACATTTTGAATCCGCCGCCACAGGCGCCTCCGGAGTTGGAGGGGAAGATGAACACGCTGCTGGGGTGGGGCAAGTGGGGCGTGATGGTGTGCGGTATCGCCGGGCTGTTCATCTGCGCCGGGCAGATGGCCATCGGCCGTAAGAACCGCTCGACCTTCGCCGCCGACGGAGCCACCGGGGTGCCCTGGGTGCTCGGCGGGCTGAGCCTGGTCGCGACCGCTTCGGCGATCGTGGGGGTGTTCTTCAAATGAGCATCACCCGTACAACCGCACGGACAACCAACGGGCGCAGGCGCCGCAACGTCACCCACGTCGCCATCGCGACCATCGTCACCGGCACCCTGCTGTATGCCTCCCTGCATCACGACCTCACAGACAGACCCCCCAAAGAGCCGGTGCCGGCGGCGTTAGCCACGCCGGTGACCGCGACGGATCCGGCCCCGGACATAGACCTCGCCGCCGTGACGTGGGCCGACTACTCAGGCCTGGTACGTCTTCCGACGTCGGCGACCGATGGTCCCCGCGATCCGAGCAACGGGCTGGCGCGTGGTTTTGCCCGTACGCCGCTGGGTGCGTTGCTGGCAGCGATGAACATCGCCGAGCGCGCCAACGCGGTGTGGGGGCCGGCGGTGTTCGAGGCGACCATCAAGCACCAGGTGATCGGTGGTGACGCCGACGCCATGCTGGCCGGGACGCGGGAGCAGTACGAGGACCTGCGCCAGGAAGCGGCCGTCGATGAAGGGGCGCCGCTGGGGCGGCCGGTGGCGCAGATCGAGGCGTACCGGTGGCAGGGGTACACGCCCGCCGAGGCGACGGTGGACATGGTCACCGCCCGGCGCGGCGACGACGACCTGACCTACCGGATGGCCACCCGAATCCAGGTGCGCTGGGAGGACAACGACTGGCGAGTGCTCGCTCCGCCCGGCGGAGCCTGGGCATCATCGGCCACCCGGGTCGACCCGACCGACGGCTACACCATCTTTCCGGGCCGGAGGTGAAGGGGCGGATGCTCACGATGCTGATGCTGGCGCCGCTGGCCAGGCCCAAGTGCGATCCGGTCACCGACCCCGCAGGCTGCCCTGCGGACAGGGACACCGGTGGGGCGTTCGCCCCACCGGACGTGGTGGGAAGCCTCACCGGAGACGCTCTCAAGTCCGTAGCCGACTCGATCCAGCATGCGGTCAGCTGGGTGGTGTCCCGGACCGTCGCCTGGTGGGTGACCGGGTCCTCACCGGACCTGACCCGGGAGCCGGTCATCGGGTTCATCCAGACATGGACCATGCCGATCAGCGTCACCGTGGCCATCGCCGCGATCCTGGTCTCGGCAGGAAAGATAATGCTGACCCGCAAAGCCGACCCGCTGATCAACGTCGGTACCGGCTTGGTAGCCATCGCCGCCACCGTCGGCGGCAGCGCGGCGTTCGGGACCGTACTGGCGAACCTGCTGCTGCAGTGGGGCGACGCCTGGTGCAACTGGGTGCTGCCCCTGTCGACCGGCAACGACTTCGCCCACCGCATGATCCTGACCTTCGGGCTGCCCGGTGTCCCCTCGGGCGTCGGCCTGATCCTGGGGATCATCGCGTTGCTCATCGCGATGATCCAGGCGGTGCTGCTGCTGTTCCGCCAGGCCGCCCTGCTCATCCTCGCCGGGCTGCTGCCGCTGGCGGCGGCCGGGGCGTTGATGGCGGGGACGCGGTTGTGGTTCAAGAAGGTCAGTGGCTGGATGCTCGCGCTGATCTTCTACAAGCCGTGCGCGGCGATGGTGTACGCGACCGCGTTCACGCTGATCGGCACCGGCCGGGACCTACGGGCGATCCTGATGGGGTTCGCGATGATGGTCATCAGCCTCATCGCCTTCCCCGCACTGATGAAGTTCTTCACCTGGACCACCGGCGGCACCGACTCCAGCCCCGGCGGCGGGTTCCTCGGCGCGATCATCGGCGGCGCCACCGCGATCGGCGCCCTGCGCTCCTACGGCACCGGAAGCGGCAGTCCCGGCGGCTCCTTGGCGAGCGAACACGCCAGCTACCTCAACCAGCAACTCGGCCACCAAGACCCCAGCAGCGGAGAACCGCAAGGCCACAGCCAACAGCCGCCAACGGGAGGGAACGGCGATCCGGGAGGCCAGTCCGTATCCGGAGGCGCCCAGGCCGACCCGCCGGACGAGCCGGGTTCCGGGGTTACTGGGCAGCAGCAGGCAGGCGATCCAGGGGTCCCGTCCGGCGGACAACCCACCGGGCAGTTCCCGGGTGCCCGGTTCGGCGGCAACCCCCAGCCGCCCCAGGGGCCGGGCGACGAGCCTGTCGGTCCGTCGACCGTGCAGGCCGCCCACCACGAGAGCAAGCGCGGCCCCGAGACGGTGCGTTGGCTGAACAACCCCAGCGGCTCCGCAGACGGCGGCGGGGATGGCCTTCCCAGTGGAAGCGGCGGAGGGGGTGGTGGCGGTGCCTGAGGTACGCACCTACGGGGGCTGGCGCAGAAGGCGCGCGATCGGCCTACTCGGCATGGGCACCACCACAACATTCACCGCACTCGGCATCGTACTGACGGTGATCGTGCTCGCCGCCGTACGGCCAGGAGCGCTGATCTACCTGCTCCCTCCAGCGCTGGTCACCGCGGCGCTCGCGCTGATCCGGGTCGGCGGGAGGCCGCTGGCGCAGATCCTGGTCGGCCGGTGGCGCTGGTGGTGGGGATCGTGGCACGGCCACACCCGGTACCGGGCCGGAATCGTCATCGACCACCCGCGGGCGTTCCAGCTGCCCGGTGTACTGGCTCCGCTCACCCTGCTGTCGGCCGAGGACGGGTACGGGAGCCGGTACGGGATCGTCTGGGACCGGCGCACCGGCCTGCTCACCGCGACGCTACGAGTCGTACCCGCCTCGACATGGCTGGCCGACCTCGACGACGCCGACGGATGGGTCGCCTCGTGGGGCGGATGGCTGGCGGCGCTCGGGCACATGCCTGTCGTGCGGTGGGTAAGCGTCACGGTCGACACCGCACCGGAACCCGGCTCCACCCTCGCCGACGCGGTCGCCACTGCCATCGACCCCAACGCCCCGGAGACGGCCAGGCAGATCATCGGTGAAGTGGTGGCGACCGCACCGGCCGCAGCCGCAGACGTCGACACCCAGGTCAGCGTCACCTTCGACCCGAAAGCCTCAGCGACCGCACCGAAAGATCTGGCTGAAGCCGTCGGAGAACTCGGCCGGACCATGGACACCCTGGCATCGGCGCTGGGCGGATGCGGGGTCACCGTGGTCGGCCGCGCCACCGCTGCCGAGATCGCCGGTACGGTCCGGACCTGCTACGACCCGGCCTCGCGCGGAGAGGTCAACCGGCTGCTCAACCGGCCCGGATCCGCCGAGATCCTCGGTTGGTGCGACGCCGGACCGGTAGGCGCCACTGAACACCCCGACCGCTACGAGCATGATGGCGGGATCTCGGTGTCGTGGGGGTGGCACGAACCGCCGAGACAGAACGTCCGCTCCGACGTCCTGGCCTGCCTTGTCGCGCCGGGCCCGTACCCGAAGCGGGTCACCCTGCAGTACCGGGCGCTTCCCGCTGCGGCGGCGAGCAGGACGTTGCAGCAGGAGGTCAACGCCGCGGCCTTCCGCGCCCAGTTCCGGCGCCGTACCGGCCGAGACGAAACCGCCCGCGACGCCTACGACACCGCCCGCGCCCGCCAAGCCGCAGGCGAGGAAGCGATGGGCGCCGGGGTGTGCCTGGTCTCGATGTACGCCACCGTCACCGTCACCCACCCGAACCACCTCGCCCACGCCGTCGCCCATACGGAGGCAGCGGCCGGCACGGCGAAGATCCGGCTGCGTCGTCTGTGGGGCAGCCAGGCCGCCGGTTTCGCCACCACCCTGCCGTGTGGGATCTGCCCAGCCGAACTCGCCCGCCGACTCACCCACTGACTACCGCGAACCATCCGTCCGTCCGCATGCCAAGTGCCTGGCCGCCCCTGCTCATCCCATCCAGAAGACGACCAGCCCGCCGTCGTGAGTTTGCCGTCGCTTCTTCCGCCTACCCGCTCCACCTTGGAGGTCCGTTCACCTTGATGCTCACCCGCAACGCCCAGCACCCGATCCGTGCCGAACAGCCCGCCCAACCTGACGCCAACGCCGAGGCGGCAGCCATGGCCGAAGCACTGGCTCCCGCGTGGGGGTGGCGCCACCCGTACGGCGGCCGTGCCGTGCATGTGGAGGCGGCGCCGGAGTTGCAGGCGACCACGATGCAGGTGTGCGGGCTCTACCCGTTCACCGCAGGATCCGGGACCCCCACCGTGGGCACGCCGGTCGGCCGCCACCAGCTATGGGGTGAGGTCGTCTGCCTCGACCCGCTCGCCTGGATGCGCGCCGGGCTGGTCACCAACCCCGGCATGTTCGTCCTCGGCCAGCCCGGCACCGGCAAATCCACCCTGGTCAAACGCCTCATTACCGGAGCCGTCGCCACCGGGCAGACCGCGATCATCCTGGGCGACACCAAACCCGACTACACCATGCTGGTCGAGCACCTGGGGGGGCAGGTGATCCGCGTCGGCCGCGGCGCGGACCGCATCAACCCCCTCGATGCAGGGCCCCTCGGAGCCGTTCTGCGCACTCTGTCCGCCGCCCAGGCCGAGACGCTGCGGTGGGAGGTACGGGGCCGGCGGTTGTCCCTGCTGATGGGGCTGGCCACCCTGGTGCGGGAGGCGCGGATCTCCAACGCCGAAGAGGTCGTGCTCGGCCGCGCCATCGACCTCCTCGACGATCGGTCAGCCGGCGAGCCGACCGTGCCCGACGTCCTGGCCGTCCTCGAGCAAGGCCCCCAAGAGCTGCGGTCGGCCGCTCGTACCGACTCCGTCACCGGGTATCGGCAGCAGGTCAGCGACCTGGTCTTCACCCTCGACCTGCTGTGCAACGGATCCCTCGCAGGAGTCTTCGACGGCCCCACCACCCACCCCCTCGATTTGGACGCACCTGCCATCTCTGTCGACATCTCCCGGGTCCGGGCGGCCGGGGACAAGCTGCTGACCGCCGCGATGCTGTGCACCTGGGCGTACGCGTTCGGCACCGTCGACGCCTGCGCCGCACTCACCGACCTCGGTACGGGCCCGCGCCGCTCCTTCCTCGGCGTCATGGACGAACTCTGGCGGGCCCTGCGCGGCGCCCCCGGCCTGGTAGAACACGCCGACGCCCTCACCCGGCTCAACCGCGCCAAGGGCATGGCCTCCATCATGATCACCCACTCGCTCGCTGACCTCGACGCGCTTGCTACCGAAGAAGACCGAGCGAAGGCGCGTGGGTTCGCCGACCGGTCCGCCATCACCATCCTGGCCGGACTCCCACCCCGCGAGCTCGCCCGGGTCAACGAGATCACCCCGCTGACCGGCCCCGAACAACACCTGGTGACCTCGTGGTCGGCACCGGACTCCTGGCAGGCCGGAGCCCGCCACCCCGGCCGCGGCAAGTACCTGATCAAAACCGGCGAACGCCTCGGCATCCCCGTCGAGTTGTCGCTGGTGGGAGCCGAGAAGCAGCTGTACGACACAGATCAGAGGATCCGGCCAGAATCTGGATGGTCTCAGCGGCACTCCGGGACTGGTGCCCAGTGAGGAGCGGGCCAAGGGGTGGAGTAGCCGGTTGCCTGCGTCCAGCTGAAGGTCCGGAGAGGCAGTGGCCCAGGCCGGAGCCTGAGGGCCCGGCCTATCGCTCAGTCGAATCGGATGTGCTGGATCCCGGTCCAGGCCCGGCGCAGGCGCCCGCGCAGGACGCTGTCGGTATTGGGTCGCAGCACCAGGCCGGCCGAGTCGGCGATGTGCCCGGCGACCTGCGGCACGGTGAGCCGGTCGGTCCGCACGTGGACGGCGAACTCGGGCCGGTTCAAGCTCTCCAGGCAGACCTCGAGCTTCGAGACGGCGAAGGTCTCCCGGCGCAACGGCGCGTTCTTCCCGGCGACGAACTGCAGGGCGTGGCCGAAGCCGCGCTCGCGCAACCGTCTCAGCACCGTCTCACGGTCGGCGAGCAGCGCGAAGTGCCGCACGTGGTGGCCCTGATCGCGCAGCCTGCCGATGATCTCCTGGAAGTAGCTCGGCTCCACGATCGTCATCGGGGCGATCACCATGCCTTTGTGCCTGGTGAGGGTCAGGTCCAGCACTTCGTAGACACCCTGCCGCCAGGCGGGAAGATCCTGGAAGTCTCCGCGCAGGGGCGCAGGAGTCATCCGGTGCAGGCCGAACCCCACCTGCTCAGGGTCGCAGACGACGCTGCCGGGAAGGCGGCGATGGATCTCATGGGCGGTTTGGGTCTTCCCGACGCCGAAGGGACCGTTGATCCACACGAGCATGTGCAGACACTACGGGAGAGCCGTAGGCCGGCGGCTTCGCGCTTTCACGTGCCGCTGCACCTGCGCATTCCGGTTCAACTCAGCCGGATCGGGCGAGCCACGCGTACCTCACGGCCGCACGAAGTCGGGCGAGGTCGGAATCTGCTTTGGGGGTGCCGGGCCACGGCTGCGGAACGCGGCGTTGCCGAAGGCGATCGTCCGGGCCTCGATCGCGCCTTTCAGGCCGTCCGTACCCGGAGCCTCGTATGAGCGGGGCACTGGGGCCGCGGGCGTCGATCTGGCACACCGGCGCGGCCGGCGGGTGGATGATCCTTTTCGGGTGCTGGGCACCGATCATGGGTCTGGGCGTCGTCTGGGTGTCGGCGAAGCTCGCCGCCGCCCTGACCGGCGGGCAGGTCCGCGAGTTCGGGCTCGACTTCGCACTGGCTATCGCCCGCAACCGCACCGACCTCGCCTGGCGTGGGACGCCCACACCTCTGGTACTGGTCATCCTGATGGCGCTCATCAGCGCCGCCGGGGCAGCGGTATGGGTGATCTGGCACAGGGTCGCGGCGGGTTATCCACAGCCTGGGGATCCAGTGCCGGCGCTCGCCGACAACCCCGGACTGGAGCCGTTGAAGCCTGCGCGAGCTGCGGCGAAGGCGGTGGAGCTGCGCCGGTCCCTTACCGGGACCGACCCCACGCGGCTGGCGCCCGGGCAGGTCGGATTGTTGCTGGGTGAGATGCAGCGACGTGGTGGTCGGCCGGGGCCTGCGTTGTACGCGTCGTGGGAGGACACGCTCATCGCGTTCATGGCGCCGAGGTCCGGGAAGACGACCGCGCTGTCGATCCCGTACGTGCTGTCGGCGCCGGGCGCGGTCATCGCGACCTCCAACAAGGCGGACCTGTGGGCTGCCACCGCCGCGCTGCGCGAGAAGGCGGGTAGCCGGGTGTGGTTGTTCGACCCGCAGCTCATCACCTACCAGGAGCAGGGGTGGTGGTGGAACCCACTGCAGAACCTGTCGACGGTCGAGGACGCGCACCGGTTGGCCGGGCATTTCGTGCTCACGGTCGATGATCCGAACAAGAAGGATCTGTGGGGGCCTGCTGCCCAGGATCTGCTGTGCGCGCTGTTCCTGGCTGCCGCAGCCTCCGGCCGTTCGCTGCATCATGTGGCGGGCTGGCTGGACGAGCCCGCCGTGCCGACCCCGATCGAGTTGCTGCACGCAGCGGGGTTCACGTTGATGGCGTCGTCGTTGAAGGGAACGCAGAACGGAGCGACCGAGACCCGCGACGGCATCTACCAGACCGCCCGTACCGCCGCGAAATGCCTGCGCGATGAGCAGATCCTGCGCTGGGTCACCCCACAGGACTGTTTGCCCGCCTTCGACCCCGACACCTTCGCCTCCGGCAGCAAGGGGGCCGGTGACACCCTCTACCTGCTGTCGAAGTCCAGGTCGGCCGCAGCCCCGCTGATCGCTGCGCTGACCGACACGGTGATGCGCGCCGCCGAGCACCAGGCCGAGCGGTCCGGGGGACGGTTGGATCCGCCGCTGGTGGTGTGCCTGGACGAGGCCGCCAACATCTGCCGGATCGCCGACCTCCCCGAGCTCTACTCCCACCTCGGCTCCCGCGGCATCATCCCCGTCACCATCCTGCAGTCCTACGAACAAGGCGTCACCGTGTGGGGCGAACCCGGGATGGCAGCCCTGTGGGGAGCCGCCACCCGCAAACTCATCGGCGCCGGCGTCGACTCACCCCGCCTCGTACGCGACCTCGCCACCCTCGTCGGCCAGCACGACGTGCCCATACGGTCCCTGACCTACGGCGACGGCCGTACCTCCGAGCAGATCTCGCTACGCCGCCAGGACATCCTCGAACCCGCCGCCATCCGGGCACTGCCGCCCGGCAGCGCGTTGCTGCTGGCCACCGGGAGCAAGCCCGCGCTGCTGCACCTCAAGCCCTGGTATCGGGGAGCTGACGCCGCCCGGATCACCGACCGCATGGCCAAAGCCGACGCCGCCATCACCGAACGAGCCCGTAACCATCGCCCCGGAAGCCATTCGCCTGACCCGTGACCAGGGGGCACCCAACCGGGCTCCCGAGCCCGACCAGCCGGACGACGGGAACTCCTCCGGCCCGACCGGCCCCGATGAAGCTCGCGGTGATGCCCGCCGCCCCGTACCTCAACCGCAGAACTCGTACTCCAGCCCGGGACTCCACCCGAGCCTCACATCCGGAACCACAACACCCAACCCCAGAAAGGACTGGCCCCTTGACGACTTCACCGACATGCCCCTGGAGGGCCCATGACCAGCAACACCACCACCGACGCCACCGACGCCGCTGCTGAGCCGGCGAAACTGCCCGACCCGCTGTACCCGACCGTCACCGACTGGGTGAACGACCACTTCGTGCTGATGTACAAACGCACCCTCGGCGGAGAGTTCCGCTGGTGCGCACAGTGGTGGCAGCACGCCGAGGCCATCTCCCGATTCACCGCCCTGTGGTACGCCTGGGAAGCCCTGCGACTACAAGGATCCACCGGGGTCGGGATCTGGTACCGCGACCACCTCGACCACCAGCTGCCCATCCTGCTCGGCCCACGCGGCCCGTTCTACCAGTGCACCGAGACCGAACACCTCGACCCGCACCAGGCCACCGTCACCCCACCACCACCGGACTGGTGGGACGACACCGACCACACCACGGGCGGGGAGGTGCAGGCATGACCGAGGACCCCACCGCCGGCATCGCCGAACAGGTCGAGAACGCCGCCCACGCCCTGGACGCCTACGAGCAGCGCGCCTTCCCCGGCCAGCCGATCACCCACCGCCACGGGTACGAGGACTCCGATGTGATGCTGCGGTCGCTGCTCAACGACCTGCAGCACTACGCCGACTACCAGGGCGTCGACTTCGAGCGGGCGCTGATGGCCGCCCGCGAGCTCCACGCCGACGAGCTCACCGAACTACGAGCCACCCCGCTCACCAGGAGCCTGCACACTCACTTCCCCAACGGCGCCCTGGTGCAGCCGAGCGCCGACAGCGTCCTGGACGAAGGGCGCCTGGGCGTGCCAATGCGCGGCATCGTCGTCTCCTCCCGCCCGTCGGAGTGGGGCAGCGATCTGTGCACCGTCCGCTTCCCCGGCATGGCAGGTACTCAAGAGATCGCCGCAACCCAGCTGGAGCCCGCCGACACGTTCCATTCCGTCCGCCTCGTCGACACCACACTCGTCACCGGAGTACGGGAGGTCGAGGACCGACTGGTGGCCACCGCTGCCCGTATGCACACTGACCGCCAGTACGGCCTGCAACCGAACAGCGCTGACGTCATAGACCGGGCCCGACTCGCCGATGCCCTGGGCTCATGGGCCGGTACTGGAGTCGACCGGGTCATGGCCAGCCTGCGACCCGCCATCGCCGACGCCGTACGCCGACAGGTACTCGACCCCGAAGCAGCCTCACCGGAGGCCATCCACCCTGCCCGGCTGGCCGCCCAGGGCTTCCCCCGGCCGCTGTCCGCCGGGGTACCGGCAGCCGACCTCACCACCGGCAACAGTGACCGACCGCACGTGAGAAAGCCCGATTCACGGGGACATACAGCCAGTTCTTGATCTTGCCCCCGCCCATGTTCCGAACGCACGCCACCCTCGGCCGCACACCACTCTCCGGAGGACGACCATGTCCGAGCCCAGCACCACCGAGCCCACCGCGCATACGCCGATCCACCACCCACGTTCGCACGGCCGTGCCCGCAGCCGCCGTACCAACGACGTACCTGCCGAGCCGGCCGTCGGCTCACTCACCGGTCCGGGTCGCCACACCGACGCCCGCTATATCGGTACCGATGCCGCCAGTCCTTCACCTGGGCCCTACGGCCATGACCAGTCCCGACCTCGGGATCCAGAATGGTTCAGGCAGCCCCCAATCCCCGCGCTCCGGGAGGCCGCGGCGCACTTGCCTCACTGGAAGCCGTTCCCGGGCCAGTTGTCCATGGCCTACGAGGGCCTGGGGGTCGTGGACGGCGCCTTGCGAGGCCTGATCAGGTCGGCCGCACCCAACCGGCTACCGCACCTGACCCGCGCCCTGTCGCACGCCGGTACGGCTCGCGCCGCTCTTTCCCGGGCGCCGTCGGTGTTCTGGCTGTTCGGCTCACCGCGCCCAGCAGGGGCGGCGGAGGCCGAGGAGCACACGGTGCTGGCCGAGTTGCTCAACCTCACCGAGGTGCTGGTGCTGGTACTGGTCGAATCCGCCGACCAGGCCGACGACCCCCGCGACGAAGCCGCCTGCATCCGGGCATCCGTCCAGACCTGCCTGCTCACCAAGGCCCTGAACCTTGCCTTGGAGGTCCGCGCCATCCAGAACGCCGTCTGACACCAAGCGTCCCGTCCACGAAACTGCAGCCGCATCCGGCTCGCCGACTCCAACCCTCGACGCTCCCGCTGTGCCGCAGTGCAGCACCGAACTCACGACACCACGTCCGACCAGGACCAACTATCACGATCCACACGGAGGAACCATGAACGACCCGTTCACCCACGTCACCGAAAAGATCCGGACCGCCGACCAGCTACCCGTACTGCTCGACGCGGCGTTCGTCGGGCTGGAACTCGCCGGCCTGACCACCCAGGCACTCACCGAACAGGACCACGGCGACGCACTCCCCGCGTACGTGACCGCACAGTTCGAAGCCGTCGAAGCCCGCGACGCCCTGACCCGCGCCCCCTCCCTCACCCGGCCACCAGCACCCATACCACCGGGACAAGCCACTCACCAGGACATCGCCGGCTCCGTAGCGGCCCTCGCCCAGGTCCTCACGCGAGCCCTCATCGCCGCAGCCGAACAGACCACCATCACCGCCGACAAGATCGCCTGCCTCGACGCGGCGATCCACGTCGGCCGCCTGCACGAAGCGCTGAGGTGAGCGCCAATGACCACGTTCGGGCAGATCACTTCCGTCGCCGACGCCCACTTCACCGATGCCCTGACCCTGCTACGCCGCCCAGCGACCGCCGCGGAACTGAAGGACCCGGGCACCATCGCCGCGTTCACCCAGCTGACCGCCGTCCTGACCCGCTACGCCGACCGCACCGCCACCGGCTTCACCACGCAACCCGGCCACAGCCTGGCTCGCAGACCTACGGCGGAACGTACCGCTGAACTTCTCCGAGCCGCGCACACCGCCGCCCGCCCCGCAGCCGCTATCGAACCTGGCAACGGCCACCTCGCGTTGGCTGAGCCCGGAAATGGCGACCTAGCCTTACGGTTACGCGCCACCGCCGACGCCCTCGGCTGCGGCCTGGACCTGCTCACCACCCACTTCTCCACCACCCACGGCCGAGGGGACAGCCCCACCGCCACCGTGATCGCCAACGTCGACACCGGCCGGCACCTGCTCAGCCTCGTCGGCAAATACGCCGCAGGCCTCGCCCACATCACCGACCAGGCCGGTTCTGACCACAGCCCGGCCCTGAAACAGGCCGGGGCGCTGCTCGCCGAGGCTGCCCGCCACACCCCGAAGACAATTAGCCCCGCGTCAGTACCGGTGGCCGCGGTCGCGATACGAGCCCTACCCGTCCGCCTACCACCCGCCGCCGCTGAAGACCGCGCGCGCACGATCCGCGGCATCACCACCAGCGCGCAACGCCTCATCGAATCCCCACCGGAAGAATCGATCACCACCTGGCGGGCCACCGCCGCCCGCGCGGTCATCACCCACCACCTGGCCGCGCGGCTCCTGCAACAGCTCACCCGACGGCTGACCGATCTCGGTCACCACCAAGGAGCCGCCCTGACCTCCACCAGTGCCCACCAACTGCAAGACGCGGCCCGCAGATGGGGGCTGCTCAACACCCAGTTGACCAACTTGACCACCCAAACTCGGTCCCTGTTCAGCGAACCGGCCATCGACGCCAACGACCTGGTTCTCCGCCTCGGCCGCCTGCTGCACATCGACCCGAACTGGACCCCGGGCCGACGCACCGCAACCACCCTGACCCCGACCAGACAGCTGGCACCCGACATCACCATCGCGTCCGTGCTCGTCCTGACGCTCCTGCGTGCTATCGATGCCTTCCGGATCGTCGCCGACCACCACCACACCGGCATCGACACCGCCCACCAGGCTGGACGACTATGGGCGTTGCTACCGACACCTGGCCAGGGGCCGGAGGTGTACGGACCCGTGAAGCCAAAGGACGCCCAAGCTCTGCTGCGCAACTACCAGCGAGCCCAAGTCCACGGCAACCGGGCCACCATCACCCTCCGCTACGCGGTACTCAACCTGAGCCGAGGCCGACCCCAGGCCGCACTGAGCAACCAGGTCACCCTGCTGATACGCCGCGCCCAAGCCCGCACCAAGCCCACCCCGGCAGCCCTCGCCACGGCCGCCTTCCCAGTCCCCGTCGCCAAGGCGATCAACACACCGGTTCACACAGTGTCCTCATCACCGCCTGCACCAACCCCTGTGCCCGCGCGCGGCCGAAGCACCTGACACCTCTCGGAACAGGTGACGACCAGCGGCACACCCGACGCCGGCCCGGCAACCGCCAGACGGAGCGCCGTACGGACGCGATATCCACAATCAGCGGCGCCACCAAGCCCCGGCCGGTCACACGGACCGGCAACACCGGCCCACTGAACGACCATCCCGACCGACCCGAAACCAACCGAAGAAGTCACGGAGGAACCCATGACCAACCGCACCACCATCGCGATGCCCGACGGCCTGGACAGCGCCCTCGACCACCTCAACGAGATCCACAAACAGATGCGCTGGCTCGAACTCGCCCACACCCTCAACCCCAGCGACCAGGACCCTGCCGACTATCAAACGCTCATCGACGAACTCACCGGCATCATCAGCGAATTCACCAACGTGACCGACTCTGACCCGGGCAACCCAGCGGCGCTGGCCGCCACCGCCTTTCCACTGACCATCAGCGCGGCCATGAACACCCCGCCAGGGCAAGCGCCGCGACGAATCCGAGAAGCGCCGCCGGGCAGCCGGAACCTGCGGCCTGAACCGTAACCGGAGAGGCATGCGGGCCTGCGTAGTCATGATCAGCCAGCACAGGGCTGTGAACGCTGGTGGTCCGTCGTCCGACGGACCACCAGCAGGTGGGCAGCTCTGGCCTCCGGCATCGCCCCGCAATGGACTATCGAGGGACGTGCTGCATCCCGACGCTGCTATATATCTGAAGCCAAGTGCCGGGTTGCCGAATATCGATGGCAAGCTCGGAAGCAACAGGGACGAGATTTATCACTTCACAGATCCGGGCCTAAGCAAATCTTTTACGCCAAGGATCTCAATTCCAAGGAGTCGGCCTCCGGCGTCGAAATCGAAGACGACCTCAGATCGGCGAGTATTCAGGGCGAACGATTCGTTGGAAACCGCCTCGCCCTCGCCGACCCCCTCGGCGACCTCAATGTAAAGAGCATCCGCCTCCACATCGACCGTAATATTAGACTGAATATGCCAGACCGGACCGCTCATCAGTTCCATCCAACCGATACAACCTTGCCATCCTGATTCAATACAACCCACATCTTTCTGGATTTGTACTTCCTCGTTCCAGGAGAGTTTCCCTTCATCTTTTTTCCGTTTGCCACCGTCTGCTCAACCATGTCTTCAGAAATCCCTCGCTCCGCCATACGTTTCTTCGAATGACCCGCGTATCCTTTGACCTCACGACCATCGTTTGCATGCGTTATGGGATCCTTGACTGGATTTTCGCCCCAGATGTGCTTCCAGATACTTTCGATGCCGACGATGATTATCGTGATGATTACTGCAGCCAGGGCTCTACTCGGGAATGTTAGCCAATCGAGCAAGTTACCTATTGCGCGGCCAGCGTCCTCAAGGACTGAGCGTAGCGGGGAGAGGTCCGGGAAGGTCGGAAAGCCGGGAAAGCCACGATCGCCCGGTGCGCAGATGCCGACTGCACAGGTATCACCCAGATCGGGTTGACTGAGTCCGGGATGGGCTGGGGGGGTGTTCGTCGACCCCACGGACTGGACGCCGGCTTCTTTGGCGTCTCGTTGTTTGTTGATCTGTTTTTGGGTGATGGGGTTCTTCGTGGCTGGTCGAGGGCGCGGGTGGTTGAGCGCTTGTTCCACCTGCTGGTGTTGGATCTGTGCAGGTGAGGGCTTGGGCGGTGGGCTGTGGTGGCCTCCGCCACCGCCGTTGCTGCTGCCGCTCCCATGGCTCCCGCTCCCATGGCTGCCGCTGCTGCTGCCTCCGCCGTTGTGGGCGTCGCCGCCGCCTCCGCCGGGGACGCAGCCTCGGTCAGCACCTGTTTGGCTGCGGAGGTTGCACGGAATGTCGGGAGGTGTTTGCCCGCAGGGGACGATGGAGCCATTGACGTTGCACCAGTAGCCGCCCTCGCAGTCGCCGGCGCTGCGGCCTAGTGAACCACTTCCACCTCCACTTCCTCCAGGGTGCGTGGTGCAGGGGGCGTGGCCTGTCGGGTCGGTGTTGCCGAGCGGGTCGGCGTTTGCGTACGTGTAGTGGTTGGTTTGGACCGAGGGATCGGGGTGGAGGGTCCAGTCGTCTCGGCTGGTGAAGTTGCCGGTTCCGGGGGTGTACCAGCGGGCGTGCATGTCGACGCGACCGGTGGTGGGGTCGGTGTATTCGCCCTGGTAGCCCAGGCCTGGCGCGGTGCCGGTGGTACTGGTGGGTCCGCCGAAGGGATCGTATGCGGTGGAACCGGTGAGAGTGTCGCCTGTCTGGCTGACGGTTGCGGTGAGGTCTTGGTGCTGGTCGGAGAGCACCAGGCTGGGACTGCTGCCAACGCGAGTTGACAGCAGATCGCCATGAGGATCGCGGCCGTAGGCGGTGGTCACGGTGCCGCTTGCGGTGGCGAGTGCCGTCGGGTCGTTCTGGTCGGTGGCGTAGTTGAACTTGGTGGTGGTGCCGCCCTGGGTGCGGGTGGTGAGGCGGTCGAGGGCGTCGTAGGTGTTGGTGACACCGTTGTCGGTGATGAGCCGGTCGTAGGCGTCGAAGGTGAGGGTGTTGGTGGTGGTGCCGGCGCTTGTGGTCTTGAGGTCGCCGCGTCCGGTGTAGGTGTATGTGGTGCCTGTGCTGTCGGAGGTCAGGCGGTTGCGCTGGTCGTAGATGTAGGTGGTGGATCCGGCCTTGGTGCGGTTGCCGGCGGCGTCCCAGGTGTACTCGGTGGGGCTGCCTGAGGGATTGGTCCATTGGGTGAGGCGTCCGGCGTCGTCGTAGGTGTAGCTGTTGGTGCCCGCCCCGGTGGTGCCGGTGGTTGTCTTGCCGGTGACGTGGTCGTCCTTGTCGTAGGTGTAGGCGACCGAGGCAAGGGTCGTGCTGGTGGGCGAGGTGAAGGTGTCGGTCTTGACACGGTCGAGGCCGTCATAGGTATAGGTGCGTTGTGCTCCGCCGGTGCCGTACTGGACGCCGGTCAGCCGACCGGCGTCGTCGTAGGATCGGGTGGCCGTACCGCCGGTGATGCCGTCTGTCGTAGTGGCGAGCTCGTCGTTGCCGTTCCAGGTGAAGGCGGCGGTTCCGGCGGCGTCGGTGCGGCTGGCCAAGCGCCCGTTGGTGTCATAGCCGAAGGTGGCACCCGCACCGTTGGGGCTGGAGGTGGTCAGGGGCAGACCACGGTCGTTGTAGGTGGTGAGAATGTCGGAGCCGGGCGCGGAGACGCGAAGCCGATTACCAGCCAGGTCGTAGCCGAAGGTCTTCTGAGCGGTCGAGGCAGCCGCTCCGGTTCCGTTCTGCTGGGTGAGGCGGCCTAGCTCATCGAAGACCCGAGTGACGGTGACACCGCTGGGTTTGGCCTCGGAGATCGGGTTGCCCGAGGCATCGTAGGTGGTGGTCCAGGTGCGGCTGGCCAGGTCGAGGTGCGCAGGGGTGGAGGGTTCGATGACCGACTCGCGGAGCCCGAGTGCGTTGTAGGTGGTGATCGTGGCGTTGCCGCGGCCGTCGGTCAGGCGGGTGCGTTCCCCGTCGGCGTCGTAACCGAAGGTCGTGGTGATGAAGTTGCCCGCCGAGACGGGCTCAACGAGTTGGGTCAGGTTGCCGGCAGCATCGTAGGTGAGTTGGCTGGTCTTGCCTTCGGGTGTGGTCTTACTGGTGAGGTTCCCAGTGGGGTCGTAGCCGAAGGTATGGGTCCGCAAGGTCGACCCGTCGGTATCGAGATCTTTGGACGCCGTCATACGACCTGCGGTGTCGTACTCCTGAGCAACGCTCCTGCCGCGGGGGTCGGTGGTCTTGATGACCCTGCCCGCCAGGTCGTGGTCGACGGTGGAGACCTTGCCGAGTGGATCTGTCTGCTCGGTGATTTCTCCGGCGCCGTTGATGGTGAACGCCGTTGTGTCTCCAGCGGGTCGGGTGGCCTGGGTGAGGTTGCCGGCGTCGTCGTAGGTGAGGAGGGTGGTGTAGGCGGCCGCTGAGGGGTGGCGTTCGACGGCGGTCTGGGTGATCTGGCGGCCCAGGTCGTCGTAGGTCGCCTCGGTGCGGGCGCCCATCGGGTCGGTCTCCGACAGCTGCTCCCCGGCCACGTCGTGGTCGTAACTCCATCTTCCGGGGCTGTTCTCGGTGCTGAGCTGTGGTTCGTCGACGTGGGCGAGGTTGCCGAGCGCATCGTAGGCGTACGTGGTCGCTTTACCACGCGGGTCGGTCTTCTGCAGGATCTGCCCGCCGGCGTCGTAACTGACCGTGGTCGTCGGGACGATCGCTGATCCGCCTGGCGGAGTGTAGGACGGCAATGCCAGGGAGGTGACCCGGCCTGCCTTGTCGTAACCGATGGTCTTGAGGCGGCCTTCGGGATCGGCCATCTGGGTGCGTTCGCCGGCAGTGTTGTAACCGATCTTCAGCGTCGGATTCGACTGCGTCGCTGCTGCTCCGCCTCGTTCCACCTGGACCGGCGGTTCGGTCACCTGAACGAGCTGTCCTGCCAGGTCATAACGCAACGTCGTGGTGTAGTCCGCGGCGGTGGCGCCGACGGCGTTGCCACGCGGATCGACCGTGGAGGTGATGTCGCCGAGCTGGTTTCGCGTCAAGGTGGTGGTGAGGTCTTCGTCGCCGTTCTCCACCGTGCGGGAGAGCATCCGTTGTAGTTGGTCGAAGGTGTAGGAGGTGACTTCCTGCCGTTCCGTCGCGCTGTCCGTGAGGGTTGTCTTGACGATGTTGTTGTCGGCGTCGAGTTTGTAGTCGGTGCGACGGGCGAGCTCACCGGGATCGATGATCTGGGCGGTGCGGTTGCCGATCTCGTCGTAGACGTAGTCGATACGGTTCTTGCCGCCGCCGGTGACCTGGGAGGTGAGGTGCCCGGCGCCGTCGTAGCTGCGGGAGTCGACCACGACGTCGCGGGTGGTGGTCGAGCCGTTGAGTTTCACACCTGTGGCGGTGGTCTGGGCGAGGAGGTCGTCGCCGTAGTAGGTGTAGGTGAGGGTGCGGCCCATGGAGTCGGTGTGGGAGGCGAGGCGGCCACCGTCGTCGTAGGCGTAGGAGTCGACGACCAGGTCCTGGGCGGAGGTGGGGTGATCGGGGTGACCGGTCCAGTTCTTCAGGGTACGAGTGGCCAGTTGCCCGCGCGTGGTGTAAGCGAGGGCGTAGGTGTGGCCGAGCGGGTCGATCTCCTTGGTGCGGGCTCCCGTGACGTCATAGGTGTCCGATTGGATGCCGCCCTCAGGGTCGGTGATGGTGTCGGGGCGCCCATGGGAGTCGTAGGTGTAGGTGGTGACCCGGTCCGGATCGCTGCCGGTGGTGTCGTCGAGGGTCTGGGTGAGGACATTGCTGTCGACGTCGTAGGTGTAGCGGATCTGCGCGGTGTGAGTCACTCCCGTGATCTCGTTGGTCACCCCGGGCCCGGTCTGCGTGACGGTCCTGTCCAGCCCGTCGTAAGTGGCGGTCACGGTCACCCCGCTGGGGTGAGCGTCCGAGGTGTCGGTCTTGGTCAACACTCGGCCGAGCGCGTCGTAGGTATAGGTGATGAGCTTGCCGGCGGCGTCGGTGTCGGTGGCCAGGTCGCCGGCCGAGGTGTACGTGTAGCTGTGGGTGGTCTGCCCACCCCCGTTCCATTGCCGTTTCAGCAGGCCGGCGGGCGTGGTGCCACCGCCTGAGGCGGGTTCGGTGCCGGCGGTGTACTCGTAGCCGATCCCGTGAGTGCCGGGGAATTCGTCGGTCTGTGGCCACAGTTCGGTGGTCTGCTGTCCGTAGGTGTCGTACTGCCAGGTGGTGGTGTACGGGCTGGCGAAGGCGTTGAGGGTGCGGCCGTCCTCGTAGGAGGTCAGCTGGTCGTTGCGGGGATCCAGTGGGTCGCTGGTGTTGAGGTAGTAGCCCCAGAACTCGGCGTTGCAGGTGTCGGTGTCGCGGCAGCGTTGCTGGTACCGCTTGTTGCCGCGTTCGTCGTACCACAGCGCGGTCTGGTTACCGTTGGGGTCGGTGATCGTGCCGAGATGGCCGCCGGTGTCGTACCCGTAGCTGGTGGTCTTGCCGAGCTGGTCGGTCTCGGACATCAGCCGGTTCCCACGCAGTAGGTCGTACTTGTAGGTCATCGTGGGGCTGCCTGTGCTCGCCGGGGTGCCCAAGGTGACGGTCTTGATCGGGGTATCGGCGGTGCCCGAATAGGCGGGGGCGCTGAGCGTCCACAGGCCGCCGTTGCGGTCGGTATGGGTGGCCAGCCGGTCGGTGCCCGCATCGTAGGTGTTGACCGCGTGCACCCGGTTGCTCGGCAACGTCACCTGGGTGAGCTGCTGAGCGGCCAGGCGCGCGGCGTAGTGCTGCCGGACCGCGGCCAGCCCTAGGGGCTTGTCATAGATCGCCACGTCGTCGATGGACCCGGTGAAGTAGTAGTTGCCCGGGCTCGAAACGGTCTGGGGCCACGCCGATGAAGCCCACCCGTACCCGACGTACACATACGGTTGGTTCAGGTGGTCGATCGTGGCGGAGACCGAGCCGACCGACGACCCGTCCAGGTACAGGGTCTGGGTGCCGCCTTGCCCGGACAGCACGACGTGGTGCCATTGGTTGTTGTTGACCGTGCCGGAAGTGGTGATCGGTGCCGCGGTCCCGTTCCAGAACTGGGCGCGGAGTTTCCCGTCGTTACCGACGTACACTGCCGGGGTGTACTGGGTGGGCGTCGAGCCGGCGGCCGCGTTCTGGTAGGCCAGGATCGTGCCGTGGCCGGAGGTCTTGAACCACGCCTCCACCGCCAGCAAGCCGCTCTGCTTGCTGATGGTGCGGTCCGGCAGGCGCACCCGGCTCGAGGTCCCGTTGAAGACCCCGGCGGTGTCGGTGGTGCCGGCCAGCGCCCCGGTCCCATAGGTGAGGCTGGTCGGCGTAGCGGCGTCAGCGCCCAGGTTCTCGCTGACCGCACTGGTGCCGTTGCCGTTCAGCCGCCAGTACCCCACCGGGTTGTCGTCCAAAGCAGTGCTGCGGTAGTGCGACCCCGCCCCATAGGAATAGGTGGTGCACGCCGTGGCCGAGGTGGGCGGGCACACTTTCGTCAGGGTGTCGCCGGTGTACGTGTAGGTCCACGTCAACGGTGACCCGCCGACCGCGTCGGTGCTGACGGTGAGCACATGGGTGGGATTGAAGAAATCCCATGTGAAATTCAGCGACCGGCCGTTGGAGGAGGTGACCTTGTCGGGGTGACCGGTGAACCCGTAGGTCAAGGTCTCGGTTCTGCCCCGGTTGTCGGTGATGGAGGTGAGCCTGCCACCCGAGTCGAAGGTGTAAAGGGTGGCGGACTTGTCGCGCAGTTTGTATCCACCCGCGCCGAAGAGCACGTCACTGAAAGTCGCGAACGTGCCGGTCGGCGCGGCGAAGTTACCGGTGGAGGGGTCCTTGGCGAACCGGATCTCCTGCCCGGAAGGGTAAGTGACGACTACGTTCCCGCTGCCGTCGTTGTCGGGAACGACCTTCATGTCGTACCGGGTGGACCAGCCCGCACCGAACAACCCAGTGGTGCGCGGATCGAGACTGTTGTAGGTGCGCGTGATGTCCAACGCGGGTCCCACCGTCGCGACCTTGGCGTCAGTCGCCGTGGTGATGTAGTTACCGGCCTGGTGGCCGAACTCCTGGCCGGCGGAGGCGCTGTCGGCCAGATGAGAGGTGATCTCCGGCTGCTGCACCTCGGTGACGAACTTGTACCACGGGCCGTTCGTGGTCGCTCCGCCGCTGTCGTTGACCGATACGGTCCACCAGTACTCCTTGCCCCATGCCAGTTTCTTGATGGGGTCGGTGTTGGGGACCGTCCACTTCGGGGTCTGCTGCCACGGCGAGTTGACGCACCATTCCCAGGTGATCCACGGCGGCGCGCACACCGTGAACTGGTAGGTGACGTTCGCCGACGGCCACGCGTCCACGCTCTGTGCGTCCGCGAACAACTGCGGGGTCAGCGATCCGACCTGGAAGTTGTTGTGCGGGGACATCTCGTTCAGCTGGGTGGGCACGTCCGGGACCGTGACCTTCACCTGCGCGGTGCGCGCCACACCCCAGTCGGAGAAGTACTTGCCGTTGTCGACCATGTCGAACTTGATCGTCCAGGTCCCCGGCGGCAACGGGTTGACCTTCGCGTTCACCGTCTCCATGTCCCCGTAGGCCACATCGTGTGGCATCGCCGTCTGTGCCGGCACGTGGTAGACCTGGTTTCCGGAGGTGTCGAACACCCCGTAGGCCAGCTTGTACCCGTTGGTCGGCGTCCAGGTGGTGTGGCCTTTGTTAGTGACGTTCACTTTCACGTAACCGGCCTGGTTGTTCAGCACCGCAGGGCTGAAGGTAGGCGGGTTGGACGTGAAGGCGTACGAGGCGTTGTAGGGGCTGTAGACGATGCTCATGTACGGGCCGTTCGGGGTCTCCCGGCTGGCGAACTTCTTCCACCCTGAACTGCTCGTCGTCGACGCCCGGACCGTCAACCCGTAGTTCGCCTTCGTGCCGTCGACCCAGCCCTGCACCAGCGAGTTACCGCCCGAGCCCAGATCGATGCCCTCCCACTTCGCCGGGCACGGGCTGGAAGCACCGCTGCCGCTGGTCCATCCGTCGGCGAAACTCCGCGACGCCAGCGCCGCCCCGTACGACGGGCCTGGATATCCGGCGATCGATACGTGACTCCAGTTCTGGGTGATCGGATGCACGCTGACCGGCGCGTCCTTACACGAGAACGACCACGCGTTCATCAGGAACAGATCGACGTCGTAGATCTTGGAGTGGCTCAGGTTGTTGTCGACCTGTGAGAACCCCAGATACGTGGCCGCCTTGGTACTACCACCGTCGAAGGTGCCGACTCTCAACTCATCTTCGGTGGACGCGCTCGACCCACGCCCGGTCTGCACATAGGTGTCAGAGGTGTCATTGAAGTTCGTAACCGAGGTGGGGTCGACAATGACCGGGAAAACCCGTGCCGGGTCGGCCAGCCACTGCTTGTCCGCGGTCACTTTCAGCACCCACTGACCGCCACGTTGCTCCAACGCGTAGGTCACCGCCTCGGAGCGAGCACCGTCCCCAGACCGAGGGTCGATCTTGGAGTCGACCATGAACCCATGCGGGATGTGCACTACTACCTTGCCGGCGGCATCGACCACCTCAACGCTTCCGTCAGTAGTCATCCGCGGCGTCAGCCCGTCAGTGCGCAGGGGAAACTCCCACGACGACGCACCATCGGCTGAGCGCAGGACGAGCTTTTCCTTGATGCTGCCGCCGTTCAGCGACTGCAACACCAGATCGGTGTCCGGCCTGACAGCGGGGTAGGTGACCGTGTCCCCCTGTGCCCTTCCCTGCGCCGCGGTGGCACCAGCGAGCCCGAACCCGAACCGTTTGCCCCCACCCAGGTCCATCGTCGCCAGATCCTGGGCGGAAGCCCTCCCGGTGAACTGCAGCACGCTGCCATCGGCCTTGTTCCGCCAATGACCCTTGCCATCATCGACCAGCCCTGCGTCGATCGGCTGGAACGCGCCGTTCGCACCGCGGAAGTTCACCGGCCTGGTGTAGACCCGGGCCGTCCATGTCCCGTCCGGGTTGCGGTATCGGTAGGTGAACCGGTCACGCTGCCCCGGATCCTCTACGCTCTTCTGCGGGTCGAACCCGGTCACCTTCGCAGGCTCGCGCTCTGGCATCACCTTCACCCGGTTCGGCGGGGCAGGCCGCTTCGCACTGGTCTTGGCGACCACCTGCGGCTTGTACGGCTGCTCCAACGGCGGCGCGTTCTTGGGCCGCTTCGGCAGCCGCTTCTTCCCATCACCCTTGGCGGTCGTCTGCTTCGACGACACCAGATGCGGCCGTCCCTTGGCTGTGCCTGACCGCTGTTTCGGCGTCACGACCTTGGCTCGGCTCATCAACGACGGCGGGACCGGCACCCCACCGCCCAGCAACGCGCCCGCCACCAACGCCAACCCGACCAGCAACGCCACCGGCCGCAACCACGCAGAACCCGTGATCTGGACAACGAACCGCGAGCGACCCACAACGCCTCCGAGCAAACCCCGAACAGCACGCCGCCCACGCCCGCAAGCACACCACCCACTAGTCCCAGAACAGGGCAGGAGCGGCATACACCTCAAACGTTGCGATGATCAACCGCAGCCTAAGATCACGATCACCGGACGTAAAGGGGATATAAGTTACGAACGTCCGGCCGGGGGATGTCTCACCTAAAGGCCATCAAAGTAAGACATTGACGCCGCGTGGCACTCCAGCTATCGGCGGGGCCCCGGGGGAGCCAGTGACCTGCACGGTTTCTCTCCCGCAAAGCTCTCACCACGGTAGATGACCAAACATTACGCCCAACTCCCGGCACTGAGCGCCGACCGTGGGCTTCTCCGCGATAGCTCGCCATCCTGATACCAGCCAAAATCTCGTCACCGTACGCCACCGGCTCGTATTGGTACGGCCGCAGTCGGAGGGACGCAGAGGCTTAGGCGACTCCGCCCTGGTGACCGGTTGCGGACATGATCACGCGCCTACTCGAAGCTCTGAGGCCCGAAAGAAACTTCTCACCCGGTGGGCATGCCGTGGTGTCGAGTCGTCGTGAAGGCTCGGAGTCCACATCGAAGTCGAGCAGGAAGGGCGGAGCGGCGTGGCGCCGAGAGTGGGGATCACCGATACCGCGGCCGCACAAGCGGCGCGAGCCCTTGGCTTCACCCCGGCCCGGGCACGCGCCTTCCTGGAGCAGCAGGTGTCACGCGGAAGGGTGGTCACCTCGAGTGAGCTACCACATCCTTACGCTGGCAAGCGCAGTAAGACCGGCCAGTTCCTGCTGATCGACCACGTACTGGCGCTGCCACTCGCAACAGACAGCCGTGATCCCAGAGGCTTCACCGCCACCGGCTGCCTGCTCTTCGAGGAGTACCTGCGCACCAAGGGACGGACACGACCGACCGTCGACCCGTACACGCTTCGCGGCGCCGAGTTGATGGCACAGGTGAAGCTGTCCGAGCACGCGGTCCAGCGCTACCACGAACGGGCCGGCGGGCATCACGACCTCAAGGCGGCTCGAGATCAGATGCGCCAGGAGCTCTCCCGCGATGCCAGAGCGGTGCGGCAACGACCCCGGTGGACCAACTCCCGCAACACCGCAGACCTCTTCCTGCTGGCCGGGGGCGCCGACGGCCAGGAGGAGTTCTGCCTGCCGATGTCCCGACACGGTGGTGGCGGCAAGCCGTTGGAAGCGCTGACCTGCCTGCACCGCAGTATGCCGCTGTTCGAACTGACCTCATCCGACCTCGCGAAACAGGTCGCCTTCACCGAAGACGTCCTAACCGCTTTCGATCGCCTGTACTCCGGCGAACAGAGCCCAGCGGTCCGGTTCAAGAGTGCGATCGCAGCGTCCGGCACGTTGTCCTGGCATCCCCCAGCGGGACACCCGCATCATCCCAGAGCCCGCTTCTACCTGATCGTGGGCTCGGTGTTCGTGCCGGTGGCCTGGGACAAAACCGCCCGCGTCCCACTCATCGCCCTGGACGTCCACCAGGCCCAGCTGCCGATCCTCAAGCGCGCGACTGCCTGGCTACGCCGCCGCTTCTCCCCGCGCCTCACCTAAGCCGACTCCTGCGTGGTGACCGTGCGCAATTCCTCAGCGCCGCAAGTCGCGGGGGGTCCTCTGTCTGCAACGGTATGCGGATGCGCCGAGGTCGCCCTCCTCACCCTCGCTCCTCGGAGAGCAGACCTACTTGCGGGAAAATCCCGATGGATCACAATGGGTGATGACGGGCAGCGGACATCCTGCCAATGTCGAAAACCACTGCGACGCAGTGAGCCGAACGTATTTCGGGCCGCCGCGAGGGATGTGCGAATGACTCCGAACTCCTACGGCATTGATCTCGGCCCCTATACGGCTCGTGCCCGCGCCGCTGTCAAATCCGCGCAGGTCAAGGCACGTGCCATGGATCATGGTGAGGTCACAACCGGCCATGTGCTGCTCAGCCTGGTCACTGGCTTCGGAGTGGCCAGTTCGATCATCGCGGAACTTGACGTCTCACCGGATGCGCTTCAGCGTGCCGTCGAGGAGCAGATGGGTCTGGGTGAGCGACCCGCCCCAGAGCACATCCCGTTCTCCGAGGGAACACGTAGGGCCTTGACCCTGGCCTCACTGGAGAATCCGGGGACGGATCCGAACCGGATTGGAACCGATCATCTGTTGATCGGCCTACTGCGTGAGGGCGGGTCCGCGGCCCAGATACTGGCCGGGCTCGGCATCACCACGGCCAAGGTCGCCAGCGCACGCGGGCGAGTCCGCCAGACCATGTGTTACGGATGCGCCGAGCACGGCAGGGAGGCAGAACCACTCATCGGCCCTGAACCGATACTGCCCGCCGGGGTGCCCGCCCTCAACGAGCAACTCAAACAGGTACGCCACCGCAAGGAAGCGGCCATCGACGCCCGAGACTATGAACTCGCGGCCTCGATCCGCGACGAGGAGAAGGACATCCTGCGACGCAGGCTGATATTGCTCGACAGCAGGACCAGCGAGTTCGACCTGGCGAGCGCGATCGACGAGATCGCTCGGCTACGAGAGGCCGTCGACCATCTACGCGGAATGTTGCACCGTGGGCACCGCGGAGTCCACGACCAGGATGGTGGCGGGGCGCTCGCGTCCAAGGCGCCGTGACCGATCCTCACCATCTGAAGATCGGGGTGAATATCTCTTCTCCCTGCGTCCGCGGTCCAGATGAGGTGAAGTGATCGGGGCATGCCGATTCACCGAAATCCGCTCCGTCCGAAGGACGATGGCCATGGATCGAGCACGAGGGCCGGTGACGCGGCGTGAGTGAGGTGTCCGCTCATCCGCGGCCGTTGTTCGGTGCGAGCGTCTGTCTGACGGCGGCGCTTCGGCTGGCGCGGCGTACGCGAAGCGAGGCCGCGGGCACGCATCACCTGCTGCTCGCCCTGCTGGTGCTGGGTGATCCGATCTCGACCCGTACCCTGCTCGACCTGGGCATCGGTTATCGGGACCTGTGTGCCATCGTGACCGGCAGGCGTGAGTGGGACAGCGCCGATGGGGGACGGCTGGCGCGTCTCGACGACAACGCGGGCGACACTCTGCTGCGGGAGGCCTCTGAGCGCCGGCACCTGTTCTCCCGGCGCACGGTGAAACCACGATGGTGGACGCGGACCCTGCGTGATGTCGTGGATCAGGCCACCCGCACCGCCACTGCGGCCGGGCGGGCACGGCCCTACCGCGCCGAACTGCTGATGAGCCTGCTCTCCCACCCCGAGTGCAGGGCCGCCGAGGCGCTGACCACCATCGGTACCGGCGCCGAGCACGCGCTCGCGCAGCTTCGCCGACGCCACGGTCATAAGACGGAGGCGGCCGGGACGTACGACTCGGTGTGGCGCCCGGCCGGCTGGGTCCTGCGATCCTTCCTCGAACGGGCCGACTGCTCCGGGCACCCGCCAGGCCACAGCAAGACGACCGACCGGGCCTGGCGGCTGGGCCTGTCCCTCGCCACCCGGGATCAAGCCCAGCAGATCGCCCAGGAGACGGGACTCGACACTCCACGACCTGAGCACATCCTGCTCGGCCTGCTCCGTGTCCACCGCGAACTGTCCCAGGACCAGCGGCACTTCGGCCCCGAATGGCAGGAGCACTTCCCGGCCGCCACCCTCCTCACCGACCACGGCATCGACTACGACCATGCGATCACGCTGCTCGATCCCCCCGACGACCACCCCGTCGACCCGGCCCCGGTACCCACCACCTACCTCGGTGCATACATCGCCGTATTCAAAGCCGCCTTCGCCCCGGACTGGATCCTGGACGTCGGCAAGCGGGGATCCCTCGAATCACAACGCCTGTTCGGCGACACAGCGCGGCACTTCCTGGACACCGAAGTGCTGCTGCTGGGCGTGCTGTGGGAAGGCAACGAGAATGTCATCCGGATGCTCGACGCGCTGGGCACCGACCCGCAGCACCTACGCCAAGCCCTTAAAGACAGCCTTCGAAGAAGGCATCAGTCTGCGTGATCACCTGGGACTCCACCATAGATCCACCACCGATCCCCAGGATCAGCAGCTCACCGCAATCTCGGTAGTCTCCTCGCATGTCAGGCGATACCGGATTCACCTGCTCCTGCTGCGGCCGGCACCACAGCGAGCTGCCACTGTCCTTCGCAGCACCGGCCCCGGACTACTACTGGACACCCGCACTCGCCGACACCCCCGACAGCCACCTCACCGCGCAGGTCTGGGACAACGGCGCAGTCGTCCTCGGCCCGCTCCACCTGGGCGAGAACCAGCCGTTCCCCATCACAGGCACCCCCATCTCCCAAGCACTCCGCCGACTCGGAGTGACCAAGGGCAACCACCACGACGAGTTCGACGCAGTCGGACTCGGCCGATACCGCCGCACCGAAGCCTGGCTCAAACCCACAAAATGATCAAAGGATCGTCCAGCAGCAAGCAACCGCCCAGTTCATCCGTGCCAGAGCCCGGAGGCGCGGCCTCCCGGCCGCCTTACTGCTGGTGGCGTTGCCGATCGGCGGTGGCGACGGCAAGGATCATTTCGTCGACGGCCCAACGGCCCTCGGGTGAGAGGTCGACGAAGGCGCGGAGCACATCGCGGCTGATGCTCTGGTCGCTCAGCCGGCGCAGTAGGGCCTTGATGGTGAGGTCGTCGTCGATGGGAGCGGTTTCGGTGGCGAAGCCGAAGTAGCCCAGTGGTACCCCGAAGAACGTGGCCAGCGCGGTCAGCGTACGCAGCTGGGGGTTGTCCTGGCGGCCTGTGCGCAGCTTCCACACGGTGGTGGAGGAGATCTCCTCCCCCGTGGCAGCGGTGATGGCGGCTGCGGCCTCGACGTTGTTGCGGGGCGGCGGCGCCTCGGACGGCCACATGGTGCGGATCAGCCACTCGACCTTGTCGGCCAGCGACGCCGACGGTGACGGTGACTCTCGCTCGGCTAGCTCCGGTTCTGCCACTACCCCTCCGACTGTGAACTAAAGACCATGATTCCGCGACACGCGGTTCTTCATTGACAGTGATTGCGAGGTGATGCATCGTTCGGTCAACGACTTTAGTTGACAGGCGAGGGTCTGTCAGCTTTCACCACGGGGGTGGCGATGACAACGTTGGTCACGGCCGAGCAGCCGAACGAGCGATCAGCCGAAGCGGCCGAGCTGCGTGAACGTCAGGTACGCCTGTTGCGGCTGCATCACGACCTCATCCGTACGGGCGTGCTGGTGAGGGTCCGTAAGCCGCGCAACGGCCGGTGGAAACTCACGCTCCGTTCGCGTGAAGCACGGTGGACCGAGACGGTGCTGTGCGCCGGGGCCGAGGGCACCTACGCCTACGTCACCGGGCACGGCCGCCTGCTGGGCAGCGCTGACAATCCGCGCGGTGTGGTCCAGACGCTGACATGGATGATCGAGGGCCAGCACCGATGACCGCCTGCGACGTGACACGCCTGGGAGGGCACCGCGGTACCACCACGCACCGCCGAGCCGTGAAAGCCGTCGCGGTGATCGTCGCGCCGATGGCGGTGGGACTGGCGGCGCTCGGCGGGCTCGGTTCCTTCGCGACCGTACGGGAAGCGGTGCGCCCGTACTTCGGTGAGCTGGCGTGGATCGTGCCGATCGGTATGGACGTTGGGATCTTGATCCTGCTGGCCTGGGACCTGCTGATGGAACACCTCGACCTGGCGTGGCCGGTGTTGCGGTGGGTCGCCTGGGGCTACATCGCCGCGACCGTCGCGGTCAATGTCGCCGCGGCGCACGGCGACCTGGCGGGCAGCGTGATGCATGCTGCGATGCCGGTGTTGTTCGTCGTCGTGGTCGAGGGCGTACGACATCTCATCCGGCGGTCGGTGGGGTTGGCGTCCGGTACCCGCCGGGAACGCATCCCGATGGCCCGGTGGCTACTGGCACCAGTGTCCAGCGGGCTCCTGCTTCGGCGGATGGTGCTGTGGAACGTCCTGGTCTACGGCCGTGGCCTGGTCCTGGAGTACGAGCATCTGCTCGCCGTCTCCCGGCTTCAGCAGACGTATGGGTACTGGTTGTGGCGGTGGAAGGCCCCGCTGTCGGAACGCCTCGCCCTGCGACTTGAGCCTGCCGGGGCGGCGCTCGGTCACCCCGACTCGCGGATCCGCGGCGGTCACGACTCCGTACGCGAGAGGGACGAGGCGGGACCGGCGGAGGAGGCCTGGGCCGACGACGCCCTGCTTACGGCGGTCCGCAGCATTCTGGCCGACGCCGACCGCCGTGGAGAAGCGGTCAGCAACGCCGCTCTCGGCCGCCGAGTGCGCGAGCAGGGCTTCGCGATCGCGAACGGGCGGATCGCCGAGCTCGCCGCCTTTGCCCGCAATGACGCCGCCCGCGGGAGGGTATGAGATGGGTGCGACCTTCGGGCCGCTGGAGCTTCCCCGCTCGCGTCACCGCAACGAGGAGGCTCCCGATGGCCCCTGACTCTCCAGCCCGCGATCAGCAGGAACAGCGCAGGCAAGCCGGTGTCCTGACGGCCATCGCCGACCACGAGACCGCCACGCTGCACGACGGGAGACGCCCCTGGGCCTGGTGGCTGGAACGCGCCGCCGCCTACGGGCAGTACGGATTCACCAACACCCTGCTGATCGCCACCCAGGCTCGCTTCGCCACCCAGGTCCGTACCTACGACCAGTGGAAAGCCCAGGGACGGCACGTCCTCAAGGGCGAGCAAGGCATCCGGATCCTGTCGCGTACCGGCAATCCTCGCAGCGTCTTCGACCTTGCCCAGACCGAAGGAGCCGACCCACCCGAACAGCCCGCGAGTACGCCTGCGCAGGCGTGGGCCGAGCTGTGCCGGCTCGCGATGACCCGCACCTTTCACGTCCAGCGGGAGGACGACTACTGGCACACCGCAGGCCCGGTGATCGTCTGATCCGAGTCGATCCCGACCTCGCAGACGGCGACGCGGTCCGGGTCCTGGCGCACCAACTCGGCCACGCCGTCCTGCACGGCGACCGGATCGACGTCGCCGGCACCGCGGGCTGTCACGGGGTGCGGCGCGTCCAAGCCGACTCGATCGCCTACCTGATCCCTGGCCCAACTCGGCATCGACTCGTGCGGCTGGGTGTTCCCACCGCTAAAGAGCTGGGCGGGCACTGATCCGCGGGCCCGCCCGCTGGAAACCATCGCGATGGTCGGCGACCGCATCCTGCGCACGGCAACGCGCATCCGCACACAGCTGGCCGCCCTCCCACCACCACAGACCCCTACCAACACGCCGCCGCACCGGCTCCCCGGAGCCGTACGCCCGCCCGAGGTCCGTACTCCGGACGACGATTCATCCGTGGCGGTGGGCACCGGGGCCAGTCCGCCGGGACCGCAGAGTGGCGGTCGGTCGGCAGAGCCTTCCCGGGATGACCTGATCGCCATGCACGCCGCCGCCCACCGGTTCTTTCTGGGCCAGTTGGCCGGAAGCTGGGTCCCCGGATACCTGACCGGCCGGGGCTTCGACACCGAGGTGCAGCGGGAATGGCACATCGGCTACGCACCAAAAGCCTGGCGAATGCTCACCGAGCATCTGCGCACCCTCGGCTACAGCAACGATGCGATCGTCGCTTCCGGACTGGGCAGACGGGGCCGCAGTGGCCGACCGTACGACACCTTCCGCGACCGGCTCATGCTCCCGATCCGCGATGCCGAGGGGATGGCCGTCGGCTTCATCGGCCGGCGAGCTGACGGTGCGGCAGGCCCGAAGTACCTCAACAGCCCACAGACACCGATCTTCCACAAGAGCCGGCTGCTGTTCGGCCTCGCCGAGACCCACCACGCCCTGCACACCGGCGCACGACCGGTCATCGTCGAGGGCCCACTGGACGCCATCGCGATCAACACTGCCAGCCCGCACCACCATGCCGCCGTCGCCCCCTGCGGCACCGCTCTGACCACAGCACACCTCGACGCGATCACGGAGCACGCCGACCTCCACACTGTCGGCGTACTCCTCGCCCTGGACGGCGACCACGCCGGACGGGCCGCAGCCGTACGGGACTGGGACATCCTCGCCAAGGTCAACGGCCCACTCGGCGCCGTGCTCCTGCCCGAGGGCCTCGACCCCGCAGACCTGCTGCGCCACCACGGATGTGCGGCCGTAGCAGAGGCGCTGCGGTCCGAGGCGCCGCTCGCGGATCTGGTCATCGACAACAGCATGCGGCGAGCCGGTGGTCCGCTGGAGTTCACCGAACAGCGATGGGCCGCACTCCGAGCCGCCGCCAACCTCATCGCACACCTGCCACCACAGCAGATAGGACACCAGGTCACCCGCGTCGCCACAGCCCTCAACCTGCAGCCGGGCCTGGTCACCCATGCCGTCATAGCCGCTGTCAGCCCGGACCCACCCAACCCCGCCGAACTCGCTGCACGCGACTTCCCCGCACCGCCGCTGAACTCTTCAAAGGACGGTTATCCACAGGCTGGCCCAAGCCTTGCGACGCAGCCTCACAGCCGTTCACATAAGAGCAGGTCGGCATGACCAGCACGCATCTAACCAGGAGACACCAGTGACAGCCGACAACCATCCCGAACCGTTCGCCGAAGGCCTCGGACATGGGGCACAGCGCACCGCGCAGTTAATCGCCCTCGCCACCATGACCGCCAACGGCGTACGCCAGTTCGCCAAGCAACGCCACGACATGCGCGCGGCCCGCGACGGGCGTGCGCGGGAGACGGCCGAGCAGGAACTCAAGACCGCCCTTGACCAAGCACGCTCCCGTTGGGCTCCAGCCCACGACCGGAACTGGCTTCGACGGGCCACCCTGCTCGAAACCGCACGGGCCTGGGGCGCAGCGGTGCCGTACGCCGAGCACGACACGGCCGCCCGCTCTGCCATGCGCAAATGCGAGCAACGGCTACGGGATCTGCACCCCCACGGGATGGGGCATTACGACCGGTTACGGGCCTCCGGCCATGTGCCGCAAGAAGCCATGCGAGAAGCAGCACCTTTCTTTTCCCGGGACCCCAACGTACGGACCGGGGAGCCCTCCGCCCGGGACGCACTACGGAAGGGCACCGGCACCGAATGGGCGGCCACCGAGCACGGGCCCGGCCGTACGGAATGGGAAGAGCATCGACAGGAACGGCGCGCCCGGCAGATCCTCGGCGAGGTGACCGAGAAACTCCAGGCCGGGAGCCTGCACGACGTACGGCCCGACGAGCTGCGCACCGTACTGGCGATGACCACCAACCTGCCCGAACACATCATCGACAAGGCCACCCGACCACGAACAGGACCGAAGAGCCCGTGGGAAGTGGCGCAGGAGAGCTTCCCGCTCACCATCGGTGAGGCCATGCACCTGACCGCCCAACGACCGCGTGAACAAGCCTCACCGAGAACGCCGCTCAACCCGACAATGGAAAGGAGCCGGCGGCCGGGCCGCTGACCGTCCATGCACACACACATGATCAACGGGGGCAGTCCCCTGCTGTGGGTGGCGGTCTTCGGTTTCCTCATCTTCGTCGGAACGCTGCCGATCCTAGTCGCCCTGCTCAGGGGTGCGGAGCAGATCTGGCTCGTCATCGTGCTCACCGTCATCGGCGGCACCACCTGCGTCGGCTGGCCGGCGGCGATTCTGGCCGCCTGCATGCTCCCGAAAAGAGAACCCGCGATCAGGTACGTGCCGTACCCACCATCCGATCGAGAGCCGGACAGCTGTACGGCGACGATCACGGTGGTCAACAGGCCGTATCAGCCCGCAGGGAGTAGTAGCCGTGCCAGGGCGCGCACTGCCACCGGAATGGGAGGACGCGACCGGTCGCCCATGCCCTTGGCTATCAAGCGGAATCCTCGCCGGAGGGGTCTCTCCTGGCGTGATGGTCGTTGAGACGCCCTAGCAGCCGCATCAGGTCGTCGCGCTCGGCTGCCGACAACGGCGCGAGCAGGTCGTCTTGGACCGCGGCGAGCAGTACGTCGAGCTGATGCAGGTGGCGGCGCCCTTGGGGGGTGATGGTGATGACGTTGCGGCGGCGGTCTGCCGGATCCGCGGCGCGTTCGACGAACCTGCGGTCGGTGAGTTCGTTGATCGTGGCGACCAGATCGCTGCGGTAGATACCGGTGCGGCCGCTCAGCGCCGCCTGGCTGCCCGGGCCGAACTCCTCCAGCGCTGCGAGCAGGGCGTAGTGGTACTTACGGGCCTCCGCGCCGGTGAGCCCTTCGCTTACCAGTCGCTGGGCGTGCGCTGCAGCCATGGACAGCGTCCGGCTCGGCATGGCGCGCAGTCGGGTGGGTGTCTCCTCACCGGCTCGGGGTTCCATGCCGACGATCCTACCCGGTTGCGTTAGTCACACTAACGATATACATTCGTTAGTGTGACAAACGTTAGTCTGACTAACAGATTGGCCAGGGAATCGAAATGACCACGACCACAGCCGCAGACACCGCCCGGCTCCAGGAACTCAGCGACCGTGCCGACCTCAACGACCTGCTCGCCCGCCAGGGCCTCTGGCTGGACGAACGACGCTTCGACGAGACCGCCTCCATCTTCACCGAAGATGCCACGGTCGAGACCCCGGGCGGACGAGCCAAGGGGCTCCAAGCCCTCGCCGAACAGGCACACCGCAACCACAGCCGCTACGCGGCCACCCAGCACGTCACCACGAACGTCCTCATCGACCTGGACGGCGACCGGGCCACCGTACGGGCGAACCTGATCGTCACCTTCGTCCGCGACGCCGCCACACCCGAGCCGACGCTCACGATGGGCGAGCGCTACCGCTTCGAGGCGGCCCGCACTCGTCACGGCTGGCGGTTCTCCCGCGTCAAGGCAACCCCCGTGTGGAGGGCCGGCGAACTCCCCCAGAAGAACAAAGCCCACGCGCCCTCCACCAGCTGAGCAAAATGGCCGAGCGGGGCGACCGGTTTCGTGCCGGTACCGCCCCGCTACCCGGTTCGAGGGAACTATTGAGTTGCCCGACCCGCGCGACCTGCTCGACGGCGATGGAGCAGTGCGCATGGCACAGCGATGACCACGGCCGTGAGCAGCAGGCTTACGGACACCGAGAGCGTCGGGTGAGGCAACTGGGTTACCCGGGTCCATATGACGTTGGGGTTGTCTCCGCTGGGCGCCAGAGCGGCGGGGGCCAGCGGCAGCCCGCCCGCGAACAGACCGAGACGAGCCCCTTGCGGCGGCAATCCGGATGAGCCTGGCCGCCGGGGAAGGAACCGGCTGATGACGCGCGCCCTATGCCGCCTGATAACCGCGACCCTCATAAAACCCCCCGTATTGGCGTGGTCACTTCATGCCTATTGAAGGTCTGCGGCAATGGCTCCAGCAAGGACCGATCGCGACACGGCGTGTCGGTGGGTTCACTGTGTGGGTGAGGTAGGCGCTGGCACCGTTCGGCGGTTTTGCAAGTGGTGGGTGAGGAAGTCGCCGATCTGAGTGTAGGAGTCGATCTCGTTGTCGCGTTTGGTGAAGCCGTGGCCTTCGTCGTCGTAGAGGTCGTAGCGGACATCGACGCCGCGGGCGCGGAGCCGTTCGACGATCTGGTCGGCTTCCGCTTGGGGCACGCGCGGGTCCTGGGCACCCTGGATGACGAACAGCGGTGCGTTGATGTTCTCCACGTAGTTGACGGGTGAGCGGGAGCTGAGCAGGTCGGCGTCCTTATCGGGGTCACCGAGGGCGGCGTTGACGAAATGCCGCCAGGTGGGCGGGCATGCCCGGGACAGGGTGACGAGGTTGGAGGGCCCGCAGATGGAGACGCCCGCCGCCCAGGGATAGGCGATGCGCGACAGACAGGACAGGGTGGCGAATCCGCCGTAGGAGCCGCCCATCACCGCGACCCGTGCGGGGTCAATCCAGTCCAACGCGGCCAGGTGGGCAACGGAGTCCTCGAATTCGCGTAGGTCGGCACCTCCCCAGTCTCGGTAGATCGCGGTCTGGAAGGCGAGGCCGTACCCTCGGGAGCCGACCACGTTGGGGGCGAAGACGGCGATGCCGTGGGCGAGGAGGTACTGGTAGAGGCCGGCGCGCAGATACTCGGGGCGCTCTTGCATTTCGGGGCCGCCGTGGATGGACATCACCGCGGGGAACGGGCCATCGCCGTGCGGCCGGTACAGGAACGCTTGCACGGTCCGGCCGTCGCGGGCGACGAACTCGGTGGTGTCGGGCTCCACGGGCCGGATCGTGCGCAGTGCGGGTGGCCGGGTGTCGGTGAGGTACCGGAAGGTTCCGGCTTCCAGGTCCATCACGCCGATCTCCGCGGGGCGGGTCGCGGCGTCCACCTGGAGCACGGCCACAGACCCGTCCGCGGCCAGGTCCATGGCTGTGATCACCGAACGTGGCAGGTGCGGGAGCTGGAGCTCCCGTCCGCCGCGTGCTGCCTGGGGCAGAGAAGTTCCGGCCTCGTTCACCGACCACAGCACCGTGTCACCCGAAGTGCTGATCTGCTCGACGTCCCAGTCCGGTGTGGCGATGGCATGGATGGTCGCATCACTGAGGCGGAAGTAGGCGGCGGCGATGAACTCTCCCCAGTGGCTGGTGGTCAGGTAGAACCCAGCCGAGTCAGCCGCCCAGCAGGTCGGCCAGAAATATCCGCCCGCCAGGGCGTCGGTGACCGGGGTCGGGACCGCACCAGGAGTGGTGAGGTCCAGGAGGCGGCAGTCGACATCGGTGTTGGAGCGCACCCCGGCCACGAACAACCACCGGCCATCCGGGGAGATCCCGGCCCGCATGAACGCCACCCCATCGGGTGGGGTGTGCCGTTGCCGCTCCCCGGTGACCAGGTCATGGACGATCAGGTCCTGGACGGTCGGGTCACGGTCGTTGGCGGTGTAGGCCATGCGCCGCCCCTGCCCGTCGAAGGGGGAGCCCCGGAACTCGTGCTGACCGGGCGCATCGGTGATCGGCTCGGACGGTCCGCCTCCGGCCGGGACCCGGTAGATCTGATACTGCTCGTCGCCGGCGGTGTCAGCGGTGAACACCAGGCCGGCACCATCGGGCGTCCAGGCGATCTGCCGTACGGCCTGGCCGGTGTGCTGGGTCAGCCGACGCGGCGAACCACCGGTCAGGGGATGAACCCACAGGTCGAACTGCCCGCTTGCGTTGCTGGAGTATGCGACCTGAGTGCCGTCGGGGGACAGCGCCAGACTGGGCTGGAACCGCTGGCCGGGGACGAAGTCGCGGTAGTGCGGTGGCAGGTCCGCCCGAGGGGCGGGTGGTGTCGGCTGAGTCGCTTCACGGTTCACGGTCACTGCGGCTGCTCCCAGTGGACGGCCGCGCCCAGAGGGGCCCGGCGGGGTTCGGCGATGAAGTCATCATGGGGCGGCGGTGCACAGCCGTACCGTTCGCGCCGTTTTACGGATGGATGGTGGGTCATTGGACCCAGCCGCGGCGGACGGCGGCCGCCCCTGTGGCCATGCGGGATTCCGTGCCGAGGAGGTCTTTGATGGCGGTGTAGTGCCGCCGTACGGTGGTCGCGCTGATTCGGGTGCGGCCGGCGACGGCTTCGTCGTCGAGGCCCTGGCACAGCAAGCGAAGTACCTGATGCTGGATGTCGGTCAGCGGCGAACGGTTGGGTGCCTGATCAGAGCCGAGAGGTATCGCGTCTTTCCAGAGCATCTCGAAGTGCTTGCGGAGTTCTCCGACGATCGGCGGGGCGTGGAGGATCAGCGCGCCGCCCATGCCGGTCGGGGTCAGCGGGAGCATCACCGTCGTGTCGTCGACGAGTTTCATCTTCATCCCGACCTCCGGAAGCACCCGGGCCTCCTCACCGGCCTGCACGGACCTCTCGACCGCCCGCGCGACCACCGGGTTGTCCAAGCAGTTGGCCTGGTAGATCGACCGATAGCGCACGGTCCCCTTGAACCGCGGCAACGGCGGAATGACGCTGGTGTCCTGAATCGGGGTTTCCTGCAGGCAGTTGTCCAGCGTCATCATGTCCCGGCGAACGGAACCGATCAGCGAGGCGGACAGCTGACTGATCTCGCCCCGGTCGGTGATAACCCGGACCGCAGGATGCTCACCGCCGCCCGGCCGCGGGAGATCGTGGTGGAGATCCCGCAGCCGTTGGTGGCCGTTCATCATCCGCTGGTGGTGATCGCGCCATCCCCCGTACAGCTCACCCATGGCGGCCTGCAACGCCAGATGCGGGGGCGCGGGCATGAGCCGAGGTGGGTTCGTAGTATCGGCCGGGTTCAGGTGCGCCATCCCCCACCCGATGAGAGTACGAACCAGTGCCGTACCACCGAGGAAGTCCTCGGCCTCCTCACCTGGGCACCCACCGGCTTCCACCAGTTTGAGGTAGGCGGCCAGCACCTCCCCCTCGACCACCCCGTCGAGAAGCTTCACCGCCAGTCCCGTGTCCTGCTCGCCCACACCCGCCCCCATGGGTGACTCACCCTACGATTTGCGATCGCCCATCGTAGTCACAGCATCACTATGAGCATGGATACTTGGAGTGCTCTTCAGCCGTTGGCGGCGACACGGCTGGCCGGTTTTAGTCATTGAGCGGAACTGGTCACCCCCTTGAAGTCCCCACAATCTGGGATTTGGTCCCCACCTGGGTGGCCGGAAGCGCTCAATGAGCGGAACTGTTCGTTTCCCCACTGCCGATTACCCGCTGTGATGATCCCCGGCTTCACACACCGGGGGTAACGATGAAGGCAACGTCACACGGGTCGCGCCGCGACCAGAGATCCGAGCAGGTGCGACGGGAGGTGACCTCGACGCTCGTACCTGCCTGGGCGACGGCAGGCGTCGTGGTGCTGATCACCTGGCTCCTCCGCGAGATCGCCCTTCGGCTCACTCCACACCTGCCGCACATCGTCGCGCCCGCTCCGCGCATCAAAGGTACGAGCGCGGGCGCGAAACCGTACGGCATCGCCTCGTCCTTGAAGCCCTTGCACGCACCGGCGGGGATCGGGGTCGTCGGCCCGGGCGCGAACGCGTACGTGCGCTCTCTGCTGGTCGAGGTGCTCACCACCACCGGTACCAGCACGGTCGTGATCAGCCGCAACGAGCTCAACCGGCTCTTCGAAGGCGCCTTCGACCAGAGGCTGGAACGTGCTCTCGGCCCCCGGTTGCACGTCAGCGAGTTGCTCGAGGACGCCATCGAGCAACTCGAACTCCAACTGCTCGTGGGCGAGGCCGCCCAAGCCAACCCCGACGTCGGATCACCGGCTGGTGGCGAGCAACCGGTGACGTACTGGATCGCCACTCCCGGACATGACGACGATGTCGTCCTACCTCTGCTGCGCCGGGTGCCTGGGCTGGTGGGTGTGATGTTCGGCGAATGGCGGCAGGGGCCCACCTACGTCATCGACGCCACCGGAACGCTCAACGGCATACACGGTGACCGAAGAGCTCACACCATCTCGGATGCCACAGAAGATCGCGGACCCGGCAGCACCTCTGCGATGTACGGCGTCACCGCGGCGCTCACCTCGGCCCAAGCGCTGGCCCGGCTGCACGCGCACGCCTCCACGGCCAGGGCGAGCCGATGATCGATCGGCTCTCCGTCCGCACCGGTTCCGGGCTGGCAGCTGCGATCATCGCATTGGCCGCGATCCCTTCGCACGAGGTCGCCGCCCAGGTCAGAGACGGGCTCGTCGCTGGCAGACCCAGACCGAAACCCGGGCCGACAGGTGGGCAGTACTTCGACCCCGGGCAGATGCAGCGCGAGATCAGCAACGAAGTGGCCCGCAGTATCCAGACCGGTAAGCCCTTCGACTGGGCAAAGGTGTGGCACCAGGCCTTGCAGCAACCCGCGCGGTCAGCGTGGGTACGTAGACCCAGACAGCATCGGCCAAGATCGCGCCCGGCCCAGGTCAGACACCATACGGCGGGTCATCACCACCGGCCGGAACTCCACCATGGTCATCCACCCGGCAGCGGAGCCCGGCACACCGCTTCCGCATCGGCTGCAGTCTCACCGGCCACGAAGAACCCGCGGCCTTCGACGGCGCCCTCCATCACCGGCTCCGCGCAACCGTCCTTCACTCCGCGGCCCGTTGCTTCGCGATCCTTTCCTCTGCGGCCAGTCGACCAGACGTCCTCGGCTACTGCCGACCGGCATCGGCCGAGCGGTCTCGTCCGGTTCAGCCGGCCATCACGATGGGTACGCCGAAGTGCGCTCCCATTGATCCTCCTGGCCACGTCTGTCGTGGCCGCCGCCGCGGGCCGACGCCGCCTCGCGTCTCTGTTCGCAACGATCCGGTCGATCGCCCTCCTCCGCGCAGTACGAGTCGTACGCCCAGCCCCGGCCCCAACTGCGGTCCCGCGCGCTGCGACGGTGCCGCAGGGCCTGGACCCGTTCGCCGTGGGCGGCCTCGCTCTCAGTGGAGCGGGCGCCGCGTCGGCTGCCCGGGGCCTCGTCATAACCATGCTCACCCACCGGCGGCCGAACTCCGCTCAGGTGGTGATGTCTCGCCTCGATGCCTGGCACCTGCTCGGCATCGACACCGGCGACCTCGTAGAAGAACGGATCCCCGGCCTCGTACTCACCGAGGACCTCCTCCAGGCCAAGGCGTACCTGCAGACCACCGGACCACGCCGGTTGCTCATCAAATTCTCCGACGATCGCGACGTGCTCCATGACCTCCCCACCCGCCACCGCGGACGGATCGCGGTCGTCACTTTCTCCACCCGGCCGCAGGACACGATCGAGGTCAGCGCCGACGGCCGGATCCAGCTCACGCCGGACTCGGCGAACGCGGTGACGGGACTGCCGCCCACCCTCACCCGATCCGAGGCGTACAACCAGCTCATGAACCTGCCGACCGTACGGGAACCCCTACCGCTGGGCTGTTGGCGTCACTCCCGTCGAACGCGGGACGCCATTCCCTGTGAACATAGGCATCTGAAAGGAGCGCGCAGAGACCCGCCGCCGCGCTCACCATGACGCGGTGCTGTTAACCGTGACGGGGCTCGCCTGCCGGACGCTGACCTGTGACAGAACGTCACAGCGCCACGAGACCGCCGTGCCGTGCCTTCCCGTATCAGCGGGCGGTGGAACCGGGGACCCGTCGCAAGGCCGGGAGGCACACCCTCTTGCCGATGACCGGACATCGGTACTGAGGCAAACAATCACGGTGTCGTTACTGTTCGCGCCCTGCTGCCAGTACAGGTGCCTGCTCCTCCTGCAGACTCAGCTGTGTTACCTGACATCTATACAATCGAAGAAGATTGCGTTGGCATGCCAAGATTACATCCCTGTCCGAAATATGGCCTCTGTGTCGTATTGCACGTTCACCACGCGGGCGACCTATTAACCTTATGTGAGGGAGAATCTGAACAAGAGGGACTGATGTGACGGCCTTTCCGGGCGAGGCGAGAGTCGGGGGCGACGCCGTCGCCGGCGACAAGATCGTCCACAACCGTCTCGCCAACGAACAGCTCCCCGAGCCACCTCGTCAACTCCCTCTCGACATTCACGGCTTCACTGGGCGTGCTGATGTTCTGGCTAGGCTCGATGCACTGACCAAGGAAAACGAACGTGAGCTTTCTCCTCTGATCATCGCGATCACAGGCATGCCGGGGATCGGGAAAACAGCCTTGGCCGTTCACTGGGCTCATCTGGTCTCGACAGAGTTTCCGGATGGCCATATCTTCATCGATCTTCGAGGCTTCTCTGACAAGGCCGCACTATCGCCGCGTGAGGCATTGAGTCAGGCCCTTCGTTCACTGGGCGTGCCCGCCGGTCGGATTCCAGCAGACGAGGACGAACTAGCCGCTCTCTATCGGTCACAATTGGCCAGAAAGAGGCTGCTGATCGTGCTCGACAACGCCGTGGGTGCACAGCAGGTGCATCCCCTCTTACCTGGCAGTCCCACATGTGTGGTCATCGTCACGGCGCGCAACGATCTGGCCGGGCTCGTGGCTCGCGATCGTGCTCGCACCTTAGCGCTGGACCTGTTGCCCACATCGGAGGCGTTGGATCTCGTGCGGGCCGTGGCAGGCATCGAACGGACTGAGGCTGAGCCTGAGGCGGCGGCAGAACTAGTGAATATGTGCGCCCGGCTACCACTGGCTCTTAGCGTGGCGGCAGCAAACCTCGCAACCCGGCCTCAACAGACCGTGGCCGACGCGGTGCGCGTACTTGACGGGGGAGACCGCCTATCTAACCTGGCCCTTGGGCCGGAGCTAGACGAGGCGGTCGGAGCTGCCTTTAGCCTTTCCTACCGGGGGCTCAATAGTGAACTCCAGCTAGCGTTCAGATTGTTCGGGCTCATTGAGGGGCCTAGTTTTACTCCTCAGGCCACCGGGGCATTGCTCGCCGTCACTCCTGAGGCCGCGCGACGCATCCTAAGCCGGCTGGAAGCGGCAAATCTCGTCCAGGCTATCTCGCACGATCGTTACCAGCTTCACGAGCTGCTCCGAGAGTACGCGCGCGGCAGGGCGGAGGCCGAAGATGACCAACTGGTTCGGGAGTCTGCAGTGCAGCGCCTCGCAACCTGGTATCTCACGAGGGCCCAGCAAGCCGGACGGTTCCTGGATCGCTATCGACGTACAATCGGCCAGGAGCTGACGGTTCCTCCTGTGCACGTCGCACCGCCGGAACGGCATCGCCACATGGACTGGTTCGCGCAGGAGTACCTCAACTTGGTGGAGGTCATCGGCCAGATTTCGCATCTGCAGTGGGATCAACTGACGTGGGAGCTGGCGGACGCGGTATACGACTTCTTCGAATTGCGCCGATATTGTCATGAGAATGTTGCCGTACACCGGTTGGGTCTCGAAGCAGCCAAACGAAGATATCATCTGCCTGCGCAGTTCTTCATGCGACACCATATGGCGGTAGTATACCGGGAGCTCGGGGAGTTTAATAAAGCCTTCTCAGAGGATCAAAGAGCGTACGAACTGAGCCAGCAGGTCGGAGATCGCTACGGCACCGCAGCGACACTCGACAATATGGCCCGCATCCACTTGTCGCTCAGTAACTACAAGGAAGCACTGTCCTTCGCCGGCCAGGCGCTCGCGATCCTGCGGGGTATCGGGGAACAGCATGGCGAGGCAACCGCCTTGGACACGATGGCCCGCGGACATCAGGGACTGAGTCAATATCGGGAAGCGTTCGAACGCGCCGAGGGGGCCCTTGTCATCCGCCAAGACATCGGCGATCAGCGTGGTGAAGCAGAGACGCTCGACAACATCGCACGTATCTATCATGGATGGGGGCAAGCCCGAAAGGCACTCGACTACGCCAAGCGCGCGCTCAAGATCAGGGAGGACCTCGGAGACCGTCATGGAGAGGGCGAGACCCTTGCCTATCTTGGCTTTCTTCACATGAGGACTGGACAGCATCTAAAAGCTCGCGAATATGTTCAATATGCCCTTACTATAAGACGGTCCATTGCGGACCGTCACGGCGAGGGCCATGCACTTATCTATCTATCGATTATTCTGCGTCGACTCGGCCGATACGACGAGGCGGTACGGGTTGGGCTTGAGTCATTGGACGTCCTCCAGGAGCTCGGAGATCGGCACGGCGAGGCGGAGGCGCTGGAGAGCTTGTCGCGGAGTTATCGCCGAAAAGAGGCCTACCATCAGGCACAAAAAGATGCCGAACGTTCTCTGGAAATCAGCCGCTCCATCGGGAACCGGCATGGTGAGGCCACCGCGATCAACGCGCTTGGCCTGATTTCCCGTAAGCTCGGAAAATTGTCGATGGCGCGAGAGCAGGGCGTCCAATCGTTGCGAATTCGTTTGCAGATCGGCGATCGGCATGGCGAGGCCAGCTCGCTCGACCTGCTCTGTAAGGTCTACCACGACAAAGGGCAACTGGATAAGGCGTACCGGACGGCCCAGCGAGCCCTAGCCATCGCCCACGACGTGGGGGACAGCTACGGGTTGGCAGTGACACTGCGCGCGATGGGGGAGATTGCAGCGGACGTGGGGCTTCTGAAGGAGTCTTTGGAGCACCTCGAGCAAGCCTTGGCCTTGCAGCAGGAGAGCGGGAACCGAGAGGGTGAGGCCGAGACGCGCAGGCTGTTGTCGACTTTGCATGATCATCGACCTGCGCCCGGATCTTCTTGAGCTCGTGTTACCCAGAGTTGGCATGGCGGCGTACGAGCCTGTGGTGTGATTGACCCACGGGCCACTCTGCATACCACGCGTCACATCTTTCGCAGAGGGCTCATCGATACGCTCTCGACGTTCTCGGCTCTGCCCAGATCGGAAGGAGGTGTCGTCAGTTGCCGTCACCCACCTCGTCATCAAGGACGTCGATTGGCTCAGTCTCGTGCTCGCTCGGTAGCGTGGCGTTGGATTGCGACACGACACTATGGGCATCGTATCCCGCAACTACAGACAAAACCCCGACAGTGCTATAGCCTCCATATTACCTACAACTATGGTGGGCAAAAGTACGTTATGTCGCGGGTGCGAAAGGAAACTGGCCGGGTTCCCTTCCAGCATCAGTTCAATATCACCCAGCGTCTGCACAATGCAGGCCTGAAGGTCGTCCACCCTGCTGTCGCGCCAACTAGCCAGGCCCAAGATGCTCCATGGGTCGAATGGCGGACGCATTATTGGTTCGTCCGGAAGTTCATTGAACATGTTCCAATTCCCGACTGGTCGTCGCAGGATTTGATCGACGATGTGGCTGTCTGGCTCGCAAAGATACATCGTGCGACTACACTCTTCGAAGGTGGGCTGGAGTCGTCGCCCGAGGTTGTTACATCCTACGACTGGCCCCTTTTGACTGTCCTGGACCGATCAGCGGAACTTCTCAGGGGCATGGAAGAACGGCACCTCAGTGGCACCTATATCGCGATGGTTCGGCGCGGATTGCAGCGGCTTGAGCGAGAGCGTCTGGACCTTAATCTCGGCCCAGTAGGTCTAATCCATCAGGACGTGCGTCCCGAAAATGTTCTGGTGCAGAACGGAAAAGTCGCGGCGGTCATCGACTGGGACCGTGCGCGCTGGGATTACCACCTCTACGATGCCGTCGTGGGGGCTCTAAACCTCGCGCACCGTCAGGCACCTGGGCGCTGGATTGAAGTGGCCAGTCGCTTCCTCTGCGCCTACCGTGACGAATCTGATGCCGAGTTCGACGAAAATTCGGTCGCCTGGATGATCCGCTTCGCAGCAACGCGGAACTTGGCTGTGAGCAGGTCTCCAGATAAGTGGGCCGCTCTCCTCCAAAACGTCACCAACACGCCAAACTCCGTCACGGTGCGCTGATCTGGAGGCCGCCTACTAGTTTCGATATTCGATCTTGTTTCCCATGACCAGATCACCCTGGACGTTCACATCGCCGCCGAAGGATGTACGACTCTGCGCAGCATCTCCACGACGATTGGCCGTGAACTCTCTTGGAGAGATTGCTCCACGGATGGCGCCGAAAAGCGATAGCCAAGCCCTGAGCTTGGCCTCTTTCACCTGTACCATGACCCACTGAAAATCCTTGGGATCGACCTGGCCCGGGCTATGCTTGACCACCGTGTCATAGACGAACTGGGAGGCGATAAAGCCGAGATCGGCGTCGGAGCTGACGAGCCGATCCTTGAGAGCCGGCGCGTCCAGAAGCCTGGCCGTGTGAATGATTGCTTCACCGGAGACCCCCTCGGGATCGGACACGACCGGGCCAACGTGGAGCGCGATTCGCAGCTGAATGCGGACCGCGGCGCTTGCCTGCCGGTTGTGACGCCGGAGCTTCGCAGCTAGCCGGGTGAGTAACGGATCGACTAGACGGAAGGTTGGCACCTGGGGAGGAACAACAGCGAGCACACCGTCCCCGCGGTCCTCCCAGTATATTTGAGACCAGGACACTTCAGACTCTTCGAAAGCCTCCTTTACCAGGTCGTACATCACCCGACGCACGAGTCGCCTGTCCTCGTCGTCGCGTTGCCCCCCGCTGAAGGAGGCGATGTCGGTGTAGAATATCGAGCAATTCTGGCCGTTCCATGGGCCGGTTGAATTAGCCTTTGCTACCTGATCGCCCCGATGGGTCCGGTCACGAATCATCTCTAGTTCGGCGAAGTTAGTGACCGTTATGAGGTTCGACGGAGTTTCGTTAATGATTACGTTGTTTTCTCTCCAGGAGCCAAGTATCTCTGAGGTGGTGGAATAGGGAGCATCCACCCAGTCGGCGACCTCTCGGTTTGTAATGGGCAACGAAAGCGTCGCTTGCCTTTCAGGGATTCCCTGTGCCTCTGCGAGCTCAATTATCATCATGGCCAGCTGCCGTTCCACGGAACCCGTGCCGTCGTTGGGCCGTCGCCGCTGGCCTTCGGTCAGACGACCATAGATCTGCCGCTCCAGCACTACTGGGACACGACTATACGCGTTGAGAAATCTCTCGAAGGCTGCGGCCTCCAGTCGTAGGATCGATACGGTGTCGAGCGCGACGACGGTTGCTGATCGTGAACGGACGAGCAGGACCGCGCGTTCGCCGATGAGGTCACCGGGTCCGCGGATCGCCAAGATCCGCTCCCGTCCCGTCATTTCGACACAGACCTTCGCCCATCCAGACCGGATGATGATGACCTGACTTGCGGGCGTACCTTGCAAGCACAGAATTGCCCCCGCGCTAAGTGCGTCGAGTTCGGCCAAGTCGGCCAACTGCCACTGTTCCTCAATGGTCAAAGACTGCCAGAAGTTCACGGCCATTACAGATCCCGTCATCTTCCTCGTCTGTCCCCTAGCCTTCGTAGCATGGAGCTAGGCAAACGTCTGTGTCATACGCCCCAAATGATGTCCGTGAGTTGGGTTCCAAGCAGACAGATGGTTGCAAGGTTACGCGCGCCGCCCCAGAGGGGTTTGCTGAAGTGGCAAAGCGGTTAGCGGTTGTTCCGGTGCGCGCTGGATGATCGGCGCAAGAGTCGTTGTGTACAGCATCGAACACTTGGGGGGTTTGATGTCTCAGGCTGCTGCGGCCGGGAAGGTCACGCATCGTCTGGTCTCGTCGTCCGCTGGCCGGATCCACGTGGTGGAACAGGGCTCCGGCCCGCTGGTGCTGCTGGTGCACGGCTTCCCTGAGTGCTGGTACTCCTGGCGCCGTCAGCTGCCGGTACTGGCCATGGCGGGCTACCGGGCCGTCGCGGTCGACGTTCGCGGTTATGGTCACTCCTCCAAGCCGGAGCGCGTGGCCGCGTACCGAATGCTGGAGTTGGTCGAGGACAACGTCGCCGTGGTGCACGCCTTGGGCGAGCGGACGGCAGTGGTCGTCGGCCACGATTGGGGTGCGACCATCGCCGCGAACTCCGCCCTCGTCCGGCCTGAGATCTTCCGCGCGGTCGGATTGCTGAGCGTGCCGTACGCGCCCCACGTGGAGAGCCGCGGCCCAGCGAGGTCTTCGCGCGGATGGGCGGTGCGCAGGAGTTCTACGTCAGCTACTTCCAAGATCCCGGCCGGGCCGACACGGAGATCGAACCTGGACGTCCGCCGCTGGCTCGCCGGCTGATGTCGCTCCGGACGCCGATGCGGACCCCGAACGGCCACAGCAAACTGGAACTGACCAAATACCACACCCCCGCGCCGTCCGGTGCCGGGCCGGAGGACCCTCCGCCCAACACGCTGGGCCTGCATCGTGTCATGTTCACCGTCGACGACATCGACGCCCGCCTGCGTGCCACGGCGCCGAACTCCTCGGCGAGGTGGCGCAGTAAGTTCAGCTCAGCCGACCGTCTCTGTAACGACCGGGAGCACGCTGGTCGGGGTCGCGGCCGACCTGGCCACGCTGGCGGTGCTCACCGCCTACCGGGGCCTGCCTCCACCATGGCGACCACGACCTGGTGCGCACCCCAGTGCCACGGTGGCCGATGTCCCGGTGACTCAGTCGGTGGACAGGCCGAACGCGCCGCTCTTCACGCCCTGAAGGAACGCGTCCCACTCGGAGCCGGTAAAGGCCAGTACGGGGCCGTCTCGATGCTTGGAGTCACGGACCGCGTAGACGCCACCCACTCGGGCGAGTTCTACACAGTTGTTGCCCTGCGCCGAGCTGCGTTTGCTTCTCACCCAGAGGGCACCGGACAGGTTGACGTCATGGCCGGGCATGTCCGACCTCCTCTTACCTGTCACACGAACTGTTTCTTGATCTTGTGTAGATAGTTGACCGATTCATCGGGCCCGAGCGCTATGGCCCGTAGATGGTCGAATATCAGCGTATACCTTGCGACCTCCTCTGGCTCTTCCAGATACAGGCCGTCGGTCGCGGTCTCGAGGTGCACCACGGGCGCGAAGAAATCCGAGTCCGGGAAGTCCAGCATGACGAACGTCCCGTCCATTCCGGGGTGCGCGCCGAGAGAGATCGGGAGCACCTGAAGCGTGATGTTCTCCCGCTCCCGGATCTCGATGAGCCGGTCGAGCTGCTCACCCATGACCGCCGGGCCACCGACCGGGCGGATCAAGGCCGCCTCATCGATCACCGCCCAAAGGTGCGGAGCGTCGTCTCGATCAAGGACTTCCTGGCGGGCCATCCGAGCTTCGATCCGCCGCTCGATGTCCCGTACGACCAGGCTCGCGCGCAGTAGTGCCCGTGAGTACCCCGCGGTCTGCAGCAGGCCGGGGACGAAGATCGGTTCGAAGGTACGGATCGTGGAGGCTTCGGCTTCGAGTTCGACGTAGGAGCCTTGGAACACGTCCTGGTACTTCGTCCACCAGCCCTTCTGCTTGGCATGACGCGCGAGCTTGAGCAGCGCGTCCCGTTGCCGCCCGTCCGTCACGCCGTAGAGATCGAGCAGATGACGCATGTCAGCCGGAGTGATCCCCGATCGCGCGTTTTCGATGCGGTACAGCTTGGTCGGGTGCCAGTCGAGCCGTTCCGCTACACCCTCGCGGGTCGGGCCCGCCGCCTCGCGTAGCCGCTCCAGCTCAGAGGCGAGCCGACGTTGCCTGATGGTCGGGCTTGAACGTAGCGCCACTGCTCACTCTTTTCTCTCCAGCGGCCTCACCCCAGGTCTCCGACCGGGCGAACCACCATCCAAGATCACTTAACCATACCGAGAGTGCAGTCCATGCACTTTTCTTAGTGCACATCTTGCACTGTGCTCATTGGGCATGCATCCTTGAACACAGAGTGACATCAACTCGCGTCGGAGGGTCATCGAACAGCATCACGTCGGCGTAACAGGGGTGACCGACTCGACGACCATCCGGATCCGCGATCGAAGCCACGAAGATTGAGAGACTCAGATGACTCCTCAGCAGAGACAGCCTGGTGCGGACTCCCCATCAACACGACCACCCATGACCGACCTCGCCGGCGAGAGGGGCGCCCTCTCCGATCTCACCGCCGGGGGTGTCCACACCTGGCAGCTTCCCCGTGACGCGTCCGGTCCACCGCTCGCCAGATCCCTGCTCGCCAGGACCATGACCCTGCTCGGCCTGTCCCGGGGCCTGATCGACGACAGCGTGTTAGCCGTCTCCGAAAGCGCGACCAACGCCTTCCAGCATGCCGATTCCACCGGGCCATACGGTCCCCTCGCCCCACCTGAGCTGTGGGTATGGGCTCGTACCCGGCCGATGCCGGAGTTGGTGGTGAGCGTCTTCGATGCCGACCGCTCCCACCTCCCGCAGCGTGCCCACGCCCAGCCGCTCGACGAGCACGGCCGTGGCATCTGCATCCTCAACGCCGTGACCGCCGCTTGGGGCTGCCGTCCGAGTAGGTCCCGGCTCACCACACCCGCCGCAAGAGGAAAAGCCATCTGGTTCTGCGTACCGCTGCCGCACACGTGGGCGGCCCAGAACCACACCATCTCACCCGACTACGCCGCCGGAGAGTTGCTGCTCGCCGTCGCCGCCCGGGGTATCGAGGGCATCCGCCGCAACGACGGCAACGGCGTCACCCTCATCGAGTACACCGGCCTCAACGTCTGGGTCGAACCGAGATCGTTCAGCTGGCTCGACCACTCCGGTACCCGGGTCTGCCATCCACTGATCGATCTGCACGAGGCCACCGACTCACTCATCCACCACCTGGAGACCCGGCCACAGCTGATGTGACCGGCCCAACGGCCACGTCCTGCCGGCTGGCCCCGGCTTCGGACGTGGCCCAAGAGGGCGAGGGACGCGGCATACAACCCCTCGGGCCGCGCCCCTCGCCCCTCCTATAGAAGAGGGTCCACAACCGTGTCACCGATGCCCGCCAACGCTTGATCCGCGTCACCAGGGCTCGAGTTCACCGACAGCCCTGCCATCGCCACACTCGCCGACGGGTGAAATGCATGTACCACGCGAGCGAACTCCCAGATCTCCCGGACTACCTCACCACGACGGAACTGGCGGCCCTGCTGCGCGTCAGCCGCGGCACCGTGTCCGGCTGGGCCCGCCGCGGGCTCATTCCCTACGTCGTCACCCCCACCGGCTATCGGAGATTCAGCCGCGCCACTGTACAGAGACTGCTCGAAGAGCACCGGACGAAGAGCGAGGACGGAGACCTGTAGCGGCGCTTCGGCCAAGCGAGCATCTGAGTCTCGAGTGGATGCGGTTTTTCTGGCCGCTCCCCGGGAGTTCGCGGCCGTCCGGAACGGCATCTGATCCAGGTATCGCCTGTCGTCGGCATCGATCTCCAGGCTCCGACCGATACGCGCGGCCACCAGGCACGCCGGGGCGATCGCCGCGTCCATTTCGGGACACCCGACGTAGTCATTGCTGTCGAGAACCTGGGTCATGGCGGCACGCAGACCCTCCCGCAACCGCTCGACCGGCTCGCCCGTCAAACCACCGACGAAATCCAGAGCCGCATCATTCTCGAACGGGCTGGCACCTCAAGAACCATCACGTATCGCCACAGGCAACTCGTGTCTCCAACTCTCCGATATGAGTACCGGCCGGATGCCTTGAACCTCGCCCACGCGCGCGGAGAGAACGTCGGCCCGAAGAGGGTTCAGCGCGTCGCCGATCACAAAGTCCTCCCCACGCCGAGCGATGTGGGTAGCTCAGGTGAGCCGCGCGATGATGAGACGGCTGACACGCTGGAGCTCTTCGTCGTTGTCGATACTGGCGAACCGGCCGCCACGCTGGGGAAGGGCCAGCTGCGAGCGAAGCTGTGGCAGGGCCGACTCTGCGGCGAGGCCCATCCGGTCCAGGCATGCCACGACATGGTTGGCGGTCGCAGGGTTCTGTGCCCATACCTGGAGAAGTGTGTCCAGAACGGTCGACGCTTCGGCCTCGCCGCCCATCTCCCAGAGGGCGGCCGCGCAGGCGACGCGTACCCATTCGTAGTCATGAGCCAGCAACTCCCGTAGGCGCGGCAGTGCGGCCACGGCGGGACGGCCGATCGCGCCGAGCACATCTGCCGCCTCCGAGATCTGGAAGGGGATGCGGTCTTCGAGGAGGTCGTGCAACAGCGGCATGACCTCCTCTTGGTCCCCACCGATGGCCCACAACGCGGAGACGGCGGCAGGCCGCACGTGAGCGTCGGAGGATGCGGTCAGTGGTCGGATCGCCCCGAGGGCGGGCGCTGCTGCGCTGCCAAAAACCTTCAGCGCCTCCAGAGCCGAGCACGTGATATCCCACTGCTGGTGACGCACCGCGGCTGCGAGGGTGTCGGCGATCAAGGGCAGCGCCGCCTGATCGCCGAGCGCGGCCAGGGCGGACAGCATCGAGCGCGCGCTCATCTCGAATCGCTGCTGGGCAAGGTCGACGCGGCGCAGGTGGTCGCACAGTCGCGGCACAAGCCGGTCCGCGGCCTCCGGCAGCGTTCCGGCGACCTGTACCGCGCGCCAGTCGTCGACTCCGCTGTCCAGCGCCGTCAGCAGACTCGGTACGGCTCGCGCGTCACCGAGACGGGCCAGCCCGCGAACCGCCTTCTGGTGGGCCCTGCGCAGGTGCGGCTGCGGTGCGGCCCAGACGTCTGGTCCGTACGCTGCGCGCTGCGCGAGGACGTGCGCGGCCAGGGCCTCCCGGGCCGGCTCGGCTATCGGGTGGCAGGCCTCGAGGACGGCCGCCGCCTCGGCGGCGACTTCCTGGTCGGTCGCGTCGAGGTGTTCGGCGACGAGCATGATGAGCGAGGTGTGGTCACCGCGCCAGGACTTCATGAGCTCCGCGCTCATCCGTATCGCGTCCAGGCGGGAACCGGGATCGGGGCTGCGCAACTGCTCTGCCAGCAATGCCGTGCGCTGGGGTATCCGCGCCGCCAGTGCCCGATGGAAGGTGCGCATCAGATCGGTGGTGGATGCGTGAACCCGCCCTTGCCGGTCAAGGTCCTCGAAAGCGGCGACAATCTGCGGTGGCACTCCGCCCGCCGGAGCCGCCCGGCGAGGTGAGTCCCGCCATTCTCCGGGCGGCGCCGTGGCGTGCGCCACCTCCCGCAGCAGGCCGATCGCGGCCGGGACGATGTCCTGACTGATCTGCGCCGGGGCACAGCGGGCCCGCTGGACCACCGCCGCGAGCCTGGTCTCAGTGCCTGCCGCCGAATCGGCGGCCAGCCCGGCGAGCCATGCCATCGCCTCGTCCGACCATGTCGGCAGGCGAAGAGCCAGCGTCGCCATCGTTTCCACGACCAGCAGCCGTTCGACGATCCCGGGCTCGGCCGACAGCCGGCCGCGCAGCACCGCCCCGGCCCGGTTCGCGTCGTCGAGGAACAGCCCCAGGCCAGGAATCGCGGCCCGGCGCACGCGGGGGTCGGTATCCGAGGCGAACCCGACGAACGCCTCCGCGCGCTCACGCATCACCGCCGCGGCCCCGACGTGGTCCATCGGGCCGCCGTAGTCGTCCTCGCAGCGTTCAACGGCCTCGCTCCCGATGCTGACCAGCAGCGCAACGATCGCGGCACGGCCGGGCACGGCGGCATCACCCGCCAGCTCGAACAGGAACGGCAGACTCGCCGTCGTACACAGGTACACATCACCCTGATGGTGGACCGCACCGTAAAACCTGCTGAGGGCCTTGTTCCGTTCCTCCGCGTCCGTCGAGCACAACGCCGACAGCAGCGAGGGAATCTCCTCGGCCGAGCCGTACGCATGCTCCATCGACGACCAGTCGATGTCGTGCAATCCGTTGAACATACGAGGCACTATGCCCGACCGCACTGACGCCGAGGCCGCATGCGCAGCAGCCCGAGGCGCGGCTCACTTCACGAGAGTTTCCCGCGGACACACGTGTCGGCTCGTCGAAGCGGCAGGCGCGATCGGCCTGGTCACACCGCGGCTCGCCCGCCTGGCCGCTACCAGGCTCATCGACCTGATGATCGGCGCGCGTACTGCATCGCAGCCGAGTACAGGTCCGGAAAGTCGGCGACGACCCTCGACCGGATGTCACTCACCTCAGCGCTGAAGGCCTCAACGCTATTACGCCTGGTGGCGGATCCAAGCGCGCATGACCTCTGCAGCCAGCCAGTGACCGCCGATCTCGGCGACCTCGACAACGGGTATACCGTTACAGCGGCGTAGTGGGTCGGCGCCACGTACGAGGAGGAACGCGGTGAGGTCGACGCGCAACGGATCACCCGTCTGGGTGTGACCATCGAGTTCGACGTCGATGGCGTGGCGCAGCAGCGTCCGCCCATGGCCGTCGTCGTCTTCCACGTCGTGGCCGCCGTCGAGCAGATCGCGCAGCCTGGGTAGGTCTTCTTGCTCGACTGCGAGATGGGCCGGCGACCACGACAAGACAACCTCCACTCCACCAGGTCAGGGGTGCACCACCGTATCCGAAGGGGACATCGCAGAAGCTTCCGAAAAGCACGAATTATGTCGGCAATGAAGAGTTCGGGCGGACGGTTCCAGCCACACCAATTCAGGCAATACGGTCATCGCATCATCCGCGTGCGATCTGTTTGAATGACGCCGTAGTGTGCAGCGAAAGCATGATCTAGGGCGATCGGTTAATCTGCCGCTGAAACGTCATCGGCGTTCGGTGCGTCGAAGGGATGAGTTCTTCGACGGGTCCCCTGGCCGCCGAGGACGGTAGGCGTTTGGAGGTGAGCCGTCCGGTGTCGCGCCCGGCTGTGACGGCTCGGCTGGTGGGCCGTGATCGTGAACTCGCGACCCTCCTCGACCAGTTGGATCGGACTGTGCGACTCGGCACCAGTGGCGTTGCCGTTCTGCGCGGTGAGGCAGGTGTCGGTAAGAGCAGCTTGCTGACTGCGTTCGCCGAGGCCGCGACCATCCGGTATACCGAGGCCGGGCTGCTGACCGGGTACGGGCAGGCGATGTTGAACTCGCTGGCCTCGGACTCGTTCCAGGCCGTACGTGAATGTCTGCGTTCACTGGCGCTCTCCGCCGACCGTTCCGGATCGCGGGATTTGCTGAACCGGGTGGCCGACTCGTTCCGGCTGCACGCGCCGGACTGGATCGAGTCCGTACCTCTCGTCGGCGGCCTCCTGGCCGCCGGCGTCCGGACCGGCCGGACCGTGGTCGAGTCCGGGCGGGTATCGGCTGACATGGACAGCCGGCTGGACCAGCTGATCCGGTTCGTCGAAGAGCTGCTGGCCCAGGGACCACTGCTGCTCGTGCTGGACGACCTCCATTGGGCGGACACGGCCACGATCGACCTGCTGGTGACGGTGGCGTTGCGGGTCGAGGGGCCGCTCATGCTGGTCCTGGCCTACCGGCCGGACAACCTGCAGACCAGCGACGGCGCCGAGGCTCACCCGTTGAAGCGGGCGGTGTTCCGGCTTCGCCGCTACCGCGCCGACTGCCTCGAGGTCGACCTGGAGGGACTGTCCGGCAGCGACACCGAACTGCTCGTACGGCGCGCGGCAGGGGAGGCAGTGTCTGCGCGATCGGTGGCCCAGATCGTTGAACTGAGCGCGGGCAATCCGCTGTTCGCCGAGTCGCTGGTCCGGCTGGGAGAACACGCGGTCGCCGCGCACGCCGATACTCCCGCGCAGATCACGGCCATCCTGGACGAGCGACTGTCGTTCCTGAGCCCTCCAGACCAGCGGTTACTTGAGACCGCCGCGCTGATCGGCTACAGCTTCGAGGTGGACTACCTGGCTGTACTCGCCCGGCTGGACATCGACGATGTCTACGAGCGCCTGGACGTGCTGCTGAACGAGCACGGCCTCGTACGGCCCGACGAACCGCGCGGGGACCTCGACCGGTACACCGTCCATCACCCGCTGCTGGCAGAGGTGCTCCGCCGTCGCGGGGCGGCGAACGGGCCGCGGTGGCGGCGCCAGCATCACAAGCTGCTGGAGATCCTCCAAGCCGAGCAGCCCTGGGACGACGAACTGCAGGTACGGGCGGTCGCGATCGCTGTGGCAGCTGGAAACCGTGCCAAGACCTGCGAGTTCGCGATGACCGCCTGCCGGTGCCAGTTCGCTTTGGGCGCGGTGTCCAAGGCCACGGAACTCGCTCAGATCGCGGCCGAGACGGCCGAAACGTTGGAGACTTTCGAGCTGCTGGCCGAATGCCTGTCCGCCGAAGGCGACCATGTCGGCGCGGCGGCGGCGTGCGCCTCCGCTCTCGCCTGGGCGCGTACGAATCCGGTGGAGCCCGCTCAGAAGGCGGCGGTCCGGTTGCTGTGGGCGCGCAACCTGAGGATGACCAACAGCTGGGAAGAGTGCCAGGCGCTCCTCGATGAACTCACGGCCACGAACCCTGAGCCGAGCGAGATCCTTGCCGATGCGCTGATGCTGCACGCGGAGATCGCCTTGTGCGGGCCCGTCCAGGACATCGTGCGCTGCGTTGAGCTGTGCGAAGTCGTCGCCGGGATGAGTATGAATCCCGAGCTGCAGTCCCGGGCGTTCGGGCACTGCGGGCTCGCGCACCTGGCCGGCTACGACGCCGCCTCGGCCGAGCGGTGGCTGATGCGGGCGATCGAGGTGGCGAGGGAGAAGGAACACCCCTACGCCGAGTACGAGGCGGTGCACTGGCTGAGCAAGAAGGCGATGGCCTGCCTGGAACTCGACCGAGCCTGGCAACTGCTGGAGGAACTCGCCGACAACTCCCGCACCTCGGGGGTGGCGAGCGAGAGCCCATGGCATCTACGTGACTCCAGCCGGGTGCTGGGGTTGCGGGGCAAAGTGAGCGAGGCAGCTGTGGTGTTCGCCCGCTACTTCGACTCCGGCTACACCCACGCCTCCAGCCGCGCCGTCACCACACTGGCGTGCCAGGTCCGCGAGCTCGAAGACCTCTACGGACCCGGCGCCGGCGATGCACTGCTCGCCGAACTCTCCATCGCCTGCGCCCGCGACATGATCGACCCAGATCGGCGTACGCGGCTCGCCGGGCATCTGGAAGCGTTCGTCCGCCGTCACCCGGGTTGGGAACCGGTGTCGTTCGCGGTCGAACATCTGGGCGCCGACCGTGACGTCGCGGAAGCCGCAGACGCGATCTTCCGGTTCGACGTCGGTGACCTGGCGTTGTTGCGTTCCCGGCGCAATGACGCGGATGGCATCCGACCGTGAAGGACGCTGCGCAGGACGATTTTCTGCTGGCTCCTGGTCTCGTGCTGCTCAACCACGCCTCGTACGGCATCGCCTCCCGCCGCGTTCTCATCGCTGCCGAGCAGATCCGGCGGGAGATCGAGTCCGACCCCACCTGGTTCCTCGGCGCACAGCTCACCGAACGGCTCCGCGAACAGACAGCGGCACTCGCCGGCGTCCTGGACTTGAATCCGGCGGCGATGACCTTGTGCGCCAACGCCACCTCGGGCGCCGCCGCGATCATCGACTCGGTACCCCTGCCGGCGGGCTCGACGGTGGTCGTGTTCGAGACCGAGTACTCCTCGATCCTGCGGGCGTGGGACCGCGCCTGTGAGCGTGTCGGGGCGAACATCATCCGGGTTCCGGTGCAGTTGCCGTTCGACGGCCCGGATCAGCTGATCGCGCAGCTTGAGGCGATGGTGCCGGGTGAGGTGGCGTACATGCAGACGAGTCTGGTCTCGTCCTCGTCCTCCGTGCATTTCCCGCTCTCGGAACTGGCTGCGTGGACGCACGGGCGTGGGGGCCGGTTGGTCGTGGACGCCGCCCACGGGCCAGGGCATGTACCGGTTGATCCTGACGGGTGGGGTGCGGACGCTGTGTTCGGCACCGTCCACAAGTGGTTGCCCGTCCCCCGATCGGTCGGCTTTCTCTGGCTCGCGGCCGATCTCGTCGATCTCGTACGGCCTGCTGAGGTGTCGCTGACCTGGGACTCCATGGACCTGGTCGAACGATTCTCCTGGCCGGGAACCTTCGATCCCGTACCCCGGCTGTCCATGCCCGTCGCCATCGACCAGTGGGCGACCTGGGATCAGCAAGGGGCTTGGCAGGAATGCCGGCACCTGGCCGATGCGGCGACGGAGCTGATGACCGAAGCGGGGGCGCGGCCGACCGCCGCGCCGCGCTACGCGCCACCGAGGATGCGGGGGTTCATCCTGGCCGGTGCGACCGTCGCCCAGGTCAAAGAAACACTGGGCCTGGCCGGCATCCGCGCGTGGGTCGGGCCCGGGGCCGATGGGGAATGCATCCTGCGGATCGCGACCCACGTCTACAACGACATGACCGATATCGAGGCTATTGCTGCGCAGCTCAGGGGGGTTCTCAGGTGACGAACGTTCCCGAGATCCCCGAGAGCCTGGTCAAGGCCATCATCTTCCTGCGCGGTGAGGACGACGGACGCGCGTGGCTGGCCGCGCTACCGCAGCGGATCCGGTTGTACGCCGGCCGGTGGGGCCTGGAGGTGGAGAACATCGCTGAAGGCGGAGCCATGTCCTGCTGTGTCTTCTGCACCACCTCCGACGGCGTACCGGCCGTACTCAAGATCCCGGTGGATGAGCCTTCAGGGCTCTCCGAGCTGCGCCAGCTCCAGCGATGGGACGGCTCCGGAGCCACTCCGAGAATTCTGGAGCAAGCGAACGGCTCCGGGGTGTTCCTGATGACCAGGATCCTGCCGGGCACCACCGCTTGGGCCACCAACGGACCCGACGACAGCCGGAAATTCGGCGACCTCCTGCACCGGCTGCACCACCCCGGGCTCCCGGCCGGCCCCCGGTTGAAGGACATGGCCGAGATCGCGGAGATGAGGCTGGAATGGGCTCGGGAACGCTTCGCCGACCCCCGCTACGCCAATGACATCGCCTCCATCAAAGACGCCGAACGCGTCCTCGACGCCCTGCTGCGCACCACGACCACGCGACACGTCCTGCACGCCGACCTGCAAGCCAAGAACATCCTGCGCGGACCCGACGACTGGTTCGCCATCGACCCCCTCGGCGCGACCGGCGACCTCAACGCCGAAGCCGCCCTCTGGGTGGCCATTCAAGACGGCCCCGCCACCACCGAAGACCGCCTCGGTGAACTGCAAGGCCACGAATTCTTGAACGCCGATCGCCTTAAGGCCTGGACCTTCATGCTGTCCGTCGCCGAATACCGCCCCTACCTACCACCATCTGCCCACCGCATCGAACAGTTTCTCGTGTCGGCCGACTCAGACGAGCTGCTCAACGCCGTGCTGGGTAGCCCCAGACAGTGAAGTCTGAGCGGGAAGCCCCGTGACCGGCAGGAAGTGATCCTAAAGTCAGCATCCAGATCCCGACCTCTATCGGCGGTACGGGTTCAGGTGAAGCAATCCAAACTTGAGGGTTGGATCTACCTGGCGCCCGGTGCCAAGTAACCGTCCCGCCCACGGCCCGCGATACAAGCGCATCGGGGCTGGGGCCGAGTTGCGGATACGGCGCCTCCCTGACGGGCCCGGCAGATACTTCATTCAACATCGTGCCAGCGTGGGGCGTCGATCTCCGGTGAAACAGGGCTTGCGAAGTGGAACGGCAGCCCGAAATGCTGCGCCAGTGCGGTGCCGGTCGCCATGGCCTCTTGTGCTTCCGGCCAGAGCGGCACCTGGCCGTTGAACAGGCGCAGGTCGTCGCCGCGCCGGATGATGGCCAGGGTCGTTTCAGCCGGTGGGTCGGTCATGACGGCGAGAAGGACGACGCACCAGCCGCGGGAGTCGCCGTCCCACAGCGCCTCGATCGCGGCCGGGGCGCCGAGGAAGCGCGTTCACCTGGGAAATCAGCGTCGCTAGATCCCGAGCAGGTTCCGGTGCGCGCTCAACACGATCGCCCAGTTCGCGGTACCGGTAGGCGATCAGCCCCTTGCAGTCGTTTAGACCGGGCCGTGGCTCCACTCCGGACATCCACAGCACCTTGACGGCTTCGAACCAGCGATCGGCTATCACCAGTTCGTCGATGCGGGTCCGCAGCGGACCGGGCAGCGATGCCCAGAGTTCGCTGTCCATGCCATTCATCCTCCTTCCTTCCGTACGGGAGGGGATGATGCCCTCGCCAGTGATCGAATCCTCCGCGGAAGGTCTCGCGGTCTAAAAGGCTGTGGCGAACACGCAGCGACGGTAGCCGCCCGACATCAGGGAAGCGATCGATTTCCTCAGCGCCCGTAGCCCTCGGTGGCGGAGCTGCCGTCCGCCGGGCAAACGCACGATCTTCTAACATTCAGGTATGGGCCAGCCGTTCGGAAGTACATTTACGCAGGGCAGGGCAGAGGCAACGGATCGGTGAGCCACTCAGCCCGGATGACTTTGTACGTCAGTGGACTCGGCAAGCCAGCGGGCCGGACGGTCCCTGTGGGGGCGCCGATCCTTTGCGGATGTCGCGGCCTGCCTGCTGGCCTACCGGGATCACATGGACGGCTACGGTATCGAGCCGGCGCCAGCCGAGGCCGTACAGAGGCTGGCCGATCGTCTGCAGTCCCTCGATCCGCAGGTATGGGGCCGAAACGATCTGTGGGTCGCCGCGGTGGCCGGGCTCATGAAGCACGCCCTCCTTGCCGACTGATCAGCAACCGGTAACCGTGGGTCATCCAGCGCGTTCGCGAATATCGTTTCCTGCCCCCGGAGCGCCCTCAGCGAGCTGGCCGGGTCCGGGAAGGACCGGCTCCGGGGCGGGGTCGATACGGACTATCCCCCGGTACGGCTCCCGGCCCGCTCGGCATCGTTGGCGCCCAGGGGGTGGGGAAGTTTGCCATGGCCAGCTCGTAGGGGGTGGGTTCCCGGCGGGTCTCGGGAAGCCGGTGTGGTGCCTGCTCCCGTTGTGGCCGGGCGTTCCGGAGGTGGTCTGCGGCGGTCCGGGCTGCGGTGGCCTGGGCGGCGCGTTGCTGGGTTTGGCGGAGTTGGGCGATGGTGTCGATGAGGGTGATGAGGTTGGTGACCAGCATCAGGATCGCGACGGTGTTCTGGTCGCCGATGAGTCCGGCCATGGCCATGAGGCGGGCGGCGGTGCGTAGCCCGTTCCCGGCAGGGGTCGGTTTCGGGATCCGTCCGTAGGGTGCGCGGGCGGCCCGGTCGTAGGCGTCCGCTGCTTTGCGCAGGTGCGGGTTGCGGAGTGCTCTGGCGGCGACGTGCAGGGTGTCAGAGGCGGCCCAGCAGGCGTCCTGGGCGGCGTGCGGGTTGAACGCGAGGTAGCGGCGTAGCTGGGCGGTGGCGTAGGCGGCGGCGCCGGCCGCGTCGTTGTAGAACGCCTGGCGTTCCTCGTGGGTGAAGTCCGGCTGCGTGGGTTCGTACCGCCTACCCTCGCCGGTGGCAGTGTTCCAGCGGTGGTGCAGGTGAGGCCAGGACAGCTCCTCCGCCAGGCTCCCGCCCTTGTACCACCGCGGCTGGCCATCAGCCCCGGTATGGCCGGGCAGGGTGACGGCGTACCCGGTGACCTGGTCGGGGGTGTGCTCGCTGAACCGCCGGCGGACCAGGAGCCCGGCGCGGTCGAGGTGGTCGAAGAACTCCTCCGCGCTCCGGGACCGATCCGCGACCTGGCGGATGGTTCTCCGCAGGACAGCTCGTGCGGTCGATGCGGACAGATGCCGCCCGGATACCGGAGAGTAATCCGCCGAGCCCGGACCAGAACCCGGAGCGGGTGTCCACCGGCGCCGTAATTTGGGCAGGGTCAGGTCCGCGGCAAGTTGGTATCCGCCGAACCAGACCGGCTCCCCGGCCTTGTTGAGGTCACCGGGCACCGCGACCGCGTACCCAGTGACCTCACCCGCCTCTCCGATTCGTTTGCGGACCAGTACGTGATCGGTCGCCAGACGTTCGAAGAACTCCGCCTCGTTGCGGGCGCCCCCGGCAGCGGTGAGGACTTGGCGGCGCAACACGATCCGGGACTCCTGCGCCCGCCCCTGCCGCCTGGCCTTCTCGCTCTCCCCGCGGTGCGGACGGCGGGCGGCGGTCCGATCCGCCGGAGCCGTCCGCCGCAACCCCAACCGGTCCTCCATGGCGCGGCAGGCCTCCCGGATCGGATAAGCATCACGCCATACGTCCGGGAGGTCCCCGTCGGTGCGGGCGAGGGTGGCGACGATGTGGATGTGGTCCTGCGCGTGTCGTACTGCGATCCACCGGACGCCGCCGTCATCGCCGGGTGGGGCCAGCCCGGTCCTGGCCATGATCTCTTCAGCGACCTGCGCCCACTGTTCATCGGTCAGCACCGGGTCCTCCGGGGCGGTTCTGAGGGGCAGATGCCACACGGGCTTGCGGTAGTTCCGCTCACCGAGCAGCGCCAGCGGCTGGGTCAGCAGGGAATCGAGATACCGGAAGTCGCGGGTACCGTCACCGCGCAAGGGTGGCTCCAGTTCGGCGGGATCCCAGAACCCCGCCACGATGTGCGGATTCCTGTGCTCCTGGTATCTGCCCGGTCCGAACAGGTAACGGATCAGCCCCTGCACTCTGGTTCCCCGTTTGGCCTTCCCGATCACCAGGCGCCCCCGCAGTCCATTGCGGGCCGTGACGAGAACGGCACTGCGGAGCCATTATCGGATATCAGCCGGTCGTCGTGGATACCAGGTAATGACATGTGGTCCATGCGGAGTGAGGATCCGTGGCTCAGGGAAGTAGCCTTCGAATATCATCGGCGATATCGTCCATCCTGCGGATGGTGCGATGGGCGGCCTCGGCATAAAACCCCAGCACCGCCGACAGTTCACCGGTCGAATGCGTGGCCGCCACCGCCTGGTTGAGGTTGACGCCGATACGCCGGACCTGACCGGCCGCGGACATCAGTGCCGCCAGGACCTCGCGTAACACCGCGTGCTGCGGGGCGTTGATGTGACGGGCGGCAGCGAGCACCATCTGCGCAGCGTAGGCACCGTTCGCCAGCCCCTCACGCTGCGCGGCGGCCGACAGCAACCTGTACTCCTGCTCCGACAACCGCACCTTCAGCAGGCGGTCACGCGGCGACGGCAGATGCGACCGCCGCCGCCGCTTCCCTGCCCTCGCCGACGGGTTCTCGCTGCCCGGTGGTGTACCCATCTCGAAGACCTCCCCACGGACCGCGCCCGGTCCAAACTGTCCGTCGACACCGCCACCAACCCGAACCGGGTGGCGGTGTAGACGGACAGTTTGCATTCTGGACCGCGCCCGGTCCAGAACATCAAGGGTCCCCTTTTACATATCTTGCTCCGCGACAGCGGGGGCTCGTTCAACTCGCCGACCGGCGATGTGCGCGTCTGCGTCATAAGCGATTCCCGTGGACATCAGCTCATGCTTTCCGATGCCGCAGCGTACTTTGAGTTCCGGTTTCTAGAGCGAATCAACGGAGGTTCGCTAAGTGTCTGGAATAGCCTGCTCGGCACGAGGTTTCATTGGGATCGGCGTGTCGCGACTTCCATCGGCGGGGCTGTCTCCGTACCTGGCGAGTCGGCGCGCGAGCTTGGCGCATGCGGAAGGACTCGCCTTCGGTGACCACGACGAGGCTGTGGTGCAGGAGCCGGTCGAGGAGGCTGACGGCGGTGGTGTGTTCGGGTAGGAACCGGCCCCATTGGTCGAAGGGCCAGTGTGAGCCGATGCCGAGGGCCCGGTTCTCATAGGCGGCGGCGACGAGCCGGAACAGCAGTTGGGCGCCGGTGTCGTCCAGGGGCGCGAACCCTACTTCGTCGACGACGACGAGGTCGGCGCGCAGGATGGTCTCGGTGACGCGGCCGACGGAGTTGTCGGCCAGGCCCCGGTAGAGGGTCTCGATGAGGTCGGCGGCGGTGAAGTAGCGGACTCGGTAGCCCTGCTGGACGGCGGCGACGCCGAACGCGACCAGGCTGTGGGATTTCCCGGTCCCGGCTGGGCCGACCGCGCAGTAGTTCTCGCATCCCGGATCCACTCCAGCGAGGCGAGGTAGTCGAACGTTGCTTTGGGGATCGAGGACGCGCTCACGTCGAACTCCTCGATCGTTTTGATGACGGGCAACGCGGCGGCTTTCATCCGGGTGCGGGTGTTCGATTCGTCCCGTGAGGCGAGTTCGGCGTCGAGCAGGGTCCGCAGGAACTCCTCGGGCGACCACCGCTGGGTCTTCGCGGTGACCATCAGCTCGGGTGCCAGACGCCGCATGGTGCCGAGTTTGAGGCGGCGGAGCCCGCTGTCCAGGTCAGCGGCCAGCGCGGGCGCGGTCTTCGCGGTCATGACACATCTCCGATCTTGTAGGCCGACAGCGGGCGGGTGGGGATGTGTGGCAGTTCCAGAACGAGCGCGTCCCCGGCGGGACGGACCTGCTGGGTGTCTGCTCCGGCCGCGAGGATGGACCGGACGTCCTCGGCCCGCCACCGGCGGAACGCCACCGCCCGTTCCAACGCCCCGACCAGGACGTCATCGCCGTGAGCGGCGCGCAATGCGGCCAGTTCGACCAGGTCTGCGGCCAGGCGGGTGTTGCCCGAGGCCGCTGACCCGGTGAGGAACGTCGATGAGTGCGTTGGTGGCCTCCGGTAAGGCTGGCCCCGGGGTCAGTACTCGTTCTTGATGACGAAGTAGGAGCCGCGGATGGTGCCGGCCAGCTTCGACTTCTGCCGGGCGAACTTGAACGAGGCGAGTTCCGCGGGGACTTCCATCCCGTCGGAGAGCTTGAACCCGACCGCCCGCTTGCCGGCGCTGTCGACGGTGTACATCACGTTGATCGACAGACCGTTCTCGTAGAAGACGTAGGCGAACCGAATGTTCTCGACCCGGAACGCGGTCGCCTCGAGCGGGCGGGAGGAGATGAGGATGCCGCGCTCTTCCTGGAGGATCCGGCTCACCCAGTCGACGGTGGGCACGGCCTCGCCCGCAGGCTCGACCGTGAAGACGTGGCTGTACTTGTTCTTGAAGTAGCGGGCCTCGTTCGCCCGCAGGCCGGCGAGAGCGTACGCGACCGGTGACGATTCCAAACCGATAGTCGATACGGTTGCGAAGTCCACGGCATAAGGCATGGCGAGTTTCCTCCGTCTCTGTCTGGTCAGTGGGGTCCGACAGCTTCCGCCGAGGCTGAGATCCTGCGTATGCCCCGGTAGCGAGGCAGACGCGAGAGCTCAAGGTCCGAGACCCGGCCTGCGGCGTGAGCGGGTGTTCAGGTCGTGGGTGCGGGTGAGGCGTTCTCCCAGGCGAATCCGTCCGGGTCGGTGAACGTCCCGGTGGTGGCGCCGATCGCGATGCGGTGAGAGCCGGTGCCCTCGGGGGCGACACCGGCGTCCTTGGCGAGGGCCTTGCGCTTGTAGAGGCCCAGGGTGATGGCGCCCTGCCCGGCGGCGAACTGGACGTACTTGCTGCCGAAGCTCTTGTCCACGGAGAACCCCTGGTCGACGTGGTACCGCTTCGTCGCGGCGACATCGGCGACGCCGAGCAGGAGCACCAGGGAGTCGAACTCCTTGGTGGCCGGGCCGGTGTCCTTCTTGGCGGACGTCGCGATCTTCCAGATCGTCCCATCCGGAGCCCGGAGGGTGCCACCGACCCCCCAGAGCGACCTGGCGACCGGCTTGATCACCGTGGCGCCGGCCGCGACGGCGGCGTCGGTGAGGGCTTGGACGTTGCCCGGCTGGGAGACGGTGAGGGAGAGGGTGAATCCGCGGAAGCCACTGGTCGGCGCCCCGGAGGCCCGTGTACGTACCTGCTTGTCCAGACCGAAGGCGGTGGCGTGGAAGTGGGCGGCGGCCTCGGCGTCCGCGGCCTCGATGGTGACGTATTCGATGGAAGCCATGACCACCACGCTAAAAGCCGCCCTGCGGCCGGTGCTTCTCGAAACCTGACCAGTTGAACCACCCGAGCCGGACAGACGCCCAACAGCAGCCCCCGAACCCACACGTCAACCGCGATCGTCGCCTCGATGGCGTCTCCAAGAACATCCACGGCAGAGCCGACCGACCGCGTCACGGAAGCCGGCGGCACTCGGCCTGCGGCATGAGCGGATGTTCCGCTGTGGTCGTTCAGGTGCTCGAAGCTAGGACCAAACCGTCGGACATGTGTGGCGGAGTGCGACCAGGAAGGCTCAGGGGGGCATAGAGCCGTCCGGCATGGCCTGCTGCAGGCGTTCTTGCCACTCGCCGCTGACGCCCGGCATCTCCGTATCGATGGATTCAGCGCATCTCCTGTAGAACGCTCTCGACGAGCTCTGACACGGTGCTTTCGATCTCATTGAGCGATTCATCCCAGCTCGCGAGGGAGCGGCGCTCCTCTTCGCTCTTGGTCCGATTGGACCGCAGTCCGGCGATCAGTGCCTCGGCCTCCGCGATCGTTTCGACCAGTGAGCCGCTCAGCTCCTGGCTGAGGTCCTCGGTCTGTTCACGGAGGGCGTCCCCGTACTCCTTGGCGTATTGGCCTGCGATCTCCGAAGCCGTCGCCATCAACGCTTGCTGGTACTCCTTGACGGCGTTGTTACGCAGCTGCCGCCGGGTCAGCGCCTTGGCCACGAACGGTGCACCGATGGCGGCCAGGCCAAGAGCGAGCGGCGTGGCGATCACTGCCGTCGCCAGGCCCGCCCACACCAGGCCGGCGGCGACACCCCCGGTCGTGAGCAGCATCGATCCCGTACCCGCCATGTTGCCCATGGACAGCCCGGGCGAGGTGGTGGCAAGGATGCGGTTGACGAGCTGCACGTTCATGGCACTGAGCCGGTCCTGCACCATGGCGGAGCGTACGGCATCGCGGGAGCCGGTCAGTGCGGCACGCAACTCCTCCATCCCGACCTGGTAGTCGTGAAGCAGTGGCAGCAGGGTCGATTCCAGCATCACCTGACGGTCGCGCAGGAAGCCGACCAGTCCCTCCTCGGAGGCACCGAACAGGTGCAGCTCCCGCTGGAGCCTCTGGTCGAGGGCGTCGTCGATCTGCTGGATGCCCTCGGCCCACCGTTCCATCCGGTCCCTCCGGAGCGGATGCACCTTGATCTTCTTCGGTAGTTCGGCCGTCCAGGAGTCCTCGACGGCCGGCACGAGCCGCCGGATGTGGCTCTCGACCGCGTTCGCCACGTACCGTTCGGTCTCCCCGACCCAGGTGCTCAGCGCCGTCTCGATGCGCGCGACCGTCAACTCCAGGCTCTGCCGGGTCTCCAGCTGTTGATCGAGTGACAGCTGCAGCTCATCCGCGCTGCGGCTGAGCATCTCGCGACGTTGAGCGCTCCTGTTACGCAGCTCCAGCACCTCGCGCCGGAGCACCTCGGCCGGCCTGAGCAACTTGATGCGCGCCCGATCGTGCAGGCAGAAATGGGTCAGGGCGTCCATGAGGTCGGGCACACCGGAATTCTGGAAGGCCGCCTCGTCCGGTTCAGTGCCGCCGAGCGCCTCGAGTGCGTCCAGCGCGCTGGCAAAGAAGATCCGGTCCACGCGCGAGGAGTACCTGCGCACGATGTTGCGGCACCGTTGCCGGACGTCGGCCCGGTCGCTGTCCCTGCGGAGCAGGTCGAACTGATTGACAACGAAGAAGATGTCCTCGTGTCCCAGCTTCTTCAGCATGTCCAGGTAGTAATCCTGGTCGTGCTTCTTGAAGGCGCCCTTGGCCGTGGTGACAAAGACGATCGCGTCCACCTGAGGCAGGAAGGTCAGCGTGACCGCCTCCCGGGCGGCACTTTCGTTGGTGCCAGCGGAGTCGATGAGCTCGACCCCGGACTCCAGCAGCCGGAACGGCCAGTAGACGACTCCCCAGGAATAGGGACTCTGCGTCGGCACCTGCTCGTGATCCACCTTCAGTTCCACACTGTCGGCGAACTCTTCGATGGTCACAGGCTCCGCCTGGCCGTCCAGTTCCCGGTACAGCTCGGCGCGTGGCCGCTCGTCCCAGCGCATGACGGTCGTGAACGCGGTGGTCGGATTCTCCTTCGTCGGAAGCAGGTCCTCACCCAGCAACGCGTTGATCAATGTGCTCTTGCCACTGCTGAAATCACCGAAGACCATGACCCGGAAGGATTCGCGCGCCAGCGACTGCGACGCCTGCGTGAGCCGGTCCGAGCGGGTGCTCCGACCGTCCACCCCGAACACCTTCTCCAGGTCCAGCGCGATGCCGCGGGTCTCGTAGAACAGGTCCGTGAGCCGGGAGCGCCGATCGGTCCAGGTGCTGAACCCCCCGCCGGGATGCGGGGGCGTGCTGTGCTCGGTCATGTCGCCGTGAGTCCCCAATTGGATAGGCGGGTGGTCTTGGTCATCAGCTCGTCTCGGCTGCGGTGGCGATCTCCGCACGGAGATACCGGGCCTCCGCCCGCAACCGTTCCCAGCCCTGGTCCTGGCCCTGTGGGTGGTCCCACAACGCCAGCCGGGAGTCCCACCAGGCAGCGTGCCGTTCCCCGCCTGCCTTGATCAGGCGTCCGTACAGCGCAGCGATGCGCGCCCTGCCGAGCTCCGTCAGGTCCAGGCAGAAATCGTCCACGATCCGGCGAACCGAGTCCCGTACGCTCTCGCGCTGACGTTCGATCAGACGCTCGCGTACTCCCCGCTGGGCCGCCTCCTGGAGAACGGCGGAGATCTGCCGCATGAACTCCGCCGACGCGTAGGAGCTGATCACCAGTTCGGCCAGGGCACCTCCGCCCTCGGTGACGATCGTGCTCAACGTCTCGATGACCCCCGCCGACAGGATCGGCGGACGGACCTGCGGATCTTCCGGAATATCGGCTCCGGCGCCAGCCCCGGAGCCTCGCAGGTCCTCCGCGCGGGGCCCTACGACGGCGTCCAGTTCCTTGTCGAGCCAGACCGCGTCCCGGGCGAACGCCTCGGCGATGACATCGGCCACGTCGGCGGCGTGTGCGCGCAGCTCCGTACGGATCCAGCCCGACAGTTCGTCGAGCCACAGCGCTCGCGGGTCGGTGTGGTCGCCGACCCGCTTCTCCACCTCCTCGATCAGCCGGTCCCGCAGCAGTCCGCCACCGGCTTCAAGGTCCACTCCCAGAGCGGTGCCGTGGTTCTCCAGCTCCAGCCGGGCGGCCGTCCAGCGGGCGACGCTCGCCTGGTACTGAAGGTCGATCGCGCGACGAGTAGCCGTCCTGCCGGCTTCGCTCGCGCCCAGCGCGACCAGGGCCTCTGCCGCCAGCGCCTCCAGTTCGTCGCAGAAACCGATCAGCACAGCCGCGATCTGCCGGATACGAGCCTGACCGTTCTGGGCCATGCCCGCGAGCTCGGTCAGGCGATCGCGCAGCGCCGACAGATCATCGGGTGAATGCGGTCGGATCGAATCGCCACCCGGCCCCGGAAAGACCTCGATCCTCGGACTGATCTTCCGAGCAAGTGCCCGGTGCCGTTTCAGGACCTCCGAGCGGTCTCCCCGCACGTCATCGAGCATCGTGACCACAAGCATCACAGCGGTTTCCGGCAGTGCGTAGACGATCTCCCGGAGCAACTCCCGCTCCTGAAGGTTCGACCCGCCCACAGCTCTGACCAGCAGGACCACCGCGTCACTGCTCTGGGTCAGCCTTCTGACCGTCTGGGTCCGATCCACCTCCCCACGGTCCTCGCCCCACAGACCCGGGGTATCCAGCAACTCCAAATCGGCGCCACGTAGCCACGGACTCTCCACCCGGACCAGACGGTCGGTGGCCCCATCGGCAAGGCCATCATCGCGATGGTCCCCCGCATCCGACGCGCGGATCACGCTTGTCCACGGCGCCGTGGGGATCTCGTGCTCGGCGAGCACATGTGCGCCCAGCAGTTGGTTGATCAGATGTGACTTGCCGACGGAGAACCCGCCGACGAAGCACACCCGGAAACCGGGGCGGGAGTTGTGCTTCCGCAGCACGCCCAGACCGACTGCCAACTTACCCAGACCGTGATCGGCGGCCAACGCCGACAGCTGAGTGATCCGGCGATCCCATTCATCTGCCTGTACGGAGAGCACCTCCGCGTCGCCCAAAACCCGCCCCCTGATCGCACACCGTCACAAGAGCGTTACACTACCGATCTTTGGCTGGCAGGGGCGGACATACCCGTCACATTCGACCGCATCCGGTCACGATCAGGAGCCTGACACGGCCCATCCATTGCTCAAGTCGGTGGCTGCGGGCCGACCCCTCTGCGATCGCGTCGCCCATGAGGGACTCGTTCGCTGCGTAAGGATGATGTCGGTCTGTTTGTGGGTGCCTCGCCAAGGACGACACCGCCCTGCTTCTAGAGCAACGTCTGGTCCTGCGCTCTGGACGGGTGAGGCGGCGGGCTCATCGGACCACATCCGCGGCTCATGACCGACGGACGCTCGCTGGACCCAGGCTGTCGTTGACGGATATCGGTTGCGGCGCGCCTCCGTCACATCGGCCATGAACAAGCATAAATAGACCAAAAGTGACATTGCGCGAGTCTGCAAACTTCAGTTGACAATAACTTCGCGGATCGTGCATCTTTGATCGAACACCAGTGCGATTACCCCGAGGTCGCGCTCAACCGAGGAGATGGTGCCCATGAAAGGGTCCACGTTCAAGCGATGCCGCTGCCTGCATCCCGAGACCGGCAAGCAGTACGACACCGACTGCCCCAAGATCAAGAAGAATGGCCACGGCTCATGGTGGTTCCGTTACGAGGCTCCCCCCTCAGCTGACGGCAAGCGCCGGCGACCTCGGGTCGGGCCGTTCAAGACCAAGGAAGAGGCCGAGGCCGAGCTGGTCAAGGAGTTAGCCAAGCTCGGCGCTGATGGTCATGCCTCCGATCGGCAGATCACCGTCGGGCAGTGGCTGGACCGGTGGATCGCCAACAAGCTCAGCCTCAAGGACTCGACCCGAGGCAGCTACAGCGAGACGATCGAGCTGTACCTGAAGCCGGGTCTGGGGCACCTGCGCCTGGTGGACCTGCGCGACCACCACGCCGAGGAGTTCTACAACGCGCTGCTCCAGCTGAATCGCCCGTTACCCGCCGGACGAAAGCAGAGCGAGATGCTCCGGCGGCTCATCGCGGTCCGCGCCGACTCCGTGAAGAAGAACATCCCCGAAGGGGAGAAGCGCCCCAAGAAGTCCCGCAAGCCGCTGTCTCCGGCAAGGGTCAAGCGGGTGCACGCCGTGTTCAGCTCAGCACTGGGGACCGCGGTCAAGAAGAAGTACCTGACGCACAACCCGATCCAGCATGTCGAGCTCCCCCGGGTGCCACACCGTAAGCCACTGGTGTGGACTCCCGAACGGGTCGCCCGCTGGCGGACCACCGGCAAGGTGCCGGCGCCGGTCATGGTGTGGACACCTCAGCAGACCGGCGCGTTCCTCGACTACGCCGCGACGGAACGGCTGTACGCGTTGTTCCATCTGGTCGCGTTCCGGGGGCTGCGCCGGGCCGAGGTGGCCGGGCTGCCGTGGACCGACGTCGACCTGAAGGCCGGCACGATCCGGATCCGCGAGACCCGGACGGACGCCGACTTCGATCCGGACGATCCCAAGTCCGACTACGGCGACCGCACCGTCACCCTCGACGCGATGACCGTCGTGGCGCTGGACGCCTGGCGCACCGCGCAGGACAAGGAGAGGCAGGAGGCCGACGCGGTCTGGGTCGACTCGGGGCTCGTCTTCACCCGGCAGGACGGGGCGCCGCTGAATCCCGCGTGGATCTCCCTGCGCTTCGACATCCTGCTCGCGCAGTACGCGGAGATCCGGCACAAGCACGCCGAAGGCTGGAGCGTGGAGCACATCGCCCGCAAACACCGCACCGACCAGGTCAGGGTCGAGGACGTACTGAACGGTGTTCCGCTCCCGCCGATCCGGTTCCACGACCTGCGCCACGGGGCGGCGACGCTCGCGCTCGCGGCCCGGGTCGACATGAAGGTGATCAGCGAGACGCTCGGGCACGCGCGCTCGGCGTTCACCGCCGACACCTACACCTCGATCCTCCCCGAGCTGGCCAAACAGGCGGCCGAGGCCACCGCCGCGGTGGTCCCGCGGCGTCCCGGCCCCCTATCGGCCCCCTAAACGCGACCAGCGGCTCCCCCGATGATCAAGCTCTCGGAGAAACCGCTGGTCAGAGGCGGAGGATGGGAGATTTGAACTCCCGATGGGCGTAAACCCAAACCGCATTAGCAGTGCGGCGCCATAGACCGGACTAGGCGAATCCTCCTGGAGGCCCGCAGGCCACGCACAGGTTACCGCTCCAGGGCCCGGGCGGCAAAGCGCTTTGCCCGAACCTCCTGGTCAGGCTCCGTCACGGTCCGAGTAGAGCTGGCCGCCGACGGCCCAGTTCTCCTTGGGGACGTCCCGGAGCACCACCTGGACGGCGCCCGGTGAGCCGCCCGCCGCCCGTACGTAGGCGTCGGTGAGCTCCTTGACCAGGAGGCGCTTCTGCTCGACGGTGCGGCCTGCCCAGAGGTCCACGGTGATGATCGGCATGGGGTCAACGTACTGACGCCCCGCCCTGGAGAGCGAGGGCGGGGTCGGACGGGGTCGTGGCATCAGCATGGGGCGGTCAGGCGCAGGCCTTCTGCAGTTCCGCGAAGGAGCTCTGCAGTTCCTGGGTGTTGGGGATCTTCACGTTGCCGGCGGCGAGGCTGCGCATGTCGGCCGAGAGCCCGTCCAGCGCGGTGGAGGCCTTGGCCGCGGCGGACTCGACCTTGTCGTCGCCGGCGTTCTTCGACTCGGCGCGGAACTTCTTGGCCAGATCCGCGTAGGCCTGGGCCACCTGCCGGGGGTCGCTGCTCTGCTTCGTGCCGAAGGCGCTGATCTCCTGCTTCATGTTCTTGCAGGCGGTGGCCTTGTCTCCGCCGCCGGAGCACCCGGCGACGGAGACGAGGCCAAGGACGAGCGCGCCGATGACCCGGACGGCGTTTCCGCGCATGAAGTCACTCCTCGTTGCATGGGGGGCAGGAGCATGATTAGACCGCACCGCGGTCCTTCACGTCCCGTGAGCGACCAATATCGGTGGGTGTTCAGTCCAGGCGGGTGACGTCGAGCGCGCCGTCGGCGTACCGCTTGCGGAGCACTTTCTTGTCGAACTTGCCGACCGAGGTCTTGGGCACCTCGGCGATGACGGCCCAGCGCTCGGGGATCTGCCATTTGGCCACCCGGCCGGCGATGAAGTTCTGCAGGTCCCGTACGCCGGTGACGGCCCCTTCGCGCAGGACCACCGAGGCCAGCGGCCGCTCGTCCCAGCGGTCGTCCGGTACGCCGACGACCGCCGCCTCGATGACGTCGGGATGGGCCATCAGATGGTTCTCCAGCTCGACGGAGGAGATCCACTCGCCGCCGGACTTGATGACGTCCTTGGCCCGGTCGGTGAGCACGAGAAAGCCGTCCGGTGAGAGCGTGCCGACGTCGCCGGTACGGAGCCAGCCGTCGTGGAACTTCGCCGGATCCTCGTCCTTGTAGTAGCTGCCGGTGATCCAGGAGCCGCGGATCTCCACTTCGCCGACCGCGGAGCCGTCGGCGGGCATGAGGGTGTCGCCGTCACCGACGATGCGCACCTCCAGGCCGCACAGCACCCGGCCCTGCGTGGCCCGGTAGCGCCAGGCCTCCTCGCCGGTCGCGCCCACCGGGGGATGGGCGATGGTCGCCAGCGGCGAGGTCTCGGTCATCCCCCACGCCTGGACGATCCGTACGCCCAGCTCGTCGAAGCTGCGCATGAGCACCTCGGGGACCGCCGAGCCGCCGCACGGCACCATGCGCAGCGAGGTCAGGTCCGAACCGTGTTCGCGGGCGTGCCGCAGGACGTCGTTCCAAATGGTCGGTACGGCTCCGGCGACGGTGGGCCGCTCGGTCTCCATAATCCGGACGAGCGGCGCGGACTGCAGGAAGCGATCCGGCATGAGCAGCGCCGCGCCGGCCATCAGCGCCGCGTAGGGCAGGCCCCAGGCGTTGGCGTGGAACATCGGGACCACGGGCAGCACCTTGTCCGCGCTGCTGAGCCCCATCCCGTTGCCGGTGCAGACCGCCATCGAGTGGAGGTACATCGTGCGATGCGAGTACACGACGCCCTTGGGATTTCCGGTGGTGCCGCTGGTGTAGCACATGGCGGCGGCGGAGCGTTCGTCGATGTCCTGCGGCCAGTCGAAGGTCTCCGGCGCGGCGGCGAGCAGGTCCTCGTAGGAGTGCAGTTGCTTGCCCGCGTCGGCGAGCGCCGCCAGGTCGGCCGGGCCCACGACGATCACGTGGCGTACGGTCTTGAACTCGCGCAGCACCTTGGCGAGCAGGGGGACGAGGGAGCCGTCCACGATGACGATGTCGTCCTCGGCGTGCTCGGCGATGTAGACGAGCTGCTCGGGGAAGAGCCGGATGTTGAGCGTGTGCAGGACCGCGCCCATCGACGGCACCGCGAGGTAGGCCTCGAGGTGCTCGGCGTTGTTCCACATGAAGGTGGCGACCCGCTGGTCGGCATCGACGCCGAGGGCGCGCAGGGCCCCGGCGAGCCGCGCGGCCCGCCTGCCCAGGTCGGCGTACGTCGTCCGGCGGATGCCGTCGCCGGTGAAGGTGTCGACGTGACTGGAGCCGAAGACGGTGGTGCCGTAGCGCATGATCGAACCAACGGTCAGCGGGTAGTCCTGCATGGTGCTCCACATGGCACGCCTCCGACTCGCAGCGGTGTTACAGAATCGGATTCTTGCCGTTGTGGCGCGCCTTGTCAGTACCCAGCGGGCCCGAGCGGGAAATCAGCCACCGGTGGGACGTTCCAGCCGCTCCGGAATGCGCAACACCTTCGGTTCGGACAGGGTTCCGGTGAAGTCGTTCTCGAGCTCGGCGTCGAGCCGTAGCTTGGCCATCGCCCGGGAGACCGTGCTCTTGACCGTGCCCACGCTGATCCCGAGGATCTGGGCGACCTCGGTCTCGGACATGTCCTCGTAGTAACGGAGCATGACCGCGGCGCGCTGCCGCTCGGGCAGCCTGCCGAGGGCGCGCCCGAGCAGGTCGTGCAGTTCGCTGCGCAGGGTGTGGTCGTCGACGGGCTGGTCGGGCAGCTCGTCGGTGGGGTAGACGTCCAGCTTGCGCCGCCGCCACCAGGAGATCTGCGTGTTGATCATGGCGCGGCGGACGTACCCGTCGAGCGCCGCGCGATCGTTGATGCGGTCCCAGGCGAGGTACGTCTTCGCCAGAGCGGCCTGAAGCAGGTCCTCGGCCTCGGTACGGTCCGTGGTGAGGAGCATGGCGGTACGCAGCAGCGCGGGCCCACGAGCCGCGACATATTCGCGGAACTCTTCGTGCTGCGTCGTGCTCACGTCACCCCCGACCCCGGGACTCAGCTCTGACGATCGCACGATGATCGTAATTCTGGTTCCACCAAAAAGCCATATTCGGGTCAACCTGGTAATGAAGTGCTCTACCAAGTGCATAAATCCTCATCCCGATAGCCGACGAATTGCGACATAAACGTCGACAGTGGCAGCCGCCAGGGTCAGTCTTGACACGCGGTCTAACCAGCCGCATCGGTCCTGTAGGAGAGCTTGCAGCAGAGCTTTGGAGCGTCCGTGCCAGCAGCCGACCACGAGGTGTCGCGCCGCCGTACCCTCCGGGAGGCAGTGCTGCCCGCGCCCGCGCTGCAGCGGCCGGGCAGGCCCGCGCTGCGTGCCGTGGGCGGCCGGATCCTCGATGCCAGCCCGCACCTGCTGGTGCTGCGCACCGATGACGGCGGCGAGCTCAGACTGCCCATGTCGGAGTCCACCACGGTGTGGCACGGCGGCCGGTCGGGACTGCAGGCCTTCCGCCCGGGGCGGGAGGCGATCGTACGTCCCTCGGCACGGGGGCACGAGGTCGAGCGGGTCTGGGTGGACATCGTCCGGGTGACGGGCACCATCGTCTCCCGCGGCCGCGGGACCGTCGAGGTGGACCAGGGGCCGCATCGGCCCCCGGCGACGGTCGTGATCCCGCCCGAGACCCTGGGCCGGGTGCTGGTGCGCCATCCCCGGTTCGAGCCGGGCTTTCTCATCGATGTGATCGCGACGCGTTCCGCCGACGGCCCGCGGGCCGTACGGCCGGGCACGTCACAGCCCGGCTACCGGGCCGACGACGTCGCGCGGCCGGAACCGGCGGGGCCCGTGCCGCGCGTCCTGAGCGGCACCGCGACCTGGTGCGGGGGCACAGGTCGCGGTGCCGCTTATCCTGCTCTCGACCGGGAGGGGCACGCCGGTGGCTGCCCGGACGCCCCGGTCGGTTGCGCGGCCCTTCCGTACCTCTCGCTCGGCAGCGAGTTGCTCATCCGCAACGAGTGCACCGGCCGGGCCTCCTCGGTGCCGGTGACCGACTGCGGCTGCACGGCGGCCCGGTTCTGCGATCGCTGCGTGGAGTGCGGTACGTCGCCGCGCGGGCGCCTGGTCGAGCTCACCGCGCTGAGCTTCGTCGACCTCGGCGGTGAGCTGGACACCGGTTGTTTCAACGTGACGCTGATGGTGGGGTGACCATGCTCGAAGTGCTCCAGGAGACCCAGGTCCCGTTCCTGGCGAGTGTGCTGCTCGCCGCCGCCCTGTCCAAGGCGCTGCTGCGGGGCCCGGATCCGCCCGCGGACGCGCAGACGCTCGACCTCCTGCGGCACCATCGCGGGATGACGATCATGGTGGCGCTGACCGAGGGGGGCCTCGGGCTCGCGTTGCTGGTGACACCACACCCTTCGGTACGGGTCGCGACGTCGATCTGGTTCGGTGCCGTCACCTGGATCGCGGGGGAGCTGCGGACCCGGCGGCCGGAGGCCGGATGCGGCTGCTTCGGGGGGCTGAGCACGTCCCGGGTGGGGATCCGTACGGTCGTGCGGGCGCTGCTGCTCACCGGCGCGGCGGTCGCGACGATGGGGGTGGCGGCGCCCGGTACCGAGGTGCTGCGGTGGAGCCTGGGCTGGCACGGCGCCGTCCTGGTCCTGGAGGTGGCCGGCCTCCTCGCGCTCTCCCCGGAGGTCGGGGTCCTGCTGGCCCGGCACCGCCTGCACGTGCCCTGTGAACGGCGGTCCGTCCCGCTGCGCGAGACGTACGCGACCCTGCACGCGAGCGGCGCCTGGAAGGAGTACCTGCCGGTCATCGCCGGTCCGGAGCCGGTCGAGGTGTGGCGTGAGCTGTGCTGGCGGTTCCTGGTCTACGCCGGGTACTCCGACGGGCGCGAGGTGGAGGTCGTGTTCGCCGTGTCCCTGGAGAGCACCCGCCACCCGGTCGTCCGGGCGGTGATCGTCGGAGCCGACGAGCAGGACACCGAGGACAGCGGCCCCAACCCGTTCCTGGTGGTCTCGGTCTGACGGCCCGGCTCCGTCCACAGCCTGTGGACAGCGTTGCGGACCTCGCCCCTGAGCCGGTGTCTGCCGTCGTCTAGCGCTCTCTTGCCTCTGGGGTAGAACGCGCTAGAAAAGGCGATCGAGCAGCATCGCGGAATCTACGGCTCTCTAACAGATGGAGTAGAGAGCCGTAGATTCTTGTGACAAGCGTCTTCCATCGACTTCTCTAGCGCTGTCTATGAACTGGCCTAGACAGTGGTAGATCGCCGTAGCGGGCGGGACCGGCTCAGGCTGGCTGGGCGCGGAGGAACTTGCCGAAGTGCGGGACCGTGAAGGCCACCAGCCCGCGTTCGGCGCTGTAGATGAGGCCTTTCTTGATCAGACCGTCCCGCGCCGGGGACAGGCTGGAGGGCTTGCGGCCGAGTTCGTCGGCGACGGACGAGGTGGGGACCGGCTCGTCGCCGAGCCCGGCCATCGCGCGCATGTAGTCCCGCTCGGCCGGGGTGGCGCGCTCGTAGCGGCTGCCGAAGAAGCCGACGGCGAGCTCGCTCTCGGCCTCCGGGGCCGCGACCTTGATGTCGTCGGCGGTGATCGGGGTCTCCGGAGCGATGTCCCAGGCGACCTTGGCGTACGCCTGGACGAAGTAGGGGTAGCCGTCCGCGGCGTCGTAGAGCAGGTCCAGGGCGTCCGGGGTGAAGGTGACCTCTTCGCGCTGCGCCGGGGCGAGCAGGGCGAGGTCGGCGGAGTCGCGGTCGAGCCGGTCGATCCGGCAGTACCGGAAGAGCCGCTCGGAGTAGGACTTGCTGGCCGACAGCACGGCGGGCAGATGCGGCAGCCCGGCGCCCACCACGATCAGCGGCCCGCCGGACTGCGACAGCTCGTGGCAGGCGGCGCACATGGCCGAGACGTCGTCGGCCGGGATGTCCTGCATCTCGTCCACGAACAGGCCGATGCCGACTCCCAGGTCGGTGGCGACCGAGGCGGCGTCGACGAACAGCTCGGTGAGGTCGATCTCCAGGTCGCCGGAGTCGGCGCGGCCCCGGCTGGCCGGCACGTCGATGCCCGGCTGCCAGCGGTGCACCGAGCTCTTCTTGCCGCTCCGGTCCGGCTCGGCCTGGGCGAAGGCCTTGAGCACGCCGAGGAACTCCTCGATGCGGTCCGGCGCCCGGTGCCGCGGCGCGAGCTCCCGGATCGCCATGTGCAGCGCCGCGGCGACCGGCCTGCGGATCGACTGGTCCGGCCGGGCCTCGATCTTGCCGGTGCCCCACAGCCGCTGCATCGCCATCGAGCGGAAGGTGTTGAGCAGCACGGTCTTACCGACCCCGCGCAGCCCAGTGATGATCATGCTTCGCTCCGGGCGGCCACGGGCCACCCGCTCCAGCACGACCTCGAACTGCTGCAGCTCTCGGTCCCGGCCGGCCAGCTCGGGGGGGCGCTGCCCGGCACCGGGGGCGTAGGGATTCCGTACAGGGTCCACGCTCTCGGACTGTATTAGCTCATATAGCTGGGGCCGTAGATTTGGATAGACAGTCGTACGGCGTGTCGCGCGGCCACGTCTCCGTGCCGGACACCGCGCCGCCCCCGGCGCCGTGAAAGTCGCCATCATCGCCCGCCTCCCCGGGCGTGGCCGCACCAGCCCCGGGTCCGCTCCGCCCGAACGAACAGGTCGAACCCCTGTTCGATGAATTCGAACACAGTAGCGCACGCGGGGAAGCGGCGTCACGCGAGTGGCGGTAACCGATTCGAAAATCTCTTCGGGTCCGATCCGGGCCAGAAGATGGCCGGCAGGACGGGCCGGAGTGACCGCGCCGCGGGCTCCCGGGCGGGCCGTGAAACCCGATCAGGCCGCGGGTCACTTAGTTTAATGTTCAATTAGTGGATACACTACCGGCATGTCAGAAACCCGCTGGCTCAACGACGCCCAGCAACGCGACTGGCGCGCCTACATAGAGGGCAGTATCAGGCTTCACGACCTCCTCGATCAATCCCTCAAGTCCACTCACGGCCTGTCCACCGCCGAGTACGAGATCCTGGTCCAGCTGTCGGAGGCCGAGGGGCGGCGGCTGCGGATGGCCGAGCTCGCGGAATCCGCCAGCCAGTCGCGCAGCCGGCTCTCGCACACGTGCGGACGGCTCGAACGCAAGGGCCTGGTGCGCCGGGAGACCTGCCCGGACGACAAGCGCGGCGTGTTCTGCCGGCTCACCGACACCGGCTTCGCCACGCTGGAGAAGGCCGCCCGCGACCATGTGGAAACCGTCCGCGAGTTCTTCGTCGACGTGGTGGAACCCGCGGACCTCGAGGCCATCGGCCGCGCCTTCACCGCCGTGTCCCAGCAGGTCAAGGCGGTGCGTTAAGGGCTGATCCCGGTCAGGTAGCCCGCCGAGAGCAGCGTCAGGACCAGCCATCCGGCCATCATCCCGAACCCGTACGGCCGCCACTTGCCGCCGACCCGCCAGGCCAGCAGGCCGCCCAGCCCGAAGGCGAGCAGCAGCAGGATCAGGGCCTGCGGGACCGGGCTGCTGGAGGCGGTCGTGGTCAGCGGGGCCCACATCATGATGCCGTCGACGAACGCGAAGGTGACGACACCGGCGGACGCCAAGGCCAGGTCACGGCAGCCGGGAAGCTCTCTCGGCTGCCAGACGATCCGGGGTCCCCGCTCGTCGCGCGCGGGCTCCATGCCGAAGAGATCGTCTTCGAGGGTCTTCTCTGGATCCGTCATTACGGGTTTCCTGCCGTGGCTTTACCTTCACGCTAACGAAGACCGCCCGTTTCGTCCCCCCAACGCACCGACGAACCGACGGAACGTGCAACCCTGGAGAGATGCATCGAGTCCTCACCGCCGCGATCGCCGCCGTCACGGTCGCGGCCCCGCTGGCCGGATGCGGCCACGGCGCGAAGGCCACCAGTGCACCTCCGCCCACGGTCACCGCCTCGGTGCCCCCCGGGACCACCGCGTCGCCGTCGCCCGCTCTCACGTCCGCGACGCCGTCCCCGAAGCCCACCGCGACGGCGCCGGCCCCCTTCACCGCGGAGATCTCCAAGGTCTCCCGCGGCACCCTGAAGTACTCCTGGCATCCGGGCTGCCCGGTGCCGGTCTCGGGGCTACGGCTGATCAAGATGACCTACTGGGGCATGGACCACCGGTCGCACACCGGCCAGCTGGTCGTGAACGCTTCGGTGGCCGACGAGGTGGTCTCGGTGTTCAAGAAACTCTACGCCGGGCGCTACCCCATCCGGCGGATGGAGCTCGTCGACGTCTACAAGGGCAGCGACTTCGACTCGATCGAGGCCGGCAACACCTCGGCGTTCAACTGCCGTAACGCCACCGGCTCCAGCTCGTGGTCGCAGCACGCGTACGGGCTGGCCGTCGATCTCAACACGTGCGAGAACCCCTACGTCACCGCGAGCGGGCAGGTGGCGCACAAGCACTGCGTGAAGTTCAAGGACCGCTCCCGGCGGGACCCCGGCGTCATCCACAACGGTGACCTGGTCGTCCGGTCCTTCAAGGCCATCGGCTGGGGCTGGGGCGGGCTGTGGAGCGGCGCGAGGGACTACCAGCACTTCTCCAGCAACGGCCGCTGACCGGGCCGATCCGTCCACAGGCTGTGGAAAACGCGGATCACACCTCGTCGGTGTGGTCGACCGGCTCCGCCCCGAGGGCTTCCAGGGCCCGCACCATCTTGGCGAGCGCCGTCTCGACGTGACGCCGCTCCTCGGGCGTCAGATCCGCGGTCGCGCGCCGGTCGAGGTGCTCCATCTCGGCCATGACGGGCTCGCGCAGCGAGCGTCCTAGGTCGGTCAGGTAGAGCCTGACGAGCCGGTTGTCCGCGTCGTCCCGGCGGCGGGTCAGGAACCCGGCCGCGGTCATCCGGGTCGCCATCTTGACCACCGTGGGAGTGGTCACGTGCAGCAGTTGCGCGATCTCGCCCGGCGTCCGGCCGTCGCGCTCCCAGAGCACCTCGAGCACGAGGTTCTGGCCCAGGTGCAGACCGTGCCTGCGCATGGCCGTCTCACCGGCCGCCCGCATCGACTTGGACGCCCGCAGGAACAGCACACCGAACTCGCTTCGCATGGACCGTCACACTAGCTTCCGGCCCGCTCCGGCCGACGGCCAGTGATCAGCCGACCGGTGATCAGCCGACCGGTGCTCTGGCGTGCGGAAACGCCGGCCCGCGCTCGCACCCACAGGGGCACGGCGCGGCCGGCCCCCGGCGCGCAGGACCGGTCTCCAGGACACGGTCGGGCCGGCCGGTGGCCGTGCGCAGGCGAACCTCGACGCGGGCCGAGGATCGTCACGGGGTGGCCCGGGAGGCGGGCCTCCTGGTCACTCCAGGAAACAGACGACCGCCACGATGACCACCACCACGATGAAGGCCACCGCGCCGATGATCCATTTGGTATTGCCGCCCTGCGGCGTCGCGGACCCGCTCTCGCCCTTCTGGACGAACGCCCGGAACTGCTGTGTGTTCCCGGCCGGGTCAACCTCGTTGTCAGGCATGCGGATGAGAGTAACGGAAGAATTCTCCGTATATCGCCCATTTTACGATGCACAGTCCATGATCAGAGTGACCCAGTGTGGCCAGCCCCGTCCCGCCCCCACCTGGCACTACGCTCCGTAGACCGATGATTCTGCAGCGTAATACCGGGGTCGGTCCGGTTCTTTGGTGAATGGCAGGCTGAGGCGCTTATACGCAGAGTCATTTACCCGCCCGGCGAACTAGGAATGGTTCTGCCGGACCGGAGTGAAGGCCGCCATGACCCCGAGCCCGATGAACGTGCCGCCGACGACGTACCGCTCCCCGCGCAGAAAACGGGTGCTTCCCCGCAACCAGGGCCCGACCGTGCCCGCGAGCAGTGCGAAGGAGCCATCCGTGCACAGGCCGAGCAGCACGAAGACCATCCCGAGCACGGCCACCTGGCCCGCGACCGCGCCGCGCGCCGGGTCCACGAACTGGGGCAGGAAGGCGAGGAAGAACAGCGCCAGCTTGGGGTTGAGGATGTTCACCAGGATGCCCTCACCGAACATCCGGGCCGCGCTCCGCGCCGCCCCCACCTCGGCCATCGCGAGGTCGGACCGGCTCAGCAGCCGGCGAACCCCGAGGTAGACCAGGTAGGCGGCGCCCGCGTACTTCACCACGGCGAAGGCCAGGGAGGACGACACCAGCAGCCAGGACAGCCCGGCGACACAGGCCGCCACCTGGACCAACGTGCCCGTGTGGATGCCCAGCACGACCGGCACCGCCGCCCGCCTGCCGTGGCGGACGCCCTGGGACACGATGTAGAGCACCGCCGGGCCGGGCACCAGCAAGATCAGTACGGCGGTGCCCGCGTACAACACGAGAGTGGACAGACTAGGCATGATTCCCTCCGGCTAAGCCCTGAAACCGTCAGTCCACTAAATGCCAGACAAACTACGCTACGTCAACCAAATAATCCCCTCAGCCCAGAAACAAGTGCATAGAGTGCACGGGCTACTTTGCGGCTTTGTAACAAATCGTTTCCGGCCGTATTCGGCCTGTTCGCCAACCGGCTCCGGCATTACCCTTTTAAAAGACCACCGGCCACGGTCGCCCATCTGATCCATACTGCGGATCCCGTCACCCCGACCGGTTCTTTCGCGCCCCGGCTCGGTCGGCTCCCCAGCCCTGTGGCGGGCGCACAGACCCCCCTGGAGTGATCCCATGAATTCCCTTCTTCGCACCGGCGCCGTACTCGTGCTGGGAGCGGGGCTGGTCACGGCGAGCGCGGCCCCCGCGGCGCTGGCCGCTCCGGCGGACGGATACGTGCGGCTCGCGCACCTGTCCCCCGACACTCCGGCAGTGGACGTCTACCTCTACTCCAAGGGCAAGAAGACCCCCCGTCTGGTGCTCAGGCACGTCGGGTACGGCGCGCTCTCCCCCTACCAGCGGCTGGGCACGGGCGCGTACACGGTGGCCATGCGGCCGGCCGACGCGGCGGCCAGCAGCGCCCCGGTGCTGTCGACGAACGTCCGGGTCGCGGGCGGTGAGGCCTACACCGTCGCGGGCGTGGGCCCGTACAAGGGCATCAAACTCCAGGTGCTGGAGGACTCGGCCAGCATCCCGGCCGGCCGGGCCGGGCTCCGCGTCATCGAGGCCTCGCTGAAGGAGCCCACGGTCGACGTCACCGCCGGCGGCCGCGACGTCGCCAAGAACCTGCGCTTCGCGGCGGTCACGCCGTACCGCTCGATGCCGCCCAAGCCGGCCACGATCAAGGTGACCGGCGGATCCGGCTCCCCCGTCGAGACGAAGGTGCCGCTCATGGCCGGTTCGATCCACACCGTCGTGGTGCTCGACGGGGCGTCCGGCCTGAAGCTGCTCAACCTCGTCGACACCGCCAAGGGCAAGGCGACACCGCGCGGTGGTGTCGACACCGGGCTGGGCGGACTCGCCACGTCGCCGTCCGCCCACCGGGGCACCACCGGACCATGGGGCCGCACCGCCGCGCTGGGCGGTCTGGCCGCACTGGGCGCGCTGGCGCTCGGCCTGGTACGGCTCCGCCGCCGTGCGTGAACCGGTCTCGGTACGGATCGCGGCGGTCGCGGTGGTCGCCCTGCTGACGGTGCCGGGCCTGACGGGCTGCGGGGGGTCGTCCCGGGCCACGGCCGCCGCGACCGCGCACTGGTCGGCGGTGCCCGGCCAGGTCGCCGTGGAGCCGACCATCGCCCCCCGCCCGGGCCACCAGGTGCCGGTGGAGGTGAACATCCCGTCTATCGGCGCGCGGAGCCGGCTGGATCCGCTGACAATGGACGCGCACGGCGTGCTCACCCCGCCCGCGGAGCCGGGCCGCGCGGGCTGGTTCTCCAACGGCGTCCGGCCCGGCGATCCCGGGCCCGCGGTGATCGCGGGGCATGTGGACTCCCGGACCGGCACGGCCGTCTTCACCAGGCTGGCCACGGTCCGCCCCGGCGCGGCCGTGCTGGTCACCGACGCCGCGGGCAGGACGGTCACCTTCAAGGTCGATCTCGTACGGGCCTATCCCAAGTCGGGCTTCCCGACCGGCGACGTCTACGGAGCCACCCCCGACCCCCAGCTGCGGCTCATCACCTGCGGAGGTGGTTTCGACCAGTCCCGTGGCCACTACGAGGACAACGTGGTGGTCTTCGCCAGCGTGACCGACTGATGGAACGGCGGATATCGTCCTCATTATGGCCGAGGTGCCCGGGCAACTGATCGCGGAACGCTACCGGCTTGTCGAGGAGATCGGCCGGGGCGGGTTCGGCGCCGTGTGGCGTGCCCGCGACGAGCACCTGCACCGGGACGTGGCCGCCAAACTGATCTTCCTGCCGTCCTACCTCAGCACCGACCAGCGCCAGGAGCAGAGCGCCAGGAGCATGCGGGAGGCGCGGTCCGCGGCCCGGCTCGACCACCGCGGCGTGGTGGCCGTCCACGAGGTCGTCGAGGACGGCGGCTCCCCGTGGATCATCATGGAGCTCATCCGGGGCCGCTCCCTGGACGACATCGTCAAGTCCGAGGGGCCGTTGCCTCCCAAGCGCGTCGCCGCGATCGGCCTGGAGGTCCTGCAGGCCCTCCGGGCCGCCCACACGGCAGGGGTCATCCACCGGGACGTCAAGCCCGCCAACGTGCTGCTCAGCGAGCATCGCGTGGTGCTCACCGACTTCGGCATCGCCACCATCGAGGGTGACGACTCCATCACCCAGTCCGGCCTGGTCATGGGCGCCCCGGCCTACACCGCTCCGGAGCGGGCCCGCGGCGAGCACGCGGTGGCCGCCTCCGACCTGTGGTCGCTCGGCGCCACCCTCTACTTCGCGGTCGAGGGCCGCCGCCCGTACCCGGGGAGCAACGCCAACGCGGTGTTCCACTCGATCCTGACCGGGCCGCCCGCACGGACCATCCGAGCCGGGCCGCTGGCACCGGTCCTGGACGGGCTGCTGTGCAAGGATCCGGCGGAGCGCCTCACCATCGAGGCCGCCTCCCGGATGCTGGCCGAGATCCTCGGCGTCCGGGCACCGGACCCCCAGGGCGCCGCCGAGGACACCGCGCCGGGTTACTGGCCTCCGGACGCCCCCACCGACCCGCACCGCGGGCCACGCCGGTCACTGCGCCGCTCGTTCCGCCGGTCCCGCCACCGCGCGGTCGCCTTCGCGGCCTTCCCTTTGCTAGGACTGGTGCTGCTCGCCGGGGTCGTGTGGGCCAACGTCAGCGGCCGGACCGGCGCGGCCCGCGAGCCCATGCTCGGGGCCGCCTCGCCCACGGCCCGTTTCGTGGGAACGCTGACCGGCCTCACCGGCGATGTGAACACCGTGTCCTTCAGCCCGGACGGCAGGACCCTGGCGGCCGCCGGTGAGGACCAGACCGTACGGCTGTGGAACGTCGCGGCCCGGACGCCCGCGGGCAGCCTCACGGGCCACGGCGACACGCTGTTCACCACCGCCTTCAGCCCCGACGGCAAGCTGCTCGCCGCGGCCGGCTACAACAACCGGGTCGACCTGTGGCGCACGGCGGACCACGGCCGCACCCTCACCCTCCGCACCCCGGGCAACGGCGTCGGCAGCCTGGCGTTCAGCCCGGACGGCAAGGCCCTGGCCGGCGCCAGCGACGACGCCGTACGCGTGTGGAACCTCGCCAGCGGGAAGGCCACCACGCTGCCCTCCGGCACCGACAACGTGTTCACCACCGCCTTCAGCAAGCACGGCACCCTGGCCATCGCCGGCACCCAGACCGTACGGTTCTGGAAGGCGGGCAGGGCCCAGGCGATCACCCTCACCAAGGTCAAGTCGACGGTGAACGTCATGGCCTTCAGCACCGACGGAGTCACCCTGGCCTGCGGCGGCGCGGACGGCCGGGTACGGCTGTGGAGCACCGCCACCGGCAAGCTCCTCGGCGTCGTCAGCGGCCAGGGCAAGAGCATCAAGGCCGTCGCCTTCAGCGCGGACGGCTCCCTGCTGGCCACCGCGGACGGCGACACCGTCCTGCTGTGGAACACCGCCACCCGCGCCCGGCTGGGCGCCCTCACCCGGCACACCGGCCCGATCAACGCCGTGGCGTTCAGCCCGCAGGGCAGGCTCCTGGCGGCGGCCGGCACCGGCGTCGACCTGTGGGAGACCAGCGGTTTCGCCGTCGGCACGCCTAATTGATCTTGGGTGGTTTAGAAGTCCCCTGAGAGGTGACAAACCGGCTGCATACGAACGGGGCCTCCACGAGCGCCCCGGAAAGGAGTCGGTCATGTGGCTCATCATCGCCGTCCTGCTGCTCGCCCTACTGCTCGGCGGGCTGGGATTCGCTTCACACGTTCTCTGGTGGATCGCCATCATCGTGCTGGTGGTCTGGGTGCTGGGCTTCGTGCTCCGCTCCGCTGAGAGCGGCGGACGCCCCCGGGGCCGCTGGTACCGCTGGTGACCAGCCCCCCACTCCGTCCGATATGACGGCCGGCCAGGGGGCACCGGACCTACCGGTGCCCCAGCCGGCCCCCTCCACCCCGAAACCCGAAACCGAAACCCGAGGCCGGACGCCCCGGCCCGCGCCCTCCCCAGGCCTTCGCCACGTGCAGAGCAGGGGGTTCGGGCGCCCGCTATTGTGGTCCTCGTTCCACTCGGAGGATTCGCATAGTGGACTAGTGCAGGCGCCTTGAAAGCGCCCAGGGCTGGTGACAGTCCTCGTGGGTTCGAATCCCACATCCTCCGCAGCCATCCACAGCCCCGTCCGGGACGGGTTTTTCGCGCGTGCCTGAGGCGCAGTAACGTGATCTGCATGTACGCGATCGTGATACGCGAGCCGGGCGGCCCCGAAGTGCTCGAGTGGACGGAGGTCCCCGATCCCGTGCCGGGCCCCGGCGAGGTGGTCCTCGACATCGCGGCCGCCGGGATCAACCGCGCGGATCTGCTGCAACGCCAGGGGCTCTACCCGCCGCCGAAGGGCGCTCCGCCGTACCCCGGCTTGGAGGCCTCAGGCCGGATCTCCGCGCTGGGCGAGGGGGTCACCGGCCGGCAGGTCGGGGACGAGGTGTGCGCGCTCCTGGCCGGGGGCGGTTACGCGGAGAAGGTCGCGGTGCCCGTGACGCAGGTGCTGCCCGCCCCGAAGGGCCTGGGCCTGGTGCAGGCCGCGGCGCTGCAGGAGGCCGCCTGCACGGTCTGGTCGAGCGTCTTCACGGCGGGCCGTCTCGCGGAAGGCGAGACGTTCCTCGTCCACGGCGGGGGCAGCGGCATCGGCACCCTGGCGATCCAGCTGGCCAAGGCCCGGGGCGCCCGGGTGGTGTGCACGGTGGGCAGCCCGGAGAAGGCCGCCCGCTGCCGGGAGCTCGGCGCCGACGTCACCATCAACTACCGCGAAGAGGACTTCGCCGAGGCCGGCCCCTACGACGTGATCCTGGACATCATCGGGGCCAGGTACCTGGAGCGGAACGTCCGGTCACTCGCCGTCCACGGACGGCTGGTGGTGATCGGACTGCAGGGCGGGACGAAGGGCGAGCTCGACCTCGGTGCGCTGCTGACCAAACGGGCCACCGTCCTTGCAACCTCGCTCCGCAGCCGTCCGTTGGAGGAGAAGGCCGCGATCGTCGCCTCGGTCCGGGAGAATGTTTGGCCGCTGGTCGAGTCAGGAACCGTACGACCGGTCATCGACCGGACACTTCCGATGCCCAACGCCGCGGAGGCCCATCGGATCCTGGAGAGCAGCAGCCATGTCGGCAAGATCCTTTTGGAGACAGAGAGACCATGAACCAGCCCACGAACGACGAGTCCGAGCAGAACCCCCGGGTCGTCGTGGTCGGACCGGACGGTATCGGGACCGGAGGCGGAGGCGGTGACGACGAGCGTCCGATCACCGAGCTCATCGAGCAGCCGGCCAAGGTCATGCGGATCGGCGGCATGATCAGGCAGCTGCTGGACGAGGTCAAGGCGGCTCCGCTGGACGAGGCGAGCCGGGCGCGGCTGGCCGACATCCACGCGTCTTCGATCAAGGAACTCGAGGACGGCCTCGCTCCCGAGCTGATCGAGGAGCTGGAGCGCCTTTCGCTGCCGTTCGCCGAGGAGGCGGTGCCCAGCGAGGCGGAGCTGCGGATCGCCCAGGCCCAGCTGGTCGGCTGGCTGGAGGGCCTGTTCCACGGCATCCAGACCACGTTGTTCGCCCAGCAGATGGCGGCCCGGGCGCAGCTGGAGCAGATGCGCCGCGCGCTGCCCGCCGGTCTGCTGCCCGCCAGCCCCGAGGAGCAGGCCCCTCCGGCGTCCTCCGGTCCCTACCTCTAGACCGGCAATCGATCCTCGGCGTCGTGGGGCGGACCCGTACGGTTCGCCCCGCCGGCGGCCGGACGCCCCCGGCAGGTTCCATGGTGGGCGGACAGGCGCGGCGCCCGCCGTCCCACGGCTCCGGCGCCTCGATCAGTCCTCGGGGAGCGGGAACAGGCACTCCAGGATCTGGGCGACCCCGTCGTCGTCGTTGGTGCCCGTCAGCCCACCGACCATGGCCAGGACGTCACGGTGCGCGTTCGCCACCGCGTAGGAGCTGCCGGCCCAGGTGAGCATCGGCAGGTCGTTGGGCATGTCTCCGAAGGCGATCACGTCGGCGGCCGGGATCCCCAGGTCCGCGCACAGCTGGGCCAGGGCGGTCGACTTGTCGATCCCCTGAGCGCTCATCTCCAGTAGCCCGCGCCCCGACGAGTGCGTCACCGTGACCAGGTCGCCCACGGCCTTGGCGGCCTGCTCCATGAGCGAGTCCGGGTCGGCGCTGGGGTGGAAGGCCAGCAGCTTGGTGCCGGGCCGGCTCACCAGCGTCTCCCCGTCGACCGGCCGGCCGCCGAGCGCCTCGGTGTCCCAGCGGCCCAGGTTGTAGCGGGCCTCGAAGACGAAACCGGTCCCGTACTCCACCGCGAAGGTGAACTCCGGGACCACCGCGCGCAGCCGCTCCACGGCCTCCGCGATCACCTCGGGCTCGATCAGATGGGTCCGTACCACCGTCTCGGTGTGCAGGTCGTAGACCAGCGCGCCGTTGGCGCAGATGGCCAGGCCACGGTGGGCAACGGCGTCGGCGATCTCCCGCATCCAGCGCGGCGGCCGGCCGGTCACGAGCACGAGCGTCGCGCCCGCCCGCTCGACCCGTTCGAGCGCCGCGACGGTACGAGCGGAGATCGTGCCATCCGAGCGCACGATGGTGCCGTCGAGGTCGGTGGCGACGAGGCGCGGTGTGAGATCAGACATATCGGTTCTAGTGTGCCGTGACATGGCCGGTAGCCGTAAGAGGGATCTCCGCTCCCTCAGCGCTTGATCGGCTCCAGTACCTCGCGTCCCAGGTACTTCTGCAGCGCCTTGGGCACCCGCACCGAGCCGTCCGCCTGCTGGTGGTTCTCCAGGATCGCCACGATCCACCGGGTGGTGGCCAGCGTGCCGTTGAGGGTGGCGACCGGCTGGTTGCGCCCGTCCTCCTCGTTGCGCGCCCGGATCGACAGCCGGCGGGCCTGGAAGTCGGTGCAGTTGGAGGTCGACGTCACCTCACGGTAGGCGCTCTGGGTGGGCACCCACGCCTCGCAGTCGTACTTGCGGGCTGCGCTGGAGCCGAGATCGCCGGCCGCCACGTCGATCACCCGGTAGGGCAGCTCGACCTTGGCGAGCATCTGCTTCTCCCAGTCCAGCAGTCTCAGATGCTCCTCATGGGCCTGGGCCGGATCGCAGTAGGAGAACATCTCCACCTTGTCGAACTGGTGCACCCGGATGATGCCGCGGGTGTCCTTGCCGTACGAGCCCGCCTCCCGGCGGAAGCAGGACGACCAGGCGACATAGCGCCTCGGCAGGTCGGAGATGATCTCGTCCATGTGGTACGCCGCCAGCGGCACCTCGGAGGTGCCGACCAGGTAGAGCTGGTCGGCGGGCAGCTGGTAGACCTCGTCGGCGTGGGCGCCGAGGAAGCCGGTGCCCTCCATCGCCTCGGGCTTGACCAGCACCGGGGGGTACATCGCGGTGAAACCGGCCTCGATGGCCTGCTCCATGGCCAGGTTGAGCAGCGCCAGCTGGAGCTGGGCGCCCACCCCGGTCAGGTAGAAGAACCGGGCTCCGGAGACCTTGGCGCCGCGCTCCATGTCGATCGCGCCGAGCTTCTCGCCGAGCTCCAGGTGGTCCTTGGGCTCGAAGTCGAACACCGGCGGCTCACCGATGTGCTCGAGCACCACGAAGTCCTGCTCGCCACCGGCCGGGGCGCCGTCCTCGATCAGGTTGGGGATGTTCCACAGGACCGCGTTGAGCTCCTCCTCGAGCCGCCCGGCCTCGGACTCGGCCTCCTTGACCTGCTGGGACAGCTCCTTGGCCCGGTCGAGCAGCTGCTGCCGCTCGTCCCCGCTCGCTCTGGAGACCGACTTGCCGATGCTCTTCTGCTCCGCACGCAACTGCTCGAAGGCCGTGAGCGAGCCGCGGCGGCGCTCCTCCAGCTCCAGCAGGGTGTCGACGACGGCATCGTCCTCGCCGCGGGCACGCTGGGACGCGCGCAGGCGGTCGGGATCCTCTCGAAGGGCTCGCAGGTCAATCACGCCTCTGAGGCTACCGCTCCGGCCCCCCTGCCCGCCGCCGAGTAATCCTTTACCGAGGTCGCGTCGCTCTCCGTGGGGACGCGGCCTCAGGACCGTCAGTTGACGTCGACGTAGTCTCCGCCGCTCGTCACGCCCAGGTACTGGGAGGTCGCCTTGAACGCGACCCGCCAGGTGCCGTCCTTGGCGGCCGTGAACCCCTTGCGGAAGGTGCCCGTCCCGCTGGTGGTCGTCACGCCGACGTAGCCGAACGTCGTCGATCCCTTGGGCTGGAAGTAGACGTAGATCTTCTGCCCGCCGAAGGCGCCCCACGAGCTGACGTACCGGCTGAGCTTCCCGCTGACCGTCAGCGTCCGCCCCTTGCGCACCGGCTCCGGGGAGGCGTTGAACGACGAGATCGCCGTCCGATACCGCACATCGACGTACTGGGCCGGGCTCACGGCGGGCAGTTCCTCGGCACCGGCCGTCACCACGCGCCAGTAACCGTCGCGTACCGCCGTCTCGTAGAACCGGAAGTTGCCCGCGTCGTCATCGACGTTCACGGTCCCGTACGCGTGCCAGGTCTTACCGTCCGTGGAGAACTCCGGCCGCACGAACGCGTCGCGGCTGGACACCACGGTGCCGTCGGGCAGCGTGTTCACGACCCGGCCCTGGAGCGCCAACCAGGTGCTCCCCTTGGCTATCGGGCTGGGACCGGCCTTGAACCCGACGACCTTGGAGATGTAGCGCGCGTTCACGTAGAGATCCGTCGCGGCATACGACGACTGGTAGGCACCGAGCCCCCAGGAGTTCAGCGGCCCCTGGTCGTAGCTGCGGGAGAACGACACGCTCCACTGCCCGGTGCCCGGTACGACCACGGGAACCGCATAGGAACCGTCGTCCTTCGTGGTGCCCTGACCGACCGAGACCTGTGTCTGGCGTGGCGGATCATAGAAGGAGATCTTCACTGGCTGGCCTGGCGCGGCCGCCCATTCGCCGGAGGAGGTGTGGCGCTCCAGCCGCCCGGTGATCGTGGCGTTCCCGCCCACGATCAGCTGGGCCGGGTTGGTTTTGATCGTCAGCCGCGTCTCCTGCGGAATGACATGGACGTAGATCCTGCTGGAGCCCGGAGCCGGAGCGTAGACGGAACTCGCACCATTGAAGATCGCCTGTGCGTACCCCTCGACCAGGGTCGGATAGGCACCCACCGAGGTCAGCCGAACGGTCCCGGAGAATCGGCCGTCGGCGTCCAGCGTGGGGCTGGGGACGGCGATGGACGCGGTGTTGAGCGTCATGTAGACGGTGCCCTGGGGAACCGGCCGCTCCGTCCCGCCGAAGTCCGTGTAGACCACCCGCCCCGAATACGTGAGCACGTCGTGGTCGACGTCCATGCGCACAGGGCTGACGGAGAACTCACTGAAGCGGGTGGGGGCTCGGTTGTCCACGACCCCGGCACCGACTGTCGTGGTCACATCGTCCGCATCGGTGACGGCGACGCGGACGTTCATCGCCCCCATCGGCAGAGCCACCGGAGTGTCGGTCCGCCAGACCCCGTCCCGGGGGCCGCCGCTGACCCGGTGGAGGCCATCGGCGACGATCTCTGGGGCGCCGTTGAAACGCGGCACCAGCGTCAGCGTCACCTTGGTGACGTCGACGCTCGACGTCACCGTGATCTCGAGCGTCGACGAGGCGCTCGGCGTCGTCGCCCGCACCGTGGAGACGGTGATCGTCGCTGCGGAGGCCGAGAGCACGGGCAGCAGTCCGGTCAGCAGCAGGAACATGCCGACGACGGCGAGAACTCTGCGCACAACGCCTCCGCGGGGAGAAACCCGCGAGGATGATCCACACGGTGATCAGATTCTTATACCGAACCAAGATCACTTTTGCGCATCGGGCCCCCGGCGGAGGGGGTCAGACGTGGCCGGCCCGGAGTGCCCGGAGCCAGGCGGCGGCCTCGGTGAAGTCGCTGTCGTGGGTGCCCCGGCGGATCTGCGGGGCGATCCCGTCGGCCCGCGGATAGGAGCCCAGGAAGCGCAGATCCGCGCAGACCCGGTGCAGCCCCATCAGCGCCTCGCCGGTGCGGGGGTCGGAGACGTGGCCCTCGAAGTCCATCCAGAAGAGGTACGACCCGAGGCCGGCGCCGGTGGGCCGGGACTGGATGAGGGTCAGGTTGATGCCCCGGACGGCGAACTCGGTGAGGATCTCCAGCAGCGCACCCGGGTGGTCCTCGCCCAGGAAGGCGACCACGGTCGTACGGTCCTTGCCCGTCGGCTCCGGGGCCGCGCAGGGCCGCCGCAGCACGACGAAGCGGGTGACGGCGTCGGCGACGTCGTGGATCTCGGTGGCGAGCACCGACAGGCCGTAGCGGGCGGCGGCGAACTCACCGGCCAGCGCGGCGTCGTACAGGCCGTCGGCCACGTGCTGGGCGGCCTCGGCGTTGGAGGTGGCGGCCCGCCACTCGGCGTGCGGCACGTTGGCGGTCAGCCAGCGGCGGCACTGCGGCTGCGCGTGCGGATGCGAGGCGACCGTCTTGACGTCGGCGAACGAGGTGCCCGGCCGGACCAGCAGGGCGAACGACACCGGGAGGTGGATCTCGCCCACGATCTGCAGGGGCTCACCGGTGGCCAGCTCGTCCAGCGTGGTGGGCACCGAGCCCTCGACGGAGTTCTCCAGGGCCACCACCGCGGTGTCGACCTCGGACCGCCGGAGCGCGTCGAGGGCGGCGGGCACCGTGGAGAAGGACAGGTGCTCGGCGCCGGCGGCTTCCGGCAGCGTGAGCAGGGCGGCTTCGGTGAAGGTGCCCTGCGGCCCGAGGTAGGCGAAACGTCGAGTCATGATAAGAGCAGCGTACGTGGTCGTTGATCAGGCCCGGGCCGGGGAGGCCGGTGAGGAGTACGAGCCCGGCGGGTCCGAGCGCCCGAAGTCGGGCAGCGGGTCGCCCATCTGCACCACCGGGCCCTTGCCTAGCCGGGCCGCTCGCAGGACCTGGTCCTCCTCGGGCGACAGGGCGTCCACGCCGTAGCCGTTGCGGACCACCTTGGCGTAGGTGCGGGTCTCGGTGCGGCCGTTGATCGAGCTGAGCACGATGCCGTCGCCCACGGAGTTGATCAGGGCGAGGGAGAAGGACCGCTGGCCCGACATCTCCTTCAGCGCGTCGTAGTGCACGATGGCGAGATCACGCAGCGACTGGTTGTCGACCGCGCCGCTGGCCACCTGCAGCTGGCGGCGCAGCACGTCGGCGCACTCCTCGACGACCTGGTTGACGCGGTTGTGCGCGACCAGGGCGACCGACAGGCCGGCGATGCCGGCTACCGCACCGACGATCGCCACAGTGACAACAATCACGAGCTGAGCGTACCCACCTTCGACGGGGAGCGAGAGGCATCTTCATGATCGTCCTGTGAAATTTCGCACAAACCTTTGGCCATCCAGCCCCCCAACACGAAGACCAATATCACCGTTCCCAGGCCATAGCCATCTTGCACGATACGGCCTACGAAACGCGTTATAGCGGCATGTTGAGGGCCTATCAGATGTGTTCCCCACCAGGGAATCGACAGCACATAGAAGAGCCAGACGATACCCGCGACGACACAGCGGCGCAGGTCCCTGCCGCTCCCCACCAGGGCCCCGAGCACCAGCACCAGCCACGACAAATGGTGGATCCAGGCGACCGGCGAGATCAGCACGGCGAGCAGTCCCGTGATGGCGACTCCGGTCAGTTCCGCGGTGTAGGCGGCGGAGGCGTCCGGGCCCGCCGAGACCCGGATCGACTCGCCCAGTGACGAGAGCCTGCGCGCGAACCGGAAACCGTAAAAGGCGATCAAGGCGGCCAGCGTGAGCCAGAGCAAAGAGGTGACCGCATCAGGCCAGTAGAGCCGTAGCAGCATTCCCTTGATCGCCTGATTGGTGGTGGCGTTGTTGGCCCCCACTCTGTCGTTGTCGAACAGCGCTCCGAACCAGAAGTCGATCGAGTCGCCCGGGAGGAGCGCGAAGGTCCCCAGGGTGACCGCGGCGGCGGTCAGCAGGGCGTTGCCCGCGGCCTGGCGGCGGCCGCTGATGAGCAGATAGATCAGGAAGACCCCGGGCACGAGCTTGATCGCGGTGGCCAGCCCGATGAGCACCCCGCGCGGCCAGCGCGGTGAGGGGGTGAGGCAGTCGGCCGCGCACAGCGCCACCAGGAACAGATCGACCTGCCCGAACCGGATCTGGTCACTGACCGGCATCAGGTGGGCGGTGACTCCGACCAGGGCCCCCGTGGTGATCGGCGCCCAGCGGCCGGTCCGCCGGATCAGCTCCCGGAAGGCGTACAGCACGGTGATCGTCAGAGCGGCGTAGACCAGGATCACCCACAGCCACTGGGCCATCGGCCAGGAGAGCAGGGCCAGCGGGACGGCCAGCAGCGCGGCGAACGGCGGGTAGGTGAAGGGCAGCAGCTGCGGGGGCTGGGTCAGGAAGTCATAGACGGGAGAGCCGCGCAGCACCATCCATCCGCTGCTCCGGTAGACGTCGAGATCGACCATCCGCTGGTCGGGCGGGTTGGTCAGCCCGTGCGTCACGATCGGCGCGATCGCCGCTGCCGCGATGGCGATCCCGGCCACCAGGATCACGGCATCATTGATCGTCCTGCGTTCTCCCATGCGGCAATTCTCCCGCAGCGACCCGACTAACCTGGGACGCACCGATGACGGAGGTGCAGTGTGGCGCGACGAGTGGCGAAGATCGCCGCCGTGCTGGTTGCGCTGTTCGCGCTGCTCAGCGCCGTTCCAGCGGCCTTCTCCCCGGCCGCGCTGGCGGAGCCGCAAGGGGGTACGGATCGTACCGCCGCGGCCGGTGGCGCGCGCGTCGTCCTGATCGGGATGCCCGGGCTGATCTGGAGCGACATCACCCAGACCGGCACTCCGGCGCTGTGGCGGCTGACCGCGCAGGGCTCGGCCGCCGCGCTCAGCGTCCGTACCACCACCGTCACCACCTGCTCCGTCGAAGGCTGGCTGACGGTCTCGGCCGGGCAGCGGGCCCGGCTGGCGCACGGCAACTGCGCGCTGCCGCCCGCCCCCGCCACCGTCGCGGGTGACCCGGGGGCGACCGCACCGGGGTGGGCGGCGATCCGGGAGGACAACGCGAAGACGTCCTACGAGGCCGCGGTCGGCCTGCTGGGCGACGCCGTGCACCGGGCGAAGGGCTGCACGATGGCGGTCGGCCCCGGCGGGGTCTTCGGCGCCGCCGACCGCAACGGCCGGGTCGACGTGTACGCCCCGTCGATCGACCGGGTGCCGGCCGCCGACTGGTCCCGCTGTTCCTTCACCGCCGTGGACATCGACGACGTCTTCCGCACCTTCGTCACCGCCGGGACCAATGCCAAGGGCGCCCAGGTGCCGGTGACCCTCGCGCAGCGCGCCACCGCGGTGGCCGCGGCCGACCGCCGGGTCGCCCAGGTGCTCGCCGCGACCCCCGCCGGCACGACGGTGCTGGTCGCCGGCCTCTCCGACTCCACCTCGACCCCCCACCTGCACGTGGCCCTGCGCAACGGCGGTCCCGGCTACCTGACCGCCAACTCCACCCGGCGCCCCGGTCTGGTCACCCTCACCGACGTGACCTCGACCGCCCTGCGTGGCCTGGGGCTGGCGCAGCCGCCGAAGGCGATCGGCTCGGCCTGGCGCATCCACGCCTCGGGCGCCTCGCCCGGCGCGAAGGTCCGTTCCCTCGATGACGAGGACGTCGCCGCCCAGGCGGTGAGCCGCATGGGCGGGGTGTTCTTCGTCGTGCTGTTCGGCGGGCAACTGCTGCTGTACGGGATCGCCGCGGTGGCGCTGCGCCGCCGGTGGGGCGGCGGGGAGAACCGCCGCCGCATCCTCGCCGGCACCCACGTGGTCGCGCTGATGGGCGCGGCGGCTCCGGTGGCCACCTTCCTGGCCAACCTGATCCCCTGGTGGCGCTCGGCGCACCCGGCGCCCTCCCTGCTCGGCTGCGTGCTGCTCGCCATGGTCGCGGTCACCGTGCTGGCCCTGGCCGGGCCGTGGCGCCGCTCGCTCACCGGGTCCGGGCTGGTGCTCGCCGGGCTGACCGCGGCGGTGATCGGCCTGGACGCGATGACGGGCTCCAACCTCCAGCTCAACGCCTTCATGGGCTACAGCCCGCTGGTCGCGGGCCGCTTCTACGGGTTCGGCAACATGGCGTTCGCGGTCTTCGCGGCGGCGGCGATCCTGTCCGCCGCCTGGCTGGCCGAACGCCCGCTCCGCGCGGGGCGGCGAAGGCTCGCGGTCACGGTGGCCGTCACCACCGGGCTGGCCGCCGCCGCCATCGACGGCTGGCCGGGCTGGGGAGCCGACTTCGGCGGGGTGCTGGCCCTCATCCCCGCCACCGCGGTGCTCGGGATGCTGATCGCGGGCAAGCGCCTGTCGCTGACGCGGCTCGGGCTGTTCTGCCTGTCCGCGGTGGCGGTGGTGCTGGCGCTGTCCTTCACCGACTCGCTGCGGCCCGCCGGCCAGGAGACGCATCTGGGCCGGTTCTGGGACCAGCTGGGCAACGGCGAGGCCTTCGGGGTCATCGCCCGCAAGGCCGGGGCCATGGTGCACAGCCTGGGCTACTGGCCGTTCACCGTGATCGCGGTCGCCTCGCTCTGCTTCCTGTACTTCGTCCTCAGCCGCCCGCTGGACTGGCGGGCCGCCCTGCTGAACCGGGCGTACTCCTACTCCAGCACCCTGCGGCCCGCGCTGCTGTCCGCCCTGACCCTCGCCATCATCGGCATGGTCATGAACGACTCCGGAGTGGTGATCCCGGCGCTGGTGTTCAGCGTCGCGGTTCCGCTGGCGCTGGCGGCCTCGGTCCGGGCGCTCGAGCAGGACGAGGACGTCGCAGACACCCCCACACCAGTGCCAGCAGAACCGCGGTCAGCACCCACGGGATGACCGTGGGCCGCACGGTGGTGAGCAGCCAGTCCAGGCTGCCGGGCAGCCGCGCGAACTCCGGCCCCCGAGCCGGCAGGTAGGCCAGGCTCAGCGCGGTGGTGTGCGCCAGCACCGCCCATTCGAAGCGCGACCAGGCCCGCAGGGCCGCCAGCGCCAGCACCGCCCAGCCCAGCCCGTCGTACCACGGCAGGATGTACGGGGCCGCGAACAGCCAGGCCAGCACCAGGGCCAGCGCGATCAGCCGGCTCTCCGTCACCGGGCCGGGAGCGGAGCCGCCGGCCGCGGTGCCGTCCCGGTCGAGATCATGAGGCACGGTACGGACGAGCAGCCAGACCAGCGCCACGACCAGCAGCAGCGAGCCGAGCCGGATGATCCAGCGCTGCCGGTTCACGCCCAGCGCGACGTCGGGCAGATGCCAGGGCGAGGCCAGGGACACCGAGTTGGAGGCCTTGCTGACCTGGTCGAACGCGTGCGAGCCGGCCAGCGTGTACGCCACCAGGACCACCAGCCCCGCCCCCGCGAACAGCGCCGCCGCGCGCAGCAGGGCGGCGCGCTCCCGGCTGCGCCACCAGTCGCGGATCAGCACCCAGGCGGGCCCGCCACCGACCACGCCCGCGGGCAGCTTGATCGCGATACCCGCGCCGACGAGGGCTCCGGAGAGCAGCGTGCGGCCGGCCGAGGGGACCCGGTCGCCCGGCCCGGTACGGCCGCGTACCGCCCGCGGCACCCGGGGGGCGAAGACGGCCAGGGCTCCGACGGCGGCGGCGATCCCCAGGGTGTCGTTGTGGGCACCGCAGACCAGGTGGAAGAGCATCAGCGGGTTGAGCGTCCACAGCAGGACGGCCCGCAGCCGTCGCGGGCCGCCCCGCCCGGCACACCGGTAGAGGATGAGGCCGACCAGGGCGAAGGCCAGGGCGTTGGTGACCGACAGGACGAAGACGGTGAGCCGGACGGAGGTCCCGCCGATCCAGGAGGCGAAGGCCTCCTGCGCCGTCACGATCGGGCCGTACACCGAGGGGGCCCGCTGCCAGTCCTGCACGGCCCCGAGGACCGGGTCGTGCGGCAGGTCCTGGGCCCTGGTGGTGTACGGGTCGTGGCCGGTGACCACCATCCGCCCGTATCCCGCGTAGTTCAGGTGGTCGGACGAGCCGACCGGGGGCATCAGGGCGAACGCCGCGGTGGCGACCAGCCCGGCGATCAGCAGCGGCCGTGCGGCGCACCGCCAGCCGGACCGGACGGCGTACAGGCACAGCCCCAGCCCGAGGGCGCTCAGCACGACACCGGCCGCCATCAGGCCGACGACCAGGTAGGGCGAGGGGTGGACGGTCAGCGAGAACGGCGGCCCGGAGCCGGGCAGACCCGGCTGGACGGCCGACGGGCCGAGCAGTGCCGTCAGCAGGAAGCAGGCCAGGCCGAGGCCCAGGCCCGCCAGACCGGCCCTGCCGGGCGTCCGGCCACCGATCACCGAGGCGTGCGGCGCAGCCGGGCCAGCCGGGTGGTCACAGCGGGGTCCCGTACGGCCAGGGCCCGGGCGACGTCCCGGAACTGCCGGGCGCGATGCACCTGGGCCGCCCAGTCGGTGCCGGTGGCACGGTGGGCCAGCGGCACCTCGACCTCGGTGACGCGCAGGCCCTTGCGCAGCAGATCGATGGTGAGGGCGGTCTCGACGCCGAAGCCGGGCGCCAAGGGCAGCGCGGCCTCGAAGGCGGCACGGGTCAGGCACCGCTGCCCGTTGAGCGGCTGGGTGGCGGTCCAGCCGGTGGCGCGCCTGATGCCGTCGCGGGAGAGCCGCACCACGAAGCCGTGCCCGCCGAGCTTGACCGTCGAGGAGAACACCGCGATCGTCATGTCGGCCGCACCGGAGCGGACCGGCTCGATGAGCGGCGCGGCGTCCCCGGCGGTGCCGGCCAGATCCGCGTCCAGGAACAGCAGATGGCGCGGGGCACCAGCATCGAGCAGCCGGGCCGCTTCGGCTCCGCTCTCCATGGCGGCGCCCTTGCCCCGGTTGCGGGCATGCCGGATCACCCTGGCACCCGCCTCTTCGGCCGACCGCGCCGTGGCATCGGATGAGCCGTCGTCGACGACGATCACCAGGTCGGCACCGGGCAGTTGACAGGCGGCCTTCACGGTCGCGGCGATGCGGTCCTGCTCATCCTTGGCCGGGATGATGACCGCGACGCCGGCGCCCGCCGAGTCTTCAATCGGCTGCATAGACGCGATCGTAGTGCCGCGCGACCTCGCGGGCGGCCGGTTAGGTCACGTCCAGAGCCGGCATGGCGTCGTGCACGTCGAAAACCGTGTCGAGGCCGGTGACCTGCAGGATTCTTTTGACTGCCGGCCGCGGTGCGGCGAGCTCAAGGGTGCCACCCTGCTCTTTGAGCCGCTTCATCGCGGCGAGCAGCACGTTCATGCCGGTCGAGTCGCAGAACTCGACCCCGCTGAGGTCGACCACCACCCGATCGACGTTCTCGCGCAGCAGCCCGGCAAGCACGGTCTGCAAACGGGGTGCTGTGTACAGGTCGAGTTCGCCGCTCGCGGTGACAACGGCGTGACCTCCCTGAGATGCAGTCGAGACATTTAGCTCCACGAGCCGCACACTATCGGCCCAGCGGCCAGGGAGCTAGAGAGTTCGGCGAGTCGGGCCAGGGGCGGGGGTGGCTTTGCCATGAAACGCCCACAGATGATCCTCATCCTGCCTGGCGAAGTCGCGTATTCGTCTCGCGGCAGGCACCAGAGTGCGGGAGGCTGGCGCCGTGCAACAGCGGCTTGGCAACTCGGGGGGAGTCGCGCAGATCTCCGGTCGGCGACCGGAGCTCCCAGCGACACAATCACGTTCCGGACTTATGGCGGGATGTCCGTCATGATCGGCGACCGGCCGGGGGACATCCAGCGAAGCCGGCTCCGGGACCGGCTGGAGTCGATCCGGGTCCGCTCGGAGAAGTCGACCTCCTGGCGCTCGGCGGCGCAGTACCTCGGCCGCCTGATCAACCGTGAGGGCTTCGTCCCGATCCGGACCAGGATCCCCCAGGAGGATCTGGCCTTCCTGTCCACCGCCCGGGAGGACATGATCGCGTTCGCCGAGCTGGGCCTGCGGCTGTTCGAGCTGCACCAGCCGCAGGACAGCGGCGGGATCTCCAGCGATCCGGACAACCCGATCCGGCGCTGCCGGGCCTGCATGTGGCGCTGGCCCTGCCCCACCTTCCGCGCCATCGACGACGCCGTGGACCGCTGATCGGCCCTGCCGAGCGAGGCCGAGCGAGTCCCGGGCGGGCCTGGCCCGGCGTGGCGCGCCGGGTCACCGTACGGAGAACCGTCAGCGGCCGATCGGCAGCCGGACGAAGAACCTGCAGCCTGCGCCCTCGTTGGTGACGCCGATCTCCCCGGAGTGCGCTTCGACGATGCCCCGGGCGATCGCCAGGCCCAGCCCGGCACCGCCGCCCGGGGTACGCGCCGCCTCGCCCCGGAAGGCCACGTCGAAGACCCGGGGCAGGTCCTGTTCGGGGATGCCGCCACAGGCGTCGGAGACGGTCACGCAGGCCATGTCGCCGTCCGGCCCGTCGTGGATCTCACCGCGGATCTCGATGGCGCCGTCGTGCGGGGTGTGCCGGATCGCGTTGACGACCAGGTTGCGCACGGCCCGGCCGACCTCGATGGCGTCCACCTCCACCGGCAGGCCCGACCGGGCGTCGCCGTGGATCCGTACCCCCTTGGCCCGCGCCAGCGGCTCGGCGCCGGCCACCGCCTCGGCCACCAGGTCGTCCAGGCCGACCCGCTGCCGGGACAGCCGCAGCGCACCGGCGTGGATCCGGGCGAGCTCGAACAGGTCGTCGACCATCTCGGCCAGCCGGTCCACCTCGATGCGGATGCGGCCGTGATAGCGGCGCACGGTCTCGGCGTCGACCACCACCTCGTCCTCGAGCGCCTCCGCCATGGCCCGCAGGCCCGCGAGCGGGGTGCGCAGGTCGTGGCTCACCCAGGCGACCAGCTCCCGGCGGCTGGTCTCCAGCGCCTTCTCGCGCTCGTGGGAGGCCGACAGCCGCTGGTAGGCCAGCTCCAGCTCCCGCGACAGCTCCGCCAGCTCGGCGGGGAGCACCTTCGCCGGAGGGCGGTACGGGTCGGACCGTACGGCCTCGACCAGCGCCCGGTTGGCGGCGATCAGCCGGCGGCCCAGCAGGAAGGAGACCCCGGTGCCGACCAGCCCCGCCACGACCACCACGGTGAGCGCCACCGCGCGGTCGTGCTCGGAGATCATCATCAGCAGGGTGATCACGATGATGCCCGCCATCGTGGCCAGCATGGTGGCGATGGTGACCACGGCCAGCTGGACGGCCAGCGACCGGCCGCGCAGCACCTGCAGCAGCACCAGTCCCGCGGCGGCGGCCGGCAGCGCGGCCCCGGCGGCGTACCCGGCGACCTCGACGAACGCCTCGAACGGGATCACGCGGCGCCCGAATTCGCCGGCTCGTAGCGGTAGCCCACGCCCCACACGGTGACGATCCGCAGCGGGGCGGTCGGATCTGCCTCGATCTTCTCCCGGAGCCTGCGTACGTGCACCGTCACGGTCGAGGAGTCGCCGAAGGACCATCCCCAGACCTGATCGAGCAACTGCTCGCGGGTGAAGGCCTGCCGGGGGTGCCGCAGCAGGAAGGCCAGCAGGTCGAACTCCCGCGCGGTCAGGGCCAGCGCGGCACCGCCGAGGAGGACCTCGTGCGCGCCCACGTCCACGCGCAGATCGTCGTCGGTGAGCATTCCGGCCCCGGCGGGGGTCAGCGAGCCGCCCGCCCGGCGCAGCACCGACCGCACCCGCAGCGCCAGCTCCCGGGGGCTGAACGGCTTGGTCACGTAGTCGTCCGCGCCCGTCTCCAGGCCGACCAGCCGGTCGGTCTCCTGGCCCAGCGCGGTGAGCATCACGATCGGCACCGGTGAGGTCTCCCGCAGCCGGCGGCAGACCTCCAGCCCGCCCATGCCGGGGAGCATAAGGTCCAGCACGACCAGGTCAGGCGGATCGGCCAGCGCCCGGTCCAGCGCCTGCCGCCCGTCGGCCACGCACTCCACCTCGTGCCCGTCCCGCAGGAGGTAACGGGCGACCACCTCGGCAACGGTGGGGTCGTCGTCGACCACGAGTATGCGGCCGGCGACGGGGCCGCCCGTCGCCGGCGCGGAGGTGTTCCCCTGGGCCGGCTCCTCGATCACGTCTCCACGGTAGGCCCCGATGCCCGGAAAAGAGGATCCCTCACCCCAACGTCACGACCTCGTAAGCACCTCCCTGCCAGGCCCTCATCGCGACGAACCCCCACCCCCTTCGTGATCATGATCACGAGGGGTGGTGATTTTGGCTGCGTGGGACCTGGCAATCCGGTAGAAAAGCCCCGATGGCTGAGGACGACCAGGTGACCGGTACCAGGGCGGCGCTGGCCACGGTGCTGGCCGGTGCGATCATCGCCACCGTCGTCGGCATCGGGCAGGACTACCTGTTCGCCCACCACCTGCCGCACGGCTGGCCCGGCACCGCGCTCGCCTGCCTGATGATCGGCTTCATCACCGGGCTGCCCGTGCTGCTGACCCGGCCGGCGGGTGCCGTCGTCCCGGTGGCCGCCGCCGTGCTGGCGGCGGTGAGCCTGCTCGCCGGGGACATCGCCTACGACCTGCTGTCGGCGCTGGGCGGTGACCGGGCGCCGGACCCGCTGGGCATCGCCCGGGGGTACGCCCACCAGGACCTGTTCTACCTGGCGCTGGATCTGCTCGCCCCGCTGAGCGCCGCCCTGGTGGTGGCGGCCCGGGTCAGGCGGGTACGGGCCGACGGCCGCACCCGTCCGGGCGCGGAGGGGCCGTCGTGACCGTCAGCTCGTCGGACCGGCTTCCGGGCCTGTCCGCGGCCGGGAGCGGAGAGAGAGCAGGAACGCCATGCTGACGGCACCGGCGAGCTGCAGGGCCGCCATCGTGACCAGCAGGCCGACGGCGCCGGCCCGGTCGGCCAGCGCACCGGTCAGCGCCGCGCCGAGCGCCGCCGCGCCCAGCTTCATGCTGCCGCCGGTCGTGTTGACCTGGCCCAGCCGGGCCGCCGGGGCCTCCCGCTGCCGCAGCGTCAGCGTCGCCGCGAACGCCGGCCCGTCGCAGGCCCCGGCGAGCGCGAAACAGAGGGTGCACCACGCCAGGGTGGTCGCGGTCGCGGCGGCGGCCAGCGTGATCCCGAAGGCGATCAGTCCGGTGACCACCACCCACTCGGCACGCCGCGCGGACAGCCAGCGGGCCGCGGCGAGCGAACCGCCCAGTGCCCCCAGCGCGAAGGCGGCCAGCAGCTGACCGCCCGCTGTGGCGCTCGCTCCGACGTGCCCGGCCAGCAGCACCGCGACGATGGGGACGCCGCCCATGCCGAGAAAGGCCACCGAGCTCCCGACGGTGAGGGCCCGCAGGGTGGGGTTGCGGAACAGCACCACGATCCCGCCAGTGATCATGTTCAGCCCGGCCGCCGGCGCGTCCCCGGCCCGCGCCGCCTGCGCATCCTTGTACTGCGCCGCCGGCGGGTCGTACCCGGTCTCCGCGGCGGGCGCGGGCGGTTCGACGGGGGACGGCGGCTCCGCGACGGAGGGGGACACCGACAGGAAGGACATGGTCAGGGTGCCGAGAACCGCGGCGCCGACGACCAGGACGGCGGCGGTCTGCGGTCCGGCCCAGGCGGCGGTACCCGCGACGAGCCCCGGCCCGGCGATGCCCGCCAGGTTGTAGCTCGCCGACTCCAGCCCGTACGCCCTGGTCAGCCCGGGCCGGGAGACGATGCGCGGGAGCAGGCTGGTCAGCGCGACCACGATGGGTTCGGTGCATCCCACGGCGGCCGCGGCGAGCACGGCCAGCGGCAGCGGGACGCCCCCGGCGACGACCAGCAGCAGCGCCACCGCGCAGGCGTAACCCCCGGCCAGCAGGGTCGCGAAGAGCCGCGTGCGGCCGACCCGGTCCAGGGCGTTGCCGAGTATCGGACCGGACACCACGTAGGGCAGCAGCACCGCGGCCAGCAGGAAGCCGCTCGACGCGGCGCGACCGGTCCGGTCCTGTACCAGCAGGACCAGCGCCGTTCCGGTTCCCTCGGCCGAGACGCGCAGCAGGGTGGCGGCGGTGAAATGCACCGCATGCGGAAATCTGTCGATTCACGCATGGTACGGGGCGGTCTTCCGGATGGTCCCCGGCTTCCGAGGGCGATCACGGCCGGCCGCATCCGTCAGGTGAGCCGTCCCCCGCCCTTGAAGTTCTGCCGGTAGGAGCCCTTGGTGATGTCGGAGATCTTGACCACGTCACCGGTCTGCGGGGCCTGGATCATCAACCCGTTGCCGACGTACATCCCGACGTGGTGGATGCTCGGGTAGAAGAAGACCAGGTCGCCGGGCTGCAGGTTGTCGAAGGAGATCCGGCTGTTCGCGGTGAAGGAGTACTGCGCCTGGCTGGTGCGCGGGATCGACACCCCGGCGGCCTGCCACGACCGCAGGGTGAGGCCGGAGCAGTCGAACGTGGTCGGCCCGGTGGCCCCGTAGACGTACCGGTTTCCGAGCTTGGAGAAGGCGTACTGCAGGGCCTTGAGCGCCTTGCCGGTGGCGGGGCCTATGTAGGGCCGCGGCGTGCTGTCGCCGTTCTTCGGGATCCCGCCGGCGGCCGCGACCGCCTTCATCTGCTGGGCGATGTCCTTGTCGAGCTGGGCCTTCTGGGTCCGCAGCGTGGCCAGCGTCCGGTTGACGTCGGCCAGGGCCTGCTGTGCCTGGCCGTGCGCGAACGTCAGTCGCTGGGCCGAGGAGACGAACTGGCTGAGCCGCGAGCTCCGGTCCGTCGAGAGCTTGGTGAAGATCGACACCTGGTCCAGCACGGTGGACGGATCATCCGCGGCCAGCAGCGTCTCCACCGACGTCGGGTCGCTGGCCTTGTAGGCCGAGGCCGCCATCTGGGCGACCGACCCGTGCAGCCGCTTGTACGTCGCCTGCTCGGCCGCCACCGACTTCTGCATCGCCGCGAGCTTGTGCTTGGCCTGGGCCAGCGTCGCCTGGGCCTGGTCGTACTTCTGGACGAGGATGCCGACCTTGGTGTTCAGCTGGTCGAGCTTGCGCTTGGCGACCGTCAGCGACGGCTTGGGCTCGGCCGGCGCCGCGGTGGCGGGTACTGCGATGGCCGGCACCGCCAGCAGGGTGGCGAGGGTGAGGCCCACGGTCGTCAAGGTCCGGCGTTTGAACGCCCTGTCTGCGGTGGCCACGTTCGTGGCACGCCCCTCTCTTCCACGGCCGCCTACCGGGTTAGCTGACGGATTCGGGCGAGGAAGTCGCGCCCTACGGCGCTCCGGAACGGCCGGAGGCGCCGATTCACCCCAGGGAAGAGTGGTTCCCCGGCTTCCTCGTCCGCGCGGCGCACGCTGGGGGCGGCGACCCGTGGAGTCGGAACTCGGCGGGAGCCCGATCACCGCCACCGATGGGGGGCTGGGGAGCGATCGTGCTCAGCGCATGACGTTAGCTCCCAAAGCACCCGTGTCACAACCGTTACATCAGGATCTCGTAAATTGTCATATGTGACGCATCAGCACGACGTACGCAGCGAAGTTGGACGACTACGGACCGTGCTACTGCACAGGCCGGGGGCGGAGCTGAAGCGGCTCACCCCCCGCAACAACGACAAACTGCTCTTCGACGGCATCCCGTGGGTCGGCCGGGCCCGGGACGAGCACGACGCCTTCGCGCAGGCGCTGCGGGACCGCGACGTCGAGGTGCTGTACGTGGCCGAACTCCTGCAGGACGTGCTGGAGTACGAGTCCGCGCGGGAGAAGGCGCTCGCCGGGGTGCTGGACGACCACCGGCTGGGCGACCAGCTCCGCCACGCCGTGGCGGGTCACCTGGGCGGCCTGCATCCCGAGGACCTCGCCCACGTCCTCATCGGCGGCCTGGCGCACGAGGAGCTCAAACCCGGCCACGGCCTGGTGTACGAGCTGATGGACCGGCACGACTTCATCGTGGATCCGCTGCCGAACCTGCTGTTCACCCGGGACTCCAGCGCCTGGATCGGGGACCGGGTCGCGGTGACCAGCCTGGCCATGCCGGCCCGCCGCCGGGAGACGGCGCTCACCGAGCTGATCTACGCCCATCATCCGCGGTTCGCCGGGGTCCAGACCGTCTACGACCGGACGCTGGAGCATGTCGAGGGCGGTGACCTGCTACTGCTCGCGCCCGGAGTAGTGGCGGCGGGGACCGGGGAGCGTACGACTCCGGCGGGCGTCGAGCGGCTGGCCCGGCGGGTGTTCGAGGCCAGCCTCGCGCACACCGTGCTGGCGGTGCCGATCGCCCAGGACCGCGCGACGATGCACCTCGACACCGTCTGCACCATGGTCGACGTCGACAAGGTCGTGATGTATCCGGCGGTGGCGGACTCGCTCATCGCCTATGCGGTGACCTCGGACGACGGCGGGGAACTGCGGATCGCCCCGGCCCGGCCGTTCCTGGAGGCCGCCGCGACGGCGATGGGCATCGAGCGGCTGAAGGTGATCGACACCGGCCTGGACCCGGTGACCGCCGAACGCGAGCAGTGGGACGACGGCAACAACACGCTGGCCGTGGGGCCGCGGCTGGCGGTGGCCTACGAACGGAACGTCGAGACCAACATCCGGCTGGAGGCGGAGGGCATCGAGGTGATCCAGATCAGCGGAAGCGAACTCGGCAGCGGCCGTGGCGGCCCACGCTGCATGTCCTGCCCGATCTTGCGAGACCCCTTGTAACACGGGGACTTTGGACGCTCAGGCGCTGCCGACGGGGGCACGGCAGCGCCCGAGCTGTGCCGACCTTAGCGGGTGTGGTTGAGCAGGTTCACGGTGGGGGTGGCGGATACGTCGGGAATGACGGAGACCACCGCCGGCGGGGCACCCGTACCGCTCAGCGAAGGCGGCTGGGCCCGGTGCGGAACCCGCAGAATGGCCCAGACCGTCGTGCCGCCGCCGTTCTCGTGCCGGACGCCCCAGCACTCGGCCAGGGTCTCGACGATGGCCAGGCCCCGGCCGCCCAGCGACGACAGCGTCGGACGGCTGCGGCGCGGCTCGGTGGCGGCCCCGCCGTCACTGACCGCGACCTCGATGGAGTCACCGTGCCGGGACCAGGCCACCCGGATCTGGCCGGTCTCCAGCGGGCGGGCGTGGCGCAGCGCGTTGCTCAGCAGCTCACTGATGATCACCGTCGCGTCATCGACGACGGACTCGAGGGTCCCGGATGAGAGCAGGTCCGCACTGAGGTGCCTGCGGGCGACGGCGACACTGGACATCGCGTGTGGCAGTAGTACCACGCTCACCCTCCACCTCCCTGCCGGTTCTCGAGCTTGCTCACGTGCCTGTGACTTCCTGTACGACCTTGACTTCCCGTACGACCGAAATGCCCACATACTTCAGGCCGGAAACCCGGACGAATCCTCCAGCCATCTACACAACGAGTGACTGACCAAGTGGTCACGGCCAACCACCCCCTGAAAGTAGCGCGAAGCGGACGGTTAAGATCTATCCACTGTGCGTCGGAGTACTCCTTGGACGCGCGTTCCGTCTGTCACATCCACGCCAGTAGGCGCTTTGACCAGGCCATACCTCGACCATGAGGCGGCTCAATCCGAGCCCTCCACGGCGGCTCTGGGAAGCGTCAAGCGCATGGCTGTCCCGCCCTCAGGACGAGAATGGGCCGAAATATCGCCATTTTGGGCGACGGCTAGCTTTTTCACGATGTAGAGGCCGAGCCCCACCCCGCCGAAACGACGGCGGTCCCCCGCCTCGCCCTGCACGAACCGTTCGAAGATCCGCTCATGGTCGCCGGGCGCGATGCCGACGCCCTCGTCCTCCACGGTCACCGTGATCTCGCGTTCCCCGGCCCAGGCCCGCACCGACACCGTGCCGCCGTCGGGCGAGTACTTGAAGGCGTTCTCCAGCAGCTGCCCCAGGATGATGTCGGTGGCCATCGAGTCCCCGCTCACCATCGGCAGCCGCGGTTGGACCGACAACCGCACGCAGTGCCTGTCCGACAGCGACCGGAAGGCGCTCACCGCCCCCTCCAGCAGCCGGCCCAGCTCGAACTCCTCGATCGTGACGGTGAGCTCCTCGGCCCCGGCCCGGGAGCCCAGCAGCAGATGCTCCACCAGCCGCCCCAGCGACCGGGCCCGCTCCGCGATGGTCGCCACGGCACTGCGCCGATCCTGGTCGCTCAGCTCGTCCCAGCGGTTGACCAGGGTGCTGGCGAAGCCCTGCACGACGGTGATCGGGGTCCGCAGCTCGTGGCTGGTGGTGGCCAGGAAGAGGTTCTTGGCCTCCTCCAGCGCCTTGGCCTCGCTGACGTCCCGGAAGTCGATGACCAGCTCGTCGGTCTCCTCGATCTCCGCGCACAGCACGTTGAGCCAGATCCCCGATTCGAGGGCGATCGTGAGCATCTCCCCGGGCTGCGGCTGCTGGAACGGCAGGGCATGTCCGATCGCCTTCTCAGCCGACACCCCGGTGAGCGCGTGCGCCGCCGGGTTCCAGCGCTGGACGAGGCCCGCCCGGTCCAGTACGGCGATGCCGTCGGCGCTGGCGTCGATGACCGCTCGTTCGTGCGCCCGCTGCCGTACCGCCTCGCTGTACTGCACGGCGTTGCTGACCGCGACCCCGGCATGGCCGGCGAACAGCTCCAGCAGTTCGAGCTCGACGTGGGTGACCTTGCGGCCGGCGAACAGGGCGTACAGCGCCCCGTAGGGACGGTTCTGCACGTAGGACAGGCCCAGCGCGATGGTGTGCAGCCCGTCCAGCTCGGCCCAGATGAGATCGTCGAGCCGGCGCTTGCCGGTGGCCAGCATCACGGTCTTGCCGGAGCGCAGGATCTCCCCGACCAGGCTGGGCCGTAGCTCCGCGACGGCGTCGCGCATGTGCTCCGGCAGCCCGCGCATGCTGACCAGCCGCAAGGTGTTCTTCTCCGCGTCGATCCGGACGAAGCCGCCGGCGTCCGCGCCGGTCAGCTCGGTGAGCGCCCCGGTGATGCGGTCCAGCACGGTGCCCAGATCCAGCTCGGCGTTCAGGTCGGCGACGATGTCGTTGAGCCTGCGGACCAGCCGGGCCTTCTCGTTCATGTGGTGCTGGACGACCTCGTCCTCCCGCACCGGATGGAAGACGCTCACCCAGCCGAGCAGCCGGCCCTGCGGGTCCTGCAGCACGCTGGTGTCGATCCGTACGTCCACCAGCCGGCCGTCCCGGTGGAACCGCCGGGTCGCGATCGAGATCTGGCCGCCCTCCCGGATCCGCTCCTGGACGGCGTTGTACTCCGCCTTGAGCTCGTCCGGCACGATCGGCGGGACCTTCCCCAGCACCTCCTCCGCGGACCAGCCGAACATCCGCTCGGCCGCCGGGTTCCATACGGTCACCGCAAGCTGGTCATCGACGGCCACGATCGCGTCCGCGGCGCATTCGATCACCGCGCGGACGATGGGGTCGTGGACGTCTCGTTGTTGCACGTCTGTCATCGTGCCACCGGATCCTGTGCACCGAGGCCGCAAGCGCCATGGAATGTTCTCCGCGCCGCCCCCACGGCCTCCGCAAAGATCATCCCCCTCCGTGATCATGCAATCGTTCGACGATTGATTGCGTGATCACGGAGGGAGGGGGGCCACGACGCGGGGTGGGAGGGGTTGCAGGGTGGGGAGAGGGGACGGGGCTACTTGGAGGTGGGGGTGCGGCGGGCGAGGACGCCGATCAGGTAGGCGGCCAGCACCGCGGCGGCGAAGGACAGCAGCGAGGCGCTCATCCAGTCGGCCGGGGTGAAGTGCAGCCGGTCCTGAACGCCGGTCCAGCCCTTGCTCCACCAGCCGATGTCGCTCGGGTGGATCAGCTGGTAGACGGCGAAGCCGATCAGCCAGGCGACGATCATCCCCCAGCGCGACGGGGCGGCGCGGTCCAGGTTCCAGGCGCGGCCCCGGCCGAGCAGGAAGAAGTCGGCCACCAGGACGCCGAGCATCGGCACGAACACCGAGCCGATCAGGCCGAGGAAGCCGAAGTAGCTGTTCATGTCCTTGAGCAGCAGGGCCGCACCAGTGATCAGGGAGCCCAGGACGACGGTCAGGATCCGCCGGTCCCAGCGGGGGAAGAGGTTCTGGATCGACACCGCGGTGGAGTAGACGTTCGCGAACGACTGGTCCACCTCCCGGAGCACGAAGACGCCGAGGAACACCGCGCCCAGGGCCACGTGCAGGAAAGGGGTGTAGAGGTTGTCGGTGGTGGCCAGCGCGAGCGCGAACAGCCCCAGGACATAGGCCACGATCTGGGTGACCGAGTAGGCCACGCTGGCCGCCCCGAACGCCGCCTTGGCCGACCGGGAGTGCCGCGTGTAGTCCGCCGCGACGGGTACCCAGGAGATCGACACGGCCAGCGCCGCGTCGGCGCCGACCCAGAACCGGCTCCAGGAACCCTCGCCCAGGTCGGGCACGCCCTGACGGAGGAACTGGACGTAGAAGTAGCCCAGCGAGATCACGACCGCGACGGTGACGAACCGGCGCAGCAGCCGCACCGAGCCGAGCGGCCAGATCGTCAGCAGGGTGGTGAGCAGGCCCGCGGCGATCACGAACAGCCAGCGCGGGGCGTGCAGCCACGCGGGCCCCTCCGCGAACACCTCCTTGGCCGCCGCGGCGATGGTGATCAGCTCGAAGGTGCCCCAGCCGACCAGCTGGGCGATGTTGAGCACGGTGGGGAGATAGGACAGCCGGGTGCCGAACAGCCCGCGCAGCAGGACCATCGCGGGCGCGCCGGTGCGGGCGCCCGGTACGGCGGCCAGGCCGAGCATCAGCCCGCCGATCACCGTTCCGACGATCATCGCGGTGATGCCCGCCTCGATCGACAGGCCCGGCTTGCCGTCGGCACCGGGGGCCAGCACGGTGTACGCGCCGGTGAAGGCGAGCAGGCTGACCCCGAGGTTGGCCCAGAAGGCGCTCTGGTCCCAGAAGCTGAGCACTCTGGGCGGGGCCTCGTCGAGGGTGTACGGAACCTCGTTGGCCGACCGGCCTTGCACGATGCTCACGGATTCAGGCGCCACAGGGGCCACACTCCCTACGCCGGCATTACCCGGACAGGTTCGTGCGGTCGGCGGCGCCGTGAAGCCGCCCTCTCAGCCCGGCTAGGCCCGAGCTCCCGCGGTGATTCAGTTAGTAGACGGACGAATCGTACATGTATCGCCCGCCTTCCGGCATTCCGGTCAGGTCACACATCAGGCAACGCCTCAAGCCACGGTCAGGCCACGAAGGGCGTGGCGCCGGAGTCGGTGACCATCTGGCGGCCCGCCTCGGCCCAGCGCTTCATGCCGCCTTCCACGTTGCGGGCCTGCCAGCCGGCGTTGTTGAGCGCCACGGTCACCTGTGCGGACCGGGCGCCCGATCGGCAAATGACATAGACGTCCCGTTCGCGCGGGACCTCGGCCGCCCGGTCGCTCAGCTCGCCCATGGGAATGTGCACGGCGCCCGGGACGTGACCGGCGTCCCATTCCTCGGGTTGCCGCACGTCGAGCAGGTAGGCCTCGTCCGGCACCTCGGCCGCGTCGATAGCCGGAACGTCTTCCCCGAAAATCATCACGATCCCATGGAACCGCGCGGAACCCCGCCGCGTCGAATCCCCTATGAGGTATCGGACGCTCTTTTTCGTGCTGCCTGGTCTGATCATGGGCATCGCACTCACCGGTTGTGGATCGGAGAAGGCCGACGACCCGTCGGCCGGAGTCTCTTCGGGGGGTCCCGGCTGGGGCAACGGCGAGGTGACGCCCGGGCAGACCGCGCAGAGCCCGACCACGCTGAGCGTGGCGTACAAGCAGTCGGCGAAGGCGGCGGTGAAGACCTGGACGCTCACCTGTGACCCGGTGGGCGGGGACCATCCCAACGCCAAGCTCGCGTGTGCCGAGCTGGACAAGGCCGCGGCGGCCGGAAAGGACCCGTTCGCCCCCACGCCCAAGGGCCAGTCCTGCACGATGATCTACGGAGGCCCCGACACCTCCACGGTCACCGGTACCTGGCAGGGCAAGAAGATCGACGCGCGGTTCAGCCGCAAGGACGGCTGCCAGGTGACCCGCTGGACCGCCCTCGCGCCGCTGCTGGGCGAGCTGCCCCGCCCGCGCTGACCCCTTGTTCGACCAGCCGGTTATTTGAGCAGCCGGGACATCCGTCGGTCGGCCAGGGGTTTGCCACCGGTCTGGCAGGTGGGGCAGTACTGCAACGCCGAGTCGGCGAACGACACCTCCCGGACGGTGTCGCCACAGACCGGGCACTTCTGGCCGGCCTTTCCGTGCACCCGGAGGCCGGTCTTCTTCTCCGCCTTGAGCTCGCCGGCGGCCAGCCCCCGGGAGCGCTCGATCGCGTCCCGCAGCATCGTCACGATGGCCTCGTGCAGGGTCGCGACGTCATCGTCGGTCAGGGTGGCGGCGATCTTGAACGGGGACATCTTTGCCGCGTGCAAGACCTCGTCCGAGTAGGCGTTGCCGATCCCGGCGATCACCCGCTGGTCCCGCAGCAGTCCCTTGATCTGGGTACGGCGCCCGTCGACGATCTCGGCGAGCGCCTCAACCGTGAAGGCGTCCGCCAGCGGGTCCGGGCCCAGCGAGGCCACTCCCGGCACCTCCGCCGGATCCCGGACGACGTAGACCGCCAGCCCCTTCTTGGTGCCGGCCTCGGTCAGGTCGAAGCCGGCGCCGTTGTCCAGGTGGAGCCGCATGGCGATCGGGCCCTTGCCGCGTCTCAGCGGAGTGGTGGGCAGTTCGTCCTTCCAGCGCAACCAGCCGGCCCGGGCCAGGTGGGTCACCAGGTGCAGCCCGTCGAGGTCCAGATCGAGGAACTTGCCGTGCCGGCCGACCCCGGTGACGGTCAGGCCGCCCAGCGCGGTGATCGGCGGGTCATAGGTCTTGAGCGCGGAGATGGCGACGACGTCGATCTTCGCCACCGCGTGACCGACCGCGCGCTCCCGGAGATAACCGGCGAGCGCCTCGACCTCGGGGAGCTCAGGCATGTCTCCAGTATGCGGTCCCGGTTCGACCGAATCAGGTGATCCCGGGGGCCGCCCGCACCGGTCACAGCCTGTGATCCATCATCCACATGCCTGTGGACAGCTGTGGAAAACTCTGTGGAGAAGCCCCGGTGAGAGGGGATTTTCTCGTGATCCAGGGCTCATACCTGGACGTTTCTGGACACATCGAAGAGCGAAGAGTCCCACAGGCCTCACTCAAGGTGTGGATAACTTTCCGGTAGCGACTCGGTCAACGAGGTACGTCCCAGAAGGCGAGCTCGTGCCGCATACCTGTCCGGAACAGCTCCTCGGCGCGCTCGTCCCCGGGGCCGGCCTCGTCGAGCATCTGGGCACAGCGCCGGGTCAGCTCCGCGAACGCCGGGTCCGCGTAGGTCTCGACCCAGCGCCGGTAGCGGGGCTCCGCCGGAGGGCTTGCGGCCAGCTCGGCGCCCAGCGTGGAATAGCCCCACATACACGGATAGAGCGCCGCCAGGCCGTCCCCGTACGAGCTCGCCGCGTCCAGCAGGAAGCCCGTGTACGCCGCGCAGGCCGGCCCCTTGACCGCCCCCTCCAGATCGGCGCCGAAGCCGGCGGCGAGCTCCCGGTGCAGGGACAGCTCCTCGTGGAAGGTCGAATGCGCCAGGTCGACGAGATCGCCCAGGTGCGCCGCCGGGGCCTGCCAGGCCAGCCGGGCGAACACCCGCACGTAGTCCAGCAGGAACAGGTGATCCTGCTCCAGCCAGGACCGGAACACCCGCTCGTCCAGGTCCCCTCGCGCGATCCCCGTCACGGTCGGGTGCGCCAGCTGCTCCGCGACCAGCGGCCGCCCGATCTCCTCCAGCCGCCCGGAAAGACTCATGCGGGAGAGTCTGTCAGTCCCACCGCCGCGCACCGCCATCTGCCGCCATCCGCCGCCGCCCCGGCCTGCCGGAGGGCCGCTGAACGTCCTCTTCTGCCACTCCGGGGGCTGACCGGCGGAGCCTGCCGCATACGGGAAGGGCCTGGCTGGCCGGGCCGGATCCGAGCGCTCGGACAAAAGGTACGAACCCCACCTTCCCCGTTCCTCCTTCTCCACCGGCGGCTCCTCCTCGTCACCTTCCCCGGGCCGGAAGACGCGAGGAAGGCCAAGGGAAGGTCCCCTTCCTAGCCTCCTCACATCGTCCCGCACGGCCGCACCGTCCGCGGCACCGCCGCGGCCAGGGCGGGCGGCAGCGGAAGCCCACCTTGCCCGGCCGTCCGCCGAGCGATGGTGCCGACGTCCCGGAAGCCAAGGAGTGATGCCTCATGTCCAGTGCGATCCTGACGAAGATTCGCGGGCGATACCCGGTCCTGCTCGTGGCGGGGGCCGCGCTCGCCGGCATCGGCCTGGCGGCGGTCCCGGCGCGCGCGGAGCCGCCCGAGGTGATCGTCGCCAGCACGCTCATCTGGCGGACGATGACGATCGACAACCCGGTCATCTACCGGGTCGACCTTCCCGCCGGCCATTGGACGGTCGCCGCGACGGCCACCGGCCAGAACAACAAAGCCGAAGCCAATTCGTTCGGCTGCTGGCTGTCCCTCACCGGTAACTTCCCCTACCCCAGCCTCGAGGTCAGGACCACGATCGGCCCAAAGCCCGCATTCGAGACCGCGTCGGCGGTCACCGCGGGCACCGTGACGACCAAGGGGTCGGCCAACTGGGGGTGCTCGGCCTACAACTCCACCACCAGCATGTCGGTGTTCAACGTGTCCATCGTGGCCACCCGCGTCAACTCCATGACCCAGGTCGATCTCGGCTGAGTCCGCCGGAGCGCGACACAGGACGCCCCAAACCACTGGGGACCTGGACGCCCACAGGACACATCGACCCACCGGCGGCCTGAACCACGCCCCACCGCAAGGTCAACAGAACCCCACAAAACGGACCGCAGGGCCGGGTAGCACCATCCGCTACCTGGCCCTTCGTCGTCCACAGCCACAAGCGGCTGGCCCCTCCATAACGAAAGACCCCCTAGGCTTGAGGCCTGGGGGTCTGTTCCGTCACTCTATGGCTACCGGTTTCGTCGGTAGCCCCGAGTGGGCGAGGAGGGATTTGAACCCTCACGTCCTTTCGGACACACGGACCTGAACCGTGCGCGTCTGCCGTTCCGCCACCCGCCCCGGGTGCTCGAAAAGGCTAGCACGGGTGATGGGGGTGGTCGGAACGCGCGATTGCTCTCCGCGAACCTTCACCCGGATACGATCGTCTAGAGGTGGGGAAGGGAGGTGCCCGTGGGTGTCCTACAGCGCTTCGAGCGTCGGCTCGAGGGCATGGTTGAGGGTGCCTTCGCTCGGGCCTTCAAGTCGGAGCTGCAGCCGGTCGAGGTTGCCAGCGCCGTACAGCGGGAGATGGACGAGCGAGCGGCGATCGTGGCACAGGGCCGCACGTTGGTCCCGAACGACTTCGTCGTCGAGATCTCCCAGGCGGACGGCCAGCGACTGCAGGTGTACGCGGACAGCCTGAGCCAGGAGCTGGCCAACCTCGCCCGGGAGTACGCCAAGGAGCAGGGATATTCCTTCGTCGGCCCGGTGCGGGTGCGGTTCGAGAACACCGGCGATCTGGGTCAGGGGATGTTCCGGATCCGTTCCGGCGTCATCCGCGGTTCCACGGTCGAGGGTGGGGAGATCAGGCAGCCGCACAGCGACTACGCGCCGCCGGCCGCCCGGCAGCAGGGGGCCTTCGGGGGGAGGCCGCGGCTGCTGGTGACGACCGCGGTGGACGGTGGCGAGAACGTGCAGCGGTCCTACGACATCACCACCCCGGTGACGCTGCTGGGCAGGGGCACGGACTGTGATCTGCGCCTGGTGGACGCCGGGGTCTCCCGGCACCACGCCGAGATCCGGATAGAGGGTCCCGAAATCGTTCTCGTGGATCTAGGGTCTACCAACGGCTCTTTCGTGAACGGACAGCCGATTCGACGCGTCACACTTGTCGACGGCTCCCAGGTAACAATGGGCCGTACAACTCTGGTGTTCCGCCGCGACAGGGAGTAACCCCCCTCCATGAGCCCGATAACCCTGACGCTGGTCAAGGTCGCGTTTCTCGCGGTCCTGTGGCTGTTCGTCATCGCCGCCGTAGGCGTGATGCGCGCCGACCTGTTCGGGTCCAAGGCGGCGACCAAGGCCGCTCGCCCCCGAACGGCCAAACCCGCGAAGCAGCCCAAGCCGAGACCTCAGGCGGCCTCGTCGGCCCAGCCGGCCGCCCGCGCCGGACGCGGCGGGCCCGGCCGGCTCGTCGTGACGGAGGGCCCCAGAGCAGGCGTGACCATCGACCTCGGTCAAGTCCCCATTACCATTGGCCGCGCCAATGACGCCACCCTGGTGGTGATCGACGACTACGCTTCGAGCCGGCACGCCCGAATCTTCGAGCAGGGCGGTCAGTGGATCGTGGAAGATCTCGGCTCAACGAACGGCACCTACCTCGGACGCACGAAGGTGACTCAGCCCATGCCGATCCAACCCGGTGTCCCCATCCGTATCGGCAAAACCGTCATTGAGCTGCGCAAATGACTATAGGAATCCGCTACGCCGCGCGCTCCGACGTCGGCATGCTGCGCGAGGGCAACGAGGACTCGGCCTATGCGGGCGCGCGTCTGCTGGTGGTGGCCGACGGCATGGGAGGGCACGTAGGCGGCGAGATCGCCAGTGCCGCCGCCGTCGAGACCCTGCGCAAGCTGGACACCGAGGTGCCCGCGCAGGAGCTGCTGGCCGCCCTGGAGCGCGCCGTCAAAGAGGCCAACGACAAGCTGCACAACATCGTCGAGGGCGAACCCTCCCTGCAGGGCATGGGGACGACGCTCACCGCGATGCTGTGGTCGGGCTCCCATGTCGCCCTGGTGCACATCGGCGACTCGCGTGCCTATCTCCTGCGCAACGGCGAGCTCTTCCAGATCACCCACGACCACACCCTGGTGCAGTCGCTGGTGGACGAGGGCCGGATCACCCTGGACGAGGCCGCCTCCCATCCGCAGCGCTCGCTGCTGCTGCGCGCCCTCGACGGGCGCGGCGAGGTCGATCCCGACCTGGCGCTGCGCGAGGCCCACGTGGGCGACCGTTATCTGCTCTGTTCCGACGGCCTGTCGGGGGTGGTGAGCGCGGAGACCATCCACCAGGTGCTCTCCACGCAGTCCGAGCCCATCGGGGCCATCAAGCAGCTGATCGATCTGGCCAACCGGGGCGGCGGTCCCGACAACATCACCTGTGTCGTCGCCGATGTGATCGACCTCAACCAGCAGCAGCCCCCGGCGGCACGGCCGATGCTGGCGGGCGCCGCGGCGAACGCGGCCGGGCCCGGATCCGCCCCGGTGCGGGCCGGCAACACGCCCGCCCAGCGCGCCGCGGAGCTGCACGACACCCTGCCGCAGCCCGCCGTCGGCATCGACGGCATGCCGCCCCCCGCCCCCGGACCCGGCGCGGCACCGATGCACGCCGCCGGCTCGCCGCTGTCGGCCCCCATGCCCAGCGTGCCGCCCGCCGGACCTCCACCGGCACAGGCGATGTCCGGCCCGCCCTCCGGCGGTCAGGCCGAACGCGGCCGTGGCCGGGGCCTGACCTGGCTGATCGCCGTGGTCGGGGTGTTCATCCTGCTGATCGGCGTCGGCGCGTTCTTCGGCAACCAGTACCTCAGCAGCGGCTACTACGTCGGCGTGGGCAACTCCGCCGCCACGGGCAAGAACGTCATCGTGGTCGTCTACACCGGCAAGCCCGATGTCGACGTGTTCGGCAAGAAGTTCACCGCGAAGGCACCGCAGAGCAAGCAGACCAAGACGCCGATCCTGGTGGACGACCTGGACTTCCCGCAGCAGATGGCAGTCAAGGGCAACCTCGTCGTCAACGGCCGCCTGGAGACCACGCTCCAGAAGGTGGAGGCCTCGGTCTGCTGGTACCTCATCCACCCGGGCGGAAAGAACAACTCCGAGGTGGTGATCACCAAGGACCCCACCCAGACCGAGCACAACCTGAAGTGCCCGAACATCGCCAACGCCGCTCCGCCCAAGTTCGACCGGCTGCCGGAGCCCGAGAAGGCCGAGGTCGGCAAGGGCATCCGGAAGGCCAAGACCGACGCCACCAGCAAGATCGCCAGCCTGATCGCCGCGGCCAACAAGAACTGCGCCGAGAACCGTGACATCCCCGCCTGCAAGGGAGGGACATGAGTGCTCTGAGCAACCCGCTGCCGGCCGGTCCGCGACGGGGTGCCTCGCTGGCGCTGCTCGTCTTCTCGCTGATCGTCACCATCTCGGCCTTCGCCCAGGTCGGGCTGAGCCGTGACGGCACCCTGCCCAGGGGCATGTTCGGGTACGGCATCGCGATCGTCGTGCTGGCCGGGGCCGCCTTCTACGTGGTGGCCCGCTGGGCGCCGTACTCCGACCCGCTGCTGCTGCCGCTGGCGATGTTCCTCAACGGCATCGGCCTGGCGATGATCTATCGCATCGACCAGAAGACCGCCCCCGACTACAAGGCGGTCGAGGCCGCCTACAAGGCCTCCCACCCCGGCCAGCGGTACGTCCCGTTCGGCGCCGGGTCCAGCGCCAACACCCAGCTGCTGTGGACCGTGCTGGGGATCGCACTGTTCATCGGGGCGGTGCTGCTGCTCCGCGAGATCAAGATCCTGCAGCGCTACCACTACACGCTCGGCGCGCTGGGCCTGATCTTCCTGGTCGCCCCGCTGTTCTTCCCCGCCATCAACGGTTCGAAGGTCTGGATCACGGTCGGGTCCTTCCAGATCCAGCCGGCCGAGTTCTCCAAGTTCGCACTGGTGGCCTTCTTCGCTGGCTATCTCGTCAAGAAACGGCAGGCGCTGTCCCTGGTGGGACGCAAGGTCGGCTTCCTGGAGCTGCCCCGGGCGCGTGACCTGTTCCCCATCCTGATCTTCTGGGTGATCAGCCTGGCCATCCTGGGCATCCAGAACGACTTCGGCACCGCGCTGCTGTTCTTCGGGCTGTTCGTCAGCATGCTCTACCTCGCCACCGGCCGCGCCTCCTGGGTGATCATCGGCCTCTCGCTCTTCATGGGCGGTGCGCTGCTGCTGTTCCTGGCGGCGGAGGCCATCGGGGGACCCCTGTCGCACGTCACCCAGCGAGTCGACATCTGGCTCAACCCCGAGCCGTTCTTCAACGGCGGCTGCGCCCTGCCCAACGGCACGATCAAGAGCATGGACGGGGTGAGCAACGCCTTCGGTGCCTGTCTGAAGCTGGGTGGCGACTACTCCGACAGCGCCCAGCTCATGCAGGGCCTGTTCGCGATGGGCCAGGGCGGGGTGCTCGGCACCGGGCTCGGCCAGGGCCAGCCGTACATCACGCCGCTGGCGTTCAGCGACGAGATCTTCACCTCGCTGGGCGAGGAGCTGGGGCTGGCCGGGCTGATGGCCATCCTGCTGGTCTACGCACTCATCGTGCAGCGCGGCATGAAGACCGCGATCGCCGCCCGCGACCCGTTCGCCAAGCTGTTCGCCGGCGGAGTCTCCTTCGTCTTCGCCCTCCAGGTCTTCGCCATCGTCGGCGGAGTCACCCGGCTCATCCCGTTCACGGGTCTGACGACCCCGTTCATGGCGCAGGGCGGTTCCTCCCTGCTCGCCAACTGGATCCTCATCGCGATGTTGATCCGGCTCAGTGACCAGGCTCGGCGCCCCGCCCCGCAGTCGATCCAGGATGAAGGACTGACCCAGGTGGTGAGCACCCGATGAACAGTGAGCAGCCGCGCGGCGGCTGGACTGAGGAGCGCGCGCAGCGAGGTACGAGCGAGCACGCGACGAGGGAAGCCGCCGCGTCAAGGCGGCTGCGAACCACGAGCGGAGCGAGCCGATGAACATGGACAGGGCTCTCAAGCGCGTGACGCTGGTGGGGATGCTGCTGATCTTCGCTCTGATGATCAACATCAACTACATCCAGGGCAGCCAGGCCGACAACCTGAAGAAGAACAAGAAGAACGCCCGCCAGTACGCCGACATCTTCACCCGGGACCGCGGCGCGATCCTGGCCGACGGCACCAAGCTGGCCGAGTCGTTCAAGATCGGTGGCGACAGGGGGAAGAAGTACGCCCGCAAGTACAACGGCGGCGCGGCCTTCTCCCCGGTCACCGGATACTTCATGCCGAGCGGCGCCAAGGGCGGCCTGGAGCTGGCCTATGACAGCCTGCTCGACGGTATCGACAAGCGGATCTCGGTGCGGAGCTGGTTCGACGCCTTCGTCGGCACCAAGGCCAAGGGCGCCAACGTCTACACCACCATCGACTCCAAGGCGCAGCGGGCGGCCTACTCCATCCTCAAGGGTGGCACCGAGCGGCGGGCCGGCGCGGCCGTGATCGACGTGAAGACCGGCGCGATCGTAGTGCTGGCCAGCACCCCCTCGTTCGACTTCAACACCATCGCCGGTCAGCAGGACGGCGCCAAGGCCAACGAGAAGTTCGTGCAGGAGCAGAAGCAGCGGTTCAACCCGACGGTCGACAAGGTCATGAGCGACCGGTTCCCGCCCGGCTCCACCTTCAAGATCCTCGTGGCGGCGGCCGAGCTCGACTCGGGCCGGCTGAACACGGGGAGCACGGTCGAGACCAGCGAGCTCATCCTGCCGGAGTCGCGCAAGCCGCTGCCCAACGACCCGGGTGCCGCCTGCGCCGGTCAGCCGACGCCGCTCATCGAGGCCTTCGCCAACTCCTGCAACTCGACCTTCGGCCGGTTCGCCCTGCAGATGGGCGCCCCCGAGCTGAACAAGCTGGTGACCAGGTTCGGTTTCAACAGCGCGACCGAGATCGAGAGCGACCTGAAGACCGCGACGAGCAGCCTCACCGTCCCGGGCAAGGACCCGACGAAGATCTCCGGTGACGCGCTGGGCCGTACCGGCATCGGCCAGGAGAACGTCGGCGCCTCCCCGCTGCAGATGGCCATGGTCGCCTCGGCGGTCGCCAACAACGGCAAGCTCATGAAGCCGTACCTGGTCGACAAGGTCGTCACCCCGGACAACCAGGAGCTCTACAACGCCAACCCGAGCGAGCTGGGCCAGCCCATCAAGAGCAGCACCGCACAGCAGCTGCAGGACATGATGCGGGCGGTCGTCGAGCGGGGCACGGCCAAGAACCTGCAGGGCAAGAACGTCGCGGGCAAGACCGGCACCGCGGAGCTGGGCCTGGGAACGGTCAACGACCGGTGGTTCGTCGGCTTCAGCCCGGCGCAGAGCCCCCGGTACGCGTTCGCCGTGATGACCGAGGGGCCTGGATTCGGTGCGACCGCCGCGGGTGAGCAGGCTGCCCGGATCATGGCGGCGGTGCTCCAGAAATGAGCGATGACCTCGTCCTCAACCACCGGTACCGGCTGATCGAACGGCTGGCCACCGGTGGGATGGGCGAGGTCTGGCAGGCCACGGACGAGGTCCTCGAACGCCCGGTGGCGGTGAAGCTGCTACGCCCGGAGTTCGTCTCCGACGAGATGGCGCGCACCCGGTTCCGGGCCGAGGCGCGGTTCGCGGCGGGCCTGCAGCACAGCGGCATCGCGCAGGTGTACGACTACGGCGAGCACGACGACCAGGCCTACCTGGTCATGGAGCTGGTGCCGGGTGAGCCGCTGTCGAAGATCCTTCGCCGGACGGGGAGCCTGACCCCGGAGTCGACCCTCGACATCATCGGGCAGGCCGCCCGGGCCCTCCAGGTCGCGCACACCTCCGGGATCATCCATCGCGACGTCAAACCCGCGAACCTGATGATCACCGGGGACGGCACCGTAAAGATCACTGACTTCGGCATCGCCCGCGGCAGTCGGCAGAGCAACCAGACCCTGACCGGCATGGTGATGGGCACCGCCCAGTACGTCGCGCCGGAGCAGGCCTCCGGGCAGGTGGTCACTCCGGCCGCCGATCTGTACTCGCTGGGGATCGTGGCCTACCAGTGCCTGCACGGGGAGCCGCCGTTCGACGCCGACTCCCCGGTGGCGATCGCGCTCAAGCACGTGCGGGAGGAACCGCCGGAACTGCCGCTCGACGTACCCGCGCCGGTGCGCGAGCTCGTACGGCAGCTGCTCGCCAAGGACCCGGCCGAGCGGCCGGCCAGCGCCCAGGCCCTCGCCGACCGCGCCTACGTGATCAAGGACTCGCTGGCCCTCGGCCTCGAGCCGGCCGAGCCCTCCTCCGCGCCGCCGGTCACCGCCGACACCTCTGAGCTGCCCTGGAGCGAGAAGGCCGGCAATTCCTCCGGCGCCCGCTCGGCACTGTTCGTTACCTCCATGGCCGTCGGGATTCTGCTTCTGGGAATGATCGTGGTGGGTTCTCTCTGGCGTTTGCCCCGTCACGCTAACCTGAACGGGAATTCGACGAAGGTTCAGTCCGTCCCGGGTGATGTGCTCCAGGGCAAGCCTGCCGAACCGGGCCGGAAAACTCCGACTCCTGGCTATTCCTGGGTCAGGCCGAATCCCGTGAACGGTGTGTCAACCTCTCCGACGCCCAAGGCGTCCACAACGGGGAAAGCCAGTGCGACCCCGACCAAGACAACTCCAACCACCCCGCACCCCACACCGACCCCGGTAGTGAGCACCACGCCGCCGCCGACTCCGACATCAGATCCCTCAAGCACTCCGCCGGCGGGGCTAAGTTCGGATACCAGGGTGTAGACGAGTAGGGAAAGTGCAGCGAGACATGACTCAACCTCGGCTACTCGGTGGCCGTTACGAGCTGGACGGCGTGATCGGGCGCGGCGGCATGGCCGAGGTGTACCGCGCCCGGGACCAGAGGCTGGATCGGATCGTGGCGATCAAAACGCTGCGATCGGACCTGGCCCGTGATCCCACGTTCCAGGCACGGTTCCGCCGCGAGGCCCAGTCGGCCGCGTCCCTCAACCACCCCTCCGTCGTCGCCGTGTACGACACCGGCGAGGACACGATGGGCGACACGCTGATCCCGTACATCGTGATGGAGTTCGTCGAGGGCAGCACGCTCCGCGACCTGCTCCGGGAGAACCGGCGGCTGCTGCCCGAGCGCGCGCTCGAGATCGTCGACGGCATTCTGCGGGCACTCGACTACAGCCACCGCGGCGGCATCATCCACCGCGACATCAAGCCCGCCAACGTCATGCTCACCCGCGGGCACGAGGTCAAGGTCATGGACTTCGGCATCGCCCGGGCCATGGCCGACTCGGCCGCCACGATGACGCAGACCGCCCAGGTCATCGGGACGGCCCAGTACCTCTCCCCCGAGCAGGCACGGGGCGAGCGGGTGGACGCCCGCAGCGACCTCTACTCGACCGGCTGCGTGCTGTACGAGCTGCTCACCGGACGGCCGCCCTTCACCGGCGACTCCCCGGTGGCGATCGCCTACCAGCACGTCCGGGAGGAGCCCATCCCGCCGTCGCAGGTGGACCACGACATCCCGCAGTGGTGCGACGCCATCGTGCTCAAGGCGATGGCCAAGGACCCGGGCGCCCGTTACCAGAGCGCCACCGAGTTCCGGGCCGACCTCCAGCGGGCCATGCAGGGCATGCCCGTCGCCGCGTCGGCCGCCTCGACCATGATGATGGGCCGCACGTCCGTCATGCCGCCGGCGGCGGCCGGCCCGCCCACCCGGGCGCAGCGCCCGATGGACACCGGCTACGGCCTGCCACCGGTGCGGTACGACCAGGACGACGACGACCGGGGCGGGGGGAGCGGCAAGAAGGCGGCCCTCTGGGTCGGTCTCGCCATCCTGTTCATCGGTGGCGCCGCGCTGATCGGCGTGCTGCTCACCGGCGGGTCGGGCTCCGGCAACGGCACGCCCAGCGCGTCCTCCAGTGCCAGCGCCGCCGCGATCCAGGTGCCGCAGCTGGTGGGTCTCAAGGAGGACGCCGCCAAGAAGGCGATCACCGACGCGGGCCTCGAGGTCGGGGATGTCTCCGAGGAGAACAGCGACTCCGTCCCCAAGGGCTCGGTCATCAGCTCCGATCCCGGCGAGGGTGAGGACATCGCCAAGGGCGAGAAGGTCGACCTGGTGATCTCCAAGGGCAAGGCCGTGAAGAAGGTCGATGTGCCCGATGTCACCGGCCAGCCCTACTCCGCGGCGCAGCAGCAGCTGCAGTCGGCGAAGTTCCGGGTGGTCCGCAAGACCCAGTCCTCGGAGACCGTCCCCAAGGACACCGTGATCAGGACCGATCCGTCGGCCGGCACCAGTGTCTCCGAGGGCTCGAAGATCACCGTGGTGGTGTCCTCGGGTACCTCGAACGTGACGGTACCGGAGCTGAGAGGCTCCAGCCCGCGGGCCGCCTGCAACCAGATCAAGTCCATGGGGCTGCGGTGCAACGTGCAGGAGACGCCTCCGGACGGGCAGACGCCGCCAGGCCTGGTGTACCGGTCCGACCCGCCGGCGGGGGCGACGCTGTCCGCCGGTGACACCGTGACGGTGTTCGTCGGCAAGGCCCAGAACCCGTTCCCGTCGAACACCCCCGGCATTCCCTGAGCCGGCACGACGCGAAGACCCCGGCACTCCGATGGGAGTGCCGGGGTCTTTGCTGTACGCGGGGCCCGCGAGCGGGGCCGGACATGACGAGAGGGTCTCCGCCACTCGGGGGCAATGGCGGAGACCCTCGGTCTGTTCTTCGTTCCGGGAAGTAAGGACGTTACAGATCTCTGCCAAGTTTTCTTCACCTGGCTGATAAAGACCCTGCGTTTCGCCCGTTCAGACGGTGGCCGCACAGCTGGCGAGCCAGTTGCCGAGGAGCCGGTGTCCGTGCTCGCTGAGCACCGCTTCGGGGTGGAACTGGACGCCCTCGATGGGGGCGGTCCGGTGGCGCAGCCCCATGATGACGCCGGGCTCGTCCTCGGTGGGCGGGGTACGCGCGGTCACCTCCAGCTCGGGCGGCACGGTCAGCGGGTCCACGGCCAGGGAGTGGTAGCGGGTGGCCCGGAAGGGCGACGGCAGGCCGTGCAGCACCCCGGCGCCCCCGTGGTAGATCTCGCTGGTGTAGCCGTGGACCACGGACGGAGCGTGCGAGACCACCCCTCCGTACGCCTGGGCGATCACCTGGTGCCCGAGGCAGACCCCGAGCAGCGGCAGTCCGCGGCGTTCGGCCTCGTACACCAGGTCGAGGCAGACCCGGGCATCGGAGGGATGGCCGGGACCGGGGCTGAGCAGCACTCCGTCGGCGTCGGCGGCGTCGGCGAAGCCGACGTCCGAGCGGTCCTTCACCTCGCAGTCGGCACCGAGCTCCAGCAGGTACTGCACGATGTTGAACACGAAGCTGTCGTGGTTGTCCACGACGAGGATGCGGGTCACGGCTTGGCCGGAGAGGAGATTCCGCCTTCGACGGTGCCGTGGTCGAAGTGCAGCTTGGGCTCGGCCCACGGGAAGACGACGAACCAGAGCAGCAACGCCAGGACCAGGACCAGTCCCGCGGCCACCAGTGCCTTGGTGCCGGGCCGGCCGGGCAGCGAACGCCAGATCCATGCGTACATCAGGAGACCACTGTATTCACGCGCGGAATCTCCTGCACCAGCTCTCCGAAGACGACGAGCCGATGCGACGCCGAGTACTTGGGATGGCAGGTGGTGAGGGTGATGAGGCGCTTGGTCGGCTTCGCCCCGGCGTGGAAGGGCACCGGCTCGGTGACATCGACCGCGGTGGGCTTCACGACCTTTTCATCCGTCACCCGGTAGACGTACTGCTTGTCGCGGGTATCGATGAGGATCTTGTCGCCGTCGCGCAGCTCGTTGACCCGGTTGAAGGGCGCGGCGTAGGTCGTGCGGTGCCCGGAGACGACGAAGTTGCCGACGCCGCCGGGCATCGCCGTGCCCGGGTAATGGCCCGGCCCCTTGCGCAGATCGGCCACGGTGACACCTTCGATCACGACGTAGTGATAGCTCTTGCCGAGCCGGGGAATGCGGATCAACGCCAGTCCCTGGCCCAGATGGACCTTCTCGCTGGTGGTGATGGTGCGCTTGGCGTTCCACTGCTTGTTGAGCTGCTTGCCGAGCTGGTCCTGCTGGTTGGAGGTGTACGCACCCGTACCCCACAGCTCGTAGGCGACGAAGAGCAGCATGACGAGCCCTGCGGTGATGCAGAGCTCGCCGAGGCTACGGATGAGAGTCCGCACCGGGTGGCACCGTCGCGTAGTTCATCGTCACGTTTCCCGTGTATGGGGGCAGGGTGACCTGGCCGAGAGTCTTCACGTCATAGCCGAGTCCGTACTCGGCGACGTATTCCTTGTAGTTGGTGATGTCCGGAGCCGCGTCGAGCGCCGCCCTCAGCCGGGCCGGATCGCCGACAGCGATGATCCGGAACGGCGGTGAGTAGACGACGCCCTGCAGGATCAGGGTATTGCCCACGCACCGTACGGCGCTGGTGGAGATGAGGCGTTGGTCCATTATTTGCAAACCGATGGCACCCCCTGACCAGAGCGCGTTGACGACCGCCTGTACATCCTGCTGATGCACCACCAAATCGTCGGCGGCCGGTGCGCCGGGGTACCGCCGGCCCCGGGGCGCGTCGTCGAGGACGACCCGGAGCCCCCTGCCCGTGAGGGGGGTGAAACCGGACCTGCCGGCCAGCGCGTCCGCCCGGGCCTGTGCCTGCTTGACCCGGGCGTCGCCCCGGCCCGCCTGCCGGGAGATCCCGTCGACGGTACGGCGGAGCCGCTGGTAGGAACCGAGCTCCTGCAGGTTGCGGCGCTGCTCGGCGGTGATCAGCTCGGTGAGTTTGGTACGGCTGCCGTCGCGCAGGTCGGTGCCGCGGGCCGTGCTCGCGCTCGCCGCGAACAGGGTGCCCGCCCCGAGCGTGAGCACGGGAATGAGGTGTGACCACCGAGTTTTCACCGGCGTTAACGCTACCAGCGGGTAGATGAGGGCCGGAGGATGTGTCGTGTCGTCCCGGGAAGCCCTACGCTTGCTCACCAGCGACTACGCTTGATGGCAAACCACCCATGCGCGGACCGGCACCCGGCCGCGTTCGCGCCCGAGGAGATCCACGGTGCCCAAGTCCAAGGTTCGTAAGAAGGGCGTGTACACGCCGCCGCAGAAGTCCCAGGCGGCCCAGGTCAGTCCGCGCTGGCTGGTGCCCACCATGGTGGGCAGTTGGCTGGCCGGCCTCGCGTGGATCTCCACGTACTACATCCTGGCGAGCACCAACACCCAGCTCGCGCCGTTCCACACGCTCGGCAACTGGAACCTCGGCATCGGGTTCAGCCTGATCATCGCCGGGGTCATCCTCTCGACCAAGTGGCGTTGACCGCCGGTACCCACCTTTTCCACCGCTCAATCCACTGAAGTTATCCACAGCCTGTGGATGGGGCCGGGACAATCCCCAACCGCTGTGATCATGTGGCGCCACGGCAGGAAGCGCATGGTCACAGCGGTCAGGACGTGAGCTGGACCGTCTTGACGGCGACGAGGGCGAGCAGCAGTACCAGCACCGCCACCGAGGACCCGATGTGGACGGCCTGCCGGTGCCTGGCGGGTGCGTAGGCGTACGCCAGGGCGACGACCGCGCCGGTGACGAGCCCGCCGATATGCGCCTGCCAGGAGATTCCCGGCACCCAGAAGGTGATCACCAGGTTGATCGCCAGCAGGATCACGATGCCCTTGGGGTCGGCGCGCAGCCGCTTGAGCACGACGAAGAAGGCACCGAAGAGGCCGTAGATCGCTCCGGACGCGCCCACCCCGAGGACGTCGGGCGCCAGCAGGTAGCACAGCACGTTGCCGCCGAGCGCCGCCAGCAGATACAGCACCGCGAAGCGGGTCCGCCCCAGCAGGTGCTCCAGCTGGGGACCGACCGCCCACAGCGCCCACATGTTGAACAGGATGTGGCTTATCCCCAGGCTCCCGCCGTTGGGCGGTGAGTGCAGGAACGCACCGGTGATCAGCCGGTACCACTCACCGTCCGCCACCCCCAGGCCCGGGATCAGCTGGCCGAAGCGGTTGTAGCCCTCACCCAGCATCCCGAACCGGGTGACCACCCCTTCGTCGGCCAGCTCGGCGAGATAGCCCAGCAGGTTGAGGGCGATGAGGGTGTAGGTGACGACCGGCGTCACCGTGAGCCGGCCGCCGAAGACCGTCCGGGGCTGCCGGACGGTCTTGTTGGCCGCCCGGACGCACTCGACGCACTGGTGGCCTACGGCCGCGTCACGCATGCACTCCGGGCAGATGTAGCGGTCACAGCGGGTGCACCGGACATACGTCTCCCGGCCGGGATGCCGATAGCAGCTCGGCACCCCGGCCGGGGCGTCCGGCTCGGGCTGCGAATCGGTGCTCATACCTGTATTACGACTGACGCCGGTCGATCGTCACAGACTCGATGGCGATATCGGTCTGCGGCCGGTCCCGCGCGTCGGTCGGGGACTTGGCGATCGCGTCGACGACCTCGCTGCCCTGGACGACCTCACCGAAGATGGTGTGGCGGTTGGTCAGATGCGGGGTCGGGCCGACGGTGATGAAGAACTGCGACCCGTTGGTGCTCGGGCCGGAGTTCGCCATGGCCAGCAGGTACGGCCGGTCGAACCGGAGACTCGGGTGGAACTCGTCGGCGAACTTGTAACCCGGGCCGCCGGTGCCGTTGCCGAGCGGGTCGCCGCCCTGGATCATGAAACCGTCGATGACCCGGTGGAAGATCGTGCCGTTGTACAGCGGGTTGTTGGACTTCTGCCCGCTCTCCGGGTCGGTCCACGTTCTGGTGCCCTCGGCGAGACCGGTGAAATTGGCCACGGTCTGCGGAGCCTGCTCGGGGAACAGCCGGATGACGATGGGCCCGAGCGTGGTGTTCAGCGTAGCGATGAGCTCTTCGGCCATGAGTGTTCCTCCTGATCAATTCGGACATGGTTACGTGCGCGTGAGCGCGTGACCGCATACTCCCACGGACGGTGGTTTACATCGTGTCCGGTGGGAAGGCTGCAAGACAGGACCTCGCAAACAGGGAGGTTAGCGTGTCCACGAATGTTCACATCCGCCGAAAGCCGCAGTTCGAGGTCGGACGGGAGCGGCTGCACCGCATGCAGGAGCAGGCTCAGCAGGGTGTCTCGTACGCGGCGGACAGGCTCGGCCCGGCCTCTCAGCACGCCCGGGAGGTCGCCTCGGAACGCCTTTACGAGGCCCGGGAATGGTCCGCACCGCAACTGGAACGTGCGGCCGAGTACGTAGAGACCGAGCTCGGCCCGCGGGTCGGGGCATTGCTGTCCACGACCGCGCACAAGGTCCGGCCGGCACGGCCGAGCCGCCGGAGCCGCAACGTCGCACTGATGATGCTGGCCCTGGTGAGCCTGGCAGGAGTGGCGGGCGTCATGGCGACCCGCCGCAACGGGCTGCTCACCATGCAGTCCGAGGAAACGGCAGAGCCGATGGAGAGGGAGCGGGCCGCCAACGGGCAGGTCCGTATGCCCTGACCTGAGCAGGGAAGGGCCCGGCTGAGACATCGGCCGGGCCTTTTCGCTGGGCGCGTCCCCCTCCCAGGTCACTTCTGTCCTGCATGTACCGTTGCGCCATGTCTTTCGCCGCCTCGATCAAGGACGTGCTGGCGTCCCGGGCTCGCCGAACGATCGCCACCACCGTGCATCGCGGCTGGGGGTGGATCCAGCGCCACGGGGAGATCACCCCGAGCACTCCAGCCGGACACCGGTTCGCCTATCTGGGTGACGGCGCCTGCATCGCCTTCCCGCCCGGCGCGCTGTACGGCGAGCCGTGGATCTCCATCGGAGACCACACTCTGATCGGCACCCATGTGACCATCTCCGCCGGCTTCGTGCCGGGACTCGATCTCGGCTCCGAGCTGATCGTACGGATCGGTGCCAGCTGCTCCATCGGGCGCGGCAGCCATGTCGTCGGCCACCAGTCCATCGAGATCGGCGATGACGTCTTCACCGGCCCGCACGTCTACATCACCGACCAGAACCACTCCTATGGCGATCTGGACCTGCCCATCGGGCGTCAGTGGCCGGAGAACAACCCGGTGGTGATCGGCGACGGCTGCTGGATCGGCACCGGCGCGATCATCCTGCCCGGCACACGGCTCGGCCGGAACGTCGCGGTGGCGGGCGGAGCGGTGGTCCGTGGCGAGTTCCCCGACCACTGCGTGATCGCCGGGGTGCCCGCGAAGATCGTGCGACGGCACGACCCCGAGGACGGCTGGCTGCCTCCGATGAAGGGACGGCCGCCGCTGATCTCGATGGACGAGCTGGCCAAGCTGTCCCCCGAAGGCCTGGAAGGCCTGCAGCTGCTCCAGGACCGGCTGCGCGAAGAAGCCGGCTGACCTGCCGTGACCCTGTGGCCGGCAACGGTACGCGACCGCGGACCACAGGGTCAGGGCGGATCAGATCAGCTCTGGTAGGACGGGCGGGTGCTCTGGTGCGAGGCCGGACGGCTGCTGCGCGGCTTGAACGGCCGCCGCTCGCCACCGCCGGTGTTGTCGCCGGTGCGGGAGCCACCGCGGCTGTCGTAGGACTGGCCGCCGCCCGAGGTGCCACGGTCTCCGTAGGTGCCGCGCTCGCCGCCACGGCCACCACCGCGGCCACCGTCGCCCCGGCCGCCGTAGCCGCCGCCACTGCCACCGGACCGGCCGCCGTAACCGCCGCCCCCGTAGCCGCCGCCACCGGACCTGCCACCGCCGCCGTAACCGCCGCCGGAGCGCCGGCCGCCGCCGCCCGAACGGGTCGGCCGCACGGAGATGATGGGCTCGGGGATCGGCTCGCCGCTCGGCGGGCGCGCCCCGGTCAGCCTGGCGAGCTCCTGGTCACCGGCGAAGACCTTGGTGCGGGGGGCTTCGATGCCGGCCCGCCGGGTCATCGCGGAGGTGGAGCGCACCTGGTGCGGGAGGACGAGGGTGACGACCGTGCCGCTCTCGCCGGCCCGCGCCGTACGGCCCGCCCGGTGCATGTAGTCCTTGTGGTCGGCCGGCGGGTCGATGTGCACGACCATGGTGACGTCGTCCACGTGGATGCCCCGGGCCGCGACGTCGGTCGCGACGAGCACCCGGATGGTGCCCTCACGGAACTCCGCCAGGGTGCGGGTCCGGAGGTTCTGGCTCTTGCCACCGTGCAGCCCGGCGGCCCGTACGCCCACCTGGGCGAGCTGCTTGGCCAGCCGGTCGACGCCGTGCTTGGTGCGGGCGAACAGGATCGTCCGGCCGTCACGGTTGGCGATCTCCGCGGTGACGGCGTTCTTGTCCTTGGGGGCCACCAGCAGAAGGTGGTGGTCCATGGTCGAGACCGACTCGTCGACCGGCCCGATCGCGTGGGTGACCGGGTTGTCGAGGTAGCGCCGGACAAGGACGTCGACGTCCTTGTCCAGGGTGGCGGAGAACAGCAGCCGCTGTCCGTCGTGGCGCACCTCGTCGAGGATGTCGGTCACGTCGGGCAGGAAGCCCATGTCGGCCATGTGGTCGGCCTCGTCCAGGACGGTGATCTCGATGTCGCGCAGATCACAGGCGCCCTGGCGCATCAGGTCCTTGAGCCGGCCGGGAGTGGCGACGAGCACCTCGACGCCGCGGCGCAACGCGTCGATCTGGCGGGGCATCGAGGTCTGCCCGATGACGGTCTTGAAGCGGAGGCCGAGGCTGCGGCCGAGCGGCTCCAGCACTTCCTGGACCTGCATCGCGAGCTCGCGGGTGGGCACCAGGATCAGGGCGAGAGGCCGCTTCGGCGCGGCCTTGCGGCCACCGAGCAGGGTCAGCAGGGGGAGCCCGAAGGCGAGGGTCTTGCCTGAGCCGGTCTTGCCTCGGCCCAGCACGTCCCGGCCCTCGAGAACGTCCGGGATCGCGGCCGCCTGAATCGGGAACGGCGCCTCGATGCCCTGGCGGGCGAGAGAGGCGACCAGGGGTGCAGGCAGGCCGAGCTCAGCGAACGTGGGGGTGGATATGGACGTGGGCGTGTCAGACACGTAATACCTTCCGAGAGGGGGCACGTCTCGGGAGGCACCACAGCAGAAAGTGGGCTACAAGGACGAGCCATAGCGCGCGGATACGCGCCGTAAGGGTGATTGCAACTCAGTCTAACGTTGCCGGTGAGCGCATTTATGCCCTGAGTGGCAATGAGCACATCGGTAGAGGGGAGATCGTGACGTCGGGAGTGACCATCGCGAACCACTGAGTCGATGCGGCGGTGCGGGGCGTACCTTCCCAGGGGCAGTGAACGTTCCCCCCATCCTGCTCAACGCCGTCATCACCGCCATCCTACTAGGTGATCAGCCACCTCGGGCCTGTGGGGAGCGCCACACGCCACTCTGAACAGCGGTGCACCGGAAATCTCAATGATCAGCAGTCACAGCCGATGGCGCCGACGGGAGCGGTCAGCGGGTCGGCCGCCCGGCGGCTGACGGTGCCCGTCCCCTCCATACCGGTGACGACCGGAAGACCTTCACGGGCCCAGTATTCGAAGCCGCCGAGCATCTCCTTGACCGGAAGGCCGAGCCTGGCGAACTCCAGTGCCGCCTTGGTGGCGCCGTTGCAGCCGGGCCCCCAGCAGTGCACGACCACGGTCACGTCCCGGCCGATCAGGGCCGGTGCCCGCGCGGCGATCTCGGCGGTGGGCAGATGGATCGCGCCCTCGATGTGGCCCTGAGCCCAGCTCTCGGCACTGCGCACGTCGACCACCACGATGCCCGCCGCCCCGGCGGCCAGGTCTGCGGCGACGTCGGACACATCCGTCTCGTGCGCCAGCCGGGCCGCGAAGTGCAGCAGCGCCTCGGTGTTGCCGGCGGCGGGCACCGCGGTGACGGCGCTCTGGGTGCGGACGGACATGGTGCTCCTCCAGGGGAAAGGGAATCTCGGGGACCGCTCCCGATGCTGGCAGGAGAGGCAGCGCCACGGACAGTGGCACGAATGCCGGATATCGCTAAGATCCCGCCATCCGGCCCGCCGCCGGAGAGGCCTCCGGTGCCTTGATGCTGTCCACGGGCCCCGGGAGTGGCGTGGTTAGGATCACGCCATGCCCGTCCTCGATCCCGTGGCCGTTTCCCGGCGGAAGGCCGTCGCGCCACCCGCGCGGCGGCGGACGCTCTCGGTGCTGGTGTTCGACGGCATGGCGCCGTTCGAGCTGGGCGTGGTGGTGGAGATCTTCGGTCTGCCCCGCCCGGAGCTGACGGTGCCCTGGTACGACCTGCGGGTCTGCGCGGAGGAGCCTGGACGGCCGCTGCGGGCGGTGGGCGGCTTCTCGATGACGGCCGAGCACGGGCTGGACGCCTTCGCCGAAGCCGACACGGTGATGGTCGTCGCCGTCCCGGACGTGCACACGGAGGTCTCGGCGGCGGTGGTCGAGGCGCTACGGAAGGCGCACGAGCGCGGTGCCCGGATCGTCGCGATCTGCTCGGGAGCCTTCGCGCTGGCCGCCGCGGGGCTGCTGGACGGCCGGGAGGCCACCACGCACTGGCGGTACGCCGACCTCTTCCAGCGACGTTATCCACAGGTTCGGCTCGACCCGGACGTGCTCTATGTGGACGGCGGGGACGTACTGACCAGCGCGGGCAGTGCCGCCGGGCTCGACCTGTGCCTGCACCTCGTCCGCCAGGACCATGGAGCCCGGGTCGCCAACGCGGTGGCCAGGCGGCTGGTCATCCCGCCGCACCGGGAGGGCGGCCAGGCGCAGTTCGTGGAGGCCGCCGTCGCCCCGGTGACCGAGGACGACGGCGTCGGCCGCGCGATGGCGTGGGCGCTCGGCCATCTCGCGGAGCCGATCACCGTGGCCGAACTCGCCAGGCAGGCCCACCTGGCGCCCCGTACCTTCATCCGGCACTTCAACCGGCACACGGGGACCAGCCCGCTGCGCTGGGTGATCGGGCAGCGGGTCATGGCCAGCCTGCCGCTGCTGGAGGGCACGACGACTTCCGTGGAGGAGATCGGGGCCGCCGTCGGCTTCGACAGCCCGGCCACCTTCCGGCACCACTTCGCCCGCGCCATGCACACCTCGCCCTCGGCCTACCGCCGCACCTTCCGAATGACGGGCTGAGACCGGTCCCCACGGGCCGGCCGAGGCGGGGAATCGGCGTTCGTCGTCCACAGGTTGTGGAGAACTCCGGGCTGTCAGCCTCCTGTCAGCGTTCGAAGGGCGATGACGGGGGCCTGTCAGCGCCTTCCCTGAGAGTCGTCCCAGGACGAACTGAATCAGGGGTGGACATGACGTATGTGATCCAGGCCGAGGGCCTGAAGAAGCGCTTCGGCGAGACCCGGGCGCTGACCGGGGTGGATCTGTCGGCGCGCAAGGGCACGGTGCTCGGCGTGCTGGGGCCCAACGGCGCGGGCAAGACCACGGCGGTGCGGGTGCTGGCCACCCTGCTCAAGCCGGACGAGGGGCGGGCCGAGGTCTGCGGGTACGACGTGGTCAAGGACGCCGTGCAGGTGCGCCAGCTGATCGGGCTGACCGGGCAGTACGCCTCGGTGGACGAGGAGCTAACCGGCCTCGAGAACCTCGTGATGATCGGCCGGCTGCTTGACCTCAGCCGGCCGGAGTCCAAGCGCCGGGCCCGGGAACTGCTGGAGCGGTTCAGCCTGACCGAGGCCGGGGGCCGGTCTGCCAAGACCTACTCCGGTGGCATGCGCCGCCGGCTCGATCTGGCCGCCAGCCTGGTCAGCGAGCCCGCGGTCATCTTCCTCGACGAGCCGACGACCGGGCTCGATCCACGAGCACGCAACCAGGTGTGGGACACCGTGCGCAGGATGGTCGCGGAGGGCACGACGGTGCTGCTCACCACGCAGCATCTCGAGGAGGCCGACGCGCTGGCGGACCAGATCGCGGTCTTCGACCACGGCCGGGTGGTGGCCGCGGGCACCTCCGACGAGCTCAAGGCGCAGATCGGCAGCCAGACCCTCGTGGTCCGGGCCGCCGATCGCGCCCGCACCCCGCACCTGGCCGCGATCGTCGCCGACCTGACCGGGATCCGTACGGAGATCGACCTGGAGAGCGGGCTGGTCACCGTACCGATCGCGGACCCCGCCCTGCTCTCGGCCCTGGTCAGGCACCTCGACGACGCCGGTATCGCACTGGCCGAGCTGGCGTTGCGGATGCCCAGCCTGGACGAGGTGTTCCTCACCCTGACCGGCCGCCCCGCCGAGGACGGCCTCATCACCGAAGGAAGCGTGGCATGACCGCGATCACCGTCCGCCGCCGGATCGGCGCCGGCCAGGCTCTGCGCAACGGGCTGACGCTCGCCTGGCGCAGCGTCGTCCAGCTCAAGCACTCCCCGGAGAAGCTGCTGGACGTCACGCTGATGCCGATCGTCTTCCTGATCCTGTTCCTGTACGTCTTCGGCGGCGCGATCGCCGGGAACACCCACGCCTACCTCCAGGTCCTGCTGCCCGGCCTGGTCGCCCAGATGGCGATGTTCGGCACGATGGGGCTGGGAGTCTCGCTGAACGAGGACATCCACAAGGGCGTCTTCGACCGGTTCCGCAGTCTGCCGATCGCCCGATCGGCGCCGCTCGTCGGAGCGGTCCTCGGCGAGACCATCCGGTTCTGCGTCACCATGGTGGTCCTGGTGGGGTTCGGGTCGCTCCTCGGCTTCCGCTTCCACACCGATCCGGGGTCGGTGCTGGCCGCGTTCCTGCTGGCGTACGTCTTCTACCTGGGCATCTGCTGGATCTCGGTGCTCGTCGGGCTGGTGGCCCCGTCGCCGGAGACCGTCCAGGGGCTGGCCTTCATCTGGACGATGCCGCTGACCTTCGGCAGCAGCGTCTTCATCGCCGACACCCACACCATGCCGGGCTGGTTGCAGGCCTGGGTGAAGATCAATCCGGTGACGCACCTCGCCGACTCCGTACGGGCGCTGACGGTCGGCGGGCCGGTCGGCGACCACGTCCTCTACTCGCTGCTGTGGGCGGGCGGGATCGTCGTGGTGACCTTCCCCCTGGCGCTGCGGATGTACGGACGCCGGGTCTAGGGCACTACCGTCCAAGCCCCAGCGGCAGGCACAAACGCCTTCTTTAGCCCTTTAGACGTCGCGTACGAGGTCGTGGGCGGCCTGGCTGAAGGCGTGGACACGGGCGGTGGCGCCGTCGGCACGCCAGAGGAGGCCCCACTCCAGCGGCGGGGCGTCGTTGAAGGGGACGTAGGCGACATCGGGGCGCGGGTAGTAGCGTCTGGCGTGCGCGCCGACGGGGAAGACTCCCCGCCCGGCGCCGACGAACGTCAGCATCTCGTGGAAGGTCGCGGCCGACGGGCCGGGCTCGATCGGCTTTCCGGTGGGCGTCTGACGGGGCGTGCGGTCAGCGCGCCGGGAGTCCGGGAGCGTGTCAGGCAACCGCAGCACCGGGACCCGGGACAGATCCTCGACGGAGACGGACTCCCGGCGGGCGAAGGGATGTCCGTGCGCCACGGCGAGCAGGAGTGCCTCGGCCACCAGCATCGGACCCATGATGATGTCGGGTTCGTGCACGGGGAAGGTGGCCAGCACGATGTCCACCTCGCCGTCGCGAAGCCACGGCCTGGTGTCCGCTAGCTGGGCTTCGCGGAGCTGGACGTCGCAGTCGGGGTACCGGTCCCGGAACAGCTCGGTTGCCCTGACCAGCAGTTGACCTCCTGCTGCGTCTGTGAAGGCGACCCGCAGTGTGCCGGTCAGGCCCTTCCCGGCGTCGATCGCCCGCTCTAGCGCGGTACCGATCTGTGTCCAGGCGGGCCGGATGTCCTCGTACAGCTGGCGCCCTACCGCGGAAAGCTCCACCCGGCGGCTGGTGCGATTGAACAACGGGACGCCGACGCGTCGCTCCAGTTTGGCGATCGTCTGGCTGACCCGGGCGGTGGACACGTGCAGCCGTTCGGCGGTGCGGCCGAAATGCAACTCCTCGGCGAGCGTCACAAACGCCTCCAGCTCGTGCCGCTCCAGCATGACCCCATCTTCCATCGTTAATCGAGGCTTCACGATCCTTGCACAGGCCCGCATTGATCAGGAACCTGGCCCGCCCGAGAGTGGAGGGACTCCAACAACACCCGACCCGCACAGGAGCCCCCATGTATGTCACCGACGACCACGCCCTGTCCGCCCCGGCTACAGACACCCAGGCAGCCGTCCGGGAGTTGCGGGACCGCGCGGAGATCATCGACGCGCTGTACCGCTTCGGCCTCGGCCAGGACCTGAAGGACAGCAACCTGTTCGCCTCCTCCTTCGCCACCGACGCCGAACTGGACTTCCGCCCGGCAGCCGCCAAGTGGGGCTCGAAGCCGCCGCTGATGTCCGGGCGGGACACCATCGTCACCTCCATCCTGGGCATGTTCACCGGCCGGGTCGACACCACCCATCAGGTCACCAACCCCCGCATCACCATTGACGGCGACACCGCCCGCCTCACCGCGCTGGTGGAGGCACAGCACCTGCTCACAGCCGACCACAGCACCAACGCCCTGCTGAAGAACCCCTACGACGTCGGCCTCGTCCGCGACGGCCACCGCTGGACCATGCGCCGCATCCGCATCGACAACGCCTGGTACACCGGCAACCCCACCGCCATCTTCGGAGGATGAGGCCTCCACCGGACCGCGCATCACAAGGCGATGGTGCGTGGGCCACAGTCACGATCAAGAGCACGGTCCAGTCGGGCGGTGGTCCCAGGAGATCGTCCCGGCGGTCCGCGAAGCCGTCGCCAAGGAGGCGTGACCGGCGGCGCCCCCGCGGAGACCCTCAGCCCGGCTCGGCGGCGCGACCGTCGACGGTCAGGGCGAGGGCCTGGTCGCGGGTGACCGCGCGACCGCGTGCGTAGGCGGTCTCGAAGGTCTCCGGCCCGAGGGCCCTGGTCACGGCCTCCGTGGTCCGCCCGATCTCCAGGCTCCAGGGGTCGCGGTAGCCGCGCAGCATGTGCGTGGTACCGAGCAGCTCGGCGGCACGCTCCGGCTCCCCCTTGGCGACCGCGAACGCGGCCAGGCCCTCGACCACGGTGGCGAGGGTGGGCGTCACCGGCAGCGGAGCACTGTCGGCCACCGCCCGCATCGCCCGCTCGTGCCACTGCGCGGCGGCCACCAGGTCACCCTCCTGCTCGCACAGGCAGCCGAGTTTGCTGAAGGTCGTCGCGGCCGCCTGGCTCAGGTCGATCCGCCGCGCCCTGGGCTCGATGATGGCCAGTGCGCGCTGCAGTAGCGGCCGGGCCCGCCCCAGGTCACCGGCGCGGCGTGCGAGGTCGCTCAGCCAGACCAGACCGTAGGCGGCGTCGGAGTGCTCACCGATCCGCTCCGCCGTCCGGGCTCCCAGCTCCAGGTCCGCCCGGGCGCCCTCGGTGTCACCGGCCACCGCACGCGCCCGGCCGAGCAGGATCAGCAGCGCGCCCCCCTGGTCGGGGCTGACGCCCTCGGTGGCGTAGCCGTACGCCTCCTGGCAGGCGCGCATCGCCTCGGCGGCGTCGCCCCGCGCGAGCGCGGCCTCGGCCAGCCCGGACAGGCTCAACACCATGCCCCAGCGGTCGCCCAGCGCACGGAAACCGGCGTGCCCCTGGGTTATCTCGGTCCGGGCCGTGGCGAGGTCCCCCTCCGCCATCCACAGATAGGCGGCGAAGGTGTGCATCGCCGCCCGCGCCCACTGATCAGGATGGTCCGCGGCGGCCAGCAGCTCCCGCTGAGCACCCTGGACGTCCCCGCCGAACAGAGCCGCGAGCGGTCTGAACAGCACCAGCACCGGATGGGTCGCGGTGTCGCTCAGGTGGGACACCGCCAGTTCGACGGCGGCCTGCAGCGCCTCAGGACGCGGCCCGTCGTCACTGGCCATCGCGGTCACCAGGGCCGCCAGGAAACCGCAGATGACGAACGCGTCCTCGGCGCCCGCGGGCGGCTTCTGCCCGGCGAGGGCCCAGACGGCGATGGCCCACTGTCCCGCCTCGGCCTCGTAGTCGCGCATGATCCAGAACCAGGCGAGCGCGCCGACGAGCCGTACCCCGGTGGGCACGTCACGGACCTCGATCGCCCCGCGCAGCGCGGCGATGCAGTTGTCGTGCTCGGCGACGAGCCGGTCGGTCCAGCGGACCTGCTCCCGGCCGCGGAGCTCGGGCTCGGCGCGCTCGGCGAAGCCCAGGAAGTAGGCGGCGTGCGCGGCCCGCACCCGCTCCTGCTCACCGGACTCGGCCAGCCGCTGCAGCGCGTACGCGCGTACGGTCTCCAGCAGCCGGTAGCGCACCTCGACCTGCCCGGTGGCGACGACCAGCGACTTGTCGACCAGCGCGGCGATCAGGTCGATCACCTCGTGGGAGTCCCCGTCCAGGGCGCACACCCGCTCGGCGGCGTCCGGGGCGGCGCCGCCACTGAAGATCGACAGGCGGCGCAGCACCGTTCGTTCGGCGTCGTCGAGCAGGTCCCAGCTCCAGTCGACGATGGCGCGCAGCGTCTGGTGCCGGGGCAGCGCGGTACGGCTGCCGCTGGTCAGCAACCGGAACCGGTCGTCGAGGCGGCCGGCGACCTGGGCGGGAGTGAGGGCGCGGAGCCTTGCGGCGGCCAGCTCGATGGCGAGTGGGATGCCGTCCAGCGCCCGGCAGATGCCGACCACCGCCGCGACGTTGTCCGCGTCGACCACGAAGCCCGGACGTACGGCCTCGGCCCGGTCGGCGAACAGCCGCACCGAGGCGTGGTCCATCGACCGCTCCGCGTCCGCGTCCTCGGGGGGCAGCGGCAGCGACGGCACCGGGCACAGCGTCTCGCCGGTGATGCTCAGCGGCTCCCGGCTGGTGGCGAGGATCCGTACCTCCGGCGCCGCGGCGAGCAGCCGATCGGCCAGCGCGGCCACGGCACCGACGAGGTGCTCGCAGTTGTCCAGCACCAGGGTGAGCCGCTGGTTCTCCAGGACGTCGACCAGCCGGTCCAGCGGCCGGGTGATCTCGATGGTCTCGGCCACCCGGATCGCGTCGGGAATGCCGAGTGCCGACAGCACCGCCTGGGGGACGTCGAGGGCGTCGCGCACGGGCGCCAGCGGGACGAACCACACCCCGTCGGGCATCGCGGGGACCAGGCGGGTCGCCGCCTCGCAGGCCAGCCGGGTCTTGCCCGCGCCGCCGGGCCCGGTCAAGGTGACCAGCCTGGCTCGGCCGAGCAGCTCGCCCAGCCTGTCGATCTCCGCTTCGCGGCCGACGAAGCTGGTGAACTGGGCGGGCAGGTTGGTGCGATGCCCGGCCCTGGTCCTCGGCGAGAGCGTACGGACCGGCGCTCTTCCGGACGGCTCGTGATGGAGCGGCTCCCGGTGGATCAAGGCCGCACGGATCGGCGACGGCCTGGCCGGGGCATCGAGCTCGGGTGACCGGCGCAGGATGGCCAGGTGCGTGTCCGACAGCTCGGGCCCGGGGTCGATCCCGAACGTCTCGCCCAGGGTCTTCCTGGCCGCTTCGTACGCCTCCAGGGCCTCAGCCTGCCGTCCGGCCGCGTACAGGGCGCGCATGAGCTGACCGCGGAGCCGTTCCCGCAGGGGGTGAGCGGCGACGAGTTCCTCCAGCTCGGGCACCAGCCGCGCCGCCCGGCCGAGCGCGAATTCCGCCTCGACGCGGTCCTCGGTCGCGTCCAGGCGCAGCTTCTCCAGCCGCGCGATCGAGGCGATGGCGAAGCCGGCGTCGGCGACCTCGGCCAGGGCCGGGCCGCGCCAGAGCCGGAGCGCCTGCCGCAGGAGGGCGTCGGCCCGCTGGGCGTCGCCCTCGGCCAGTGCCGTACGGCCGGTGGTGACCAGGCGCCCGAACTCGGCGGCGTCGATATCGGCTGGATCGACCGCCAGCCGGTAACCCCCCGGACCGGACTCGATCATTTCGCGCCCGCCCACTCCGCGCAGCCTGGACACCAGTGCCTGGAGGGCGTTGACCCCGCCGACGGGGGGCGTCTCCGCCCAGAGATCGTCGATGAGCCGCTCGGACGGGACGGAACGGCCCGAGTCGACGGCCAGCCGGATCAGCAGCGTACGCAGGCGACGGCCACGGACCTCGATGGGCCGGGCCGCCTCGTCCCGCACTTCGAGCGTGCCCAGGATGCCGATGCGCACGTATCACCCCTCCGGCTGCCATTGTGCCCAACTCCGCGACAGCCGGGGCATCCCGGTAAAGCTCCGAGCTAGGAGAGTGACCTTGAGGCCGAGTGGCGGGCGGAACGCCGCGCGCTCATCCGGTCACCGCCTTGGCGCACTCCGGGCAGCAACGAGCCGGCGCTCCGCCAGGGAAGGTCCCGACCCGCACCCGCGGGCGGGGCCACCGCTTCCCGCAGGACGCGCACGCCCGGCCGGCCAGCTGGGGACGGGACATGCCGGTGGGGTCGATCGCCGGGCTCGGGCTCTCCGTCACGGTGGTCTCTCGCTTCCCGGCTCCGGTCGTGATGTCGCTGGGTATGACGGTCGTGACTGTCCGTTGGTTGGGTGAGCCGACGGTCGGCCACGGTTGTGTCCCTGTCAGGCAAGGCCGCGGCGCCGAGCCGCCACCGGAAGGACAAGTCGGCCGAGCCGGGCGTACTGAGAGAAGATGATGCGCCAGCGCCCGGATCGAGACCAGGTGCGGCAGATGAGAGATATGGGCGTCGCCTTATGACGCGCTATGACCTGCTTTGGTTCACCGTACGTCCGGGTTCGGTCACAGCTGATACTTAAAGGCTGGTTTGACTGATGTAGATCTTTGAACCGTCAACCGTGTGCGTATGACGCCTCGACGATCGCTCCTCACCGCCGCATGCTCCGCGCTTCTCCTGCTGCCGGGGTGCGGTGGATCAGCCGCCCCGGCCTCGTCGGCGGCCACCCAGCCCGCCGCGGCGGACACCCGGGTTTCCACCCCGTGGCCGACGCCGGCCGAAGGCCCGAACGCGTTCCCGACCGTCACACCCACACCCACGGTGAGCCGCAAGCCGAAGGCCAAGCCGAGGCGCGTACCGACCCATCGCCCGGCCACGCGCAAGCCGACACCACGTACGACCACCCACGCACCAGCGCAGGCAAGGGGCGTGCACCCAGGAGCGTTCTGCTCACCGGCGGGTGCCTACGGCCGCACCTCGAAAGGCACCCTCATGCAGTGCAAGGGACCCGGCCAGGTCCGCTGGCGTGCCGCGTAGAAGCTCAGCGCACCGGCTTGGGGCCTATCGGTCTCCAGACGCGCACTGAGGTAAGCGGGTGGCGGTCAGTTCCGCCCAGACCACTTTTCCACTGCCCGCCTGGTAGTAATCCCAGCGAGAGGCGTACGCCTCGACCAGGAGCAGCCCACGCCCGTTCTCGTCGGCCACTCCGGCGTGCTTCAGCTCAGGTGGCTCGGGATCGGCGTCCCACACCTCGATGTAGCCGGATCGGTCGAGCCAGCGGATGCGCATGCGGATCGTCTCTCCCCTGGCCTTGATGGCGTTCGTGACCAGTTCGGAGACGACAAGCTCACCGCTCTGGATCGCCTGGCCCGGCGCGTCCCAATGCCGGAACCATTCGGTCACCAGACGGCGGGACAGCCGTGCCGCCGTGGGGAGGCTGAAGAGCTGCACCTCGACGGATTGGGCGGCCGGGTACGGAACGAAGACGGAGCCGTTCATGGAGGGACCTCCGGTATCCGCCTGCCTACGGTGCGTGAGTTCTGGCAGGCTGTGCGCACAAGCATGAACCTGCGCAACCGTTGAATGCAAGGTCTATGCAAATGCTGTACCTTGCATCCTGATACGAGAGGTTCTCATGCCCACACGCACCCAACCGACGGTCCGACTGCGCCGATTGGCCGCGAGGCTTCGCCGGCTACGGACCAGTGCCGGTTTGAGCAGAGAAGACGTCGCGGAGCACACGGGCATCAACCCGGCGACGCTCTACCGGATCGAGACGGCCCGAGGTCGACCACAGTCACGGACGCTGATCGCACTCCTCAACCTGTACGGCGTCGAAGGCGACGACCGTACGAGCCTGGTGCAGTTGCTCAAAGACTCGGCTCGGAAAGGCTGGCTCCAGGCGTATCAGGACGAGCTGCCGGAGGAGTACGGCGCGTACATCGAGTTCGAGGGCGAGGCCCGCTCGGTCTGGAACTACGAGTCACTGTTCGTTCCCGGCTTGCTGCAGACCGAGGACTACGCACGAGCTGTCATACAAGGCGGCTTCCCTGCTCTGGGCCGGGAGGAGGTGGCGCGTCGGGTGAGCGTGCGCATGGAACGTCAAGCGGTTCTCACGCGAGACCGCCCGTTGCAACTCTGGGCAATCTGCGATGAAGCCACGTTCCACAGGGTCGTCGGCGGCGGCGAGGTGATGCGCACACAGGTCTTGCGCCTGGTCGAGTTGGCCGATGAGCCGCACGTGACGCTTCAGGTCATCCCGTTCGGCGTTGGCGCGCACCCTGGGATGCCGGGAAGCTTCGTGGTGATGGACTTCGAGACCGATCCCAACGTGGTGTACGTGGACAGCATGGCGGGAGATCTTTTCCTCGAGGAAGAGGCAGAGGTACGCCGGTACAGTGGCATTTACGAGCACCTTCGCGCCGTCGCTCTGAGTCCTGCGGCTTCAGTCGAGCTGATGAGGCGCAGGGCTGAGAGCTTGAAGTGAGAGGAGGTGCGGGAGATGACCAACCCCCACCTGTCCCGCGCCCGGTGGCGTAAGAGCAGCCGGTCGAGTGCGAACGGCCAATGCGTCGAGCTGGCCCCTGCTCCGCCCGGGGTCGCGCTACGCGATTCCAAAGACCCCCAAGGACCTGTGATCACATTCACGGCCGGCGACTGGCGCGGCTTGGTCCGGGGCGTCAAGCAAGGTGAGTACGACCTCTAGCGGTCGATGCCCCGCTCAGGGGTCGCGGCCACAGGAGATGGGCCAGCCCCTGAGGGCCTGACCTGGGGTGGCGGTGCTGAGGGCTTACTCCAACCAATCTGGGGCCCCGCCTTCGCGGTTTCAGGTGTCGTAGGGCCAGCGGCCGTCGGCGACCGGGGAGTCGGGGTCGAATCGCAGGCGGGCCTCGTCGGGGCTGGTGGCCAGGGCCTGGGCGATGTCGTGCCAGGTGTGTCCGTTGAAGCGGCGCTGGTCACGAGTTCGGGCAGGAAGCGCTCGGCCTAGTCGATGAGGCTGGCGGTCAGGGTGATGGCGGTCAGCTTCGCCGGCGGTGAGCTACTGTCAACGGCGGCCAGCCATATCGCGCACATTCGACGCTCTGTCTTGCGGCCGGCCAGAGCGACGACGTAGGCAACCCAGCGCCCGTCGGGCGAGATCACCGGCTGCGACGGCACGACGCCGTCCACCACTAGTTCCGTGGTCAGCTCCGGCGCGTCTCCACTCATGCACCGCGCCCTTAGAGGTTGCCTGCCGTCGGCAGCGCGGGCCGATGGATCCAGGCGGCAAGGTCCGCCGGCGCGCATTCGGCGACTCGGGCGGCGTACCGGGGAAGCTCCTCCTCGCTGAGGACCTGCCGCCACTGGCCTGTTGATCCGCTGTGGAAGAACTGGCTGCGGTCGTGATAGAAGCCGTCGTGGCTGGCTTCGGGCGCGAGCTCGCCGGCCCGGCCCTTCATGACCGCGAACGTGGCGGCCTGGACCAGGTCCGGCCAGGCTGTCTCGGTGATGGCGATCCCGAGCCGGGCGGCTATGTAGCGCATTTGCCCTTCGAGGTCATCAAGGAGGTCCTCGTAGCGCAGCAGCACGATGTTCGGCTGGTCACGCACCTGCCAGAACGTGTCCAGATGGTGAAGCATGATCTCCAGGTCGGACACGGCCTTTCCGGGCGCGGCCGGATTGACCCAGGACCAGAAGCGCTCGCGCGCGGTCCCGCTCGGCAGGGACGGAGCGGCGGCCAGCAGCTCGTCAAGGACCACGGCGCCCACGGCATCCTCCCGCAATGCGAGAGACACGGCCCGGTCGGTGTTGCTGGTATGGCTGTCCAAGGACACGGCCACATCCCGGGGGTCCCGGCTTGCGCAGAGGTAGGTGACCCGGTCGTCGAAGGGCAATCCGTCGAGGGGCGTATGGGTCTTGATGAATCGCCGGTGCGCCTGTGCCTCGAGGTCGGCCAGCACTCTGGTGAGCGGGCGCAGCAGGACGTCCAGCCACGGCGAGATCTGGTCGAGCGGCCGGTCGAATGTCGCGCTTTTGAAGATCTCCAGGGCGCAGATCATCTGCAGCCAGGTCGTGCCGCACTTCGCCGGGGTGCTGATCACGATGTCGCCGGGACGGAACACGAACCCATCCCAGCGGGCCGAGTCCGTAAAGGAGGTCTGGTAGCGAACGCGTTCCCCCAAGCCCATGCGGGGAGACTGACAGCAACCAGATCGGGCCGTCAACCGTGCCGTGAATGACCGGGACACCCCGCTAGCGCAATGACCGGAACGCGCGCGGACCTCGGTGGTAAACAGCGTTCGAGCTGTTCGCCTCCGGGCGGTACACCGTCAAGACCCTGCGGGAACGGCTGACCGACCTCGGGCTACGGATGCCCGCGACCGCCACCCACCGACAACGGCCAAGATCTGTGACCAGCCTTACATCCCCGTAGAGGTCATGGAGCAGGCCGTCATCGACTTCTACCAACACGCGGTAGCGCTCCCCGACCTCTGCCCCGACATCGCCCTGTCCGCCGATGCCCGCGTCGCGCTAGAGAAGGAACTGGCCAAACTCGACCAGCGCGAAGACTACTTCCTGGACCTGGCCGCTGATCAACAGTGGCCTAAAGCCAAGCTAGCCACCAAGCTCGCCACCATCCACGCCGAACAGCGGCGTATCCGCGCCACCTCGACCAGGCCAACAACAACTCGCGACCGGACAAGCCATCATCGAACACGCCCTAACCCTGCTAGAGCGGCCCGTGCAGCTCTACCAACACCTTGGGGAATCTGTTCGGTCCGTACTCAACAAGGCGCTCTTCACCAAGCTCTACGTCGACGCAAACAAGATCACCGGACACGAACACGCCGAACCGTTCGCCACCCTCCACAACCCCCGAACACACGTCAGGGCCGGTGCCCCAACGGACACCGGCCCTGAACAAAACTCCTCGCTGACGCCGATCCCCAGGCCGTTCACTCCGCGCCCTTGCTCGAGAGGCCCATGCCGTCGGCGAACTTTCTCGTGGTCGGCTCGCTTCAATGCACCATGAACTAGATGCGGTCTGACCGGCGGGATCGTTGCTGCACGCTGTGGCTCTGAGCCTCAGGGTCCCCGGCTCACCTTCACGACCGGCACCGATGAGACCGGCCGCGCGCCCTCGACGGCCGCCGGCGCCACCGGACCGGGTCCCGCCGAGAACTTTCGCTGCCGGTCACGTCCGCGACCTCCGTCACACGTGTCGTCTTCGGCGCGCTCGGCACGGTCACCATTGCTCGGTCCTCGGGACCGAGCCGTTCGGACGCAGCGTCCGCGCGAGACAATCGAGAAGGGAATCTGGCGCTATGCGAAAGATCCTCCAGAGGGCAAGGCGGTCCTTCCGCTTCGGCCTCATGCTCCTCACCTTCGCCATCGTCCTCTGCGCGCTCATCGGTACGCAGGGCGTCGCGGCGATCACAGACGGGCTGTTCGGGCCGGCACCGCTGATGGTGTTGGTGCTGCAGACCTACGGCGGCGCCGGACTCTTACTCACCTGGGAGTCGGGGCCGTCGGCGGACACTGACGCCACCTCGGCGCGGAGGAAGACCATCCTCCGCATCTGCGTCGTGGCGTCCGTGGCCATCGCATTCGTGGCCGGCCTGCGGCTGCCGTCCGGCTACGGCGTCGCGTCGGCGCTGGTCGTCGGCACGATGTTCTGGTCCATCCGTGTCCTGTCCCGGCGCCTGAACGTCATGGTGGCCGGAGTCGGCTTGCTCCTGTTCAGCGGCGCGTGGCGGTCCGCTCTCCACCTCGAGGAGGTGGCGAGCGCGCTCGTGTGCGCTCTGTGCCTCGGGTGCTACGTCTACATCTCGGAGCGCAGGGCCCGGGCCGGGCGCGACCTAGTCCTGCCGGCCGTCTACTGGATGTCCTTTACGGTCCTGGCGGTACCTTTCTTCACCGCATCCGACCCGGCCGGGACGACCCAGTCGCTGGCCAAGTTCGCCTTCGTCTCCGGCGTGCTGTGGACGCTCCTGATCGTGCTCCTGGCTCGCCTGCGCAAGGCCACTTCAACGCCGACCAGCTCGGCGATCGTGCGCTACGCACCGTTGTACGCACCGGTGCTGGCCACCGTGTTGGGACTGTTCGGCACCATCCGATGGGTGAACCCGCCGACCCTGTCCGGATTCATGGCGGTCTGCCTGCTGGCCTCCGTCGGCTGGACCGCCCATCTCACGCGGCGCTGACCAGCGCCACGAACACCCACGGCGGGGAGGAGCGATCCTCCCCGCCGTTTTCGTATGCCCGGGTACGTGATGGTCCAACTGCTGGTCATGTAGGAGCCGATGCGGCTCAGGTCGGTTTCTGCCACGATTTCCCCACTTCGGGGGTCGGACCGTGGGTGTCGGGTGGTCGTTAAGCGTGTGACCTGCGGTGGAGACTAGGGGATTCGAACCCCTGACCCTCGCCTTGCAAAATCCGGGTCGGTGCCGCTGCTACCTGGGCCGTTAGAGATCACGCCTGGTCGTTGGCATACGTACGCCCATTTAGACGTACGCATAGAGACGTTGCCGGACTTGGTTGACGCCACTTTTTCGCCACTCTGATCATGGAACCGGACATCACAGCCCTCACCGCGGCCCCCGACGCCCGCACGCCGCTCGAAGCCTTCAGCGTCGACCTCGCCCGGGCCATCGCCGCCTGCCGGGCCGCCGACCTCATGACCCAGCTCGCCGCCCGGCCCGGCCCTCGCCTCGACTGGACGGTCGACGGGATCGTGCTCGTCGGCCGACCGGTGCCCGAGGCAACCCCGGCGGAGGGCTGCGCCGCGGTGGCCAGTTGGGCGGCCCGGCTCTGCCTGGCGCTGACCGAGGGGTCCGCGCTGGGGGACGTCGAGGGCGTAGCCGTACGACTGCACACCGATCCCCCAACACCACCACACGGGCCAGAAACTGCGGCAAGCTCAAGCCCATGACAGCGTGGGCATCAATGCTGGTCCCGGCCGGCAGCGTGGTGGTAGGAGCAGTCATCGCGGGAGGTGCCGCGGTCGGCGGCCAGGTCCTCACGCACCGCGGCAACTTCCAACGGGAACGCGCGGCAAGGCGAGAGGCATTCAAAATCACCCGGTTCGAGACCGAACGAGAAACGTTGCTCAGTCTGCAAGCGGCGCTCCTCGAACATCTCGAGCTCGTGCTCAAAGTCCAGAACGCGGCCGAGGTGCAGCAATGGGAGAGGGTGGAGAACAGGGTAGATGAGGTAGTTCGAAGTGATCTCAAAATTTTGACGCTTACCAGCCGCTGCCTCGCCCGAGAAGCGGTGGAAGCTGTAGATAGGTTCCGCCGTCGATCCCACTCGGCTACGACGAATCTCGGTGAGCCGGTCAGCATCGCAGTGGAGTTCAAAAAGGCTCAGGATCTCCTCGGCCTAGCCCTGCGACAGGACCCATTTGAGGGAGACCACTGACGGCACGGGGTGTAGTTCATCCCACCTCGTCATACAGAGCGCGCAGATCCGGCGGCAGCCCCGCCGCCTCCCGGATCGCCTGGCACTCCGGGCAGTACAGCGGATCCACCTCGCACAACCGGACGTGCGCCCGGCAGAGCGGGCACACCGGCAGTTGGGTGTGCGGGTGCAGGGTGGCCCCACCGAGCTCGCCGTGCGGGCACTCGACCCCGGCCCGGACCACCAGCGGCCGCTCGGGCTCGGGCCGCTCGGCGCGGAGGGTGGCCAGCCACGCGGCAAGGTGCCCGGCCGCGGCCATGCGACGGACATAAGCGGCCGGCGAAGCCGGGTCGTGCTTGGCGATGATGCGGCGAAGGATCTCTCTCGTCTCGTCCTCGGTCGCGCCGGTGCTCTCCTGAATGGTCCGCTCGGCGCTCGCGTGGAGAGATCCTTCTTCAAGATCTTCTTCAAGTCCTTCTTTGGGGGCCCTGGAAGGCCCCCCGCTCTGCCCTGCAAGGCCCCCCGCTTGGCCCTCCAGGGCCCCCCGCGAGGGGCCCTGTGAGGCCCCCCGGTGAACGGGGGTCCCTGCAAGGCCCCCCGCCGGAGGCACGTACGGCTTCCGCCGCTTTTCGATCGCGAGGTCGTACACGGTCGGCCGCTTGTCCGCCGGGAGGTGCGCCACCAGGCGCTGGTCCCCCAGCCGGATCAGCCCGAGATCACGCAACTGTTTGAGGTCCCGTTTGACCTGCTGTTCGGTCTTCCGCGCGTTCCACCCGAGCCTGTGCTTGGACAGCCAGCAGCCCCGCCCGTCCGCATCAGCGTGGCGGGCGAGGCTCACCAGGGTCGGCAGAAGGTTGGCCGGGACGTCGGGCGCTTCATCGAGCACCCAGGCCACGGCGCGGACGCTCACCCAGGGTGCGGGCGAGTCTTCGGACATGCGGAGATCCCCCAAGAGGACATGCGAAGGAGAGCCGCAGAAGAGCGGCGGGGGGTCGTGGGAAGGCTTATGCGGGCCGGTCAGCTCTGCGGCTGAGACTCGGTCTGCCCTTCGGGCTCGTTCGGCAGGTGGCCGCGATGGGCCTTGACCTTGCTCTCCATGTGCTCACGGATGGCCTTGGCGCGGCTGGTGCCTTCGGCAGCACAGACCTCGCCGTATGCATCCCATAGCGCCCTTTCGACGCGAATGGTCTGTTTCGGCGTTCCGGAGCTCGGCACGACGATCAGCGTAGTCACCTCCTGGTCAGGGCGTCCATGACGCCAGAGACTTGCTAGGTGGGTACCCACCCGAGGCTGAGCCTAGTACGATCAGCCCAAGGGTGGGTACCCACCCTGCTCAATCTTCTGATCTGGCCCCGGAGGCCCGACCACCATGAAGCACCTCAAAGGCGTGGTGACACCCCGCAACGCCGCATACAGCCTGGCCCTGGCCCTCGGCCTCGCGGTCGCGGTCATGGGCTACATCAGCAGCTTCGACAACCTCAGCCGGTACGCCGCCGCGCACGGCTTTCCGTTCGGCGCGGTCCTCCCCCTCGGCCTGGACCTCGGCGCCCCAGCCCTGCTCATCCTCGACTGGCTCCGACCGAACGCCTTCCTGCGCAGCACGGCCTGGAGCCTCGTGGGCTTCACCGTCTTCGCCAACGGCGCCGTCGCCGGCGGCGGCCTCCGCGAGCAGCTGCTCCACGCGATGCTGCCTGCGGTCGCCAGCCTCATCGTGGAGGCCGCCCGCCACCTGAAGGACGACGCGGCGCGGATGGACCGGGTCCGGCTGTCGCGGTGGCTGCTCTCGCCGATCCGTACAGCCCGGCTCCAGCGGCGCATGGTGCTGTGGGAGATCACCTCCTACAGCGAGGCGCTGACCCGGGAGTCCGCGATCCTCCACGCCAGGACCGTGCTCGTGTCCGCCTACGGGAAGAGGTCCTGGCTCGGGACCCGGCGGCACGTTCCGCGCACTCTTGTCCACCAGCTCGCGACCGGGCAGCTGCCCTCCGCGGTGCTGTACGGACCCGACCTCCAGATCGCGGTCCGCGACTGGGTCCGGCAAACCCTCGAGGAGCTGGCGCTCCAGCCGTCCATGGTCCCGGCCAGCGCGGCCGGGTCCCGGGAGGACCAGGCCGAGGTCCCGGAGGCCGGTGAGCTGGACCCGTGGGACCTCATCTGGGACCTGCGGGACTCCCTGTGCCCGGCTGGGGTCCAGGCCGGGACCTTCGCTCAGGCGATCGGCCTGGCCCGCAACCACTTTGAGCAGGTCGGCACGCACATCCGGAACCAGGACCTGCAGGACCAGCTGAAGATTCAGAAGGCTCGGGCCAACTCCATCGGGCAGGTGCTCCGGACCTCGTACGAGACCGGCCCAGACCTGGCGGTCCCAACCCAGGACCCGGCCCCCCAGCCGGCACCCGCCGCGGCCGGGGCCTCCGAGACCTCACCGGACCCGGCCCGGACCGCGGGTCTCAACGGAGGTCCGTACACACCCGCCGATGCCAGCTGATCGGCCAGCGCGAGACCGCGCCGGGATCGGACCGGTCCGCGCACCTTGAAGCCAGGACCCCACACCCGACAGGGAGACCCTCATGAGACGCAGCCGCGGCCGGCTGACGCTGCTCGACCACCTGCTCGTCGCGGGCAGCATCGCTGGCGGGACCTATCTGATCCTCGGCAGGACCGGGATGCAGCACAACGCCACGATCCTGCTCGGCGTGCTCGCCGGAGGCATGTACTTCGGCCGGTGCCTCCGCCTCCCGCACCTCCGGACGCCGATCACCTGGCGGAGAGGACGGGGCCGATGAGCCTCAATCGCTACGACAGGCGGGAGGCCCGGGGCAACACCGCCCGGGCGGTCGCCCGCGGGCTCCTCGCCGTCCTGCTGCTAGTCCTCACCGGCGTGGACGCGCTGGCCACGGCGCTGGTCGGTCTGCCGCCGCTCGCCTGGATCGGCCGGAAGCTCGGCCGTGAGCTCGCTGACGAGTACCGCCGTGGCTACCACGGCGCACTGGACGCAGAAGTCATTGAAGGAGACGAGTGAGCACCCGCAAGCGCATCCCGGAACTGGCGGCCATCCCGTTCACCGGGGCGAAGTCCATCACCCAGTACTCCAAGGAGGGCCGCAACATCTGCCGTGAGCTGGCCTGGGAGTTCGAGATGGCCGCCGAGGAGGTCTACGGCGCCCTAGTGGCCAGCCAGAAGGGGCACCCGTTGCTGCTCGGGGTCGACGTCAAATGGCGGGCGCGGCGGGTGCGGAGTCGGCTGCTGCGGGCCGCTGAGCAGGCGCAGGGGGCCGGCGTCGAGCTCGTGAAGTTCCACGCCCAGTTCCGGCGGGAGTTCGCCGACATCCTCAACCCGCCCAGCAAGAAGAAGCCCGCCTTCGACTTCAACGACGACTGACCAGTCCACGCAGGTCAGGAAGGGAAATAGCAGATGACTGGTCGGCAGATGGTGCCCGCGGAGGTCGTAGAGACCTCGTGGGATCGGGTGTGGGCGTCCCAGACGTCCAAGGTGCTCGTCGTCGTCCCGCCGTACGTCGTCGGTGTCCTGCTGTTCGGGCTGGCCGCCGCGTTCCACGCGCTATGGGGCAGCGGCCAGGGCGCCGCGTGGGCGTCGATCGGGGAAACCCTCGGCACGATGGTCATCACTGGTGTGACCTGGGGTGTCTCCCACCACCGCGGCGACTGGGGGCGGATCCATACCACCGCGACCGCGTTCCTGACCGGCATGTGGATCACCGTCGCCACCGTCGCAGGTGTCACCCATCCCGTGGTGTTCTACTTCTGGGTGGTGGGCGGCCTGGTCATCGCTGCGAGCTGGAACATCCGCACCATCATCCGGAACAAGGGCTACGAGTCCGGGGTCACCGATCCGCTGGCGTTCCTGTTCGACCGCAACAAGGACAAGGCCAAGCTCAGCGGGGCAGCGATGAAGACCATCGACGCCAGCGAGCAGAAGATCGAAGCGTCGATGGCTCTTCCCGCAGGTGAGAAGACCGTCGAGGACATCCAGAAGCGCACCGAGTACATCGAGGGCGCGATGGGATTCCCGCCCGGGACGATGACCATCACCGCCGACATGGACCACGCGGCCCGCGCGAAGGTCACGTTCTCGGACCCGCGGATCATCCGGAACCCGATCCCCTGGCCCGGCCCCTCCCGCCCCGGTGCGTCGATCGCGGCGCCGATCCGGCCGGGCGTGTGGCAGGACCTGTCCGAGGTCGAGTACGTCATCGTCGGCCACCACACCCAGGTCGTCGGCATGACCGGCTCCGGGAAGTCGATCGGCTGCGCGTGGAACACCATCGGCGAGATCATCACCCGCTACGACGCGATGGTCTTGGCCTGTGACCTGGTGAAAGGGTTGCAGACGCTCGGCCCCATGGCTGAAGGACTGCACCGCCTGGAGGTCACCGAGGCCGGTGCCCACGCCATGCTCCGCGAGCTGCAGGAGAAGCTGAGGGAACGCACCGACTACCTCGCCGAGAAGGGGCTGGTGAAGTGGAAGGAGGGGTGCGGGCTCACCTACATCGTGTTCTGGATCGAGGAGGCCTGGAAGTTCTTCGAGGTCGTGGACATGGACCAGTTCGAAGAGCTGATGAAGGCGCTGCGGTCCGCCGGCGGGTCGGTGTTCTTCTCGCTCCAGCGCAACGACCACACCCAGGTCCCCACCCTGATCCGCGGCCAAGGCGCGAACTGGTGCTTCGGAGTCGCGAACTCCCACGACGCCGCGTTCGGTCTAAGCGAGGCCCAAGACGACGCCGGAGCGCGCCCTGACCTGTGGAACAACGAACAGCCCGGCATGTCCTACCTGCACGCCCCGGGGATCCCGAAGAACCGGATCGCGATGCCGCTGCGCACCTACAACTGGGCGGAGGACACCGCCGCGATCCGGGCCCACTGCGCGCTGTACCCCGCCGCGGCCAAGGAAATCGACCCGATCAGCGCCTCCCTCGTCCGACTCCCGGCTGCCAACGCCGCGGCCCCGGCTGACGACGAGACCACCGCGATCACCGACGAGGACCTCGAGCTGCTGATCCTGGCGGCCGAGCTGGTCATCACCACCCAGTTCGGGTCCACCTCGATGCTGCAGCGCAAGCTCCGCCTGCCGTTCGAGAAGGTCACGCTGCTGATGGAGATGCTGGAGACCGCCCGGATCGTCGGGCCGGCCAACGGCTCGAAGGCCCGCTCGGTACTGGCCAGGCCGGACCAGCTCGAAGAGGTCGTCGCGTGGCTCAAGACCGGCGGGTCCTCGGGCAACGAGGAAGAGCTCAGCGAGTACCTCAAGACCGAGGACCCTGACCCGACCCTGCAGGCCGGCCTGGACGACGACATCGAGGACGACCCCGAGGACGAGCCGTTCGAGTTCGCCCGGCCGGAGCCTGGCGGGAAGATGTCGCCGGAGCAGGCACGGGCGGTGTTGTTGGCGCAGTTGGAGGAGTGGCGGGCGGCGGGCCGTACACGGTTCGCGACGCGGGACATGAAGCCGGTGTGGCAGCAGACGGGGCTGTCGCGGGCGTGGGCGCAGAAGCAGCTGGCCAAGCTGATCGAGGACCGGGCGCTCGGCTACGACGACAAGGCGCAGGAGTTCGTGATCCGTGAGCTGGTGTCGCCATGATCGCGTGGCGCCTGCGTGGCGCCCGGGAGGGGGTTGGGGGAGAGAGTTACAGGTCAGCGTGGGTGCCACGGTCTGTGGCACCCGGGCGTGGCACCCCCGTGGCACCTGTCGTGGCGGGGGCGTGGCACCCGACCGTGGCACGTCCGTGGCGCCCTCGCGCGCACGCGCATGGCGGGTGCGCGTGCACGCCCGCCCACAAGATCATTAAGCGTTTTTCGTTCCTCCCACGCGCAGCCGTGCATACGCGCACGCGCGCGACCCACCCGCCCGCCGGCGCGCCCAGGAGCGTGCGCCCGTACGAGGGGCGACAACCATGCCGAAGCCGGGGCATCGAAGCGTCGGCGCAGCCGGTGAGTGAGTCGAACGGCGTTCTGGTCGGTGTCTCGGCTGGCGCACGGGAACGAGGATTCCCAGGAACTGATCACCGGCGGGATCCGGCGCTCGGAGGCTGCCCGGATGAGTGATCATCTGGGACCCCCCATAACTCCAGTTATGGGGGAAGTCGTGATCTTGGAGCCGGTCGCGGCACCGAGCGGCGTTCGGTTCAACGGAACGGCCCCTTCCGTTGGATCGGACGCCTCTCCTACCAATCTGTGTTGGACCGGCGGCCGGGACGAGGCCATACGGATCTGGCTCAACGCGTACAACTCCCCCCACACCCGCGACGCCTACGCTCGCGACATCGCCAAGTGGCTCGACTGGCTCGATCTCTACAGCGTCTCCCTCGAGGCTGCCCGCCGCGGCGATGTCGATGCGTTCCGCTCGGAGATGGACGAGGCCGACCCGGCACCCGCCACCGCCACCATCCGCCGGCGCCTGGCCGCCGTCTCCTCGTTCTACCGATACTGGTGCGAGGAGGAAGTCCTCAGCCGGAACCCGGCCGCGCACGTACGCCGGCCGAAAGCCAGCACCGAGCCGGGCAGCATCGCGCTCACCCGCGGCCAAGCCCGCCAGCTCCTGGACTACGTCGGCCAGCTGCCCGACGGCCGGCCCGGCCTCGTCGTCCGTCTCCTGCTCGAAACAGGGATGCGTGTCTCCGAGCTCTGCGCCGCGCGGGTGGAGGACCTCGGCGTCTCCTCCGGCCACCGCACCCTCACCATCGTCCGCAAGGGCAACGTCACGGCCACCACCGTGCTGCTCCCGGCGACCGCCCACCGCCTCGAGGTCTACCTCCGCGGCCGCGCCACCGGGCCGCTGCTCGCCACGAACGGCTGCAAGAGGGACGGCCAGCCCGGGCCGCTCGACCGCGGGTACGTACGGGACCTCGTGCGCCGCCTCTCCGTCGAGGCCGGGCTACCGCCGGAGGTGTTCGAGCGGATGCACCCGCACGTGCTACGGCACACGGCGGCCACCCTGCTGGACGAGGCAGGTGTGCCGATGCAGCGGATCCAGCGGCAGCTGGGCCATGCGGACATTCGGCAGACCGAGCTGTACGCCGGGCACCGGCAGGAGCTGGAGGCATCGCCGGTGTACGTGATGGGCCAGATGCTGGCCGCCGCGTAGGTCCGGCGGCCAGGGTGTGAGGTCGTTCAGCGCGGAAGCGGTACCGAAACGTAGTCCGCTGCACCGTCCCAGGTCAGCCACACTTCACCGGGCACCGGGCTTTCCCCCGACCCATCCGCACTGAACCGATGGGAACCACCCGCCGGGATGGTCACGTCCTTGGGCAGATCACGTTGAAAGTAGGCGGTCATTCGCGACTCGTCCATGGTGACCCCCGTGGCCGCCTCTGTACCGTGATTTCGCAGCACGAAGGCTTGCTTGCCACTGCGCACGATCGACCAGAGGATCTTGGGGGGCGCGGTCGCCGCGGCCTGTTCCTCCGAGAACGCGAGGGCTCGCTCTGCTACCTGAGCGGATCGCACGGCTGCCTGCGCGCTGACATCGCCAGCGTCCGCCGACCGGACTGCAGCCTTCCGCGCCCGCCGGGACTCAACGTAGGCCAGGACCGCGACGGCCAGCGAGAGGACACCGAGTCCGATCGCCGTCCAGGCAGATGCGTCGCCCCACTCGATTTTCCCCATGCCGCTGACCGTACTGCCCGCGAGTGACGAAATTGCCGGGCGCCGGCCCGGACCCGGCAGGCCGCGGTGAATCAACTCCGGGTTCCCAGCATCGAGGAGGTCTACGTGCTCGGCCAGATCCTCGCCTGAGTCCGGCTCATCTCTTCCAGCGCTCCCGCCACTGCTGACGGCCGAGGACCAGACCCCAGACCTCCGCGGCGCCAGCGCCCTTGAGCCGCTTGGCGACAGCGTTCAGCGTATTGCCGCCGGTGAACACGTCGTCGTAGACCATGATGTTTTTGTCTTTGACCAGCTCAGGGGCAGGTACGTTCAGGCGCTTGTACAGGTGGCCTGCAACCCGGCTCCGCTCCCACCCTGAGCCGGTCTCCCTCATTTTCTTTGTCCCTCGGATCTTCTCAATTAACGGCGGATCGAGCACAAAAGGCAGATTACGGTCGTCCTCCTCGATCGCCCGCTCGATCACGTAACCGGTGTGATCATTACCCTGCCTAGGTTGCTTCTTAGGTTGGAACGAAGGCATGGGTATGATCGCGTGGATGTTCTCGGTGAGCTCAGGGTTGGCGTATAGGTGGCCGAGGACGATTCGGGCGAAGACCATGCCCCAGCCGTAGTTGCCTTCCTTCAGCCTCTCTATGCCGGTTTCAAGGGGTCCCTCTTTGACCCCGATCACGGCGGTACCGTCGAACGCTCTCGCCGGGTCGTTGCACAGCTTGTTCGAGCAATCCGAGTCTGCTGCAGGTAGGGCCTGGTGGCAGATTGGGCAGTTCGCGTCCTGTGGACTGCGAAGGCTCCCCAGCGCGCAGCCGTAGCAGACGTAGACAGGCCCGGGGCGGACATAGGGGCAGCGTGCACACTGTCCAAACCCCGGGGTGGGTGGCGGGTCCTGGGGTTTTTGATTCGGCGACTCCTGGGGGGAGGGATCGCCGACCATCAGTCGTCGCGCTCTGGTAGCCCGAAGTCGAGTGCCAGTTGGGCTCGGCGCGCATCTACCGCTTGGATCCGATCCGGTGTCGCCAAGGCGGCCACGACGTCATCGACGTCTTCCACCATGACCGCGCCCCTTTCCTTGACGTATGTCTCTGCCCAAGGCTGATCTTGGGTAAGGCTTCGGAGGAGGAACACCTTCTTGCCATGTTCGAGGGCTAGGCGCGCCTGCATCTTCGCTCCGGAGGTCTTGGACGCTTCGATGACCACTGTCCCTTGTGCGATCCCTGACATGGTTACGTTACGGCGGGGGAAAGTGTAGGTGGCTCCGGGCGCATCTGGCCAGAATTGAGAGACGATGGCACCGCGTGTCGCGATCTGGTCGGCAAGATCACGATTTTCCGCCGGGTAGCAGCGGAGGATGCCTGTACCGATCACGGCAATCGTGCGGCCGCCGGCATCGAGTGCGGCGGTATGTGCCGCAGTATCGATACCACGGGCGAGCCCGGAGACGACCGTTACGCCGTTTTCGACGAGTAGCCGTGACATCCGCGTTGACCGCTTCAGCCCTGTCTCCGTGGCCTGCCGAGTACCAACGACAGCGACGCTTCGCAGGTCACTTTCCTGCAGTTCACCTTTGACGAAAAGGAAAGGTGGCAGGTTGAAGATCAGTCTGAGCGTCGTGGGGTAGGCATCGTCGAGCACTGTGACGAGATGAGCGCCGGCGTCGAACGCGCGTTCCGCTTCCCGCTCGACCTGTTCAGCCATGCGGTCCAGGTCACCGGCATGTTGGGTGATGAGCTCGGCGGCCTTGCTCGCCTCTGGGGAGAGCTCCGTCACCTTGCCTTGCCATAGAGGATCGATCCCGAGTCGCTGTGCCTCGCGCGCCAGAAAGTACCAACTGGCGCCGCTGATCTTGCAGAGTGTGAGCAGCTTGATCTGCTCCGAGGTGATGCGCATCCTACTCTCCTGAAAATATGTTCGAATGCGTCTTAGTTGTATACACCACACGTTGATGAACCGACAGGCCCAGGGTGCCCCAAGCGGCGTTCTGATGCCCCCTGACATCTCCGGTTTACTCTTAATTTTGCGCTCGTACCTGTCTGTATTCGCTGCCCATCGGTTGCCATGGCCGAGTGCGGCCACCGCGCGTCCGCAGTGGATCGAGGCCGAACCCTTCCGCTAACCCCGACTAAGACCCTCCCTCGTTACGTGACTGTCCACCGAGATCGTTCAGTGTCAGGTTGCGCGCCAGTGCTCCGCGCGGCTGCGAGCGGGCGGTCACGAACCTGCAGAAGTCCGACACGTACCGCCCCTACTATCCTTACTCTTCGAACGGGCGTTTGACTACGGGTCTCTGACCTCGGTAGAAAGCCCGAGTGCCGCACGTCCCGCCCGTCGTCCACGCCGACACCATCAACGGGCTCGCCTACCTGCTCGGCTGGGAACGCATGCCCGTCGCCAACGGCGGAGGGTGGGCCGCCCGCATCGGCTGGGTCGAGGCCGACGACACCGGCGCCTGGAAGCTCCGCGGAGGCTCGGTCCCCGCTGGCGCGGTGCGGAGGATGCCGGGGCAGGACTACGGCCGGGTGCCGCGCGACCCGCGGCCACGGGACCCCTCCGACACCCGCACCCAGAACCGGAAGGATCGGCCGGCTGACCGTGCGTACTTCGACGAGATGCTGCGCCGGCAACCGCTGAACGCCGAGCAGCAGCGGCGGATGCAGGACATGGACGGCGACTTCTAACCATCGCGGCCCACGTCAGGAGCTATTTGCCGCAGCTCCCGATCCGTTGACGAATGCGCACAATACGTGAAAGGACGGTTACACCCCTCGATCACCGGAGGTCAGCGTGGACCGACCAAACCTTGCCGCCGCCCTCGACTTCGTCTTCCAACTGACCCCACGCCGACTCGTCTACCTAGCGGCGCTCGCGACGCCCCTCCTGATCTGTATGGCCGTAGGCGACTCCGCCCTGCAGCAGAAGGCGACCGCGCTCTTCGTGGTCTGGGTGTTCGGCGCCCTGGTGTGGATGGTCGAGTGCTGTCGGCGGGCCGAGGTCAGGGCTGCTGCTCTGCGGCGGCTGCAGATGCGGATCGATGAGGCCGTCCATGAAGACGACCTGCGCCGCATCCGTGAACGGTTTGGTCCAGTCCACGGTCAGGCGAACGGGGCCCTCCGCGATGTGAAGGTGGCCCCGATCGGCGACGATGCCGAAGAACGCCGGCGCAGGGCTTCACTGAAGTGACGGGCTACCCGGATGCCAGGCCTCTCTGTAGTCAGTGCCTATGATCGGCGCGTGACCGCTGAAGAGTTCCCTGCCGACCTCGTTGACCTGCAATGTTCGTTCCTTGCAGCCGAGGCCCGGTGCGCTGAGCTCAGCAACGATCAGCGTGCCGAGTTCGAAGCGACGATGGAGGAGATGCGCCAGCTCGCGGAGCGGCTCAACGACTACTGGGCCACGGTCGCTCCGGGGACCCGGTCAGACGCCAGAGCTGCGCTACGGAAGGCGGCCCGGGCCAAGCTGGCCGGCGGCTGACCGGCGCACGATCACTAACGCTCTCCGCGGGGAAGGCCCAGCCACTGGTTGAGCTTGTACTTGGGCACCGACCCGTAGTTCTCGCCCTCAACCTGCTCGATCGCTTCCGCCACGACCTTCGCACGCCGACCGCGCCAGTCGCGGCCGTCCCATTCCATCCACGCGATCTCCGCGCCCCACTGGCCCGGCTCCAACTCGTACCAGGCCAGCAGGTAGGCCGCACCGCCGCCGGCGCGACCGGAGCGGACGATGGGCGGCACGATCGGCATGCCCCTTTTGTACCCCTCCTTCCGCCCGGCGCGTCGCGGCGCCGCAAGGGATGGGGCTGCGCACCGACCGATGGCGCTGAGACCTGCTCAGTGTTACAGCCTGTCCGATACTGGTCACAGTTTCGGGAAGGCAGCACGGCAGGTGCAACCATGCGCGGATGAGTGATCCGCATGAACCCACAGGACAGGACGGTCAGATCTCCAAGGCAAGGGCGTACAACGCCCTAACCGGAGGAGATGACAACACCTCTGCGGAACGCCGCAGGATCGCAGCGTTCATGAAGAAGTGGCCGAGCGTGCCGAGGCTCGGTGCCGTCCAGCGGGCGTACGTGCTGCGCGCGGTCCGCTACCTGGCCGAGGAACACGGCATGGACCAGTTCCTCGAGCTCGGCTGCGCGCTCCCGAGCTCGCCCAACATCCACGACGTCGCCCAGTCGATCCACCCGAACGCCGCGGTGGTCTACGTCGACAACGACCCCAGCGTCCTGGCACACGCCGAGGCCAGCTACGCGGCCGGCCCGCGCACCACCTACATCGAGGCCGACGTCAGCAAGCCGGACTACATCCTGACTCATCCCAGCACCCGCCAGCTGATCGATTTCTCCCGGCCGGTGGCGGTGCTGATGTTCACCGTCTGGCATTACGTGCCGGACACCGCCGACCCCGCCGCGAAGATCGCCCAGTACCGCGAGGCGGTCCCGAAGGGCAGCATCATCGCGATGTCCCACGAGATCACCGACGGGGCTCCCCAGGAGCTGGTCGACGACACCCGGGCGGTGTTCCCCGGCGGTCAGTTCCCCCGGCCCCTCAGCGAGGTCGAGCAGATGCTGGCCGGACTCACGATCATTGAGCCGTGGACGGATCTTCAGCTCTGGCGGGCTCCGGAGCCCGAGGAGCTCGCGCAGATCCGGCTCGTCGGCGCCATCGCCCGCAAGGACTGAGACCGGCCGACTACAGCTCGCCGCGACGGATCCGGTCGACCAGCCGCTGCCATTGATCCGCGGTGAGTGTGAGGACGGGGCCGCCCGGGGTCTTGGAGTCCCGTGCGTGAACCAGGCCAAGCCCGGCGGCGACCTCAAGGCATTGTCCGTGGGGCTCACTGCGGCTGCTCTTGCGCCAGGTCAGGGCCTGGTCAGTCGCGTTAGTCACGCCGGGTCTCCGTCCGTTGCAGCTTGCTGTCCGAGGGCTGCGAGCATGGCCAGGGTCTGCTCGTACTTGGTGCCGAGCTGGATGAGCTGCTCGTGGCGGCGGAGGTAGGCGGCGACCTGCCGCTCCTCGGTCACGTACGAGTCGCCTGCCTGGGTTTCGAGGTAGACGGTTTCGGGGTCGAGATCGCGGTCCCGGAAGGTGAGAATGCTGAACGGTCCGGCGGCCGGCAGCGCTCCGGCCGTGAACGGCGCGATCTGTACGGTGACATTCGGCGTCTGAGCGGCCTTGCGCAGATGCTCCAGCTGATCGGCCATCACCTCGGCGCCGCCGACCAGCCGACGCAGGGCCCCTTCAGCGATGATCGCCCACAGCCGAACCGGATCCGCGGAGGTCAGGAGCTGCTGGCGCCGCAGGCGCACCGCGACGAGCTGGTCGATGACCTCTGGTGGTGTCTCAGGTGCTCGCGCCGCCATGAGCGCGCGGAAGTAGGGCTCGGTCTGGAGCAAGCCGGGGATCACTTCGCTTTCGAAGCTGAGGATCTTGCTGGTCTCTGCTTCGAGCCCCACGTAGGTGGCGTACGGCTCGGACATCACGCCTTGGTAGTCGCGCCACCAGCCGCGTCCGCGGGCCTGCCTGGTCAGGTCGAGGATCTCGTCTCGCTCTGGATCGGCTTCGTCGATGCCGTACAGGTCGAGGAGGACGGTGACGTTGGCGACCTGCGGGAGCGTGCCGATGGCGCGTTCGATCCGGTTGAGTTTCGATTCTGACCAGCCGGCGTGTTTCGCGGCTGCGGCGATTTCGGTGTAGCCGGCAGCCAGGCGGAGATCTCGTAGCCGTTGGCCGAGGCGTCGGTGGCGAACAGTGGGACTGCGCCGAGGTGTCACGGGCGTCGCCTTCCACTTCCGCCTGGTGATCCAGAGATCCTAAACCGGTGTACGGAGCCGGTCGCCTAGGTTGCCCAGTGCTGCGCGCCGGGTCGACTTAGACAATAACTTACTTGTATTTGACGGTTGCAAATCCTGGCGCATGGGTGCAATGTGAGTCACGCGTCACTTACTGAACGTGAGTTACGTGAGGGCATAAGCCCGAACTCCGGCGCAAGCCTCCCCGGCCCGCCTGGAACTGTGCTTTGAGAACTCCACAGCGGGAGGGACGGCATCCACGGGGGTGGTGGCCGTCCCTCAAGAAGCCTCCTGGTCGTCCACCTCGGCCACAGTCTCATCGCCCCGATACACGCGCTCACGCTCGCCCTTGCGGGTCACCACCAGCACCGGCGTGCCCTCCGCGATACCCCACTGCTCCTCGTCATCACGGGTCGCCAGGCGGACACCAACGCGGTCTCCTGCGCGAATTGCGACCACGTTCGGTTCCTCCCTTCGCTCCCGGACTCGATTGCCGACCCCTCGCTCCGTGACCACCAGCCCTTCGACCCGGAGGATGGCGACCGCCTTGCGGACGGTCAGCCGGCCGAGGTCGTACTCCTGGCCCAGCCGGGGCTCGGACGGCAGGAGCGAGCCGGGTTCGTAGTCGCCGGCCTTGATCCGGTCCCGAAGGATCTGGGCGAGCTGGACATAGGCCGGGGCGTAGGCGGCTCGGCGGATGGTGCGGGGTGGCATGCAGGGGACCGTACGGATACCGGTCTACCCCGATGCACGGGCATCGGTCTACCCGGGTACCCGGGTAGATGTGTCACCCTGACCTGGGATTTTAGGAGCACCAAGGAGCCGGGCGTATCCTGTAGTCGCCACCAGATCGGGACGGAGCCACCGGCCAGCTCGGCCGGTGGCTCCGTTATTTCGCGAGCGCTTTACTATGCGCGCACCTCGTTGAAGAAGGCCCGCCACGCCGCGGCTGTGAAGACCAGCGCAGGGCCAGCCGGGTCCTTGGAATCCCGCACAGCGACGGCCGAGCCGAGGTCAGCTACCTCGACGCAGTCTTCGCCTTGAAGGGAGCGACGGGACTTGCGCCAGTTGGCGCGCGAGAGCTCATGTGCCTGTGCCACCAGACCACTCCTTGATCAGTTCGGCGAGAAAGGCCGCCGTGTCCTTAGGGCTGAGAGCCAGCTGGGTGAGCGCCCTCCAGTCGATGTTAAATCCAGACTCAATGACCTTTCCGGTTGGATAAAGGTCGCCGGCCCTGGTCTCGACGTAGATGACCTGCGGGTACTGAGCGTCCTCGAAGTCCATGAGCACGAATGACCCGGCCATCCCGACGTGCGCGCCGACCGTGAACGGCACGACCTGCACCGTGATGTGCGGGAGCTGGGCCATCTTCGCTACGTAGCCGACCTGATTGAGCATGACCTCCGGGCCGCCAACGGCGCGGCGCAGCACCGCCTCGTCCAGGATGACGTGCAGCTCCTGTGCCCGGCGATTGAACCGGGTGCGTCGCTCGCTTCGGAGTTCGAGGATCCGTGCGTTGTCGGGTCGGTCGCCGAGCACCGCGCTGACTGCGGCCGCGGCGTACTCCTCGGTTTGGAGCAGAGCCGGTACGGCCGTTCCTTGGTAGCTGCGGACCTTGCGCGCGTTCTCTTCGAGCTCGACGTAGATGCCGGTTCTGACGTCGTCGTAGTCGACCCACCAGCCGCCGATCTTCGCTTCGCGGCGGAGCTCCAGGAGGGCGCCGGTCTTGGTGGAGTCGGCGTTGTAGACGGCCAGCATGCGGCGCAGCAGTGCTTCTCGGGGGACGGTCTGGGCGCCTTCGATGCGCTGGATGGTGCGTTCGGTGACGTCGATGCGGGTGGCGGCCTCGCGCATGGACAGCGTGGCCGCTTCTCGGAGGTCGCGTAGCTCGCTGGCGAGTCGGAGTCCGCGGATTGTTGCTGGCACGGCGTTCAGTGTCCCATCAAGCAGAGTGTTGACCTTGGCCACATACGGTCACATCTAATGTCGTCCCGACATTGCATAATGTCGCCCCGACATTCCATGCTCGTTCCAGGACACGGTCCCACACCGGGAGTGAGCGTGATGGTCGCAGCAGGCGAAATCGCATCAAAAGGCATGGCCGCCTCGGTGCGCAAGACGTTCACCGTCGCCCCCGAGGTCGCCGGCGATGCACGGGGACTCGTCGGCGACCTGCTCATCGCGATCGGCGTTCCCGGCGAGACCCGCGGCGACGTCCTGCTGATGCTTACCGAGCTGATCACCAACGCCATGGTCCACGGCGCGGCGGGGCAACCAGGCCTGGCCATAGAGCTGCTGCTCTACACCGACGACAAGGTGATCCACGTCGCGGTCACCGATCCCGGGCTCGGCGGTACACCCGAACTGCGCGAGGACCTCCTCGCGGACGGCGGCCGCGGCCTGCGCCTGGTCGATGCGCTCTCCGACCGGTGGGGCCACGAAGCAGCGGAGCCAGCCGGCTGCTCGGTGTGGTTCGAGGTCGACCACCAGTACCCCAGGAAGGTGACCCCATGATTTGGCGCGGCGGACCGTCCATCCTCGTCCCCGCGAAGGCCCGCGACGCCGCGCCGATTTACCACACGCGGGTGCGCATGTCCCACGTCATGCGCGCCCGCATCCACACGGGCACCACAGCCGGTACTGTCCTGCCGCACGGCGCCCGGGGAGGGGGCAGGCTGCGGGGCCGGGAGCATTCCACAGCCCTGGTCTCGCAGCCGCCCTCCCGCCTTGGACTGGGCGGCGTGTACGCCCTCCTCCACAGCGGCCACGCCATCGGCGACTACTGGGTGCAGACCAGGACTTGTGCCGCGGCGAAGAGCCGCGACGGGTGGACTGGGCAGCGCGCCTGCGCCATCCACGTCGTCACGCTCACAGCCACCCAGGGCGTCTTCCTCGCCGCTGGCGCACTTGCGGTAGGGACGCGTCTCAACTCTCGCCGCGTCGTTGCAGGGCTCGCGGTGAACGCCGTCTCGCATTACTGGGCGGACCGGCGCACCCCGCTGCGCCGGCTGGCCGAACGGCTCGGCGAAGGCAAGTTCTACGGGCTCGGGCAGCCCAGGCCCGGCCACGACGACAACCCATGTCTTGGCACCGGGGCCTACGCGCTCGACCAGGCGTGGCACATCGGCTGGCTGGCCGTCGCCGCAGCGATCATCGCGGGGGACTGACCAGCCATGACGACTCCGCAGGTTGTGTTCGTGGGCGTGCTGTTCCTGGCTGGCGGCTGGTTCGGCGGCCTGGCTGGCTACGTCCTCCTCTCGGACCGGCGCCGCCAGCGCCCAGCCCCCCAGGCCCGGCACCGTGCGGAGGTGCGGCGTGGCAAGCCGTGATCCGCGAGTCGGGCAGATCGTGAACCTGTACAACCTAATCCTCGGCAGCGCGCCCACGGAGTTGGAGCGCACGCGGGAAGGGGCTCCTCTCGCTGAGTCCGAGATTCCCGCGGCCGCTGCGTTCATGGACCAGCTCGTGGCCGAGGTAGCGGCCGAGCGTGAGGCGAATCCGCCGGCCGATTGAGCCGGGTGTGGCGGCGGGGCCAAACCACTCCCACGGCCCGCCCCGCCGCCGCACCCTAAGGCCCGTGCCCCTTCGATGAGGGGGTGCGGGCCTTTCCATTGTGCGCGGTAACGAAGCCAGCCAGGCGGAGAGGCGGGCTCTGGCTGCGGTGGGCAAGGTGCTCATGTGCCGACGGTAAGCAGCCACCGGGGGCGTGCGGGAGACCTGACGCGGGCTGTGGATAACGTCGGAGGCATGGGCCAACGGTGGACGGCGCCGGGTGGCTGGGACGTGGAGGCCATCGTTTTGAACGGCCGGCCGTGCCTGCGGGTGCGTCTGCACCGGTCGCTGGTGGGGTACGCGTACAGCATGGCTGAGCTGGAGCGGATGCTGGTGGTGTTCGGGATCTCTGTCTCAGACCTGGTCGAAGTCGAGGATTAGCCGACTCTGATGCATCCAAAGCAACGGTCCGCAGCCTGTGGCTGCGGACCGTCGGGCGGGAGCGGATTAGGGGTCAGTACGAGATGGTGATCGTGTTGCCGGTGACGACTGAGCCCTTTGGCGCGTCCCAGAAAACCCCTGTTCCGAGTTGACCGGAGGAGTCGGCCGCCGATGAGGATGTCTCTGTCTCGACAATGGGCAACGGCTCGCTGAACTCACGCCGGACAACTCCCCGGATGACTTCGGACACGGACGTGCCGCGCGTTTCGGCGATCTCCCGGAGACGTTCCTGCTCGTCCTCCGATAGCCGCAGGGAGACAACCGCGCCCTTCGGTTCCCTTGCCATGCTTTGCACTCCTCTTGCTGGGGGTCTCCGTGTCATACAACACGCCCGCAGACGTTTACGCCAGAATCAAGTTCAAGGTGCGGTCTGTATACGATCTAGTGTAGCGTCGTAAACACCAGGTCAACCACAGGAGGTCCCCCTTGACCACAAGCCCGATCGACTTCACCGTCGATGTGATCCTCTGCGACTCTGCGGCAACCGCCGACGGCAAGCTCTTCCTCCAGGGCGGCGGGTGGAACTCGATCAGCGCGCCGACATTCCCGTTCGTTCAGTCGCGGATCGGTCTCGGCATCATCGTGGGCATCCCGTACACCGCAACCAACGAGAACCACTCGTTCGAGCTGCGGCTCCTCCATGAGGACGGCGAGCCCCTGTCCCTGGCACCTGCGGGTGCTCCCGAGGCGCTCAAGGAGCAGATGACCCAGCTCACCGGCAAGTTCAACATGGGTCGGCCGCCGACCCTCCAGCCTGGCGACGCGCAGCCCATGCCGCTGGCCATGAACTTCGATCAGGTCCTTTTCCCCGCGCCGGGCAAGTACACGTTCGAGCTGTCCATCGACGGCAGCGAGCGGGGTAATTACGCCTTCCGTGTCCTGAGTCACTTCGCCACCACCCTGCGGCCGACGGGCCCCGGCGGAGCCTGACCCTCCCGAAACGACGAACGCCCCGCCCTCCCAATCGGAGTGCGGGGCGTCGTCATGCAATGCGTGATGGACCGCGACCCGGCCACGGCCCAGCTACGCCCGGTACGGCCGGTACGTCCCGTCGCTGGACGGGGACACCGCCGGCGGATACGTGGGCTTCCGCGCCGTCAGCCCCAGCGCCAGCAGCCACCGGCCGATCGCCGGGTACTTGTGCTCCAGGGCGAAGAACAGCGCGTAGTAGAGGCTGATGACGATCGTGCCCACCGCAAAGGTCAGGCCCGCGCTGGTGTTGTCGTCGATCACGATGCCAGCGATGCGCATCACCCAGGTAAGGGCCGCACCGATCGCGACGGGCACCCAGGTCCGGATGAGCCCGGTGGCGTAGGCGTGGATGTCGAGCATGGTCACTCCTTCGGGGAGGTGGCCTCGACCGGCGTGAAGTCGAGGTAGTACTGCTGGCCGGGCACGAACACCACGGCCGGGTTGTCGACCTGGATGCGCAATTCACCCGACGGCGTGTACCTCGCGTACCGCTGGTCCTCCGGGACGCTCTGGTCGTACTCGGCCTGGAATCGGTACGTGCGCGGCCAGGTGAACTCGCCTGACGGCACGTTCTTCCGGGTGTCGGGGTCGAACTTCAGGCCCTCTACTGGGGCGTCGGTGGTCTGCTCGACGGTGCTGCAGCGGAACTTCGCTCGTACGGTGGTCAACGGCTTCTCCTTCGGTTGCGCCGGGCGGCGCGCCTCGACGCGGCGATCCTCCGGCGGTCCCGGTGTGGGCGGCCGGGGCCAGGGGCATGGGGCGGCAGGTGCACCACCCAGGTCCACATGCACGGCATCGGTCACGAAACTTCGAAGGCGACGTGCACGTCCCCGGCGTCCTCACGGCGCACCGAGATGCCGGAGGTGTCGGCCGGGTCGGTGAACGTCACGACCGTCTGCCCCTTGGTCGAGTCGACCATCACGTGGTCGACCTTCCAGGCGCCGCCGCCGTGGTATACCGCCACCCGCAGCGCGGCCGGCGGCAGGCTCTGCAGCCCGTTGTCGGCGGTGAAGCCGATGGTCTTGAAACGGCCCTTGGGGAGCGCGATCGGCGTGATCGCCCCGGGCCCATCGGCGAGCTGTCCGTACGGCATGTCTGGGTCCTCCTGCGACTGGGGCTTGGGCGCCGGCGCCGGCTTGGCGAGGCGTCGGGCGATCTCCGGGACGATCTCCGTCTTGTACTGGCGCAGCCTCACCGCACCCGGGCAGTCGTGCCCGTTCTTGTTCCAGCTGGGGAACTGCGCGTGCCACCCGAAACCGGCCTGGCTGGGGCTGGAGACGATCCGCGCGGGGTGGCCCGTCTGCTGGCACCACCACACGCCCAGCCGCACGATGGCCTCGGCCTGCTTGGGTGACCAACGGACCCCGTTCCGGGCACCGTCGCTCGTCTCAACGCTGGTGGCGTACGCGTTGCCCGAGAACTGCGCATCCGCCGAGTGAGTCAGGTCCTGCCACTGCCAGATCGCGCCGTCCAGGCCGGCCGGGTCGTACTGCCCGCCCACCCCGAAGTGGCTCTCGGTGCCGCCGTATCCGCTCTGGCGGAACATCGAGTCGGTTCCGCGCAGGTAGCCGCTCATGGTGTGAATTACGAAGATCCGCGGTTTGCCGATTGACGGTTCGGACTGCGCGCCGAGCGGCCGCTTCTCGGCGAACGGACACCAGAGCTGCATCGAGCCTCCTCGTCGAGCGGGCCTCTATACGGGGATCGACACACGGCGGACGAAACGCTCACCCGGCTATGGAATTTCGCTATACGAAAACTACACTCCGTATTACGAAACCAGGAGAGGCGGGGATCAATGACACCACCCACCACCTCATGTCCCTGCCACCCCTCAATCGACGACGCCATCGCCGCCCACCAAGGCGTCGTCGAACAGCAGGCCCGATCGCTGGTCCACCCCGACGACGTCGGCCACGCAGACGTCATCAGCGACGGCATGGAAGCGCTCTGGCGGGCCCTGGCCGCCTACGACCAGGCCCGCGGCGACCTCGAACCGTTCCTGAAGGTCAGAGTCCGCTTCCGCATGATCGACGGCATCCGCCGGAGGAGCGGCCGCGGCGCCGGCCCCCGCCCCACCACCACCGGACTCCACGAAGACGTCCCGGAAGTCGCCATCCGACTCCGCTTCGAGGACGAAACCACGCAGGTCGGCGCGCTTGATGCGTGGCTCACCTCGGCTGCAGACCACGACGAACGACTCCCCGCCGCCCTCAAGTTGCTGGCCGAGGGCTGGAACAGGACGCAGGCGGCGTGCGCGTCCGGCCTGTCCCGCACCGCCCTCTGGCGGCTGTTGCGCGACCTGCGCAGCACCGCATGACCCCCAGGAGAGAAGGACCCTTGAAGATCGGACTCACCGGCGGCGCCGGATTCATCGGCGGCCACCTCATCGAGGAGCTCGTCGGCCGCGGCCACCAGGTCATCGTGTTCGACCACCGCGGCCGCGTGGACGCCCAGATCCTGCTCAACATGCCGGAGTACGACCGCGAGGCGGTCACCGTGATGCTCGGCGATGTCCGGGACGCCACGGCGGTCACCGAGCTGGCCGCGCACGTGGACGGCATCATCCATCTGGCCGCCGTGCTCGGCACCCAGGAAACCATCCAGAATCCGCGGCCGTCGGCTGAGATCAACATCCTCGGCAGCCTCAACGTGTTCGAGGCGGCCGCCCAGTACGGGCTGCCCGTCGTCTACGCCGGCGTGGGGAACCACTGGATGCGCGACCACGGAGCCGGCTCATACACGATCTCCAAGAGCGCGGCCGAGGACTTCACCCGGATGTTCAACCAGTTCCGGGACGGCCGGATCGCGGTGGTCCGGCCGGTCAACGCCTACGGGCCGCGCCAGTCCATCGCCGCCCCGTACGGCACCAGCAAGGTCCGCAAGATCCTCCCCGCCCTCACCTGCCGGGCCCTGACCGGTGCGCCGATCGAGGTCTACGGCGATGGCACCCAGGTCTCGGACTGCGTGTGGGTCAAGGACGTCGCCGCTGCGTTCGTCAGCGCCCTGGAGTTCACCGCGGCGGGTGGTGCGCCGCCAGCGATGCCGGTCGAGGTCGGCCCTGCCGGCTCCCGGACGGTGAATGACATCGCCCGCCTGGTGGCCGCCGAGGCAGCCCAGATCGTGGGCGGTGACCCCGTGCAGATCGTGCACCTGCCGATGCGGCCGGGCGAGGTCCCGAACGCCGTCGTCTCCGCCGAGGTGGCCACCCTGAAGCAGATCGGGTTGGACGCCGACGACTTCCTTCCCCTCAAGGAGGGGATCCGGGCGACGGTCCGGCATTACGCCGAGAGTTGGCTGCCCGGATACCTCGAGGCCTCGAGGTGAAGGTGTTCGGTTGGGCGGCCGACGAGGTGAGCGGCTGCCGGTGGTACCGGTTGCAGGTCCCGCTGGCCGAGCTCGCCCGGCGTGGCCACGTCACCGGCCATGCCGAGCGGTACACGCCGGGGTGGGACGACGCGGACGTGGTCATCGGCGCCCGGACCTGTAACCCGGGGCCGAGCGTCAACTGGCAGCGGTGGGCCGAGCGCGGCCGGCGGCTGGTGCTGGACATCGACGACGACTACTTCCGGATCGACCGGTCGAACCGGGAGGCGTGGGAGTTCTTCGCCCGCGGGGATGTGCAGCGGCGGCTGCAGGCGAACGCGGAGATGGCCAGCGCGGTGACGGTGTGCTCGCCGCGGTTGGCCGAGGTGATGCGCCCGTACAACGCGAACACGATCTTCGTGCCGAACGGGCTGCCGGCCGAGATGCTCACCTGGGCGCGGCCGCCGTCGCGTGAGGGCTTCGTCGTGGTCGGCTGGGCCGGGACGGGCGGGACGGTGCATGACCTGCCGCTGATCGCTGGGCGGCTGCGCCGGTTCCTCGACCGGCACCCGAACGTCGTCGTCCACACGGTCGGTGTCCCCGGGGATGCCATCGTCCGGGCCGGGCTGCGGCATGAGCGGGTCAGGGTGACGCCATGGGTGCCGGGCACCGAGGCGTACCTGCGGGCCGTGGCCGCCTCGTTCGACGTCTGGTGCGCGCCGTACCGGCCGACGCAGTTCAACCAGGCCAAGGCACCGACCAAGGCACTGGAGGCCGGAGCGCTCGGTATCCCCCTGGTGGCCTCGGACATCGTCCCGTACCGGGCGCACGTTCGGCACGGGGAGACGGGCTACCTGATCAGCCGCGACCACGAATGGGACGCCGCGCTGCACGAGCTGGTGAACGACGCGGACCTGCGGGCCCGGATCGGCGCGGCGGCCCGGGCGCAAGCGGCCGAGCACACCATCGAGACGATCGCGCCCCTCTGGGAGCGCGCCCTATCCGGGAGCAGTACATGAGCCTTATCGAGCACGCCCGCCGCGAACTGGAGCTCTGCGGGCAGGCCGTTGAAGACCCCGAATACGCAGAGGCGATCGTGAACGCGGTCGCCGCATTCGCCTCGTACGGGCACTCCGGCGGATCGGCGATGGTGGCCCGCGAGCAGCTGCACAGCCTCCTCGGTTTCGAGCCGTTGTCGCCACTGACCAGCGACCCCGCCGAGTGGATCGACCGATCCGACATCAGCGGGACCCCGATGTGGCAATCCGCGCGGGACCCCAAGGCCTTCTCGACGGACGGCGGCAAGACCTGGTACCTGCTGGGCGAGGAAGCGCCTTCGGGCGGGGTCGAGGTGCAGCAGAAGCCAGCCAAGGCCCACGCCATCCAGTGGACCGGCAAGAACATCGAGGACATGGAGGAGTTGCTCGGCGAGCTCTTCGACTACGACCCGGAGAGCACCAGCGACCCCGACGAGGCCGGCGTAATGGACTGCCGGCGAGGCCAGTCCTGGCAGGCGATCTACCCCACCGACTGGGCGGTCCTGCTCGGCCCGGGCCGGGCCACGGTGATGAACGCGGAGACGTACGCCGAGATCTACGAGGCGCCCGTGACGCTGTACGGGATATGGCGGGTGCACGAGGAGCCCGCCAAGACCGGGTGGCTGAGCACCGGGGGCGGCCACGTCATCGTGGCCGAGGATCCCCTCGAGCTGACGAGGCTGGCGGGCACCGAGATCCGTGAGTTCCCAGGGACCTTCCCGCACTCCGAGTGGGCGCAGGGCGAACTACCGCCCGCGCTGGAAATCGTCCCCGCGGTCCGGACCGGCCCGGAGCACTACCGCGAGGGCGTACGCCTCCTCACCAACGCCGCAGCCCGCGACGCCGAGGGCGCCAGGTACGGCCAGAAGCGCCGCAACGATCCGGGCACCGCGCTGCTCACCGGCCGGGCCCGCGCGCACTTCGCCGCCGCCCAAGTCGCCGCCACAGCGGCCGCCGTCCACCCCGGCAGCGTGTCCTGGCAGGAGGCGATCGGCACATGATCCAGGTCAACGTCCGCGAGGACGACCTCCGCGACCAGGTCCTCATCTACATCATCGACAAGGACACCTCCGACACCATCCCCAGCTACGGCCGGCCCCGCCGCATCCTGCGGTACTCCACCGACGAGCCACCGTCGTGGGAGGAGGTGACCCCGGGCCTTGAGACCGAGCCGTCGCTCCGGCTCGGCCTGGAGGTCGCCAGGCCGCTGCTGGACGCGCTCCACGCGCTGTTCGCTGGCCCGAGCGACACGCGGACCTCGCGTGCGGATCTGCTGCATGAGCGGGGCCGGGTGGACAAGCTCATCGACGCCCTGATCGCCCCCGTCCAGACAGCCGTCATCGAACAGACCCAGAGAGGAAGCTTCTCGTGATCGACAACCATCCGGTGATCGCGTGGACGCCGTACGGCCGGGAACGGACGGTGTCCATCCTGGTCAAGTACCTGGAACGCGACCACAAGGCCGGGATCATCGACGAGTACTGGCTGTACCTCAACACCGACCCGAACCAGGAATCGGACCTGCGGTACGCCTACCAGCTCGCCCGCGACCACGACTGGATCAAGCTGAAGGAGCGTCCGGCCGGCTCCCCGCGCCTGCACCCGAAGCAGAGGAACACGGGCTGGTTCTACCAGCACTGCACCGACCCCGACGCCGTCTACGTGCGGATGGACGACGACCTGGTGTACGTCCACGAGGACGCCGTCCAGCATCTGGTGAAGGCCCGTCTCGACTGGGAGGGCAGCGTGCTGTGCGCGTTCCCGATCATCATCAACAACGCGGTGGTCAGCTGGCACCTGCAGCAGCAGGGACGCATCCCGGGACCAGGCGAGGGCTGGCAGAAGGTCACCCTGCCGTACTGCATGGACCCCGTGGGTTGGGGCGACGGGGCGTTCGCCGTCGGCCTCCACGAACTGCTGCTCAGCCACATCGAGGCGGGGACCGTCGAGCAGCTGTTCATGCACCACCCGGTGGTGCTCGCCCCACGCCAGCAGTTCAGCGTCTCGTGCTTCGCGACGATGGGCTCCGACTACACCGACTTCACCCCGGTCGGGAACATCGGCAAGGAAGAGGAGTTCTGGCACTCCGTCCACCGCCCGGCCGAAATCGGGAAGGCGAACGTCATCATCGAGAACTCCCTGTTCAGCCACTGGTCGTTCTACGGCCAGCACCGCGAGCTGAACGCCACGGACCTGCTGGAGCGGTACCGCAAGCTCGCAGAGGAGCTCTGACCGCGTGGACACCTACCTCATCCCAGGTCACGGCTACCTCGCCGAAACCCTGGCCTGGCTCGAGGAGCACGGCCACCCCGGCGCGGCCTGCCATTCCGAGACTTCAGGACACCCCTACGGGCTGCTGTTCCGGTCGGCTGCCAGCCCCAACGAGCCGCCCAAGCTCGCCTTCCCAGGCGACACCCTCATCGCCGACGGCCCGACCGTGACCATCGCGGACCCCACCCTGAAAGGAACCCCATCGTGACCATGGCCCTGCCCGAGCCCGGGATCGCCGTCGACCCCAACCGGGTCCTCTCTCACCTCCGCCAGGCGCACGCCCAGCGCCTGGACGCCGCCGACTTCCAGGTCGCGCAGTTGACCGCCGCGCTGGAGGACGCCCAGGCCACCATCGGCGAGCTGCGGATCCGCGCGGAGGAGCTCGGTAACGCGAACGTCGCGCTCCAGGCCCGGGTCAACGAACTGGGGGGCCAGAAGGCAGAGCTGGAGCAGCAACTCGCGGAGGCGAAGCTGCCGGCCGAGGCCCCCGCCGCCGCCCCCGCCGCCGCCCCGGCCGTCCCTGGCCCGCCCGCGAAGGGGGCCGCGAGAAGCGGGCGTACCTGAGCCGACCCACGGAGAAGCCCCGGGACCCGCGCCGGTCCCGGGGCTTCACGCTGTCAAGCCACCCGCTTAACCTCGACCCCTTGGCACGTCAACGTGTTCGCCGCGTTCGACGCCGACCACTGAGCCGTGATCACCAAATCCTGCGCCGCCGTCGTGTCCTTCGTCTGCGCCGCGGTCCCGTCCTGGATCACCGCAGCAACCCACGGGGCAGCACCGGCCACAGACAAGGACTCCGTCGTCACCTGCTGCCCGAACCACGTCCCCGACACGCCCGTGCTCAGACACACCACCTTCGTCGACACCCGCCACGAGTGGTTGGTTACCCCGCTGCTAGCCGTACGGGCGCCGCTGCTGGCCAACGCCGCACCTGCGACCCCGCCGATACGAGACCGCCACGTCATCGTCGGGGTGGTCGCGGCCAGCACGCTGGCGATCCCCCAAGCCGTGACCGTGTACACCGCACCCACCACCGGATCGCTCGCGGGGATGGTCATGGTCGCGATCACGGTCTCGGTTGTCGAGGTGGCGACCGTGACGGGGGACGACAGTTTGCTGCGGTAGATGGTCGTGCCGCCGGTGAGCTTCAGGTCCCCGGTGACGGTGAGCGCCCCGCCGATAGACGCGGACCCGGCGACCGTGAGGTTCAGCGAGACCACGAAGGAGTCATCGGTCCGCAGGACGTCGGCCGCGTTGCGGTAAAGGTTGACGTCCGAGCCGATGACGAGCTTCTGGCCACTGGCCAGCTTGATGTCCGAGCCGAACGTCCCGGAACTGTTGAGCAGCTCCACCCACCCCGCGCTGGCCGGTGACGTGCCGTTGTGGAAGTACGACCGGAACACCGGGCCCGCCGCGGACACCGCCACAGTCTTACCCGAAGCGGGGTTGGACGGCAGCGCGGTCGTGATGGGGACGCCGAGCTCAGCGTCGATGGTCGTGAGCGGCCCGATCAGGTCCGTGGAGACACTGACCAGGTCCGAACCGTCGGCCGCCGGCAGGTGCAGCCCGTACCGGGTGGTGGTGGTCATGGTCGTCTCCCTGCTCGGTCTTTCGCCCAGGCCCCGGACGGCTGGGCCTGGGGTGCCCGTGCGGCCGCCTTCGTCTGCTCGCGGGTGGCCCTGATGTGGTCGCGCATGCGCTCGTGCACGGCGGCGACCGCGGGCACCTGGTCGATAAGCGTGATCACCTCGCGGTGCTCGTTCCTGATGGCATCCAGGGGGTCAGCGCCTTTCCCTGAGTGCCGGCTGTAGGCCGCCTTGGTGCTCTTGGCGTGTTCGACGCGGATGAGGTGCGCGGCCCGGGCCGCGTCGACGTCCGGCGCGTTGTAGAGCCATACCGGCACCCGCGCGGCCGGCCGGGCCATGACACCGAAGATCTCATCCACGGCCCCCGGCTCGACCACCGTGTAGCCGCGCTGCGCCGCGGGATCGGTGCCGTGGTTGGCCGGCTCGGTCGGGTCCGCGATGAGGGGCTCATGCAGGATGACGTCCAGCAGGGTGTCGACATCGTTGATGTCGATGCCGTACTCGAGCGCCCGCCACAGCAGGGTGTCCTTGGGGAAGAGGTGGCCGCCAAGGGTGCCGTCCGGGCGGCGGTATTCCACGGTCCAGGTTTTCGTCGCTCCGACCATTCCGCTGGTGACGGAAATGATTTCTCTGCTCTCTGCCATTGCCCCTCACACCCTGAAGGCCCAGAAGAAAACCGACCACCCGGCGTTCGCCGCGGCGCTCAGGTCGATCGTGAAACCCGACGTCGAGGACGCCGACACCTGGAACGCGTGGACGGCCGAGGTCCCGGCGGCACCGTTGTCGAAAACCGTGCAGATCGGGGTCCGCTTCGACGCCGCCGTCGTCCCGTACGAGATCGCGAACGTGCTGGCGCTCGCGGTCGCCGGGACATCCCCGGTGAACAAAGCGTTCGTCGCGCCCAAGTCGACAAAGTTGGCCCAGGTCCCATACATCTGGATCGAGCTGTCGGCGTTCACCATGATGGAAGCGTTGCCCACCGGGTCACCGGGCGCACCGGCTGAGTCACAAGAGAGGTACGCGAGACTCTGCAATAGCTCCAGGTGGCCACCGACGTTGTTCCGGAAGCGCATCTTGATGTCCGTGGAGAACAGCATGATCTCGCCCCTGGTGGAGTCCAGGCCCGCATAGAACAGCAGCGCGGGGTCCGTGGTCGTCACCGACTCGATCGAGGCGTAGTCCGAGGTCCCGGACGGGTAGAACCGGATGCTGCCGCCGTTGGAGCCGCCGGTTGGGGAAATGACAACACGATCCCCGCTGAACGCGGTCGAGACCTGGCCGACGAACACCGCGGACCCGTCACCAGCGGACACGGACACGGTCTGGTTACCGGCGGCGTTGTAGGCCTGCAGCCCCAAGTTGGACAGCTCGACCCGGGCGCCGGAGTCGGCGGTCTTGATGCGGGCGCCGACGATCCAGTCCGCCGCAATGGTGCCCGCGGTCACCTTGGACACGGTGAGGTCGCTGATATGTGCGTCGTCGATGAGCAGGGCGGTCGCGGCCGCTGCCTCGGAGGCGTTGCTGGCGTTGCCGGCGATGTCGACGGCGATGACCTTGACCCACCGCTCGGTCGTGTCCTCAACAGAGAAGGTTCCGACGGCGGGGATCTGGGCGGCGATCATGCCCGCATTGGCGCGGAGCCGGCCGACCCGGGTGGTCTCGTCGGGAGTGTAAGTCGGCTCGCTGCTGACATGGACGTCGAAGTGGTCGAGGTCCGATTCGAGGTTGTAGGTGCCGCCGCTGGCCCGGCCCAGATCGTGGATGACCTGCACCGCGATACGGGACGCGGCCACGGTGGGGGCGGCCGGCGTGCTGGGCGGGATGTTGTCGGCCTCGGCAACCGCGGTGACGGTGCCGGACCACGCCGAGGTGTTCCCGCTGCGGTCGACGGCGCGGATCTGGATGTCGTACCCGACCCCGGGCGACAGGTCCTGCAGGAGCACGCTGGTGTCGCCCCACGGGGCATACTGCGTCTGCCACTGCCCAGTCGGATGCGCGAAAGGTTGCCCCCAGGTCTGCATGTCCGACCAGCGGATCTGGGAGACCTGGGTCCAGGTGGCGGGGTAGATGATGTCGGTGTCGACCGCGTAGCGGATCTCGTAGTGGTCGCCATCGAGGATCGTGGAGCCGTCCACGTTCAATGGGGCGGACCAGCCGACGATCATCTTGGACCGGGTGAAGCCGCGGTTGTCCAAGTAAGCCGAGGTCACGAACGGTGTGACCAACGCAGGCGCGGCCGGGATCGATGTGTCCACGGCCGGCCGGAACGAGACAGCTTCGAAACTCGTCGCGGCGAGCGTGCGGGCTGCGGCGCCGACTTTGATCTGGGTATCTCCGGTCTCCCAGACGACATAGTCGGTGAGGTCGTACCAAGTGCCCGCGCCCGATCGGTAGGCGACGGTCATTCCTTCGGTGACCGGCCAGGACACCTCTGTGGTTCGCAGCGCCACGGGGTTAATCCTCTGTCCCCGGAAGGTGATCTCGTTCGCGGTGTCGGTGAGCCCGGAATCGGGGTCCCAGACGTAGACCATGTCCCCCGGGTTGAAGCTGCCCGTGACGTCGTATTCATTTGTGCTGAGGGTCAGATCGTCGTTCGAGGCGTTGAACCCAGCGAGCTGCAGCGCGGCCCGGCTGGCCGCCGAGCTGGCAGGAGTGTCGGATTCCGAGATGATGCGCGTGCTCTTTACGGGGTTGCCATGCAGGTCAAAGTACGGGTTGACGCTGATATCGGCCGAGCCCGTCACGATCGTCAGCCCGCTACCCTCGCCGAGGAGGACCACGCGGGTGGTGAAGTCCTCGACGTCCCTCTTGACGGAGAACTTCCCTCGCAGGCCACGCATCGCCCGGTCGAACCCGGCATCTTTCGGAGTGATCAGACAGTCCGGGTCCATGTCGTAAAGGTCGGAGACGAAGCCGGCGTCCAGCGTGGCGTTCCCGTTGACTCGGTACTCCACGGCGGACGCGCCGATGCCCCCGTTCCCGAAGGAGTCGCACACGTAGCTGATGGACTTCTTCGGGGTCTCCCACTGGTGGCGATGGGTGTAGCTGCCCGGCACCGAGTGCAGCGTGCCCTCCGTGATCGCATCAGGGAGCAGTGCCCGAACCGCGCTGGGGAAGGTCACGGCTTCCAGGTTGATCGCGGTCTCGGCGATGTCGCCCTTGTCGTCCTCGTCGCCGAGCCAGGAGTCCATGCCGGGACCGGACAGGTTGACGGAGTCGTCATCGGTGGTGCGTCCGCGCAGGACCCCGACGTAGCGGGCTGCGGTCAGGAGGCCGTCGCCGTATTGGCGCGGGTCCATGCGGCTGGGCAGGATCGCAACGTGGCCGTAGTACTCAAGGGCGTCGAGGATGTCCCGGGGGAGTTCGTTGCGCAGGGAGATGTTCCAGGTGCCGGCAATCTGGATGCCTTGGTTGACGGTCATCTGGTCACCGCCCCACGCCGTAGACGCGCTCCGGCAATGTGGCTATGTACTGATCGCGAAGGTTCGTGGCCGCGTCCCCGGAGACCGCAGAGGACCCACCAACAACCGCACCGAGGTAGAAGTCCAGGGCGACCGAAGATGCCTTGGAGACGCCACCTGAGGCGTGGGCGGTGAAGTTGTGGGCGCTGCCCGCGGTGTACGTATTGCCCGCCCCATCGTTGCTCGTGGCCACCACATAGCCCGCGCTCGCGAACGAGGTGGTGTTCTCCAGAGTGGCCAGGCTGGCGGCGAGGGTACCGCTCGTGTCGGCCTGCAGGTAACCCTCGACGAAGCGGGCGCCGCGGCGGAGGGTCAGGTCCAGGGTGGCCCGGCCTGGGCTGCGGGACTGGGTGAGTCGTACGGCAGCGGCCTCGAAGTCGTTGCGCAGCACGGTGACCGCTGTCCAGCTGGCTACTGCGCTGCCGGCCACGGTGATGTTCCAGTTCTTGCTCTCCCACTGTGTGCCGTCGTAGGCCGCGACCTCGAGGTGCGACCCGCTCGGCCGGACACGGACGAGAGCGTTGGAGAGTTCCCAGTCGTCGGCCGAGGCCGCGGTGTTGACGCCCGTCCGCTCGATGCCCTCCGAGAGGATCCGGACTCGGGCGTTGCCGTAGTCGGCCGGCGCGCACCCCCATCGCGGTGAGACCCCGGCCGGGATGGATCGGTAGACGGTGAGCGCCCCGTCTTCGCTGGTGCGGGTCATGGTGGAGGGCTGGGTCGTGCCGGTGTAATAGGCGTAGTGGCCGATCGGCGGAGCATGCCACCGCTCGCCGGACAGCGCGAAGTCATTCGCCCGCGCGGCCCCGGAGAGTCGAGACTGCAGGTCAGTCTCGTTGTCCAGCCCGATTCGGGTGAGGTCGAGTTTCCAGCTCGAGGTGACGACCTCACCCTGCCAATCGGTCAGCTCAGCAGACACGCTGGTGGCCATGTAGTAGCCATCGCGTTCCGGCTTGTCTGTCCACGCGACAGGGAGAACCACGTCGGACTGGATCCCGAGGACGTTGTCGTGTAGCGCAACCACCGAGGTTCGAGGAAGAGGCGGCGTGGATTCCTGGCCAGCCACCGACAGCCGACGGTCGTCGCCACCTGTCTCCGAGACGGTGACGGTCTCGCGGAGACTGATGCGTCCGATGGTGATCGTGCCCCAGGTCGTCATCGCCGGTGGGCCCTGTCCCAGAGCCGGAGCTCTTCCTTGATCTCCACGACCATGCTCTTGGCGATCCTTTCTCGCTGCCGCCGGTCAGTGAAGTCGAGGGTGCCGGTGACGTGAACGTGGATGCCGCCTTGGATGGTGACGCCGCCACCGCCGGCCAGCGCTGCGGTCTCCTGCGCGGTGAAGACCCGGCTCGTGGAGCCGACCCGGACGAGCTCTGGCCCCTCCTCGCCCATCAGCGCGAGCTCGCCTGCCTGAGCGATGCCGCCGGCCGCGTGCTTCTTGGGGACCGACGCCTTCCCCCAGCTCGACGACTTGACCCCGAAGCTCTTCTTCAGCCCGGCTGCCATCTGCGCACCGAGCTTCTGCATCAGCGCGTTCAGCTCAACCTGCTGCCCGTACAACCCGGACAAGAACCCCTTGCTCGCGTTCTTCCCCGAGTCGTACATGGCGTCGGCGGCGTTGTTGCCGATCGTCCCCGCGATGCTGTCCAGCTGGGACTGGGTGGCGTTGACGTCCTTGATCGCCGTGGTGTCCTTGAGCAGCATGTCCGCGATGGCCGTGCCCTGCTCCGGGCCGAGATCGATGACCTGCTGCAGCATCGTCTTGTTCAGCCCGGCCTTGACCAGCGCGGACAGTTTCGAGGAGAACGCCCTCAGGCTGTTGAGGCGGTAGTTCAGCCCGGACTTGATGTCGGAGGCGTTGGCCACGGTGCCGACGTTCGCCAGCGTCGCGGTGCCCAGCATGCTGGTCTTGGTCGTGGCCGAGTAGTCCTTCGCTTCCTTGATCTTGTCGGCCAAGGCGGCGGCGGACTTGGACGCCGTCGCCATCTTCGACTCGATGCCCTTGGCCCAGGCCAGCAGCTTCGTCTCGGTCTTCCCGGAGAAGGTGGCCTTGATCTGGTTGTTGACCTTGGTCGCGTAGCTGTTGATGCTGTCCAGCGATGACAGCATCGACGAGGTGATCCCAGCGATCAGGGACGCACCAGCAGCGGACTTCTTGGCCTTGGCCTTTGCTGCGGCAACCGCCTTGGCGTGCACGTTGATCGAGCTCTTGTGGAACCCGCCGTTGGCGTAGGCCTCGACTTCGTCGGTCCAGTCGCCGAGGATCCCGCCGTCGGCCATCCGCTTGGAGAGCACCAGCCCGAACATGGCTGCGACCTCGGCCAGCAGGCCCGTCGACCGCTGCCTCTTGCTGGCGCCGAGCGGGATGAACGCCTCGCCGCCTGTCTCCGGTTCGCCGTACAGCACGGTGGGGGTGTCGGTGATGTGCGGCGGCAGGTCATGCCGGACCCCGCCGGCGGCGTACCGGTGGAAGTCGATACCGCCGTCGGCCCGGCCGGGCCCGCCGCCGCGGCCGCCGATGTAGGCGCCGGACGACGACCACACCTGGTTCATGTTGATCGTGACGGTCTTGCCCTGGATCCCAGCCAGGCGCGCCTTCGCAGCCGCGACCTTGCGCTCCAGGTCGGCGATGGTCGCTTTGATCGCCGACTGCTTCGACGGCGGCACGGTCTTCAGCTTCGCCTTGGCCGCCTCGATCTTGTGCTGCAGATCGGAGATCTCGCCCTTGACCTTGGTGGTGACGCTCTTCGGGACGAGGCCCACCGCCTGCGCCAAGTTGTCGACCTGCTTCGTGGCGTTCTTGTTGCCGGCTGCCAGCCGATACAGGGCCTCGATCATCGGGGCGACCGCGGCGCGCGCCTTGCCCATGGAGTGAGTTGAGTTAAGCGTCGACTGCGCCAGCTGTGACGTGACCTGCAGCTGGGACGCGAACGCGTCCCGTGCCGCGCGGGATTTCTCCGTCGCCAGCCCGAGATTCCCGTGGCTGGCCTTGAGCGCTTTGACCAGGTCAAGGAACCCCTGCTTCATGCGGGTGGTGTCCTGGTAGACCGCCAGCTGCGGGTTGAACAAGCGGTTCAATGCGGCCGTCAGAGCGTTCACCTGGGCCTCAACACCCTGCGAGGCGTCACCGGCCTTCTTCAGGTCGGCGGCGATTTGCGACGCGGCCGAGGCAGCGGACGGTGCCTTCGCCGCGAACTGACCGGCGGCGTCAGCCAGATCCTTCCACTCGCCCGAGATCTCCCCACCGCCCGATGCCCTGTCCCACAGATCCGCCACAGTGTTGAACAGGCCGACGGCAACGTTCAGCGGGGGAATCGCATCCTTGATGAACGCCCAGGGCGAGTCGGGGAAGGATGCGAACTTCGACACCCAGTCGTAGGCCTTGGACAGCGCCCCGACCGCCTGCCCTCCGTACAGCACGATCTTCGACAGGTTCGTTGCGAACGATGCGAAGTCGGCCTCGTGGCCATCCGCGGCGCCGACCGCGGCCTCGATCCCAGATGCGATGTTGTTCAAAATCACCGGCATCTCGTCGCCGAGTTCGCGGATCAGCGGGTCGAACTCGTCGCCGATCTTGTCGAACATCGGGCCGAAGCGCTCCAGCCCGTCCGCGGTCTCATCCACGAAATGGCCCACCGCCGGGGCGATCTTCTCGAACACCGAGTCCAGGTGCGGCGCCCACGAATCGAACACCCGCTCGCCAGCCTGGGCCATGCGCTCAAGTTCAGGTACGAACGGCTCGGAGATGGTCCTCATCTCCTTGCCGACGTGGTCCTTCAGGTGGGTGAAGCTGGCCTCGACCTCCTTGTTCTTGGACGCCGCCATGATGGCCGCCGCGGCCAGCCCGCCACCCAGGCCGAGGGTGATGGCGCCACCGACGCCGACAGCCAGTGCGGGCAGGGCAGCGATCGCGACGGCTATCCCGGCGACCGACATCGGTCCCATCTCGCCGAGCTTCGTCAGCCCCTGGCCGACCGCGTTGGTCGCGGACGTACCGGAGCGCTGGAAGAGGCCGAAAGCTCGCTGGCCCAGGTTCTCGATCTCGCGGAACGAGCCGGCCGCGGTGCCCTCGAGGGACCCGAACCGGCGGCGGGTGTCGTTCAGCAGGTTGTTGTAGATCCGCCGGTTCCCGGCCGCCCGCTGCATGGACAGCATGTCCGCGACGCGGGCCAGCTCGGTGTCACGAGCGAGCTGGCGCTGCTGCGCGGCCAGATGGTCCGCAGCGGCTGCGGCGGCCCGGGCCGCGGCCGCCTGCGCGATCTCGGCGCGTTCCAGCCCGCGGGCCGCCTGGGTGGTCAGGCGTGCCGCCTCGGCCTCGGAGAGCTCTTCACGGGCCAGCCGCTCGGCGACCTCGCGGGAGACACGCTGCGCCGCGGTGAGCTTGTCCGTCGCCTCCGCCGCGGCCAGCGCGGTACGGCGGGCGGCGAGCATCGACGCCTCGAGCTGGCCGGTGTTCGCCCGGAAGTCCACGTTCTGCCCGTGCGTCCGCGACCACGTGCGCATCCGGGCGTCCAGCTCGCGCAGGCCCCGGCCGGTCTGGTCGTTGATGCTGACCGGGAGAGTCGCCCCGCCGCTGGCCCGCAGCCGGGCCATGAGCGCCTGGAGCTCGGTGTCGGTGTGGTCCTTGAGGTGGACATCGACGTACCCCTCGGCGATCTGGAATTCCGGCATACGTCCCTCCTCTCAGATTTCAGACCTGCGCGATGGACACGAGCTCGCCGAGCGGTGATGCTGCGATCTCGGCGGCCGTCGAGATCTCCTGGGCCTTCTCCTGGTTCTGCAGGTGGCGCATGGCCAGGCGGTTGGCCACGGCCCCGTCGTAGGCGCCGATCCGCGCCGCCAGCCTGAAGAAGCGCGGGCCGGGCATCGCGTACATGTCATCGATCCGATGGATGGCAGACATGTCGCTCTCGAGGTCACCGAGGTAGTCGAGTACCCAAGCGACCTGCGCGGCCCGCGCGATCATTCCCCCTGCGCCTCCTCAGACCGGCCCCACACATGCTTGGTCACCTTGGTGATCACGGCGAAGAGGTGCTCGTCCTCGATCTCTGGGGCGGTCAGCAGCACCTGCAGGGCTTCCGGGCCGAGGAGCCGCTCGACGATCTGCAGGCCGCCCGTGAGGGTGCCGTGCGTCTTCATCACCCACGTGGCGTGCATGGCCTGTTGGGCGGTCACCTCCACGGGCATGGTGTAGGTCTTCTCGCCGTAGGTGAAGACCTTGATGACCGGTACGGGCTTGGGCTCCTCCGGTTCCTTCGTGGCCTTGCCTGCGGGGATGACGATCACGTCGCCGTCGCCGCCGTCCAGGTCGAGCTCGGGCGGCGGCTGGGGCTCGGTGTCCTCGGCCGGCGGCGGGGGGTCGGTGTGCTCGGGCTCCGCAGGGGCCGCCGCGGGCTTCTGCGCGGCGGTCCTGCGGGCCGTTGCGGGCTTCTTCGTTGTGGTGGTCGCCGGTGCCATGTCGCTCCTCAGCTCGTCTGGTCCACGATGTGCAGCGACTTGACCGATGAGGACACGAAGTGCCCCTCGAGCTTGGCCGGGATCAGCGTCTGGCCGTCCTTCTTGAACTCGTTCTCCGGGTTCGAGGTGGACAGCCCCTTCCGCAGGATCAGGCGGCGACGGAAGGAGCCGGGCGCGTAGCCGTCCAGGATGAAGGCCCGGTACGTCAGCTGGGTCGCCGAGTCCGCCGCGTCCAAGTCGAGGGACTTGTAACCGGCCCCCGAGGCGGGGGCGCTGGTGTTGTTGGTCGTGAGGACCAGGTTCTCCAGCGTGGGCTCGGCCAGGTTCGTCTCGATCATGTACTCGCGCTTGGTCAGGCGGCGGGCCGGGACTTCGACGATCTGGTCGACCTCCAGCTCGGAGAAGGTCTGGGTGAGGGTGAACTTCGCTCCGCCCTGGGTGCCGCCGCAGTCGGTCCACGCGGAGGTGGCCGGCGTGGTGTTGACGGCGGTGTCGGTGGGCTCGGTGGCGCCGTAGTTGCCGGAGTAGAGGGTGCCGGGGCCCTGGATGAGGTTGGCGGTGGTCACCGACGAGGCTGCCATCGGTCAGCCCTCCTTCTGCTTGTTGGTGGTCGGCTTGGCGGGGGGCGGCGTGGTGGTCGCCGCGACCTGCTCGGCGATCTGGACCTGCTCCTCGAGGAGGCCCTCATTCAGCAGGTGCTGGCGCTCGGTCTCGGTGACGCGTAGCGGTGCCCAGGGGCGCATGGTGGTGCGTACCTCGACCAGGCCGTCGTCGGTGGGCTCGCTCATCGGCGGAAGTCCTCTCTGTTCAGCGGCCACCGGACGGAGGCCATGTTCGGGTGATCGCGGATCATCAGGACCTCGTCGGCCGGGATGCCGTTGAGGGGGCGCACGGTCGGCCCGGGGACGAGGAATTCGAGCTCCTCGCGGCTGGTGTGCGCGATGACCCGGCCCTGGTGGGTCAGCCAGGACTGGGCGTGCTCGCCCCACAGGGCGTAGAGGGTGGGGGTCATGGTGCGGCCACCCAGTGCATCTGCAGGTCTCCGGAGTACATGGCGTACCGGGCATCGTCCGCCCTTGGGATCCGGCGTGGCTCGGTGACGAAGTACGCCGCGGTGACCCGGGCCTGCTGGTAGCCGGGCACGTGCATGGTCACCACGCGTTGAGACGGGACGGCGTCGTCGACCCGGCCGTAGCAGGCGGCGGCGATGATTTCGGCCAGCTGGTTGGCTTTCCCCCAGGGCGGCCGGCCGCTGTTCGCGTTGGCCGCCCAGCACTGGATGCCGAGCACCGGCCGGCGCACGGGGGTGTCGCGGTCCGGGCTGCCCCCGACCACACCGACCTCGATGAAGCCGGTGTCGGCCCACGAGTCGAGCGCTGGCAGCGTGGTGCCGATCGCGTTGGTGGGCAGGTCGGTGATGCCCTTGAGCCAGGCGATGGCGACGAGCTCGGAGGTCGGCAGCAGGCTCACAGCGCACGCACCTGGAACAGGGCCGGTCGCATGAACGGCTGTTCAGCGGTGCCGGGGTGCCACACTCGCTTGGCCGCGAACCTGGCTCCGGAGGCGGGGTCGGTCCAGACCAGGAGTCCGCCCGGCCGGGCCTTGATCTCGTGGGCGCGGGTGGGGAACTCGACGTAGATCGTGTATGGGGCGTGGGAGTGGACGCGCCACAGGGTGTCGTCGATGCGGCTGGCGTCGATCCCGGCCTCGAGGCGGCCGGTGTCGTACGGGGCGTACCGCGCGGCGTCGTCGGCGATGTCGTCGGTCAGGCGGTCCATGCGCGGGAGGAGCTCGGCGTTGAGCTGGTCGTGCCAGCCCGGTGTGATCTCGACGTGCACGCGCTTCACCTCCCGCCTTCTCTACGTCGGCGCCATCGCGGGTTGACCGGCCCGTTTACGGGGCCTACTGGTCGATCCGCCGGAGGTCGAGCCGCTTGTCCGCCGGCCCGACTGGGCTGGCTGGAGCGGACACTCCCTCTACCAGGTAGATCGACACACCAGCGCGCAGACGGTCACCCTCACGGACGTCCACGTCGGGGCGGGCCCGGCCGGTGAACATCCGGACCGTGGTCAGCCGGTTCTCTGCAGGGAGGTACACCCGCTTGGCCTGCTCGATGATGCTGACCGGCACGCCCGTGGCGACGGCGGTGTCGGTGTCGGCCGGGTCCCCGTACCCGTCGGTGGTCTCTCCGCGGAGGATGTCGACGACCTCGGTGGGCAGCCAGGCCGTCATCCTCCGTCGCCCATCGGCTCCCAGTCCTGGTAGTCGTCCAGGAACTCCTCCGCTCCGGTGAGCGCCGTCTCAGGGGTCAAGAACCCCCTCAGCCGGAGTGCCTGCGCCGGGGTCAGCGGCAGCAGCGTGCGGGACCGCATCCAGGACAGCCTGTGGATGCACCGCTTGGCCAGCGGGGCGAGGATGAGCGAGTCGGGGCCGTCCTTGGTGAACGAGATTCCGTCCTGGGAGAGCTGGTCGACGTCCACCTCGGAGCCGAAGTCCACCCGGGTCGCCTGCCAGCGCGCCTGGTAGGCCTCGGCGTACCGCAGCATCCGCAGGTCCCGCGGCTTCAGGCTTCCGGACGCCGCGGTGGTCACGTTGCTGAAGATCTCGATGATCGGGTGGGCAGCCGCCACCTGCTCATCCGTCACCGCCACGTTCGTGATGTTGGTGGCTTCCGCGCCGGTCACCCATGTGTCGGTCATGCGACCCTCCGCAGCGTTGCGAACGCGCCAGCCTTGATCGTCGCGGTGGACGCTGAGCCAGCGCCGATCGCCCACTGGGGTACGAGCGTCCCGGCCGAGGTGGCGATGATCAGCCCGTAGATCCGGCCCTGGTAGCGGGTGGAGGTGGACGTCGCCGTCGTCGTGTCGACCGCGGAGTCGAGGGCATCCTGGTAGAACGTCGTGATCGTGGTGTTCGACGACTGCACCGAGATCCAGTAGGACAGGAAGCTGGTGGTCGGGGCGCCGGACGACTTCAGCCGCAGGTTCAGGCCGTTGGTGGCGCTCGACGAGGTGAACGGCAGCCACGCCTCGTACCAGTACACCCCGGCGCCCGGGACGGACAGCGACATGCTGCCCACGTCCTGAGGCGTCGTCGTGGCCTGCCCCTCGTCGCTGCCCTTGGTCGTGTACGTCGACCACAGCGGCGAGGTGACGCCGTTCGGATCGCGAGCGGTGAGGACGCCCAGCGAGGAGGCGTAGAGGACCACGCCGCCGGACGGGTTCGCGCTCGGGGCGGGCGTGGCGTTGAGCAGGCTGATGACGCCGAGGCCGCCGCCGAACGAGCCGGCGCCGCCGACCGCGAGGTTCGCCGACGCGCCGATGCTGAGGTTCCCGGTGAGGGATCCGCCGGTGAGGCTGAGCTTGAGATCGACCGAGCTCTTCGTGGCCGCGTCGGTCGCGCTCACCGCCGTGCTCAGGTTCGTGATGCGCTGGCTGCCGAGGCTCACGGCCGAGGTGGGCGCGGCCATCTGATCGAGCCGCGACGTCCTCACCTGGGTGTCGAAGTCGCTGATCGTAGACGCGAGCTGGGTGCCGTTGTGGTTGGCCCGCGCGGTGGGGTCGACGGCCAGCTTGGACATGGCGATGGCCGCGCTGCTGGACACCGAGGCGTTGACGACGCTGCCCGCGGTCGGCGTACGGGTGTCGGACAGGCGGCTGTCGTTGCCGGCCGCCACGGTGCCGGCCCCGGTACCAACGTTGAGGACCGCGGCCCCACCGAGGCCCAGCGCGGTGCGTGCGGACCCGGCGCTCGCCAGGTCGGAGAGGTTGGAGGCCTGGTCAAGGTAGACGCTGGTGAGGCTGACCGCGCCGGTCTGGCCGTCCACACTGGTGACCGCGGCGGATCCGCCCGGTGAGGCGTTGTCGACGTACTGCTTGGTCGCCGCCCCCAGCGCAGTGACCGGATCCCCGGCCAGCACGAGCGCACCCGTCAGCGTCCCGCCGGTGAGCGGCAGATACCCGGTGATCGGCGAGGCGCCGCCGGGCGGGGTGGTGCGGATGTCCCCGACCCAGTACGGGCCGCCGGACGCCGGCACGGTGACGTAGGTCTTGAAGGGCTCCCGGTAGTCCGGGTCGTACCCGGAGGTGATCCGGTAGAGGGTGTCACCCCAGTCGGTGTCGACGCTGCCGTTGCCGGGCAGCGTGACCGACCAGTCACCGGAGGCGTCGGCTGTGACCTCGGTGGTCGAGACGATCTCATGGTCATCGGTGGTGAAGCCGACGCGTGCCCGGCCGTTCAGGTCGACGAGAGCGATGGTCACGCGCCGGTCGGCCGGGGACGCGGGAGCCTCGCCGCCCGGCCCGGTGATCGTGCCGGTCAGTTCAGGCATCGGCGCTCACCTCCCTCTCGCGAGCTGCGGGTTGGCCGGCTGGCATTCGTAGGTCGTCGAGCCGGGAGCGGTTTGCGTGCAGGTGTAGGTGACGCCGAGGTAGGTCCAGGTCCAGCTCGATGGCGGGGAGCCGTCCTTACCGTCGGTGCCGTCCGCCCCGTCCTTGCCGTCGGCTCCGTCTTTCCCTGCCGGGCCAGCTGGTCCGGGCGGGCCCGTCACGGACTGGCCGGGTACACCCGCCGGGCCCTGACCGCCGGACGGGCCGACCGGCCCGGGGCTTCCGGCAGCGCCCGGAGATCCTGCAGCGCCCGGACGGCCAGCAGCCCCAGACGCTCCCGGTTGGCCGGCCACGCCGGGGCTGCCGGCCGGGCCCGAAGGAGGCGACACCACCGGCGTCCCACCGAGGCGCCGTACCTGCGCGGCCAACGCACGGATCTGCTGATCCCGCAACGACGCCTGCTGAGCGAGCGTCACCCGGTCGTGCTCGGCCGTACGTCTCTGGTTGCCGAGCTCCGCGCTGACCCACCAGGCCAGCGCCAGGAACAGCGCGACCAGGACAGCGGCCGGGACGTAGCGGCGCACGGACCGCGCGTGCTCAGCCATCACTTACCGCCGCGCGACTGCGAGATCGTGATGAGGATCCCGACCAGGAACAAGATCGCCGGGATGATCCCGGAGTAGATGGCCTGGCGGACGTTGGTGCCGTTCGTCCGTTCCCGCTCATCCAGGCGTTTGCCGATGTCCCGGATGTCCTCGGCGTGGGTCCGGCGGAGCTCGGCAAGGTCGGCGTCGACCTCGGCCAGGCGGTGCTCGAGGTGCCGCTGGTACTCGGTGTACTCGGGGCGTGAGACCAGCCCCTGGAGGAGCCGTACGATCTCGTCGAGCCGACGTGCGAGTTCGCCAGGAGACGGCTCATTCACCTAGCCCCCTCACGACTGATCAGGCCTGCACGGGCACCAGGTAGGTGAGCTGGACCGTGCCCTCGTCTTCGCCGCCGCCGATGCCGCCGTCCCAGCGGGCCTCGCCGGTCACGGTGTGGCCGGCCTCCTCGGCCTTGATGGCGGCCATGAGGGCGTTCTGCTCGTGCCACTCGGCGTCGGTGAGGTACAGGGCGGGGTGCTGGACGGTCATGGTCCACCGCCAGATGCCGGGGTCGTGCCCGGCCGGGGCCAGCGTGGGGCGGGCCGACGGCTCGGCCGGCGCGTCCTCGTCGGGCTGGCTGTCGCCATCGGCGGCGGGGCCGGTGTTGGTCTCCCGCACCTCGTCGTCGTCCCACTCGTCCGCCACAGGTGTCTCACCGGAGGGGTCGACGCTCTCCCGCTGCTGGCACGTCTCGCCATCGGTGCCCGGGTGCTTGCGGAGGGTGCCGTCCCGGTTGACCTTCTGGGGCGTGCCGCATTCCGGGCATGTCTTCTGCCCCGGCTGGTCCTGGTCCTGCTCGACGCTGCTCACCGTGTACTCCTCACACCGGTCGCCGTGGATCCCGCCCGGCCCCGGCGAAAGACCGGGCGGGACCGTACAAAGGGGGTTACGCGTCCTCAAGGACGGCGAAGGCCTTCGGGTGCGCGACCGCGAACCCGCGACGGGCCCGCATCTTCAGCAGCGCCTGGTCGGTCAGGAACGCCGGACCACTGTCGGCACCGGCCACCGCCGACTCCGGCCCCGACCGGACGCCCCGGAAGAGCATCTGCCGGTTGCCCACGATCAGCAGCGGGTTCCCCGTCGGCGTCGAGGTGTTCGTGGCGTGCGTCTTCGCGCCCAGCGACCAACGGATCGGGTGCCCGAACAGCGTGTCCGGCGTCCCCGAGTCGCCTCCCTGGCCCTGCACGAACACCGGCAGACCACCGGTGTCACCGGAGTACTGCGGGATCCGGATGTTCCGCACCTTGGCCTTGAAGGACGGGTGCGCGATCACCAGCGCCTCGCCGTCGTCCCAGTAGTCCCCGACTTCCGCCAGGCTCAGGACCGTGGACAGGTTGTCGTAGCTCACCGCGGACCCGGAGGCGCTCACGACGTAGTTGTCGTCGGCGGTGTAGCCGAGGCCGGACTGGGTGGTGCGGAGGCTCTTGTACACCGAGGTGAACAGGACCGTGGTGCCGTTCTCCGCCGCGGTGCAGCCGAGGCATGCCTGGTCGTAGAACTTCGCGAAGCTGGTGGCCCAGTCCATCTTCTTGGTGGCGATGATGTCGACGAGGGTGTTGTCCTTCATGTCCTCGTCGTTCAGGCGCAGCGCCTGGCCCATTTTCCTCGCGGTGAGCAGGACCTCGTCGTTGGTTGAGGTGTCCTCGGCGTAGGTGCCGCCGGCCGCGACTCCGGCGACGTCCATGCCCGCGGAGCGGGGGACGTGGCGGAGCGTGTTGGCCATCGGCCAGGGGCGGGCGTACGCCTCGATCGCCGACTTCTGCAGGACCTTCTGGACGACGTCGCCCGAGAATTCTTCGGGCGTCCAGGTGGTGACGTCGTTGACGGCGCCACCGCCGACGGAGCGGATGGGTAGGCCGTTCTTGCGGTAGCCGATGATGTCGCCCGGGTCCGGCATGTGACCGATCGGGGCGAGCCAGCCATTCTTGCGGGCCACGGGATGTTTCCTTCGCGGTAGACGGGTCGATTCGCTCGGCCCGTCCGGGCCCGTTCTCTGGCTCGCCCCCGTCCGAGGGCGTCTACCTACTGATCGTCACTGCATGCGCATGGTGTTCAGCGGATCGGCTTCCCGAGCAGCGCGGCCGCCTGACGCTCGGTGGTGGTCGGTGGCTTCTTCTTCTCGGGCTTCTTGTCGGCGCCGTCCGCCGCGCGGCTCCCACGGCGCTCCGTCTTCGCCTCGGATTCGGCGGAGGGGAACAACTCCGGCCAGTCCTCACGCAGCCCGTCGAGCTGCATGTCGAGACCGGTCACATCACCGTTGTCGTCGATATCGATCTCACCCATGTCCAGGAGCTTGAGAGCACCCGGCACCTTCTTGACCAGGACACCTGCCTCCAGCAGGGCGGCACGCAGCGCGACGGGCTTGTACTTGGCCTCGGCAGCCTGCTCAGCCGCCTCGCGCGCCTTTCGAGCGGCCGTCGCTTCGGCCCCTTCGTTGGCCGCCTTGAGGTCGGCGAGTTCCTTCTCGCGGGCGCGGAGCTCGGCCTTGGCCTTCTGCCGCTCGGCGACCGCCTTGCGGAGCTCAGACCGGGAGACCAGGTCTTCCTTGGGCTTCGGCTTCTCGGTCTCCTCGGTCTTCTTCTCGTCCTCGCCGTCGCCGTCCTGCTCTTCCTCCGTGTCGGCGTCCTCCTCGCCGCTGTTCCCCTCGCCGTCGCCTGCGTCGTCGTCATCCGCCCCGCCGGCGGCCAGCCGGATCGGCCAGCCGCTCCGGGTGATGCCGATGACCGCGCCCGGGGTGGTCGACGGCCAGTACCCGCCGCCGTCCGGCTCGTACGCCGGGCTCTGCATGCCGATGATCGTCTTCGCGTCCATCCGGACCCTTTCCCTATCTGGTGATGCGCCGTCCGGCGCGTCTGGTTGGTGGGAGCTCCGTGGCCTTCGGGAACTCGCCCTGGGACACCGCCCGCCGGCTCAACGCCACGGCGGTCTTCGGCAGCCGGCGGGCCCGGCCGCTCCGGAGCAGCCGGTCCGCCGCGGCGAGCCGTACGGTCTTCGACTCCGAAGGCAGCGAGAAGCCGCGCAGCACCGACCGCATGGCCTCCCGCTTCAGCGCCGCCGACTGGGCCTCGCCGGAGCCGAACACCGGAGCCGTACGGCACCGGCAGTGCGGGTGCCGAGGTGGCAGCCCGTCGTAGTGCCGCCAGGTGAGGGGCTTCGCTCCGAAGGTCATGTCGGCGGGGAAGCCTTCGCCGAGGGGAACGATGTGCCCGGACAGGCCGAGGCAGTGGACGCACCCGTCGCGCTCGGCCTTCCAGATCAGCCCGTCCGCGCTCAGACGGCGGGCCTCGTCCTCGACCCCGGCCGACGCCGCCTCGTTCACAGTGTCGGTTGCCACCGTGCGGAGTCGGCCCTTGATCCGTTCCAGCTCCGCCGCCGGGTCCTCGGCGTCCTCCAGGTCGGCATCGGCCAGGACCGAGTCCACCCGGTCACCGATCGTCGGGCCCTGCAGGAGGTGGCGAGCCGCCGGCGACACCACCGTCCCGGACGGCCGTCCGCGCCGACGGCGGCGCCTCGAACGCACCACGCCCGCCGCGACCGCAGCGGCCCCGGCCATGACGGCGCCGATCTGCACCGCCTGGGCGACGGCCGCCGTGATCGCGGCCGTCACCGCGCCAGCAGCAGCGGCCAGCGCGGCCGCGGTCAGCCCGTACTCACCGACGGCCCGGTCGAACGCAGCGTCGGATGCCGCGGCGGCCTGCTGCTCGGTCTGCAGCAGCTGCTCCTCGCCGGGGGCAGCCATCAGCCAGCCCCGGCCTGGGCCCGGGGCGGCTCGGCCATCTGCTCCCAGTCGGCGCCTTCGCCATCAGGCTGCTCGGCGGTGTAGCCCCACTCGTCGCACTGGGCCTCCGTGTAACCCGCCTCGATCAGCGCCTGCCGGACGGGGACTCCCGCCTGCTGCTTGGCGATGATCGCCTGCCAGCCGGTCATGTCGTTGATCGTCTGCGCTGAGGCCCACCGCACGGTGATGGTGCCCTCGATGCCCAAGATCCTTAGCGCGAACTCACCGACCTCGCGGTGAGTTGCGGCGAACGACCGGCCGAACATCGCGATCCGCTTGATCAATGGCGCCTCGTCCGCACGGATGGACTCACCTGAGGGGACACCGCCCATCGGGTCGAACCAGCGCAGCGGCGTGGACGTGACGGCCGCCATGAACCGCACGAACACAGCGATCGGCTTCAGGAAGGCGTCGACGTCTCCGGCCGCGAACTCCTTGACGTCCTTGTAGCCGCGCAACTGCCACATGCTGCCCGGCCGAGCGACCATGCTGGACGGCTTGTCCTCGGGGTCGGCCGTCTCGTCGAAGCCCCAGTCGGTGTCATCGTCGGTGGTCGCCCCGGCCTCGAGGAGCCCGACCCGCTGTGGCAGGGCTGTGAAGTCCGCGTGGACCATCTGGCCGCGGATCAGCTTCGTGATCGCGTCCTGGGGGCCGTAGGCGTTGCGGTGCACCGGCACCCCGTACGGGGCCTCGGTCCTGAAGTGGAAGAACGGGATGGTGTCGTAGGGGTTGGGGACCTGCCCGAACTCGTCAGTGTGGTCATCGACGTAGACCTCGAAGTCGGCGTCCTTCTCTGCCTTCGTGCCGGCCTTCGAGACCCACTTCTCGATCCGGTCCCGGTAGTACAGGTTGACCCGGGTCAGTTCCTTGCCGTTGTCGTCGGTGATGCACCACGACTTGATGGCCAGCCGCTTCCGACGGGGGTTCTCGACGTCGTAGAGGATCCTGGCCACGAGCGGCGAGTTGTAGAACATGTCGACGCCTGTGGCCGGGGCGGTGACGGGCTCGGTTTCGCCGCCGGGCTCTTCGGCCTCCTGGTCGCTGCCCTCGTCTTCGGCCGGCGGCTCGGCGTCCCAGACGAACAGGTAGGCGTCGCCGAACATGAGGCCCGCGCGGTGAATCGTCGGCGCCTCGAGGTCCATCTGATTCGGCGCCCAGACGAGGTCGTTGTAGGCCTTGGTGACAGCTTCGGTGTCGCCGGTGATGGAGGCGATTTCCAGGCGGTCGAGGATGGCGTCGACGGGGCGGCAGGCGAGGTTGACCTTGAAGTTGTTGTCGTCCTCGCCGGAGATGAGCTGCTCGATGGTGGGGGCGGTGAACCTCTCGCCGGCCTCGCCTTCGTAGTAGTCGCGGGCGCGTTCGTATTCGTCGCGGGCGTCGCGGAGCTCGGTGAGGGCTTCGATGAGGTCGCTCATCGGCCGTCCTTCCGTGCTCCCGCGGGGATCGCCTTGAGCTCGCGCGCCCGGGCGAGGTGCTCACTGGTCATGCCGTGCGGCCGGTATCCCTCGCAGCGGGCGCACCGGCCGTAGCTGTCGTGCTCCAGCACCGGGTGCTCGCACACGCAGGTGGAGTGGGCGCTGTCGATCGCGGAGCAGTCGTGGTGGTAGAGGCCGGGTTCGCCTTGCCACCACCGGCCGCGTGGGCCGTCCCACTGGTGGGAGACGTTCACCGCATCGCCCTTGGTGGAGCGGCCACCGCACCACGCGCACCGGGTCAGCAGTCGCCGTCGGAGTCTCTGGAGCGGCGAGATCTGGATCTTCCAGTGGTGGACGTGGAACCGCCACCCGTGGTGGAACTTCCACTGCCATTTGCCGTCGGCGTCCTGGTAGCGGCTGTGGTGCTTGCAGACCTCGCCGGAGTCTCGGCCGCCCGGTTCGCGGTGCCAGACGGTGATCAGCGACGGGAAGTAGAAGCTCCGGCCCGCGAGCGTCCAGAACGCCGACTTGCCGATGCGCCACCGCTCGGGCCGGCCGTCGCGGTCACGGCTGCGCTGCGGCCACGGGCGGCGGATCTCGAATGCGACGACCAAGGGGTCATGCATCGCGCACCGCCGGGCGGGAGGCCAGGAACGCGGCGACCACCTGGTTGTGCCGGGCGTCGGCCAGCGCGTTGTGATACCCCTCCGCCTGGACCGGCAGATCGGCGTCGGCCAGGCCCAGTCGCCTGGCCTCCTGCTGTAGGTCGCTCGTCCACATCGGCACCCCGGACGGCAGGTCGATCATCCGGCCCCACAGCTGGCACAGCACCACGTGGTCGTACGCCCCGAAGTCCGCCCACAGCTCTGGGTCCGGGGTGGCCAGGATGAAGTCGCGTGCCTCGTCCGCGATCTGGCCGCGGCGCTTCATGTCCGGGTGGTGCCAGTCCAGAGCCAGCGGGTTCCCTCGGCTGGCGTGCATCCGGGCGTCGCCGTGCAGACGCGGCAGGGTCGGCCAGACGTTGGCCATCAGCCAGTCGTTCTTGGCGATCTCCTTGGCGGGCATGCCGCGGTTGACCGCGTAGTACTCGCGGCCGTCCTCGGCGACCATCCCGATGCTGATCAGCGCGATGGTGACGCCGTCCTCGAGGAACTCGGTGTCATAGAAGATCTTCAACGGGCGTACTCCACGGTCTTGGCGGTCGCTTGGACAGGCTTGCGGTCGAGGAAGTACGAGACCCCGGCGCCGACGGCGTCGATGAGGTCGTCGTTCAGCACGTCGGGATAGCTCGTCATCTGCTCCTCGACCTCCGGCAGCTTCCGGGCGTGCAGCACGCGGCCGCGCTGGTAGTGGTTGAGGGTGTTCGTCGCCCGCACCGGCTTCGGCACGGACTCGTGGACCACCAGCAGCCGGACGGGCAGGTCGTGGAGGATCGCTTTCCAGGTGTCGCCGCCCTGGTTGACCTCGATCCGTACTGCTCCGATCTCCGGGAACAGTTCGAGGATCTCCAGCACCTTCGTGCGCAGCTTGGCTGGCGGCATCTTGTAGGCCCGGCCGTACCGGACCGCGCATCGGGCCGGAGTCCGGCCCTTCTCCTCGCGGCGGGCCGGCTGGTGGGCGATGACCGCGAGCCCGTAGAAGTCGGAGGTCTTCTTGTCGCTCACCGCCGGGTCTATCTCCAACAGCGTCCGCACGGCGTCCACATCGCCGTAGACGAAGTCGTCGGGCACCCAGTAGTCGCCGTCCATCCGGACGGGCAGGTTGAGGAAGTTCTTCTTGTAGGACCGGGTGTGGGCGATCGACATCAGGTAGGCGAGCGGCCATTTCCCCGGCCAGATCGACCGCTCGCGCCCGTCCTCGGTTTTCACGATCGGCGCGAAGTAGTGCACGACGAACCGCTCATCAGTGATCCAGTCCGGCACCTCCTCCGTGGTCGTGATGGTCTTCACCAGTTGGTGGACGATCGAGCCGGGCATCGTCACTGTGCCGACCAGGGCGACGTGGGCCCGTTCGTTCATGGCCAGCACGGTGTCGGTGATGGTCATCAGGCGCTTCTTCGCCTGGTAGGCCGAGTAGTTCGACTCGTCGGGCTCGACGTCGTCCAGCACGATGAGGTCGGGCCGCCGGTTGCGGGGGTCGACCAGGCCGAGGACCTCGCTGTCGAGCCCGCGTGCGGCGAAGGAGAACCCGGACCGGGTGTGGAGCATCTGCTGGGAGTCGGCCACGTTTCCGCCGCCCGGCCGGCGCGCGGGCTGGCACAGGTCAGGGAAGTCGAGCCTCAGCAACGCGTTGGTGTCGAGCTCGCGTTTGAACCCGGACAGGTGCGTCTCTGCCTGCGTCGCCGAGCTGGAGAACGCGGCGATGAAGTTGAGGTGCCCGTGCGCTGCCGCCCAGAGCGGCAGCACCTTGAACAGGATCGTCGACTTGCCGGATTCCCGGGGTGCCACGAAGGCGTGCCGTTCCTCCCGCGGGCTCGGCCGGCGCAGCCACCGGCGGCCGTGCCTGAACAACGCCAGGTGGAGATCCGCGAAGCTGATGACGCCGTCGTCGTCGCGGAGGAGGTGCGGGACGTAGAGGAGGGCGAAGAGGGCGGGGTCGAGGCGGGTAAGGGTGCGTCGGCCTTCGCTGGTGTCGAAGAGCCGCTCATCGACGGTGTGCAGGACGTAGGTCTGGAGGTCGAAGGTCTCCGCGTCCTGGCCGTCGAGGTAGGTGTCGAGGACGGCCGTGGTCATCGGCGCCGCCGGCGTGCGGTCTTGCGGGCGGGGAGTCGCCGGTACCGCGCCTTGGGCCCGCCGGGGGTGAGGTGGGCCCAGCGGTGGGCGAAGGACTTCTTCGAGGCGAACGCCCATTTCCACTGGGCCTTGCTGCGGAAGGGGGCCTTGCCGCCCTTGTGCTTCCGGCGGGCCATCAGTCGCTCCCGTTGCTGCCGTGCAGGGCGTCGAACAGCAACCCCTTGGAACGCCAGCTGGGCGACTGCGCGTCGGCGAGTTGGGTCTGCCAGAAGTGCCCTTCGGCGTCGACCCACTCGGCGATGACGATCCAGCCGTTGAGCATGGCCCCAGGTGCGTCCTCGGGTGGTTCGGCGGCGAGCGCGTCGGCGATGCGTGCCTGCTTGGACTGTTCAGCCATCGTCGTCTCCGATGTTCCGGATCTGGACGCCTGCGCCCGTGTGACGGTCGCCGATGTGGATTGCGCCCTGCGGCACTCCTGGGTGGACCACGAGGTCGATCGGGCCGAACGCGGTCTGCATGGCCGACCGCTCGAAGGCGCATCGCGGGCACGACGGCTCGGACAGCAACATGGGATCGTTCGCGCAGGGCTCCGGCTGGGCGCCGATCTTCGCGGCGGCCGCCGCCCAATCGACCGGACCCACCGAGCCGGCCCTGACGTGGCGTAGCGCTCCAGTGAAGATCTCGGCGATATCTCGGCGCTGCTGCTCCGGGTCCGGCAGGCCGGGGCGCATGCCAATGGGGCCGCGGATGCTTATGTCGACCCAGACCATGTCGCCGTACTCCGCGCGGACAGCATCGGGCGTGTTCCCGGTCAGAGCTGCGGCGATCTCGGGTGAGCAGGGGATCGCCTGGGTGAACAGGCTCGCCGTCAACGTTCCGCTCTCGTGCTCAGCCACGGCGGTACCGCCTCCACCCAGACCGCACCAGCCGCACGCCGAACGCCACGACCAGCACCGGCACCAGTACGGCCACCGCCATCTGCAGCAGATCCACCACCGCCGGAGGCGCGAGCACGGCCACCAGGAGCAGCACGTAGGCGGCGAGTTCCGGCGGATGGACACGCCACCGGCGCATCCAGCGGCGCACCCGGCCGGTGTCTTCGGCTTCGAGGAGGTCCGCCAGGTGCCGCAGCGCTGCGATGCCGACGACCTTGCCCCGGGCCTGGTCGAGGGGGCCTTGTTCGACGCGGAGGTTGATCCAGCCGACCTCGCGTTCCGTCGACTGGCCGATGCGCATGTAGACGGGCAGCCGCCCCATGACCACCATCACCCACCACCCGCCCGGCCGGCTGCCGGGTTGTCAATCCAGGTGATGTTCCAGCCGGGGCGCTCAGTCATGAGCTCTACGACGCTGATCCACATCTCGGGACGGGGATCATCTCCGTCCCAGACGATGAGCACGAAGCCCCTGGTGAACTGCGCGCCCTCGGCGGTACGCCCGTCGTCGGTGGTGATGGTGAGTCGACAGATCATGCCGTCTCACCGCCCGCGGGCGTCTCGCCCTTGAGCAGCTGCTCCTCGGCTGCCTGCCGCACCTTCGCCTCGCGGAGGATCTCCGCCAGCTCGAGGTCCCGCGGATCGACCTGGTCCACGGTGACGTGCGCCTTGACCGGCACGTCCAGGCCGAGGAGCCGGGCCCGCCGCTCCTGGATGCGCAGCAGCCGGTCAATGGCGTTGAGGACGGGGCCGTCGTCGAGGATGTCCTCGTAGACCGGGATCGGTTTTCCATCGGGCCCGAGCTTCTCGATCCCGTCGGGATGCCGCTCGATGCCCGTCATCCGCTGCACGACCTTGCCGTGCTGCACGGTGAGGTGGGGGCGTTCGAGGACCTCCCACGCCTTGCACCACAGTGTGTCGAGGCGTTCCAGCTCGAGCTGCCGCACCTCCGCGGGGGCCTCGCCGAGCGTGTCCTTGAGCGCTCGGGAGACGGCCCGGTAGGCGGTGCTCTTGGCCTCCCAGCCCATGGCATCGGCGATGGCCTGGTACGACTTGCCCTCCGCGCGCAGCTGTGCGGCCTTGGCGTCCAGGGCCACCTGGTCGGGGTGGCGGTTGCCGCCGTCGGTCTGGCCGGTCTTGCCGTTGCCCACGTGCCTCTCCCAAGGTCCGTCCGGATCTACGGGTCAGGAGCCGGCCCGGGCCGTCCGGCTGGGTGGGGCTCCTACCAAGGGATCGACATCTGTGGGGCGGAACGGTCAGGCGTCCGTGTCCGGCCAGACTGTTTCTCCCGGTTCGCCCGGCGCGCGGGCGTCTGGGCGGTCACACTTCGTCCCGTCTACGTGACGAAGGGGATGTTTGTGAGACACGCGACGCAGGAACCGCACCCGGACGCACCCAAGGACCGAAGCAACCTGCTGATCTGGGTCGCTCTCGGCGCAGCCGCGATCTGCGCCAGCGTGCTGGTGTTCATCGCTGTCACCAGCGGCGGAGGATCCGGGTCTTCGCCGGACGCCGCCGGCGCGACCTCGGCCGGCCCGTCATCGACGACTGTGCTGGACAGTCACGCGAAGATCGCGTGCCAGAAGCTCGCCCGGGCGGAGCAGCGGCGGAAGGGCGGCGACCCTTTCGCCAAGACGCAGGCCGGCGTCGATGAGTTCTCTGCGCAGACGGAGGCGGCCGGTTCGACGATCACGGCGCTGGCGGAGATCGCAAAGCGAGAGGACGGGAGCCCGGAAGTGATCGCGGAGCTGCGCATGTGGTGCGCGGCCAACGGGGGCTGACGTGGATTCCGCGGTCAAACTCATCGAGGCGCTGGCGAAGCTCTTCGGATCCGTGGCCTGGCCCGTGACCGTGGCCATCGTTGTGCTGGTCGGGCCATTTGCGCAACGGACTTCTCGATCACTCAGATCTGCCATCTCCTCTATGACGCCAGATCCTTCGGAGCACGCCAACACCGACGATCGCGCCGACGGCGACGAAAATGAACGCGTAACCTTTGCCCAGCCCGAAGGCCTTCGAGACCATGAGCGTGGCGATAATCAGCGTCCCTGAAAGCACGGTAAGAGCGGCCACCATGTCGACCGACACGGAGGACCAGAGAGCGCTGCTCGCCGTGATGAGAGGCTGCATAACCTTGCGTACGCGTCCGACCAGGTACCTGGTCTGACGCGCGGCGTACACGACGTGGCGGGCCCTGCGGTTGGTGATGGCGCCAGTAGCGGCGGCTGCGAAGCCCAGGGCGGTTGCGAGCTTCAGCAGCCGGGTGGGTCGGTCGGCGATCACCGCCTGGTGTTCCTCGGCGCGGATCGCGGCGCGCTCGGGGTCGGTGTAGCGGTGCCGGGCCGCCCAGCGCACCAAGCGGACCGCGAGCCACGGGGCCAGATCGGTGCGTTCGGTCGCCACCACGCCGGCCATTACGCCCAGGAGGAACCCGATGGGGCTCATACGGTGCCCCCCTGCTCACCGTGCCGTGGTGCCGACCACCGGGGGAGCCAGCCGAACGCGGGTCCCGGAGCTGGACGGCCGAGCGGCCGAGCGGTCGGGTTGAGCGCGGCCGGGCGGCGCTCCGCCAGGATCGTGCGGGCCTGGGCCAGTCCGATTGGGGTAAGGCTGTAGAACCGCCTGCGCGGTCTACTGGAGTCGGGGTTGCTGTCTTCCCAGTAGGCGGTGACCCACTCGGCGTCCTCAAGTCTGTCCAGCACTCGGTAGATGGTCGGGCCGGGCTTCTTCGTAGTTCGCATCAGGTGCCAGCCGTGCAGTTCGACGTTCTGCTGGTGGGCCTGTAGCAGGGCTTCCAGTACGTCGAGCAGCGGGCCGGTGATGCGTTCGACACCACTCATGGTTCTTATTGTACCTAGGTACGGGAAGCGCTAACGTCAACTGACCGAGAAGTTCTAGCTTCATCCGGTACCTCTTCCGATGCTGCCGAACGTCCGCGCACAACCGAGGATGGTCACAGAAGCAAGACGGCGGCTCTCCTGCTCAAACAGGAGAGCCGCCAGCAGGAACTCGAACCCGTCCAGTCCAATGAATGAGAACGGAGAACCTCCCATGAGGCTACCCAAACGTCGACGGCCCGTCCTTCGGTGGGCACTGATCGGCGCCGGCACGGTCGGCTCCTTGGCCCTGGCTATCGCCTCACAACCGTTGGGCGCCGCGGTGGCCGTCGGCACCGGGGTCATGGTGGCCCTGTACCAGATCACCACCAAGCGGGACGGCTGACACCCGTAAGGCCCCTCACCCGGGCGTGGGTGAGGGGCCGTACGGCGTACAGGTTGTACGGGTTTGGCGCGATCACTTCGGTCATCGTTGGGTTCCGTCGTCGTCGGTCTGGTGGCTGGGCCGTGGCTGGTGGTGCTGGCAGGCGTCGCAGCAGTGCCCGCCGCCCTCCCGGCATCCAGCAAGCGAGCAGGCGCACCCGGAGCAGGCGCCCTCCCCTTCCCGCTCCCGGAGCAGCCGCAGGGCGTACTTCCGTTGTGCCGTCTCCGCGACAAGGACGCATCGCCCGGGGTTGAGCCTGAGGTCTTTGATGGCCCGGCTGGTGGTGAGCAGCAGGTTCCCGAGTTCGCGCATGAGGTCGTCGGGGTTGATGCCGCTGGGGTTTTCGGCGTTGTCGCGTGCGAGTCCTGCGATGTCGCCGGCGACCTTGCTGAGCACGAGTGCGGTGTGGTTGAGCGTGAGCCGTTCGGGCCAGATCTCGCGCCCGGAGGCGGCGAGTTGGCTGAGGGTGGGGTCGTTCACGTCTGTCCTTCCTGGTCGAGGTGGACGTGATCGAAGCGGCGTTCGCAGATCGGGCAGGTGAGGGCGTGGTTGTCCATCAGGTCCCCTCGGTCTGGTCGAGGGCTGCGCGTAGGTCGGTGAGGGCGGCCCAGGCGGGTGTGTCGGGCCAGATGCTGTTCGCGAGCCGGTTGGCGTGGATGGCGGCGCCGGTGAGCCGCGCTCGGAGCCGGTCGCGCTCGGCCTCGTACTCATTGGCCTCGGCGCGCAGGTCCGAGATGCCGCTCCATCCGGCGCGCTGTTTCTTGAACCGCTCGACCCTGGCCTCTAGCTGGGCGCCCCGGTCGATCTGTGCGGCGAGTGCGGTTTCGGCTGCTTCGGCGCGCTGCTCGGCGTCCTCGACGCGCTGGCGGTACCGGTCGGCGGGGGCGATCTGGCGGCGCAGTTCGGTGACGAGGTCCGTCTGGCGCGTCACCTCGGCCTCCGCCTCCCGGACCCGCTCGGCCGCTGCGGCATTCGCCTTGTCGATCAGCGGCTGGGCGAGCTCGGCCGCGCGACGCTCCAGGTAGCCGTCGAGGTCCTTGGTGATCTGGCTGAGGGTGTCGAGCTGTTCGCGCAGGTCGCTCATGTCGGCTCTCCCGCGGGCTTCGGCCCCCACCGCTTGGCGACCTCGTCTTCGGTGATCGGGACCTCCCGGTACGGCTTGGTTGGCATCGCCTGCTCCGTGCGCATGGCCCACCAGCCCGCGCACACCATCAGGCCGAGCGGCAGCCCCCTGAAGGTCGCGACCGGTTCGTACCGGCCGGACGCGCTGACGTACACGCCCTGGTGGCAGAAGAACGGCTCCTCGTACGGCAGCACGACGCCGGCGTTCTCCAGCTCGGGTGAGCCGGGCCGCAGGGCGCAGTCGGCGCAGGCCGTCCGCATCACGCCGGGCGGCCGCGGTGCGAGCTCGGCCGGCCCGCAGGGGTCGTTCGTGAGGCCGCTCCCGGCGCAGTGCAGGCACCTCTCGACCGCCTCCCCGTCCGGGCCGAGCACGAGGCCGCCGACGCACATCGGGCAGCGCCAGGGGAAGATGTGCAGGTCGGCCTCGGCTGCGGCCGGGTCACATCCGGCGTGCGGGAAGGCCGGCCAAAACGGGCGCCCACACCTGTCGCAGGACGGCTCCTCCTCGGCACGGCGAAGGCAAACGGTGCAGTAGCGCGTCACCCACCGGCGGGTGATGCCTGCTTCGCCGGTCTCGGTGATCGTCTCGTGGACTACGCCGCGGCGGGAGCACGCCGAGCAGCGCTCGCGCTCCGGGATGGTGGCGATCTGCCAGGCTCGGCGAAGCCAGTCGATGAAGCGCCCGGCGTAGGTGGCGACGCGGTCGGGCAGGGGCTCAGGCATCAGAACGGCCCATCTTCAGCGTCGAGCTCGACGCGCACCGGCGGCTCCAGCTCCCACCGCCGCACCGGCGCCGGCTCACTCCGCGCCGCGACCTTCCGCGCGATGTCCTCGCTCGTCGGGTGGATCGCGTACACCGAGGTCGGGGCGTAGTACTGGGTCGCCAGCGGGGTCGTGGTGTTCGTGGGATCGCCGTCGGGGATGTCCAGGCGCAGGTAGGAGTGCCCGGCGATCGTGGCCTCGGTGAGGTACCCGGCCAGGCGCCGGTGTCCGAGGAGTTCCAAGATCACCCATTCGGTGAAGGGCTCAGCCATGATCGTCCTTTCGTGTGGTGGTGGCGCCGCAGTCGCATCCCTCGACGCAGCACCTCGGGCGTGTGTCGTCGAGGTCCTCGATGTCGTGGACGACACCGGAATGCGGGCAGGGCGGCAGGTTCGGGCAGAGCCACCAGCCCGTTGCGGCGGCTATGCGTTCTGTGCCGGCCGGGGTCATGCGATTTCCAGGACGTAGGGCTGGCCGCAGCCGGAGCGGCGGTAGGGGCTGGCTTCGGGGTGGGCGGTGTGGATGTGGGCTGCCAGGCAGTGGGGGCATTCGCGGACGATGAGTTTGCGGTAGCCGTCTCGGCCGATGACGAGTTCGGCTTGGGCTCGTGTGCGGACGAGGCAGACGTCTGCGGTGCGTCGGGTGCGTGCTCGGCGGCCGTTGCTCTTGGGGGGCTTCTCCTTGATGGAGCAGGCGCAGATGGTGGCGCAGCGTGGGGTGCAGGTGCCGCGGCCTTCGGGTTGGTGGCAGGTGAGGCAGCGTGGTTTGCAGGTGGTGAGGATGGTTTTGATCTTGGGGTGGACTTTTTCCCAGTGGGTGTCGTCGGCTGTGGTGTCCGGGACAGGTGCTGTCCGGACTGTCCCCGTCCCTATTTCATAGGGACGGGGGGACGGGGACAGCCCGGGGTGGAGCGGCACGGGGGCGGCCTGTCCGGGCTGTCCGGGGTCTGTCCGGGACAGGTCTGAGCTGGGGTTTTGTTGTTGATCTTGGTGGGCTTCCGGACAGGTTGTGGATCTTGCGATACCCCCGGGGAGTTTCCAATCCTCGAAGAGCGTTGACCAGGGGTCTTCTGCGGTGGTCATGTGATCTCCCGCCTGTCCGCGATTTTCAGGACAGGTGTGACGTGCGGATACGTGTGGGGTGGGGGGTATTTCAGGGGTGTGCGGCGGGGACCTGTCCGGGACAGGTCCGACGCGCTGACCTGCGGTTTCTTGCGGCACTCTCGGATGTCTGCGGACAGGTCGCTTGTGCTTCTTTGTCCGGTTCGGTGCGTGGTCACCAGCCACGCTCCTTCCGGATCCGGATGGCGTGGGAGATGTCGTTGTTGGAGGCCCGGACCCCGGCTTCGGCGAGCTCGATGCGGACGACGTCCCGGCCGGCGTCGGTGGGCACGTCCAGCTCGTCCATGTACTCGATCAACTGGGCGATCTTCGGGGGCAGCCCGGACCCGGCGGCGACCATCTCGTGGCGCAGCGGGTCGGCGTGGCGGCGCAACTCGATGAGCGGCACCCCGTGGTTGGTGCGGGTCATCTCGCGGCGCAGGTAGAACGCGGTCTCGGTCTGCTTGACCAGTAGCCAGACGGCGTCGACGTCGGCGTTCTTCGCCGAGCTGCCACGTTGGCCTTTCTCCAGGTTCTTGCCGGAGTGGTCGAGGCGGATGACGGCGATCCCGAGGCCTTTGAGCGGTGCGAGGGCGTGCCGGTAGAGCTGGGCGAAGGTGTCGGCGTCGTTCTCGGACCCTTCGATGACCCGGGAGACGGTGTCGATGACGACGAGGTCGGGCTGGTGGTGCTTGGCCAGGGCGATCAGGTGCTGGCCGCCGGTGGCGGAGTCGAGTGCTGGGAGGTTCGGGAAGGAGTAGTAGTGCAGGTTGTCGAGATCAGCGGGCCCGTAGCCGAGGCTGGTGAGTCGTTCGCCGATGTCGGCGGAGGAGTTCTCGATGTCGACGTACAGCACTGATGCGGGGTCGGTGGATGGGTTGCCGAGGACGGGTTGGCCGGTGGCGACGGCGGCGGCGAATTCGAGGGTGAGCAGGCTCTTGCCGGCCTTGGGTGGGGAGTAGATGGCGACGGAGCGGCCGCGTTCGATGAAGGGCTCGATGAGCCAGTCGGCGCCTTCGGGGTTGGCGGCGAAGACCTCTTTCCAGTCGAGCGGTTGGTAGAGGGCGAGGATCGGGTCGGGGAGGTCTGCGCCGGCGGGGCCGGTGGCGGGGGTGGCGTGGTCGAGTGCGGTGCGGGCTTGGTCGAGGGCGTCGTTGAACTGGTCGGGTTCGGCGGCGTGGTCGAGGGCTTGGCGGGCGCGTTCGAACGCTGCGAGGAGGGTGCGGTGTTGGTGGTGGCGGGTGATGATCGCGGCGTGCCAGGCGGGGTTGTGGCTGGCTGCTTGGTAGAGCTCGAAGAGGTAGGGAGCGCCTCCGCAGCGGACGAGTTGGCCGGAGCGTTCGAGGGCGTCTTTGACGGTGATGGGGTCGGTGGGTGCGCCGTGGTCTGCGAGGTAGCAGATGGCGGCGTAGATGGTTTGGTGTGCTGGGCGGAAGAAGGCGTCGGGGTCTGGGAGGGACTGTCGGACGCGGGTGAGTTCGGTGCCTTCCATGAGGGCACCGAGGACGGTCTGTTCTGCCGCGATGTCGTGGGGCGGCAGGCCGGTGGTGGTGGTCAACCCGTGTCCCTTGGTGCTGGTGTGGTTCAGAAGAGGGTGTGGGTCTCCTGTGGGTGGCTGGTGGGGGTCTGGTGTACGGGTCCTGCTCGTGCTGCCCATGAGCGGGCTGTTCGGAGGTCGTCGGGGCAGGTGTGGGCGGCGCGGTGTTCGCCGCTGCGGCGGGCGACCAGGAGGGTGGTGGCGGTGGGCTGGTAGCACCAGCCGCAGCGGGGGCCGTTCATCGGAGGCCCGCTTCGTCGAGCAGCTCGTGGGCGGCGGAGAGCCGCGCCCAGTCCTCGGGGTCGCCGCCGGCGTCCGGGTGGTAGCGGCGGGCGAGGGTCCGGTAGAGCTTCGCGGGGTCGGTGTCGGCGGGGAGGTGGGCTTTCTCCTTCATCCAGCGCAGAGCTTCGTCGGCGTTGGTGAAGGCGGGGGCCGGGCCGGCGGGGAGTGCGGCCCAGCCGCGGTATTGCTCGCCTCTGCGGGTGACGCCGTACCGGTCGACGGCGCGCAGCGCCTCGAGGGCCAGGGCGATGGCGCGGACGTTGGCCTGCCAGCCGGTCAGGGAGGTGCTCCAGTAGGCGTCCTCGTAGGCATCGGTGGCGTACCGGAGCGGCCCGTGGGCGGACTGGAAGGAGACGACGACGCCGGGGTGGCCGACTCGGGCGCGGGCGCGGAGCATGCCGTCGCGGCGGATGTCGGTGGCGTCCGCGTCGACCTGGATGACGACCGTGGTGGCGCCGAGGTGCTCGGTCTCGCGCTCGAGGAGCTTGAGGGTGTCGGGCCAGCTGGCACGGAAGGCGGTGGCGCCACGGCGGGGGTCGGTGACGGGGTCGGTCCAGTGGCCGAGGGGGCGGATCTCGTATCTCATCGGACCCTCCGTACGGGGATGCCGGCGGCGCGGGCGAGGCGCATGCAGTTGTGGGTGCCGTACGACGCGCCGAGGGGGAAGCCGATGCAGCGGTGCGCGCCGATCAGCAGTTGGGCGTTGCGGCGGGGGCCTGCCTTGGGGCAGTAGGTGTCGAGCTCGCCGGGGTGGTGGACGTCGCCGGGCTTCTTGTGGCGGCGGTGCGGGCCGGGCGGGCAGTCGGGTCCGCAGTTGTCCCAGTCGGCGGGCATGGGCTCGACGATGAGGAGGCGGCCCGCGCGCTCGAACCATTCGGCTTGGTCCTCGCACCATTCAGCGGTGATCTGGTCGGCGCCGGGCGGGCCGCCGGGGGTGGCCGGGCAGTCGCCGTGCCGGATAACGATCTCGGTGGCGGTGGTCTGCTCGGTGGCGAGGTTGAGCTCGGTGCCGATGAGGTTGTGATCGCGGTGGTTCCGGCTGCCGGTCACCACGATGATGTGCTGTTCAGTGGTCGCGATCATGGCGTCGCCGTGGTGAGGCGGTCGAAGAGTTCGGTGGCGGCGTCCCGGACGGTGCGGATCCGGATCTGGGGCAGGATCCGGCGGGCTGCGTCGGTTGTCGTGGTCGACTGCAGGCAGACGGCGACGCACAGCGCGGCCTTACGGGGCAGGGAGTCGCCGGGGTGCTCGTCGGCGAGCTGGCGGGCGTGGGCGGCCAGCTCTGCGTTCGTAGCCGTGGCCGCGTTGGGCGCCTGGTCAGTACCCATAGCCGGTCTCCTGGTAGTAGGCGGCGGCGCGAGTGATGTGCGAAAGGTCGCGGCCGGCGAGCGGGTCGCGCTTGGACCGGGCGGCGGCGAGCTCGACCATCAGGTCGTCGAGACGCAGCTGCCGGGCTGCTTCAGCTGACGGCCAGGACGATGGGCACGACGAGGTACTCGGCCTGCTGGCCGGGGCGCCACCGGGAGCTGTCGAGTCCGCGGAGACCGGCCTTCAGGAGAGGGACGAGAGCGCGGGCGTCCTCGGGGGCGAGGTGGATCGGAGCCTGGCTGCGCTTAACCACGGGCGCCACCGCCGTCCGCTGGCTGGCCGTCACGGATCTCATCAAGCGGGCCGCCCGGCCCGTCGCCCAGGAAGTCGAACAGGGACCAGCCAAGCGCCTCGGCCAGGGCGGCGGCCTTGCCCATGCTGATGCTGTGCTGGCCGCGTTCGACGGTGGCGATGGCGTTGTGGCTGACCCCGGACTGCTGCGCGAGGGCGCGGAGGGAGATCCTGCGTACGGCTCGGATCGCGGCCAGGCGGCGTCCGAAGGCGAGCTCGAGGGGATGCATGCTCATCGGCGCCGCCGCGGTGGCCCGCTCGTGCCGACGGCCGCCACCGCGGCGTCGAGGGCCGCGAGGTAGGCGGGGCTGGCGGTGGCCGCGGTCTGGCCGCGCCGGTAGTGGCGGTAGACCTCGGACTGGATGCCGGTAGGCACCCGCTTCCAGTGTGTGCGGCACATGAGGATGCGGGCGGGGAGGCGGGTGCGGCAGCCGGATGCGGCGCAGTCATGCTGCCCGTCATCGGCATCGGCGGGGGCCCGGGCGGCCGTGCTGGCCGCCCGGGGTGCGTCGTCGTTGCGCTGCTGCTGGGTCATCAGGCGGGCGCACCGCGCATGATGACCGCCTCGGTCGCCTCCGCGACCTGGTCCACGATCTGCTGCACCGCCGCACGGAACACGTCGTCCGGCCGGTCCAGGAAGAACCCGAGCTTCAGGCCGCTGCTCTCGATCCGGTACCTGAGGCGGGCCTCCATCCGGTACAGGTCCACGTCGTCGAACGGAGCCAGGAGCACTGCGAACTTGTCCGGGACGGGGATCGTCTGCTTCCCGCTGCCGCTGGAGGCGGTCGTGTCCTCCTCGAAGATCAGGCTGCGCGCACCGCTCGACGGGTTGATCTTCGAGGTGTAGCTGCCCTTGGTGTTGGCCTGGAACGTCGTGGCCACCTGCAGCATCTCGGCGGCCGGGACCGGCACCTTGTCGATGTCCACGAGGTTCTCGTCGATGAAGTCGGCGAACGTGACCTGCGGGAGCATGTTGCGGTCCTTCTCGATCCACCGCCTCCACGGCAGGGTCGGGGTGAGCTGGAGGCGCAGCCGGTGGTCTTCCCAGCGGGGCGCGTCGCCGTTCGGCTGGTGGGCGTTGAGGACGGCGAGCACGGTGCCGGCGTCGAGGTCGGCGTAGACCTCGGTGTCCTCGTCGGAGTGCTTGCCGAAGTACTCGGCGAAGGAGGCGACGTTGCGGACGACGACCGTGCCCGTCTTACGGCGGGGCCTCTCTCGGCGGTTGGCGTACACCTCGGTGTCGAGGTCGATCACCTCGACACGACCCGGCAGCTTGTACCCGTAGATCTCGCCGTCGGTCAGGGTGTGCGGTTCGACCTGGGCGATGGCCGCCTCGATGACGGCGTCGTTCTCGGTGCGGGTGCCGGCGAGTTCGGCGGTGAGTGGGGTGCTCATACCTGGCGGACTTCCTTGGTCTGGTGGGGGCTGGGGACTTCGCGGATGTTCGGGATCTCGGGCTGGCTGGGGTCGTCGCGGGTGAGGACACCGCCGCGGCCGGCGAAGAACACGTCCTCGGCCGGTTCGGGCTTGGGCAGGGTGGTGACCACGGACGCGGCGATGTTGAGGGCGTTCTCGGAGCCCTTGCGGGGGGACAGCTCGAGGGTGATGACGACCTTGCCTTTGCGGCGCAGGTCGGCCACGGAGGCGGCGAGTTCCTGGAGTCCGCGGCTGGCTTCGGCGGCGACGCGGCCGCCGTTGATCTCGGTGAAGACGGCGGCGAACGGGCGTACCTGCTGCCCGGCGTCGGTGTCCTCGGGGGTATCGGTCATGGTGCGTTGTGCTCCTTCTCTGTTGCTGGGGTCTTGGGGCGGAGGGCGAGTTCGTAGCCGAGGGAGTCGGCGTAGGCGGTGAGGCTGTCCAACTGGGGGATCCGTTGGCCGTTCTCCCAGCGGAAAACGGTCTCCTTGCTGAGGCCGGCCAGGCCGCCGGCGGCCCGCATGCTTGAGCCTTGGCGGTGCCGGATGCGCGAGAGCTCCGCAACGATCGGGTGCAGCTGCATCAGGAGGCCACCTCGAGCGGCTCACCCGTGATGCACTCCACGAGCGCGGACACGATGAGCTCGGCCACCGGCGGGGTCACCGCGTTGCCCAGCTGCCGGACCCGATCCCGCTTCGCGCTGCCGCAGATGACGTAGTCGTCGGGGAACGCCATGGCGCGCTGGATCTCGTGCGGCTCCAACATCCGGAACCGCACCTCGTCCAGGTCGATGTCGCCGCTCGAGGCCAGTGCGCTGCCGCTGGACAGCAACGCGTACCGGTCCTTGGTCGACAAGGTGCCGACCGGCTCGGTGGCCGGCCGGGTGGTGCCGTTGGTGTAGTACGGCACCAGCAGATCGGCCCAGCTGACCAGCGACTGGTGTCCCTTGCTGGTCAGCGTCCGGAGCGGCTCCCAGATCGGGCTGGACATCTCACCGCCGTCGCCTCGGCTGGAGTTGTGGCGGACGATCATCGCGGCGTCGATAAGCGGCTCGGGGAGCGCGAGCCCGTGGTGGTTGCCGCCGGCCGTGACGGTGTGGAGGGGCTGGACGACGTCGCGGGCCTTCTCCTTGTCGCCGCCGCCGCGCATCGGCACGACGAACGGCAGGTACGCCATGCCGGTCTCGTTGCGGGCGGTCTGGGTCCGCATCGGGTCGGTCGCCGCGGTGGCCGTCTTCCCGGGGCGGCCCTCGACGGGCACCATCAGCGGCGGTACGGCCAGGGCCTTGGTCGCCGTTGTGGTCTGGGTCGTGACCGGGTCGGTGATCGACCTCGTGCGCACCCCGGGCCGCCGCTCGAAGGTGTGCCCGGCGGCTTCGACGGTGATGGGGATGGGCACCATGGGGACGGCCACGCCGTCGTTCTCGCGGGTGGTCCTGGTGGGCATCGGCTCATCCACCGGCGTCGCGGACTCACGCCAGGTGCCGCCGGCAGGGGCGAGCACGGGGATGGCGTACTTCTTCAGGCCGGCCCGCACCCGGTCGAGGGTGTTGGGAGCGAGCGGCTCCAAGCCGTGCTGCTCACGCTCCCCGATCGGGGTGCCGGGGAGGCTCCAGTCGATGGCCATCAGCGCCGGGATGGTCCCCGGTTCGACGATGCGGCCGCGGCAGGAGTGGTGGGGGCATTTGTAGACGTACTGGCCGTGCTTGCCGTACCGGCCCATGTCGACTCCGGCGCGCTTGAACACCTGGATCGCGTTGATCACCTGGTCGCAGCTCGGGCAGTACGCGGCCGGGCGCAGCCACTTATCGAAGTCGGGGCGGCGGCCGAGCTTGGTCAGCCAGTAGGCGACGTAAAGGCGGTCGCGACTCTGAGGGGCCCGCGGGGAGTTCGGGGGCCGGGCGTGCATGGAGTTGAAGGCGATGACGCGGGTCTCGTATCCGAGGGCGCGGATCTCGCCGAGCCAGCGGTGCCACTCGGCCCACTTGCGGCACTGGATGACGTTTTCCACGACGCCGGCCAGGATGGGCTTGCCGCGCAGAGCCCAGTGCCCCAGGTAGCGGGGGATCTCCTCCATGAGCTTGCGGGCGCGCATGGTCTGCTCGTCGGGTGTGGCGCCGTCGTCAGGCATTCCGTCGAGGGCCTGGTAGGTGGACTTGTCGAAGTCGCGTTTCTTCCCGCGGGCGTCGGTCCATGGGGGGCATGCCGGGGACGCCCAGAAGATGTCGGCGCGGGCGAAGCGGGTGATGCGCATCTCGAGGACGTCGCCGAGGATGTGGTCGACGCCTGGGTGGTTGCGGCCGTGGGTTTCGAGGGCGAGCTTGTTGTGGTTGGCGGCCTGGATGGGCTGGACGCCGGGGACGCTGGAGGCTCCTTCGGTGCTGCCGCCGGCTCCGGCGAACTCGTCGTAGAGGGTCAGCACGACGTCTCCTGTGTGGTGGTGACGTCAGCGGGCCAGTTGCCCTTCTTCGCGGCGCGGAGCATCGCTTCCCGCTGTGCTTTCGGGAGCACCACCGGGGCGGCGCCGAGCCAGTCGAGGCCCATGCAGCGAAGCCAGTACGCGTCGACCCGGTTGTCGTCGCGCTCGTCGATCCCCGTCCGCTGGTAGAGGGCCATGCGCATGTCGGCCTTGGTGGCGTGCCCGTTGCCGGTGGCGTACAGCTTCAGCGTCGCCGGGACGACCAGGACGTACGGGATGCCGGCTTCCAGGAGGATCCGGCGGGCGATCCCGTGGACCATGCCGGTGACGCCGGCCGCGTTGGCGTTCCTCGGCAGGTCCTCGAGCACGGCCAGGTCGGCTGCGTTGCGGCCGAGGGGGACGGCGGAGTCGATGAGGTACTGCTCGATGGTGAGGAGTCGCCGGTCGCCGTCTTCGGTCTTGGTGGGGATGGTGTGGAGGTCGCCGGCGGGGCTGGCGGTGCCGGTGGCGGCGATGGAGAGGTCCCAGCCGATCACCCGGGGGCCGTCGGTGGTGACCAGCTCGGGGGCGGGCTTCCCCTCCCGCTCCCCGAGCCGGTCGGCCGGTTCCGTCCCCACCCCTGGAGCGGTTCCGGCCGACGCACCGTCCGCGAGGCCGGTGCGCGTGCGGGGCCCGCCCTCACCCGGGGGGGTGGGTGAGGGCGGGGTGGCCGACCCCGGGGGCAGGTCGGCCAGGCGCGCTGCGGTGGCGACGGGGGTCCGCTCACCGGCAGCGCGGGCATGGGTGTGGGTCACACGACACCTCGGAGTTGGACGATGACCGTCGCGACCGTGGTGACGACGGCGTACTTGGTGACGAGGGAGAGAGCGGCTACGGTGCGCTGCGCCCAGACCTGGCGGCGGGCCGGGGCCGGGGCCGGGTCGCGGGGGTCGTAGTGCAGGTAGTGCGGGTCGTAGGCCGGGTCGTAGTGCGGGTCGACGAACATGGACGCGCCGGGCGTCCGCACGTAGGTGTCGGGCATCATCGGGCGGCCCCCGTCCGGAGCTGGGCGAGCACGGCCGCCTCCACCTCGTCCGGCAGGTCCCAGAGCCCGAGCGCACCTCGCGCCGGGACAGGCTCAACCAGCGGCCGGACATCCGCGAGCCGGAAATGGCGCTGGCCCGCGACCGCCCACGGCCCGCACGGGCACCGCAGCGGGAAGCCGGCCTCAACCGGCAGGGACGCGGAGCAGACGGTGGTGAGGCGGGCCACAGCAACGATCGCGCTGCGGACCTGCGCGGCTTCCCGGATCACGGCGTCGGGCAGGCCGGACAGGTCAGCGACTCGTTCGAAGATGTGGTCGCTGCGTTCGCGGCCGCCGTCGAGCATGGCGCTGGCGTGGATCGCAAGGGGTCCGCGGTGGCGGGTGTACCAGGTGCGGTTCTCCACCGTCTTGCCGAAGTGGGCGATGGCGGCCGACCAGGGCGGGCGTACCGACAGTGCCCTCATCGGGTCACCGCCGGGTTGTCGCACGTCCCGTAGAAGCAGGTCGTGGTGGAGCCGCATTCAGGGCACGGCGCGCACTTTGCGCAGCACTCCATCCCGATGAACACACCCGGCCAGTGGCGTTGGCGGAACAGGCAGTTCCACTTCCACCGCTCCCAGCCGAGGATGTAAGGGCGCCGGCCACGCCAGTGGAAGCCGTGGACGCAGCCGTGGTGGGCGTAGGGTCCGCCGCCGAACGAGGTGCCGTAGCCGGTGACGACGCCGAGCCCGTAGGCGCGGCTGGCCACACGGCCGAAGAGGCGTGAGCGCCGCCATCCCCAGTGGCGGCACCGGGTCAGCTCGTCTATACGGCCCTGCTGCAGCTCGTAGGCGCAATACATGCAGGGCGGGTCGTACGCCTCCGAGGCCACCATCCACACGTGGGGGTGGCGGGGCTGGGCGTCGCACTCGACGAGTTGCAGGCCGGGGACGTTCAGCGGTGCGTGGTCGGGGCACGGCCCGTCGTCCAGTCGGCGTTCGCAGATGTTGCAGGCGAAGTAGCAGTCGGGGTTGCCGTCGGGCCGGTCGTCCATGACGAAGACTTCGAGGTACGCCGGGCTCTGGCCGGGGTCGAGATCAAAGAGGGCGTCAGCCACGGCGGGTCACCGCCCGACCGGTGATGTGGCCGTGCGCGATGTGCGCGTGGCGGAGGTAGTGGCGGCTGCTGGCCGGCGGCGGAGTACCAGCCCGTTCGTCCCAGGCGGCCACGTCGGCCGCGTGCATCTCCTGCGCGAGCTCGGTGACGGTGGGCACCGGCAGCGGCTCGGGGGTCCGGCGGTCGGGGTTGAGCCACCAGCTGGCGGTCACCACGAGCCCGATGCCACTGAGGATCAGCCCGACGGCCAGCGCGCCGTAGATGAGAAGGTCGTTCACGGCGTGTGTCCTTTGCTGTCGAGGTGGGTCCACCGGACGGGCGTGCCGTCGTCGTGCTGGCCGGTGTCTTCGTGCTGGCCGGTGGACTCCCAGCACGTGGCGCGGTCGATCGCCGGGCCGAGGAGGTACCGGTCGATCAGCCACGCGGCCAGGACGATGACGGCGCTCAGCGCGGCGCCGATGAGGACGAGCCGTACGGTCATCGCTCGGCGTCCCTTCGTGTGCCGGTGTGGACGGTGCCGAGCTGGCAGATGCCGGTGATGGCGACGGCCATGACGATGGCGAGGGCGATCACTGGAACCACCCCGTGCGCTCACACAGGTCGGCGATGCCTTCGTCGAGGAGCCGCTCGGTGACGTCGCCGAAGATCTCGTCCTCGACGGGGTCTGCCAGGAACTGGATGCGTTCGGGGTGGCCGGGCATCTCCTCGAGGGATGCCGGGGCTCCGCGGTACCGGCGTGTCTGCCGGAGTCGGATGAGGACCCAGACGGTGAGGAGTGCGACGGTGACGGCCAGGAGTGCGGCGATGAGGGACCAGGCGGCGACGCCGACGACCATGCCGGCTTCGGTGAGCGCGTCTTTGACCAGGTCTTCTCTCAGCACGGCTTCTCACCGCCGTCCACACGGGGCAGACACTCATGCCGATTGGCGAGGCCATCGAGCTCGGCGAGCGAGACGATCACGTTGCCGCCGCGGGTTCCGATCGCTCCGCACCGGGTGCACTGGTATTCCTCGGCGCTGTTCCATCCGCCGTTCGGCAGGCTGATGACGGCGCGGAAGTCTTCACGCTTCTTCTGCTCGTCGCGCAGCCGCTGGACTTCAGCCTCGGCGCGCTGGAGACGCACCTCCAGGTCGTGTTCGGCGCACGGCTCGGACTCGACCGGCATCCCGCATCGACCGCCGGGCTTGTCCGGCACCGGGGCGGCGCACACCCTGCCGCCAGGCGGCACGCTGGCGTCCCAGACCGTCGGCGCGAGCCGGTCGGCGAGCGCGTCCCGTTCGGCCTTCATCTGGAGGGTCAGCGCGCGGTGCCGCTGCACGGTTGCGTGGCAGTCGAGTCGCCAGAGGCGAAGGCCTTCGTCGCTGCCGGCCAGCGCCGCATTCGCGTGCTCCAGCTCGACGGCCTGCATCTGTGCCCAGGCGAGGATGGTGGCCTCGGGGTCGGTGCCGTCGCCGCGCTCGTCAGCGGGGATGGTCTCCATCCACGCGGCGAGGAACTCGTCGTGCGCTCTGCGCCACTGGTCTCGTTCCTCTTCGGCCTGGCCGCGTGCCGCCTCGTGGTTGCATTCGATCGGGTCTCCGTCGCAGGAGCATGGCCGGGTCCGGCGCAACCACTTGATCTCCTCCACCAGTCGGGGGACTTCGGCGAGCGCCTGCCGCTTGGCCCACCGCGACTGCCAGCGGACCTTCCCGGCGCGGACGACGTACAGCATCTGGAGGAAGTCCAAGCGGGTCATCGCCGGCCTCCCTCGTGACAGATGCAATGCCGGTCCGGGCACGCCTGCGTGGCCGGAGGAAGACCGTCCAAGGCGTGCTTGATCGCGGCGGTCCGCTGCGCCCGCTCGGCCTTCAGCTGTGCGACCTCGCCCTCGGCGGCCGTGCGCCGGGCCTTGTGGTGCTCTACGATGGGCTCGATGCGTTCGATGACCGCCATGTACCTGTCCTTGCAAGACAGGCAGGTGTCGGGGTCGTGGCACAGATCGCGGAGCGCGTTGGCGAGCTCAGCTCGCCAGTCGACGATGTCGAGGTCGATGGGGGTGGTGGGTTCCCGCGCGGAGGTCGTCACAGCGCCCGCGCGGTCGGTCGCGCTCAGCGCGCTCATGGCATGTCCTCCGAGGTGGTGTCTTGCTGGTCGCCGTCGCCACCGGGCCAGAGCTCGAACGCGGAGAACAGCGCATCTTCGATGTGCTCGGCGGCCATCTCGTACGCCTTTGCGTACTCCGGCGCCCCGCGGCGCTTGACCATCGCGGCGGACAGGCGCATGGAGTCGCGTTTGCCGAGCACCTCGGCGAGGAACCGAAGCAGCCCCTCGTGGTCGGTCTTGGCCCGTTCACAGATCGCGGCGACGGTCTGCTTGGTGGCCAGGGCGTCCTTCCACGTGGCCGGGGAGCAGGACGGACATTCGTCGGATGCGTCCGGCAGCCAGCGTCCGGCCACCGCGGCGTCGAGCTCGGCCGGTGTGGCGTCCCCGAGGGAGGTGCCGCAGCCGTTGCAGGTGCGCTGGACGGTGATGGTCATGCCGCCGCTGGGGTTCTCGCGGGGCGGCGTGGAAGGCCGGCCAACCGGCGGCTGGTGGCAGTCGTGCTCGCACAGACCGCCGATGCAGGAGCCGCACTTTCCGTCCCGGCAGTCCGGGTCGATCAGCAGGTCCTCCCCACTGGCCGGAGCTTTCAGGTCGTCGCTCATGTGGCGCTCACCTGCTGGAACGCCTGCGTGTCGCCGGCGTCCTCGTACGTCTTCAGCCACCGCTCGGTGTGATGACCGCGCGGCCTGGCGAACGCCACCGCGACGCGCTTGCCCACGGCCACGGCGATGACCACCGTGCGGTGCGCGACGTCGTAGACGACCGCGGCCACGACCCGGCCGCGCCAGGCGCCGACGATGCCGATGACCAGGCCGACGACGGTGCCGTTGACCAGGTACCAGAAGATGGTCATGACCGCGCTCCTTCCCGAGCACGCTGACGGGGGGTGAACGTGGCCGTGGTCTCGGCCTCCCACGGGCTGGCCGTCGGGCCGTGCTCGAACCGGCCCTCGTACTCGCGGCCGCTGGTGTCGGCGATGACAATGCGGTGCTGGGCCGCCGATCGGGTCTCGCCGATGCGCTCGACTAGGACGACGGTCCACCCGCCGACCTCTCGCCCCTGCCCGTGGTAGGCGAGGCCGCGGGCGAGGATCGCGTCGAGGGTGATCGCCCCGGCGGCCATCAGGAACCGCCCTGGGTGGGGTCGTCCTGGCCGGGCAGCGAGGGGATGGGGTGGCTGCCGGCCTGCTGGGCCGCCGCCGAGGAGCAGGTGGGGCACTCGGCGCGGGTGTCAGGCAACGGCGCGCCGGCGGCCGCGGCCTCGGACTCCTCGTGGGTGAGATCCCGCTGGAGGGACTGCCCGCACCCGTTGCAGTAGCGGAGCCTGGTGACGACACGGGATCCGGCGTTCTGCCTCTCGCGGGCGGCCAGGTCACGCCAGTACTCGGCCTCCTCCTGCTTGCCTCGGGCCTGGTCGCGCACGCCGTCGGCTCTGGTTTTGGCCTCCGCGATGATGTTCTCGGCGGCGACCTTCGCGGCGGCGACGAGGTTGTCCGCGTCCTTGAAGAGCCCGGATGCTTCGTTGTCGACGGCGGCGGCTCGGCCTTCGAGGAGCTGGGCGGCCTGCTCGATGTCGACGGCCATGTCAGGCACCCACCTTCACGGCTTCGGCGGGGGTCGGCCGGAACCGCTCCGGGATGACCGTTTCGGTGACCGGCACCTCTCGGCCGTCCACGACTCGGAGCCCGGTGACGACCTGCTTGCAGACACTGGCCGGGGCGGCTGCCATCACGGTCACCCCGGCGATCTGCCAGGTCAGCCAGAGCCACAGCTCGCTGGGCTTGGCGCTCGTGGGACGGCCAAGCAAGTCGACGAACAGGCCGGGGTCGGCCTTGACGAAGTGGAGGCTGTCGCCCGAGTGCCCGGAGGTCGGCAGGCCGAGAGCGGGGTTCTGGTCGATCAGGTCGGCCAGGGCCCGGAGTCCCTCGGTGTAGCCGCTCCGCTTCTCGGCGGCACCGGTAGGCTGGTGGTTGTTGGACACGATGTGCTCCCTTCAGAGCGTTGAGGCGTTGTCGGTGGCTCCCGCGGTCGCACCCGCGGGAGCCTTCGTGCTGTCAGGGGTCTTCTGATCGAGGCGGGGCCAGTCCGATACCGCCTCAGGCAGCACCTCGCAGGTCATCACCACGCAGGTCCACAGCCCGGCCTGGCCAGGGCGAGCGAACCGCCACGGCGTCCGACCGCCGTCCGCGGACCGCACGAACCGCTGCGACCCCGAGCGCTCCCAGCGGACCCCGCGGGGCGGGACGATGTTCCACTCGGCCAGCCAGTCGTCGACTGCGTCCCAGGCCGCGATCGGGCGGACCCAGCGGGACAGCCTGAGGTCCTCGCTGAACGGGCCGGGGTTGTCGTCCCGGCAGATGCGCGCTTCCCAAGCGGTCACTAGGCCGCTCATGACATCGCCTGCTGCCCGGTGAACGGGATCATCGGCCAGTGGCCGTCCAGCCCCGTGAACGCCTGGCCCTTGCTGCGGAAGTACTCCGCCAGCCCGGCGTCCTGAACCTTCTTCGCCCTCACCTGGGCTGTGTGCAGGTCCGCCAGCGGCAGCGCCGCCAGCCGCCGGTACGCGGCCGGCACGCTGGCCATGTCGCGCTGCGAGATCCCCGGGTGCTGGGCGAAATGCGAGTCGGGCAGGCCACCCCACTGGACCATCCGCCACGCGATCCGGCACGCCGCCAGCGCGTCGGCACCGGCATCGTGGGCGCCGTCGATCCGTACGCCGTAGTGGTCGCACAGGTCGGTGAGCTTCCGGCCGCCCTTGCGGAAGCGGTGGCAGATCTTGTCGATCACCATCACGTCCACGACAGGGGCGATCGGGACCCTGAGGCGCTGCTCCAGCGTGGCCAGCCCATGGCGGCGCAGCTCTCGGTCCATCAGGGTCAGGTCGTAGACGAGGTTCGCGCCGACGATCGGCCACCCGGCGGTGAGCCCGGCAACGAGGTCCGCGGCGAGGTCCTCCAGCGCTTCGGCCGGCTTCGCGCCGTCGGCCTCCGCGCGGGCGGTGGTGATGCCGTGGACCTCGGTGGCGGCTTCGGGGATCTCGATGCCGGGGTTGATGAGCCGGACGTCCTGCTCGACCCGGCGCTCGGCAGCGTGGACGATGACGAGGGCGGACTGGACGATGCGGTCTGCCTCGGTATCCACGCCCGAGCTCTCGAAGTCCAGGCCCATCATGGGGCCGTTGTGCCAGCTCACTGTGGAACCCCCTGGGTCTGAACGGGATCACCGAGCTGGACGGAGCCGGAGCCGGAGCCGGGCAGGTAGTGGCAGCCGCAGTCGCAACCGCGGCAGGTGTGGTGGGTGTCGCCGACATGGCCGCTGGCCCGGCACTCGGAGCTGTAGTGCGGGGCGGGCATGGCGCACGCGGTGCGGCCCGGGTCGTTCGGGTCGAACAGGTCACACTCGCGCTTCCCCGTCGCCTGGTGGTGCCACGGGTCGGTGGCCCCGTCGCGGGAGATCTGAGTGCCGCAGTGCAGGCATGCGGCCCCGACCGCGACGCGGCCGGGCCGGTCGGCGGGCTGAGCAGGCGGTGCGGCGCGGAGGTGGCCGCCCCACTCTTCGTCGCTGATGACGCCAAGGGCGTGCCAGGCGCGCAGGACGGCGAGGCGGTCGACGAGGGCCGACCGGTTCCAGTCGTCGATCACCTTGAGGACGGCGTCCCGCTCGGCCTGGAGCTGCCGGTAGCCGTGCAGGATCGTGGCCAGCTGCAGCGTGGGGATCGTGACGGCCGGGCCGGCGGCGGCGCTGATGGCTTCGCAGGCGGTCCACCAGTCGGAGGCGGTCCGGTCGTAGTGGCGTCGGGTGTCGTCGCTCATCAGAACGGCACCTCGGACTCGGTGCCGGACGGGGTCGGGGCGGCGGCGGGGATGGGCTTGACGTCCCCGGCTTGCAAGCTCGCCAGGAACCCCTCCAGCTGCGACAGCTCCGCCGTGCCGGGGGTGGCCCCCTGGTAGAGCGCCGCGAACGCCTCCTCCAACTCGGAGGTGCGATCGAACGGGGAGAGCGCCATGGCCTGGGTCCACAGCGCGGCCCGGGACCGCTCGCTGGCCGGAGCAGCGGGAGCGGGGGCGGCAGGGGCCGGAGCCGCTGCCGGGGCGGAACCTGAGCCCGTGAGCCGGGCTCTGGCCGTCACGAACGCCCGCGCCACCGAATCGCTCTCGTCATGCACGTTCTTGGCGAATCCCGCACCCTGCGCCTGGGCGAGCAGTCCCGTGAGGTCCTGGATCGACTGGCAGCCCTGCGCGCCCGCGATCCAGGTAGACGCCCGTGCGGGGTCGCCAGCAAGCGCCGCAGGCTTCTCGACCGCCCCCGCGATGGCCGGTTGAGCGGCCGCGCCGACGGCCGGCGCGTCAGCACCAGCCACCGCGGCCTGGCCCTGCCCTGCCGTCACCGCCTGCCGGGCCTCACCGGAGATGAGCTGGCCGGGGGTCACGCCCTCGACCTCGATGGCCGGGACCATGAACCGCTTCGGCTTCTCACCTTCCTTCTTCACGATCCGCTCCTCGAGGACCAGCCAGGCGGAGACGTAGGTGCCGGCCTGCTCCAGGAAGGCGGCCACGTTGGGCAGCTCGGTCGCGGCGTAGTAGCCGTGGGACTCCAGCCGGAACACCCCGATGCCCTCGACGTCCTTGAGCACCACGTTGAGGCGGGTGGTCGGCTTGCAGATCCGCTCGTCGGCCTGGGCGCAGATGCATGCGGACTCGGAGATGATTTCCCGCTGTCCGTCGCATCGGCGCTTGCAGCCGCCGCCGGACCACAGCTCGTACCACTGGGAGACGGGCTGCGGCGGGACGAGGATCGGCAGGCGGTCGGCTTGGGTGAAGACCTCCCACGCGGACGGTCCGCCGTTCGCTGGCGTCCACACTTCGACGGTTCCTCCGTAGAGGGCTGCGACCTTCTCCAGCAGGGGCTTGGAGGCGGAGGTGAGCCGAAACTTGTCGATCTTCGCCGGGCGTGTCCCGCCCTTCTCCGTGGGCTGGACCTGGCCGAGGCGGATCCGGCCGAGTTCGCGGGCCCGCTTCTGGATGTCGAGGATGGGCACGTCAGGCGACCTTTCGAATCTTCGGTGGGGTGAGGGCCTTGCCGACAACGTTCTTGGCCAGGCCGGTCTGGAAGTCAGCGACCTTGCGGATGTTGAGGAAGGCGGCGTAGACGTCGTCGCCACACCGGACGGGGTAGAGGCGGTAACCCTCAGGGCGCAGGTGGAGGACCACCCCGGTGTCGTGGCAGAGGGGGCGGGGTACTCGGGTTCCATCGCGCAGCCACCCGTACGGCGCCCGCCTGTATGCCGACATCTGCACGCCGGCCTCGGGGTAGACCCCCTTGATGCCGCCGTCGTAGGTCAGTTCGTCGAGCTCGCCGCCGGTCTTGGTGTCGCCCATGACGTCGGTGTCGGGCGGGCAGCCGAGTGCTTCGGCGAAGAGGGGGGAGTCGAGTGTGAAGTCCAGCGTCCCGGCGTACTCGTCGTCGTAGTTGGCGACGACCATCTCCGAGGCCTTGAAGGTGACCTGCCACTCCCGGACGAAGGCCTCGAAATGCTCGATGTAGGGGGCCATCTCGGGGTCTTCGATGATCTCGGCCGGGATGGGCTGGTCGAGGATCTTGGACTCGATGATGAGGTGCACCGCGGAGCCGAGGTCGCCGCGCTCGTCGCGCTTGCGGGTGTGGGCCCGTCGGAGCCAGTCGTAGACCTCTTTCCGGGTGGCCGGGTGGAGGGAGGCGCGGACGAGGCGGGGCAGGTAGGCCATGGCCGTCTCGGCGACCAGGTTCCCGGCCCAGTGGATGAGCGATTCCTTGGGTGATCCGAGGTTCAGGACCGTGGTGACGGAGCGGAGCATGGCGCCGGTGGTGTGGCATTTGTAGAAGCCGGCCTTGGAGCGGCGGGGGATGCGTGCGGGGCCGACGGGCTGGCCGGAGCCGGTGCACGGCAGGACTCCGCCGGGCTCCTTGTGCTTGCGGAGCCCGCCGTCCTGCTTGACGCCCTGCTCGGTCTGGCAGACGGGGCAGGTGGCCTTGGTCGGCTTGTCCGTGTTCTCGGTGGTCACCGGCTGGCCTCCTTGGGGGCGCAGCTCAGGCACACGTACCGGGCCGGGCCGGTGCGCTTGAGGACCTGCGTGTCGTGGCGGCAGCTGGCGCACGGCATCGGGTAAGGCATCCACCCGGCGCCGCCGGTGGCGAGGCCGACGACGAGGTCCATGAGGAGTTCGCCGAAGGGCATGCGGCGAGTGAGGGCGGCGGGGATGCGGGTGGTGGGCATCATGTGGACACACCCCCGACGGTCCGCTCGCGCCCTGGGAGCAGGAGCTTCACCGAGGTCGCCGATTGGCGGAGCCCTTCGGCGTCCCATGACTTGCCGGTGGGGGTGAGGAGCCGGGGCTCGGAGGGGCGCCCGCATGCCCAGTACTGCTCGCGGTCGATCTCCCACACGTCACCGATGCGGGGCGGCCACCCGGCCGGGCCGGACGCTGCATCAGCGGCGGGCGGGGCGGGAACGACCGAGGTGACCTGCTCCAGGTCGACGGGGAAGACAGCCGTCCCCACGACCACCGTTAGCTGTGAAGAGGTCATCTCCGCCAGGTGGCCGGTGATGTTGTGGAGACCTGCGTCGTCGTAGGTGACGGTGACCCGCTGGCCGATCCGATCCGCCCAGGGCGTCTCGTCCTCCTCGGGAGCAGGGGCCGAACGGCCCGGACCTGTCGGCTCATCACGGTGGACCCCGGCGACCCTGGTCCAGCTGTCGCAGTCGGGGATGGGCATGTCGCCGGTCGTGGCCAGGGCGGTTGCGGCGGCGAGCGCGAGCGTGGCGTGCACCTGCGCCTCGGCCGCCAGGGCGGCCCCTGTGACCGGGTCGCTGCCGTCGCCGTAGATGTAGTGGTTCGCTTGGTCGGCGAGGCGCTCGGCCGTCAGGTAGTGCTCCGGGCCGTTCATCGGCCACCGCCCGACACCAGCTGCTCGATGAGCTCGTCGACCTCGCCGCGCATCTTGTCCGCGTACAGCTGGGGGTCGCGGAGCTCGGGCTCCACGAGGTCCCAGTTGATGTCGACGTCGGGGTTCTCGGCGTCCTGCCACCGCTGGTGCGCGGCGGACAGGTCCTGCCACAGCGCCCACCGGTCCCACGAGGGGAGGTCCGGGCGCCAGTCGACCAGGTGGAGCATCACCCACCCGTCGTCGACCTCACCGTTCTGGTGCAGGACGACCAGTGACTCCAGGCTGCTGCGGATCTCCTCGGCCAGGACCTGCTCGGCGGTCGCGGTGAGCAGCGCGGCCAGCTCGGGCGCCTCGCCCGCGACCAGCCCGGCGCCGCCGGCCAGGACGTCGGCGATGACCCTGGGCTCACGGTCGGGGGTGGCTTCTATCAGGTGCTGGGCGAGCCCGGCGACCGTGTCGGTCTGGGCAGTGGTCACGGTGTCCTCCCGTAGAGTGCAGGTCAGTGGTGCGAGACGTCCTCCCGCACCCGCCCCGGCCTGTGACAGCAGGTCGGGGCATTCGTCGTTCAGGCCCGTGCGGACTTCGGCTGGATCTCGGAGATCGGCCGCTCGGCGGAGGACTCCTGGATCTCCAGGCAGTTCTGCTTGCTGAAGCGGACGAACCTGCGACCGCCGACGCGGTGGCAAGGGATGGCACCGGCGTAGGCCTGCTTCAGGAGCCAGCTCGCGGGCATCCCCGCGTACGGGGCCGCCTCCTCGGCGGTCATGAGGGGCTCCAGCTCCGCGGCCACGCTGCTGTGAGGGGGCTTGGATCTCTGCATGTGGGAGACCGTACGCCTATTTAGACCTAAGCACAACCACGTACGTACGCAAACGGGCGTCAACAGGCGTCAGTAGACGTATTAGCAGCATGTATGTGTCACAAGAGGTGTCTACGTATCTCAAAAGGCGTCAACAGGCGTAGACGTACGCCCAAACGTCAGTCATCATCGGGAGCGTCAACCGACCCCGCCAGGCAGGCAGACCGATGAACACGATCGCCGGCAAACCCGAGGGCTGGAAGCGCGTCGGAAGGGCCGTACGTGCCAGACGACTCGCCATCGGCCTGAAAACCCAGGTCGACCTCTACACGGCCGGCGGCCCCGGCGTCGCCACCATCAGCAAGATCGAGACAGGACGCAGCCCCAGCTACGAAGACCAGGTGATCTACCGCCTGGAGGACGCGCTCCGGTGGAAACGCGGGAGCGTCCAGGGGATGCTCGACGGCGCAGAAGACGGCATACCTCTTCCGTCAGAGGCTGAGACGCCCGCCCCTGGTTCCCGGTTCCAGCCGGAGAGAGATTCTCCGACCCGGGAGTACCCGCCGCTCGTCGGAACGGACCCGGCCTTCCGCGCGCTCTACGACCTCCTCGAGGGGTTACTGACCCACGAGGAACGACTGTGGGCAGTCCGGGGAGTGGTGATGTACCGCTCCTCCGAAGCCGAACGGGCTGCGGCGCGGAACCAGGATGCCTCTGGCGAGCAGAACGTTGGCCGAGGCGAGTGACCGCCGATGATCTGACCGCTTGTCACGAATGCGTTACACGTTTACGAATACGAGAACGTAGTTGAAGCCTTGAGCGTCAGCTAACAGTGCCAGGTACGCGGGCCGTGGGGACGAGAACCGCACCAGGGGCGCACAGTGGTCCACACGCAAGGAGACGACAGCGGAGCATTCCCCGAGGTAAAACCCGGGGATCTCCAACGGAAACTGGAAGACCTCGCGGCAGACCGAGACACGCAGAGGGAGCTCGTTGACCGGCTGACCGCACAGCTCGCCGAGCTGGACAAGGAGCTGGTCGACGCCCGCACCGAGCTCCGGATGCGAGCGGCACTCGCACAAGAGGCAGCCGACGAGCTCAACGCACCCGTCCCACCGACCGTGCTGCTCCATGCCCTGCACGCACCCGGGCAGAGTGGCGTGTGGGTGGACGACCTGCTCGTCCTCGTGGTGGGCAGCGTCGACAGCGATGAGCGCGACGAGCGTGCGCTGTATCGGTACCTACGGGGCGACGGGGAGGTCGCCCCGCAGGTCCCGTTGTGCGGGTTCTGGGTACAGCACATGCCGGCCAGGATGCTGGGCTACGTCCGGGACGGCCGGATCGTGGTGAACCGGGCGCTGTCCCGGCAAGAGCGCGGCCGGGTGCGCCGGGAGCTGGCTGCCAAGGTGCGAGCCCACCGTCAGTCCAGGCGGACCGGGTGGCGGCTGACCGTGCTGGCCCCAGTGGCGCTCGTGGTCGCGACGCTGCGGTCTCTGCTGTACGGCGTGCGGGACGTGGCGGCCAACGCGGCCAGCGCGGTGGGCCCGTCCTTGGTGACCGCTACCGCCGGGGCCACGATCGTGGTGACGGCGGTGAGCAGTACCCACCTGCCGGCCACGTTCTCGCCTCACGGTGATGGATCGCGTGGGGTCCAGCGGCGTGGGCCGGTGACGGTGGCGCAGACCGGGCCCCTGGCGTCGGCGCCCGCGAAGGTGAGCCCGACGCCGCGGCCGTCGTCGGCCAAGGCTGCGGACGAGGAGGAGTCAGCAGCTCCGGTCGATGAGGATCCGACGATGCCAGCCCCGGCTACGCCTTCGGTCCCTGCGGAGCAGCCGACGACGGCCGAGGTTCCGCCGCCATCGGGTCAGCCTGCTGCCGATCCGGGCCCGCCGGTCGAGATGGTTCCGGAGCCGACGCCGGTCGTGACCACCCCAACCGAACCGGTGCCGTCGGAGTCGGCCAGCCAGCTGGCCGAAGTACCCAGCGAGCCGCCGGCGGACCCGGCCCCGGCCACCGATCCGCCTGCGGACCCGGAAGTCCCGGCCGTCCCTGAGGTCGAGCCCCAGCCTGAGCCGGAGCCCGCCGCGCCGGCGGCCGAGCCCAGCACGGATCCCACCGGGGAATCCGGCCTTGAGCCCGACGCACTCCCAGCGCATTGCCCTCTCGGTGTCCTCGCCGATGGCTGCACCCAGTCCTGACCCTTCCTCAGCTCCGCCCCTGCCGATCCCCCGGGCGGACCCCTGCACCCTGGAGACCCCATGGGATACGGCCAGCAGTACGGACGCAATGGCCTGTGGCGAGCCCGCTACAAGCGGCCCGACGGTACCTACGGAAGCCAGCCCGGATTCAAGACCGAAGAGAAGGCCAAGAAGTGGGCTGACCTGCAAGAGTCGAAGATCGAGGAGGGGACCTGGAAGGACCCCAAGTCGGGGACGATCAGGTTCGGCGTCTGGGTCGCGAAGTGGCGGGAGGCGCAGGACCTGGCCGAGTCGACCATGGCGAAGTACAACTACGACCTCGACACCCTCATCCTTCCCTTCTGGGAGAGGTGGGAGATCGGCAACATCTCTCCTATCGAGGTTGCCAGGTGGGAGAAGAAGCTCCGTAAGCGCTACAAGCCGTCGGTCGTCGCCGGCGCCCACGCCCGGCTCCACACGCTCCTCGAGGACGCGGTGGATGAGAAGCTCATCGACACCAACCCGGCGAAGCGACGCCGCAGGCGTGGCCAGCAGCACGCCGAGGCGCAGGCCACGGAAGAGTCTTTGTGGGCGACCGCGATGCAGGTGCTGTTGATCGCCGAGCGGTGTGCGGTGATCTCCGGGCGGGCGCAGGACTTTGTCCTGGTCGTCATGGCCGCGTGGTCAGGGTTGCGCTGGTCGGAGGCAAGCGGGCTGGAGAAGCCGTACTGCCGGACGAAGCTGCACCAGATGGTCCGGGTGGAGTGGCACACGGCGCAGGTCGACAAGTTCTACCGGCGGCCGCCGAAGAAGATCAGCCGCCGGGACGTCCAGGAGCCGCCGTTCCTGTGTGCACTGCTGGACGAGCAGCTCGCTTCCACGAAGCAGAACCGGTGCGAGTGCACCCACCAGCTGCATCCGAACGAGTACGTGTTCTTGGGCCCGGACAAGGGCCATCTGTGGCGGGGGAACTGGTCGGAGCGGGTGTTCCGGCCGGCGTGTGACGGGTTCTATCCCGCGCAGGGCAAGGCGCGGCCGGCCCGGCCCGTCATGGTGGATCTTGAGGCTGGGTTCCCAGGGTGCAGAGTGGACGCATGGCCGTACGCGTCCGGGTCTGGGTGGGCACCGCCGGCCGGGCCTGGGCGCCGCCGCCTGGCCGCTCCGGACGGCGCTCCGCTCGAGGGGATGCCGCTCGCGACGTGGTTGCCGATCGTCGAGGGGCTGACGTTCCATGACCTGCGCCATAGCCACAAGACGTGGTTGATCGAGGCGGGGATTCCTGAGGTCGCCCAGGCCGAGCGGCTCGGGCACCGGATCGCTGGAGTGCAGGGGATCTACAGCCACGTGACCGACGCGATGCGCCTGCAGATCCTGGAGGCCCTGCAGCAGTTGTGGGAGGACGTGCTGCGGGCCCGGTTCGAGCTGTGCCCGCGGTCGGCGGCGCCGGTGCTGGACCGGCTGCTGAAGCCGTACCGGAAGGGTGCGGTGGAGTCGGCTGTCGCCACTATTGGCGGCGACAAAACGATCATCGCCAATATTTCGCCACTCCGTGGTGGGAGCCGTAGGGTTAGGTCTGCCCGATAGGGCCTGACCTGGGGTGGAGACTAGGGGATTCGAACCCCTGACCCTCGCCTTGCAAAAGCGATGCTCTACCAACTGAGCTAAGTCCCCGGGAACAGCGCTCTCAGTGTACCGGCGGCCGGCCATCCCGGTCACCGCCGCCACCGAGCACCAGGTCGGGCAGGTCTGCAACGCTGTCGATGACGTGGGTGGCGCCCGCGCCGAGCAGTTGCGCGCGGTCGTGCGCGCCGGTCAGCACCCCGGCGACGATGGAGGCGCCGGCACGCCGCCCGCTGAGCATGTCGCTCGCCGTGTCGCCGCAGACCGCCACGTGCCGTACGTCCTCGACCTGGAGGCGCAGCGCGGCGGTCAGCACCAGGTCGGGCCAGGGCCGTCCGCGGCCACCGACGTCTTCCGGGCAGATCACCAGATCCACCCGCTTCCACCAGTCGAGCGTGTCCAGCACCCGGCCCAGGGTGGCGCGGCTGAAACCGGTCATCAGGCAGAGCCGGACACCGGCCCCGGCGAGCTTGTCGAGAGCCGCCTCGGCGCCGGGAACGGGAGCGAGGCCGACCCGGTCGAGGACCGCGTCATAGGAGCGCTCGAACGACAGATTGGCCGTCTGCGCGCGAGCATCACCACCGGCGCCGTCCGCGGGGAACAACTGCCGGAAGATCTCAACTTTCGGCCGGCCGCGGGACTCCCGGACACGGACCATCGCCTCGTCGAAGGCGGCCGTGCCGGCCACAATGCCCAGGGTCGCGAGTGCCTCGGCGAAGGCCATCTCGACCAGCCCGTGATCACCGATCGTCGTCCCGGCGAGGTCCAGGCACGTGAGCGTGATCTTCGGTGCTTCGCTCACCCCACGCTCCTCGCCGGTGCCGGAGGCACCCGGGTCACGTCCCTCGCGCGGCCGGGGGACGGGCGTCAGTCCGTCAGGCGTCGACGGACGTGGCCTCGGTCCACAGGTCCAGCTCGGCGCGGTCCTGCTGCAGCCGACGCCAGACAGCGAAACCGCCGACTGCCACCAGTGCCAGAACGAGCAGCTTCTTCATAGTGGGACCCCTTTACAGCTCGGCTCAGAAACCCGTACCGGAGACACGCTGGTCAACCCTGACCCGTCTCCAGATTCACCGAAGCCTAGCAAGCGTGCGGTGTACGTCCGCACTCGTCACCTGTTTTTCAGCCGGTCATCCCGGCGAGGAGCGGACATACCTGATATCGAGCGTCCGCAAGGGATGTAGCCGAACCGAGATATCCGTATTGTCGGGTTATGGAGTGATCCAGGGAGTGCCGATGAGCACACGGGACGATTTCGGCCTGTGGGAGTTCGAGCTGCGGGAACAGCCGGTGGAGCCGGCCGCTGACAGGGGTATGGCGGTCACCGCGCTGCTGCTGATCCTGGCCGGCTTCGGTCTGATCATCATCGGCGGCGCTCCCCTCGGCGTGGCCGAATTGGTGATCTCCGTCCTGATCCTGTTCCTCTGGCGCATGGGAATGTAATCATCTCCCCCATGGAACTCAGCGGCGCACATGTTCTCATCACCGGTGCCACCGGCGGGATCGGCCAGGCCATCGCCGTCGCCGTCGCCGCGCGGGGTGGCGAGGTGATCCTCACGGGCCGGCGGACGGACGTCCTCGAGCCGCTGGCCACCAGGCTCGGCGGCCGCGCGATCGCCGCGGACCTCGCCGACCGCGCCGGCGTCACGGAGCTGCTCGACGCGGCCGGCGACCTGGACGTCATCGTGGCCAACGCGGCACTGCCCGGCTCCGGGCTGCTGACCGACTACAGCGTCGAGGAGATCGACCGGGCGCTGGAGGTCAATCTGCGGGCGCCGATCGTGCTGGCCCGGCTGGCCGCCGCCCGGCTGAGCGCCCGCGGCCGCGGGCACCTGGTCTTCATCAACTCGCTGTCGGGCAAGACGGCCTCCGGCGGGGCCGCGATGTACAACGCCACGAAGTTCGGGCTGCGCGGCTTCGCGCTGGCCCTGCGCGAGGATCTGCGGCCACACGGCGTCGGCGTGTCGACGGTCTTCCCCGGCTTCATCCGGGACGCGGGGATGTTCGCCGACTCCGGGGTGACCCTGCCGCGGGGCGTCGGCACCCGTACGCCCGCGGACGTGGCCCGCGCGGTCGTCCGCGCGGTCGAGAAGAACGTGGCCGAGATCGACGTGGCGCCCGTGCCGCTGCGGCTGGCCACCTTCTTCGGCGGCGTGGCGCCCGGGCTCGCCGCATCGGTCCAGCGCAGGGTCGGCGGTGACAAGATCACCGAGCAGATGGCCGCGGGGCAGCGGGAGAAGCGCTGATCGTACGATGCAGCCGTGAACATCGTCATCCGCAAGGCCGGGGCGGAGAGCCTCGACCGGCTCGAACCGCTCTGGCTCGCACTGCACGATCATCACCGCTCGGTGATGCCGGGTTACACCTACCATCCGGACGAGCGATCCTGGGCGATCCGGCGGGTCCTCTACGGCGAGTGGATCAAATCCGAGGGCTCGTTCGTGCTGCTCGCCGAGCGCGCGGAGGAACTGCTGGGGTACGCCTTCGTGCACGTCAGGGACGGCGTGGACGACACCTGGGTGACCGGGGAGCGGACGGCCGAGGTGCAGACGCTGTCGGTGGCGCCCGGGGAACGCGGCAACGGCATCGGCACCCGGCTGCTGGACGCGGTGGACGCCGAACTGGAGAACCTCGGCATCGGCGACCTGTTCATCGGCACGCTGGCCGCCAACAGCGGCGCCCAGCAGCTGTACGAGCGGCGTGGCCTGCGGCCCGTCTGGGTCTACCTGGGCCGGGTGGCCGCCTCACCGCCTTCGTGACCGGCTCCGTACGGCGCGGCGACGCGGCCACACCGCGGTTTCATCGATAGGATGTTCGATGTGCCTCAGCTGTACAACGAACCCATCAGGACAGAGATCACCTCGGCCGGGACACCGGCCGCCTTCCACTGGCGGGGCGGCAGGATGCATGTCCGGTCCGTGCTCGCCGTCTGGCAGGCCCCTGGCGAGGGCCGGCTCTACCGGGTCGGCGTGACCACCGCCGGCGGCGAACCCGGCGTCGCCGAGATCGCCGGTGGCACCGACGGATGGCGCCTGCGCCACCTGTGGACGTGAGGGCGCTCAGCGACCCGTCCGAGAAGGCGAGCCCGGCGACCAGAGCGCAGAGAGTTTCACGGGAAACAGCGGCCGGTGGCCCGATGACCCGGGCCGGGGCCGCGTCGCTCGGGTCGCGGAGCCCGTTCGTGCCGCGTCGAGACCCATGTCAGCCGCCGTTCTTCCGCGCGGTGGCCAGCCCCTCGTCCACCCACGCGCGCAGTTGCGCCTTGGGCAGCGCGCCCTGCTGAACGGCGACCGTCTCCCCGTGGCTCGTCAGCATCAGCGTGGGGATGGCCCGGATCGAGAAGCGTTCAGACAGCTGGGGCGCCTCATCCACGTTGATCTTGACGAGCTTCACCTGGCCCGCCAGGTCGCGGGCCAGTTCCTCCAGCGCCGGGCTGACCATGCGGCAGGGCCCGCACCACGGTGCCCAGAAGTCGACGATGACCGGGATGACCGACTGCTGCACGACCTCGGGGAAGTCGCCGTCCCCGGCGTCGGCGACCCAGGGCAGCGCCTCACGGCACTTGCCGCAGCGGGGCACGCCCGGCGCGGCGGCGGGCACCCGGTTCTTCGTCCCGCAGTTCGGGCATGGCACGACCATCAGGTTCCCCCGGGCTGCTCGTAGGTCACCGTGAGCTCCTTCTCACCGACGAGGTCCACCTGGATGGTGCCACCCTCGCCGACGTCCCCGCTGAGCAGCGCACGCCCGACCCGGGTCTCGACCTCGTGCGCGATGAAGCGGCGCAGCGGCCGCGCGCCGTAGACCGGGTCGTATCCCTGCTCGGCGATGAACCGCCGCGCCTCGTGGGTCACCTCCAGGGTGATCCCGCGCTCGGCCAGCCGGTCGCGCAGGTCCTCGAACATCAGCCCGACGATCTCCTCGATCTCCGTCAGGGTCAGCGGCTTGAACAGGACGGTGTCGTCCACCCGGTTGAGGAACTCCGGGCGGAACTGCAGCCGCAGCTGCGCGAACACGTGCTCGCGGATCTCCGGCTTGATCTGGCCGTCGGGCCCGATCCCGTCGAGCAGGTAGTCCGAGCCGATGTTGGAGGTCATGATGATGATGGTGTTGCGGAAGTCCACCGTCCGGCCCTGGGCGTCGGTGAGCCGGCCGTCGTCGAGCACCTGGAGCAGGGTGTTGAAGACGTCGGCGTGCGCCTTCTCGATCTCGTCGAAGAGCACCACGGAGTACGGCTTGCGCCGTACCGCCTCGGTGAGCTGGCCGCCCTCCTCGTACCCGATGTATCCGGGCGGGGCCCCCACCAGCCGGCTGACGGTGTGCCGTTCCTGGTACTCGCTCATGTCGATGCGGATCATGTTGTTCTCGGTGTCGAAGAGGGCCGCCGCGAGCGCGCGGGCCAGCTCCGTCTTGCCCACACCGGTGGGTCCGAGGAAGATGAACGACCCGATGGGCCGGCGCGGGTCCTTGATGCCGGAGCGGGCCCGGATGATCGCGTCCGCCACCAGCCGTACGGCCTCGTCCTGGCCGACCACCCGCTCGTGCAGCAGCTCGTCGAGCCGCAGCAGCTTGTCGCGTTCCCCCTCCTGCAGCCGGGAGACCGGGATGCCCGTCCACCGGGAGACGATCGACGCGATCTCCTCCTCGGTGACCACCTCGCGCAGCAGGCGCCGCTCACCCTGCTTGGCCGCGAGCCGCTCCTCCTCGGACTGCAGTTTCCGCTCCAGCTCGGGCAGCAGGCCGTGCCGCAGCTCGGCGGCCCGGTTCAGGTCGTAGTCACGCTCGGCCCGGTCGGCGTCCTCCCGGACCCGCTCGATCTCGGCACGCAGTTCCTGGACCTTGCGCAGCGCGTTCCGCTCGGCCTCCCACTGGGCGCGCATCGCGTCCGCCTCGGCGCGTACGTCGGCCAGCTCGCGCCGCAGGTCCTCCAGCCGCCTGGCGGAGCCGGGATCGTCCTCCTTGGCGAGCGCGGCCTCCTCGATCTCCAGGCGCATCATCCGGCGGGTCAGCTCGTCCAGCTCCGCGGGCATCGAGTCGATCTCGGTGCGCAACATCGCACAGGCCTCGTCGACGAGGTCGATGGCCTTGTCGGGCAGGAACCGGTCGGAGATGTAGCGATGGCTGAGCGTCACGGCGGCGATGAGGGCGGTGTCCTGGATCTTCACCCCGTGGAACACCTCGAACCGCTCCCGCAGCCCGCGCAGGATGGAGATGGCGTCCTCCACACCGGGTTCGTCGACGAACACCGGCTGGAAGCGGCGTTCGAGGGCCGCGTCCTTCTCGATGTGCTTGCGGTACTCCACGAGCGTGGTGGCACCGATCAGGTGCAGCTCACCGCGGGCCAGCATCGGCTTCAGCATGTTGCCCGCGTCCATCGCACCCTCGGTGGCGCCCGCCCCGACGACCGTGTGGAGCTCGTCGATGAACAGCAGGATGTGCCCCTCCGCCGCCTTCACCTCGGACAGCACGGCCTTGAGCCGCTCCTCGAACTCACCCCGGTACTTCGCGCCGGCCACCAGCGAGCCCATGTCGAGGGCGAAGATCGTCTTGTCGCGCAGCCCCTCGGGTACGTCCCCGCGGGTGATGCGCTGGGCGAGTCCCTCGACGATGGCGGTCTTGCCCACGCCCGGATCGCCGATGAGGACCGGGTTGTTCTTGGTCTTGCGGGACAGGATCTGGATCACCCGGCGGATCTCGGCGTCCCGGCCGATGACCGGGTCCAGCTTGCCGGTGGAGGCGTCCGTGACCAGGTCCCGGCCGTACTTCTCGAGAGCCTCGTAGGCGACCTCCGGCATCGCGGAGGTGACCCGCTGATTCCCCCTGATCTTCGTGAGCGCCGTCAGGAATCCGTCCCGGGTCAGCCCCTGCTCGTGCAGCAGCCGACCGGCGGGCGTCTCGTTGCCCTCCTCGATCAGGGCGATGATCAGGTGCTCGACCGAGACGTACTCGTCCTTGAGCCGTTTGGCCTCCTGCTCCGCGGTGTCGAGCAGCCGCGAGAGCCGCTGGGTGACGTAGACCTGGCCGGGCGCCGCGCCGGGCCCGCTGACCCGGGGACGGCGGCCCAGCTCGGTCTCGAGTGCGGTCCGCGACCGGCCCGGGTCGACCCCGGCCTGCTCCAGCAGCCGGGGTACGAGGCCTTCGGGCTGGTCGAGCAGCGCCAGCAGCAGGTGTTCGCCGTCGATCTCGGTGTGCCCGAAGCGCAGCGCCTTGGTCTGGGCGTCGTGCAGCGCCTCCTGGGACTTCTGCGTGAGCTTGTTCATGTCCACGGTCGTCGGCCTCCGGTACGTCGAGGGCTGGTGCGGAGTTCGGTCTCCAGCGCGGTGATGCGGTCGAGAAGGTCGATCACGAGGCCGAGAGCGGCGTAGTTCAGGGCGAACCCCGTGCGCAGGCGCTGGATCCGGGCCATGGCCGCGAGCTGTCCCAGGGAGAACCACAGATTCCCGGTGAGGTCCTGGTCGGCGTCGAGGATGCCGAGGTCGACCAGCCGGCGTACGAACTCCGGATGGGTGCCCGTGGCGTGCGCGAACGATTCGAGGTCCAGGCGTGCCGGCCGTACGAGTGCGTAGTTCACCGTCGCCTCCCGGAGGTGGATTCGCTGGAGCGTCGCGGGCCGGCACTTCTGGGGTCGAAGCCGGACACCGCGGCGAGCTCCTCGAACAGCCGTCGTTCCTCGGCGGACAGGTGTGCGGGCACCATGATCCGGATCTCGGCGTACAGATCACCGGGCTCTCCCCGGGGGTTGGGCAGGCCCCGGCCGCGCAGGCGCAGGCGCCGTCCGCTCGAGGAGCCGGCGGGCACGACCACCTTGGCCTCGCCTCCCGGGGTGTCCACCGGCGCGGTGGTGCCGAGCGCCGCCTCCCAGGGGGCGAGCGGCAGGTCGACGGTGAGGTCGCGGCCGCTGACGCGGTAGCGCGGGTGCGGGGCGAGCCGGACGATCAGGTAGAGGTCTCCGGCGGGTGCCCCCTCCATGCCGTGCCCGCCCTGGCCCGCCAGCCGGATGCGCTGCCCGTCGGTGACCCCCGGCGGGATGGTGACCTCCAGGGTCCGTGGCCCGCCGAGACCGCTGATGGTGAGGGAGCGGCGGCCGCCGCGGTAGGCCTCCTCGACGCTCACCTCCAGCTCGGCCTCCTGGTCGGCGCCGGCGATCGGCCCACGCGCCCGGCCGCCCCGGGCTCTGGCGCGCCCCCCGAAGAGGTCACCGAACAGGTCCTCGATGTCGACGCCCTCGGCTCCGGCCCAGCCACCGACGCCGGGGCCGGCACCGGCACCGGTCCAAGCGGGACCGGCTCCGGGCCGGCCGGCACCGGCCCGGGCCCGGCCTCCACCGGCCCGCGCCCTGGCCCAGTCCTCCGGGCTCACCTCCGGCGGCACCTGCCGGAAGTCGGCGCCGAACGCGTCATAGCGGCGCCTGGTCTCCGGGTCGGAGAGCACGTCGTAGGCCTCGGAGACCTCCTTGAACCGCTCCTCCGCCTCGGGATCCTTGTTGACGTCGGGATGGTAGGACCGGGCGAGCTTGCGGTAGGCCCGCTGGATCTCGTCCTGGGAGGCGCTCCTGGGCACCCCCAGCGCCTGGTAGAAATCGCGGGCCGCCATCAGTCCGCCTTCTGGGCCACCACGACCAGTGCGGGACGCAACTGGTGCTCGTCGTCGCCGTAACCGGGCTGGAGCACCTCGACGATCGTGCCCGGTGGCGCGTCGGCGTCCTCCCTGGTGGCGACGGCGGAGTGCCGGGCCGGGTCGAAGCTCTGGCCCATATCGTCGCGTCTGGGGAATCCGAGCCGGGCGAGGACGTCGATCGCCTGGTCACGGATCGCCTGGACCCCGTTGAGCATGGCCTTGGGGTCGGCGTCCGCGTGCTCCAGGGCACGCTCCAGGTTGTCCACGATCGTGAGCCACTGGGCGGACACCCGCTCGCGCTCGCGTTCGAGACCCTGCTGGAGGTCCCGGGTGAACCGCTTGCGCTGGTTGTCGGCGTCGGCGACCGCCCTGCGCCACAGGTCGTCGAGCTCCTCGACGCGCCGACGCAGCTCCGGGATCTGGGCGTCCTCCTGGCGTGCGGGCTCCTCCCGTCCCTCGTCCCCGCCCGGCGGCGGTTCGGAAGCGGGATGGCCCTCTGGTGGGCCGTTCATCGGCCGATGTTGCGCGGACATGTCACTCCGGAGCGGTGAACTCGGCGTCGATGACATCGTCATCGGCGGCTCCTGGGCCTCCGGGCGCTCCGCCGGGCCCGCCAGGGCCACCAGGCCCGCCAGGCTCGCCGGGTCCGCTCGGGCCGGCGCCCTGCGGCTGCCGGGCCGTACTGCCCAGGCCGTGGTAGACCTGCTGCAGTTCGGCGGTCAGGGAGCGCAGCCGCTCCACCGGTGCCTGCTCGTCCTTCATGAGGTTGCGGGCGTCGCCGACGAGCATCTCCGCCCGCGCCTTCTCGTGCACGGGTACAGAGTCGCCGAGCTCCTGCAACCGGCGTTCCACCTGGTAGGCGGCGCTGTCCAGCTCGTTACGGGCGTCGATCGCGGTACGCAGCCGGAGGTCCTCGCCGCGGTTGCGCTCGGCATCGGCGACCATCCGCTCGACCTCTGACTTGTCCAGGTTGGAGCTCTCGCTGATGGTGATCCGCTGCTCGGCGTTGGTGTCCTTGTCGCGCGCGGAGACGTTCAGGATGCCGTTGGCGTCGACGTCGAAGGTGACCTCGACCTGCGGCTCGCCGCGCGGCGCGGGCCGGATGTTCTCCAGCCGGAACCGGCCGAGGACCCGGTTGTCGGCGGCCCGCTCCCGCTCGCCCTGCAGGACCACCACGTCCACGGCGTTCTGGTTGTCCTCGGCCGTGCTGAAGGTCTCGGTCCGGCGGGCGGGGATGGTGGTGTTGCGTTCGATGACCTTGGTCATGACCCCGCCCAGCGTCTCCAGGCCGAGCGACAGCGGCGTCACGTCGAGCAGCAGGACGTCCTTGACCTCGCCCTTGAGGACACCGGCCTGGATGGCCGCGCCCAGCGCGACGACCTCGTCGGGGTTGACCGTCATGTTGGGGTCCTTGCCGCCGGTCAGCCGGCGCACGAGGCTCTGCACAGCGGGAATGCGGGTCGAGCCGCCGACCAGGATCACCTCGTCGATGTCGTTGGGGGTGAGCTTGGCGTCCGCCATGGCCTGCTCGACCGGCCCCCTGGTGCGCTCGATGAGGTCGGCGGTGATCTGCTCGAAGGTCGAGCGCATGAGAGTGGTGTTCAGGTGCTTGGGGCCGTTGGCGTCCGCGGTGACGAAGGGCAGGCTGATCTGCGTCTGGGTGACCGAGGACAGCTCGATCTTCGCCTTCTCCGCGGCCTCGAAGAGCCGCTGCAGCGCCTGCGGGTCCTGCCGCAGGTCGATGCCCTCCTGGCGCTGGAAGTCGTCGGCCAGGTAGTCGACGACACGGCGGTCGAAGTCGTCGCCGCCGAGATGGGTGTCGCCGGACGTCGACCGGACCTCGACCACTCCCTCCCCGATGCTGAGGATGCTGACGTCGAACGTCCCGCCGCCGAGGTCGAAGACCAGTACGGTCTCGTTCTCCTTCTTGTCCAGCCCGTAGGCCAGGGCGGCCGCGGTCGGCTCGTTGATGATCCGGAGCACTTCGAGCCCCGCGATCTTCCCGGCGTCCTTGGTCGCGTGGCGTTGGGCGTCGTTGAAGTACGCCGGCACGGTGATGACGGCCTCGGTGACCTTCTCGCCCAGGAACTTGGCGGCGTCCTCCGTCAGCTTGCGCAGGACGAGAGCGGAGATCTCCTCGGGCGCGTACGGCTTGTCGCGGACCTTGAAGCGGACCGAGCCGTCCGGTCCCTCGGTCACGTCGAACGACACCGCGTTCATCTCACTGGTGACCTCTTCGTAGCGCCGCCCGATGAACCGCTTGGCCGAATAGATCGTCCCCTTGGGGTTCAGGATCGCCTGCCGCCGGGCCAGCTGCCCGACCAGCCGCTCGCCGGACTCGGTGAAGGCGACCACCGAGGGCGTCGTCCGCGAGCCCTCGGCGTTCGGGATCACGGTCGGCGCGCCGCCCTCCATGGCCGCGATCACCGAGTTGGTCGTGCCCAGGTCGATTCCGACCGCTCTCGCCATCATCAGCTCCTTCCAAGCCCGTCCAAGACCAGCTCGTCCACAACCAGGCCGCCCGGGACCGCGTCATCGCACGCACCCGGTCCGGCGCGTGCGATCCACCGGCGCCACCGCCCTCCTCGCTCCTCGGGAGGAGAGCGGCTGCATCTTCTGACGCTTGTTCCTCCGCCGGGATCCCGCATCCTCCGACCGGGTAGTTCTGGGCGCCCGACCTGCAGCGATTCGGCGGAAGGTTCGGGGGTATGACCTGTTTTCCAAGGTCAGCGCAGCCGGACCGGCACAGAGTGATCACATGGCCGGTGGCTACAGGCGCGGTAACGCCTGGAAGATGAAGCCGGCTGCCCGCGGAGCATCGTTCAGGACTGCACTCGGGAGGCCCCATGCAGGGCCGGGAGCATGGCCGGCAGGTGGTCCTCGGCCTCCTGAGGAGCGCCGAGGCGCACGGCCGTGGCGGCGTCCTCCTCGTCGAGGGCGAACCCGGGATGGGCAAGACCTCGCTGCTGACCGAGGCGAACGAGCTGGCGGCCGGGATGGGCTTCTCGCTGGCCACCGGCGTTGCCGAGGAGCTCGGGCAGATCGTTCCCATGGCTCCGCTGCTGACGGCTCTCGACGAGGTCCCGGAGCCCGGCCTCGACGTGCCCGATCAGCACATCCGGTCGGCCCAGCGGCTCTGGTCCCGGCTCGAACGGCGCGCCACCGCGGGCCCGGCCCTCCTGACCCTGGACGATCTGCATTGGGCCGATCCCACCACCCTGCTCCTGCTCCGGACCTTGCCACGGCAACTGAGCTCCCGGCCCCTGGTCTGGATCCTGGCGCGGTCCGCGGGCGATCACGGGAACGACGCCGGCCGGCTTTTCGCGCTCCTCGAGTCCGAGGGGGCCATCCGCCTCGAGCTCGTCCCGCTCGACCAGGACGCCGTCACAGAGCTCATCACGGAGCTGCTCGGCACGGCGCCGGCCCCGGAGTTGCTGGCGCTCGCCGCCGGCGCCGGCGGCAATCCCTTCCTGCTGGTCCAGCTCGTGACCGGGCTCCGCGACGAGGGGGCCCTCGACCTCTCGCCGTCCGGCGCCCGGCCGGCCGGCGACCGGCTGCCGCGCCGGTTACAAGCCGTCGTCAGGCGCAGGCTTGAGGCACTGAGCCCCGAGGTCCGGCACTTCCTCGAGATCGCCGCCGTGCTCGGCCGGTCCTTCGTGCCCGGAGACGCCGCCGAGATGCTCGCAGAGCGCCCGGCCATGATCTGGCCATGCGTGGAGGAGGCGCTCTCCACCGACCTCCTGACGGCGACCAACGATGAGATCGTCTTCCGCCATGAGCTGGTGTGGCGGTGCATCCTGGACGGGCTTCCCGGCCCGATGCGACAGGCGCTGCATCGCCAGGCGGGGGAGATGCTCCTCGACCGCGGCGGTTGTGTGGTGCCCGCGGCGGCCCACCTGATCAAGGGTGCCCGGCGCGGTGACTCACGCGCCCTGGCCGGGCTGGACGAAGCCGTCGCCGAGGTCTTTCCCTCCTCCCCCCAGACCGCCGCCGATGTGGCCGTACGGGCGTTGGAGCTGACCGACCAGGCCGACCCCGGCCGCTTCGCCCGGACGGTCGTCGCCACCGAGGCCTGCGCGGCGGCCGGCCGGCTCGACACGGCCACCGAGCTCGTACGGTCGGCGCTCACCCACCGGCTGCCCGTGCCGGCGACGGCCCAGCTGCACTCCGCCCTCTCCACGATCTTGTATCTGAGCGGCCGGGCCGCCGAGGCGAGGGACGAGGCTGCGGCGGCCCTGAGCGAGCCGCTGCCACCGGGCGGGCTGCGCGACGACGCGGAGCTGGCCATGCTGCACGCCCTCGCGGGACTGCGCGACAACGTGCGGGCCGGGGAGCTGGCCACCGCGGTCCTGGAGGACCGCAAGCTGCGTGGCGACGCGCTGATCGTCGGCGCCATGGTCGTCCTCTCGGTGATCAAATGGGACGAGGCCAGGCTCGCCGAGGCGCTCGGACTGTGCCGCGAGGCCGTCCGCCGGGCCGGCCTCGGATCCGCCGAGGCACGGCGCATCCATCCCGGCCTGACCCTGGCCGGCATGCTCGCCGACGTCCGCCTCATCGAGGAGGCCGGCACCGCCGCACGGGCGGCGGCCGAAGAGGTCCAATCGCTGGGACATGTCGCCTGGGCCGGCGGGCCCGCCATCCTCGGCTCCCGGCTCGACCTCGCGACCGGCAGGCTCGACGACGCCGTCGCCGCGGCCACCGCCGGACTGGAGATCACCGAATCCCTCGGGACCCATCTGTTCACCGCTGTCGCGAAGTCCGTCCTCGGCACCGTCGCACTCCGCCGTGGCGATCTGCGTACGGCGGAGGGCCTGGCCGTGCAGGACCAGGGGCACCTGGCGCACTACGGCATGACCTTCGCGCAGCCGCGATGCGGCATCCTGCAGGCTCAGGCCGCCGAGGCCAGGGGCGACCCCACGGCGGCCCTGGAGCTGCTCGCCGGGATCGTCGACGAGCTGCCCGCCCACCCGGGAGTGCTCGTCGCGGATCCCGCGACGGCGTCCTGGCTGGTCCGCGTGGCGCTCGCCGCGGACGACCCCCGCCGGGCCGGCACCGTGGTCGAGGCGGCCGAGAGCATCGCCCTGGCCAACCCCGGTTTCCCCGCCGTGAACGCCGCCGCCGCCCACGCCCGCGGCCTGCTGGACGGCGAGCCCGATGCCCTGGAACGCGCGGTGAAGGAACACGTCGATCCGTGGGCGCGTGCCTCGGCGACGGAGGACCTCGGGGAGGTCCTCGCGGCCGACGGTGATCGCCGCCAGGCCGTGCACAGCCTGGAACGCGCAATCGCCCACTACGAGGAGTCCGGCGCCCGGCGGGACGCCGCCCGCGTCCGCCGGCGCCTGCGCCGCCTGGGCGTACGGCATCGGCACTGGGCGTCGGCGGAACGGCCGGTCACCGGGTGGGCCAGCCTGACCGACACCGAACGCTCGGTCTCCGAGTTGGTCGCGCAGGGGCTGACCAACCAGCAGACCGCCGACCAGATGTTCCTGAGCGTGCACACCGTGGCGTTCCATCTGCGGCAGGTCTTCCGCAAACTGGGGATCAGCTCCCGGGTCGACCTGACCCGGATCGCCCTGCGACAGGAGCGGTGAGCCGATCTGCCGTCACTCCCGGTCGCCGCGCCAGGTCAGGACAAGGGTCGCGATACCGAGGGCGCTCACCAGGGACAGCCCGCTGATCGACAGCACCGTGAACAGATGGACCTGTTCCTCGGTGGGTTTCGGCATGTAGCCGTACTCGAGGAGCCGGTACTGCCAGGCGGAGCCGGTGAGCAGGAAGGTCAGCGCCACGGCGATGCCATTCATCGAGTCCCAGAGCGCGTGCAGCACCGAGACCCACAGATAGGCCAGCAGCAGTCCGGTGCTGTAGTGGAAGGCCCCGCCCCGGCTCGCCCGGAAGAGGAAGCCACCCAGGATCGCGGTCCACAGCCCGTGCCCCACCGGTGCGAGCAGCCCTCTGATGATCTCCGTCTCGACCAGCGCGTGCAACGACAGGCCGCGTACGGTCAGCAGCGCGTTGAACGCGTACCCGGCGCTCTCGAAGGCGGCGAACCCGAAGCCGACCGCGGCGCCGAGCACGACCCCGTCCCTGACGTGGCGGCGCGGCAGCCGTCGGGTGATGTAGATCAAGGCCGCCAGCTTGACCGCCTCCTCGATCAGGCCCACGCCCAGGAAGAGCAGCGGCGAGGGGGACAGCAGATAGCTCTCCAGCAGGGAGGCGCCGAGCACCCCTAGCACCCCTCCCGCGACGAAGGCACGGACCACCAGCTCGGTGGTGACGTGCTCGTCACGCCAGTGCTCGAAAGACCACGCGACGAACGTGACCGGGACCAGGAAGCTGCCCAGCAGTATCAGGGTCGGCACCAGGTTGGTGTTGGCGGTCAGCAGGGTGACCAGGAGGCTGGCCAGCCAGAGCACCAGGCCGGCGAAGAAGATCTTCAACCACGATCGTCCGCGCCCGGCACGCGCCGGTCGCACGGCGCCGGTCCCGTACGCCGGCACCCGGCCCGGAGGCGGTGAACCCTCGATCGGAGGCATGGAACCGAGCATTACGGGGGCCCCGCACCGCCGTATCCCCCGATCTTGTAATCGTGCACCGGCGGCATCGTGCACCGGCGGAAAGCCCGGCTCATCCGCCTGCCCCGCGGGGTCCGTCAGGTGGACTGCGGGGGGTAGCGCTCCAGCCAGGCCGGGTCCTCCGGGTGGCCATCGGTCACGGCGCGCACGAAGTCGTCGGCGAGGCCCAGCATGGTCTCGCGGCCCTCCAGCGCGAGCGCCCACGCCTCGGGGATGCCCGCTTCGCCGTGCCGGACGCCGAGCAGGTTGCCGGTGATGGCCCCGGTGGAGTCGCTGTCGCCGGAGTGGTTGACGGCCAGCAGCAACGCCGCCCGGATGTCGCCGGGGTGGACGAGCGCGCAGTACACGGACATGGCCAGCGCCTCTTCGGCGACCCAGCCCGCGCCGAGTTCCTCCAGCCGCTCCGCGGACGGCGTGCCCTCCTCGGCGGCCTGGAGGGCGGTGCGCAGCGCGTCGTGGGTCTCGCGGCCGCCGTCGCGGGAGCCGAGGTGGTCCAGCACCCGGCGGACGGCCTCCTCCAGGTCCAGGTCGTCGAGGAGATGGCGGGTGATGGCGGCGAAGGCACCCGCCGCCAGATGGCCCGAGGGATGCCCATGGGTCTGCACCCCGCAGACGGCGGCCAGGTCGAAGGCCCGCTCGGGGCTCCAGGCCGGGTTCAGGCCGAACGGCGCGGACCGCATGACCGCCCCGCAGCCCTTCGAGTCGGGGTTGGCCGGGTGGTCCGGGGTGTGCATCCTCCCGAACCGCAGCCCGGACAGGCAGGCGTTGCCCGGCGCCCGCCGCGCGTACAGCCAGCGCCGGCCGGCGAGCGCACCGTCCATGATCACGACGTCCCCGGTGGCGAGCCGCTGCGGGCCGCCGCCCTCGGGCGGACCGGACAGCATCTGGGTGCCGTACCAGCGGCGATGGGCGGCGTGCACCGCGGCCGGCACCTCACGCCCACGGGAGCGGATGAGGCCCTCGATGGTGAACAACGTCATCTGGGTGTCGTCGGTGATCGCGCCGAGCCGGCCGGACTCGTGCCAGACCAGATCCGCCACGCCGTCCGGGCCGTAGGTCTGCCGGAGCCGCTCCAACGACTGGAATTCGATCGGAGCACCGAGCACGTCACCGATCGCGCCCCACAGCACACACCCACGTACCCGATCAACGAGATTCATGACGGAAAGAGTAGTTCCGTCCCCGGCCGCCATTTCGCCGCGCACGCAAAAACCCCCGCCTGACGACGGGGGTTTTCGACCGGTGGGCGTACCAGGACTTGAACCTGGGGCCTCGTCCTTATCAGGGACGCGCTCTAACCGACTGAGCTATACGCCCGAGTGCACCCTTGCGGGGCAACGAGAAGTGAGATTACCCCATCGTGAGGGGCAACGGAAATCAGGTTTCGCGCTGCTCAGCAGGGACACCGGCCAGGGATCGCCGGGCCGGTTACTCGGCCTCCTTGAGAGTGACCTCGATGCCGCCCACGAAGTCGGCGGCGATGTTGTAGATGACCGACCAGACGGTGGCCAGGGCCGTGATGAGCAGGACGTTCAGCGCCCCGACCAGGGCGGTGTAGCCGAAGATCCGGGTGAACGAGAACCAGCTCGCCGCGTCGAAGGTGCTGGTCTTGGCCGCGTTCTTGTCCTGGGTCAGCTCGTTGATCGTCTGCACGATCTGGTCGAAGACCCCGAGCCCGGAAAGGATCATGTAGATCACGGCCACCGCGACCAGCAGGACGATGAAGCACACCAGCGACATGACGAAGCTGAACTTCATCACCGACCACGGCTCCAGGCGTGACACCTGGAGATGCGCCTTGCGTGGCGACTTGCCGCCGGCCGTCGCCTTACCGGGCCGCATGACGTCGTTGACGCGCTCCTTGAGGGCGTTGCCCAGCGAGGCGTTCCGGTTGGGCTGCGGGGGCGCCTGGCCCGGCGCCGACATACCCGGCCCGGACGGTGCGGGCCCCGGGGCGGCGGCGGGCGCCGCCTCCCGGGCGGCGAAGGGCGCGGGCTGGACCGGTCCGGCCGCCACCGGGCCGGCGGGCTCGCCGCCCGCGCTCCACGGCGGGCTGGAGTCGTTGGCCTGGCCGTCCTTGACCGCCGGCGTGCCCAGCGGCGGAGTGCCCGGCTTGCCGGGAGTCGTCTCCGTCTTGGCACCGGAACCACCCTGCGCGCCACCCGAGGACGCCGAGGACACCACGGAGGACCCCAGCGAGGTGCCGGCTTCGTCCTTCGCACCCTCCACGGCCGCCGGGGACTCCACCTTCGCCTCGTCCGGCTCGGTGGCCGGATTCACCGTGGAGTTCGCTCCCGACGAGGACGACGGCTTGCCGCCGTTGCCGCGGCTCAGGCCGGTCCCGTTGGACGGTGAGGAGCCGGATCCGGCCGAGCGACCGGGCCGGTCCTTTCCCGTACTGCTAGGGGTGGCGCTCACATGTCCTCCTCGCCTGACGGCTCGGAGACATGGTCAGAGGACTGCGCTGGTGACTCAAGGTCGCCACCTTCCCCCGCCTCCGAGTCCTCCATGGACTCTACGTTCCGCGCGACGGCGACGACGACATCGCCATCGGCAAGGTTCACCAAACGAACGCCCATGGTCTGACGCCCGGACCGCTTGATCTCCGCGGCGCTCGTACGGATGACGCCACCGCTCGACGTCATCGCGAACACCTCGTCCTCTTCCGGCCGAACCATGAGGGCACCTACCAGCCTGCCCCGAGTTTGCACGATCTTAGCGGTGAGTACCCCCTTACCCCCACGACCCTGAACAGGGTATTGGTCGATGGGAGTCCGCTTTGCGTATCCGCCCTCGGTCGCGACGAGGACGTCCGCACCCCCGCCGTCCCGTACGACGTGCATGTCGAGGACCTCGTGCCCCTCCTCGAACCGCATGCCGATGACCCCGCTGGTGGCGCGTCCCATGGGCCGCAACGACTCGTCGTCGGCGTGGAAGCGGATCGACTGGGCGCCCGTCGAGACCATGAGCAGGTCGTCCTCGGCGGCGACCAGGCGGGCCGCGATGAGCTCGTCGTCGTCCCGGAGGTTGATCGCGATGATGCCCCCCGAGCGCGGCGAGTCGAAGTCGGTCAGTGCCGTCTTCTTCACCATGCCCTGCTTGGTGCCCAGCACGAGGTACGGCGCCACCTCGTAGTTGCGCAGGTCCAGGACCTGGGCGATGTGCTCGTCGGGCTGGAAGGCGAGCAGGTTGGCGACGTGCTGGCCCCGCGCGTCGCGGGCGACGTCGGGCAGCTCGTAGGCCTTGGCGCGGTAGACCCGGCCCTTGTTGGTGAAGAACAGGATCCAGTTGTGCGTGGAGGTCACGAAGAACTGGTCGACGATGTCGTCCTGCTTGAGCTGCGCGCCCCGCACGCCCTTGCCGCCCCGCCGCTGGGCCCGGTACATGTCGGTCTTCGTGCGCTTGGCATAGCCGCCACGGGTGATCGTGACGACCACGTCCTCCTCGGCGACCAGGTCCTCGTAGGTGACGTTGCCGTCGAAGGGGATGATCTCGGTACGGCGCTCGTCGCCGTACTTCTCGGTGATCACGTTCAGCTCTTCGCTGATGATCTGCCGCTGCCGCTCCGGGGAGGACAGGATCACGTTGTACTCGGCGATCTCGGCCTCGAGCTTGGCGTGCTCTTCCATGATCTGCTGACGCTCGAGGGCGGCGAGCTTGCGCAGCTGCATGTCGAGGATGGCCTGGGCCTGGATCTCGTCGATGTCCAGCAGCCCCATCAGCCCCTGCTGGGCCGCCGCCGCCGACGCCGACGCCCGGATGAGGGCGATGACCTCGTCGATCGCGTCGAGGGCCTTGAGCAACGCGCGCAGGATGTGGGCGCGCTCCTCGGCCTTGCGGAGCAGGAAGCGGGTCCGCCGGACGATGACCTCGACCTGGTGCTCGACCCAGTAGCGGACGAACTGGTCCAGCCGGAGCGTGCGCGGGATGCCGTCGACCAGCGCGAGCATGTTCGCGCCGAAGGTCTCCTGGAGCTGGGTGTGCTTGTAGAGGTTGTTGAGCACGACCTTGGCGATCGCGTCGCGCTTGAGGACGATCACCAGGCGCTGGCCGGTACGGCCGGACGTCTCGTCCCGCACGTCGGCGATACCGGTGATCTTACCTTCCTTCACCTGCTCCGCGATCTTGAGAGCAAGGTTGTCCGGGTTGACCTGGTACGGCAGCTGGGTGACCACCAGGCAGGTACGGCCCTGGATCTCCTCGACCTCGATCACGGCCCGCATGGTGATCAGGCCGCGGCCGGTGCGGTAGGCGTCCTCGATGCCTCGCCGCCCGACGATCAGGCCGTGGGTCGGGAAGTCCGGGCCCTTGATCCGCTCGATCAGCGCGTCGAGCAGTTCCTCGTCGGAGGTCTCGTAGTTGTCGAGGTACCACTGGACGCCGGCGCCGACCTCGCGCAGGTTGTGCGGCGGGATGTTGGTGGCCATGCCCACCGCGATCCCGGCCGAGCCGTTGACCAGGAGGTTCGGGAACCGCGACGGCAGGACGTCCGGCTCCTGCTGGCGTCCGTCGTAGTTCGGCGAGAAGTCGACGGTCTCCTTGTCGATGTCCCGCAGCATCTCCATGGCCAGCGGCGCCATCCGGCACTCGGTGTACCGCATGGCGGCGGCCGGGTCGTTGCCCGGAGAGCCGAAGTTGCCGTTCCCGTCGATCAGGGGATACCGCAGCGCCCACGGCTGGGCCAGCCGGACCACCGTGTCGTAGATCGAGGCGTCGCCGTGCGGGTGGTACTGGCCCATGACGTCACCGACGATGCGGGCGCACTTGTTGTAGCCGCGCTCCGGCCGGAAACCGCCGTCGTACATCGCGTACAGCACCCGGCGGTGCACCGGCTTGAGGCCGTCCCGCACCTCCGGCAGCGCGCGGGCGACGATGACCGACATCGCGTAGTCCAGGTAGCTGCGCTGCATCTCCACCTGGATGTCGACCGGTTCGATCCGGTCGTGCGGCGGCACGGGCGGCGTGGTCAGTTCCGTCACCTAAAAGACCTCTTCTTCACTGCGTACGGATTCCTGCGACGGGCGAGTTCTCGTCAGGGGGGCCGCGTCCGGGGACGTGGACCCCGCGGCGTCAGATATCGAGGAAACGCACGTCCTTGGCATTGCGCTGGATGAACGACCTGCGGGCCTCGACGTCCTCGCCCATCAGGACGCTGAACAGCTCGTCGGCCTGCGCGGCGTCGTCGAGGGTCACCTGGAGCAGGACCCGGTGGGCCGGGTCCATCGTGGTGTCCCACAGCTCGGCGGCGTTCATCTCGCCGAGACCCTTGAACCGCTGGACGCCGTCGCGCGGGCGGGGGTCCCGCTTGCCGGCCGCGATCCCCGCCTCGACGACGGCGTCGCGCTCCCGGTCGGAGTAGGCGTAGTCGACGTCGTTGCCCCGCTGGTCCCACTTGATCTTGTACAGCGGCGGCTGGGCGAGGTAGACGTAGCCCACCTCGACCAGCGGCTTCATGAACCGGAACAGCAGGGTGAGCAGCAGGGTCCGGATGTGCTGCCCGTCGACGTCGGCGTCCGCCATGAGGATGATCTTGTGATAGCGGAGCTTCTCGATGTCGAACTCGTCGTGGATGCCGGTGCCCAGGGCGGTGATCATCGCCTGGACCTCGTTGTTCTTCAGAACCCGGTCGATACGGGCCTTCTCGACGTTGAGGATCTTGCCGCGGATCGGCAGGATCGCCTGGTACTGCGGATCACGCCCGCCCTTGGCGGAGCCGCCCGCGGAGTCACCCTCGACGACGTAGATCTCGCTCTTGCTCGGGTCGGTGGACTGGCAGTCCGACAGCTTGCCCGGCAGGCTGGTCGACTCCAGCAGGCTCTTGCGCCGGGTCAGATCCCGCGCCTGGCGGGCGGCGATCCGAGCCCGGGCCGCCTGCAGCGACTTGGTGACGATCTCCTTGGCCTCGCCCGGGTTCTCCTCGAACCAGTCCTTCAGGTGGTCATTGCACACCCGCTGGACGAACGACTTGGCCTCGGTGTTGCCGAGCTTGGTCTTGGTCTGGCCCTCGAACTGCGGCTCGGCCAGCTTGATCGAGATGATCGCGGTGAGGCCCTCGCGGACGTCCTCACCGGAGAGCCGGTCGTCCTTGCCCTCCTTGAGGAGCTTCTGGTTGAAGGCGTAGTTGTTGACGATGGTCGTCAGCGCCGACCGGAAGCCCTCCTCGTGGGTGCCGCCCTCGGCCGTGTTGATCGTGTTGGCGAAGGTGTGGACCGACTCGGAGTAGGAGTGGTTCCACTGCATCGCGATCTCGACCGACATGCCCTTGACCTCGTCGCCGAAGTCGATGACCGAGTTGTGGGCGGCCTCCTTGGAGGCGTTGATGTGCCGTACGAAGTCGGAGATGCCGCCCGCGTACTGGTACCGCACCGTACGCGGCTCGCCGTTGATGTGCTCCGGCCGCTCGTCGGAGATCGTGATCGACAGACCGCGGTTGAGGAAGGCCATCTCCTGCATCCGCCGGCTGAGCGTCTCGAAGCTCCACTCCAGCGTCTCGAAGATCGCGGCGTCCGGCCAGAAGGACACCTGGGTGCCGGTCTCCTGGGTGGGCTCGCCCTTGGCCAGCGGCGCCACCGGCACGCCGGTGTCATAGGACTGCCGCCAGAAGTGCCCGTCCACGCGAATCTCGACCTCGAGCTTCTTGGACAGCGCGTTGACCACGGAGACACCGACGCCGTGCAGACCGCCGGAGACGGCGTAGGACTTGCCGTCGAACTTGCCGCCCGCGTGCAGCATGGTCAGGACCATCTCGACCGCGGGCCGCTTCTCCACCGGGTGCAGGCCCACCGGGATGCCCCGGCCGTTGTCGAGTACCCGCACGCCTCCGTCGGCCAGCAGGGTGACCTCGATGGTGTCGGCATGGCCGGCGAGTGCCTCGTCGACGGCGTTGTCCACGACCTCATAGACAAGGTGGTGGAGACCGCGTTCCCCCGTCGAGCCGATGTACATGCCGGGGCGCTTGCGCACCGCTTCCAAACCCTCAAGAACAGTGATCGAGCTAGCGTCGTACGACTCGGTCGCCAAAGGAGATCCTCCTACCACGGACACCCGCGCCCCGTTTGAAAATGAACGTGCCCCGTAACAAGACTTAGGGCCGCCCGCATCTACGGGCTGCCCATGACGGCGCAGTGTCCTGAACCCGGTTCCATTCTACTGGGTCAGAGCGCGCAAAGTGCCACTGTCGCGGGCTGTAAACGAGCGTGGCGCCCGAAAGGGCTAAGACGCACATCCCCCTACGTATCCCCAGGGGCTCTCGGGCCTACGTGGCCCTCGCCGCGAGACTGGCCAGTAACCATGCGAACATCCGTACGAGACGTGAAAAATCTTCACCCACGGACCCGCCACTGCCCCGGACGGCGGGGCGCCGCCGCTGGTCCGACCACTTTGACCCGGCGTACCGTGCCGTCTCCGAGCTCTTCGTTCAGCCTGCGCACCAGGGTGCCGGCGAGCAGCCGCAGCTGGGTCGCCCAGGCCGTGGAGTCGGCGGCCACGACGAGCTCGCCCTCCTCGAACTTCTCCGGCCGGGTGTGCTCGGCGAGCTCCTTGCCGACGATCCCCGGCCAGTTGCCGAAGACGCCGCCGACCGCCGCCTTCTGCTCCCAGCCGCGCTCGGCCATCAGGTCGCGGATCGCCGAGCCGAACGGCTGTGGATCTCCGTTGCCCCGGCCCCGCTCCCGGCCCGGCCGGGGTGCCTTGCGCTTGGCCCGCCCGCCGGGCAGGGTGCCGCGCTTGAGCGCGTCGGCCTTCGCCTGGGCGAGCGCCTCGCGGGCCAGCTCGATGCCCGTCAGCCCTGCTGCTTGCCCGCTTCGCTCCGGCGCGCCCTGAGGCTCGGGCTCCCCTCGTCGCTCGGTCGCGCGTTCCTCGCTGCCGCGCCCCTCGGTCCAGCCCGCGCCGCGCGCCTTCGCTCCGCCCTGGTCGTCCACAGGCTGTGTGTCGTCAGGCACGGGTCACCTCGCCCTCCGCGACGTTGAACGCCGCACCGGTCAGCTCGCCGGGCACGTCCGCGGGCACCGCCGCGGTGATGAGGACCTGCTCGGCCGGCGCCACCATATCGGCGAGCCGCCGCCTGCGGCCGGTGTCCAGCTCCGCGAACACGTCGTCGAGGATCAGTACGGGATCGTCGCCGTCCGCGCGCAGCAGCTCATAGGCCGCCAGCCGCAGGCCCAGCGCGAACGACCAGGACTCGCCGTGGCTGGCGTAGCCGCGGGCGGGCAGGTCGCCGAGGCCCAGCAGCAGTTCGTCGCGGTGCGGCCCGACCAGGCTGACCCCGCGCTCCAGCTCCTGCCGCCGGGCCTGTCCCAGGGCCTCCTCGAGCAGGGCGGTGAGTTCTCCACGGTCTGTGGACAACTCCGCGCCCTCCTCACTGGTGCGCTCGGTGCGGCCGGCCAGCGAGCTTTTGTACGTGAGCTCCGCCACGCCGGCCGGTGCGAGCGCGGAGTACGCCTTGGCGACGATCGGGCGCAGCGCGGCGACCAGCTCCAGCCGGGCGGCGAGCAGCTCCGCCCCGGCCCGGGCGAGATGGGAGTCCCACACGTCCAGCGTGGCCAGCACCTCGGCGCCGGGGGCCCGGCGGTGCGAACCCGACACCGACTTCAGCAGGGCGTTGCGCTGTTTGAGGACCCGGTCGTAGTCGGACCGCACCCCGGCGAAACGCGGCGCCCGGGCGGTCAGCAGCTCGTCGAGGTACCTGCGCCGCTCGCCCGGATCGCCCTTCACCAGCGACAGGTCCTCGGGCGCGAACAACACCACGCGCAGCATCCCCAGCAGGTCCCGCGGCCTGGGGACGTTGCCGCGGTTCAGCCGGACCCGGTTGGCCCGCCCGGGGTTGATCTCGATCTCGATCAGTGCCTTGCGGTCGTCGCGGACCACTCCGGTCCGCACGATCGCCCGGGGCGCGCCCTGCCGGACCAGCGGGGCGTCGCCGGCCACCCGGTGGCTGCCGTGGGTCGCCACGTAGCCGATCGCCTCGACCAGATTGGTCTTGCCCTGCCCGTTGGGGCCCACGAAGGCGCTGACCCCGGGCTCGAGCGGCAGCTCCACGGATTCGTACGACCGGAAGTCGGCGAGGGAAAGGTGGGCGACGTGCACCCCACCGAGCCTAGGGGCTTCGGCCTGTGGGCGGACCGCACCCCGATGACCGGTCTCCCGATCCCCAGCCTGTGGACGGTTCCCCGCCGTCCTCCACAGCCCTGTGCGTCCTCCATCAGTGATCACGCGATCGTTCGACGAACGATCGCGTGATCACGGAGGTGGTGTGGACGGCGGTGTGCAAGGACGCGTGGATCAGACCTGGGGAGGTGCCACGTCGGCGCCGGGGGAGTCGGCGCCCTTGGCCGACTCGACCGCGTGCCCGCCGAACTGCTGGCGCAACGCCGCGATCATCTTCATCGCGGGGGAGTCGTCCTGCCGGGAGGCGAAGCGGGCGAACAGCGAGGCCGTGATCGCCGGCAACGGCACCCCGAGGTCGACCGCGGCCTGGACCGTCCACCGGCCCTCGCCGGAGTCCTGGGCGAAGCCCCGGAGCTTGCCCAGATGGGGGTCGGCGGCCAGCGAGTCGTTGAGCAGGTCCAGCAGCCACGACCGGATGACCGTGCCCTCCTGCCAGCTGCGGAAGGTGGCGGGCACGTCGGTGACGAGATCGCTGGCCTCCAGCAGCTCCCAGCCCTCGGCGAAGGCCTGCATCATGCCGTACTCGATGCCGTTGTGGACCATCTTGGCGAAGTGGCCGGCGCCGATCGGCCCCGCGTGCACGAAGCCGTACTCGCCCTCGGGCTTGAGCGTCTCGAAGATCGGCATCGCGCGCCGCACGTCGTCCTCGCCGCCACCGACCATGAGCGCGTAGCCGTTCTGCAGGCCCCAGACCCCGCCGCTGACCCCGGCGTCCACGAAACCGACGCCGTGGGCCTTCAGCTCCTCGCCGTGCCGCTGGTCGTCCACATAGTGCGAGTTGCCGCCGTCGATGACCAGGTCACCGGGGGAGAGCACCTCCCCCAGCCTGTGGATGATCTCGTCGGTGGGCCCGCCGGCCGGGACCATCACCCACACCGTGCGGGGGGCGCCGAGCCGCCCGGCCAGATCCTCCAGCGAGGACACGTCGCTGATCTTCGGGTCCCGGTCGTAGCCCACGACGGCGTGGCCGCCGCGCTTGAGCCGCTCGGCCATGTTGCCGCCCATGCGGCCAAGCCCGATCATCCCCAGTTCCATCAGTGCATCTCCTCGGTCGCGCCTCGGCTGTGTCCTGGCCGGTGTCGTGGCCATGGTGCCGTGAGTCTCCACACCTGTGACCTTTGCCCCGCCCGGTCCTCTTGATCAGGCTAGTTCCCATGAACAGCCTGGGGATGCCTTGTGGACAACCCCGGAAGGCGCGGACCGTCAGGAGGACAGGCGTACGGGCATGATCAGGTAGCGGTAGTTGGGGTTGGCGCCGTCCGCCGGCGGCTTGCCGGTGAGGACGGCCGGCTTGGTCGGGGTGGTGAACGACAGCCGCGCGATGTCGGAGCCGATCGCGGCCAGGCCGTCCAGCAGGAAGCCCGGGTTGAAGGCGATGTCGATGTCGTCGCCCTCCAGCGTGGCCTCCAGCGCCTCGACCGCCTGGGCCTCGTCGCCGGTGCCCGCCTCGAGCACGACCTCGCCCTGGCGGAACGAGAGCCGTACCGGGGTGTTGCGCTCGGCGACCAGCGAGACCCGCTTGACGGCCTCGATGAACCCGGAGGTCTGCACCTCGGCGTTGCCGGCGTACTCGCTCGGCAGCAGCGAGCGGTATTTCACGAAGTCGCCGTCGAGCAGCCGCGAGGTGGTCCGCCGGCCGCCGCCTTCGAACCCGATCATGCCCTCTCCGGCGCCCCCAGTCGCCCCGAGAGCGATGGAGACCTCCGCACCCGAGGTGAGCGACTTGGCGGTGTCCGCGAGCGTCTTAGCGGGCACCAGGGCCACGGCGGACAGATCCGGCCGCTCTGGTTTCCAGTGCAACTCCCGCACCGCCAGCCGGTACCGGTCGGTGGAGGCGAGCGTCACGGTCTCACCCTCGATCTCCACCCGGACGCCGGTGAGCATCGGGATCGTGTCGTCCCGGCCGGCCGCGATGGCCACCTGGCTGACCGCGGCGGCGAACTCGTCACTGCCCACCGAACCGGCGTCCGGCGGCATCGCCGGCAGCGAGGGGTAGTCCTCCACAGGCATCGTCAGCAGGGTGAACTTGGCGCTGCCGCAGGTGAGCATCACCTTGGCGCCATCGGTGGTCAGCTCGACCGGCTGCGGCGGCAGGCTGCGGCAGATCTCCGCGAGCAGGCGGCCGGAGACCAGGGCGGTCCCCGGCTCCTCCACGTCGATGTCGGTGATGACCTGAGCGGACACCTCGTAGTCGAACGCCGACAGCTTCAGCCGGTCGGCGGCGTCGATGTGCATGCCGGCGAGCACCGGGACGGGCGGGCGCACAGGGAGCGTGCGAGCCGTCCAGGCGACAGCGTCGGCCAGGGCATCTCTGTCGATGCGGAATTTCACGTGACCCGCCTCCTGCAGGTTTCGAACTCCGGGCGTCGTGGCAAATCTCAGTCGAGGCTCTCGGGACGCTTGGTCCCCAGGCCCTTAGATGGTTCTTGATTTTTCTTCATGAGAGATAAAGAACAGTCATCGTCTTAGGGACCGTGGATAAGTGGAAAACCCGAGTTTTCCCAGCTCAGAGCTCATTTTCCCGTCCACCGGCGGTGTGCACGGACCGTGGACGGAGCAGCCCCTCCTGAGGATGACGGATCCTCGCACACCGGTTGTCCCCGATGCGTCCCCTGGTTGTCCACCAGTTGTCCGCAGGTTGTCCCCGGCCCGGCGGACCGGTGCGGACGAAGGCGTGCCGGCGGCCGTGACCGTCCCCAGCCCATCCCCACGTCGTCCCCACCTCGTCCCCATCGTCTCCCCGATTCGTCCACTGCCCGTCCACCGATTGTCCTCAGGTTGTCCACGCGTTGTCCGCAACTTCTCCCCCGGCTTTCCCCCGCCGGTCCACAGAGTTTTCCCCAGGCTGTGAACAGTGATCGGCTATTCGGGTGATCCGCGTCAGTTCCGGCCGCGGCTCTGCTGCTTGATGCGGTTGGTGAGCTCGGTGACCTGGTTGTAGATCGACCTTCGCTCCGCCATCAGCCCGCGGATCTTCCGCTCGGCGTGCATCACGGTGGTGTGGTCGCGGCCGCCGAACTGCTGGCCGATCTTGGGAAGCGACATGTCGGTGAGCTCGCGGCACAGGTACATCGCGATCTGCCGGGCCGTCACCAGCACCCGCGAACGCGACGGACCGCACAGGTCGTCGATCGCGATCCCGAAGTACGTGGCCGTCTGGGCCATGATCGTGGCGGCGGTGATCTCCGGGCCGCTGGCGTCCGGGATCAGGTCCTTGAGCACGATCTCGGCGAGCTGGAGGTCCACCGACTGGCGGTTGAGGCTGGCGAACGCGGTCACCCGGATCAGCGCGCCCTCGAGCTCCCGGATGTTGGTCGAGATCTTGCTGGCGATGAACTCCAGCACCTCGCGCGGGGCGGCCAGCCCCTCCTGGGCGGCCTTCTTGCTCAGGATCGCGATACGGGTCTCCAGCTCCGGCGGCTGGACGTCGGTGATCAGTCCCCACTCGAACCGGTTACGGAGCCGGTCCTCCAATGTCACCAGTTGCTTGGGCGGCCGATCACTGGAGATCACGATCTGTTTGTTCGCGTTGTGCAGGGTGTTGAAGGTGTGGAAGAACTCCTCCTGCGTCTGCTCCTTGTTCTCCAGGAACTGGATGTCGTCGACCAGGAGGATGTCCACATCCCGGTACCGGCGGCGGAACCCGTCCGCCTTGCCGTCCCGGATGGCGTTGATGAAGTCGTTGGTGAACTCCTCGGAGCTCACGTAACGCACCCGGGCGCCGTTGAACAGGCTCCGGGCGTAGTGGCCCACCGCGTGCAGCAGATGGGTCTTGCCCAGCCCGGACTCCCCGTAGACGAACAACGGGTTGTAGGCCTTCGCCGGAGCCTCCGCGACCGCGACCGCGGCGGCGTGCGCGAACCGGTTGCTGGAGCCGATCACGAAGGTCTCGAAGGTGTACTTCGGGTTCAGCCGGGCGGGCTCGGCCGCGGGACGGCGGTCGGCCTGCCGGTGATCGGGCGCGGGCCGTGACGGCTGCCAGGGCGGCGGCGGTGGCGGGTCGGCGTCACCGGGATCGGCGGCCGGCGGCGCGAAGGGGTCGGGGCGTTCCTGTTCCCCCGGCCGGGACATGTCCCGGTGGCCCGGCGGGCCGCCGGGCCCGTTCTGCGAGCCGCCCAGCGTGTGGCCGGTGATGTGCGAGGGCGAATGACCGCCACCGCCCGGTGCCATGCCGCGCGGGGGGCCCTGCTGCTGCCGGCCCTGCGGCGGGCCCGCCGGCCGTCCCGGCTGCTGACCGGGCTGCTGGGGGTTGTATCCGTAGCCGGGACCCGAGCCCTGGCCGGGCTGGTCGCGCGGCTGCGGCTGCCGCTGCCCGCCGTACTGCTGGTCGTCGCCGTACCGGTCGCCGTACTGCTGCTGGTCGCCCTGCCCGCCGTACTGCTGCTGCTGTTGCTCGCCCTGGTAGCCGTCGCCGGGGTAGGGGCCCTCGGGATAGGTGCCTTCGGGGTACTGCTGGCCGGCATAGGGGGCGTTGCCGTACTGGTCTCCCCCGCCGTACTGGTCGCCGGCGTATTGATCGTTGCCGTACTGCTGGTCACCCGGATAGGAGTCCCGCTGGTCGCGGTGCCCGTAGGGCCGGTCGGCCGCTCCGTAACCACCTGGGGATGATCCTGGGGACTGCTGTGTGGGTTCGCTGTGGACGCCTGTGGAAGCGCCGGCGTCCGGGCGGCCCGGCGGCTGCTGCGTGGGCATCTGTGGATGCTGCGGTGGAGCGGGGTGCGCGAGGTCGGGCTGGACCGTCACCGCGACCCGGATGTCGCGGCCGAGCTCGCGGGAGAGTGCCTGGGTGATGAGCGTGCGGAGCCGTACCTCCAGCGCCTCCTTGGCGAACTCGTTCGGAGCCGCGAGCAGCGCCGTGTCCTCCACCAACGCCAGCGGGCGGGTCAACGGCAGCCACGCACGGTAGTTGGGCGGCAGCTCGCTGGTGGAGAGGGCCTCGAGGGTGCGGGCCCACGCAGTCGCGAGGTCCTGACCGTCCATGCGCAAGATTCCCTCCCCAAGTCGAACGGCTTACTCTCTCACGCGTCATCCACAGAGTTGTCCACACGTTGTGCACCGCCTCGGTGTGGCGGTGCAAAGAGCTTCTGGCTGTGCATACTCAGTCGCCGCCGGATGTGGACATCTGTCTGCCGGGGCGGGCCGTCCGGGGCCGGAACCCTCGAATCAGCCGATCGTCGACCTACTCGACTTCCGGTGCCCAAGGGTACGCCGAGGTGGTGGGGCTCCAGCCTCCGTTTGACCTAACGGGAAGATAGGTCGTAACGTTCTGAGGTCGAGTCGCATCGACGGCGGTGACGCGTGCCCGCCTGTTCGCCTCACGGCGAACCCTGTCGGGCCCCCGCTGCGGGGGACCGTACGCGCGCCCTCGATGCGGGATCAACGACCAGACAGTTTCCTGACCGCAGCCCGTATCGGAGCCTCGAGTGAGCAAGCGTACTTTCCAGCCGAACAACCGTCGCCGCCACAAGAAGCACGGCTTCCGGCTGCGCATGCGCACCCGGGCCGGCCGGGCCATCCTCGCGACGCGGCGCCGCAAGGGCCGCGAGCGCATCGCGGTCTGATCAACGTAGGCGCGGCACCGCCATGCTGCCCCCCGCTCATCGGATGCGGCGGCGTGACGACTTCACGTTGGCCGTCCGGCGCGGTCGCCGCGCCGGACGGCCTCGTCTCGTCGCCCACCTGCTGGAACGAGCCGGACCGGACCAGGCGGGCGACCTCGCCACCGGCGGGGATCCGCTGGTCGGGTTCATCGTCGCCCGCACCGTCGGCAACGCCGTCGTACGCAACAAGGTCCGCAGGCGGCTTCGCCATCTCCTCCGGGAGCACGTCGATCGACTGCCACCGGGTAGCCTGCTTGTGGTGCGGGCCAATCCGAAGGCGGCCACCGCGCACCACGACGAACTCGCCGCAGATCTCGGCTCAGCCCTCGACCGGCTGCTGCGGCAAGGGTCCAAGGGGCGGAACAAGACATGACGACGAACCGGCCGACACCCATGGCACGGGTGTTGTTGCTGTTCGTCACCGGCTATCGCCGATTCCTCAGCCCGCTGATCGGGCCTACCTGTCGCTTCTCACCGAGTTGCAGCACGTACGCTCTAAAAGCCTTGCAAAGCCATGGCGCACTGCGAGGCAGCTGGCTGACACTGCGCCGGCTCGCCCGCTGCCACCCGTTCAACCCCGGTGGGTACGACCCGGTTCCGCCGCCGTCCCACCACCGAGCAGAACACGGGGTGCACACCGCCCCGCCGAGCGCTGGGTCTCAAACCGCCCCGCCGAGCCCCAAGGAGAGCTGACCGGTGACTCTTGATCCGTTGTACCGGGCGGTCGCATGGTTGATCATTCAACTGCACGCCGGTCTGAGCCTGGTCTTCGACAAGGACAGCGGCTGGGCGTGGGGCGGCTCGATCATCCTGCTCACCGTCATCATGCGGATCTTGATCTTCCCGCTGTTCGTGAAGCAGATTCACGCCTCCCGGAAGATGCAGGAGCTCAACCCCCAGATCCAGGTGCTGCGCAAGAAGTACAAGAACGACAAGCAGCGGCTCAACCAGGAGATGATGAAGCTCTACCAGGAGAACGGCGCCAACCCGCTCTCCGGGTGCCTTCCGCTGGTGGTGCAGTTCCCCGTCTTCATCTCGCTGTTCCGGGTGCTCACCGGCCTCGCGGACGCCAAGCCGGGTAACGGCAGCCACGGCATCTCCCCGACCCTGGTGGCCAGCGCGCAGAAGGCCAACATCTTCGGCGCCCACATCTCCGACAGCTTCCTCAAGGCCTGGGGTGCGGACCCCAAGAGCATCAGCGCGCTCATCGTCTGCGGCTTCGCGGTCATCATCAGCTCGACCACCACGTTCTTCACCGTGCGATCCTCCATGGCCCGCCAGCCCGCCATGGAGGAGGGCAACCCGATGGCGTCGGCGCAGAAGATGATGGTCTTCCTGGCCCCGCTGTTCGGCCTGTTCGGCATCAACTTCCCGCTGGGCGTCCTGATGTACTGGGTGACCTCCAACAGCTGGACGCTGGCCCAGCAGCACTACATCTACAAGCGCTACCCCGCCCCCGACCCCAACGCCCCCGCCGGCGGCACCCCGGGCAAGGGCGCCACGACCGGCAAGGGCAAGGCGGATGCACAGGCAGGCGGGGGTCTGCTCAGTAAACTGAAGAAGGAACCCGAGCCCGCGGCGCCGCCGCCCGAGCCGGAGCCCAAGGTCGTGCGCCGGCAGCCGGTGAAGCAGTCGCGCAGCAAGCGCACGGGCACGCCCAAGCAGTAGGTTCGTTCCAGGTTTTCTCGTTCCAGTGGTCGCCAAAGGCAGTTGTGAGAAGGAGACCGGCGTGATGCAAGCCGAGACCACCGAGGTCGACGTCCAGGCGTTGGAGGAGGAGGGCGAGATCGCCGCCGACTACATCGAGGGGCTGCTCGACATCGGTGATTACGACGGGGACATCGACATGGACGTCGAGGGCGAACGCGCCATGGTCTCGGTCGTGGGCGGAGACCTCGACGACCTCGTCGGCAAGCGCGGCGAGGTGCTGGAGGCCATGCAGGAGCTGACCCGCCTCGCGGTGCATCGCAAGACCGGCAACCGCACCCGGCTGATGCTGGACATCGGCGGCTACCGGGAGCGGCGGCGCGCCGAGCTGACCAGGCTGGGCGAGGACGTCGCCGTCGAGGTCAAGCGCACCGGTGAGCCCAAGCCGCTGGCCCCGATGACTCCGTTCGAGCGCAAGATCGTGCACGACGCGATCGCCGGCGCCGGACTGCGCAGCGAGTCCGAGGGCGAGGAGCCCGGCCGCTACGTGGTGGTGCTCCCCGCCTGAGAAGGTGACACGGCCCTGTGGGCCCCCGCTCGATGCGAGCGGGGGCCCATCGTCATGTCAGGGCTGGAGGTCCTGGGGTCCCTGCCGCACATGGGGTGCGGGCTGCCCGGGCTGCACCGTCGCCCGGCCGGGCTGAACGGTCGCCTGGCCGGGCTGGACCGGCTGCACGGGCTGGACCGGCTGGACCGGCTGCACGGGCTGGACCGGCTGCACGGGCTGGTCGACATGGAGATGCGGCGGCACCGGATCGTCCGGGTGGACCTCGACCAAGGGCTCTTCACCGATCGGTTCGGCGACCAGCCCCCGGCGACGCGGTCTGACGTACATCAGGGTGAAGGCGATGCTGGCAAGACCGACGATCATCAGGATCCAGCCGATCGCCTGGACATCGATGCCATTGACGCTGAAGTGCGTGGCGAATGCCAGGATCGCACCGATGGCGATGAAGGCGAGGCCTGTTCCGAGTCCCATTTCAAGCCCTCCATACGGACAGGTGTGAGGACGTTGGTCGATGGGGGTCGTACCCGATGGCTGGAAAGTATGCGTGAGACCGGCCACTCACCGATCCACTGGCCGCGAAAGGTGCGCAAAGCAAACGCCTGTGGAAGCATCTGGGTGCTGTGGGGGGTTCCATGCCAGCTCCGGTCGGAGCGCACGCGATCTTCGGTGACGCACTGCCTGTGGCGGAGCGGTACGCCGCTCTGCTGGCGACCGCCGGAGTCGAGCGCGGCCTGATCGGCCCCCGGGAGACCGATCGGCTCTGGGAACGGCATCTGCTGAACTGCGCGGTGCTCTCCGAGGCCGTCCCCGACAAGGCCACCGTGGTGGACATCGGCTCCGGCGCGGGACTGCCCGGTATCGTGCTCGGCATCGTCCGGCCCGACCTGTCGGTCACGCTGCTCGAACCCCTGCTGCGCCGCACCACCTTCCTTGAGGAATGCGTGGAATCGCTGGAACTGGCCAACGTCACCGTGCGGCGCGGCCGGGCGGAGGAGGTCGTCGGGGAGTACGCCGCCGACGTCGTCACGGCCCGTGCGGTGGCACCCCTCGGGAGGCTGGCGGGCTGGGCGTTGCCGCTGCTGCGCCCGGGCGGCGAGCTGCTCGCGCTCAAGGGCGACCGGGCCGCGGAGGAGCTCGCCGAGGCCACGGACGTGTTGCGGCGCCTGGGAGTCCGGACGACCGAACTGCTGCAGGTCGGTCAGGATAAGGTCGATCCGCCGACAACGCTTGTACGTGTGGTCGCCGAGCGCTCTTCCCCCCGGCGAAAGAAGGGTCGCAGATGACTTCCTTCCCGAAGGACATGGCACCAGGCTTGGGCTGGCCGGGTGAGCCCCCTCAGAACGATGCGTCCGCGGTGTCGACTCCTGGACTGGGCTGGCCCGTGAACGGATCCGCAGACGACCCAGACGGCCAGGAGACGACAGCTGTGAGCGCGGAGACTCAGACCCCGGAAACCCCCCCTTCCGGGCATGCATCGTGGGGTAGTACGACATCGGGTACGGCGGAGACCGGCTACGTGCCCACGGGGGCCAAGGCGGCGACACCGCGTCATGGATCTGCTCAGGGGGAATCGCAACTCGTGCGCGAAGCACTGAAAGACGTCGATGTTCCACGGGAAACATCGGCGGTGAGCAAGACGATCGGCAAGATCAAGACCCGGCCGGGAAAGGGCGACTGGCCCAAACCGCCGGCCTGCCGGGTGATGGTCATCGCCAACCAGAAGGGCGGCGTGGGCAAGACCACCAGCTCGGTCAATCTGGCGGCATCCCTGGCGATGCACGGGCAGCAGGTGCTGGTGGTCGACCTGGACCCGCAGGGCAACGCCTCGACGGCGCTGGGGGTCGAGCACCACACGGACGTGCCGTCCATCTACGACGTGCTCATCGAGGACCTGCCGCTGGCCGACATCGTCGTCCCGGCACCGGAGATCCCCAACCTGCACTGCGCCCCGGCCACCCTGCACCTGGCGGGTGCCGAGATCGAGCTGGTCTCCAAGGTGGCCCGGGAGTCCCGGCTGAAGCGCGCGCTGGACTCCTACGACAAGACCCAGTTCGACTACGTCCTCATCGACTGCCCGCCCTCGCTGGGCCTGCTCACCGTGAACGCGCTCGTCGGCGCCGCGGAGGTGCTCATCCCGATCCAGTGCGAGTACTACGCGCTGGAGGGGCTGGGGCAGCTGATCCGGACGGTCGATCTGGTCAAGGCGCATCTGAACCCCGACCTGAAGGTTTCCACGATTCTCTTGACGATGTACGACGCCCGTACCCGGCTGGCCGCCCAGGTGGCCGACGACGTCCGCAGCCACTTCGGCGACGTCGTCCTCAGCACGGTGATCCCCCGTAGCGTCCGGGTGTCGGAGGCACCGAGCTACGGCCAGTCCGTCATGACCTACGACCCCGGATCGAGTGGCGCGCTCGCCTACGCGGAGGCTGCCTCGGAGATGGCTCAGCGCGGCGCCGCCGAAGGTGCCGCATGAGCCCGCCGCGCAGGGGACTGGGCCGGGGGCTGGGCGCGCTCATCCCGAACGCGCCCGAGCCGCTCGAGTCCGGTCAGCATGACCTCTCCGGCGCCGCCACCGCCGCCGCCCACTCCGAGCCGGAACTGGTCGCGGGGGCGCACTTCGCCGAGCTGCCGCTCTCGGCGATCACACCCAACCCTCGCCAGCCACGCCAGCACTTCGACGAGGAGGCCCTGGAGGAGCTGGCCGAGTCCATCAAGATCGTCGGCCTGCTCCAGCCGGTGGTGGTCCGGTCGGTCGGGCCGGGCCGGTACGAGCTCATCATGGGGGAGCGCCGCTGGCGGGCGTCCCAGCGGGCCGGCCAGGACGTCATCCCCGCCATCGTCCGCGACACCGGCGACAACGACCTGCTCCGTGACGCGCTCATGGAGAACCTGCACCGCCAGCAGCTCAACTCGCTGGAGGAGGCCGCGGCCTACCAGCAGCTGCTGGACGACTTCGGGGCCACCCACGAGGAACTGGCCCGCCGCGTGGGCCGGTCCCGGCCGCACATCACCAACACGCTGCGACTGCTGAACCTGCCCCCGGCGGTGCAGCGGCGGGTCGCCGCGGGTGTGCTCAGCGCCGGCCACGCCCGGGCCCTGCTCTCGCTCGACAGCACGGAAGCCCAGGAGCTCCTGGCGGGCCGGATCGTCGCCGAGGGGCTCTCGGTACGCGCGGTGGAGGAGATGATCGCGCTCCGGGAGGTTCCACAGAAGCCGGGCCAGGGCCGCCGGGCCAACGCCAGGAAGCCGGTGGCGCCGGGGCTGAAGCAGCTCGCGGACCGGCTCTCCGACCGGTACGAGACCAAGGTGCGGGTGGACCTAGGCCGCAGCAAGGGCAAGATCGTCGTTGAGTTCGCCTCGCTGGAGGACCTGGAGCGCATCATCAAGACCATGGCTCCCGAGGACCCTCCGGCGATGGGAGTGGACGACTGACCGGCCGGCGGCCGATGGGCGAACGGCTCACGGACCGGCCGGGCCGCAACGCCTGAACGGACACGCTCCAACCGACACGCCTCCGATGCTCACGGGCTTCGGAGGCGTTCGTCTGTCTGCCGCCCCCTGCGCGGGTGGCGTCGATGTTTCACGGGAAACGACGTTTCACAGGAAACATCGACTCACCGGAGGCATCGACGGAGGAGCGCCTTGCAGAGCAGGCCGAGGTCGAGACCGGCCGCCTGGGCCGCCAGGGGGAGCAGGCTGGTGGCCGTCATGCCGGGGGCGACGTTGACCTCCAGGAAATGGACCGCGCCGGACGGGTCGACGATCAGGTCGGTACGGGAGAGGTGGCGCAGCCCCAGGGACTGGTGCGCGGTGAGCGCCGCCTTGGCGGCGGCCTCCGCGGCGGCGGCCGGAACCCGGGCCGGGGTGAAGAACTCGGTGCCACCGGCGTCGTAGCGGGCGGTGTAGTCGTAGAGCTCGCCCTCGGGCACGATCTCGACGGCGGGCAGCGCCACCGGATGGGCTCCCCCCGGCCCGCCGATCTCGACGACGCTCACCGCGATCTCGGTGCCGGAGACGTACTGCTCGATCAGGGCCGTGTCGCCGTACGCGAAGCAGCCGACCATGGCCGGGGACAGCTCACGTGCCTCCCGGACGACCGCCGCGCCCAGGGCGGAACCGCCCCGGGCCGGTTTGACGAACAGCGGCAACCCCAGCTTCGCCAGCACCAGATCCAGCACGACGGAGGCGCCGAGGTCATGGAAGATCTCCTTCGGCAACGCCACCGACGCGGGGGTGGTCAATCCCGCGGCCCGGACGACCGCCTTGGCGGTGGGCTTGTCCCAGGCGACCCGGCAGGCGTCCGGACGGGCGCCCACGTACGGGATCCCCATGAGCTCCAGGACGTCGCGGATGGCGCCGTCCTCCCCCGCGGCCCCGTGCAGCACGGGGAAGACGGCGTCCGGGGGATCGCTCGCCAGCAGACCGAGCAGCGCGGCGTCGGCGTCCCGTGGGACCACCTCGACCCCGGCGCCGCGCAGCGCGTCGGTGACCCGGCGGCCCGAGCGCAGGGAGACCTCGCGCTCGTAGGAGAGCCCGCCGGACAGCACGACGACATGGTCGATGTCGCGCCCCACGCCCTCCGTGCCGTCCGGACGGCCCCACGGGCGGGCCTCCACCGCCGGGTGCTCGTCCGTCCGGCGGAAGGGTTCGCCCGGGTGTCCCTCAGGGCCGCTGGGCGAAGGTCTCATGAAGGTCGATCTCCTGCTCGATGACGGCGGCGAGCCGGCGGACGCCCTCCCGGATGCGCTGCGGCTCCGGGTAACAGTAGGACAGCCGCAGGTGCGCCTGACCGGAGCCGTCGGCGTGGAAACCGGTGCCGGGCACGTACGCGACCCGGTTGGCGATCGCCCGGGGTGCCATCGCCTTGGAGTCGAGCCCGGCGGGCAGGGTCAGCCAGACGAAGAATCCCCCGGCGGGCCGGGTCCACGTGGAACCCGCCGGCATCAGCTCCTCCAGGGACTCCAGCATCGCGTCCCGGCGCTCCCGGTAGAGCTCACGGAACTCCTTGATCTGCTGCCGCCACGGCTGGCTCGCCAGATACTCCCGGACCACGAGCTGGTTGAGCACCGAGTGGGAGAGGATGGCGGACTCGGCGGCGAGCACGAGCTTGGCGCGGATGGCGTGCGGGGCCAGCGCCCAGCCGACGCGCATGCCGGAGGCGATGGTCTTGGAGAACGAGCCGAGATAGATGACCCGCTCCGGGTCCTCGGCGCGCAGGGCGGGCAGCGGCTCGCCCTCGAAGCCGAGCAGCCCGTAGGGGTTGTCCTCCACGACGAGCAGATCGTAGGTGCGGCAGATCTCCAGGATCTCCCGGCGCCGGCCGGCGGCCAGTGTGACGCCCGCGGGGTTCTGGTAATTGGGCACGGAGTAGAGGAACTTGACGCGGCGGCCCTCGGCGCGCAGCCGGGCGAGGGTCTCCCGAAGCGCCTCGGGAACGAGGCCGGCGGCGTCCAGCGGCACCTGGACGACCTCGGCCTGGAAGGCGGCGAAGGTGCCCAGAGCCCCTACGTACGAGGGCGCCTCGGCGATGACGACGTCACCGGGATCCACGAAGATCCGGGTGATGAGGTCGAGCGCCTGTTGCGAGCCCACGGTCACCACGACGTCGTCGGCGGTGGCCTGGATGCCCTCCAGCGCCATCACCTCGCAGATCCGTTCGCGCAGGCCCGGATCGCCCTGCGCCGAGCCGTACTGCAGGGCCTCGGCGCCACGGGTCGAGATCAGCTCGGCGGTCAGCTCTCCGATGACGTCGAGGGGAAGCGCGGAGACGAACGGCATTCCCCCGGCGAGCGAGACCACCTCGGGCCGGGAGGCCACCGCGAACAGCGCACGGATCTCTGAGGCCACCATGCCCGCGGCGCGCGCGGCGTACCGGTCGGTGTAGGCGTCGGTGCGCTGGGCTTTCACGGGCGACCTCCCGAAGGGCGACGGATTTGCAGGGTACGACACGGTCCCTCGTGACAGACTGACCGGGCCGCCGCGGATGGGCGGAGGCTCGGCAGAGTGCGGGAACCCTGCCCGTTACGATGGTGCAAGTGCCCGGTCGGTTGCCGGGGATTTTCGAAATGGACGGTTCCTATCCAGAAGGGTGCCGCCTGGTGTCGCGTCGTCTCGTCAACGTCACGCTCGACAATCTCGACGACCTGCCTCGTCGATGCCGTCGCTGTGTCTTCTGGGAGCTCGACCCGGTGAACAGGGAGCGCGCCGAGGAGACCGGGGATCCCGCGCTCGAGAAGGAGGCGTGGATCTCCTCCGCGCTGCTGGAGTGGGGCAGCTGCGGCAAGATCGTGTACGTCGACGGGGTGCCCGCCGGTTTCGTGCTCTACGCTCCGCCGCTCTACGTACCGCGCTCGGTGGCCTTCCCGACCAGTCCGGTCAGCGCCGACGCCGTCCTGCTGATGACCGCCCACGTGATCCCCGAGTTCACCGGCGGTGGGCTCGCCCGGATGCTGGTCCAGGGCGTGGCCAAGGACCTCACCCGGCGGGGCGTCAAGGCGATCGAGGCCTTCGGTGACCTCAAGGGCGAAGAGGGCGCCTGCCTGGTGCCCGCCGACTACCTGCTCTCGGTCGGTTTCAAGACCGTACGGCCACATCACCGCTTCCCGCGGCTCCGGCTCGAGCTCAAGTCGGCGCTGTCCTGGCGTGAGGACGTCGAGGTGGCCCTGGAACGCCTCCTCGGCTCCATGTCCCCGGAAGGCGCCCTGCGCCCCGTCTGAGCCTCGCTCAGCGGCCGCATGACCACGTGCCCCGCCCCTGGCACCACGACGGCCCCGCACCCGAGGGGTGCGGGGCCGTACGATCAGCGCGGGAGACGCCGGCTCTGAAGGATGCTCTCGCTACAGGTAGTCGGAGAGCTCTCGCAGCATGGCGGCCTTGGGCTTGGCACCCATGATCTGCTTGACCACCTCACCGCCCTTGTAGATGTTCATCGTGGGAATCTGCATGATGCCGTAGTCGCGCGGGACGTTCGGGTTCTCGTCGATGTTCAGCTTGACGATCTCGATCTTGTCGCCGTGGTCGCGGGCGATCTCCTCGAGGATCGGGGCGACCATCCGGCAGGGTCCGCACCACTCGGCCCAGAAGTCGACGAGCACGGGCTTGTCGTTCTTCAGGACTTCGACCTCGAAGTCGGCGTCGGTGACGTTCTTGAGCGCTCCCAAGGGACTCTCCTTCGATGAGATGATGATCAGGCCTCGTGGTGGACGAGCTTCGCGGTGCCCGACTCCTGCAGCCAGCGCTCGGCGTCGAGGGCGGCCGAGCAGCCGGTTCCGGCGGCGGTCACGGCCTGACGGTAGATGTGGTCCACCACGTCCCCGGCGGCGAACACCCCGTCGATGTTGGTCTTGGTCGTCGGATGCTGGACGATGATGTAGCCGTTGTCGTCGATGTCGAGCTGGCCGCGGAACAGTTCGCTGCGCGGCTCGTGGCCGATGGCGACGAACAGTCCGGTGACCGGGTGGTCGCTCTCCTCGCCGGTCTGGGTGTCGCGCAGCCGTACCCCGCTCACCTTGTCGTCGCCGTGGATCTCGGAGACCTCGCTGTTCCAGGCGTACTTGATCTTGTCGTTCGCGAACGCCCGGTCCTGCATGATCTTCGTGGCGCGCAGCTTGTCGCGGCGGTGCGCGATGGTGACCGAGTTGGCGAACCGGCTGAGGAACATGGCCTCCTCCAGCGCGGTGTCGCCACCGCCGACCACGGCGATGTCCTGGTCGCGGAAGAAGAAGCCGTCACAGGTGGCGCACCAGGAGACGCCACGGCCGGAGAGCCGCTTCTCGTTCTCCAGGCCGAGCTCGCGGTACTTCGAACCGGTCGCGACGATGACCGTCTTGGTCCGGTAGACGTCCTCCCCGACCTTCACGATCTTGGGGTCGGCCCGGAGGTCGACCTCGGTCACGTCGTCGCTGACGAGCTCGGCGCCGAAGCGTTCCGCCTGCTTGCGCAGGTTGTCCATCAGCTCGGGACCCATGATCCCGTCCGGGAAGCCGGGGAAGTTCTCGACCTCGGTGGTGTTCATGAGCGCGCCGCCGGCAGTCACCGAGCCTTCGAACACCAGTGGTTTCAGGTCACCACGGGCCGCGTAGATCGCCGCGGTGTAGCCCGCGGGGCCGGACCCGATAATGATCACGTTCCGGACGTCGTCGCTCACTGTCTCTCCTGTTCACTACCTACGGTCCGCCTGGAGGCGCCGGTCTCCCGGGGGAAACCATCTCCGCAATCTGCGTCAACCGATCCTAGGGGCCGCAGATTCCCGGGCGGGCCACCGGAGTCCAGGACACGCGAACGGGGGGCGTCCCATCGGACGCCCCCCGTCTCATGGAGCTCAGTTGTCGGCGGCCCGGGTGCGCGTGATGACGTCGGGCACGGTCGCCGAGCACTTCGGCCCCACCACCCATACGTCCAGCTCGTGCGGATCGCTGCCGCGCAGCACGATCACCATGGCCTGCCGGCCGTTGTAGCGCGCGACGTCCACCAGGACCGGGTCCTCGCCCTTGGAGATCTGGCTGACGCACTCGGCCAGCCCGGTCGCCGAGGTGACGGTGCCGGTGTCCTTGGACCTGAGCGCGGTGCCGACCTGGCTGCCCAGCGTGGCGCCCTTGTAGTCGGTGCCGCTCGCGATGAGGCGGTAGGCGCCCGGGCCCGGGCGGGCGCCCGGCGCGAGCTTCGGTGAGGCCGCCGGGGCCGGTGCGCCGGGCGGCACCCCACCCGCGGATCCGACCGAGTTGTCGCCCGGATCCTGTGCGGCCTGGGACTTGGTGAAGTCGGGCGAGGCCGACGAACGCAGCAGCTCGTTGCCGACCAGGGCGCCGCCGCCGACAGCGACCACCGCGGCGGCGGCGGCCGACAACAGCCGGAGATGCCGCCGCCGGTGCGGCGGCGTACCGGCGGCGGCCGGCGACGTGGACGACTCGGCCGCGATGGCGTCATCGATCCGCTGCGCCAGCTCGACGGGCAGAGGTGGTACGGGTGCGTCGGCGAGCAACTGGGAGACGTCGGCAAGGTCGGCCGATCGGCTCAGGCATATATCGCAGTCAACCAGGTGGTCGTTGGCGGAGGCGGCCTGCTCATCGTCGAGCAGACCCTCGGCCAGATCCGCCAGGGTCTCGTAGTCAAGGTGTGCAGCGTTCACTGGGGAGTGCCACCTCCTTTCTCCGTAGTTCCGACGTTCTCACTGTCGCGTCGGTTCCGGAGATGGCCGAGAAGTGGCACAAGTCGCGCCCGGCCGCGTGCGCAGCGGCTCTTGATGGTGCCGGTGGGGACCTCGAGCACTGCCGCCGCGTCCTCCACGGAGTACCCCATCATGTCCACCAGGATAAGCGCCGCTCGCTGCTCATAGGGGATCTGCTGGAGCGCCGCGGTCACGTCGAGGGTGGTCTCGTGGCTGCTGGTGGGGTCGGAGCCCTTGGGCGCGATGGCGTCGAAGGTGGCGTCGTCGCCCATCGAGACGACCGGCCGGAGCGTGCGGCGGCGCAGCCGGTCCAGGCAGGCGTTGACGACGATGCGGTGCAGCCAGGTGGTGACGGCGGCGTCGCCGCGGAACCGGCCGGCCGCCCGGTAGGCGGACAGGAAGGCGTCCTGGAGCGCGTCCGCGGCCTCTTCCGGGTCTCCGAGGGTGCGCATGGCGACCGCCCACATCCGGTCACGGTGGCGCTGCACGAGCTCGCCGAAGGCGTGCTGGTCACCGGCGACATGCTGGGCCAGCAGCTCCTTGTCCGGAACCGCGTAGGTCTTCCGACCGCTCACGAACGCCACTTTCACCAGCTCACAGCGCTGTGGGGGATGCGCTCTGGGGGGACCGACTGGGGACATTGATGAACGGCACGATACCCGTTCATGGAACTGATCGTTTTAGCTCGGCTGGCCGTAGACCGTGACCTCGCTGATCTGCGCTTTGAAGCCCGCCGGGGTCGGAGTGGCGAACCATACAAGGACATAACGACCGGCCGTTCCCTTGGTGTTGCGCAGCTCGACCGTGCCGGAGGCGTCGCTCTCCTTGTCGGCCAGGCGCAGCGCTCCGGGCGTCTGGCCCTCGGCCTCGCCGACCCGCAGCTCCAGGGTCGCACCGCCCCGGCCGGCCAGCACCACCTTGACCCGCGTGACCTTGACGGACCGGCCCATGTCCAGCCGGACGCCCACGCCCTTGACGTATTTGCCGAAGTCCGCGCCGGTGTAGGTCTCCGAGGCCCAGACCGTCGACGGGCGTCCGTCGATGACCGCCCCGGTCGATCTCCCGACCGACGCGTCACCGTGACCGGGCTGCGCCGGGTTGGGCTCGTCGAGGCCGGTGACGCCCTGGACGGTGAGTTTGGCGTCGTTCTTCTTGGTCGTCGCCGGCGTCGCCGAGGCCGTCGGGCCGGTCTTGGCAGCGTCGCCGTCGCCGCCCGCGGCGAGCCGCCAGCCGACGACGCCGATCACCAGGGCGGCCACCGCCGCGCCCGCCACGATGAGCGGCCGCTTGCCGATCTTCTCCAGGGCGCCGCCGCCCACACCGGCCTGTCGGTGGGAGGCGTACGGCTGCGCGGGCCGCGGCGGGGCCGGAGGGGGCAGTGCGGACGGCGGAGGGGTGGGCATGGCCCGGGTGCGCTCCGGGCCGCCGGCCGCCGGGCGGGGCACCACGGAGGGCGGGGAGCTCTGGGGATACCCGGCGAACAGCGGCAGCGGGATGCGGGGCACGCCGGCCAGTGCCTCGGCCAGTTTCGCCGGGCTGGTGATCGGGGGTTCCTGGCCGGGCCGGCCGAGGGAACGGCAGACGATCTGGTCGAGCGTCTGCGAGACCGCGGGCCGCAGCCGGTGCGGTGGGCACGGCAGCCCGTCGTCGATCGGCGCCGCGGGCAGCTTGCAGGCCGCGCTGCCCGGCCAGTGCCCGGTCAGGGCGAGGTACAGCAGGTGGGCCAGGCCCTCGGTGTCGGCCGGGGCGGGGTTGGTCACCGCGGTGCCGCTCAACGCGGCGTCCACGCCGAGGCCGAGGATCTTGACGGTGTTGCCGGTGGTCCACAGCAGGTCGCGGGGGGTCAGCCGCAGGTGCGCCAGCCCGGCCGTGTGCGCGGCGGCGATCGCCTCGCACGCCTCCCCGAGCAGGGTCGCGGCCCGTCCCGACTCCATCGGGCCGCCGGTGGCGATCATGTCCTCGAGGGTCTGGCCGACCACCCACTCACTGACGACGTAGGCGAACTCACCGCTGTTGTCGGCGTCGAAGACCTGGGTGAGCCTGGGATCGGTCAGCCTGCTGGCGGAGCGGGCCGCCATGACGACCTCGATGATCAGCTCGAAGTCCGGGTCGAAGGTGCGGACGGCGACCGCGCGCGCGAGGATCTCGTCGGTGGCCCTCCACAGGGTGGAGCCGCCGGATCGGTGGACCCGCTCCTCGAGCCGGTAGCGTCCGGCGAGGCGGGTTCCGGGTTCAATGACAGACGTGCTCACGGCAATGTCCTACGCAGGTCGTCGAATCCCATTGTCAGTGGCGTGCAGCTGAGCCTGCGACCCTCCTCTGTGGGTGTTGCGCCTGCGACGCGGCCCCGCGGGGGGCGGTGCGCCTACGACAAGGGTTCCTCGTCTTTGCGGTTCCCCGGGTGTCGTCCGGCAAGCCGTGGCTTTGACCATGCTAGTGCCTTGTCCCTATATGTGGGTTCGGTTATCGCCCCGCGTGTTCCGGACGTCTCGAATGTGGTGAAGCGATCTACCCGCGTCCCGGAAGCAGCCGACGGGTCAGGGTGTTGATCATCGTCTCGACCTCACCGACCCGCAGCAGCTTGGCCGCGACCAGGTAAAGGACCCCGCCGACCACGCTGCCCAGCACCAGCGCGGTCAGGGCCGGCAGCGCGCCCGAGCCCATCCAGCGCTCGACGCCGAGGTGCACCGCGTAGGCGAACAGCGCGGTCGGCGTGGCGGCCAGCAGCAGTTTGAGGTTCGTGGTGATGATGCGCTTTCCGTCCAGGCCACCGAGCCGCAGCCGCAGGATCGTCCAGCAGAGCACGACGCCCACGGCCTGGGCGATGGCGAAACCGAAGGCCAGCCCGGTCACGATCCACTTGGTGTCGAGGACCTGGTACAGCGTGAAGCTGACCCCGACGTTCGCGCCGACCGTGGCGAACGCGACGAACGCGGTGGTCTTGGTGTCCCGGTAGGCGTAGAAGACCCGCAGCATCAGCTGGAAGGTGGAGAACGGCAGCAGCGCGATCGCGAACATCTGCATGACGTGCCCGATCACCCGCGCGCCGGCCAGGCTGGTGTGACCGTGCGCGAAGAGCACCGTGGCGATCTCCACCCCGAACACCACCATCAGCACCGCCGCGGGCACCATGATCACCGAGGACAGCCGGAGGCCGGAGGAGAAGTCGTCCTTGACCAGGTCCCCGCGCTCCTCGGCGGCGTGCTCGCTCATCCGGGGCAGCAGCGCGGTGATCACCGACACCGCCACGATCGCGTACGGCAGCTGGAACATCTGGTAGGCCGTGAAGTACGGGGTGAAGCCGTAGCCCCCGCTCAGGTGCTCGGCGGTCGCCTTGTCACCCGCGGCGTTGGCCAGCGCGGTCGTGACGGCGAAGCCGATCTGGGTGGCGACGACGTAGACCAGCGTCCAGCCGGCCATCCGGCCGATCCCGCTGAGCTCGCCCTTGCGGAAGTCGAACCGCGGCCGCCACCGGAATCCCACCGCCCGCAGCGACGGCCAGAGCGCCACCGTCTGCAGCACGATGCCGCCGGTGGTGCCGATCGCGAGCAGCAGTTTCTCCGCGGTGGTGATCGTGGCCGGGGTCGGGGTCCCGGTGCTGATGACCATGAAGACGCCGCCGATGACGATGACCACGAGGTTGTTGAGCACCGGCGCCCACATGGGGGCTCCGAAGCGGCCGCGGGTGTTGAGGATCGCGCCCGCGAAGGCACCGATGCCGTAGAAGAAGATCTGCGGCAGGAAGAACAGCGCGAACAGCACCGCCAGTTCGCGCTTGGGCCCTTCGAAGCTGTTGCCGTAGATGCTGATGAGCACGGGCGCCAGCGCGACGGCCGCGACCGTCAGCACCGCGAGGAAGACCACGGCGGCGCTGAAGAGCCGCTGCTCGTACTCCTCTCCGTACCGCCGGTCCCGCTCCCGGGCCCGCACGATCAGCGGCACGATCACGCTGGTGAGGATGCCGCCCAGCAGCAGGTCGTAGACGATGTTGGGCACCGTGTTGGCGGTGTTGTAGACGTCGCCTAGGCCCACGGTGCCGAGGGCCACCACCAGGATCAGGCTGCGCAGGAAGCCGGTGAGGCGGGAGGCGATCGTGCCCAGCGCCATGACGGCGCCGGATCGCAGCAGGCTGGATGACCCCTCAGCCGGTCCCGTCGACGGTTCCCGGGTTTCCGGCTGCTGCGTCATCAAGGTCCTCCGCTTGCTTCGCGCGTCGTCTCGCCCGCGTCGCTCGCACGCCGACGCCGACGAAGACTATGGCAAGTGCGCCCCCGGTGATGAGGAGCGCCGTTCCGACCAAGCCTGTCGCATGCACACGGATGGTGTGAACCTCCCCAATCGGTTTTCCCTGGGCGCCCGGCGTCAGCAGCTGGACCTCGACATCGGTGTCACCGTTGCCGTTCGCCTGCATCTGCACGAGGACGGGATGCTTCTGCCTGGGGGCCAGCGTCAGGGTCTCCTCGGTGGGTTTGATCAGGACCCGGGCGGACCTGGAGGTCACCCGCAACTTGACCGTGACCGTCTCACCGGGGAGGTCGTTGGCGACGGTGATCGGCACCGTGCCGGTACGGCCGGCCAGCGTACGGCTGGGTTTCTTGCCCAGCGCGACGTAGACCTGGTTGGTGGTGAGATCCGACACCTGCCGGGCCAGCGTTGCCCGGAACGTGTTGCGGGCCTTGCGTCCCCGCCAGGCCGACGAGGTCGCCCGCAGGATGCCGTTGCGGGCGATGTCGGTCTTGGGCGGCTGGAAGATCAGTCCGAAGTCGGTCGCGGAGGTCCGGATGTTCTTCACGCTCTTCAGATAGCCGGCGTCGAGCTCCTGCCGCTGGGCGGACTGCGGGTAGCCGCCGAGCGTCCGCGGTTTCGGCCGGGCGTTGACGAGGGCGCCGAGACCGGTGGGCTTGAGCCAGGGCATGGTGCCGGTGAACTTCAGCAGGTCGGCGGCGAGCCCGGGCCCCGGGTTCCAGCGCCGGTCCGGCGCGACGACCAGCGTGCGCGACTGCGTCCGCTCCATCGTCATCAGCGCGGTCTCGGCCAGGAACCGCTGCCCGGCGAGCAGCGCGCTGCCGGGGACGGTCCGGGTGTCCGCGCTGATGACATCGCTGATCGTGGCGTCGTAGGCCAGCGCAGTCCTGGCCTTGCGGGAGGTCGCCACGCTCGTGGTCGCGTCCGGGGTGTAGGTGAGCCCCGCCGGGGGCTGCAGCATCGTGCTGTCCATCAGCAGGACGTCGTCCTTGCCGGCGAGCCGGTTGATCGTGGGCTGGTCGGCGACTCCGCCGAACGGCCAGGCGATCGACTCGGTGGGCGCCCTGCCGAGCAGGTCCTCGGCCGTCGACCGGCGGCCGTAGGCGTCGTTGAACTGGGCGGTCATCTTCTTGTGGACCAGCGCGGCGGTGTCCGGGTCGGCGAAGGGCACGCTGAAATAGGAGGTCGCCCCGGTCTTCACCGCCTCCAGCCAGTTCTTCGCCGGCACGCTGGGCGGCAGCGCCTTCTTGACCTTGTCCACCCGGTAGGACTTCTGGGCCATGGTGGCGGCGTCCGAGAGCAACGACGGATCGACCGCCCAGGTGACGGGCACCTTCGGGGCCTTCGCCGGCGCCTCGGCGAGGGTGGCGAGCCGCCCGCCGGGGGCGAAGTCGGTGGCCAGCCGGTCGTCCAGGAACGGCGTGTCGGCGGCGCGGTGCGGCCGGTCGATCACCGGCCACACCCAGGCGATGGAGGTCTTCTGGAGCGACTGCCGGGCGTTCTTGGGCACGTAGACCACGCTGGTGCGCTGCTCGACGAGCGGCCGCCCCGCGGAGTCGTACACCCCGAGCGTGAGCGGGAAGACCCCGAGCGCCCCCAGCGGCGGCAGCGACCTGCCTGCGAGCTTGAGAGCGAACCTCTGCGGCTGCGCTCCGGAGGGGATCGGCCCGCCGAGCCGCCGCTGATCGGCCATCTGCGAGGTGGCCGGAGCCGACGTCGCCGCGAGCTGGCCCCGGCTGATCAGTGACCGTGGGGAGTAGTACAGCCGCACGGAGGCGCCGGTGAGGGACTGACCCGACAGGTTCTGGACCGTCCCGGTGATCGTCACGAACCTGTCCGGGGAGATCGTCTGGGGGCTGACCCGGGTGATCACGAGATGCACGCTCGGCTTGGCCTGCCGGCCGCGGGACACCCTGTCCTTGACCTGCCGGGGAGAGATGGTCGCCGAGGTCCGCGCGCCTGAGCGGCCCGGGGACGAGGGCGGCTCGGCGAACGCCGGTGCCGCCGCGAGGACCGGCGAGATCATGAGGACCACCGCCGTGGCCAGCCGGAACGCGTGCCGCACCCTCACGCCGGGTCCGCCCGAGAGTCCTCCACCCAGGCGATGGTCAGCCGCTTCACGGGCTCGATCGTAGTGCCGGTATGACCCCGGTCAGGCCCACCTCATCCACTTTCCCAAGATCCACGGGCTCGGCGCCGGAGAGGGTGAACAGGTCGAGGGCGCGGATGCCCAGCGCCGTGCACGGCTCGCCGGTCGCGGTGTAGGCGACGCCGTCTTCCGGCACGACGTCGACTATGCGCTGGTCGATGAGGATCTTGACCGACTCGGGCAGCAGCAGCGGCGCGACCAGATCGGCGGCGTACTCGGTCTCCCCGTTGACCAGATCGGCGGGGGCCGGCCGCACCGAATGGGCCCCGAGTGCCCGTTCCACCGACTCGTGGCAGGGGACGAAGCCCGCCTCGACCACGACGGCGACCAGAAACCGGTGGACACTGCTGGTAATACTGAAGGCGTACACACGGGTCGCCAGACAGCGCCCGGGGGGCAGGCCGAGGACCTCGGGGAGCTCGTCGGCGTGAGCGATGGCACGCGGAAGTCGTACGATCTCGTGCAGCGTTTCACGCTCGAGGAGCATGCGGTGAATGGCCAGCGCGTCCTTCATCGTGATCGGGTCTCCTCCGCCCCCCTGGGTAGCGTGTCCAGAACGTAACCCGGGGATCGCACCGTGTGAAGACCCGCTCGAACCGCCGATCCGTTCTGTTGCCGACCCCAAGGACCTACCCTCGATGGCCGAGTCGAACGACCTGACCCCGGACCAGCAGAAGGCGATCGCCGAGCTGCTGCGCCGCGACGCCCCCGTGGCCGGCGAGCTCGGCCAACGGTTCGCCGCCGCCGGCCAGGAGCTGGCGCTGGTGGGCGGGCCGGTGCGCGACGCGTTGCTGGGCCGGCCGGGCAACGACCTCGACTTCACCACCGACGCGTCGCCGGAACGCATCCTCGAGCTCGTCGACGGATGGGCCGACGCGGTGTGGACGATCGGCATCGAGTTCGGCACCGTCGGCGTGCGCAAGGGCGACTACCAGCTCGAGATCACCACGTACCGCTCCGAGTCCTACGACCCGAAGTCGCGGAAGCCGGTGGTGGCCTACGGCACCTCGCTCCGCGACGACCTGGTCCGCCGGGACTTCGCCGTGAACGCCATGGCCGCCCGGCTGCCGGGGCACGAGTTCGTCGACCTCTTCGGCGGGCTGGCGGATCTGCGGAACAAGATGCTGCGTACACCCGGCCGGCCGGAGGACTCCTTCGGCGACGATCCGCTGCGGATGATGCGGGCGGCCAGGTTCGTCTCCCAGCTCGGCTTCACGGTCGCGCCCGAGGTCGTCAAGGCCATGCACGACATGTCCGGGCGGATCGACATCGTGTCGGCGGAGCGGATCCGCGACGAGCTCAGCAAGCTGATCTGCGGTGCCCACCCGCGTGAGGGCCTGGCGCTGCTGGTCGAGACCGGCCTGGCCGCCCGGGTGCTGCCGGAACTCCCCAAGCTCCGGCTGGAGATCGACGAGCACCACCGGCACAAGGACGTCTACGAGCATTCGCTGATCGTGCTGGAACAGGCGATCGCGCAGGAGCAGAGCGGGCCCGACCTGGTGCTGCGGCTGGCCGCCCTGCTGCACGACATCGGCAAGCCCAAGACCAGGGCGTTCGAGCAGGGCGGCCGGGTGAGCTTCCACCATCACGAGGTGGTCGGCGCCAAGATGGCCAAGGCCCGGCTGACCGCGCTGCGCTACCCCAAGGACGTGGTCACCGACGTCTCCCGCCTGGTGGAGCTGCACCTGCGCTTCCACGGTTACGGCACGGGCGAGTGGACGGACTCGGCCGTGCGCCGTTACGTCCGCGACGGCGGCCACCTGCTCGACCGGCTGCACAAGCTGACCCGGGCGGACTGCACCACCCGCAACAAGCGCAAGGCCGCGGCGCTGTCGCGCACCTACGACGACCTGGAACAGCGGATCGCGCGCCTGTCGGCCGAGGAGGAGCTGGCCGCCATGCGGCCGGAGCTCGACGGCAACGAGATCCAGTCCGTGCTGGGCGTCCCCCCGGGCCCGGTCATCGGCAAGGCCTACAAGTTCCTGCTCGAACTGCGCCTCGACCAGGGCCTGATCGGCAAGGAGGCCGCCACGGCCGAGCTGCTCACCTGGGCCGGCGAGCAGGGCATCGAACGCGCCGGTTGAGGGTTCCTCCAAAGAAGCCGGGCCCAGATCTGGTCGCGGGCGCATCCGCCGCCCCGGTGGGCGCCGCATAGGCTCGGGCCTCATGGAGATGGCCGCGCAGGAGATCGAACGGCTGCTGGCGTTCGACCGGGAGCACGTCTGGCATCCGTACGCCCCCATGCCGGCGTCCGTGCCGGTGCATCCGGTGGTGTCCGCGTCGGGGGTACGGCTGACGCTCGCCGACGGCCGCTCGCTGATCGACGGGATGTCGTCGTGGTGGGCGGCGATCCACGGCTACGGCCACCCGGTGCTGGACGCGGCGCTCACCGACCAGCTCGGCCGGATGGCGCACGTGATGTTCGGGGGTCTCACCCACCCCCCGGCGGTACGGCTCGCCGAGCTCCTGGTCGACATCACCCCGGCACCGCTCACCAAGGTCTTCTTCGCCGACTCGGGCTCCGTCGCCGTCGAGGTCGCCATCAAGATGGCGCTGCAGTTCTGGCGGTCGCAGGGCCGGCCGGAGCGGCACCGGCTGCTGACCGTACGCGGCGGCTATCACGGCGACACCTTCGCCGACATGGCCGTCTGCGACCCGGTCGGCGGCATGCACCACCTGTTCACCGACGTGCTGACCGCGCACGTCTTCGCGCCCGCACCACCCGCCGGCTACGACGCGGCCCCGTCCGCGGGCTACCTGGCCGACCTGGAGAAGCTGGTGGCGGCACACGCCCACGAGCTGGCCGGGATCATCGTCGAGCCGGTCGTGCAGGGTGCCGGGGGGATGCGGTTCTACTCACCCGGCTATCTCGCGGCGCTGCGGGAGCTGGCCGACTCCTATGACCTGCTGCTGATCCTGGATGAGATCGCCACCGGCTTCGGCCGCTCGGGGATGCTCTGGGGCAGCTCCCACGCGGGGATCGCACCGGACATCATGTGCGTCGGCAAGGCGCTCACCGGCGGCTACCTCACCATGGCCGGCACGCTCTGCACCGACCGGGTGGCCCGCGGGATCAGTGACGGCGAGGCCGGGGTGCTCATGCACGGCCCGACCTTCATGGCCAACCCGCTGGCCGCCGCGGTGGCCCGGGCCTCCATCGAGCTGCTGCTGTCCCGGGACTGGGCCGCGGAGGTGGCGGCGATCTCGGCGGGGCTGTCGGCCGGGCTGGCCCCCGCCGCGGCCCTGCCGGGCGTGGCGGAGGTACGGGTGCTCGGTGCGATCGGAGTCATCGAGGCCGTCTCACCGGTCGACATCGCTCGCGTACAGAAGACCGTCATGGAGCACGGCGTCTGGCTGCGGCCCTTCCGCAACCTCATCTACGCGATGCCGCCCTACGTCACCTCGCCCGAGGACATCACCCGGATCAGCACGGCCATGCTGGCCGCTGCCCGGACCCTGTAACAGACGCCGGCCCGCCCGGCCTCCGCCGCACGACCCGGATCAGCGCGGCGGCAGCCGATCCAGGATCTCCTGCAGCATCTCGCCCTGCGCCGCCTGGACGGCCTTGATGGTCTCCAGCTCGGTGTGCGTCTCCGCGCGGAAGCCTGTCAGCTCGGTCTGCACCTGCTGGATCCGGAAGTCGAGGAGCCCCAGCGCGGCCGCCGGGGCCGCCACCTGAGCCTGCACCTGTTCGATCCGGAGCATCTGCGCGTACGCCGTCGAGTGCTGGAACTTCTCGACACGTTCCAGGCGGGCGGCGAGATCGTTGATGTCGGGGGTCTCCGCGGCCATGGCGCTCATCTCTCCTGCTCTCCTGCCCGTCCACTGCTCATCGTACGGCTCGGGGGGTGACGGCTCCAGCAAGGAAATCACTGTAGCCGAATGATGACGTTGAGTAACATACAGGATTCCAGGGCGTTCATGGTCGCTCTCGGTGCATCGCACCGTGCGGACTGTCGCCGGGCCGGTGCCGCGCGAGCGCCGGATCACATCGCGCGGTCGCTGGCGGTTGCGGGCACGGCGGGGCGGCTCCTGGTCGCCAGCCGGTAGCCGACGGCGGTCAGCGCCCAGCCGGCGAACAGGGCCGCCACCACGGCGTAGGACCGGCCGGTGCCGGGCAGCGTGATCGCGGCGACCGCGGCGGCGGCCACGAACATGCCGTTGAAGAGCATGTCGTAGACGGAGAAGACCCTGCCCCGGTAGGCGTCGAGCACCGACTCCTGGAGGATCACATCGACGCTGATCTTGACGCCCTGGGAGGCCAGGCCTAGCAGGAATGCGCCGATCGCCAGCGGGGCCTCCCGGAACGGCGCGCAGGCCGCCACCACGCTGACCGCGGCGAGGCCGAGCAGCGCCACGATCCAGGCCTGCTTCCCGACGCGCCGAACGACCACCGGGGTGATGACCGCGCCCGCGAAGAAGCCGGCTCCGCTGAGCCCCAGGAAGAGCACGAACTTGCGCAGCCCCTCGTCGGGGTCGGTGGTGAAGTAGTTGCGGTAGAGCAGGCCGGCCATGATCAGCACGATTCCGTACAGGAAGCGGTGCAGGGAGATGACGGTCAGCGCCAGGGCGGCCGGCCGGTGGCGCCGGATGTGGCGTGCCCCGTCGGCCAGCCCCCGCAGCACGTCTCCCAGCGCCCTGCGCAGCGGTGGCAGGTCCGGGCCGTGCCCGGCGCCCCCGGCGGCGTGGCCGGTGTCGCGCTCGGGGCCGCGGTCGGGGCCGAGCTGGTCGCGGCCGAGGGTCCGGGCCGCGCCCGCGGCCAGGACGTAGCCCAGCGCCGAGCAGACCAGGATCAGTGCCGTACCGCCGCGATCGGCGCCGAACACCAGGCGCAGCAGGTAGGCGACGCCCGCGCCGGCGAAGGCGATGATGGTGCCGGAGGTGACCGACAGCGAGTTCGCCAGGACCAGCTGCGGCCGGGTGACCACGTGCGGGAGGGCCGCCGACAGCGCGGCGAGAAAGAAGCGGTTGACCCCCAGCACGAGCAGGGCGGCCAGGTAGAAGGCCGGCCCGGTGGTCCACAGCAGCGCCGCGATCACGCACACCAGCACCGCTCGTACAAGCGGGGAGCAGAGCAGGATCTGCCGCCGGGACCAGCGGTCGATGAAGACCCCGGCGAACGGCCCGACGACCGAGTACGGGAGCAGCAGCACCGCGAACGCCGTCGCCGCCCTGGCCGGTGAGGTCTGCTGCTCGGGGGAGAAGAACACGAACCCGGCCAGCGCCACCTGGAAGACGCCGTCGGAGAGCTGGGAGATCAGCCGGGTGGCGTACAGCCGGCGGAAATCCCGGCCGCGCAGCACGGCCCGCAGCTCACCGGTCCTCATCGCCACTCCCATGGGCCCTCAGGGCCCTGTTCCCGGACACCAGAACGCCCCGGCAGCACCTCCCGTGCTGCCGGGGCGTCCCCCGCCGCCGCCCATCCCCTGCGTGATCATGCAATCAATCGACGATTGATTGCATGATCACGCAGGGAGGGATGAGGGCGAGGAGAGGTGTCGCCGTGCCCTGCGCTGCGCTCAGCGCTCGACCTCGCCGCGGATGAACTTCTCCACGGCGTCCCGAGCCTGGTCGTCGTTGTACTGCTCCGGCGGGGACTTCATGAAGTAGGAACTGGCCGACAGGATCGGGCCACCGATGCCGCGGTCCTTGGCGATCTTCGCGGCGCGAACCGCGTCGATGATGACGCCGGCCGAGTTCGGGGAGTCCCAGACCTCGAGCTTGTATTCCAGGTTGAGCGGGGTGTCGCCGAAGGACTTGCCCTCGAGACGGACGTAGGCCCACTTGCGGTCGTCGAGCCACGGCACGTGGTCCGACGGGCCGATGTGCACGTCGGCCTTGGCCATCTCGTGCGGGATCTGCGAGGTGACGGACTGGGTCTTGGAGATCTTCTTGGACTGGAGGCGCTTGCGCTCCAGCATGTTCATGAAGTCCATGTTCCCGCCGAAGTTGAGCTGGTAGGTACGCAGCAGCTCAACGCCTCGGTCCTCGAACAGCTTGGCCATCACCCGGTGGGTGATGGTGGCGCCGACCTGGGACTTGATGTCGTCCCCGACGATCGGGACGCCCGCGTCCTGGAACTTCTTGGCCCACGTCGGGTCGCTGGCGATGAACACCGGGAGGGCGTTCACGAAGGCGACCTTGGCGTCGATGCACGCCTGGGCGTAGAAGCGATCGGCCTCTTCCGAGCCGACCGGCAGGTACGAGACCAGAACGTCCACCTTGGCGTCCTTCAGGGCCTGCACGACGTCCACCGGCTGTTCATCGGACTCGTCGACGATCTCACGGTAGTACTCGCCCAGACCGTCGAAGGTGTGGCCTCGCTGGACGGTGACGCCGGTGGGCGGCACGTCACAGAATTTGATCGTGTTGTTCTCGCTTGCCCCGATGGCCTCGGACAGGTCCGTGCCGACCTTCTTGGCGTCCACGTCGAAGGCGGCGACGAACTCCACGTCACGGACGTGGTAGTCGCCGAACTGGACGTGCATGAGGCCTGGGACGCGCGTCTCGGGGTCGGCGTCCTTGTAGAACTCCACACCCTGGACGAGCGAAGCGGCGCAGTTGCCCACACCGACGATGGCTACGCGCACCGAACCCATGCGGCTGCTCCTTCTCTTTGTGACTTCTTAGCGAATGGGGACAGGCTCCGCAGGTCAGCGGGGATTGTCCGTTGCCTGTGCTTGTTCCGCCTGAGCGCGCTCGCGGCCGATGATCTCGTTGAGCCACCGCACCTCGCGTTCGACGGACTCGAGCCCGTGGTTCTGGAGCTCGAGGGTGTAACTGTCAACGCGTTCCCGGGTCCGTGCCAGAGCGGCCCGTACACTCTCCAGCCGCTCGTCCAGTCGGCTGCGCCGGCCTTCCAGGATGCGGAGTCGCACGTCGGCGCGGGTGTGGGCGAAGAAGGCGAAATGAACGCCGAACCCTTCGTCCTCCCATGCCGCCGGACCGGCCTCGGTGAGGAGCTTCTGCAGATGCTCCTTGCCCTCGGCCGTGAGTTTGTAGACGATCTTCGACCGTCTGTTCGCCACCGCACGGACGTCCTCATCCGGGCTGTCTTCAATGATCAGTCCGTCGGCGAGAAGCTGCTTCAGGCACGGGTACAACGACCCGTACGAGAACGTGCGCAGCATGCCGAGCAGGGCGTTGAGCCGCTTGCGCAACTCGTAGCCGTGCATGGGGGACTCATGGAGCAGGCCGAGCACGGCGAGCTCGAGCACACCGGCACCCTTCCTGGCGCTCATGTTCCCTCCAGCGGACGTTGTCTTTAGATATATCGCTTGAATGTATCGAGCCGATACATCGGAAAGATACGTCGTGTTACACAACTGCGCAACTCTGGACATGGGGCGAAGATCCTCGGTGCCGCCGGGCGCCGGCCCGGAGGGCGGTGTGCTTCGATCGCCGCTCCTGGCAGACGAGTACGATGGCGAGCCAGCCGTCAAGAGGCCGTTGTCCCTCGGGCCCGGAAGTTTGCGAAAATTCGGGGCCTATAGGGACGAAGTGTGCCAATGTTGGCAGTGGAACCACTTGACGGTGTTGTACGTCCTGGCCATAGGAGCTGCTCCGCCCCCAGCGGAGAGGCCGGCTCTGGACGTACGCCATAGACGCTGCAGGGCGGTCCCCGCTCACCTGCCTGCGCAGTACTGTCGGACGACGGATTTAACGCCGTACCCCAGCTGAACGAGGTCGCGTGAGTTACCGAAGCCAGTACGGGCCAGACCAAGGACCGAGTGCGCCCCAGGGCCCCGGCCCTGGTAGTCGCCCAAGTACCCCGGGTTATTCCCCACCACAGCGTCGTGCCACACCTGTGGACGACGACTTTTGGAATCCACCCGCTCCCGGCGGCCCAGGTGGACGTGGTGCAGGCGGCGCGGGCCGCTCCGGTGGCGGCGGCGGTCCTGGTGGTCCCGGTGGCCAGGGGCCCGGAGGGCGCGGCCCGGGTGGTCCGGGAGGCCCCGGAGGCCGCGGTCCGGGCGGGCCCAAGGGCCCCGGCGGTGCCGGTGGAGGCAGGCGTGCCAAGCCGAGCAAGCCCGGCAAGACCGGCTGGCGACGCTATGTGCCCAATTGGAAGATCGTCCTCGGTGTCTTCGTCCTCGGATTCGCCTCGATCGGGGTGATGATCGGGGTCGCGTACGCCAACACCCCGGTGCCCACCGACGCGCAGACCGAGGCCACCAAGCAGCAGTCCTCCATCTACTACGCCGACGGCAAGACGCCCATCGCGCGGATCGGTACCCCCCGGGTCAACGTGGAGTACGACGCCGTCCCCGCGCACGTGCGCAACGCCGTGCTGGCGATCGAGGACCACAACTTCGAGCACGAGGCCGGCATCTCGCCGACCGGTCTGGCCCGGGCGCTGTGGAGCACCGCCTCCGGCGCGCAGACCCAGGGCGGTTCCACCATCACCCAGCAGATGGCCCGGAACTACTACTCGGGTCTGAGCCAGGAGCGCAGCATCAACCGGAAGATGAAGGAGATTCTCATCTCCGTCCGGCTGGGCAATGACAAGGACAAGAAGTACATCCTCAAGACCTATCTGAACACCGTCTACCTCGGGCGCCAGGCCTACGGCATCGAGGCCGCCTCGCAGGCGTACTTCCGTAAGCACGTCGGGCAGCTCTCGGTGTCCGAGGGCGCGATGCTGGCCGCGATGATCCAGCGGCCGAACTACTTCCACACCACCGGCAACGACCAGAACTTCCAGGACCTGAAGACCCGCTGGACCATCACCCTGGACAACATGGTCAAGTACGGCTGGCTCTCGGAGGCCGACCGCGCGAAGATCACCACCTTCCCGAAGACGGCGAAGGAGTGGAGCGACGTCTCCGACAACGACCAGAGCGGTCAGAACGGCTACCTCAAGCAGCGGGTGCTGAAGGAGCTCACCAAGCTCGGCATCCGCGACGAGGAACTCGGGACGGGTGGCTACAAGATCGTCACCACCTTCAAGGCGCCGTTGCAGAAGTACAGCGCCGATCTGGTCAAGCAGATCAAGAAGGAGAGGCACCTCGGGAAGGACATCCACTTCGGCCTGGCCGCGGTGGATCCGGCGACCGGAGAGGTGTGGGCCGCCTACGGCGGGCCCGGTTACGAGCACCAGCAGTTCGACGACTCCTACCAGGCGCAGATCCAGCCCGGTTCGTCCTTCAAGCCGTACGTGCTCGCGACCGCCCTCGAGCAGGGGTACGGCCTCAAGAGCCTGGTGAACGGCAACAGCCCCCAGACCATCCAGGGCGTCAAGTTCACCAACGACAGCAACGGCGAGCAGGGCGTGTTCGACTTCGTCAAGATGACGGCACAGTCGATCAACACCGCCTACGTGTGGCTCGGTACCAAGGTCGGGCTCGACAACGTCATCAAGACGGCCGTGGCCTCGGGAATCCCCAAGGAGTCGGTCGGCATGAACACCACCGTGCTGAGCCTCCCGCTGGGCCCGAACCTCGTGCGCCCGATCGACCAGGCGGCCGGTTACGCGACCTTCGCCAACGACGGCACCCACATCGAGACGCACGTGGTCAAGTCGATCCTGGGTCCGGACAACGGGAAGCCGTTCGTCAAGGCGGTCAAGATCCGCAAGTGGAAGAAGACGGTGGCCTTCTCCCCGGATGTGGCCAGGGACGCCACCTACGCGATGCGGGCGGTCGTCACGAGCGGTACCGGTAAGCGCGCGGCCCTTCCCAGCGGGCGCCCGGTGGCCGGCAAGACCGGTACGACCAGCTTCAACAAGTCGGCCTGGTTCTCCGGTTACGCACCCCAGCTGTCCACCTCCGTCGCCATGTGGCGCCAGACCAAGAAGGGCCTGGGGTCACTGCAGGGCGTCGGTGGCTACAGCCAGATCTACGGTGGAACCATCCCGGCCGAGACGTTCAGCAGGTTCATGACGAAGGCGCTCGAGGGCAAGGAGATCAAGCAGTTCGAGCCCCCGGCCTACGGCGGCACCACCCAGAAGTGGGCCACGCCGAAGGCGACCCCCACGCCGACGCTGACCCCGACGCCCAACAACACGCCGACGTGCAACCCGGGCCAGGGCGGCTTCGGCGGCTTCGGCCAGAACGGCAGGCCGTGCGCCAGCAACTCGCCGAGCGTTCCGGCGAACGGTCAGCCCTGTAACCGGTTCAACCTGCCCGTGGGCTGCGATCCGAACAAGCCGCCGTCGACGCCGCCGCCGAACTGGTGGTGCGACGACTACAAGAACAGCCACGGCGGCCAGGTCTACCCCGGATGCCCGACAGGCGGTCCGGGCAGCGGACCTGGAAGCAACGGCCGCACCCAGACGGTCACGCTGGCCAGAATCGAGGACTAGCGACCTTCTGCGGCTCCAGCGGCCCCCGTCCGATCATGGCCGGGGGCCGCTGTCGTCACAGGAAGGCTCTGTCGTCACCGGAAGGCTTCTGTGGCGTCGGGCGAGCATGCACCGACCCCGCAGCACCAGGTAATAATCTGCCTCCATGTCGCAGTCTCCGTCCGACGCGGACGTACTCGCCGGTAGCCCCATCGATGACGATGGGGCCAAGCCTCGCGACCCGGCCGGATCCGCCTTCCGCCGCTTCGTCGACGGGGGACCGCTGCTGCTGGTGCTGAGCACGCTGTCCGTCTGCGCCTTGGGCTTCCTGCAGAAGGCCCCCTGCCAGTCACGGTCGTTCGACTTCGTGCCCACGGTCCGCAACGCCTGCTACACCGACATCTATCCGCTGTACTTCGGACGCGGGCTGGTCGACGGCAAGATCCCGTACTTCGACCAGATCAAGGAGCCGGTCGAGTATCCGGTGCTGACCGGCTGGTTCATGCAGGCCGTCAACACGGTGGTGGGCTGGTTCGTGCACCCGGCCGGCGACGCCGACGCGGTGCGCAGCGGCCAGGGCATGGCCTTCTACAACCTCACCGCGCTGGTGCTGGCCGTGCTGGCCGTCGCGACCGTCTTCGCCGTCTCCTACGCCGCCGGACGGCGATCCCGCAAGGCCGGCCTGATGGTGGCCCTCTCACCCGGGCTGCTGCTCGCGGCCTACATCAACTGGGATCTGCTCGCCGTGGCACTGGCCGCCCTCGCGGTCACCGCGTGGTCGCGCAAACGGCACGTGAGCGCCGGGGTCCTGCTCGGGCTCGCGATCTCCGCCAAGTTCTACCCCGTCATCTTCCTCTGGCCGTTCCTGCTGCTGTGCGCACGGGCCGGCAAGTGGCGCGAGCTCGGCCGGCTGTTCGGCGGGACGGCGATCTCCTGGCTGGTCGTCAACGTTCCGGTGATGCTCTTCGCCTGGGACGGCTGGGTGCGGTTCTACACCTTCAGCCAGGAGCGGGGCGTCGACTGGGGGTCGGTGTTCTTCTACCTCATGAACGGGCGGGGCTGGACGTTCGTCAGCGACGTCCCCACGCTCAACCATGTCGCCGAGGCCTCGTTCGCGGTGCTCTGCCTGGCCATCGGCGCGCTGGCGCTGCTGGCGCCGCGCAGGCCCCGGCTCCCTCAGCTGCTGTTCCTGGTGCTGGCCGCGTTCATGCTGACCAACAAGGTGTGGTCGCCGCAGTACATCCTGTGGCTGCTGCCGCTGATCGTGCTGGCCCGGCCGCGGCTGCCCGCCTACCTCCTCTGGCAGGCCGGCGAGTTCGTCTACTTCATCGGCATCTGGTGGTACCTCCTGGCGATCAGCACCCAGCAGCCGGGCGTGGGCGCGCACGGCCTGTGGGAGGACCTCTCCAGGTTCGACGCCCCGGCCACCGGCATCGACCAGAACCTCTACTTCGTCGCGCTCTTCGCGCGCTTCCTCACCGTGCTGATGCTGGTCGTCCTGGTGGTGGTGGACATCCTGCGCCCGGCCCGCGACGTCGTACGTCTCGACGGCGACGACGACCCGGCGGGTGGGGTTCTCGACGGAGCCGGGGACCGGCTCGTCCTGCGATGGCCGGGCAGAAGGTCCTACGCACCGGCGTGACCGGATCCGGTGTGACGGATGTGACCGGCGGGGAGATCTAGGGCAGTGCGTATGAACGATCTTTTAGCCGGCTTATCGGCGAAGCGTGTCGTGACGAGCCTCGTCGCGGTGGCCACCGCGGCGGTGACGACGCTGGGGCCGGCCGCCGCCCCCTTCGGCGGCGCGGCCGTCGCGGCCGTCGCGTCGGCCCGGGCGGGAGGGGCGCCGGCGGCGCGCGCCACCCAGGCGGTCCGGGCCACCACGGCGGTACGGAGCAAGGGGCCGGCGGGGATCCGGGCCAGGGCCGCGTACCTGTTCGACGCGAGCGCCGGGCGGACCATGTGGTCCCGGCACCCGGCCACCCGGCTGCCCATCGGCAGCACCACCAAGGTGATGACCGCGCTGGTGGTGATCCGGCGCGGCCACCTCGACCGGAAGATCACGATCAAGCGCCGCTACATCGACTACGCCATCGCCCATCACGGCAGCAGGGCGGGCCTGCGGGCCGGGGACCGGATCACGGCGCGCGAGTTGCTCTACGCGATGCTGCTGCCGTCCGGCTGTGAGGCCGCCGCGGCGCTGGCGGATGTGTACGGGCCCGGCCAGGCGGGCTTCGTACGGGCCATGAACCGGCTCGCGGCCAAGGTCGGCATGAGGCGCACGCACTACGCCAACTTCGACGGCACCCCCTGGCCGACCCCCACCTCGGGCTACTCCACCGCCCGCGACATGGTCGTCCTCGGCCGCTACGCGCTGCGGTACCCCCTGTTCCGCGAGATCGTCCATCACAGCAGGCACGTCCTGCCCGCCGGCGCCGGGCACCGCCGCTATGTCTGGCGGAGCACCAACATCCTGCTCCACTACGACCCCGGGGTGATCGGCATCAAGACCGGTTACACCAGTGCGGCCGGCTCCTGCTCGCTCTTCGCGGCGCGCAGTGGCGGCCGGGAGCTCATCGGCGTCGTCCTGAACAGCTCGCGGACCAACCGCAACGCCCGGGTGATCGACGCGATCAAGATGCTCAACTGGGGCTTCGCCCACTAGCCCGGTCACCGAACCGTGATCAGACCACTCCTGGCCAGCGCCGGGGGTCCCGTCGCCATGCCCTGCCCAATACGCTGCTCTGACCCAAAAGGGGTAATCGTGGCGAACGGGGTTTTTGGTGCTGGTGGGACGTGGGATCGTGCGGATGAGACGGCTGGGCATGGTCTCGGTGGCACTCGCGCTCGCGGTGGTGGCGCCGGCGACCGCGGCCGGCGCGGCGACGACGACCAGGACGCCGGCCGTACAGCCGGCCGCGCGACCGGCCGCCCAGCAGGTCGCGCTCGCGTCCGCGCCGGCCGGGATCGCCGCCAAGTCCGCGTTCGTCTTCGACTACACCGCGGGCAAGACCCTGTGGAGCCGCTCTCCGGACGCCAGGCTGCCGGTCGGCAGCATCACCAAGACGATGACCGCCCTGCTGGTGATCAAGGCCGGTCATCTGGACCGCAAGATCACGATCAGCAAGAAGTACGTCGACTACGTGAAGAAGCACGGCGCCAGCTCCGCCTACCTCGCGGTCGGTGACAAGGTCACCGTCGGCCAGCTCCTGTACGCGATGATGCTGCCGTCCGGCTGCGACGCCGCCTACGCGCTGGCCGACTCCTACGGGCCGGGCTGGTCGGGCTTCGTCAAGAAGATGAACGCCCAGGCCAAGACGCTCGGGATGAAGCACACCCACTACGCCAACTTCGACGGGCTGCCCTGGCCCAGCGCCACCGCGGGCTATTCGACGGCACGCGACCAGGTCACCCTGGCCCGGACCGCGATGAAGTACACGGCCTTCCGCACGGTGGTGGCGAAGGCCTCCTACACCGTGAAGAAGACGGCGGGCGGCCACTCCTACACCTGGAAGACGACGAACCGGCTGCTCGGCTCCTATCCCGGCATGCTGGGGATCAAGACCGGTCACACCTCCGCCGCCGGCTACTGCCTGCTGTTCGCCGCCCGGCGCAGCAGCCGCACGGTGATCGGTGTCGTGCTGAACAGTTCGAAGACCAGCGAGAAGGCCAGGTTCACCGACGCGGCCAAGGCGCTGGACTGGGTCTACCACACCCACACCCCGGTGCGGCTCCTGCCGCTCTCCCGGGTGGCCCTCGACTGAGCCGTACGGCACCGGACCACGGCCGCATAGCCAAATATCGATGAATACACCGACATAACGAAAAGGTCACCGAGCGGTGAGCCGCTTCGTTATGCTGTGGATCACGGTGGTGACATTGCCCCCGGGCGGGCTCAACGGCTCAGACCCGGGCGGAGACCACCGACCACATGGGTGGTCAGTACCGAGTAGCTGCGCATGAGACGCAGCGTCGTCCGGTTCACGCACGCCTTCCTCCCGACGGTCGCGGCTTCACCGACCCGGATCGCGCGTTCCCGGACGACATACCGACTCCGTGCTGCCATCCGATGAGGTCGTATGCGTCTCCCGAAAGCCCTCCGTCCCGTACGCCATCGCCGTACCCGGCACGCCGCCGCCACGCGCCACCCGCGGAGGTGGCCCTGGTGGCGGGCGCTGCGGGCGCTCAGACGGGCCAGGTTCGTGCCCACCTGGCGGGCCGTCCTCGGCCTCATCGCACTGGCGGTGCTGGCGCTCGGCACCCTCATCGGGGTCGGCTACGCGCGGACCCCGATGCCGACGGAGCCGCAGGACGGGGTCACCGACCAGGGGTCCCCGGTCTACTACGCGGACGGGACCCCCATCCTGCGGCTCGGCGCGCATCGTGAGCTGCTCGGGCACGCGCAGATCCCGGACCGGCTCAGGTGGGCGGTGCTGGCGGCCGAGGACCGCGGCTTCTACGGCGAGCCCGGGATATCCCCCCGCGGGCTGGCCCGGGCCCTGTGGAACAACGTGACCGGCGGGGACGTCCAGGGCGGCTCGACCGTCACCCAGCAACTGGCGCGCAACTACTACAAGGGCCTGAGCAAGGACCGCACGGCCGGCCGCAAGTTCAAGGAGGCCTTCATCGCGTTCAAGCTGAGCCGGCGCCAGACGAAGGACGAGATCCTCGACCTGTACCTCAACACCGTCTACTTCGGCCGGCAGTCCTCCGGGGTCCAGGCGGCGTCGCGGGCGTACTTCCACAAGGACGCCTGGAACCTGTCGGTCGCGGAGTGCGCGCTGCTCGCGGCCATGATCCAGCGGCCCGCCTACTTCAAGACCCAGGGCGACGACGAGGCCGCCCGCGCGCTGCGCGCCCGCTGGAGCTACGTGCTCGACGGCCTCGTCGGGATGGGGAGACTGAGCCGGGCAGAGGCGGCGCGGCAGCGCTTCCCGGCCACCCAGCGCCAGTGGGACGAGGTCGATGAGAGCGGGCAGCTGGGCCTCATGCGCGACCGCGTCCTGCAGGAGCTGCAGCAGCTCGACATCCCGTCCTCGGACGTCGTCAACGGCGGCCTGAAGATCTACACCGGGCTGGACAAGCGGTGGATGGCCTACGCGGGGCAGGCGATGGCCGAGGCCAAGGTGGCCCGCTGGCCGGTGAGCCTGCGTTCCGGTCTGATCGCCGTCGATCCGCGGGACGGCGCCGTGAGGGCGTTCTACGGCGGTGACCCCCGGCGGAGCCAGGTCGACACCGTCTTCACCCCCACCGCCCAGGCAGGCTCCACCTTCAAGCCGTACGTTCTCGCCGCCGCGCTGAAGCAGGGCTACTCCGTGCGGTCGGTGGTGGACGGCCGCTCCCCGCAGAAGTTCGACGCCGCCGGCAACAACACCCCGATGAACACGCCGGGCTACTCCGTGAGCAACGACGAGAAGATCGGATCGCTCGGCATCGTCGACCTGGTCGAGGCCACCGCGCAGTCGGTCAACACCGGTTACGTGAAGCTCGGTTTCCAGCTCGGCCTGGGCAGGGTGCTCGCGGTCGCCCAGGAGTTCGGTGTCCCGTCCTCGTACCTCACGCCCTTCCGCGGCCAGGGCGGACTGTCGCTGGGCATCGCCACCATCCCGGCGGTCCACCAGGCCGCCGGTTATGCCGCCTTCGCCAACGGTGGCACCCCGGTCACCCCGCACGTGATCACCAAGATCGTGGACGCCCACGGCAGATCGATCCCGTTGCCCTGGGACGAGCGGGCCGAACCGGTCCTCACCAGGGAGCAGGCGGCCCAGGCGACGTACGCGCTGCGGGCCGTGGTGACCGGCGGCACCGGGCGGCGGGCCGCGCTGCCGGACCGGCCGGTCGCCGGCAAGACCGGGACGACCGACGGGCACCGGGCGGCCTGGTTCGTCGGTTACGTGCCACAGCTCGCGACGGCGGTCCTGCTGGCCGACAACCGGAACAGGCCGATCAGCGGCATTCCCGGCCGGCACGAGGCCGTGGACGGCGGCTCGGTGCCCGCGGAGATCTGGAGGTCGTTCATGGCCAAGGTCACCCGGGACCTGCCCGTCCAGGACTTCCCAGCGCCCGCCTTCACCGGCGAGCTGAGGCGATGGCCGTCGACGCTGCCGGGCACCTCGTCACCGCCACCGCCACGGGCCGGGAGGAGCTCGCCCCGTCCGGCGGTCCCGTGCAAGCCCGGGCGGCCGGGCTGTCCCGGATCGGCACCGAGCCCCGGCCTGCCCTACTGCACCCCCGACTCCGCGCCCAAGTCGTGCGATCCGGACCGGCCCCCGCCCGCGGGGCCGGCGCTCAAGTGGTGGTGCGTACAGCCGGAGCACCAGCGGAATCCGGCCTGCGGGAGGGTTCAGGCGCGGTCGGGCTGAGGCATGCGCCATGATCTGTGCTCCGGGCCTGGCCGCCGCGGCCCGGATCACAGGCCCATCGTCGCCCGGCGACGGAGGAGCAGGGGCCGAACCTGGTACGAAAGAGAACCGTGAGACCCCATCTGACCTCCCGTGACCGTACGGCCCTGTACCTATGGCTGATCACCCGGCTCGGGATCGTGGCGATCGCGCTCGTCGCCTCCAGCCTGTACGTCCGCGGGAACCTCCAGGACCCGTTCCTCGAGCGGTTCACCCAGTGGGACGTCGACCACTTCATCGAGATCGCCCGGTACGGCTACAGCGGCAACCCGGCGAATCCCCCGGATGCCGGACTGCCCGGATTCTTCCCCGGCCTGCCGCTGCTGATCTGGGCCGTCCACCTGATCGTCCCGGACTGGCGGCTGTCGGCGCTGCTCATCAGCCTGGTCGCGGGCGCGGTGGCGATGGTCGCGCTCGCCCGTCTCGGTGACCAGGAGGGCGCCGAGGGCACCGGGCAGCGGGCGGTCGCCGCACTGCTGCTGTCGCCGTTCGCGGTGTTCCTGTTCGCCGGCTACTCGGAGGCGTTGTTCCTGGCCTTCGCGCTGCCCGCATGGATGCTCGCGCGCCGGCGCCGCTGGGAGCTCGCCGCGGTGTACGCGTTCTTCGGCGCCGGCATCCGCGTCACCGGGCTCTTCCTCGCCGTCGCGCTGATCGTGGAGTTCCTCGCCCACGACCGCCGATGGCGCAAGGCCCCCTGGCTGCTCGTGCCCTTCCTGGCGCCGCTGTCGTACTTCGCCTACCTGTGGTGGTGGTCCCGGGGCGACCTGAACGCCTGGCAGCACGCGCAGGAGCGCGGCTGGGGCCGCCGGACGGTCGATCCCTGGCAGGCGCTCGAGACCACCTGGAACGCGGCCTTCGGGGCCCCTAACCAGTTCACCGGCGCCTTCCGGGTGGAGCTGATCGCGGCGGCGCTCGGTGTGCTGCTGACCCTGTGGTTGCTGTGGCGGCGCCGCTGGGCCGAGTTCAGCTATGTCGGGTTGCAGATGGTGGCCCTGCTGACCTCGGCGTTCTACCTGTCGATCGGCCGCTCCAGCCTGATGTGGTGGCCGCTCTGGCTGATGATCGGCGGACTGGGCGTCCGGCGGCCATGGGTGTACCGGGCGCTGCTCGTCGGCATGATCCCTTTCCTGGCCGTCGAGACCATCAAGTTCACCGAGGGATCCTGGGCGGGCTGACGGCACCGCGTGCGGTCCGCGCGTCGCGGCGCCTGCGAGCACCGGCTGTGTGACGATGTGCCGTTGTGAAGGAGATGTTCCGGCCGCTGCGGGCCCTCGCGGCGGCCATGGTTCTGGGCGGGCTGCTGGCCCTGTGCGCCACGGGCTGCGCCGGCGGTACGGCGGGCGACGACGGGACGGCCGGTGCGGCGACGAGTTCCCCGGCGGTACGGGCCCCGGCCCGCCTCACGCCGGGTGCCGCGGGGTTGCGTACGATCTCTCCCGGGCGGCTGCCACCGGAGGCTCGGGAGACCCTCCGGCTGATCGCCGCCGGCGGACCGTACCCGTACCGCAAGGACGGCGTGGTCTTCCAGAACAGGGAGCGGCTGCTGCCGGGTGAGCCGAGCGGCTACTACCGTGAGTTCACCGTCCCGACGCCGGGGTCCGCGGACCGGGGCGCGCGGCGGATCATTGCGGGCAAGAACGGCGAGCGGTACTACACCGCGGACCACTACCGGACCTTCGTGGTCGTCGGAGGAGATCGATGAGCGAGCTCGGGGGCCTGGCGGGCGTGCTGGCGGGAAAGACGGAGCCGGGCGTCTACCTCTGGACGGTGCCCGGGTCGACGCGGCGGGCCGACGTGGTCGAGGCGGCGCAGGGCGCCGGGTGGCGGCCGTTCTGGCTGGCCGGGCAGACCGTCACCGACAAGGAGGAGTTCCTCGAGATGTCGGCCGAGGGACTGGAGTTCCCGGACTGGTTCGGGCACAACTGGGATGCCCTGGCCGACTGCCTGACCGACCTGACCTGGGCGACCTCCATGGCCGGTTACCTGATCGTCTACGCCGGATGGCAGGCCCTCGCCCAGGAGGAGCCGGAGAGTTTCAGCACCGCGATCGACATCCTCGCCGAGGCCGTGGACCTGTGGCGGGACACCGAGACCCCGATGACCGTGCTGCTGCCGGCGACGGGCGACGAGGACGTCGCCCCGGACCTCCCCCTGCTCCACTGACCCGGAGGCCGGTCGGTGCCCCGGGCGGCGCCGGTGGCGCCGGGGTCCGGGCAGGGCCTGGGCGGCCCCGGGCGGTCAGAGGTTGTCGCGCAACCAGGCGATGTCGTCGGCCTGGCCGTCCGCCGGGGTCTCGACGACCACGGGGGCGCCGGCGGCCCGGACGACGGTCAGGATCAGCTCGGGGTCGATCTGGCCGGCGCCCAGGTTGGCGTGCCGGTCGGCACCCGAGTCGAAGGCGTCGCGGCTGTCGTTGCAGTGCACCAGGTCGATGCGGCCGGTGATCGCTCTGATCCGCTCGACGGCGTCGATGAGCGTCTCACCCCCGGCATGGGCGTGGCAGGTGTCCAGGCAGAACCCGAGGTTCCGGTCGAGATCGGCGACGCCGTCGAGCACCTCCCACAGCCGGGCGATGCGATCGAACCTGCGCGCCATGGCGTTGTCGCCGCCCGCGGTGTTCTCGAGGTAGATCGGGATGGGGCACTCAAGCCGCTCGAAGACCTTGCGCCAGTTCTCGAAGCCGATCTCGGGATCGTCGTCCACGGCCAGGTGGCCGCCGTGCACGATCAGCGCCTTGGCGCCGATGGACGCGGCCGCCTCCAGATGCTGGGCCAGGAGCTTGCGGCTCGGTATCCGGATCTTGTTGTTGCGGGTGGCCACGTTGATCCGGTACGGAGCGTGGACGTAGACGTCCACGTCGGACTCCCGGATCGCCTCGATGCCCTCCGGGATCACCGGCTTGGCATAACTCTGCGGATCACCCAGAAAGAACTGCGCGACCTCCGCCTTGCGGGCGGTGGCCGAACCGAGCGGATCGTTCTGGTCGACATGGGCTCCGATGCGCATGCAGACGAGCCTAGCCCGGACGGCACGGCCCATGGGTCCGCGCGGCCGGTCCGGACGGGCCGCCCGGCGTCAGGCCGAGAAGCCGCCGTGCGCCAGCGCCAGGGCCAGCCCGACGGCCGAGCCGATCATGCCCACCACGTTGAGCCAGCGCTCCCCCGTCGTGGCGGAGACCATCTGCGAGTACAGGCCCAGCGGGAAGCCGATGACGCCGATGATCGCGGCGGGCAGGTGGGCGCTCACGATGAAGCCGAGTACGAAGGCCGTGATCCCGAACATCACCGCGGCGACCGCCAGGGAGTTCTCCCGTGGATGCCGCCGGCCATCGGTGTTCAGGGTGAGATGCTGGTTATGAAGCACCTGTGGCATCTGTCCACCCCCTCAGAGGTAGGAACTTCCTCTCCAGGTTGATGCCCACCGGCTACGGCGTCAACCGGTCGTCGCTCGGCGTCAGCGCCCCTGACCTGCTTTTTCGGACTTCCGGCCGGTGAATGCCGGGTTTTGTCACCGGATCGGGGTAACGTCGAACGCATCTTCGATGTTGGAGGTGGATGCGGTGCAGCGCCTATCAGGGGGGACGACCCCCGTGGCCGCCCGGGAGGCGGACCAGCCGACGCGTGAGCTGAGGACGGCCGGCGACGTCGAGCTCGTCGAGGAGCTGTCGCTCCTGACGACGCAGGCCGGGCGCATGCGGGCCCGGATGGCCGAGATCATGGCGGAGCTGGATCGGCGCCGCATGCCGGCCGGGTCCGGGTCTTGCCCGCGATGAGCTCGGGCGCCGTCAGTTGTTGGTAGCCTATGACGATCCCCACGGCCATCCCGGAGCCACCCGGCTTCGGACACCCACGGCCGTGGGTGACGCAAGAGCCCTCCTGTCACGGAGAGACCGTGACCGCATCAGTCCAGAGGAGGTAGGGACCTAGCATGCGTCGCTACGAACTCATGGTCATCCTCGACCCCGCAGTCGAGGAGCGCACCGTAGCCCCGTCGCTCGACCCGTTCCTTGGGGTCGTCAAGAACGACGGCGGCAGTGTCGAGAAGGTCGACGTCTGGGGCCGCAGGCGCCTGGCGTACGACATCCAGAAGAAGTCCGAAGGCATCTACGCGATCATCGACCTCACGGCCGAGCCTGCCACGGTCAAGGAGCTTGACCGCCAGCTCAACCTGAACGAGACGATCCTGCGTACGAAGGTCCTCCGTCCAGAGATTCACTAGACCCGTAGAGCAGCCGGAGCGAGCCCCATGGCAGCAGGCGACACTCAGATCACGATCGTCGGCAACCTCGTCGAGGATCCGAACCTCCGCTTCACCTCTAGTGGCCAGGCGGTCGCGACCTTCCGTATCGCGTCCACGCCTCGCTTCCTCGACAAGCAGACGAACGAATGGAAGGACGGCGAGAGCCTCTTCCTGACCTGCAACGTCTGGCGGCAGGCGGCGGAGAACTGCGCCGAAAGCCTCCAGCGCGGCATGCGGGTGATCGTGCAGGGCCGTCTCAAGCAGCGGTCGTACGAGACCCGCGAGGGTGAGAAGCGCACCGTCTACGAGATCGAGGCCGACGAGGTCGGCCCGTCCCTGAAGAACGCCACCGCCAAGGTCAACAAGACCCAGCGTCAGGGTGGCGGCGGCTTCGGCGGCGGCGGTGGGGGCGGCTACTCCGGTGGTGGCCAGTCCGGCGGGGGTGGCGGCTTCGGCGGCGGCCCCGGCGGCGGCGGTCCCAGCGGGGGCGGCGCGCCTGCCGACGACCCATGGGCGACCGGCGGCGGAGGCGGCGGAGGCTTCTCCGACGACCCGCCCTTCTAACCAACCATTCACTGACCATCCCCGTGTGAACGGGGCTCTCCGTAGAGGAGCACCACGATGGCCAAGCCTCCTATTCGCAAGCCGAAGAAGAAGGTCTGCCTGTTCTGCCAGGAGAAAATCTCCTACGTCGACTACAAGGACACCGCGCTGCTGCGCAAGTTCATCTCCGACCGGGGCAAGATCCGCGCCCGGCGGGTGACGGGCAACTGCACCCAGCACCAGCGTGACGTGGCCACGGCGATCAAGAATGCCCGTGAGATGGCTCTCCTGCCGTACACGAGCACTGCCCGTTAAGGAGGTCGGACGATGAAGCTCATCCTCACTCAGCAGGTCGCCGGCCTCGGATCGCCGGGCGAGGTCGTCGAGGTCAAGGACGGCTATGGCCGTAACTACCTCGAGCCGCGTGGGTTCGCCATGAAGTGGACCCGCGGTGCCGAGAAGCAGATCGACTCGATCAAGAAGGCTCGGTCGGCCCGCCAGATCGCGGACCTCGACCACGCCAAGGAGGTCGCCGGTCGCCTCGAGGCGCTCAAGGTCAAGCTGAGCACCCAGGCCGGTGCCAACGGCCGGCTGTTCGGCTCGGTCACCGCCTCCACCATCGCCGACGCGGTGAAGGACGCCGGTGGGCCGGACCTCGACAAGCGCCGGATCGAGGTGCGCAACCCGATCAAGACGCTCGGCGCGCACCAGGTCTCGGTGCGACTGCACCCCGAGGTCAGCGCCACGATCAACATCGACGTGGTCGACGCCTGATCCATCCCTCCACATCGAGGGCGGCAACACCCGAACGGCCCGGACCATCAGGTCCGGGCCGTTCCACGTGAAACCGCCCGGGCGGGCGTCCTTGGTGATCGCTCCCCCGACCGCTACCGTCCGTAACTGGACGTGTGTGAGGGGGAACATGTCGGAAGGCTGGATAATGGGGGCGGCGATGTGCCGCCCTCCGGCACGGATCACGGCACCGACCCGTCGCGGGCTCCTGGGCTCCGGGATCGGTGTCGGGGCGATGGCACTGCTGCTGCTGGCCGGCGACCCGGCCCAGGCGGCCGCGCGGACCAGGAGGGACGACGTGCCACTGATCCATACGCGCCGGCAGTGGAACGCCGAGTCGCCCAAGTGCAGGGCCGAGGTGCTCGACCGCCACCCCGACCACATCGTGGTGCACCACACCTCGACGCCGAACAGCACGGATCTCTCGCTGGCGCACGCCTACCAGTTGTCCCGGCAGATCCAGCGCTTCCACATGAACGTCCGGGGCTGGAACGACATCGGCGAGCAGCTCACGATCAGCCGCGGCGGCCATGTGATGGAGGGGCGGAACGGCAGCCTGAAGGCGATCCTGGCGCACCGGAACGTCATGGGAGCACAGACCCACAGCCACAACCACCACACGCTCGGCATCGAGAACGAGGGGAACTACATGAAGTCCCCGGTGCCGGAGCGGCTGTGGGACGCGCTGCGGGATGTCTGCGTGTGGCTGTGCCGGATCTACGACCTCGATCCCTACAAGGCCATCGTGGGTCATCGCGATTTCAACCGGACCGAGTGCCCGGGAGATGTGCTGTACGGCCGGCTGCCGGAACTGCGCCGTGGCGTCGCTGCCCGGCTGTCCGGACACGATCCGTCGGTCCTCGCCCAGGATCCCCTGACGCCGGGGGCGGCCGACCCCACCGGGAGCCCGGTCGCCATGCCGCCGCTTTCGCCGGAGCCGACGGGCGCCATGCCGCCGTCTCTCGGCAGCGGCCGGTAGCCCCGCCGCTCAGGACTCCGGCATCGAATAGCGGGTCCGGCGACGGGCGATCTCCGGATCCAGGCCCTCGACCAGCGACCAGATGCCGGCGACCCGCTCGGCCCATGCCTCCGGAGGCAGCCCGGAGAGCCCTTCGGAGGCCAGGTCGTCGATCGCGCGGGTGAGTCGAGCCAACCGCTCGCCATGGGTTGAACACATGTTCGAAGCCTAGCGGAGCGGGGTAGAGGTTCGAGCATGCTTTCGAATAATCGTCTCACGTGTCACACGACTATCCGCGGACAGCACCCGTGACCAGCCATGCGCCGCCGCGCGCCCGTACACCCAGGGTGATCAGCCGGGCCGCCATCCACAGGCCGATGGTGAGCCAGAGCCCGACCAGGCCGCCACCCAGGGCGTGCACCAGCCAGGCGGCCGGCAGGAAGACCGCCATGGTCGCGGTACCCGCGAGCGCGAGATAGCGCATGTCCCCGGCGCCGATCAGTACCCCGTCGAGGACGAAGACGACTCCGGCGATCGGCTGCATCACCGCGATGACGACCAGGCTGCTCAGCAGCAGGCTCCGTACCGCCGGGTCCTGGGTGAACAGCGCCGGCAGCCAGGGCCGGGCACTGAGGATGACCAGTGCGAACACCACGCCGCCGCCCACGCCCCACATGATCATCCGGCGGGTCGCTCCCCGGACGGCCTGGGTGTCCGAGGCCCCCAGGTAGCGTCCGGTGATCGCTTGGCCGGCGATGGCGATGGCGTCCAGCGCGAGCGCCAGGAAGAGCCAGATCCGCGAGCCGACACCGTACGCCGCCAGTTGTGACACGCCCTGGTGGGCCGCGACCGCCGTCGCGGCGACGAGCACCGCCTGGAGCGTCACGGTGCGGACTATCAGCGCGACCCCGGCCGTCGCCGCCGCCCGTACCCCCTGGGCGTCGGGCAGCAGCGGGGCGCCGTGCCGGCGCGCGCCGCGCAGCACCGTCGTGACGTAGACGGCGCCGCCGATGGTCTGCGCGATGACGGTGCCCCAGGCCGAGCCCGCGATGCCCCAGCCGAACCCCAGCACGAAGAGCCAGTTGAGCGCGAGGTTGAGGGTGAACGAGCCCACGGACACGTACAGCGGGGTCCGGGTGTCCTGCATGCCGCGCAGGACCCCGGTGCCGGCCAGCACGACGAGCATGCCGGGGATCCCGAACAGGCTGATGCGCAGATAGGTCTCGGCGGCGGGCGCCACCGCGGAGGTGGCGCCGAAGGCGTCCACGATCCACGGGACCAGCGGCAGGCCGACCAGGATGAGGCCGCCGGCGATCGCCAGGGCCAGCCAGATGCCGTCGATGCCCTGGCGGACCGCGTCCTTGAGCTGCCCCGCGCCGACCTGCCGGGCGACCGCGGCGGTCGTGCCGTAGGCGAGGAAGACGCAGACCCCGACGATCGTGGTGAGTGCCTGACCGGCGATGCCCAGCCCGGCCTGCGGGCCGGTGCCCAGCCGGCCGACGATGGCGGAGTCGGCGAGCAGGAACAGCGGTTCGGCGACGAGGGCGCCGAAGGCGGGGACGGCAAGGCGCAGGATCTCACGATCGTGCGGATGCTTCAGGATCGCCATGACGGTTGCTCAGGCTAGCACCTGTAATGAGCGCAACCGGCATTGGCCCATTACCGATCCCGGGAGTGCCAACTTTCTTCCCCCCACAGGGGGTGGATCGCGTTCTCCCAGCTCAGACGCTGGAGATGGGCCCTGTGGACGGCGTTGTCCCCAGAGTTGTCCACACCTCGTGCACAAAGCATGCGGCGTGTCTGCACAGCGGCTCCACAGTTCCGTCCACAGGCTCTTTTGCGGTCCCCTCCGTGGCACCAGAGAATGTCGGTTCCGCCTGCTAGACCTTGGGGGTGGCTGGGCTCCCGGTGACGGTGCTTCCAGTGGTGGGCGAGAGGTGGAGGGGGTGCAGAGGTGAGTCTGACCGAGCTACCGCGGCACGAGCAGGAGTTCGAGCGCACCCCTCCGCAGGATCTGGCGGCCGAGCAGTGCGTGCTCGGCGGGATGCTGCTTTCGCAGGACGCGATCGCCGACGTCGTGGAGACGCTCACCACCCAGGACTTCTACCGGCCCGCGCACCAGATCCTCTACGACGCGATCCTCGACCTCTACGGCCGGGGCGAGCCGGCCGACGCCGTCACCATCGCGGCCGAGCTCACCAAGCGAGGTGAGATCACCAGGGTCGGCGGCGCACCCTATCTGCACACCCTGATCTCCGCCGTGCCGACGGCCGCCAACGCCAACTACTACGCCAAGATCGTGCGAGAGCGGTCGATCCTGCGCCGCCTGGTCGAGGTCGGCACCCGGATCGCCCAACTCGGCTACGCCACTGACGGAGTCGACGCCGACGACCTGCTGGACCGCGCCCAGGCCGAGGTGTACGCCATCGCGGACAAGCGGACCGGCGAGGACTACATCCCGCTGAGCGAGATCATGCCCGGCGCCCTGGACGAGATCGAGGCCATCGGCAGCCGCGGCGGCCAGATGACCGGGGTCCCCACCGGCTTCACCGACCTCGACTCCCTCACCAACGGCCTCCATCCCGGACAAATGATCATCATTGCCGCCAGGCCGGCGATCGGGAAGGCGCTGGCGCTGGACACGCCGCTGCCCACCCCGAGCGGGTGGACGACCATGGGCGAGGTCGCCGTCGGAGACCACCTGCTCGGTGCCGACGGGAAGGCGACGCGAGTGGTGGCCGCCACCGAGGTGCTGCACGGGCGGCGCTGTTACGAGGTGGAGTTCTCCGATGGCGAGGTCGTCGTCGCCGACGCGGATCACCAGTGGCTGACCTGGAGCCGGGCGGCTCGCCGCGACGACGCGCAGAGGCGTGGCATAGGCCCTACCTCTGCGGAGGCGCCGATAGGTCCAAGTACTGTCACGACGGAGCAGATGGCGGCGACATTGGTCTGTCCGACCGCCGGCGGCCGGCCGAATCATGCGGTCGAGATGAGCTCCCCTCTCGAGCTTCCAGACGCCGATCTTCCGATTCCTCCTTACGCTCTCGGTGCCTGGCTCGGCGGTGGCAACAGCAGCGGGGCACGCATCAGCTCCGCCGACCCGGAGCTCATCGTCCATCTCGAGGCCAGTGGCATCGCGGTGACCGAGCACGCGACGGACCCCGACTATCGTCTGGGCTTTCCCGAGACGACCGGGAAGCTCACGGACCGCACCTGCGCGAGCTGCGGCAGGAGTTTCACACTGCAAACGGGTTCCGGCCTCTGCGAGTCCTGCTGGGGAAGCCACGGCACGTTCCAGGCCGTCCTGCGAACCATCGGTGTCCTTGGCGACAAGCACATCCCCATGTCGTATCTCCGAGCGTCCCGGCGACAGCGCCAGGAGTTGCTGGCCGGCGTTCTCGATACCGAGGGGACCGTCACCACCACCGGCTCGATTCGGTTCGCGGTGACGTCTCGCCGTCTCGCCCACGATGTGCGGGAGCTGGTGCTGAGCCTCGGCTATCGGTGTTCCATCTCCACCAAGCCCGTTCGTGGCCGTAACCCGGAGTCCCCGACGTGCTACATGGTCGATTTCACGACTCCCGACCAGGTTTTCCGCTTGTCGCACAAGCAGCTCGTGCACAAGGAACGGTCGCGCCATGACCCGCAACGCACCCGCTGGCGGTACGTCGTCGATGTGCGGCCGGTCGAGTCGAGACCTGTGAGATGCGTGCAGGTCGACAACGATGATCACCTTTATCTCGCGGGCCGGGGCATGGTCCCCACCCACAACTCCACGCTGGCTCTCGATTTCGCCCGGGCGGCGTCGATCAAGCATGGGCTGACCGCCGCGTTCTTCAGCCTGGAGATGGGGCGCAACGAGATCACCATGCGCCTGCTGTCCGCCGAGGCCCGGGTGGCGCTGCATGCCATGCGATCGGGCACCATGCAGGACGAGGACTGGACCCGGCTGGCCCGCCGGATGAGCGAGGTCGCCGAAGCGCCGCTGTTCATCGACGACTCGCCCAACATGTCGATGATGGAGATCCGGGCCAAGTGCCGCCGGCTCAAGCAACAGCACGACCTGCGGATCGTCATCATCGACTACCTGCAGCTGATGACCTCCGGCAAGCGGGTCGAGAGCCGCCAGGTCGAGGTATCGGAGTTCTCCCGCTCGCTCAAGCTGCTCGCCAAGGAGATCGGCGTCCCGGTCGTCGCGCTGTCGCAGCTCAACCGTGGTCCCGAGCAGCGCACCGACAAACGACCCATGGTGTCGGACCTTCGCGAATCCGGCTCGATCGAGCAGGATGCCGACATGGTCATCCTGCTCCACCGAGAGGACGCCTACGAGAAGGAGTCCCCCAGGGCGGGCGAGGCGGACCTGATCGTGGCCAAGCACCGTAACGGCCCGACGGCCACCGTGACCGTGGCCTTCCAGGGGCACTACAGCCGGTTCGTGGACATGGCCCCCGGCTGATCTCCGGCTGTAGGTCCCCGCCCGCATCGACGATCGCGAGCCAGTCCCCGCCATGATCTCGTCCCGAGACAGGCGTGTTCGCATTCACTTTCGGCTGCTCAGGCGAAATCAGTTGGCGGGCTTGCCGAACCAGCGGGAGAGGTGGCCGTCCAGGTCCTGCTGATCGTCGCCGATCCAGGCGACGTGGCCGTCGGGGCGCAGCAGGAGGCACGGAACATCCAATACCGCAGTGGGATCCGCGAGGTAATCGACCCGGTCCGACCAGGCCCCGACGGTCAGGCGTTCGGTGCGGTCCAGCAGCAGGCCGCGGCCGCGATGCAGCAGACCGTAGAGGTGGCCCTGTTTCACGTCGATGTCGCGCAGGCGGCGGCCGAGCAGGTCGGGGCCTTCGCCGAAGTCGTAGCGGATGCCGATCGCGGTGATCTTCTCGATCAGATGGCGGTTCACCTCGTCGAAGTCCATCAGTTCGGTGAGCAACCTGCGCACGGCCTGCGGACCCGGTTCGGTGGACAGCAGTTCCATCTGGGCGCGGGTGTTGTCCAGGACGTCCGCGGCGACCGGATGACGTTCGGCCTGATAGGTGTCCAGCAGTGTTTCCGGCGCCCAGCCGCGGATCTGTGCGGCCAGTTTCCAGCCGAGGTTAAATGCGTCCTGAACGCCCAGGTTGAGGCCCTGCCCGCCGATGGGCGGATGGATGTGCGCCGCATCGCCGGCCAGCAGCACCCGCCCGATGCGATAACGTTCGGCCAGCCGGGTGGCATCCCCGAAGCGGGACAACCAGCGCGGGGAGTGCACGCCGAAATCGGTTCCGGCGAAGGTGCGCAACTGTTGTTTGAAATCATCGAGGGTGGGCGGTTCCGCACGGTCGCTGACTCCCGCGGCGGGGACTACGACGCTGTAGACCCCTTCGCCGAAGGGCCTGAGCCAGAATCGCCTATGGGTCTCGCTGATCTCGGTCACCTTGGCGGCGATCTCCTCCTGCGGTGCACCCACTCTCATCTCGCCCATGAGCGTGTCGGTCCGTGAGGGCTCGCCGGGGAAGCCGACGCCGAGCAGTTTGCGCACCGTACTGCGCGCGCCGTCACAGCCGATGAGGTAGCGCGAACGCAGCTGTTCCCCGTCGGACAGCTCGACGGTCACGCCCTCGTCGTCCTGCTCGAAACCGGCGACCGCGCAACCGCGCCGGACCTGCGCGCCCAGTTCGATCGCATGTTCCTCGAGCAGATGCTCGATGACCGGCTGCGGGATGCCCAGCAGATAGGCGTGCGCGGAATCCAGGCCCTCGGGCGCGGGCTTGGGGATGGCGGCGAAGAAGCCGCCGGCCGGACGCTGTCTTCCGTGCTGGAGAACGCGATCCAGCAGTCCGCGCATCGCCATCAGCTCGAGACTACGAATATGCAGGCCGACTATGCGGACGAACGACGCGGGCTCGGTCTCCTTCTCCACAACGAGTACCCGCACGTCGTGCAGCCGCAGTTCGGCGGCCAGCATCGCACCGGTCGGCCCGCACCCGGCGATGATCACGTCGAACATGAGGGGCGTGCGATCGGCGCCGGAGGCCGGCGACCAGGGTTCGGGGACGTCGCCCATGGTGAAGTCGCGCTCGGCCGTACCGGTCGACGACGGCTCGGCGGTGAACTGCTGAGAGTGCACAGGTGTTGCCTTTCGGGAGTGCCTTGTTGTCGAGGCGCTCCCGGCGACACCTACGTCAATCGCCCGACCGTGACGGGAAGGGGGAGCACCCACATCGATACAGCGTTCATGGGTCTCACCTCCTCGGGCGGTGTCACGATCAACCGCAAGCTACAAGCCCGGACATCATCCCGTCCACCGCTTTTCCAGCCACGTGATCACGACTCCGAACGGGCGGCGTGAGGTGGCGGTGCCGCCGCACCCCCGGACGGTACTGGCCTAACCCGGCCATGAGACCGCTCGCCCGCCCGTGCGGGTGCGGTCCAATGGCAGGCTGTGCAGGTTGTTGATCTTCAAAGTCAGGTGGAGTCAGTAGTGGTGTTCCCCCGTCGCGCCCACATGCTCGGCCTCTCGGTGCTGCTCGCCGCCGGTGTCACCGGCTGCGGCGACGACCCGCCCCGCTCGCCCACGACCCCTGCCGCCAGCGCCGCGCCGTCCGCGCCGTCCGCGCCGGGCGCTCCGCCGGGAGAGAAGCTCAAGGTCACCTCGGCGGAGTGGATCGGTACCCGGCCGATCAACGTGAAGAGCGAGGCCGGTGGGTACACGCACTACGCGAACGGGATCATCGTCAAGGGGACGGTGGGGCCCGGCTGGGGAGAACGCACCTATGACGGCGGCCTCCTGCACGGCTGGTTCCTGGTTTTCAGGTCGGCCGCGGTCAAGTCCAAGGTCGTCTCCCCGCCGAGCTGTGCCGTGCCCATCGACGGCCACCCGGACTACTGCTTCGACTCGGGGGCCAGGTACGGCATCAGCTTCGGTGCGCCCGGGGCCGTCAACGCGATCTACCGGCCCGCTCGGATCTACCTCTACGACGCCGGCCGGACGACCGATATCACCAGCGAGGGCCGGCAGTTCCACGCGGGCGACGGATTCGAGATCGTCATGACCGGGCCGAGTGCCCCCGACCGTCTCGCCAAGGGCCTGAAGTCAGGGGATGTCGCCGTCATCTGGGTGGACCCCAAGCGGGCGGGCGAGGCCGGCTCGCTCGACATCGGCACCACCGGATCGATGCCGGCCGATCTCCTGCTGCCACTGAACCGCCTGCCCCACGACAAGGCGATCCCGCCCATTCAGACCGGCCTCGACCGCAACAGCAAGCCCTACGGCTCCTGAACCGGCATGGTCGCGGCGCCGCTCAGAGCCGGGTGCGAGCGGCGCCGAGACCAGGTGACCGCCCGGCACCAGGTCACTGAGCCGGCGGCCGGTCGTCGCGCGCGCCGCTGAGCGGCTCGCTGCGTTCGGCCGCTCACCGGGCCCGGAATGCCTGGTAGGCGGGCAGCAGCAGGACGGCCAGATCGCGGCCACGAATGACGAGGTCCGGTGGGCCCAGCCGGTCCAGGGCGTGTTCGGCAAGCCGGTGCCCGGACGCGTCCGGCCGGTGGACCTCCACGGCCCCCTCCTGCCAGAAGTCGTCCAGGCACTCGGCGAGCGGGCGCTCCGCCCCGGCCGGTACCGGCACGGGCATCGCTCGGGGCTCGGCCGGTGCCGGTTCGGGTACGGATCGCGACCCGGCGGGTGCGTGCCGCCGAGGCTCCTCCGGGGTGCTCGTCCGCAGCGCGTGCAGATGCTGCAACAGCCGGGCCCGGGTTCGGCCGCGCCAGGTCAGGATGCCGAACGGGTCGGTGCCGAAGGACTCCGCCAGCACGCGGAGGACCGCCGTGACGTGCGCGCAGGGCACCGCCCAGTCCGGACAGGAACAGTCCATCGCCAGGTCCCGCACCGCGGGGAGAAGCGACAGGCCGCATCGGGTGAACAGATCCTCCAGCCCGGGCGGCAGGTCCCCGTCGAGGATCCGGTCGTGGCAGTCCGTGTCGTCGGCGAGGGCCCGCTCGGCGACGGCCCACTCGGCCGGGGTGAACACCGGCAGATCGATCCATACGTCGTACGGCTCGTGCCGTGACCCGTGGACCTGAGCGGTGATCGACCCGGCGGCGATCGTCAGGCCGGAGACCTCACCAGGGTCCGAGCCGGGGTCCGTGGAGAGGGCCGCGCCGGGGTCCGCGGCGGCCGGGACGCCCAGGTCCGCGCAGGCCAGCCGGGCCGTGAACCGTTCGGACCACCAGGTCGTCATGGCGGCGCTACTCGCTGACCGCGTCGGCCGAGAGGGCGACCAGCTCGCGCAGGGCCGCGGTGGACAGCTCGGTGAGCCGGTCCTCTCCGGTCCCCACGGCCGACTCGGCGAGGTCCCGCTTGGAGTGGATCATCTGGTCGATGCGCTCCTCGACGGTCCCGACGCAGACGAACTTGCGGACCTGGACGTTCCTGCGCTGTCCGAGCCGGAAGGCCCGGTCGGTGGCCTGCTGCTCCACCGCCGGGTTCCACCAGCGGTCGACATGGATCACCTGGGTGGCCGCCGTCAGGTTGAGCCCGGTGCCACCGGCCTTGAGGGAGAGCAGGAACACCGACGGGCCCGAAGCGGCCTGGAAGCGGGCGATCATCTCCTCGCGCGCGTGCTTGGGTACGCCGCCGTACAGGAACAGGACCTCCCTGCCGAGCCGCTCGGTCAGATGGTCCCGCAGCAGCGCGCCGAACTCGGCGTACTGGGTGAAGCACAGCGTCTTGTCGCCCTCGGCGAGCGCCTCCTCCAGGATCTCCTCGAGCCGGGCCACCTTGCCCGAGCGCCCGGCGAGCGGCGAGCCGTCGCGGAGGAACTGCGCCGGGTGGTTGCAGATCTGCTTCAGCTTGCCGAGGGTGGACAGCACCAGGCCCTTGCGCTGGATGCCGCTGCTGTTCTCGACCTGGCTCACCATGTCGGTCACCACCGCCTGGTACAGGCCGGCCTGCTCGGCGGTGAGGTTGCACATCACCGTCATCTCCTGCTTCTCCGGCAGATCGCGTGCGATGGCCGGATCCGTCTTGAGCCGCCGCAGGATGAAGGGCCCGGTACGGCGCCGGAGCGCCGCGGCCGCGGCGGCGTCGCCGTGCTGCTCGATGGGCACCGCGTACCGTTCCCGGAACCCGGCGGCCGATCCGAACAGGCCGGGATTGGCGAAGTCGAGCACGGCGTGCAGGTCGGCCAGCCGGTTCTCCACCGGGGTGCCGGTCAGCGCGATCCGGTGCTCGGCGGGCAGCGAGCGGATGGCCGTGGCCTGCCGGGTGGCGCTGTTCTTGATGTGCTGTGCCTCGTCCAGGATGATCCTCCGCCAGCGGATGCTCCGGAGCGCCTCGTGATCCCGCTGAGCCGTCGCGTACGTGGTGATCACGAGGTCGGCGCCCTGGATCTCCCGCTCCAGGCCGGCACCGGACAGCCGCCGCGCGCCGTGATGGACGTGCGCGCGGAGCATCGGCGCGAACTTCGCGGTCTCCCGTTGCCAGTTGCCGACCAGCGACATCGGGCAGATCAGGAGTGTCGGGCCGGACGGGTGCTCCGCGGCGAGCAGCGCCAGGGTCTGGGGCGTCTTGCCCAGTCCCATGTCGTCCGCCAGGACCGCGCCCAGACCCAGCCGGGACAGGAACGCCAGCCAGGCCAGACCGCGCTCCTGGTAGGGACGCAGCGTCGCCCCGAACCCCGGCGGCACCGGCACCGGTTCGAGCCGGAGGTCCGCCTGGCCGGAGAGCAGGTCGCCGAGCCACCCGTCGGCGACGACCCTGGTCACCGGCAGGCCGCCCGCCGAGGCGTCGGGGTCGAGCGCGGTGCGCAGCACCCGCCCGGCGGGCATCGTGCCGCCGTTCTCCCGTTCGAGGAACGCCACCGCCTCGGCGATCCGCTCCAGGTCGACCTCGACCCACTGACCGCGGACGCGGAGCAACGACCGGCCGATGGCCGCCAGCTCGCGGAGCTCCTCCACGGTGAGCGTCTGGTCGCCGATCGCGGCCTGCCAGCCGAACGCCACGATGGCGTCCTGGCCGACCAGGTCGCCGACCGGCACCATGCCGGGTTGCGCGGTACGGGCGGTCAGTGCCAGTCCCACCGTCGCCGGGCGCTGCCACCAGGACGGCAGCAGCACCCCGAAGCCGGCGGCGGTCAGCAGGGGAGCCGCGTCCCGGAGGAAGCCGAGGGCCTCGGTGCGGTCGAGGTCGAGCGCCGCCGGACGGGCGTGCCGCAGGGCCGGGCGCAGCTCCGGGCAACACCGTACGGCCCGGCCCAACTCGGCCAGGAACACCTCCTGCGGCCGGTCCACCCTCTCCTCCAGAGCGGTCAGCGCCGGGCCGCCGGCCCACATGTCGGCGACGTCGACCAGCAGCGCGGGTTCGTCGGCCTGCAGCAGGAACTCCAGCCGCCAGTGGTCGTCGGACGTACGGCCCATCGGGTCGGCGGGGTCCGGTCCCAGCGGCTCCCGCAGCCGGAAGCAGAGGCGCAGCCGTGCGGTGGCAGGCTCCCCGGACCCGAGCCAGGCGGCCAGCCGGTCCTGGAGGCCGGTGAGCTCGGCCGGGTCCGCACCGTCGATCCGTCCGGTGCCGGAGGTCAGCGCGGCCAGCCAGCGTTCCGCGGCCGTGGCCGGTCGCCGCCCGGCTCGCAGCAGCGGGGGCCGGCTCTCGAGCACCGCACGCGCCTCGCTGTCGACGAGCGCGTCCAGCACGTCGCCCACGACCTCCGCCGCCGGGCGGCCGGGATGTTCCGCGCGGCAGACCGGCGGGGCGGCGGCGGTCAGCGCTCCGATCTCCCGCCATCCCGCGGCGTCGGGTACGGGGCGCCAGCGCGCACAGGGAGTCCCCTCCTCGGTGAGCACGGCGGGCAGCACCTGGCCCCGGCCGACCAGCCGCCAGGCGAGGTCATGGACCCGGGTCAGCCATCGCAGCGACGCGCCGTAGGGCACCTCGATGCCGCCGAGGCCGGCCGGCGCCGTCTCCAGCAGTGGCCTGCGCGGGTCGAACAGCTCACCGAGCAGTTGCGCCGCCTCACCGGGAGCGAAGAGCAGGGCGGGGACGTGCCAGGCCACGAGTTCGGGAGCACCCCGCGCCCCGCTCGCGCGCCCGCCGCCGAGCTCGGGGGAGGGCAGCGGCACGCCGCCGCCGGACGGCATCAGCAGCGTGCACCATCCCGCACCGGTCCTGGTCACCAGCCAGTCCAGCCGGGGTCCGGCACCGCTCACGAGGGTGGCGACCAGCTCGGCGGAGCAGGCGTACGGATGCGCACGCGCCACGCCGGGGCCGGGAGGCGTCCGGCTCCCATGGGCCGCACCGGGCGGGCGTGCGCCTCGCGCGGGCCGTGCGCCCGGGAGGGGCCGCTCCGCCGAGTCCTCGGCCCACAGCGCCAGCCGGTGGTCCGCCCTCCACAGCGCGTGCAGAGCGAACATGACCAGGCCCCCTGAGCTGCGTCGGACGACCTCAGGAGCCTACGTGCTCGGCACCACGGGCCGATCCCGTACCGGCCGGTGCCGTGTCCGGCGGCGGCCCCGCGGGCTCGCGGAGGCTCCGTACGCCGCCCCGGGCTCAGCCGTTGTAGCGGCCGCTGATCTCCTGCCAGGTGGGGGCCGGGCCGGGGAGGGGCGGCGCGGACGAGGTGTGCAGGGCCTCCAGCAGCAGGGTCAGGTAGCGCTCCTGGAGCCGGCGGGTACGCTCCGGGTCGTCCACCTTGACGGACTGGAGCTGCTCGAACAGCAGGGACAGATCACCGACCTCGATGTCGGGGCGTAGCGCACCGGCGGCCTTGGTGCGGTCGATGAGCTGCTGGGTGAGCTGAGCGGCCCGGTACCCTTCGCGATTCAGCTCCTCGCCGGCGGTGAAGCTGCCGGACAGGCGCTGGGACAGCGCGCTCGATCCGGCCGCCACGCAGCGGCTCATGTAACCCGCGAAGGCCTGCCATGGATCACCGTCGTCGGCGAGGGCGGCCTCAACCTCCGCGATGTAGCGTTGCAGCCCGTCTCCGGCGAGCCGCTGGAGCAGCACGTCCTTGCTCGCGTAGCGCCGGTAGAGCGCGCTGATGCCCACACCGGCCTTCTCGGCCACCGCCGCGATGGGGGCGCCGGGATCGGCGAGGAACACCTCACGAGCGGCTTCCAGGATCAGCCGGTCGTTACGGGCCGCCTGCGCGCGGCGGCCGCTCAGTGGCGTGGACGTGGTCTCCATGATGCTCAGCATACATGGGGGAACGAATCATTCCGTTCTGAGTAAGACGTGAGATTTTGGATTGTGTGCGTAGTGTGTCGGGTTCGGGTAGTGCCCCGATTATGCCGGTCATCGGCGTGGCGGCTCGACAACGGTCTATTCTGTCGGACTCGCTGGATAGCGTGCTGAGTGCGGCAACCTGAGGAAGGGGCAGCTCAGATGAGGTGCACGATCGACCGAGACGTCCTGGTGGACGCCGTCGCGTGGGCGGCGCGCACCCTGCCCGCCCGCCCGGCGATCCCCGTGCTGGCCGGGATGCTGATCGAGGCGGCGGACACGGGGGCGCTGACCCTCTCCAGCTTCGACTACGAGGCGTCCGGGGAGGTGACCGTCGAGGCCACCGTGACCGAGCCGGGCCGGGTGCTGGTGCCCGGGCGGTTGCTCACCGACATCGTGCGGAGTCTGCCGGCGCAGCCGGTCGACATCGTCACCGAGGGGTCCGAGACCGTGCTCACCTGCGGCAGCGCCGAGTTCGGGCTGATGACGATGCCCGTCGAGGACTACCCCGATCTGCCCAAGATGCCCGCCCCCGCGGGCACCGTCGAGAGCGATGTGCTGGCCGCCGCGGTCGCCCAGGTGGTGGTCGCCTCCAGCCGTGACGACACGCTGCCCATGCTGACCGGTGTCCGGCTCGACATCGAGGGCGCCATCATGCGGCTGGCGTGCACCGACCGCTATCGCATCGCGGCCCGCGACCTGCCGTGGACCCCCGCCCGGCCGGAGTTCGGCGTGGCTGCGGTGGTGCCCGCCCGGACCCTGGCCGACACCACCAGGCAACTGCGCTCCGGGACACCCACCGAGCTCGCGATGGCCGGTGTGGCCGACAGCCTCATCGGGCTGACCTGCGGTGGGCGCCGCATGACCACGCGGCTGCTCGACGACCAGTTCATCGACTACCGATCGCGGCTCACCGCGGACTGGACCGTCCGGGCGCAGGTGCCGGTCGCCCCGTTCGTCGAGGCGATCAAACGGGTGGCGCTGGTCGCCGAGCGGACCACCCCGCTGCGGCTCGCCTTCGCCCAGGGCGAGGTACGCATCCGGGCGGCGACCGGGGACTCCGCCAGGGCCAACGAGGTCCTGCCGGCCGAGCTCGCCGGCGACGACATCGACGTCGCCTTCAACCCGCAGTTCCTGCTCGACGGCCTCGCGGGCATCGGGTCCGACGTGGTGAACCTCGACTTCACCGCGCCGTCGCGGCCCGCGCTGCTCACCGGCGAGACCGACGACTTCCGCTATCTCCTCATGCCCATCCGCCTGTCCGGCTGACCGGCACTACCGGCTGACCGGCCGGGTGACCGGCGCTGCTCAGTCCTCCTGGGTGAGCGCGGTGACGGAGTGCAGGGTGGCCGATCCGCCGGATCCGCCGGTCCGCTGCGAGCCGACCATCCAGACCGTGTCCGGCGCCACCGAGGCGGCGCCGAGCCAGACCGCCGCGCCGTCCAGCGGCGCGGGGGAGTCGGCGCGATGCCACTTCTCTCCGTCGAAGCGGGCGAGTTCACCGCGTCCACCGGCCGCCCACACCTCGGTGGGCGACAGGGCGGCCAGCGTGTTGACCGAGCCGAGGCCGGGGTCGACCCGGCGCCAGCGGCGGCCGTTCCAGTGCAGCAGGCCGTCTCCGCCCGCGGCCCAGGCCGAGCCGTCCGGCAACGCCACCACGTCGGTGAGCGACGACCGGCCGCTGGGGCAGCGTTCCCGCCGCCAGGCCCGCCCGTCGAAGTGCATGATCAGCGCGCCGGATCCGGTGGTCCCCACCGCCCACACGTCGTCGGGGGCGATGCCGGCCACCGCGAGCAGCCTGCCCCGATCGGGCCCCGGCGCGGGGATCCGGATCCACTGCGCCCCGTCCCAGCGCAGCGCGATCGGCCCACCCGGCAGTGCGTGCCCGACGGCCCACGCCTCGTCGGCGGTGAACATCGCCACGGAGGTCAGCACATAACCGCTTCGCAGCCAGGGGCCCGGATCCTGCGCGGCCCAGTTCGTACCGTTCCATCGCTGGATCAGCGGCACCTCCTGGCCGGCCAGCCGGTCGTAGCCGCCGCCGACCGCGAGGGCGGCGCTCGGCGAGACCGCCGCCACCCCCAGCAGCCCGGCGCCGATGAGCGAGGCCGGCCGAGGCGGCGTCACGGCCGACCAGGTCGTGCCGTCCCAATGCTGGATCACCGGGTGATCCGAGGTCTGCCCGACCGCCCATGCCTCGTCGGGTGACAGCGCGACTATGTCGTTCAGGAGCGCGGGTGGACCGGAAGGTGATGCGACCCGCCACACCCCGGCGGATCGTCTCATCGCTGCCCCGCGTACAGCGGTGTTCCCCGTTACATCGCTCACATATCCGTCCTGGTCATGGATTACCACGCCAACGAATGTGAGTATCCCCTTGGTTCCGGACATCTCGTGCAAGCGTTACACCACTCCGGGGTCAGAGATCCATGACCGCCAGGACATAGCGACATGTCGATTCCTGGTCATTGCCGTAGCTGTGCGGGCGGTCACCTGCGAACACCCCTGTGGTACCTGCCGGCAGCCGGTGCCGGTGGCCGTCCACGGTGAGGTCGAGCGTGCCCTCCTCGACGTGGACGATCTCGCGGGTGCCCGGCGTGTGCGGCTCGCTGTCGCGCCGTTCGCCCGGGGCCAGCTCCCACTTCCACAACTCGAGCGACGGGCGGGGATCGCTGCCGCCCAGCAGAGTGCCCGTGCCGCCCGACGGGCCCTGCCACAGCACCACGTGCCGCTTCGGCGGGAAGAGCTGCACCAATGGCTCCTCCTCCACCTGGACCAGCCGGGTGAGCGCGACTCCGAGGGCCTCGGAGATCCTTATGAGGGTGCCGAGGTTGGGGTTGCCGCGGCCCTGCTCCAGGGCGACGAGCACCCCCTTGCTCACTCCGGAACGGGCGGCGAGCTGGTCCAGGCTCCAGCCGTGCGCGGACCGCATCGCCCGTACGGTGCGTCCCACGGCCTCGCCCACGCCGTCGCCGGTCGGGCCCTCGCCCGCGGCGGGCTCTGCGTCGTTCATCGCCTGATGCTTCCTCCCGGTCGGTTCAATGCACTATACGTTGCAATAGAATGACCGTCCCTGGAGGAGGCCCGCACCATGCTCGAGTACATCGCCGTCCACGAGTCGGTCCACCAACTGCGCCCCGACTTCGCCGTACTGGCCATGACCGCCGAAGGGCTCGGGAACGGTCCCAGCGACGACCGGTCCACCGGATGGCTGACGGTCGCCGGCGGCCGTGCGGTCCCGGAGGACCCCCACGTGGGGGCCTGGCGGGAGGCGTACGCCGCGTTCGGGGCCAAGCCGAAGCGCACCCGGCCCTCCGTGGACGCCCTGCTGCGCCGCGCGGACTCCCTTCCCGCCGTCAACAGGGTCGTGGACGCCTACAACGCGGTCAGCGTCGAGTACGCGCTGCCCATCGGCGGCGAGGACCTCGACGCCTACCGGGGACCGGCCCGGCTGGTGCGGGCCACCGGCACCGAGCCCTTCGACACCACGGCGGACGGGGTCCCCGCCGTCGACCACCCCGACGCGGGTGAGGTCGTCTGGAGGGACGACGACGGCGTGACCTGCCGCCGCTGGAACTGGCGTCAGTGCGTCCGCACCCGGATCACCGAGTCGACCAAGAACGGGCTGTTCCTGTTCGAGCGCCTCGAGCCGTACTCCCTCGACCGCCTGCACGCGGCCGCCGACGACCTGGCGGCGCGGTTGCGCGTGCTCGCGCCGGACGTACGGATCGAACGGCGGCTCATCGGCCCGGCGGGTCACTGATGGTCACCCTGCTCGGTCTGGGCTCCGCCCTGTTCTATGGCGCCGCCGACTTTCTCGGCGGCGCGGCCTCGCGCCGGGCCACCGTGCTCCCGGTGCTGATGGTGAGCGTGCCGGTGGGGCTGGCGATCCTCTGCCTGATCGCGATCGTCGCCGGAGACGCACCGGCCCCGGCCGGTCTGGCCTGGGGCTTCGGCTCGGGGCTGGCCGGTGGAGCGGGCCTGATCACCTTCTACCGGGCGCTCGCCAGCGGCCCGATGAGCGTGGTGGCCCCGGTGTCCGCGCTGGCGGCCGCCGTGCTCCCCGTGGTGGTGGGCACGCTCGGCGGCGAGCGGCTCGCGCCGCCGGTGCTCGTGGGCGTCCTGCTGTGCCTGGCGGCGATCGCGCTGGTCAGCATGGAGGAGAACGGGCCGGGGACCCGGCCCGCCGGGCGGCCCGTCCGCCGGTTCGCCGACAGCGGCCCGCTCATGGCCGCCTTGTCGGGCACCGGCTTCGGCGTCTTCTTCGTGCTGCTGCGGCAGGGCGGTGACGAGTCCGGGTTCTGGCCTCTGGTGGCGTCCCGGAGCGGCGGCCTGGCCGTCATCCTGGCCGCGGTGCTGGTGCTGCGGCTGCGCGGTGGGCCCCGGTCCGGCGGCACCGCGGTCGCCGGGACGACGCTGGTGCTCGCGGTGCTGTCCGGGCTGCTGGACGGCATCGCCAACCTGCTGTACTTCCTGGCGGCACAGGCCGGGATGCTCAGCATGGCCGCGGTGCTGACCTCGCTGTATCCGGCGGTCACTGTACTGCTGGCCCGCGTCGTCTACAGCGAACGGCTGCGAGTGATCCAGCGTCTCGGCCTGGCCGTGGCGGTCGCCGGCGTGGCCCTGGTCACCATCAACTGATCCACGCGGCAGGCCGCCCGCCTGGCCCAGGGCCGGTCGGCGGCGGCTCGTCGGCCGGCCGGCGGCGGGTCAGGGCCGGGTCAGGGGCGGCGGGTACGCACCGGGTGGGCGAAGTCCTTCGGCTCGGCGTGGACGTGGCCCGGCCCGGGGCCCGTACCGCGCACGGGCTCCGGCTCAGCGGCCCCGGCGCACGCCGGGTCCGCGGAGGAAGTGGCATGGGCCGGAGTGGGAGGCTCGGCGGGAAAGAGGGTGGGCGGCGTCGTGGTGATCTGGTCCGGCCGGGCGGCCTTCCAGGCGACCAGGGTCTCGGGGACCAGCCAGAGCAGCAGGAACGCCAGCGATAGCCGCCAGCCGCCGGTGACATCGTGCAGCGCCCCGAAGGCGATCGGCCCGAAACCGGCCAGCAGGTAGCCGGTGGTCTGCGCCATGCCCGACAACCGGGCCGCGCTCGCCGCGCTACCCGCGCGCAGCGTGATCAGCGTGTAGGCGAGCGGGAACGCGCTGCCGGTGCCGGTGCCCAGCACGATCACCCATGTCCAGCCGTACTGCGGGGCGGCGAGCAGGCCGCCGACGCCCAGCGCCATCAGGGCCATGACGATGACGACGAGCGGGCGCTGGTCCCGCAGCCGAGCCGCCAGCATGGGCGTGGCCAGGCCGGTCGGGATGCCGAGCAGCATCATGACCGAGAGCATCAGCCCGGCGGTCGCGGAGGCGTACTCCTGATCCCGCATGATCTCTGGCAGCCACGACATGAGCACGTAGAACGCGAGCGACTGCATGCCCATGAAACCGGTGACGTACCAGGCCAGCCGGTTGCGTAGCAGGGAGCCGCCGTCGGAGTCCGGCGTACGCCCGGCGGCGTGGACCGGCGCAGGACGAGCGGTGCCCGCCCGGGCCGGGCCGGCCCAGACCAGTGCGGCGACCAGCGCGGGCAACGCCCACACGGCCAGGGCCAGCCGCCAGCCGCCGGCGTCGTCGAGCGGCACCGCCAGCCCCGCCGCGACGGCCGCTCCACCCGACATCACCATCATCGCCAGCCCGGTGAGGCCGCCGATCCGGTGCGGGAAGACCCGCTTGATGACGTACGGCATGAGCACGTTGCCGATGGCGATCCCCGCCCCGGCCAGCGCGGTACCGGCGAACAGCGCCACCGGAGCGGGAATCAGCCGCACCAGGATGCCCGCCACGATCAGCAGCAGCGCGCCGGTCAGGCTGGCCGACGGCCCGAACCTGCGTGCCAGCGGAGCCCCCACTGCGGCGAAGGCACCCAGGGACAGCACCGGCAGGGTGGTGAGCACACCCATGGCCGCGCCGGACAGCCCGAACTGACGTTGCAGGTCGCCCAGCAGAGGTGACACCCCGCTGATCGCGGTCCGCAGGTTGAGCGCCAGCAGGACGAGACCGGCCAGGGTCCAGAGGGCGGCGGTTCGGGTGAGCTTCGGGCGGTCGGGGCCGTCGGGGGTCATGTCGCCTTCGTCGTCAGGGCATGGGGGCACGCGGGGTGCGGTGGAACGAGAGGGAAGAGGCGTCAGCGCGGTGTGGCCTTGACGATGCGGAAGATCTCTTCCATACAGGCCTGGCTGGCCCGCGCGGCGCCCTCGGCGTCCCCGTTGCGGATCGCCTCCGCGATGGGCGTGTGCGGGATCGTGGCGCTGCCGGCCAGGTCCGTGCTGGCCGAGGCGATGGTGGAGCGTACGGTCTCGGTGAAGTCGTTCCAGAGCTCGATCAGCACGCGGTTGTGCGTCGCCTCCACGATCGTCGTGTGGAAGTCGACGTCGGCGGCGACGAAGGCGGCGTGGTCGGACATCGCCAGCGCGGCGTCACGCCGGGCGCAGGCGGCCTCGATCGCCGCGATGTCGGCGTTGTCGCGGTAGGTGGCGGCCAGCCGGGCCGCCTCGACCTCCAGCGCCCGCCGCACTTCCAGGACCTCGATGACCTTGGCGGTGCGCAGCCGGCGCCGTACCGCGCCGGACATCTCGTTGGTGGCCCGCACGTAGGTGCCGTCGCCCTGCCTGCATTCCAGCAGCCCGGCATGGGTCAGGGCCTTGACGGCCTCCCGGATGGTGTTGCGTCCCACCCCCAGGCTGTCCGACAGGGCCGGCTCTGGGGGAATCTTGTCGCCGACGACCCACGCCCCCGTTGCGATTTCGCCCTTCAACTGGTCGATCACCTGATCCACCAAGGACGCGCGGTGGGCCGCTCGCAGAGTCAAGGTTCCCCCAAAGAGCCAGTCATCCCATGTGTCCATGTTAGGACTAGTTTGGAGTAGAACGTGGCATGCGCACGCGAAAGTCCGCGGTGAAGGCGGCGGGGAGGCCCAGAACTACCGGTCGGGGCTCAGAATTCGGCGAGGTCGGCCGGGGCGTTCTGCGGCAGCCGGGCCGAGGGACGCAGACCCGCGGACTCCAGGGCCCGGCGGTACGCCGCGGTCGCACCGGTGCTGTCACCCGCCGCGTCGAGCAGGTCACCGAGCTCCCGGGAGGCGCGCGCCGAGCTTCGGTCGGGTGGGAGACGCTTCAGCCTGGCGGCGCTGGAGTGAAGCTCGGAGAGGGCGGCGGCCGTGTCCGCCTGGGCCAGCCGCGCCCGGGCCAGGACGAGCCGGGCCTGGACGCTGCCCAGGGAGTGGTCGTCGTCCAGCTCGCCGAGGGCGCGTTCGGTGGTGTCGACCGCCTGGTCGAGCTTGCCCATCAGCACCAGCGCGCGGGCCGTCTCGACCGTGCACTCGGCGGCGTCCGGACCGGACAGCCGGGGCGCGGCGTCGCGCAGCAGTTCCAGCGCCTCCTGCGCGGAGGTCAGATCGGAGTCCTGCCCGGACGGCTCGGTGGCGTACGAGGCCACGCCGCGCAGCAGCGCGCGGGCGCCCGCCACCCCGAGACGGGCGCGCGACAGCGGCGCGGTGCTCTCGTCATGCGCGGCGATGGCCCGGTCGGCGAGATAGAGGGCGTCCCCGATCGCGCCGTGCTGCAGCGCGAGCCCGGTGGCGGCCCGGTAGGCGGAGGTCGCCGGAGTCTCGTCCGGGGCGAGCACCCGGCGGCCGAGATCACGGGCCCGTGCAAGATCGGAGCGGTCCACGTAGGCGAGCATCAGCAGCCGGCCGGCCTCGGCGTACTCCCGGCCGGCGGTCAGCCCGAGCTCGCGCAGCCGGGCGAGCGCGCGCTCGCCGAGGGCGATGGCCTGGCCGAGGTCCCCGACCGCGTGATAGCAGCGGGCCAGTGAGATCACCGACGGCAGCCAGCTCGACCGGCCGGGGTCGCGCTCGGCCTGCTCCCGCAGCTCCTCGAAGGCGCCGATGGCCGATTCGAGCTCACCGAGGTCCTCCAGCGCGCGGGCCCGTCCCCAGCGGGCGCGCAGCGTCAGCTCGGGATCGTCGCTGCGCAGGATGACCTCGTCGAAGATGGACAGCGCCATGCCGGGGTCGTCGGCGAGGCAGGCCAGCCGGGCCTGGCGCTCGCGGACCTCGAGGTAGGCGCGCTGCTCCGGCTCGACGCCGTCGGCGAGGTATTCGGGGGTACAGCCGAGACGTTCGGCGAGCAGGCGCAGCACCGCCGGGGTCGGCGTGCGCTTGCCCGACTCGATCAGCGAGATATAGCTGTCAGAAAGGTCATGAGCGGCGAGCTGCGCTTGCGACAGACGTCTCGTAAGCCGCAGGTTGCGTACACGTTCACCGACGTTGCCCGGACCCGGCATGTGGACTCACTTAGCGGAAGGAATCAGGCGGTTGGGGTGCCGACATGATTGCACGCCGGGGGTCGGCGCGCATTGAGAGTAACCCAAGCAACATGGACACCGCCCGGAACTTCACCGCACTCATCTGGCTGAATGCGGGGTTTGCCCCATTGGACACGAGCCGGGCTCAGTCGTCGGCGGAGGCGTTCTTGTTCGGGAAGATCATTTCGCAGACCTCGAGATAGAGCTGCTCGGGGTAGGGCAGATATCCGACGGTGCGCAGCGCCTGGTCCTGACCGGCCGACTCGAGCACGAACTCGCCGTATCCGAGCATCCGCCCGGCGATGGAACGCTGGAAGCTCATGTCGGTGACCTTGCCGAGCGGCATCATGGCCACCTTGCGGTTGATCAGGCCGGTGGTGAGGATCATGCGCTGGTTGGTGATGACGAAGTAGTCGACCGACCACTCGGCGACCTGCCACACGAACCAGGCGAGCAGGATCAGCCACGCCCACCAGATCCAGCTGACCACCGAGCCGGCCTGGCTGGCGACGGTGTTGCTGAGGAAGCCGGCGATGATGAGGCCGCCGAGCACCAGGGCCACCGGCTTCATCAGCACGGCAGGGTGATGGCGCACGGTGATGACCTGGCTCTCGTGCGGCAGGAGATACCGGTTGACCGAGGTGGGGGCGGAGTCGCCGGGGGTCACGAGTCTCATGCGGCCAGCTTGTTCACGAAGATCGACAGGGAGTCGGCGACGGAGGCGAGCCCGCTCGCCGCGTGCTGCACCGCGGACGCGGCGTCAGTGGGTGACTTCACCATGTACAGAACCGCGAAGGCCGCTACAGCCCACACGGTGTACTTCTTTGCGGGCAAGTCCGCCTCCCGGAGCGCGCTGACCCACTGACCCCTGCTCAGTTCTACACTAGCCGCTACCGAGGGTAAAGCGCGGTCAGGTGGCCGCGTTGCGCAAGGTGATTTGGTGCCTTCGCTCCGAGGCGACGACGGCGAGAACCTGCAGGTGTTTGCGCGCTATCCGTTCCACCAGGTCAAGCGGGGCGGAGCCGGTCACATCCTCCGCGCCATGCTGGGCGGCGTTCACGCAGCGTGACACTATCGCCGGTGAGTGGATCTCGGCGAACTCCGCACGGAGCCGCGCCGCGATGCCCTCATAGCGTCCGGACGGATCGGTCCCCCCTTGGTCGATCATGACGGCTCCCCCGAGCATCGCTCACGCCACTCCGCGGGTCCCCTTCCGGCGGGCGCGGACAGGAGCGCCTCGACGGCGTTCCCTCCCGTTGCCTACCCAGCCGGGCCGATCACTGAACCTGCAGGTCAGACGACTCCGTACAGCCGATCGCCGGCATCGCCGAGCCCGGGCACGATGTAGCCCACCTCATTGAGCTTCGGATCGATGGCGGCGGTGACGACCCGGATCGGGGCCGAGGTGCGCTCGAAGACCTCCTCCAGGTGCCGCAGGCCCTCGGGAGCGGCCAGCAGGCACAGCGCGGTCACGTCGATCGCGCCTCTGTCCAGCAGGAACTTGATCGCCGCGGCCAGCGTGCCACCGGTGGCGAGCATGGGATCGAGAACATAGCATTGGCGTCCGGACAGGTCGTCGGGCAGCCGGGTGGCGTAAGTCTCCGCCTGCAGGGTGGTCTCGTTCCGGACCATGCCGAGAAACCCGACCTCGGCGGTGGGCAGCAGCCGGGTCATACCCTCCAGCATGCCCAGCCCCGCCCGCAGGATCGGGACCACGAGAGGGGCCGGTCGTGCCAGCTGGACCCCGTCGGCGAGGGCGAGGGGGGTCTGCACGGTCGCGTCGACGACCCGGACGTCCCGGGTCGCCTCGTAGGCGAGCAGGGTGACCAGCTCGTCGGCCAGCCGGCGGAATGTCGGCGAGTCGGTGCGTACGTCGCGGAGGGTGGTGAGCTTGTGCGCGACCAGCGGATGATCGACGGCCAGGGTCTCCATGGGGATCACGCTAACCCACGCCGCGGAATGGAACTCGACGAGGTGGGAACGACTTCTCCATGAGCGGCGAGCGCGACGAAGGGCTGAGTGCCGAGTTCATCCGGGACCGGCTCCGCCGCCGCGCGGTCTTCCTGCGCGAGCTCGCCGAGGCGCGTGAGCTCCGCAAGCGGGTCACCCCCCGCCGGTCCCGCCAGGCCGAGATCCGGGCGACGTTGCGGATGCGCACGTTCCGCAACCACTGAGCACTCGAGTTTCCGGGTGGAGTGCGCGAGCACGTTCGGCATCTGCGACCATGCCCAGGGCAGTGACCGCGCCGGTGGGGTGGATGACTTGACGGATGTGAGCATGACGGATTTCGCCGTCGTGGTGTTTCGCGAGGACGAGCAGTGGGAGACCGAGCTGCTCCCGGTCGCGCTGACCGAGGATCTGGCGGGACTGATCCACGCGCTGCGGCAGCAGCCCAGCATCGCCGGCACGATCGGGCTGGTGGCGGTTGGCGACGACTTCTTCGTGGCGATCCGGGTGCTGGCCGACGAGGTGATGATCTTCCTGTCGGACGTGACCGCGTCCGTCGAATGGGCGCTGGCCGGGCAGGTGCTGGACTACCTCGACATTCCCATCCCCGAGGACGAGGAGCTCGACCAGGTCCTGCCGGTGGGGGACATGTCGATCTTCAGTGACCTCGGCTTGGACGAGATGGAGCTGGGCGCGATCTCCGGGGATCTGGATCTCTATCCGGACGAGATGCTCTCCAGCATCGCCGAGCGGATCGGATTCGCCCAGGCCTTCGAGCGGGCGATCGACACGCTCGGCTGACTGCCCTTCGCAGCCGTACCACCTTTTGCCACAATGAGCAGGTGCCGTATTTCGCCGCAGTCTTCGCCCAGACCGAGGCCGGGTGGGTAGGAACCGAGGCCGATCTCGCCGAGGCCAAGGTCATGGATGACGTCTCCGACCTGCTCCGAGAGTCCGCGCTCGAGACGGGCGGAGATCCCGTGCTGCTGCTCGTCGAGGAGGACGACGAGTGGTTCGCCGTGCTGCGCCTGGACGGCGAGGAGGACCCCCGGGTCTTCCTGTCCGACACCCGGGCCATCGTCTCCAGCGAGCTCGCCGGCCTGCTCTACCAGTTCATCGGGGCCGCCGAAGATGCGCCGGACGGCGGGGTGGACGGCACCCCGGACGGCGACCGTGACCTCCTGGAGGACTTCGGCGCCGACGCCCAGGAGCTCGACGACCTGAGCCAGCGGTCGCTGCCGACGGACGCCCTGCTGATCGTCGCCGAGCGGGCCGGCTTCGCCGACGAGTTCGATCGGCTCCATGAATGACCCGGTGAACGACACGGAGCGGGAGTTCGAATCGATCATGCGGCTCGCCCTGCGGCAGGCGGCCGGAGCGGGTGCGGACGTGCCCGTGGGCGCCGTCGTCCTGGACTCCGGTGGCCAGGTCATCGGGGCCGGCCGCAACGAGCGCGAGCTGACCGGCGATCCGACCGCACACGCCGAGGTGCTGGCCATCCGGGCCGCCGCCGCGACGCTCGGCCGCTGGCGGCTGACGGGCTGCACGCTCGCCGTGACGCTGGAGCCCTGCACGATGTGCGCCGGGGCCGCCGTCCTGGCCCGGCTGGACCGCATCGTGTACGGGGCCGTGGACCCGAAAGCGGGTGCGGTCGGGTCCCTGTGGGACGTCGTCAGGGACCGCCGCCTCAACCACCGGCCCGAAGTGATCGCCGGTGTGCTGGCCGAGGAATGCGGCGCCCTGCTGACCCGGTTCTTCGCCGGCCGCCGAGTCGGGTAGGCTTCGCGACGGTGGTGTCGCCTAGTGGCCGAGGGCGCACGCCTCGAAAGCGTGTGAAGGGGCAACTCTTCCGTGGGTTCAAATCCCACCACCACCGCCGCACACGAGGGCTGCCGACCCGCCTGGACGGGTCGGCGGCCCTTTTGCACTCGGTGGCCCGTACCCGGCTTCTCCCCCGGCGATCCGGCGCGACGGCAGAGGTGCGGTTGAGATGACGGCCACGGCACGCCCCGGGCGACTGCGGATGGGCGTCTGCCTGTCGCTGTCGGGGAAATATGCCCGGTTCGGCAGGCAGGCGGCCCTCGGGCTGGAGACCTGGCGGGTGCTGGACGGGGCCGCAGACCTCATCATCGAAGACGATCACAGCGACCCTCGCCTGCTGGCGACCGGTCTCCGCCGCCTCTCCGGACGGTGCGACGTGCTGCTGGGCCCGTACTCGACCCGGCTGGCCAGGACGGCGGGGGACGTCGCGGCGGAGCTGGGCCTGTTGATCTGGAACCACGGCGGAGCGGGTGACGACGTGCAGGCGGCCCACCCCGGTCACGTGGTGTCGGTCTCCACCCCGGCGAGCCGGTACGCCGAGCCCTTCCTGGCGTGGCTGGCGGGCGACCCGGCCCGTGCCCGGCTGTGGATCGTGCACGGCAAGGGCGCTTTCGCCCGCCAGGTGGCGGCCGGCGCGGAGGCGACGGCCCGCACCCTCGGCCTCGGCACCACCCGCCTCGGCCCCGGGGACGGCCCGCCGTCACCGGGTCCGCCCTGGGACCTGCTCTGCGCCGGCACGTTCGAGGAGGACGTCCACACGGTCGTCCGCGCGTCCCGCCTGCCGCATCCGCCGCGGACCGTCTGCGCCGTCGCGGCCGGCATCGGGGAGTTCGGTCGTGCCGTGCCCGACGCCGAGGGGATCTTCGGGGTCGGCCAGTGGTTCCCCTCCGGCGGGGGTCCGGCCGCGCTCGGCCCGGCCGAGGTGGAGTTCCTCGCCGCGTATCCGGACCCCGGGCCGCCCGACTACCCGGCCGTCCAGGCCGCGGCCGCCGCCGTGCTGGCCGCGCACTGCATGCGGCTGGCGGGCGGTACGGCCCGTGAACTCGTGTGGGCTGCGGCCGCCTCGCTGGACACCTCCACCCTCTTCGGCGACTTCGCGATCGACCCCGTGAACGGGCTTCAGCTGGGGCACCGGGCCGTGCTCCTGCGCTGGACCCGGCACGGGCCGGTGCCGGCCGGTCAGCGGCCGGAGGGGCTCTGAGCTGGCTCTCCCTCGCGGATGAGCCTCGCAGACCGGATTCCGGAGCATGAAAGCCGGTGAAAAGGGGATTGCGCCTGCATGGATTTCGATGACGACTCACAACTCGACGCCTCCCAGGTCGAGGATGCGCGCGGCGGCGGGGGCTTTCCCGGGGGCGGTCTCGCCATCGGCGGTGGCGCGGCGGGCATCGTCGCGCTGATCGTGGCGGTGTTGTTCGGGGTGAACGTCGGCGGAGGTGGTGGCGGCGGTGTGCCGGCCCCGGTGCAGCCCTCGGGCAACCTCTCCCAGTGCCGTACGGGCGCGGACGCCGACAAGTCGGAGGACTGCCGCATCGTCGGCACCGTGAACAGCGTCCAGCGGTACTGGAAGAAGGAGTTCGCCGACCAGGGCCGTTCGTACCAACCGGCCAAGACGCAGCTGTTCAGCCAGGCCACCGAGACCGGGTGCGGCCACGCCACCTCCGAGGTGGGGCCCTTCTACTGCCCGCCCGACACGAAGGTCTACCTCGATCTGACCTTCTTCAAGGAACTGCAGCAGAGGTTCGGCGCCGAGGGCGGTCCGTTCGCGCAGGCCTACGTCATCGGGCACGAGTACGGTCATCACATCCAGAACCTCCTCGGCACCTCCGACAAGGTGAAGCCCGGGCAGACCGGTGCCACCAGCGGCTCCGTACGGCTGGAACTGCAGGCCGACTGCTACTCGGGCGTCTGGGCCAAGAACGCCTCCGGCCTCAAGCTCACCGAGGCCGACATCCGGCAGGCGCTGAGCGCGGCCCAGGCCGTCGGCGACGACCGGATCCAGGAGCGGTCACAGGGCCGGGTGAATCCGGACGGCTTCACCCACGGCACCGCGGCGCAGCGGCAGAAGTGGTTCACCACCGGCTACCGGACCGGAGATCCGAACGGATGTGACACCTTCTCCGGTGGTATCTGACTCCGGCCCGGGGTATCCGGCTCCCGATCCGTAATGATGCATAGAGGCAGGGGGTCGCGGTGGGAATGACGCGGCACGGGCAGGCCCCGTAGACTCCTGAGGTGATCTTTAAGTCGGTTGGCGACGGGCGGCCCTATCCGGAGCACGGGCTCGCCGCCCGGGACTGGGCGAAGATTCCGCCACGTCAGCTCCGCCTCGACGAGTTGATCACCACCAAGCGCGAACTGGACCTGCATTCCCTGCTGGCCAAGGACTCCACCTTCTACGGGGATCTTTTCCCGCACGTCGTGCAATGGCAGGGCGCGCTCTATCTGGAGGACGGCCTGCACCGGGCGGTCCGCGCGGCCCTGCATCAGCGGCAGGTCCTACACGCCCGGGTGCTGGACCTCGACACCAGGTGACGCGGGTTCTGACGGATCGGGAGCTGACCGTCTCCCTGCTGGCCCGGCAACTGCTGCTGGAGCGGCGGCCGATGCCCGCCGTACAGGCCGTACGCCGGCTCGCGGCGCTGCAGGCGCAGTATTCCCCCTCGCCCTATGTGGCACTGCACAGCAGGCTCGAGGGGTTCCGCATCGAGGAGCTCGAGACGGCGTTGCGCGAGCGCACGCTGGTCAAGTCCACGCTGATGCGGGGCACGCTCCATCTGGTGGGTGCCGACGACTATCCCGCTTTCGCGGCCGCCTGCGGGCCCCAGCTCGCCGCCATGCTGCGGACCGCCAACCGGCCGGCGGCCCCGCTCGAACAGCAGATCGTCGCGGGGCTGGCGGAGTTCACCGCCGAGCCGCGCACCACCGACGAGATCCGGGATCGCGTCCGCGAGCTCAGCGGTGGCACGGTCAAGAAGGAGTCGCTGCTCGACTATGCCCGGACGATGCTGCCTCTGGTGCACGTCCCGCCGAGCGGCATGTGGCAGCGGCACGGCAAGTTCTCGCTGGTCGCCTGGGACGGGCCACTGGAGGCGGAAGCGGCGGCCACCACAGCGCTGGTGCGCGGGTATCTCGCCGCCTTCGGCCCGGCCACCCGGGAGGACATCGCCGCGTTCACCTGGCTGCGCTACCGGCAGATCGACCCGGCGCTGACGGCGCTGGAGCCCGTCCGCTACACCGACACCGCGGGCCGCGACCTGTACGACCTGCCCGGCGCCGCCCTGGCCGCCGAGGACGTGCCCGTGCCCGTCCGGCTGCTCGCCAGGCTGGACGCCGCGGTGATCTCCTACCGTGACCGCACCCGGATTCTGCCCGCCGAGCACCACGACGAGGTGATGAGGATGGTCCGGAGCAACGTGATGCCCTACCTTGTCGACGGCCTGGTCGCCGGGCAGTGGTCGTACGGGCTCCAGGGCGGGACGGCGGTGCTCACGCTGCGCCCGTTCGCCGCACGGAGCGGTCCGCTGCCCGCGGACCTGGAGCCGGAGGCCGAGCGCATGCTCGCCTTCGTGGCGCCGGACGCCGGGAAGCGCGTGGTCGAACTGGCCGCACCGGGCCCTTCCCATCCTTAGCGGGCTTCGTTCACCTCTCTGAACAATGGCCCTGCGTGTTCGCCGGATCACGCCGATTCTCGCCGGGCGCATGAACGGCCTGCTCATCCGCTCCTTTTCGCAAAGCGGTGCGGTATGAGTGGAGCGTGCCAAAATGATTGAATCTTCCATAATGGCGGAATGGTGAAGCCTGGTAACGGTTGGTCATCATGGCCGCCCCCGGCATTGGCGAACACCGCCATTCATTGCGAGCAGGACGACAGAGCGGATAACCGCTGGTCATCGCCCCTATCCTATGGCCGTGTGACTTTTGGGCCCTCCCCATTGAGGCCATCATCTGGCACCATTGCCCGGTCGATGGGAGTGGCCTATGCCGGAAGTTCACCATTTCACGTACGGAATATTGACACCTGGCTTTGCCTACTTAATGTCCTTTTTCGGGTCGCTGCTGGGTCTGTCATTCGCAGCCCGTGCCAGGGCAAGAGCAGGGCGTGAACGGGCCCGATGGCTGGTCGGCGCGGCGGTGGCCATCGGTGGCACCGGAATCTGGGTGATGCACTTCATCGCGATGCTCGGCTACACAGTTTCCGGGGTACAGATCCGCTATGACATCGCGCTGACCCTCATCAGCGCGGTTATCGCCGTCGTGGTGGTGGGCGTCGGCCTGTTCATCGTCGGATTCCTGGAGCCACAGGCCGGTCCGCTGCTGGTGGGCGGTCTGATCACCGGCTCCGGTGTCGCGATCATGCACTACACGGGCATGGCGGCGATGCGTGTCGGCGCGACGATCCACTACAACCCCAAACCGGTCGTGCTCTCCGTGGTGATCGCCGTTGTGGCGGCCACGGCCGCACTGTGGGCGGCGCTGTGGGTCCGCGGCCTGCCGGCCACCATCGGCGCGGCCCTGATCATGGCGTTCGCCGTGAGCGGCATGCACTACACGGGCATGGCGGCGATGGAGGTGCACACCCAGGCGCACCCGGCGATCCCCGCGGGCGCGGGCGCGATGGATCTGCTGCTTCCGCTCACGCTGGCCGTCAGCATGGTCACCGCGGCCTTGGTGCTGCTGCTCGGCGTCTCGCCCAACGAGAGCGAGCGCCAGAAGGAGGAGCAGCTCCTGCTGCGGATCGCGCAGCGCCGGGCACGGTGACGCGCCAGGCCGTCGGTGGCCGCATGGTCATGAGCGCCCGCACAGGGCCGGTCGACCGCGGTTCCAGGCCGTCCGCCAGGGCCGTACGTCAGGGCAGCAGCGCGTCGAGCGTGACGAAGGAGTACCCGCGATCGCGCAGGCCACTGATGATGCTGGGGAGCGCGGCGGCGTCGAGGGTGGTTCCGTCGTCGGGGTTGGCGCCCACGTGCATCAGCACGATCTCACCGGGCTGGGCGGCGGCGAGCACCCGGTCGACGACCTTCGTCACGGTCATTCCGCCTGACGTGCCCTGCCAGCCGAGCGAGTCGACGGTCCAGCCGACGGGGACGTATCCGAGCCCGTTGGCCAGCGTGACGTCCGAGGCGGTGTAAGCGCCGTAGGGGAACCGGAACAGCGCGCGCGGCTCGGCGCCGTTGGTGTAGAAGATCGCCGTCTGCGCGTTCCCGATCTCTGTTCGCGCGGTCGCGTCAGTGATCGTGGTGAAGTCCGGGTGGTTGTCGGAGTGATTTCCGATGCGGAAGCCGGAGGTCGCCAGCAGGTTGGCCTCCGCCGGGAACAGCCGGGTGAAGTCGCCGACGAGGAAGAAGCTGGCCATGGCGTTCTCGCGCTGCAGAGTGGCGCGGATCGACTCGGCGCCGGCCGCGCTCCATGCGGAGTCGAAGGTGAGCGCGACGACCTTGGAGGTGGTGGGGATCTTGGTGACGTTCTTGCCCAGCAGCGAGGACGGGATCGCGGGCTGGGAGCCCGGCACCCAGGCCCGTGCCCAGGCGGACCAGGTGGCCTCGTGCCCCGTTCGGCTCCAGAGGGCCCCGTCCCGGCCACGGGCGACGACGCTCACCGAGTCGCCGGCCACGGACGCTCCCGGACCATCGATCAGCAGGCCGCCGAGAGACTGCCAGCCGGACCACGAATCCGTATAGGTGTTCGTCTGCAGCGTGTTGCTCGCCGCGTCCCGCACGAACAGCGTCACCCTCCCGGCCGAGGGCACGACCGCGGCGGGTGCGCTGTGCGTGCTGCCGCCCAGGGACTGCCACGCCGACGATGAGCTGTCGGTCAGCGTCTTCGTCCACACGGCCGAATCCTTGCCGGTGACGAAGACCTGCAGCCCGCCGGAATCGGTCGCGACCACCGCCGGGGCGCTGTACAGGACACCGCCGAGTGAGGTCCACGTGCCCCAGCCCGAGCCAGGGCGGTACGTCCGCATGGCCAGGGCGTCGGCGGCGTCACGGACGAACACGTCGACACGGCCGTCGGAGCGGCCCACGGCCGCTGGGGCGGATGACATGACAAGGCCGCCCACCTTCGCCCACGAGCCCCAGACGCCGGCCGTGCGCACCCTCTGCCAGAGCTGGCCGTCCGTACCGCGGCCCAGTACCTGCAGCGTCGTATCGGCGTACGTGGTCGCGGGGCCGCCGATCAGTTTCCCGCCCAGGTCGGTCGGGGCCGACCAGACGCCCCCGGTGAACGTACGAAGAACGGTGTTGCCCTTCGACGCGCGATAGACGACGTCGACACCGGCGGCACCGGAACGTGCCGTGACCGAGGGAGCGTACGTGGGGATGTCGGCCACCGCGGCGTTCGTTGAGCCCTGCGCGCTCTCCGCCGCGGAGACGCCGGTCAACGCCATCGAGATCAAAATGATCCGGAGTGACACGGCCTTGGTGAACCGCCACATGATTTCCACCGTCCTTCGACCCGACCACCCTGAGCGTCCTCCTTCCGCGGCCTTGTGGCCATGGACGAAGGTCCTCCCCTTTGTTCGGGTCCCAGTGGCCGCCGAGCGCATGCGGCCGCGACGGTTCGTCTTCGATGGGCCGATCTCCACTGGGGAACCCAGGCCAGGCCGGTGGTCGCCCTGGCGGACTAGGCGGCCGGATAAATCCGAAGAGCTGCACTACGTCGGTTATGTCTGTAATAAGTCACAAACAGATCTCGTAGATCCTTTGCGTTGATACGTCACGCTAACATCGCCGCGTCAGATATGCGCCAGCACGTGCCCCCAGTGCGCGAAGCCCCTGACACCGCTTCAGGCGCTCTCGACAGCGCGCCTTCTTCTTGCAAGGGACCCCTTTGAATCCTGCTTTTCGCAGCGGGAGAAGGCCTGGCGTTCGCCGCGCCCTCTCCGCTAGCCTCCTCGCACTTGCGCTGGTCAGCGCTGGTGCCGCAAACACGTCCTCGGCGGTCGCAGCCCCCAGTGACGGAACAACCGCCGACAAGCTGCTCGAGCGGATCCGCGCCGCGGCGGAGAAGCAAGGCTACGTGCCGAAGTCGGTCGTCCGTAAGCCGTCGGCGCGGTCGACGTCCACCGTGACCCCGCAGATCATCGGCGGCTCGCAGACCACCATCGGGGCAGCGCCGTACATGCTCCAGCTGTGGTACTCCAACGCGGCTTCCGGCGAAGCCACCTTCTGTGCCGGCACCCTGGTCGCACCCAACAAGGTGATGACGGCTGCTCACTGCGTCTACGGCATGGACTGGTACAACAACGGTGTCGTCCTCGGCGGCACCGCCACCCTGTTGGACGACAACGCCAAGGTGGCCCTGGTCAAGCGGCAGTGGGTCAACCCCGGGTACAACCCTTCGTCCATCGACAACGACGTGGCCGTACTCACGCTGGACCGGACGCTTCCGCTCGCGACGGCCAAGATCGCCGCCAACACCGACAGTGCCCTGTACGCGGCCGGCACCAACGCCACGGTGTACGGCTGGGGCCTGACCAGCTCGGGTCCGGACGGCAACCTGTCGGATGTGCTGAAGCAGGCCACGCTGCCGATCGAGGCGGACGCCACCTGCGACGCCGCTCTCAGTGCGTCGCTGGGCCAGGACCTGTTCGTCAACGGGCACATGGTCTGCGCAGGCCCAGCCTCGACGGGTGACGACACCACGACCACCACCACCTGCGTGGGCGACTCCGGCGGTCCGCTGGTGGTCAACGGGCGTGTCGCGGGCATCGTCTCGTGGGGCGTGTCCGAAGTCGCCTCCGATGGCGGCGTCCTGAAGTACTGCGGAAGTAGCGGCACCTACCCGGTCTTCACCAAGGTGAGCGCGTACACCGGCGTCACGCTGGCACGGGTCAACGACGCCGACTGGAGCGGAGACGGCCGGGCCGATGTGTTCGCCCGGTACAAGACCGGCGGCACCGCACGGGTGTACAAGGGCGTCACACTCACCACGAGCTCCTCGGCCGGGAGCGGTTGGGGCAGCTTCAACAAGGTGCTGCAGACGGACCTCAACCGCGACGGCGTCGTGGACTACATCGTGCGCACGACTTCCGGGGCCCTCTACTGGCGTCACAAGTACGGAAGCACGATGTACAACACCAAGCTCTCTTCGTACTGGAGCACCGTCAAGCAGATCATCGCCCCCGGTGATGTGACCGGCGACGCCCTGCCTGACCTCCTGTCGGTCAATTCCAGCGGATACCTGTACGTCTACCCCGGAAAGGGCAACGGGACCTTCGGCAGTGCCAAGAAGCTCGGCACCGGCTGGCTCTCGTACGCACAGGTCGTCGGGCACGGCGACTACACCGGCGACGGCCGCCCCGACCTCATCGCCCGGACCTCCGGCGGCGCGGCCTACCTGTTCCCGAGCAGCACGACCGGAACGTTCGGCACCCGCAAGCTGTTGAGCAGTTCCGCGCTCAAGTCCGCCACCGGGATCGCAGCCACCGGCGACGTCAACGGCGACGGCAAGTCCGACCTGGTGACCCGGAGCAGCACCGGAACCCTGTGGCTCTACAAGGGCAGCGGCTACGGCACCTTCGCCTCACCGGTGAAGGCCGCCACCGGCGTCAACTCGTTCAACCTCTTCGGCTGACCCAGAGCAAGCGAGCGCGCCCGCCACGGAATTCCTCCCGTGGCGGGCGCGCTCCGGTGCGGCCGCTACGGCAGGCCGTACCACCG
>NZ_JBPCCU010000005.1:0-617221 GCF_050971785.1 Actinomadura scrupuli | reverse complement strand
TGCCGTCCGCCAACCACACCCCACCAACGATGTCCATCTGCCACAACGCCATCGGAGCATCCCGCTCCCACCGCCGGTAATCCTCCCGCCTGCGCTTACGCCGGCCCGGCTCGATCAAGCCCGTGTGCGGAAGCGACGGCCCCGCCGGCGGCCCGCTCGCCCCAAGGGGTGGGTCGACGGCACACGGGACGGACAGGCGTAGCAGAAGTTTGACGCTTGAGCATCGACGAGAAACTGAGGGCCCCGTCAATCAGTTTTTGCCCCCTGAGCCTGGCCGGACGTAGGCAAGTGCCACACGTACCAACCGAACTGGACCCCGCTGGCAACGAGGGCGACCCACAGGGACCATGACGCCGCCCAAAGCAGAACAGCCGCTACCGCTATCAGCACGGGAGAAATGATCATTGAGAAGACGATCATGGCAGCCTGCTCAGGCCTCGCATTATCTGGCGGCCCCTTGTACACGAGGTACCCGGTGACTCCGACGGAATACGCGATCACAGCCAGAACCAGCGCGTTACCCCACCACCGTGTCTGTACGTCGCCCCGCATACCGAGAGCGCCGAGCGCGGCGAACAGCATCAGCGCCCAGAGGACTACCACTGTCGTTACAGGACGACGCAGCAAAAACGACGACATGCGAACCACATCCCCTCAGGACCCGAATGATCCTCTTCCCATACCGGCCGCACAACCCGCCAGACTTCAAGATCCGGAATATGCGCGGAACGATCACCCACCCTAAAGAGAGGGCCTATAGTCTCTGTGCAGGTCAAGGGTGTATTAAGCCTTCAGTGAAGTGATCCACTTCTAATCCGACAGTTGGCGAAGAGCAGCTCGCCCGGCCAGCAGCCCAGCAGATCCGAGTGCGTGGACTACCGCAACGAGATACAGGAGACTCGCCATAGAGCTGGAGGTGGACAGTGAATGAGACAGAACGTCAGTTTCACCGCGCAATGATCGAAATCTACCAAACCGCCAAGAGAGATCTCGGGTACAACGCGAGCCGCTTCATTCAGATGGTGTCAGAGCTCGGCGGTTTCGCGACTGCGCGGCAGCTCCTGTGGAGTGATCAAGTATCGGACGGGTTCGAAACGCTTCGGAGCCATGGTCGGCTTGATCTCTCTGTAGAGGCACATGTCTTGAAGCCGGAGTTCGAGAGCCTCTTCACCGATGAAGATCGTCAGCGTGCACGCGACAGGCTAGATCTCCTCCAGACGTGACGCTCGCCAACTAGGCGGCCGTTCCGCCTCTGTTCCGCCGGAGCATGGAACAGGTCACGAATTGGTGGCAGGCGTTGAAAGACGTCCACACCGCTGTAGCCCAGGTCAGGGCACGTTTCCCAGGTCAGCCACTCTGAGCCAAGAGAAGTCCTGCCTGATCGAGATCTAGGCTCCCGGAGGGCGCAGACCCGCTTCCGGTGCCGCGATCATCACCGGGGCCCACGGCTCCGGGCAGGCGCGGCCTGCTACTCCGGCACCGCCATCTCACCCAGCCGCGACCAGTCGTCCTGCGGGACTTCGGCGTTGACGATGCGGGGCGTCTCGGCCAGATGCGGTGGCAGCCATTTCTGCGCCTTCCTGAAGTGCTCCGAGGAGACGTGCGCGGCACCGGCGTCGCCGTCGCGGAAGGCCTCGACCAGGACGTACTCGGTCGGGTCGTCCACGCTGCGGGACCAGTCGAACCACAGACAGCCGGGCTCCTGCCGGCATGCCCTGGTGAACTCGTCAGTGATCTCGGGCCAGCGGTCGGCGTGTTCGGGACGGACCCGGAACTTGGCGGTGATGAAGATCATGAGGCTCTCTCATCCAGTCGCGCGGGAACCGTTCTCCCGCGGTTGCCATCGATGATGTCAGGCGGCCGGGCACGGCAGGCGGAGGCCGGGCACCGGTCTGCCCGATGACCTGACCTCGCGGCCTCAGCAGATCCAGCGCTTGGCGGCCGCGACGATCCGCGCGGCCTTGACCTTGCCGAGCTTGACGCGCCCGCCGCCGAAACGCGCGCTGACCTGCTGCAGCAACTTGCCCCCGGCCATCCCGGCCTTGATGTCCGCGCACGTCGACTCGCCGCCGCGGACCGCCCGGTCCTCGTTGACCACCAGGCGGCGGTCCACCCGGCGCAGGTAGTTCAGGTAGTCGGCGCGGTTCGCGGTCAGGACCAGCCCGCTCGGCGGGACCGACGACCGGGCCGAGGCCGAGGGAGCGGACGGGGCAGCCGAGGCGGCCCGCCCGCCGGCGGAGCCGCCGCCGCACCCCGCGATACTCGCCGCAAACCCGACCATCAGGGCGGTCACCACTATCCGTCGCATGGCGGGAATGGTAGGACCTCGCACGTCAGCGTGTCGGTGAATACCCTGAACCGGCCACCGACCCGCCCCGCGGAGGTCCTGCCGTCCGGCACCCGGAGCCGGCGATCATTCTTCGCGGAAGGACAGGCCGTGCTCTTCGAGGGCCGCCCGGAGCACCTTGATCGCGTTCGGTCCCATGCCGTGCAGCTTCATCACGTCGGCCTCCGAGAGCCCGGCGAGCTGCTCCAGGCGGAGGTAGCCGGCGCCGACCAGTGCCCGTCGCGCCGGTGCGGCCAGTTTCGCCGGCAGATCGGTGTCGCGTGCGGTCCCCAAGGTGTGCCTCCGGATGATGTGACTACGCAGATCCGCCGGTGCTCGCGGGCGCGGCGCCCGCCGAGACGTCCGGCGGTGGGCCGACGGCGGCGCTGCGGCGCTCCAGCAGGGCCACGTCACGCCACCGGGCCCGGCCGTCATGGTCGTGCCGGCCGATCCGTTCGCGTACCCCGACCAGGCGGAATCCGGCCGCCTGATGGAGCCGGATGCTCGCGAGGTTCTCGGGGAAGATCCCGGCCTGGAGGGTCCACACCCCGGCCCGCTCACTGGAGTCGATGAGCGCTCTCAGCAGGGCCCGGCCGATTCCCCGGCCCTGGCTCTCCGGATGGACGTAGATCGCGAGGTCCGCGACGCCCGCGTACACCCGGCGGGCCGAGACCGCCGACAGCGCCGTCCAGCCCAGCACCCGCCCGGCCTCCTCGGCGACGAACCGGTGCCCGGTCAGCCGGGCCGCGTCGAACCCGGCCCAGTCGGGGGCCACGGTCTCGAAGGTCGCGTTGCCTGCGTCCATGCCGGCCTGGTAGATGGCCAGCACCTCGGCTGCGTGCCGTGGCAGCATCGGCGAGATCTCCACGGCCTCCACTTTACGGCGGGGGCCCGCCGGGCCGGAAAACGGCGAGGAGCGGGCACGTCCGGCGCCGTGCCCGCTCCCCGGCTCGGTGTCAGTCGCGCGACCGGCGCCGGCCCAGCGGGCGCCGCCAGGACAGTCCCGTGCCCGGGATCCGGAAGGTCATCTGTTTCCGGCCGTCCGCGGTCTTGGTGTAGCGGGCACCCTTGCCACCGACGCTGTGCCCCACCCCGGACTTCGACAGGTTGAAACGGAACGGACCGACCTTGATCGACTTGCGATATCCCCAACCCATGAAATGCCTCCTTGATCAGCTCAAGGAGTGCCCTGGGCGAACCACTCGACACGGAAGTCCACAAAAGGGACGACCTTAACCGGTATTTCGGCAGATGATGGTGAAACCAGCTGTTCAGCCGTCGTTCCTGGCCCGGCTGGGCTGGACCCGCTTGGGCTCGCCGGCCATCTTGGGGTAGTTCGGGGGGTAGGGCATGTCGCCCAGCCCGTGCGCCTTCTCGTCCTGGTCCGCCAGCTCCAGCAGCGGCTCCAGCGAGAACGCCCGGTCGTCGATGGCGGCGTGCACGTCCCCGACGGCGGCGAACCGGGCGGGCATGGTCTCGACCGTGAAGTCCCCCGGCGCGGCCGACGCCAGCTCCTCCCAGGTGAGAGGGGCCGAGACCGGTGCGTGCGGCAGCGGCCGGACGCTGTAGGCGGAGGCGATCGTACGGTCCCTGGCATTCTGGTTGAAGTCGATGAAGATCTGCTCCCCGCGCTCCTCCTTCCACCACTTGGTGGTGACCTTGTCGGGCACCCGCCGCTCCACCTCCCGGGCGAAGGCCAGCGCCGCGCGGCGTACCTCGGTGAAGGTCCAGCGCGGCTCGATCCGCACGTAGATGTGGACGCCCGCCTTCCCGGAGGTCTTGGGGAAGCCGACATGCCCGATCTCGCCGAGCAGGTCGCGGACCGGCCCCAGCGCCACCTCGACGGCGTCGGCGAAGTCCGTGCCGGGCTGGGGGTCCAGGTCGATGCGCAGCTCGTCGGGGTGGTCCACGTCGTCGGCCCGCACCGGCCACGGGTGGAAGGTGAGGGTACCGAGATTGACCGCCCAGGCCACCACCGCGAGCTCCGTGGGGCAGACCTCGTCGGCGGAGCGGCCGCTCGGGAAGTCGATCCGGGCGGTCTGCACCCAGTCGGGAGCCCCCTTGGGAACCCGCTTCTGGTAGAAGGCGTCGGCGTTCCGGACGTCCATGCGGGTGGCCAGCTTGGCGCCCTCGAAGACTCCGGAGGGCCAGCGTTCGAGCGTGGTGGGCCGGTGGTGCAGGGCGCGCAGGATCCCGTCACCGACCGACAGGAAGTACTCGACCAGGTCCCGCTTGGTCAGCCCTCGCTCAGGGAAATAGATCTTGTCGGGGTTGCTGACCTTGACCAGCCGATCTCCCACCGGGATCTCGATGAAGGGCGATGCCATGGAAGGAACGCTACCCCGGCCGGGATCTCCTGTCCCCCTCGGTCTCTGCGATCACGCGATCGTCAGCCGCGCCGGCGCCGCCAGGTGCGGCGCACCACGGCTCCCACGGCCGCGACGAGGACGAGCAGGCCGACGGTGCTCACCACGCAGCCGAGCCGCAGTCCCACCCCGCCGTCGTGCAGACCCCTCAGCCGGACCGCCGCGATGGTGGTGAACACCGACGCGACCAGCCCGTACCCGGTGACGACCCCCAAGGCCGCCAGCCGGGGCCTGCCCCCGCGATCCTGCACGCCCATCAGTTCCCCCCGAGAAACACGCCGTCCCCCTTATGACACTCCCGGGGGCGCAAAGGTTGCCCGCGGCCGTCAACGCCTCACCTCGGAGCCTCACCCGAACCGTGCCCGCGGACACCGGGTACCGTCGGACTCATGAGCACAGAGAAGATCCAGAAGACCGAGGAAGAGTGGCGAGCCCAGCTGTCCCCCGAGGAGTTCCACGTGCTCCGTGAGGCGGGCACCGAGCGGCCCTTCACCGGTGAGTACACCGACACCAAGACCGTCGGAGTGTACCGCTGCCGGGCGTGCGGCACCGAGCTGTTCCGGTCCGACACCAAGTTCGAATCGCACTGCGGCTGGCCGAGTTTCTATGCGCCGTCCGACTCCGACGCGGTGACCCTGCTCGAGGACCGCTCCCTCGGCGCGGTCCGCACCGAGGTGCGCTGCGCGCACTGCGACTCGCACCTGGGCCACGTCTTCCACGGCGAGGGCTACGCGACGCCCACCGACGACAGGTTCTGCATCAACAGCATCAGCCTCACCCTCGAACCTCAGGAGTGAGCGCCGCTACTTGGTCTCGTCGACCTTGCAGCTGTCGGTCGGGCTGACCTTGTTGGCGAGCACGACGCTGCCGTTGTCGGTGCTCGTGCCGTGGATGAAGACGAAGGTGGCCGGGTCGCCCTCGCTCTTGAGCAACTCGCTCGTCCAGTCGCACAGCGAGATGGCCGAGGCGGAGTTGGCGTCCTCCTCCGGGTAGTCGGTGTAGACCCGGAGGAACTGGCCGTCCCGGCTGACCCGCTCGACGTGCCCGGCGACCTTGGCGTCCTTGCTGCGGAAGTAGTCGATCGCCGCCGGGTCGTCGCCGGTGCCGTCGGCCGCCAGGGTGCCGGCGGGCACCTGGGAGGAGACCGCCGCGGGGGTGGCGGGCCGCGCGACCCGGCGCTCGGGCGGAGCGGTGTGCCCGCCGCCGGCCGAGAGGGCGAGCGTCACGACCGTCCCGGCCAGCACCACCGCTCCCGCCCCGGTCCCGGCCACGACGAGCCGGCCGACGCCCTTCTTGCCGGAAAGGGTACGGATGGCCTCGTCACAGGTGGTGGCGAACTTGGAGGGCGGCTTGGCATGCCGGCCACTCGCTTGCCCGGGAGAGGTACTCACAAAGGGCACCTTACTTCCGCGTACACCACGACTCCCCTCACACCAGACAGAATTGTGCGTACTCGACCGGTCCGGCTACGGCAGGGCCGCCACCAGCTCCGCGACGGGCTTGCGGGAGCCGGTGTAGAAGGGGACCTCCTCGCGGACGTGGCGCCGCGCGGTCGAGGCGCGCAGCTCCCGCATCAGGTCGACGATGCGGTGCAGCTCGTCGGCCTCGAAGGCCAGCATCCACTCGTAGTCGCCCAGCGCGAAGGAGGCCACGGTGTTCGCCCGTACGTCGGGGAACCCGCGAGCCATCTTGCCGTGCTCGGCGAGCATCGCCCTGCGCTCCTCGTCGGGCAGCAGGTACCACTCGTAGGACCGCACGAACGGGTAGACGCACACGTACGCCCGGGGCTCCTCGTCGGCGAGGAAGGCCGGGATGTGGCTCTTGTTGAACTCCGCCGGCCGGTGCAGCGCCATCGCCGACCACACCGGCAGGCAGGCGCGGCCCAGCGCGGTGCGGCGGAACCGGTTGTAGACCTCCTGGAGGTCGTCGGCGGTCGGCGCGTGCCACCAGAACATGAAGTCGGCGTCGGCCCGCAGCCCGCCGACGTCGTAGAGACCACGCGTGGTGACGTCCTTGGCGGCCGCCTGTCCGATCAGTTCCTCGACCTCACGGGCCACCGCGGATCTGTCGGCCTCCATCGGGCTCTGCACCCTGAAGACCGACCACATCGTGTAGCGGATCACCTGGTTGAGATCGCGTGCCTTGGGCCTGTCCGTCGTCGCCATGACTCGATTCTCCCCGACTGTTGAGATGGTCCAGCACCCGGGAGGCCGCGGACCGTCCCGAGGCGATGCAGGCGGGGATCCCCAGCCCGTCATAGGCCGCGCCGGCCACCGCCAGCCCCGGCAGCCCGGCCACGGCCGACCGGATCCTGGCCACCCGGTCGGCGTGGCCCACGGTGTACTGCGGCAGCCCGCCGCCCCACCGGGTGACCCGGTGCTCAATGGGCAGCTCACCGGCTCCGCAGGTGGCGGCGAGCTCGGCCATCGCCATCGCCTTGAGATCGTCGTCGGACCGCTGCAGCAGGTACTCGTCGCCGAACCGGCCGATGGAGCAGCGCACGATCACGGTGCCCGGCCGGCGCTCGGCGAGGTGCGGCCACTTCACCGTGCTGAACGTGACCGCCTTGACCTCGCGCCCCTCCACCGCGGGCACGAGGTAGCCACTGCCGTTCGGCATCCGCGGGAATGCCGTCGAGGCGTAGGCCAGGGTCACGATCGCCATGCTGGCGTAGTCGATCCGGTCGAGCTCGCGGGCGGCGACGGGCGCCTCGCCGGCCAGCAGCCGGGCGGCCGGACGGCCCGGCACCGCGACGACCACGGCGTCCACGTCGAGCTGCTCCGGCTCGTGCGCGGAGCCGATCGTCAGCCGCCAGCCGCCCCCGGACTCCGCGGGCAGGCGCCGCAGCTCCCGGACCGTCGCCTCGGTGCGCACCCGGCCCCCCGCCGACTCCACCAGCTCGGCGAGGACCGCGGGCAGCGTGCCCAGGCCCCCGGGCAGGGTCGTGAAGACCGGCCCGCCGGCCGCGGGCGCCGCCTCGCGTACGGTGCGAGCGGCGCTGATCAGGGATCGGTGCGTGTGGGCGGCGGCGGCGACCGAGGGCAGCGTCGCGTCGAACGACAGGTCCTCGGCCCGGCCGGCGTAGACCCCGCCGAGCAGCGGCTCGACCAGCCGGTCCACGAGTTCGCGGCCCATCCGGGCCCCGACGTAGTCGGCGACGGAGACGTCGGACCCGCGCGGGGTCGGGCCCCGTACCAGGTCGAGCGCCACCCGGGCCACTCCCGCCCGCGACAGCACCCCGGACCGGGCCAGGGCGCCCAGGTCGGCGGGGACGCCCATCACGTGGCCGGCCGGCATCGGCCGCAACTCTCCGTAGCTGAGGATCGCGGCGGAGGTGGTGGCGGGATAGACGAGCTCGTCGCCGAGCCCGATGCCGCGGACCAGGTCGAGGCCCTCCGGCCGGCGGGCCAGCATCGCCTCGGCGCCCTCGTCGACGGCCACGCCGGCGATCTCACTGACCCGCAGCTTCCCGCCGATCTGGGGCGATCCCTCCAGCACGGTGACCCGCGCACCACCACGCACCAGGAACCGCGCGGCCGCCAGGCCCGCGATGCCCCCGCCGATGACGGCGACGTGCGGCGGAGCGGGCGGCCCGTCCGCGGAACGCACCGAGCGGGGCCCGTAGGACGAGCTCATGCCGCTCTCGCCTCCTCACTCGCTGTACATGTCTCCATCTCCACCTTCGCAGACGTTGGGCCATGATCCGGCCATGACGCCGGATCCGGGCGCCGCCGACGCCGGGTACCTGCGGTGGCGGGGCCGCCCGTGACCGGGGCGCCATGCCATCGTGACCGGATCGCGATCACATGTGCAGAACCGTGACGGACGCCACATCGTCGGATCGCCATGCGCATCGTCAAGTACGTCCTCTGCGTCTGCGCCGTCGCCCTGGTCCTGGCCGGCTGCGGTGGTTCCCAGTCCGGGTCCGGGGATTCGGCGTCGAACGCCGCCCCGGCCGCTCCTCCGGCCGTGGACGCCGGTCCCGGTGCCAAGCGGGCGCCCGCAGGGCCCGAGGCCGCCGCCGGAACGTCCGCCGGCGGCACGTCCGCCGGCGGGGCGACCACGGCGAGCCAGATCAACGTCCCGGCCTCCGCCGCCCGTTCGGTGATCTACACCGCCAACCTCCGGGTGCGGGCGAAGAACGTGGACAACGCGGCCACGACCGCCAAGCAGCTGGTGACGGCGGCGGGCGGCTACGTCGAGAGCGAGACCGGCTCCAGCAGGCCGGTGACCTCCAACCTCACCTTCAAGGTGCCCTCCGACAAGTACAGCACGGTGCTGGGTCAGCTGACCGGGCAGCTGGGGACCAAGCTCTCCCTCCAGCAGCAGGCCGAGGACGTCACCGAGCAGGTCGCCGATGTCGACAGCCGGGTCAAGTCGGCACAGGCCACGCTCCAGACGTTCCGCAAGCTGCTGAACCGGGCCAACACCGTCGGCGAGGTGCTCAACGTCGAGCAGGAGATCTCCCGGCGGGAGGCCGACCTGGAATCGCTCCAGGCCCGGCAGAAGTCCCTGGCCCTGCAGACCCGCTACGGCACCGTGACCCTGCAGCTGGAGGCTCCCGGTGTCCAGCCGGCCAAGCGGCACGACGACGAGGGCGGCTTCGTCGGCGGCCTGAAGTCCGGCTGGGACGCCTTTGTCGCGGTCGTCTCGGGAGCCGCCACCGTGCTCGGCTGGCTGCTGCCCTTCCTGGTCGTGGCCGCCGTGGTCGGGCTGCCCGCCTGGTGGCTGACCAGGAGGCGCCGCAAGCCCCCCGTCAGCTCGCCCGCCTCGCCACCGCCCCCGGACCCGGCCGCCTCCTGACCGGGCCGGTCCGCCCCGCGGCCGCGCCCTTCCCGGCTGATCCGCCCTCTCCCCCGCTGCGATCACGCCCTCCCGCCGTGATCATGCAATCACTCGTCGAACGATTGCATGATCACGGCGGGAGGGCGTCTCTCTGGCGGGAGGGGCATCGCCGGCGGAGCGGGTGCCCTGGGGCCGGATCGGTGCCTCCGGGACGAAGGGGGCCGGGGTCAGCGGGCGGACTCCTCGTGCACGAAGTCGGCCAGCCGGGCGAGCATGTCGGGGTCGGTCGAGGGCAGCACGCCGTGGCCGAGGTTGAAGATGTGCCCCTCGGCGGTGCGCCCGCGGCGGAGCACGTCGCGGGCGCGCTCCTCGACGACCTCCCACGGCGCCAGCAGGATCGCGGGATCGAGGTTGCCCTGCAGCGCCTTGCCGAACGACACCCGGCTGACGGCCTCGTCCAGCGGTACCCGCCAGTCGACGCCGACGACGTCGGCGCCCGCCTCGCCCATCAGGCCGAGCAGCTCACCGGTGCCGACCCCGAAGTGGATCCGGGGCACCCCGAGCTCCTCGAGCGCGGTGAAGATCTTGCTGGTGTGCGGCAGGACCGAGAGCCGGTAGTCCTCGGCGCTCACCGCGCCGACCCAGGAGTCGAAGACCTGGAGGGCCCTGGCGCCCGCGTGGGCCTGCACCTTCAGGAAGGCGATCGTGATGTCGGCCAGCCGGTCCATGAGCTCGGCCCACAGCTCCGGCTCGCCGTACATCATGGCCTTGGTGCGATCGTGGTTCTTCGACGGGCCGCCCTCGATGAGGTAGGAGCCGAGGGTGAAGGGGCCGCCGGCGAAGCCGATCAGCGGGATCCTGCCCAGCTCACCGACCAGGGCGCCGATCGACTCGGTCACGTAGGGCACGTCGTCCGGGGTGAGCGGGCGCAGCCGGGACACCGCCGCGGCGTCCCGGATCGGGTCCGCGATGACCGGGCCGACCCCCGGCTTGATGTCCAGGTCGATCCCGATCGCCTTGAGCGGCACCACGATGTCGCTGAAGAAGATCGCCGCGTCCACGGCGTACCGGCGGACCGGCTGCAACGTGATCTCTGTGACGAGGTCCGGGGTGGCGCACGCCTCGAGCATCTGGGTGCCCTCGCGCAGGCGCAGATACTCGGGCAGCGAACGGCCGGCCTGCCGCATGAACCACACCGGGGTGTGCGGAACCGGCAGACGGCGGCAGGCGCGCAGGAATTCGGGCTCGTCGTCAGTCGGGGTGGCAGTCGAGGTAGCAGACACGTAGCGATGGTCCCATGAATCACCGCACCCCCAGTAACGAGCCGCGGAACCCGCCGAAAGCAGCGCGGGGCGTGGTGGCAGGAAGTTGGAGACACGCCGGGCAAGGTCCCGCACTCCCCCTGCCGGACATGTAAACGTCCCCTGAGTATCCTTCCGACCCCTCGAAGGAGGCCCCCGTCGTGTACCGCTCCGATTCCGTCGAGATCCGCCACTGCTCCGGCTGCGGCGACGAGCGCGTGTTCGAGCGACCGCCATGCGCGGACGGGCACGGCGCGGAGTGCCCCGAGCGGGCCTGCACGGAATGCGGCGCCGCCCTGCTGATCGGGCTTCCGGAGCCGTGCGACGTCCGGGTCGCCGGCCGCACCGCACGGGCCGCCTGAGCCGGTGCCATGCTCGTTCAGCGCACTCGGCCGCCCGGCGCGGCGACCCGGGGCTCCGGCCGTCCGGCGATCTACGCTCACACCATGGCCGCCCCGCACATGACCCCTCCCAAGCCCGAGGCCACCGAACCGCCGGCCGTCTTCCAGCGCGCCGTCGAGACGCTGCGCCGTGCCCTCGAGGGCGACCCGGCCCGGCCGGAGCTCGAGCTGGAGGACATGCCGGCGCCGCAGCGGCTGGCGCCGTTCTCCGCGGCCATCGCCGCGACCGTGTACCGCGAGGACGACGAGATCGCCGGCGGCCGCCTGATCCTGCTGTACGACCCGGAGGGCCGCAGCGGCTGGGCGGGCGAGTTCCGGCTGGTCGCCTACATCCGGGCCGATCTGGATCCGGAGATCGCCGCCGAGGAGCTGATCGGCTCGGTGGCGTGGAGCTGGCTGATCGAGGCGCTGGAGAACGCCGGTTACGCCGGTGTCTCGGGCACCATCACCCGGGCGGTCTCGGAGAGCTTCGGCGACAAGCAGGACGAGCCCTCGACCACGGAACTGGAGCTGCGGGCGTCGTGGTCGCCGACCGGAGACGACATGGCCGGCCATGTGGCCGCGTGGTGCGAGGTGATGTGCATGGCGGCGGGGCTGCCCCCGTCCGGGGTGAGCGTGCTGCCCCAGCGGCGCCCCGGCCCCGGGCACTAGCCGAGGCCATATTCGAGGACCTCGACTACAAGGACGTACGGTAGGCGCGTGGGAGTGTCGGAAGCAAGACAAGAGCCGCTGGCGCCCGAGCCGGGAGACCCGGCGGCGACGGTGACGCCGCAGACACCGGCGGTCGAGCCCGTACCGGTGCCCGCGGCCGAGCCGCTGCTGGAGCCGCGGGAGGGCGTTCCGCCCGTAGTGATCACCACCGCGGCCCTGGAACGGGTCATCGAGGCGTTCGCCGCCGGGACCGGTCCGGTCGCGGTCGACGCCGAGCGGGCCTCGGGCTATCGCTACGGCCAGCGCGCCTATCTGGTGCAACTGCGCCGGCAGGGGGCGGGCACCGCCCTCATCGACCCGATCGCCTGCCCAGACCTGTCCGCGCTCGACACGGCCCTCGCCGGCACCGAGTTGGTGCTGCACGCCGCCAACCAGGACCTGCCCTGCCTGGCCGAGATCGGCCTGGCGCCGCGGCGGCTGTTCGACACCGAGCTGGCCGGGCGGCTGCTGGGCCACCCGAGGGTGGGCCTCGGCTCGATGGTCGAGACGGTGCTGGGCTTCTCGCTGGAGAAGGGGCACTCGGCCGCCGACTGGTCGACCCGCCCGCTGCCCGAGGACTGGCTGCGCTACGCGGCGCTGGACGTGGAGCTGCTGGTAGAGCTCCGCGACGCCCTGCACGCCGAGCTCGTGGAGGCGGGCAAGCTCGACTGGGCCATGGAGGAGTTCGCGGCGATCCTCGCGGCGCCTCCCAGGCCGCCGCGTTCCGAACCATGGCGCCGTACGTCCGGCATTCACCGGGTGCGCAACCGGCGGGCGCTGGCGATCGTGCGTGAGCTGTGGGAGGCCCGGGACCAGATCGCCCAGGAGCGTGACATCTCCCCCGGCCGGGTGCTGTCGGACGCGGCGATCATCGAGCTGGCGCTCACCGCGCCGCGTACCCCCGCGGACCTGACCGCGCTGGCCACGATGCGCAACCGCGGCGCACGCCGGCACCTGTCGGTCTGGCTGCGGTCGATCTCGACGGCCCGGGTGCTGCCCGAGAGCGAGCAGCCGGAGCAGAGCCAGCCCGGCGAGGGCCCGCCGCCCGCGCACCGGTGGGCCGAACGCGACCCGGAGGCGGCCAAGCGGCTCAGCACCACCCGCGCCGTGGTCTCCGCGCTCGCCGACGAGCACCATCTGCCGAGTGAGAACCTCCTGCAGCCCGACGCGGTGCGCAGGCTCACCTGGAGTCCGCCCGCCGACCTGACCCCGGAGGCGGTCGCGGCGGCGCTGCGCGCCCTGGGCGCCCGCAACTGGCAGGTGGAGCTGGTCTCGGTGCCGGTGGCCAAGGCGCTGCAGCGGCTGGAGATCAAAGGCGACCTGTGAAACTCCTGTGACCGGTGGCGGGGGGCTTGCACCGGACCCGGAGGCGAGGTCACACTCTGCCTTAGGTTAGCTTTGCCTAATCTGGACATCTCGTGACCGGTCCCCCCGACCCCTCTGGAGCACCCGCGTGTTTCTCGGCAACTTTCTCATCGGCCTGCGTGAGGGGCTGGAGGCCGCGCTGGTCGTCAGCATCCTCATCGCCTACCTGGTCAAGAAGGGCAACCGCCGTGCCCTGACGCCCGTGTGGATGGGGATCGGGGCCGCGGTGGCGGTGAGCGTGGCCTTCGCCCTGCTCCTGCAGGTCGTCGTGGCACAGGAGAACCACTTCAAGATCCAGGAGCTGACCGGCGGCCTGCTGTCGATCGTGGCGGTCGGCCTGGTCACCTGGATGGTCTTCTGGATGCGCCGAGCGGCCCGCGGGATCAAGGCCGAGCTCGAGGGCAGGCTGGACAGCGCGATCGACATGGGGGCCGGTGCGCTGTTCGTCGTGGCGTTCCTGTCGGTGGGCCGTGAGGGTCTGGAGACCGCCCTGTTCCTGTGGACCAACATCAGCCACTCCACCGGCTCGGCGGTACAGCCGGTGAGCGGGGCCGTGACCGGCCTGGCGGTGGCCGTGGTCCTCGGCTACCTGATCTACCGGGGCGGCCTGAAGCTCAACCTCAAGGCCTTCTTCACCTGGACCGGCGCAGGCTTGATCATCGTCGCCGCCGGCGTCCTCGGCTACGGTTTCCACGACCTGCAGGAGGCCGACGTGCTGCCCGGCATCACGTCGCTCGCGCTGGAGCCGGCCCAGTTCTTCGCCCACTTCGGCACCGCCGGCGACTGGATGCAGACGATCTTCCAGGGAGTCCTCAACGTCACCCCGAAGATCACCTGGCTGCAGCTGATCACGTGGGCGGTCTACGTCGTCACGGTGATGTACTTCTTCCTCCGGCCGCCGCGCACTCCGGCCGTTTCCGCTGCGAAGGCGCCCGAGACCGCCACGTCCTGACCTGCCGCGTTCCGTCTCCGTTCCGTCTCCGTTCCGTCTCCGTTCCGTCTCCGTTCCGTCTCCGTTCCGTCTCCGTTCCGTCTCCGTTCCCCTCCGTTCCGTCTCCATTCCGCCTGCCGCCCGATGCGCGGATCCGCCTGTCGCCCGATATGTGAACTTTTGCTCTTCTATGCCCCTTGTCTGACATATGCCGCTTTCTGGCATGGTCTGAGGTATGCAGCCATTCTCACCATTCTGCGGCGACCGTCCTGTCCTCTCCCGAGCGAGACTGAAAATTTCCCGCCGCCATTCCGGGCTCTGAGGTCCCGCTCTCGCACAAGCGCGCAATCACCCCTTTCACGCAGGTCATCCCGGGTCACCGGAAGGCATTTGATCGCGTCGGCGGTCAGCCCGGACCATTGCCCGAGTTGAGCCGGCCGCGTCGTAGTCTTCGACCTTTCCGCAGGTCAGACTGCGGATCTCGCCCTTCCTCCGCGCATTTCGACCGTGCGGAACAGACCCTCATGGGCGGGTTGCGACTGCCACCGACCTTCGTACTGTCCCCCTCGCAGTGGTTCCCCGACGCGGCGAACCAGACAAACAAGAGGAGGTCGAAATGGCGCGCTCGAAGGACTCCGACGACCGGGACCGGTCCGAGGACAAGCCGAAGGTGGACTGGAGCGACAAGCACCCCTACCGGACGCAGGGCGACAAGTTGACCGGCGCCCAGCCGGACGACGACGACACCAACAGCCGGGACGAGTACCGTTCCGACGGCAAGTAATCCCCGGGAAGTGACTTCCGGGGTCTAACCGAGGGGCCGGCTTCCGACGAAGCCGGCCCCTCACCTTCTCTGACGCCGCATCGCGCCGCGACCGATCGGGAGCGGCCCGTCAGCTCGTGCAGGCCGCGGCCTTCAGGTCGAGCAGGGTGGAGCGGACGATCTTGCCGGCGGGGGTACGCGGCAGCGAGTCGAGGAAGTGCACGTCCCGGGGGACGGCGAACCGGGCGAAGCGCTGCCGCACGCAGTCGCGGACCGCGTCACAGTCCAGGTGCTCGCCGGCCCGCACGACCACGTAGGCGGCGAGCCGCTGGCCGAAGCGGGCGTCGGGCACGCCCAGCACGGCCACCTCGCGGACCTCGGGCAGCCGGGCGATGACGTCCTCGACCTCGCCGGGGAAGATGTTCTCCCCGCCGGAGATCACCATGTCGTCGCCGCGCCCCTCCACGAACAGCCGGCCCTGCGGGTCGAGGTGCCCGATGTCGCCGAGGCTCAGCATGCCGTCCCGGCCCTCCCGCGGCTCGCCGCTGGTGTAGCCGTCGAAGAGCATCTCGTTGTCGGCGTGGATGTGGCCCTGCGCGCCGGGCGGGACGGGTGCGCCGTCCGCGTCGAGGATGGCCAGCCGGGTGCCCCGCGGCGGCCGGCCGGCCGTGCCGGGGCGCTCCCGCAGGTCCTCCGGCGTGGCGATGCTCACCCAGGAGGCCTCGGTGGAGCCGTAGAGGTTGTAGAGCACGTCCCCGAAGGCCTCCATGAAGCCGGTGGCCAGGCCGCCCGGCAGCGCGGAGCCGCTGGCGGCCACCACCCGCAGGGTCCTCAGGTCGTACTGGTCGACGGGCAGTTCGAGCAGCCGCTGCAGCATGACCGGCACCGCGATGAGGACCGTGCAGCGGTGCCGCTCGATGGCGGCGAGAGTGGACTGCGCCTCGTAGCGGCGGTTGAGCACGACGGTGGCGCGCAGGGCCAGGGCCAGTTGCAGGCCGGCGTAGCCCCAGGTGTGGAAGAGCGGCGCCTCGATCAGCATCGTGTCCCCGGCCCGCAGGGGGATCCGGGAGGCCACCGCGGCGAACGGCCGCAGGCCCGGCCGGGGCGGCCGCTCGGCGCCCTTGGGGCTGCCGGTGGTCCCCGAGCTGAGCACGATGGTACGGCCCGGCCGCTCCGGCGGCTGGAACGGCTGGAACGGCTGCTGCGGGGTCGCGGCCAGCAGGTCGTCCAGGCCGTCCGCGGTGAGCTTGCGGATGGAGCCGGGGGCGGCGACCAGGAGCGGCTCGAACTCGGCGTCGGCGATGAGGACGTCGATCCGCTGCTCGGCCAGGATGGTGAGCAGCTGTTCGGTGGCGAGCCCGGTGTTGAGCAGCACGGTGTCGGCGCCGAGCTTGCCGCAGGCGATCAGCGACTCGACCATGCCCCGGTGGTTGCGGCACAGCAGCGCCACTCGCGGCGGCCCGTCCTCGGTGTCGAACCCGGCGCCGAGGGCGATGGCCAGCCGGGTGGTCCGGTCGTCGACCTCGGCGTAGCTGAGCGCGCCGAACTCGTCGACGATCGCGGGCCGGTCGGGGTCACGGATGGCCGCGACGATGAACGAGCCGGCCAGCGTGGTGCCCCAGCGTTGCAGCGCGACGAGCTGGTGGACCATCCGGGCCGGCGAACCGGGCCACAGCAGGCCGCTGCGTCTCATCACGAACGGCAGGGTGACCGCCGCCGCGACCCGCCGCCGAAGCCGACCCAGCCGCACGTACCACCACCCTTACCGTCCGGCCACCGGCCCGACGGCGGGTGGCCCGTACCGACCAGATCCATTAGGTTAGTGGTTTTAAACATCACTTTTGGTCCTACATCGGTTTCTCCCCTCATGAGGGGATTTCAGGCTGTGGTGAGTGCCACAGTGGGCGACAGGCGTGCGGCCCGCATCGCCGGATAGAGCCCCGCGACGGTGCCGATGACCAGGGTGGCTCCGACGGCACCGGCCAGTGCCCAGGCGGGGACGACCGGCGGCCAGCCCCGGTAGGTCGCGAAGGCGATCGTGGCCAGGGAGCCCAGCAGCGCGCCGACGACACCGCCCAGCGCCGACAGCAACAGGGATTCGGCCAGGAACTGCAACCGCATCTGGCCCCGGGTGGCGCCCAGCGAGCGGCGCAACCCGATCTCGCGGCGCCGTTCCAGCACCGAGATCACCATGGTGTTGGCCACCCCGACGCCGCCGACCAGGAGGGCGACGGCTCCCAGCCCCAGCAGCAGGTTGGTGAACGCCCCGGCGGCCGCGGCCTTGGCTGTCAGCGCGTCCGAAGGACGGCTCACCTCGACCTCCTCGGGGTGCTCCGGATTGACCGTACGCGCCAGTACGTCGCGAACCGCCTCCACCGAGGCGTCCGTCGAGCGCTCGTAGAGCGTCGTCGGATGGCCGTCGAAGCCCAGGTAGGTGCGGGCCGCCTCCCAGCCGACCAGCGCCGAACGGTCGATCTCGGGGGCGAGCTCGGCCGGGCTGAGGATCCCGACCACGGTGAACCAGCGGTCCCCGATCCAGACCTGGAGGCCGGGCCGGACGATGCCCAGCCGCTTGGCGGCCTCCGAGCCCAGGACGACTCCGGGGTAGCGGCCGGTCGCGGCGTTCAGCCAGGCGCCCGACCGCAGGGTCGCGTCGATGGTCCGCAGCAGCTCGGTTCCCGCGGCCTGCACGGCGATGCCGCCGGTGACCTCCTTGGGGATCCGGTTGGTCCGCCGCACCGTCGCGTCCGCCGCCCCGGTGGCGGCGACCGTCCGTACGGGCCCGATCCGCCGCACCATGGCCACGGACTCCTCGGGCAGCTCGGCGCCCTCCCCGAACAGGGTGTTGCCGGGCTTGACCGTCAGCAGGTTGGTGCCGAGCCGGTCGAGCCGCTCGAGCAGCTGCTGCTTGCTGGACGCGGAGATGCCGATGACGGCGACCATGGTGGCGATCCCGATCGCGATGCCCAGCGCGGACAGCACCACCCGGGTGGGCCGGGCCCGCAGCCCGGCGACGCCGACCCGGGCGACGTCGCCGGCCCGCAGTCGCGCCGGGTTCAGCCGGCCGTCGCGGGTACGGCGGCGTGCCCGCGGGCGGGGGGCTCTCAGACGGGCCGCTCTCAGACGGGGGGCTCTCACCGGGACCTGCCTTCCGTGGCGGGCCCCAGGGCGGCCGCCGTGTACTCGTCCGCGACGATGCGGCCGTCGCGGACCCTGACCCTGCGGGGCGCCCAGCCGGCGACCTCCGTGTCATGGGTGATGATCGCGATGGTGGTCCCGGTGCGGTGCAGCTCACCGAGCAGTTCCAGGACCTCGGCGCCCGCTGCGGAGTCGAGGTTGCCGGTCGGCTCGTCGGCCATCAGCAGGCTCGGCTCCCCCACCACGGCACGGGCCACCGCGACCCGTTGCTGCTCGCCGCCCGACAGCTCGTGCGGCCGGTGCCCGGTGCGGTGACCGAGCCCGACCCGCTCCAGCGCCGCCACCGCCCGCTCCCGGCGCTCGCGCAGCGGTACGCCCCCGTACAGCAGGCCGTCGGCCACGTTGTCGACCGCGCTGACCCCGGCGGCCAGGTGGAACTGCTGGAAGACGAAGCCCAGATGCTGGGCGCGCAGCGCCGACAGCTCCCGGTCCGACAGCTCGGAGACCTCGTAGCCGGCGATCCGCACCGAGCCCGCCGACGGCCGGTCGAGGGTGCCGATCAGGTGCAGCAGCGTGGACTTGCCCGAGCCGGACGGCCCGACGATGGCGGTCTGCTCCCCCGGCTCGATCACCAGGTCCACTCCCCGCAGCGCGGCGACCTCGCCCGGATAGATCTTGGTCACCCCGGAGAGCTCGACGATGGCGGTCATGAGGCGGGCACCCCGACCTTCATGCCGTCGCGGAGCCCGGCACCGGTGATCTCGACCCGGCCGGCACCGAACGTCCCGAGGGTGACCGGCAGGATGCGGCGGGCCGTGCCCTCCACGACCTCCACGCCGAAGCCGCCCTCCCGCAGCGCCAGCAGCGCCTCGACCGGCACCGACAGCACGTTCTCGCGGCGCTCGCTCTCCAGCTCGACCGTGACGGGCGCCTGGTCCAGCCGCCCGCTCTTCCCGACCAGGGTGATCTCCACATCGATGGTGGTCTTCTCCTCCTCCCCCTGGCCGCCGCTCTGCTCGGCGACGGTGCCGATCTCGGCGATCCGGCCCTCCACCGAGGTGCCGCCGGGCAGTTCGATGCCGACGACGGCGCCCTTGCGGGCCAGGTCCTGCTTGTCGGAGTCGAGGTCGACGTGGACGATCCGGCGGGTGCCGGTCACGGTGAGAGCGGGCTGGCCGGGCGACGTGCGGCCGCCCTTGACGACCTTGGCCTCCTTGATCCGGACGGCTCCGGGCTGGAACACGACCTGGGCGGCGTCGACGCCTCCCGTCTCCGGCAGCCCGCGATCGTGCTGCCACTCCTCGACGGCGTCGGCGGTCGCCGCCGAGAACGTCTCGTCCACGGTGAGCCCGTCGCCGTAGCCGAGGGCCCGCAGGTTGCGTTCGAGCTGGCGTACGTCCTTGCCGTCGCTCACCCCGTCGCGCAGTGCCCGGTAGAGCGGCAGGTCTCCGTACATCAGGGTCACCGGCCTGCCGTCCACCTTGAACAGGGACCGTCCGCGGGTGATCGTCGCCCCGGCCTCCGGAGCCCAGGTGACGGTCCCGGCCGCGCCGGTCTGCACCGCCCGCTCGTCGGCGTAGGTCAGGGTGCCGTCGACGCTGGCGGTGTCGACGAGGTCGCCACGGGTGATCTCGGCGGTGGGGGTGGAGAGGCTCGGTGGAGGCGCCGCCTGCCCGTCGCCGCCGGCCAGGGCGAACGCCGCTCCGCCGCCCGCGACGACGACGGTGACGACGGCGCCCGCCGCGACCGCCCGCCTCACTGCGCCTTCCCCGGCGTGCCCGCCCGCATGCCGGGCGCGAACTGCCTGCACTCCTGCATGGCCTTGTCGGCCTTGGCCTTGCCGCCCTTCCCGATCTTGAGCTGGATACCGCCGTCGGGCTTGGGATCGGGCATGTCGATGCCGTGCTGGCGCATGCACTGGGCGAACTTCACCATCTGGTCCCGGACCTTGGGGTCCTTCATGTTCGGGAGCTTCCCGCCCGCCTGGAGGTAGGGCCGGCACTTCTTCATGGCGGCCTCGACCTTGGTCCGGTCGCCGCGCGCCTCGATCCGCACCGCGCCGGAGCTGCCGGGGTCGGCCATGGGGACGCCGTTCTGCCGCATGCACTGGGCGAACTTGACCTGGGCGTCCTTGGGATCGAGCGACTGGGAGGGGGTGGCCGAGGGGCCCTTGGCGCCGGCCCGCCCGGCGCTGGCCACCCCGTCCTCGGACTTGTCTCCCCCGCATCCGGCCAGTCCCGTCAGCACCGCGACCAGCGGTACGACGAGGAGATACCTGTGGCTTCTCATGATCTTGACCTTCCCGCCGGGGCCGCGCGCCGCCGGCAGAGGTCATTGGACCGGCCCCCGGATTAAGCCCGTGTTAGCCATCGGCGGCTTATCCAGGCTTAACGTCCCGTACGCGACCCTGGTGGGCGCCGGCCGGAAGGGGTGCGCCATGCGGGTGCTGATCGTTGAGGACGAGGAGGTCCTGGCGGACGCGATCGCGTCCGGGCTGCGGGAGGAGGCCATCGCCGTGGACGTCGTCTACGACGGGGCCGACGCACTGGACCGCACGTCCTACGTGAGTTACGACGTGGTCGTCCTGGACCGCGACCTGCCGGGGGTGCACGGCGACGAGGTGTGCCAGGCGCTGGTGGCGGCCCGCGGCCGTACCCGGATCCTCATGCTCACCGCGGCGGGCGACGTCGAGGAGCGGGTGGACGGGCTGTCGCTGGGAGCCGACGACTACCTGGCCAAGCCGTTCGTCTTCGCCGAGCTGGTCGCCCGGGTGCGGGCACTGGCCCGCCGGTCCGCCCCGCCACTGCCGCCCGTGCTGGAACGGGCCGGGATCCGGCTCGACCCGCGCCGCCGTACGGTCGAACGCGACCGGCGGCCCGTCGAGCTCACCCGCAAGGAGTTCGCCGTGCTGGAGGAGCTGCTGCGCGCCGACGGCGGCGTGGTCAGCGCCGAGCAGCTGCTGGACCGCGCGTGGGACGAGAACATCGACCCGTTCAGCAACATCGTCCGCGTCGCGATGGCCACCCTGCGCAAGAAGCTCGGCGATCCCGTGGTCATCGAGACCGTCACCGGCGTCGGGTACCGGCTGTGAACGCGATCGCCGCCGGGCGGCTGAGCCTGCGGTCCCGGCTGACCCTGATCTACGGTTCGCTGTTCCTCGTGACCGGGACTGTCCTGGTCGCGCTGATGTACGCGCAGACCGCCCAGGCGATGCGGAACAGGTTCTCGATCCGGATCGGCGGCTCCAGGGCGGCCGTCACCGGGACGAGCTCGCCCCTCGACCCGGAGATGCCGCTGCCCTCGGACCTGCTGGCGCTCAAGAACGAGGTCATGCGGCAGATCGACGAACAGAACCAAGCCGTCCTGCGCGAGCTGATCCAGAACTCGCTGCTGGCCATGCTGGCCCTGGGACTGCTCGCCGTGGTGCTCGGCTACATCGTCGCCGGCCGTACGCTCCGCCCGCTCCACAAGGTCACCGCCACCGCGCGCCGGCTCTCGGACAGCACCCTGCACGAGCGGATCGGCCTGGACGGGCCAGCGGACGAGATCAAGGAGCTGGCCGACACCTTCGACGCCATGCTGGACCGGCTGCACCGGGCGTTCGACGCCCAGCGGCGGTTCGTGGCCAACGCCTCGCACGAGCTGCGCACCCCGCTCACCATCAACCGGACGGTGCTGGAGGTGACGCTGGCGCGCCGCGGCACCTCGGAGGAGACCAGGACGCTGGCGCACACCCTGCTGGGCACCAACGAACGCCACGAGCGGCTCATCGAGGGGCTGCTGCTGCTCGCCCGGTCCGAGCGCGAACTGGCGGCCCGGGTGCCGGTGACCCTCCAGGACGCCGTGCGGAGTGCGGTGGAGCAGCTGGAGGACCTGGTCGAGGAGGCCGGGGTGTCGGTCACGGCGGAGCTGGCGCCGGCCGCCACCACCGGCGACCCGGTGCTGCTCGAACGCTGCGTGGTGAACCTGATCGAGAACGCGGTCAAGTACAACGTCGCGAACGGTGAGGTACGGATCCGTACCGGCCGGATGGGGGGCGCCCCGGTGGTGCGGGTGGAGAACACCGGGCCGGTCGTCGCGCCCTACGAGCTCGACCGGATCTTCGAGCCGTTCCGGCGGCTGCGCGCCGACCGGGTCGGATCGGCGCGCGGAGCGGGGCTCGGGCTCTCGATCGTCCGGGCCGTGGCGCAGGCCCACGGCGGGACGGTCACGGCGGTGCCCCGGCCGGGCGGCGGGCTCGTCGTCACGGTCCGCCTGGTCCCCGGCGGCCCACCGGAGCCCCCGGGCCCCCGCCCCCCGGCCACGGAACCGCGCGCTCTGCCCCCGGCTCTTCGCCGTGATCACGCAATCTCTCCGTGATCATGCAATCGATCGACGATTGATTGCATGATCACGGAGAGATGAGGATGGGGGTGGGGGTCAGACTCCGTCGGCGGAGAACAGGTGCCAGTAGTGGACGACGGAGGCCGCGCTGGTGCCGAGATCGCGGCCCGCGTAGGTCCACCGCCCGTTGAGCCGCCAGGGCCGGCCGGAGCCGTCCTGGACGAACACCTGGAGCTGGAAACTCGCCTCATGGGACCGGATCACCCCGGTCGGGTCGGCCGAGGCCTGCAGCGAGGGGTCGGACTCGCACCGCACACCCAGCACCTGCGTACCGGAATCCTGGCGCAGGAGACCCTGCGTCAGATCATGGACGAGCACGGACACGTAGTCCGGGCCGAGCCACCTCAGCTGAGGCAGGCGCCCGGGCGGAGGAAATCCGTACACCTCGGAACCGACGGCCACAGCCGCACGTTAGCGCTCACGTCAACCCCTTGTCACCGGATTGCCGGTGCGGACCGGCCCCGCCGGGGGCTTTCGTCGGCACCGGCCTGGAGGCCTTCCGTTCCATAGGAAATCCATGCCGATTGTGCGGCTTTCGACGGAACGACATGATCGTGTGGCAGCTGGCGTACGGGGCAGGGTTCCGGTGATCGGGATCAGGGGCGGCAGGCGGCGCGCATCGCTTCCCAGTCGCCGAGTTTGACCCGCTCGCCCCGCTCGAGGCCGGCGGCGAGGGCGATCTCGGCGGCGTCGAGGTTGAGCCAGTCCTCGTAGGTGACCGGCGGGCAGCCCCGCTCCTCGAGCAGCGTCTCGATCCGCCGGGCGGGCCGGGCCCGGTCCTCGGCCGCGGCGACATCGGCCAGCAGGGCCTGGACGGTCTCGGCCGCGTCGGACTTGTTGGTGCCCACGACCCCGGAGGGACCGCGCTTGATCCAGCCGGCGACGTACTCTCCCGGCACGGGCGTGCCGTCCTCGCCGAGGATGCGGCCGTGCTGGTTGGGGATGACGTACGAGCGCGCGTCGAACGGAACGCCGTCCAGCGCGACGCTCTGGTACCCGACCGACCGCAGCACCATGCCCACGGGCAGGGTCTCGTGCTCCCCGGTGCCCACCACCCGGCCCTCCTCCGACAGCCGGGTCCGCTCCAGCTTCAGCCCCTCGACCCGGCCGGTGCCGAGGATCTCGGCGGGGGCGAGCCAGAAGCGCAGGTCGATGTGGCGCGGCAGGTCGTCGGCGGGCGGCTCCGTCCAGGCCCGCATGGCCTTGACGTTGCCGCGCACCAGCCGGTCGGTCTCGGCCAGGGCGGCGCTGGCCGGGTCCAGGTCGAGGTCCTCGGGGCGGACCCGGATGGTGGCGTTGTCCAGCTCGCCGAGCTCGCGGGCCTCCTTGGTGGTGAACTTGGCCTGGGCCGGGCCGCGCCGCCCGATCAGGTGGATCTTCCGCACCTTGCTGGCCGCGAGGACGTCGATCACCGATTCGGGAATGTCGGTCTGGCGGAGCTCCTCGGCGGTCTTGGCCAGGATGCGCACCACGTCGACCGCGACGTTGCCCACGCCGATGACGGCGACCTCCTCGACCGACAGGTCGAAGTCGTGGCCGGCGGCGTCGGGATGCCCGCAGTACCAGTTGACGAAGTCGGTGGCGGCCACGCTGCCCGGCAGGTCCTCACCGGGGATGCCCAGGTGCCGGTCGACCATCGCCCCGGTGGAGTAGATCACCGCGTCGTAGCAGGAGAGCAGCTCCTCCCGGGTGACGTCGCGGCCGAGCTCCACGCACCCGAAGAAGCGCACGGAGGGATGCTCCAGCACCTTCTGCAGGTACCGGGCGATGGCCTTGATCGACTTGTGGTCGGGGGCGACGCCGTAGCGTACGAGGCCGTACGGGGTCGGCAGCCGGTCGAACACGTCGACGCGCACCTGTCCGTCGGCCTGCTTGACCAGGGCCTCGGCCGCGTAGAGGCCCGCGGGCCCCGATCCGACCACTGCCACGCGCACATCTTTCAGATCTGCCACGAACGCCATTGTGCCCGCATCGGGCGTCCGTGTGCACCGGGTGGGGGCCGTGTGAAGGATCGCGGTTTCGGGACCGGCTGCTAGGCGGAGGCGTTCCGGCCCTGCTCGGCGGGGATCCCGGCCCGCAGCCGGCTGTGCGTCCGCCCGTACAGAAAGTAGATCGCGGCGCCGATCACCATCCACCCGACGAACCGCAGCCAGGTCTCCACCGGTAGGTTGAACATCACGAAGAGACAGCCGAGTATCGACAGGATCGGCACCACCGGGACCAGCGGCACCTGGAACGCCCGCGGCAGGTCGGGCCGGGTGCGGCGCAGGATCATCACGCCGGCCGAGACGACCAGGAAGGCGAACAGCGTGCCGATGTTCACCAGCTCGGCCAGCGCCGACAGCGGGATCAGGCCCGCCATGACGGCGACGATCAGCCCCATGAGGATGGTCGAACGGTACGGCGTGCCGAACCTGGGATGCACCGCGGCCAGCCAGGACGGCAGCAGGCCGTCACGGCTCATCGCGAAGAAGACCCGGCTCTGGCCGAGCAGCAGGATGAGCACGACCGTGGTGAGCCCGGCCAGCGCGCCGATGCTGACGATCGTGGCGAAGGCCGGATGCCCGACCGCCTTGAAGGCGTCGGCCAGTGGCGCCTCCTCGCTGAGCCGCCGGTAGTTCTGCATGCCGACCACGACCAGGGACACCGCCACGTACAGCACGGTGCAGATCGCCAGCGAGCCGAGGATCCCGATGGGCAGATCGCGCTGCGGCCGGCGGGACTCCTCGGCCGCGGTGGCGACGATGTCGAAGCCGATGTAGGCGAAGAAGACGACCGAGACGGCGCTGAAGATCCCGAGCCAGCCGAAGCTCACCGGCGAGATGCCGAAGACGACCTGCATGAGCGGGGCCTTCAGCCCGCCGACCGACGGGCTCGGCTCGGAGGCCGGGATGAAGGGCCGGTAGTTGGAGCTCTTGACGAAGAACAGCCCGGCGACGATCACCAGCAGCACGACCGAGATCTTGATGAAGACCACGATGGCGTTCACCCGTGAGGAGATCTTGACCCCGAGCACGAGCAGCGTGGTGACGGCCAGCACGACCAGCACGGCCGGGATGTTGAAGGCGGCGTGCTCCCCGGCGAGCGAGGAGGGCAGATGCCAGCCCATGCCGTCCAGCAGCGACTGGGCATAGCCGGACCATCCGACGGCCACCACGGCCGCGCCGAGTGCCAGCTCCAGGATGAGGTCCCAGCCGATGATCCAGGCCGGGAACTCGCCGAGCGTGGCGTAGGAGAAGGTGTACGCCGAGCCCGCGACCGGCACCGTGGAGGCGAACTCCGCGTAGCACAGGGCGGCGAGCGCGCACACGACGCCGGCGATGACGAAGGAGATCGCGACCGCCGGGCCGGCGTTCTCCCGGGCGACCCGGCCGGTGAGCACGAAGATGCCCGTGCCCACGATGACCCCGACGCCGAAGACGGTCAGGTCCAGCGCCGACAGGTCCTTGCGCAGCCGGTGCCCTTCCTCGTCGGTGTCGCGGATCGACTGCTCGACCGGCTTGGTCCGCAGCACACCCATCCCGCGCCTCCCCAGGGAGTCAAGTCCATCTCGTCCCACAGCAATCACCGTGCATGACGTGACGAAACCCATCCCCCCGGCCACCTGGCATTACACGCAGAATGACCCATCTGGTCAGGTGTCGTGCCATCCGGACAGGGGCCGCCCGGGCGGACGGCCCCCTGCCCGGATCGTGGCGGCTCAGTCGTGCGGCGTGTGCTCCAGCTCGGTGCTGGTCACCCGGGCCACGGCCTCGGTGATGTCGCGGGCCAGATCCTGCGGCGTCAGCCCGATGTCGGCGAGGATCTGGGCCCGCTTGGCGTGGTCGAGGAACTCCTGCGGGATGCCGAAGGTGCGGACCGGGACGTCCACGCCGGAGTCGCGCAGCAGGCGCGCCACCGCGTCGCCCACCGCGCCCACCCGGCCGTTGTCCTCGACGACCGCGACCAGGCTGTGGTCGCGGGCGGCCCCCACCAGTGCCGGGTCGAGGGGCTTGACCCAGCGGGGGTCGACGACGGTGACGCCGATGCCCTGGGCGCCCAGCCGCTCGGCCACCTCCATCGCCGGCGTGGCCATCGGCCCGGCGGCGACGATGAGCACCCGGGCGCCGTTGGAACCGGTGTGCCGGGCCAGCACGTCCATGCCGCCGAGCGAGCCGACGGCCTCGATGTCCTCCGCCACCGGGCCCTTGGGGAACCGGATCGCGGTCGGCCCGTCGGTCACCGCCACGCACTCGCCGAGCAGCTCGCCCAGCCGGGTCCCGTCGCGCGGGACGGCGATGCGCATGCCGGGCACCAGCTGCAGGATCGACAGGTCCCACATGCCGTTGTGGCTGGCACCGTCGTCGCCGGTCACGCCGGACCGGTCCAGTGAGAAGGTCACGGGCAGCCGGTGCAGGGCGACGTCCATGAGGACCTGGTCGAAGGCCCGGTTGAGGAAGGTCGCGTAGAGCGACACCACGGGGTGCATGCCGCCCATGGCCAGCCCCGCCGCGGAGGTCACCGCGTGCTGCTCGGCGATGCCCACGTCGTAGACCCGGTCCGGGAAGGCCTCGGCGAAGGCGCCGAACCCGACCGGGTGCAGCATCGCGGCGGTGATCGCCACCAGGTCCGGGCGCTCGGCGCCGAGCTCCACCAGGGCGCGGCTGAACACGCTGGTCCAGGAGGGGCCCCCGGCCTTGGGCAGCAGATCGCCGGTGAGCGGGTCGAAGGCCCCGGGCCCGTGGAAGCAGTCCTCCTCGTGGTTCTCCGCGGGGGCGTAGCCGAAGCCCTTGGTGGTCATGCAGTGCACGATCACCGGCCCGCCGAACCCCCGGGCCTTGCGGAGGGCACGCTCCACGGCGTCCTCGTCGTGGCCGTCGATCGGGCCGACGTACTTGATGCCGAGGTCCTCGAACATGGCCTGGGGCTGCAGGATGTCCTTCAGGCCCTTCTTGATCCCGTGCAGCGCCTCGTAGGCCGCCGGGCCGACCACCGGGGCCCTCGGCACGGTCTTCTTGATGAGGTCGAGCGCGTGCTCGTAGCCCCGGGTCATCCGCAGGTTGGCGAGGTGGCTGGCGAGCCCGCCGATGGTCGGGGAGTACGAACGGCCGTTGTCGTTGACCACGATGATCAGGGGGCGTTCCCTGCCCGCGGCGATGTTGTTGAGCGCCTCCCAGCACATCCCGCCGGTGAGCGCGCCGTCCCCGACCAGCGCCACGACCGTACGGTCCTCGCCGCGCAGCTCGAAGGCCTTGGCCAGCCCGTCGGCGTACGACAGCGCCGTCGAGGCGTGGGAGTTCTCGATGAGGTCGTGCTCGGACTCCGCCTGGCTGGGATAGCCGGACAGGCCGCCGCGCTGGCGCAGCTTGTCGAAGTCGTGCCGGCCGGTAAGGATCTTGTGCACGTACGCCTGGTGGCCGGTGTCGAACAGCACCGGGTCCACCGGGGAGTCGAACACCCGGTGGATCGCGATCGTGAGCTCCACCGCACCGAGGTTGGGGCCCAGGTGGCCCCCGGTCTTGGAGACCGCGGCCACCAGGAAGTCGCGTATCTCCGCTGCGAGGACCGGCAACTGCGCGGGATCCAGTCGTTTCAGGTCCGCCGGACCCTTGATCGACTCCAGAAGGCTCACCGCGTCATCTCCCCTTAGCTCAAAGGCGCCCCTGCCTCTGATTGCTAGACGTCCGAAGCTTAATGCCGGTTTGCACCGTCTTGCCGTTGCGCCCTTGGCCGAGCGCCCGGCTGTGCGCCGCCGAGCCGAGCCGGGTGGAGCATCGGGGCCAGGATAAGCACATCACGGGCTTCCGCCGGGTTCTGTTCACGCAATCCACACACGGCCCGTAGTGTGAGGGCACATGGGCAGGAGCGGCGACATCGATGTGCTGGCCGAGGAGATCGTGCTGCTGGACCCGGCCGGCCGGGCCGTGGGCACGGCTCCCAAGGTGGCCAGCCACCACGGCGACACCCCCTTCCACCTCGCCTTCTCCTGTTATCTCATCGACGATCGCGGACGGGTCCTGATCACCCAGCGGGCGCATGACAAGCTCACCTTCCCGTCGGTGTGGACCAACAGCTGCTGCGGTCATCCGGCGCCCGGTGAGACGCTGCGCGAGGCCGTACGGCGGCGGGTCCGGACCGAGCTCGGCGTCACCGTGACCGGCATGACCCTCACGCTTCCGGAGTTCGCCTACCGGGCCGTCGCGGCCAACGGCGTGGTCGAGCACGAGCGCTGCCCGGTGGTCCGCGCCGTGGGCGCCGGGGAGGTCCGCCCGCATCCGGCGGAGGTCGCCGCCGCCGAGTGGCGCGACTGGGACGCGTGCCTGGAGCTCGCCGGGCACCCCGAGGCCTCACCGTGGTACCGGCTGCAGCTGGCCGAGCTCGCGCCGCTGGGCGCTCCGCTCGACTGGCCGGTCGCCCCGGCGGCGCTGCTGCCGCCCGCCATCGCCTGGTAGCGGGCGTCCGGTACCGGACCGACATCCGGAGTGAACCTTTTGCCGTCCGGCGACGTGTCTTGTCACACATGGCCACCTCGGTCACCACATCGCTACGCTTGGCTTGCCCAGAGGCTCGGATCTCGCCCACCAAGTTCGTAAATCCCGGACATTCCGGACAACATTCTCGGGTTAGCCGCGTCACGATGGATGATCAGCGACGACAGGAGGCACCGAGTGCGGGCGATCAGCATCAAGCAGCCCTGGGGCTGGGCCGTCGCGCGAGGGCACCGGAAGGTCTCCAACCAGCCGATGCCCACCGCCTATCGCGGTCCCCTGCTGGTGCACGCCTCCATGCGGGTCGATCTCGACTCATGCCACTCGCCGCTGATCCGGGCCGCGGGCTGGGACCCCCGGGACCCGCTCGCCACGCTCGGTGCCGTGATCGCCGTCGCCGAGCTGGCCGGCGTCTGTTCCGCCGCCGTGGACGGGACGCCCTGCGACTGCGGCCCGTGGGCCGAGCCCGGCACCCACCACTGGCGCCTCACCGCGATCCGGGCGCTCTCCCGCCCGGTGGTCAGCCTGGGCTGGCTGGGACTCTGGGAGCCACAGCCCACCCTGGTCGCCGAGGTCCTGGCCAAAATGGCCGTCGACGACGCCCACGCGACACCCCTGCCGGCCGGCTGACCCCGCGTACCGCCCGTCCGGCGCAGCACCCCGGCCTCAGCCGGTGACCACCGCACGCAGCTCACCGAACGCCTCGGCCAGGCGCGGCAGGGTCCAGCCGGCGTTGAGGCCGCTCGGCGAGTCCGGCGCAGCACCCCCGGCCTCAGCCGGTGACCACCGCACGCAGCTCACCGAACGCCTCGGCCAGGCGCGGCAGGGTCCAGCTGGCGTTGAGGCCGCTGGGATTGGGCAGCACCCAGAGCCCGGCCGGGCCGAACGTCTCCTGTTGCGGGCCGATGGCCGTGCCGGGCCTGCCGAACGCGGTCCGGTAGGCGGTGACCCCGGCGACCGCGAGGACGCGGGGCGCATGCCGTTCGACCAGTGCGGCCAGCCGCCGGCCGCCCTCGCGCAGCTCCGCCGCGGTGAGCTCGTCGGCGCGGGCGGTGGCCCGGGCCACGAGGTTGGTGATGCCCAGCCCGTACCCCGGCAGCAGGTCCTGCTCGTGCGGCGCCAGCAACCGGCCGGTGAAGCCGGACCGGTGCAGGGCCGGCCAGAAGCGGTTGCCCGGCCGGGCGAAGTGGTGCCCGGTGGCCGCCGAGTAGAGGCCGGGGTTGATCCCGCAGAACAGCACCGCGAGGGGCGAGCCCTCCGGAGGGAGGACGTCGGCGATCGTGCGGTCGTGTGCCGCCGCCACCTCGGCCGCGGTCGGCCGCCGTACCGTCGCCTCGCTCATCCGCCCACCCTAACGACCCGTCCCGCCCGGTACGTCGCGGTCCCGTGCCGCCGCCGGCGTACCACTCGGGCACCCGTGAGGCCTCCGGCGGGGGCGGCGTCAGAGCAGGCTACGGACGATCAGTATGACGGCGGACGCCCCGGTGAGGACGAGCACGGCGTTGCGGGTCCGCCCCCGGTCCAGATAGCGGCGGAACGGGCCGGAGACCATGAAGCCGGCCACGACGAACGGTGTGAGCGCGAGGCCCGCCCAGATCTGCCGCTGCGGGAGCTGGTGGACGGCGGCCAGGGTCAGCACCGAGAGCAGCGCGCCCACCGTGAAGAAGATCGACAGTGTCGCCCGGATCCGCGGCCCGGACTCCCGCTGGTAGATCAGCGCGATCGGCGGGCCCCCGATGGATGTGGCGGTGCCCATCACCCCGGCCAGCAGCCCCGCTCCGGTCAGCGTCCCGGCGTTGCGCGGCACCCTGCCCGACCACAGGCTCAGCCCGATCGCCAGCAGCACCATCCCGCCCACGGCCGTGCCCAGTGCCCGCTGCGGCACCAGGGCGACGAACCACACCCCGAACGGCGTCCCGGCGAGCCGCCCGCCGAAGGCCCACCGCAGTCCCCTCCAGTCCGCGTGCCGTACCTCCTTGGCGACCACGAACAACGGCAGCACGGTCGCCGCGATGAGCAGCGCTCCCGGCATCAGCGAGGGGAACAGCAGCGTGACGATCGGCGCGGCCACCAGGCCCAGGCCGAGGCCGATACCGCTCTGCACGATCGCGCCCAGGGCGGCGGCCAGCCCGGCCACCAGGAGAAATTCAAGATCCGGCATAACATCCAGCACCGTATCTCCCCGCTGACCGCGCGTTTCACCCGGTAACCGGGTGGCCATGGCGGGCCGGTGTGCGACAGGCTGTGCGCCGTGAGCGATCCGGGAGCCGATCTGGGCGTGCGGCTGGTGCGCGATCACACGGTGCTGTCCGTCGTGATCGGCTCGCAGGCGTACGGGCTGGCGACGGCGGACAGCGACGTGGACCGGCGCGGGGTGTTCGTGGCGCCCACCCCGCTGTTCTGGCGGTTCGGCAGGCCGCCGACGCACGTGGACGGGCCCGACGCCGAGCGCTTCTCCTGGGAGTTCGAGCGCTTCTGCGCGCTGGCCCTGGACGCCAACCCGACGGTGCTGGAGTGCCTGTGGTCGCCGCTGGTCGAGCAGGTCACCCCCGTCGGCGCGGAGCTGCTGGCGGTGCGCGGGGCCTTCCTGTCCCGGCAGGCGCACCGGACGTTCCACCGCTATGCCGAGAGCCAGTTCCGCAAGCTGGAGGCCGATCTGCGCAACCACGGCGAACCCGGCTGGAAGCACGTCATGCACCTGCTCCGGCTGCTGCTCAGCGGCCGGCACCTGGTCGAGCACGGCGAGCCGCTGGTGGACGTGAGCGCGCACCGCGAGCGGCTGCTGGCGGTACGCCGCGGCGAGGTCGGCTGGGACGAGATCGAAGCCTGGCGGGCGGCGCTGGCCACCGGCATGGACGCGGCGCTGGCGACCAGCCCGCTGCCCGCCCAGCCGGACCTGGCCCGGGTGGAGGACCTGCTGGTGTCGGTGCGGCGCCGCGCCGTGGATGCCTGACCGCCGGTCACAGCGCGGTGGAGAACCGGTCCCGGACCATCCGGCGCAGCACCTTGCCGAGGATCGTCCGGGGCAGGCCGTCGACCGGCACGAACTCCTCGGGGACCTTGTAGTGGGCCAGGTACTTCGCGCAGTGCCGGCGGAGCTCCTCGGCGGAGAAGGGATAGCCGGGGTGCTCGACCACACAGGCCACGACCTTCTCGCCCCGGCGCTCCTCGGGCAGCCCGATCACCGCGCACTCGACGACGGCGGGATGACGGGCCAGGACCTCCTCGACCTCCGAGGGGAACACGCTGAACCCGCTGACTTTGATCAGGTCGATTCTGCGCTCGATGATCGTGAAGTAGCCGTCCGGGCTCATCACGGCGATGTCCCCGGTCCGCAGCCATCCCCGCGCGAGCACCTCGGCGGTCTGCCGCGGCTGGTTCCAGTACCCCTGGAAGACCTGCGGCCCACGGACGATCAGCTCCCCGGCGTTTCCCGGCGGCAGGATGGTGCGGGGGTCGTCCTCGTCCACCACCACCGCGTCGGTCAGCGGCAGCGGCATCCCGACGGTGACATGCCGCGCGCCGCCGTAGGGCGGGTTGCACAGCACGCTGGGCGCGGCCTCGGTGAGACCGTACCCCTGGACGAGGAGGCCGCCCGCGCGCTCGTACCGTTCGGCCGTGGCCCGGCCCAGCGCCATCCCGCCCGAGACGCCGCGGAGCCGGGCCAGGTGGCGGCGGCCCGGCCGGGTCTCCGCCAGCACCCGCTCGAACAGCGGCGGCACCCCGGGGAAGATCGTCGGCCGGTGGCGGCGGATGGCGTGCGTCACCTGGCGTGGGTCGAACCGGGGCAGCAGGACGACCGACCCCGCGATGAGCACCGGCCGGATCAGGCACATCAGCAGCCCGAACACGTGGAACATCGGGATGACCGCCAGGGTCCGCTCGCGCCCGTACCGGATGCGGTAGTCCCAGCGCGTCACCTGGACGGCGTTGGCCACCAGGTTGCGGTGGGTGAGCATCGCCCCCTTGGGCCGCCCCTCGGTGCCCCCGGTGTACTGGATCACGGCGAGGTCGCGGCCCGGGTCGAGCGGCGCCTGAACCATGTTCTGGGCGGAGCTCTCCAGCAACTCCGCGAAGCCGATGACGCCGGGATCCTCGGGCACCGGGGCCGTGATCTCCTCCCACCGCCGCTGCAGCTCGCGCACCGGAAGTCCCAGCACGAACCGCCGGAGGTCGGGCAGGTAGTCGACCAGCGAGGTGACCACCACGTAGCCGATGGGCAACGCCCCTCGCACCGCCCGGAGCGTCTCGTAGGCGCGGTCGAGCACGACGGCGACCCGGGCCCCGCAGTCCGCGAGCTGGTGCCGCAGCTCCTCCTCGGTCAGGAGCGGGTTGGTCGGCACGGCGACCGCACCGAGCCGCAGCACGGCGTAGAAGGCGATCACCTGCTGCGGGCAGTTGGGCAGGATCAGCGCCACCCGGTCCCCCGGGCTCACGCCCAGCAGCCGCAGCCCCGCCGCGAACCGGTCGACGTCGCGCCGCAGTTCCCGGTACCGGATCCGGCGGCCGAAGAAGATCAGCGCCACGTTCCAGGGGTTGCGCTCCGCGGCGTCGTCGAGCAGCCGGGTGACCGGGACATCGGGGATGTCCGGCTCGACGGCGATCTGCGGCGGATACCGCTTCAGCCACGGACGAGGCAGCTGTGACTCATGCCACATGCCAGCCGATTCAAGCAAATACAGCCGGGTTTCGTCTTGGACAACGCATAAGTCCAGAAAATTTGTCAGCTGAGTGACTTCCGGTCCCAAATACGTTTGCTCCTGCGGGCGCGGCAGGCCACCCTCGACCCCATGAACGAGCTCGAAGTCCTGCTTCCGGAGGGGCTGCTCGACCGCTCCCACCCCTATCCCCGGGCCTTCATCACGGTGAGCGGGGCGCACCTGTACGGCTTTCCCTCCGCGGACTCCGACATCGACCTGCGCGGCGTGCACCTGTTGCCCCTGGAGGAGATAGTCGGGCTGCGCACCGGAGAGGAGACGATCACTCGTACCTGGGTGGAGGGCGCCGAGCTGGACCTGGTCACCCACGAGCTGGCCAAGTTCTGCCGGATGATGCTCAGCCGCAACGGCTACGTGCTGGAGCAGGTGCTGTCACCGCTGGTGGTGGCGTCCTCGCCGCTGCACGAGGAACTGGTGGCCCTGGCGCCGCGCTGCGTGACCCGGTTGCACGCCCACCACTACCTCGGGTTCGCCCGCAACCAGTGGCGGCTGTTCGAGAAGTCCGGGGAGCTCAAGCCGCTGCTCTACACCTTCCGGGTGCTGCTGACCGGCGCGCATCTGATGCGCACCGGCGAGCTGGTGGCCGATCTGCGCCTGCTGGAGGGCGGGCCGGCCTATCTGGCGGAGCTGATCGAGGCCAAGCGGGGCGCCGAGCACGGCTCGCTCCCCGCCGCGGCCCCGGACGCGGAACGGCTGGGCGCCGACGTCGTCGCCCTCACCCTGCGGCTGGAGGAGGAACGCGACCGGTCCGCGCTGCCCGCGGAGCCCGACGCCCACGACGCCCTGCACGACCTGGTCGTCCGCACCCGGCTGGGCACGTGAGGGGAGCGTGAGCACCCCGTGAGTCGGTACGGGCCGCCTCCCCGGCCGGGGAGGCGGCCCGTACCGCCCGGTGGTGCTACCTGCCGATCAGGTTGCGCAGGACGTACTGCATGATGCCGCCGTTGCGGTAGTAGTCGGCCTCACCCGGGGTGTCGATGCGGACGACGGCGGCGAACTCCTTGCCGTCGGCGGTGACCGTCACCTCGGAGGGGATGCCGCCCTCGTTCAGCTGCTCGATGCCGACGACGTCGAACGTCTCGGTGCCGGTGAGGCCGAGCGAGGCGGCGGACTCCCCGTCCTTGAACTGCAGCGGCAGCACGCCCATGCCGATGAGGTTGGAGCGGTGGATGCGCTCGTAGGACTCGGCGATGACGACGCGCACGCCCAGCAGCGCGGTGCCCTTGGCGGCCCAGTCCCGCGAGGAACCGGAGCCGTACTCCTTGCCCGCCAGCACCACGAGCGGGATCCCGGCCGCCTGGTAGTTGGCCGACGCGTCGTAGATGAACGCCTGCTCCCCGGAGCGGGTGAAGTCGCGGGTGTAGCCGCCCTCGACGTTGTCCAGCAGCTGGTTGCGCAGCCGGATGTTGGCGAAGGTGCCGCGGATCATGACCTCGTGGTTGCCCCGGCGCGAGCCGTAGGAGTTGAAGTCCCGGGCCGTGACACCGTGCTCCTGGAGGTACTGGGCGGCGGGCGTGCCGACCTTGATGGCGCCGGCCGGCGAGATGTGGTCGGTGGTGACCGAGTCGCCGAGCTTGGCCAGCACCCGGGCGCCGTGCACGTCGGTGACCGGCGACGGCTCCATGCCCATGCCGTCGAAGTACGGCGCCTTGCGCACGTAGGTCGAGTCGGGGTCCCACTCGAAGGTGTTGCCGGTGGGGATGGACAGGCCCTGCCAGCGGGCGTCGCCGGCGAACACGTCGGCGTAGTCCTTGACGAACATCTCCTGGCCGATGGACGACTCGACCACCGAGGCGATCTCCTCGGCGGACGGCCAGATGTCGCGCAGGTAGACGGGCTCGCCGTCGGCGCCCTCGGCGATCGGGTCGTTGAGGATGTCGATGTCCATCGTGCCCGCGAGCGCGTAGGCGACCACCAGCGGCGGCGAGGCCAGGTAGTTCATCTTCACGTCGGGGCTGATCCGGCCCTCGAAGTTGCGGTTGCCGGACAGGACCGCGGTGACCGCGAGGTCCGCCTGGCCGATCGCCGCGGAGATCTCCGGCTGCAGCGGGCCGGAGTTGCCGATGCAGGTGGTGCAGCCGTAGCCGACCAGGTTGAAGCCCAGCTTGTCGAGGTAGGGGGTCAGCCCCGCCCGCTCGTAGTAGCCGGTGACGACCTGGGAGCCCGGGGCCAGCGAGGTCTTGACCCACGGCTTGCGGGTGAGGCCCCGCTCGACCGCGTTCTTGGCGAGCAGCGCCGCACCGATCATGACGTACGGGTTGGAGGTGTTGGTGCAGGAGGTGATGGCGGCGATGACGACGGCGCCGTGGTCGAGCTCGAAGGAGGTGCCGTCGGCCAGCTTCACCGGGGTGGGGTTGTACGGCCGGTCGCCGTTGGTGCCGGGGATCCGGGGCCGGTCGGCGTCGGACTGCTGGGAGTTCGCCGGTGCGTCGGAGGCGGGGAAGGACTCGTCGGAGGCCTCGTCGCCGGGGCCCTGAATGCTCGAGACGTAGTTGCGGACGTCGCGGCGCCAGGTCTGCTTGGCGGCCGAGACCTGGATGCGGTCCTGCGGGCGCTTGGGGCCGGCGATCGACGGGACCACCGTGGCCAGGTCCAGCTCGAGGTACTCGGAGAACTCCGGCTCGGCGGAGTCGGCGTCCAGCCAGAGGCCCTGCTCCTTGGCGTAGGCCTCGACCAGCGCGATCTGCTCGTCGGAACGCCCGGTCAGCCGCAGGTAGCTGATGGTCTGGCCGTCGATCGGGAAGATCGCGCAGGTGGAGCCGAACTCGGGGCTCATGTTGCCGATCGTGGCGCGGTTGGCCAGCGGCACCGACGCGACGCCGTCACCGTAGAACTCGACGAACTTGCCGACGACGCCGTGGCCCCGCAGTATCTCGGTGATGGTGAGCACCAGGTCCGTGGCGGTCACCCCGGCGGGCAGCTCACCGGTCAGCTTGAAGCCGACGACGCGCGGGATGAGCATCGAGATCGGCTGGCCCAGCATGGCCGCCTCGGCCTCGATGCCGCCGACGCCCCAGCCGAGGACGCCGATGCCGTTCTCCATGGTGGTGTGCGAGTCGGTGCCGACGCAGGTGTCGGGGTAGGCCACGCCGTCGCGGTCGAACACGACGCGGGCCAGGTGCTCGATGTTGACCTGGTGCACGATGCCGGTGCCGGGCGGCACGACCTTGAAGTCGTCGAACGCGGTCTGGCCCCAGCGCAGGAACTGGTAGCGCTCGTTGTTGCGCTCGTACTCGACCGCGACGTTGCGCTCGAAGGCGTCGGGTGAGCCGAAGTAGTCCACGATGACGGAGTGGTCGATGACCATCTCGGCCGGCGACAGCGGGTTGACCCTGGCCGGGTCGCCGCCGAGGTCGCGGACGGCCTCGCGCATGGTGGCCAGGTCCACGACGCACGGCACGCCGGTGAAGTCCTGCATGATCACGCGGGCGGGGGTGAACTGGATCTCGTGGCTGGGCTGGGCCTTGGCGTCCCAGCTCGCCAGCGTGCGGATGTGGTCGGCGGTGATGTTGGCGCCGTCCTCGGTACGCAGCAGGTTCTCGAGCAGAACCTTCAAGCTGTACGGGAGGCGGGCCGAGCCCTCGACGGCGTCCAGCCGGAAAATCTGGTAAGACTTCGCACCCACAGAAAGTTCACTGCGGCTGTTGAAGCTGTTCGCGGACACGACTCCTCCTCCATCACGTCGCGCCTCCGGCCGGATTGCGCTGCGGCGCGACGTATCGATCTATGGGCGCTCTGTACTGGGCCGCTGCCGGCTCCTGCGCCGCCGCTCCCATCCTGCCCCTTCGGGCGGCGGGTGAGCGACGGGCGAGTCCCGCGCGGTCGGTCTCCTAGTGAATCCTGCCCTAGAGCCGACCGGCCCCGGCACTGAGGATCGCCTAACTTGTGCGGGTTTTTCACTCGACGTCAAGCTACTGCGGATTTATCTCGACATCAAGTTACCTATGGGTACATCAGGGGCTCTGCGCGGGCGCTCGCGAGATGAAACTTGCATCGACTCATGCATTACCAGTCATGTGACGCTGTACTCGATCCCCGGGCCCAATTCAATGGCTTGTACGCCTCCAGACTGCAGGCCCGCCGTAGGGGAATCGGCATCCGGCGCGGCGCTGATGAAGCGGAACCGGCGACGAACGCAGCCAGGTGGTGCGCAGGTATCCCAGGGGAGGACCGCATGAACTCGTACCTCATCGCCGCCGTCGCCCGGTCGGGCTCGTCCGGGAGCGGCAGCGTGCTGCTGTTCCTCGTGATCGCCGGATGGGTGGCCTACCAGGTCATCGGGGCGAAGATCTGGCCGTTCGCCCGGTGCCGGTCCTGCGACGGCAGGGGGCGCAACCCCGGCAGCAACCGCGACCGGTGGGGCAACTGCCGCAAGTGCGGCGGGACCGGCCGGCGGCAGCGCCTCGCCGTCCGCATGTTCGGCCGCAAGGATTGAGCCACGCCGCCGGCCCCGGCCCTCAGCCGGCGACCGCCTCTACCGCCGGGGCCCGGGTCGCGAACCCGGTCGCGACGATGCTCGTCGGCAGGGCGATCGCCGCGGCCGTGGCGACGACCCCGAGGTAGGGATGACGCCGCCGTCCGTACGCGAGGTCAGAAGACGCTGACGCCGAAGAGGCTCAGCGGCTCGGTGACCGGCTGGAAGAAGGTCGTGCCGCCCCTGGTGCAGTCGCCGCTGCCGCCCGAGGTCAGCCCGAGCGCGGTGGTCCCGCTGAACAGCGAGCCGCCGCTGTCGCCCGGCTCCGCGCAGACGGTGGTCCGGATGAGACCGCGCACGGTGCCCTCGGGATAGTTCACGGTGGCGTTCAGCGCCGTCACCCGGCCGCTGTGCACCCCGGTGGTGCTTCCGCTGCGCTGGACGGTCTGGCCGACGACGGCGTCGCCCGCCCGGGTGATGTCCTGGACGCCGCCGCCCCCGAGGGTGACGCTTCCCGGGTGGGCGACGTTGCCGGTGTAGCGGACGATCGCGAAGTCGTTGCCGGGGAAGCTGCTGGCCGCGGTGACCCCGAGCTGCGTGGTCCCGCGGGCGTCGGCGAACCACGTCGAGATGATGTTGCCGCAGTGCCCGGCGGTCAGGAAGGCGAAGGTGTTGCCGGTCCGCACGTTGAAGCCGAGCGAGCAGCGCGCGGTGCCGCCGAAGATGGGGTCGCCGCCCCGGACCCGGGTGGTGAGCCGGCCCGGAATGCGCTCCAGCCTGGCCTTGCCCGCCAGCCGCGCCGTGGCGGCTCGCACGGTGGCCAGCCTGCCGCCGGTGACCGTGGCGTCGGCCCATACGACGACCTGGTCGGTCGCGGGATCGATGGCCCAGCCGGTGCCCGGCGCGCCGGCGGTCCGGCCGAGGCCGGCCAGGGCGGTCTTCAGGACGGTGCCGCTGTAGGGGACGGTCTTCGGCACGGCCCCGGCGGCCCGTACGGTCCGCGCGTCGGCGCCGTTGGTGACGGTCACGGTCACCTTGCCGGTGGCACGGTCGAGGTAGGCGCCGGCCGTACGCGAGCCCAGCCGCCGGGTGAGCGCCGCCACCGTCGCGCCCGGATCGGGCACCGGGGCGGCCCCGGGCCGCCCGACCGCCGCCACCACGCCCCGGCCGGGGGCACCGGCGCGCGGCTTGCTCTGCGCGACCCGCTCGGCCGGCCGGCCCTGCCGCAGGTCCTGTATCTGGTTCTGGTCGTGTCCCTGTCCGTGGAGGACCGGAAGGGCGTACAGGCCCCCGGCGACCAGGCCGACCGCTGCGACGGCCACTCCGGTACGCCGGACGTCACGGTGCTCGATCTTCATTCTCCGGTCCTCTCTGCGGGGGGTCAGGGCCGATATGGAAGATCACCGACAACTCGGTAAGAAGTACGCAGGGCAGGCTGAGCGGGGTTCATTCACGGACGAACAGGACGGCCCCGGTGCCTCCCGGCAGCTCAGCGGCACGCCCCGGCGGGTAGTTTCCGTAACGGAAGCGCAGTCGACCCGAGCCGAGGAACCGATGAACGAACCGCAGATCGATCCGGCCGCGGCACCCAGCGGCACCGGATGCGCCGAATGCCTCGCTGTGGACGGGTGGTGGTTCCACCTGCGCCGTTGTGCCGCCTGCGGGCACATCGGCTGTTGTGACTCGTCTCCGTCCCAGCACGCCAGGGCGCACGCCGCGCAGGAGGGGCACCCGCTGATCACCAGCTTCGAGCCCGGAGAGGACTGGTTCTGGGACTTCACCACCGAGCAGTTCTACGAGGGGCCCGGGCTGGCGCCGCCGACGCATCGTCCGCTAGACCAGCCGGTACCGGGACCCGCCGGAAACGTCCCCGCGGACTGGCAGAGCCGCCTGCACTGAACCCGGCCCACTCAGCCGGGTGCCAGGGCGCCGCCGGCGGTGGCGGCACCGGACCGAGCCGGCCGCATCCGGCCCGGCACCGGCCACCGTCGCCCCGGCCCGCCGCCATGACGCCCGGGTTGCTTTGCCCTGACCACCCCGGCGCGGCCCCGGCCCCACGCCCACGCCCCGCCCACGCCCACGCAGCCTGCCGGCCCCCGGCGAGGCCGCGTATCGATGGTCAGGGCAAAGCAACGGGAAGACGGCCCCGCCCCGAGGCCGCGTATCGGTGGTCAGGGCAAAGCAACGGGAAGACGGCCCCCCTCTCGGGCGACCGGGAACCAAACCTTGACTCTCTTCGTTTCCGATATATCGTTGGCGTATCGTGAGTGCTCTGAGAGAGCTCTCAGAAGAAGGTGAAGAACATGGGATCCACATCGGGAGACTCGGGGCCGGAGCAGCCGTGGGAGGCCGCGGCCCAGGCCGCCGCGCAGGCGGCGGCCAAGGTCGCCGGCGCCGCCGCCAAGGTCGCGCAGGAGGTGGCGCAGGAAGGCGTCAAGCGCGGTGTCCGGCACGGCATGCGCGGTGACTTCCCCGGCGCCGCCTGGTTCCTCGGCGGTCAGGCCCCCTGGGGACGCGGGCCGCACGGTCACGGGCACCGGGGCCGCGGCCCGTGGGGTCATCAGGGCCCGTGGGAGGCCCCGCCCAAGGCCAAGAAGGGCGACGTGCGGGCGGCCATCCTGGCACTGCTGACCGAGGGCCCGTTCAACGGCTACCAGATCATCCAGGAGGTCGACGAGCGCAGCGGCGGCATCTGGCGGCCGAGTCCCGGAGCCGTCTACCCGGCGCTGCAGCAGCTCGCCGACGAGGGCCTGATCGAGGGCGTCGAAGAGTCCGGGCGCAAGACGTTCCATCTCACCGACGCGGGCCGCGCCTACGTCGAGGAGCACGCAGACGAGCTGAGGACCCCCTGGCCGATGCCCGCGACGAGCGGCCCCGGGGGCGGTATCGGCGACCTGTTCAAGGAGGCCGCCCAGATGGGCGGCGCGCTGATGCAGGTCGTCAACGCGGGCTCGGAGGAGCAGATCGCCGAGGCCCGGCGGCTGGTCGCCGCGACCCGGCGCCGGCTGTACGGCCTGCTCGCCGAGGACACCCAGAACCCCACCAGCGACGACGGCGAGGGATGACGAGATGACAGGCCCCGACTACCTGCGTGTCGGTGACGCCGAACGCGACAAGATGGCCGAATCCCTGCACGAGCACTTCGTGCAGGGCCGGCTGGACCGCGAGGAACTCGACGAGCGGCTGGCCGCCACACTGACCGCCAAGACCGCCGGTGAGCTGCGCGAGATCGACCGGGATCTCCCCAAGCCGCCGGCCGCGTACCATCCGGGCGCGTACGCACCGGGCGCGGCCGCCGAAGGCTGGGGCGGACCGCCGTGGGCGGCCCACCGGCGGCTCGCGCGCCGCCAGGGCATGGCGCCGGCGCATCACCACCACGGGCCCCGCCCGCTGCGGCTGCTGCTGGCCGCCGCCCTCATCGTCGTCATCGCCACGGCCTTCTCCGGCTGGGCGGCCTTCGCGGTGCTGCGGGTGTTCTTCGTCATCTGGCTGGTCATGGCGGTGGTGGGAATGGCGCACGGCCGCCGGTGGCACCGGATGCACCGGCCGCCCCCGCGGTGACGCCGGACCGGCCGCGCGGCACCGTGCCGGTCAGTCCCACTCCCAGCGGATGCCGTGGTAGCCGGCCACCCCGAACTCGATGAAGTGCACCGCGTGCGAGCTCGACATCCGCAGGTCCGCCGTGTCCGCGACGGCGGTCTGCGCGTCGGGGCGCCAGGTGCGGTAACACCGTGCCGGGAGCACCTCCGGATGGAACTGGATCTCCAGCAGGTACTCGTGCTGGGGCAGCCGGAAGCCGCGCCCCTCCTGGGTGACGGCCGGGCCGGCGTCCTCGAACCCGAAGCCGTACTCCAGCAGGTACGTCTCCCCCTGCCGCAGCGACCGGTCGAACAGCAGCTCCGCCGCGATCAGGCCGCTGGCCGGGTCCGCGCGGACCCGGCCGAACCGGCAGCGGCTCGCCTCCCGCCGGGTGGGCAGCGCCCCGTGGTGCGGGCTGTGGTAGACGGCGAGCCATCGGTCCACGCCGTGCTGCTGCGCCTGGAGCACCGCCCGCGTCCGCAGCTCGCGCAGGTCGCGTCGCGGTCCGATGACGTGCCGGTCGTGCAGGCTGAGGCCGGTCAGCCGGCCGTCGGTATGGTCGCCGATCTCCTCCAGCAGATCCCGGACGCCGGGCTCGGGGCAGATCTCCTCCATGGGCATCGAGGTGCCCGCCGGGGATCGGTCGGCGGACGTGCCGAGAAGCGGCGGGAGCAGCGTGAGCAGTGAATGGCGCGGCAGGCGGAGAATGGCCTCCAGACCGCGCACCGCGCGCAGTGAATCGGCCCGCACCGGCCGGGTACGGCCGCGCTGCCAGTAACTCAAGCTGGAGAGACTGACCCGGATACCCTGTTCGCCGAGCCGCTGCTGCAACGTTTCCAGACTCAGCCCACGGGCCTGGATCGCCGCTTGCAGCGCCACATGGAAGGGACCGAGCCGCAGCAGGTGGAGGAGATCGTCCTCCGTTACGCTCTGCACTGGTAAGGCCTCCCGGTCGGGCGGCGGCCGCCCCCCGACTCAGCCTTGACGTCCTGATTTACTAGATGACAACGGCTGCAATTAGTCAACGGTAGATTTTCACAAACGACAAAGGCTCCGCGCGCCGCGTACACGACGCACGGAGCCTTTCCTGCCGGACCGGAGCCGGACGTGGGTCAGGTCAGAGCCCGCTGTAGAGCAGCCGGTTCGGAGTGCCGGACGGGTTGTTGGTGATCGCTCCCGTGGTGGCGTTGCTGATCAGCCAGCTGCGGATGGTGGAGTAGGACGCGTTGCCGTAGGTGGCCTTGTAGAGGGCCGCGACCCCGGCCACGTGCGGGCTGGCCATCGAGGTCCCGCTGAGCGTCGCGGTGCCGCTCAGGTAGTCCGAGACGATGTCCACCCCGGGCGCGTACAGGGTGACGCATGATCCGTAGTTGCTCCAGGACGGCTTGCTGTCGGTCCGGCTGCTCGCCGCGACGGCCGTCACGTTGGCGGCGCTGGAGGGCGAGGAGTTGCAGGCGTTGGCGCCGCTGTTACCGGCCGCCACCGCCAGGAAGACCCCGGAGTTGGCCAGGTTGTTGGCCGCGCTGTTGACGGAGCTGGAGTAGCCCCCGCCGAGTGACATGTTCGCCACGGCCGGGTTCACGTGGTTGGTGGCCACCCAGTTCATACCGGCGATGACCTGGGAGTTCGTCCCCGACCCGCTGCAGTTCAGCACGCGTACGGCGCGCAGCCGGACGCTCTTTGCCACGCCGTAGGAGGTGCCGCCGATGGTGCCGGCCACATGGGTGCCGTGCCCGTTGCAGTCCTGGCCGTTGCCGCCCAGGGCGTCGTAGGCCACCGTCGCGCGGCCGCCGAAGTCGGAGTTGGACGTGTAGATGCCGGTGTCGATGACGTAGGCGTACACGCTCGACCCGGTGCTGGTGTAGGTGTAGCTCGCCGACAGCGGCAGCGGTCTCTGGTCGATACGGTCCAGCCCCCAGGACGGCGGGTTGCTCTGGGTGGTGTCGATCTTCATGACGCCGTCCTCTTCGATGGCGGCGACGCTGGAGTCGGAGCGGAGCCTGGTCAGCTGTGCGGACGACAGCTTCGCCGCGAAGCCGTTGAGCACCTTGCCGTAGCGGTACAGCGGACTGGAATGGGAGCGTGAGACCGCGGCGCTGATCGAGGCGCCCTTTTTCAGGGTGATGATGTACTGGCCGGAAATGCCCTGGCCCGCCGGTGCCGCGGTGACCGCGACCAGGGGGGCGGCGCTGGCGGGGGCCGTCAGACCGGCGACCAGCAGCACCGCTGCCGCAACGGAAAGTAGGAGCCTTCTCACCGGGTTTCTCCTTCGCTTGGCGGAGGGCGGCCGCAACAAAATGCGTCCGGCTCGCGAAGGCGAGCGAGAAGAATCGTCAACGACGGCGGTAAAGGCGGTCAACGTTTTCAAGGAGCGGTAGATTTAACTGTTAATTCTGTTCCCACTCGATGCCGGTGATTCCCCGGCGCACATCACTGACAGCGAAGTGAGCACTACCCGACGTGCCTATCCACAGCTCATTGAGCCGCTTCCGGCGGGCCGCGTCGGTGTCCTGTTCATAACGGTGGCAACGTGACGGAAATGCGTCCGGATGGAATTGTGCCACCACGAGATAGTCACGTACCGGATGCGAAAAGCGTCGTCCGTAATGGCGGCCGAGCGGCCCGTTCTCCGGGAACAGCAGCTCGTACTCCACGACCGCGGTCTCGCCGTCCATGAGGACCCGGTCGAGGAAGAGCTCGAACGCCACCAGGCCCGCCTCCGTGCGCACCCGGCCCGGCCGGCAGTAGCGCAGCGCGCCGAGCGCCGGCGGCGAACCGGGAGCGTCCACCTGGTGGACGCCGATGACCCGGTCGATGTCGTCGCCCGAGGCGCGCAGCACCTCCCGCACCGCCAGCGTGCGCGGCCGCATGTTCGCGTCGAAGCTGCAGACGTCGTGCAGGCTCAGCCGTTCGAGCCGGTGGTCGCCGGACCGGTCGAGCTGGGCGAGCGTGCGCGCGAACAGCTCCGGGTCGGGCCACAGGTCGGCGACGGTACGGCGGATCGGCGGCTGCTCGTCCCGCTCGTCCAGCAGGCCCGCCAGGCGGCCGGGCGCGAGCCCGAGGACCCGCTCCAGGGCCTCCACCGCCGCCGGGGACCCGGGCCTGCTCCGGCCGCGCTGCCAGTGGCTGAGCGTGGCCACGCTGACCTGCACACCGTGCCCGTCGAGCCGATGCCGCAGCCGATCCAGCGTCAGGTCGCTCCTCCGGATGGCCTGCCGCAGCGCACCGGCGAAGTCCTTGCCGATATCGCTCATGTGCGGACCTTACGGTAGTGACCCGGGCCGGCCGGGTCAGGAGCGCAGGGCGGCGGCCTTCCGGGCGAGGTCCTCGATCCGGTCCCAGTCACCGGCCCGCACCAGGCCGGGCGGGGTGAGCCAGGAGCCGCCGACGCAGCCCACGTTGGGCAGCGCGAGATAGCCGGCCGCGCTCTCCGGGGTGATGCCGCCGGTCGGGCAGAACGTGACCTGCGGCAGCGGTCCGCCGAGCGCCCGCAGGTAGGCGGCGCCGCCGGCGGCCTCGGCGGGGAAGAACTTCATGGCGGTGATGCCGTGTTCCAGCAGGGCCAGCGCCTCGGACGCCGTCGCGACCCCGGGCAGGAAGGGCAGCCCGCTGCCGGTCATGGCCTCACGCAGCGGGCCGGTGCAGCCGGGGCTGACCAGGAACCGGGCACCGGCGCCGGCCGCGTCCCGGACCTGGCCGGGGGTGGTGACGGTGCCGGCCCCGACCACGGCGTCCGGCACCTCGGCGGCGATCCGCTCGATCGCCTCCAGCGCGGCGGGGGTACGGAGCGTCAGCTCGATCGCGGGCAGCCCGCCCGCCACCAGCGCGCGGGCCAGCGGGACCGCGTGCCGCGCATCCTCCAGCACGACGACCGGTACGACCGGGCACAGCTCCATCAGTTCACGGGCGTTCACAGCACGGCTTCCCAACGGGGGACGGGGTTGCGGGAGCGGGTCACACCGTCTCCAGCGTGGACAGGCGGTCGCCGAGCCAGGCGGCGGCCCCGGCCAGCGCCGGGGTCGGGGCGACGATGAGCAGGGTGGGGATGGCCCGCAGGTAGTCCGCGACCGCGGGCGACTTGGCCTCGAACCGGCGGCGGAAGTCGCTGTGCTCCAGGGTCTCGGCGATGCGCGGGAGGATGCCGCCGCCGAGGAAGACCCCGCCCCGGGCGCCCAGGGTGAGCGCGGCGTTACCGGCGAAGGAGCCGAACAGCGCGCAGAACATGTCCAGCGCCTCGGCGCACAGCGGGTCGGTACGGGCGGCGCAGATCTCACCGGCGGTGAGGGGCTCGGCGGCCACCCCGTGGACGGTGGCGAGCAGCCGGTGCAGCCGGGACAGGCCGGGCCCCGACAGCACCAGCTCGGCGTGCGCCGATCCGTGCTCGGCGCGCAGCAGGCGGACCACCTCGATCTCGCCCGGCGTCTCGTAAGGCAGGTCCGCGTGACCGCCCTCGGCGGCGATCGGCACCCAGCCGCCGCCCACCGGGACCAGCCCGGCCAGCCCCATCCCGGTGCCGGGCCCGAGCACGGCCACCGGCAGTTCCGGCCGGCGGGTGCCGCCGCCGATCGCCCGCAGGTCGGCGGGGCCGAGGGAGGGCAGGGCGCGGGCCAGCGCCATGAAGTCGTTGATCAGCTCGAGGTGCTCGAACCCGAGGTCGGCGCGGATCTCCGCAGTGGTGCCGGACCAGTGCGCGTTGGTCATCCGGAAGGCGCCGCCCCGGGTCGCGGCGGCCACCGCCACGCACCCCGCGGTGGGCCGCACGCCGGCGTACCGGGAGAGGTAGGCCCGGGCGGCCTCGGTCAGCCCCGGGTGGTCGGCACAGGACAGCACCTCGATGCGGGAGGGAGGCGCGCCCGGCGCCTCGACCAGCCCGAAGCGGGCGTTGGTGCCGCCGATGTCGGCGACCAGCCACGGCCGTTCGGCGGAGGGGGCGATCATCTCAGAAGACCCGTGCCCCGCGCTCGGCCGGTCCCACCGCCTGGCGGAAGGCGGCGAACAGCTCACGGCCGGTGCCGGCCCACTCGTCGCGCCCGAGAGCACCCCCGATGGGCTCTCGGGCGGCGAACTCCTCGTCCGGCACCAGGACCTGGAGCTTCTCCGCGTCCACGTCGAACCGGATCACGTCCCCGTCCCGTACCCGGGCGAGCGGCCCGCCCGCGGCGGCCTCGGGCGAGACGTGGATGGCGGCGGGCACGGCGCCGGACGCGCCCGACATGCGCCCGTCGGTGACCAGCGCGACCCGGTGCCCCCGGTCGAGCAGCACCGACAGCGGCGGGGTCAGCTTGTGCAGCTCCGGCATGCCGTTGGCGCGCGGCCCCTGGTAGCGGACGACCACGACGACGTCCCGGTCGAGCTCCCCGGCGGCGAACGCCTCGTGCAGCCCCTCCTGGTCCTCGAAGACCCGGGCGGGCGCCTCGACCAGCCGGTGGTCGCGGGAGACGGCCGAGACCTTGGCCACCGCGCGGCCGAGGTTGCCGTCGACCATGCGCAGCCCGCCTTCGGGCGCGAACGGTTCGGCGGCCGGGCGGAGCACGGCGGGATCGCCGCTGTGCTCCGGTCCCGGCCGCCAGCTCAGCGTGCCCGAGAGCAGCCGCGGGATGGCGCGGTACTCCCCCAGTCCCCCGCCGCCGACGGTCCGCACGTCCTCGTGGAGCAGCCCGGCGCCGAGCAGCTCCGAGATCAGGAAGGCGGTACCGCCGGCGGCGTGGAAATGGTTCACATCCGCCGACCCGTTCGGATAGATCCGGGTCAGCAACGGGGTCACCGTCGACAGGTCGGCGAAGTCGTCCCAGGTCAGCTCGATGCCGGCGGCTGCGGCGATGGCGACCAGGTGCAGTGTGTGGTTGGTGGAGCCCCCGGTGGCCAGCAGCGCCACCACGCCGTTGACCAGGGCCTTCTCGTCGACGACCTCGCCGACGGGGGTGTAGGTGCCGTCCGCGTGGCCACGGCCCGGCACCCCGAGGGCGGTCAGCTCGGTCACCCGGCGGCCGGCGGCGGCGGTGAGCGCCTCGCGCAGCGGAGTGCCGGGCGGTACGAAGCTCGCACCCGGCAGGTGCAGCCCCATGACCTCCATGAGCATCTGGTTGGAGTTGGCGGTGCCGTAGAAGGTGCAGGTCCCCGGCGAGTGGTAGGAGGCGGACTCGGCCTCCAGCAGCCGGTCACGGTCGACCTTGCCCTCGGCGTACAGCTTGCGGACCCGGCTCTTCTCGTTGTTGGGCAGCCCGGAGCTCATCGGGCCGGCGGGCACCAGGACCACCGGCAGATGCCCGAACGACAGCGCCCCGATCACCAGGCCCGGCACGATCTTGTCGCAGACGCCGAGCATCAGCGCGCCGTCGAACATGTCGTGCGCCAGAGCGACCGCCGTGGCCATCGCGATGAGGTCCCGGCTGTAGAGGGACAGCTCCATGCCGGCCCGGCCCTGGGTGATGCCGTCGCACATGGCGGGCACGCCGCCGGCGAACTGGGCGACACCGCCGGCCTCGCGGACGGCCTCCCGCAGGATGTCCGGGTAGTCCTTGAACGGCTGGTGGGCGGAGAGCATGTCGTTGTACGACGACACGATCGCGATGTTGGGCTTGACCTGACCGCGCAGCCCCAGCGTGTCGGCCGGCCCGCAGGCGGCGAGGCCGTGCGCGAGGTTGGCACAGCCCAGCGCGCCACGGGCCGGGCCCTGCGCGGCCGCCGCCCTGATGCGCGCCAGGTACGCCGCGCGAGTCGTGGCGCTGCGGCCGGCGACGCGCTGCGTGACCCGTTCGACGACGGGATGCAGGGGGTGCGACATCGAGAGGCGCTCCGTGGGTGGGGGGCTGACATCAGGAAACTAGCGGTACATATGAAGTCGGACAAGACCTCTTATGAAGGAAACCTTACATAAGTTTCCGATTTCAATGCCTCGACCTTCCTAAGTCGACCGTGGTTCACTGTTCGGATGCCCCGACGTCCCTCCACCAGCGGTGAGGTCCTCCGCCTCATCCGTGAGGAGGGCGTGGCCACCCGCGCCGAGCTGGGCCGGCTCACCGGGCTGTCCCGGCCGGCCGTTGCGCTGCGGGTCACCGAGCTGATCGCGCACGGCCTGGTCACCGAGCGCGCGGACGGGCCGTCCACCGGCGGGCGCCCGCCCGCCCGGCTGGACTTCAACGCCGCCGGCGGGGCCGTGCTGGTCGCCTCGCTGGGGCACACCCACGGGCATCTCGCCGTCTGCGATCTCGCCGGCGAGATCCTGGCGCACCAGGCCGCGGACCTCTCGCCCGGTCCGGGACCGCAGGCCGTCCTGTCCGCGATCCTGGACAGCTGGCAGGGCCTGCTGGCCAAGGCCGGCCTGGAGCCGGGCGCTGTGCGCGGAGCCGGGATCGGCATGCCCGGCACGGTGGAGTTCGCCGCCGGCCGGGCCCAGGACCCGCCGGTCGTCCCGCCGTGGGGGCGCCCCGGCGGGGCGGTCGACGTCCGCTCGCTGGTGGCCGAACGGTTCCGGACGCCGGTCTACGTCGACAACGACGTGAACGTCATGGCCCTGGGCGAGCACCGGGCCCGGCTCCGCGACGGCACCGAGGACCTGCTGTTCGTGAAGCTGTCCACCGGGATAGGCGCCGGGGTGATCGCGGGCGGCCGGATCCAGCGCGGCGCGCTCGGCGCGGCCGGCGAGATCGGGCACATCCCGGTGCGCGACGCGGACCGGATCCAGTGCCGGTGCGGCAACGTCGGGTGCGTGGAGACGATCGCCGGCGGGGCCGCGCTGCTGGCCCGGCTCGGCCGGGCCGCCGACCTGACCGGGCTCGCCGCGCTCGCCCGGGCCGGGGACCCGGAGGTGGTCACGCTGGTACGGCAGGCGGGCCGCCAGATAGGCGAGGTCATCGCCGCCGCCGTCAACCTGCTCAACCCCGCCGTGGTCGTCCTCGGCGGTGACCTCGCCGGAGCGTACGAGCCGCTGATCGCGGGCGTGCGCGAGGTGGTCTACCGGCGCTCCACCGCGCTGGCCACCCGGCAGCTGCGGATCGAGCCGAGCCGGCTCGGTGACGAGGCCGGGCTGCTCGGCTGCGCCACGCTGGTGCTCGACCGGATCCTCGCGCCCGAGGCCGTCGACACCGCCCTCACCGCGAGCCTGTAACACCTCGCCCGGCTCGCCGGAAAAACCCTGAAAGCCATGCAAGACCATGCAAGGCCGTGCAGAGCGTGCGAGCCGTACAGGCGGTCACGCCGTCCCCGGCGTGCCTCCCGTGCCCCTTTGTCAGGCCTGGATGACGGATGTGTAACAAGACTTGCAGCATCTTTCAGCAAGTCGTTTACACACCTGAAATCCGTTGCTAATGTCCCCGCCAAGTCGCCCCACGTCAGCACTTGTGCATGACATCTGGGGACAGCTCTGGGGTCGCGCACGACCCCTGATCGAGGAGGACGCTATGCGGCGCACCCCCATGGCCGGTCTGGCAGCCGGCCTTGCGCTCGCGCTCGCCGCCTGCGGCGGCGGCAGTGACAGCAAGACCACGGCACAGCCGACCAGTGCGGAACTGAGCGGCCGGGGCCCGATCACCTTCGTGACCGGAAAGGACCTGTCGGGCAACCTGCAGAAGCAGATCGACACCTGGAACGGCCAGCACCCGACCGAGCAGGCCCGGGTCATCGAACTGCCCGAGGACGCCGACTCCCAGCGCCAGCAGATGGTGCAGAACGCGCAGACCAAGTCGGACGCGTACACCATCCTCAACCTGGACGTGGTCTGGACGGGTGAGTTCGCCGCCAACCGCTGGGTGACCGAGATCCCCAAGACCCAGGTCGACCTGTCGAAGTTCCTGGCTCCGACCGTCTCGACCGGGCAGTACCGCGACAAGCTGTACGCCGTGCCCTCGGTCTCCGACGGCGGCCTGCTGTACTACCGCAAGGACCTGCTCGACAAGGCCGGCGTCAAGGAGGCCCCCAAGACGTGGGCCGAGATGTTCGCCGCCTGCGACAAGGTCAAGGGGCTGCCCGAGGCCAAGGGCGCGAGCTGCTACGCCGGGCAGTTCGACAAGTACGAGGGCCTGACCGTGAACGCCTCCGAGGTCATCGGCGGCGCGGGCGGCTCCGTGCTGGACGCCGCGGGCAAGCCGACCGTCAACACCCCGCAGGCCAAGCAGGGCCTGGACTTCCTCGCGGACGGTTTCAAGAAGGGCTACCTCCCCAGGGAGTCCCTGACCTACAAGGAAGAGGAAGGACGCCGCGCCTTCCAGGGCGGCAAGCTGGTCTTCCACCGGCAGTGGCCGTACCAGTACGCCCTGGCCCAGAAGACCGACGGCTCCTCCAAGGTCGCGGGCAAGTTCGCGGTCGCCCCGCTGCCCGGCCTGACCGGCCCCGGCGCCTCCACCCTCGGCGGGCACAACCTGGCGATCTCCGCGTTCGCGAAGAACAAGGCCACGGCCCTGGACTTCATCAAGTACCTCACCGGTGAGGACACCGAGCGGGCCAACCTGCTGGCCACCTCGCAGGCCCCGGCCGTGGCGTCGCTGTACGACGACCCGGAGCTGGTGAAGAAGTTCCCCTACCTGCCGACGCTGAAGGCCGCCATCCTGAACGCCAAGGCCCGGCCCGTGGTCGTCAAGTACAACGACGTGAGCACCGCCATCCAGGAGGCCGCGTACGCGGTCATCACCGGCAAGCAGACCTCGGACCAGGCACTGAACGAGCTGCAGACCAAGCTCGGAACGCTGATCCAGCCCTAGCCGAAGCCGGACCGCACCGTGGCGGGGCGCCGCCGTACCAACGCCCCGCCACGGTCGTCGAGGAGTGACCGTATGGCGACCATCATCGCGAAAAAGCCCTCCGGCACCGCGCCGGACAGCGGCGGGCGCCGGGCCGGACGCCGCGACGCCCAGGGCACGGGCCGGCTCAGCGCCCTGCTGCTCTCCCCCGTCTTCCTCGTCCTCGCCCTCGTCGTGGGCTACCCCGTGCTGGCCGCCTTCCGGGAGTCGCTCTACCAGCACCGCGAGGGGCTGGACTCCAGCGGCTTCGTGGTCAGCGGCGACAAGTTCTCCGGGCTCGGCAACTACACCGCCATCTTCACCGGCGACAACGCGCACGCCTTCTGGAACGCGTTCTGGAACACCACGTTCTTCACCGTCACCCAGGTGGGCGTCGAGACGGTGCTCGGCGTCGCGATGGCCCTGATCATGCAGCGCGCCTTCCGCGGCAAGGGGCTGATCCGGGCGAGCGTCCTGGTGCCGTGGGCGATCCCGACCGCGGTGTCCGGGCTGCTGTGGCGCTGGGTCTTCCAAGCCGACGGCATCGCCAACTCCCTCATCGGGCAGAAGGTGCTCTGGACCACCGAGGGCTTCCACGCCAAGGTCGCCGTCATCATCGCCGACACCTGGAAGACCGCGCCGTTCGTCGGGCTGCTCGTGCTGGCGGGACTGCAGATGATCCCGCGTGAGGTCTACGAGGCGGCCCGGGTGGACGGGGCCTCCGCCTTCCAGCAGTTCCGGCGGATCACGCTGCCGCTGGTCAAGCCCGCCCTGATGGTCGCCGTGCTGTTCCGGCTGCTGGACACGCTCCGGATGTTCGACCTGCCGTTCATCCTCATCGGCGCGCACAAGGAGTCGGTGGAGACCCTCTCCATGCTCGCCCTGTACGAGGCCTCCAACCTGCGGTACGGGCTGGGCGCGGCGTACGCGACCGTGCTGTTCGTCTACATCGCGGTCATCGCCTACGTGTTCGTCAAACTGCTGGGCGCCGACATCATCGGGCAGGCCCGGACCACCGGGCCCAGGAGACCGCTGCTGCGCCGGACGAAGGTGAGCCCATGAGCACGCTGCCCGCCCCCACGCCGACGGCCCTCTGGACCGGCAGGATCCGGCGCACGCTGCCGTACGCCGGCGTGGTCCTGGTGGTGGGGTACTGCCTCGCCCCGTTCTACTGGATGATCGTGTCGGCCTTCCGTCGGCCCGCGGACCAGTTCGACAACTCCGTGGTGCCCGCGCACTGGTCGCTGAAGAACTACACGGCGGTGTTCCGGCCCGGCAACGGTTTCGGCCGGTCCCTGGTCAACAGCGTGATCGTGGCCGGCACCACCACCGTGCTGGTGCTGGTCATCGGGATCTTCGCCGCGTACGCGCTGGCCCGGCTGGACTTCCGGTTCAAGAACGCCACGCTCGCGCTCATCATCGCCACGACGATGTTCCCCGGCATCTCGCAGGTCGTGCCACTGCTCAAGGTGTTCACCGACATCAAGTGGATCAACACCTACCAGGCGATGATCGTGCCCAGCCTGGGGTTCGCGCTGCCGCTGGCCATCTGGAACCTGACCGTGTTCTTCCGGCAGCTTCCCTTCGAACTGGAACAGGCCGCGATGGTCGACGGTTGTACCCGCGGTGAGGCCTTCCGGAAGATCATCATCCCGCTGGCCGCGCCGGGCGTCTTCACCACCGCGATCATCACCTTCATCGCCGCGTGGAACGAGTTCCTCATCGCGCTGACCATGGTGAACAAGAAGGAGATGACCACCGCCACCGTGGCCATCTCCAAGTTCACCGGCTCGTCCGGCTTCGACCAGCCGTTCGGCACCCAGATGGCCGCAGGGGTCATCGTCACGGTGCCGCTGGTGATCGTGGTCCTCATCTTCCAGCGACGCATCATCGCGGGCCTCACGGCCGGCGGCATCAAGTAACTCTGCCGCTCGTATGCCGATATCAGGGATATCAGGTATGAACCACGGGGGATTCTCTTGACTCAGCACATCGGCTTCGCCCCTGCGCCCGCGCAGGACCGCGCCGCTCCGTACCCCTCCGTCAGGGGGGTGGCCGCGGACGCGGCGCCGACCCGGTGGTGGCGGGACGCGGTGATCTACCAGATCTACGTCCGCAGCTTCGCCGACAGCGACGGCGACGGGATCGGCGACCTGGCGGGGGTCCGCAGCCGGCTGCCGTACCTGGCCGGGCTGGGGGTGGACGCGCTGTGGCTGACCCCCTTCTACCCGTCGCCGATGGCGGACTTCGGCTACGACGTGGCCGACTACCGCGACGTGGATCCGATGTTCGGGTCGCTGGCCGACGCCCGGGCGCTGATCGAGGACGTCCACGCGCACGGTCTGCGGATCATCGTCGACGTCGTGCCCAACCACACCTCCGACCGGCACCCGTGGTTCCGGGACGCCCTCGACGCGGGGCCGGGCAGCCCCGAGCGCGCCCGCTACCTGTTCCGCGACGGCACCGGTCCGGACGGGTCGCTGCCGCCCAACGACTGGGAGTCGGTGTTCGGCGGACCGGCCTGGACCCGGGTCCCCGACGGCCAGTGGTACCTCCACCTGTTCGCGCCCGAGCAGCCGGACCTGGACTGGGAGCACCCCGAGGTGCGGTCGGAGTTCGACGACGTGCTGCGGTTCTGGCTGGACCTGGGCGTCGACGGATTCCGGATCGACGTCGCGCACGGCATGGTCAAGCAGGCCGGGCTGCCGGACGTCGGGCACCACGACCAGATCAAGATGCTGGGCACCAACGTGCTGCCGTACTTCGACCAGGACGGCGTGCACGAGATCCACCGTGGCTGGCGCCGCCTCCTCGACTCCTACGGCGGGGAGCGGATCGGGGTGGCCGAGGCCTGGGCGCCGACGGCCGAGCGGCTGGCGAACTACGTCCGTCCCGACGAGCTGCACCAGGCCTTCAACTTCCACTACCTCAGCGCGGAGTGGGAGGCGGGCAGGCTCCGTGCGGTCATCGAGGAGTCGCTGGCCACCGCCGGGTCGGTGGGCGCCCCCACCACCTGGGTGCTGTCCAACCACGACGTGCAGCGGCACGTCACCCGCTACGGCGACGGCGAGACCGGCCTGCGGCGGGCCCGGGCCGCCGCGCTGCTGACCCTGGCGCTGCCCGGCTCCACCTACGTCTACCAGGGCGAGGAGCTCGGCCTGCCCGAGGTGCTGGACCTGCCCGAGGAGTTCCTCCAGGACCCGCAGCGGGCCCGCGACCCCGAGTCCGGCCGGGACGGCTGCCGGGTGCCCATCCCCTGGTCCGGCGAGGAGCCGCCGTACGGCTTCGGGCCCGGTTCGAGCTGGCTTCCCGCGCCGGCGCACTGGCGGGAGCTCTCGGTGGCGGCCCAGTCGGCCGAGCCCGGCTCGACGCTGCGGCTCTACCGGGCGGCGCTGGGCATCCGCCGTGACCACGAGGCCCTCGGGGACGGCGCGCTGCGCTGGCTGGACGGCCCGCCCGGCACGCTGGTCTTCGCCCGCGGCCGGTCGTTCGCCTGCGCGGTCAACCTGGGCGAACGGCCCGCGCGGATCGCGATCACCGGGGAGCCGGTGCTGGCGAGCGGGCCGGTCGAGCGGGACGGCGACCACCTGATCGTCGCGCCGGACGCCGCCGTGTGGACCATGTCGCCGAAGGACCAGGTCGATGGAGGGTAAGTTCAGACACATGACGACACGCCTCGCCGACCTCGCGGCGCACGCCGGGGTGAGCGAGGCCACCGTCAGCCGCGTCCTCAACGGCAAGCCCGGGGTCGCCGTCACCACCCGGCAGGCGGTGCTCACCGCGCTGGACGTCCTGGGCTACGAACGCCCGCCCCGGCTGCGCCAGCAGCGGGCCGGGCTGATCGGGCTGATCATCCCCGAGCTGACCAACCCGATCTTTCCCGCGTTCGCCCAGGTCATCGAGAACGCGCTGGCGATGGCCGGATACACCGCCGTGCTGTGCACTCAGACCCCCGGCGGCATCACCGAGGACGACTACACCGAGCTGCTGCTGGAGCGCGGCGTCGCGGGGATCATCTTCGTCAACGGGCTGCACGCCGACTCACGGTCGGACCGCTCCCGCTACACCCGCCTCACCGACCGCGGCCTGCCGATCGTGCTGCTCAACGGCTACCGCACCGACATCGAGGCGCCGTTCATCTCCAACGACGACTTCGCCTCCCTGGAGATGTCGGTGGGGCACCTCGCCAGCCTGGGCCACCGGCGGATCGGGCTCGCGGTCGGCCAGGAGCGGTTCGTCACCTCGATCCGGCGGACCGAGGGCTTCCGGCACGGTATGGCCCAGCACGTCGGCATGACCGAGGTCGACGACCTCATCGTCAACACGCTGTTCACCATCGAGGGCGGCCAGGCGGCCGCTCAGCAGCTGCTCGACCAGGGCTGCACCGCCATCTGCGCGGGCAGCGACATCATGGCGATCGGGGCGATCCGCGGGGTCCGGCAGCGCGGGCTGCGGGTGCCCGAGGACGTCTCGGTGGTCGGGTTCGACGACTCCCTGCTGACCGCCTACCTCGACCCGCCCCTCAGCACCATCCGCCAGCCGGTACGCGACATGGGGCTGGCCGCGGTGAGCAGCCTGCTGGACGAGATCGGCGGGGCCAAGGCACCGCGCACCGAGCTGCTCTACCGCCCCGAGCTCGTCGTGCGGCGGTCCACCGCGCCCGCTCCCCCGGCCGAGCTGTCCGTGGTCGCCGACGGCTGACCGCCCCCTGAGCCCGCCGTCGCCGGCAGGTCAGGGCAGCTGCGGGTAGAGAACCTTGAGGTCGGCCGCGAGCCCGGCCTTCACCTGCCGGCTGAGATCGTCGGCGAGGACCTCCCCGAGACCGGCCTCGATGCCGTCGAGGGCGTCGGCGGCGACCGTCGCGGGGTCGAGCTTGGGAGCGTCGACGTTGACGGTCATATCGGTGTCCATGTAACCGACGTGCAGGGCCGTCACCGAGATGCCGAGCGGCGCCAGCTCCAGCCGGAGCGCGTTGCTCATCGCCCACGCCGCTGCCTTGGCCGCGCTGTAGGCGCCGAGGTGCGGCAGGTGTATCCAGGACAGCACGGACAGGACGTTGAGAACGCCCCCGCCGCCGTTGGCGGCCAGCACGGGCGCGAAGGCGCGCGTCATGTCCAGGGTGCCGAAGTAGTGCGTCTCCATCTCCCTGCGGATCTCGGCGAGATCCCCGTCGAGCAGACCCGTGCCGGTGGAGATGCCCGCGTTGTTGACGAGCAGCGTGGCGTCGCCCGCGACGGCCGCGGCGGCGGCCACCGACTCGGGGTCGGTGATGTCGAGGCGGAGCGGCTGCACGCCGGGCAGGTCGACCGAGGCCGGGTTGCGGGCTCCCGCGTAGACCTTCGCCGCGCCGCGCGCCAGCAGGCCCTCGGCCAGGTGCCGGCCGAAACCGCGGTTGGCTCCGGTGACCACCGCGACGGAATTCTTGATGTCCATGTCTTGTCTCCTGGTCCGTACCTGCTCGAGAACTGCGTTGGTTTTTCCAACCTAGCCTGCTGACTATGGATTGGCAACTCAGCACTGGTAGACTGTAGGGCATGGGTGCTGCCACGAGCCGAGGTCCACGGGCGGAGCCGACATGCTCGATCGCCCGCACGCTGGAGGTCGTGGGCGAGCGGTGGACCTTCTTGATCCTGCGCGAGGCCCTGTCCGGCCTCACCCGGTTCGCCGACTTCCGCGAGGCGCTGGGCGTGGCCCCGGACGTGCTGAGCGACCGGCTGGCCACCCTGGTGGCGGCCGGGGTGCTGGAAAAGCGGCCCTACCGCGAGCCCGGCTCGCGGGTCCGGTTCAGCTATCACGTGACGCCGGCCGGGGCCGAGCTGCGACTCGTGCTCGGCGCCCTCCAGCAGTGGGGTGACGAGCACCGGCCGCACCCCAACGGGCCGACCGTGGTCCGCCGCACCACCGATGACGACCGGCCCGTCCGGGTCTCCTTCGTCGACGACACCGGCACGGCCGTCCCCCTCGAGCGCGTGGCGTTCACCAGAACGGCCGCCTACCCGTCCTGATCCACACCTCGTGACGCGGGCTTGGGCGGATACTGATCTCTACGCTGCCGGGCAGAGCGGTGCGCAGGGAGGCGTCGATGGACGCGTGGCGGGTGGCCGGTTTCACCGAGTTCCACGAGCTGGGCCGGGGCGCGCAGGGCCGGGTGGTGCTGGCGCGCCACGACGACTCCGGGATGCCGGTCGCGATCAAGTACGTCTTCTCGGTGCGGTCGATCGAAGGTTTCCGCAGGGAGGCGCGGCTGCTGCGGACGGTCGAGAACCCGCACGTGGCCAGGTTGTACGACTACGTCGAGCAGCCCGGCTCCGGGGCAGCGATGATCATGGAAGCGGTCGACGGCGTCTCGCTGCGCGTCGTGCTGAACGAGCACGGGGCGCTGGAGCCGGTCGCCGCGCTGCTGGTGCTCAAGGGGTCGCTGCTGGGGCTCGCCGCCGCGCACCGGGTGGGCGTCGTGCACCGCGACTACAAGCCCGCGAACGTGGTCGTGCGCGGCGACGGCCGGAGCAAGCTCATCGACTTCGGGATCGCGACCCCGGCCGGTGAGAGCTCCCCGTACGGAACGCCCGCGTACATGGCGCCGGAGCAACGGCGGGGCGCGCCGGGGACCCCGGCCACGGACGTGTACGCGGCGACCGGGGTGTTCGCCGAATGCCTCACCGGGCAGCCGCCCTCGACCGGCCCGTTCCCGATCGACCGGATCCCCGAGGGCCTGCGGGCACTCGTCCTGCGCGGTATGGCCGAGGACCCGGCGGCCCGTCCGGCCGGTGCGGCCGAGTTCGTCGCCGAACTCGAGCGCGCGGCCACGGCCGGGTACGGCGACGACTGGGAGGATCGCGGGCTCGCGATCCTCGCCGGCACGGCGGCCGCGCTGTCCGCGCTGTTCCCGCTGGCCGCCGCGCTCGCCGCGCCGGGCGCGTCCGGCGCCGCCGGCGGCGCCACCACCGCCGGCGGCGCGGCCGCACACGCGGGCCGGTGGGGGGTGGCAGGCAAGACCGCCGGCGCCGTCGCGGGGGTGGCGGTGGTGGTCGCCGGCGCGGCGGCCGTGGTGAAGACGACCGGCTCGGCCCGTCCGAAGCCCCCGGTGACGAGCATCGCGGCGCCGGTCTCCGCCGCTCCGATCGCCGTCAGGCTGAACTCGCTGAACCAGACCCTGACCGACCCGGCGATCCGGGTGCAGCGCGCGCAGTACGCCCAGGTGAGCGGGGTGCCCGACGCTGCCGTACAGAAGAAGATCAATCAAGCGCTGCGGGCGCCGCTGGACGGTGTCATCAAGCAGATCCAGGAGATCAACGGCGGGCCCGGCCCCACCACCGGGACCCCCGCGGTGATCAGGGCGACGGCCCGGATCGGAGTGCGCACCGACACGCTGCTGTCGGTCTCCAACGTGGTCGGGGGCGAGGGCGCCAACGCGGGAGGCAGCGGGTTCACCTTCCAGCGAGCGGTCACCGTCGACCTGCGCACCGGCCGGGAGCTCGCCGCGCGCGACATCTGGTCGCCGTCGACGCTGACCGCACGGGGGATGACGACGCTCAAGAGCCGGCTGGCGGTCCGGACCCCGGCCCGGTGCACCGGCCTGCCCGTCAGGCTCGACGACTTCCTGCCCGGCCGCGGCTCCGTCCGCGACACCGCGTTCTTCGCACCGGGGAGGATGGAGCTCCTCATCGACTGGCAGACCTCTTCGTTCGCCCCCTGCACCGACGAGCCGGACATGATCCTCACCGCGCCGCTCGCCAAGGTCCGCGACCTGCTGAAGCCCGACTTCGCCGCCCGGCTGCCCGCCGGCTGAGCGGCCCTGCCGACGGCCGTAAGTGGCCACCGCCCTATCCCAAACCGACTGGTCGGTATGTGATGTGGGGACGATTCGGGGCCTGCACGAGACCGGGAGGCCGCCATGCGCTCACCCATCCGCCACCTCGTCTCCCTCGCCGCGGCGGCCGTGCTCACCGCCAGCGCAGCGGGGGCCGCGACCTCGGCCCGAGCCGACGGGGGCACTCCCGGCGGAAGCCCGCTGCCCGGCTACACGATCGTCAACCCGCCGCTGGCCCCGGCGATCGTGCACGGGGTCGCGTCACGGGTGCTCCAGGGCGTCCACCACCATGCCGCCTACGACATCGAGGTCCCGCCGGGCTGGAACGGGCGGCTGGTGCTCTGGGCGCACGGGTACGCCGGGCAGGGCAAGGTCCTCACGGTCTCGCCGCCGCCGTTCGGGCTGCGCGGGCTGCTGCTCGACCAGGGGTACGCCTGGGCGGCGTCGTCGTACTACGACAACGGTTACGACGTCCGCGCCGGCGTGGTCAGCACCCGTGAGCTGGCCGTCCTCTTCGGCTCGAAGGTGGCTCCGCCACGGCAGCGGCTCATCGTCGGGGCCTCGATGGGCGGCCACGTCATCGGCCGCTCGCTGGAGCAGTATCCGGGCTTCTACGCCGGGGCCATGCCGATGTGCGGGGTGCTCGGCGCCGACGACCTCTTCGACTACCTGCTCGACTACCACCTCGTCGCGCAGGACCTGGCCGGCATCCGCGCCTACCCCGCGCCCCCGGACTACCTCACCGCCACGGTCCCGCGCATCCAGCAGGCCCTCGGGCTCACCGGCCTCACCCCGACCGGCCCGGACACCACCAACGACCTCGGGAAGCAGTTCCGCGCGATCGTCGCGAACCGTACCGGCGGAACCCGCCCCGGCTTCACGCCCTCCTTCGCGGTCTGGAAGGACTACGTGTTCACGCTCGGGGCCCCGGCGACCGGCACCACCCTCGCCGAGGACCCCGGCCGGGTGGCGACCAACCTGTTCACCCGGTACGCGCCGAACTCCCCCGTCGACGTCAACGCGACCGTACAGCGCGTCATGCCCGCCGACCCGGCGGCCCGCCTCTCGCCGCGCCTGTCCCAGGTACCGCTGATCCAGGGCGCTCCGCGGGTCCCGGTCCTGAGCCTGCACGGCCTCGGCGACCTGTTCGTGCCGTTCTCCATGGAGCAGATCTACGCCTCCCGGGTGGCCCGGCACCACCAGTCCGGCCTGCTCGTGCAGCGCGCCATCCGCACCACCCAGCACTGTGAGTTCTCCCCCACCGAGGCCGCGACCGGCTGGAACGACCTCGTCCGCTGGGTCGGCACCGGGCACCGCCCGGCCGGTGACGCCGTCTCCGATCCGTCGGCCGTGGCCGGGCCCGACTTCGGCTGCCGCTTCAGCGACGCCGCGGCGTACGCCGCCGAGGCGGGGACCCGCCGGCTGTACTCCGCCTGCCCGGCCGGCTGAGGCACCTCTCAGCCGGTGACGGGCGGTGAGCCCGCCGCGCCGGGACCGGGGCTCCCGGGCGGCCCTGACGGGTCGACCGGTCCCGGAGGGGTGATCGTGGGCGTCGGAGTCGCCGTGCCGCCTTCCGTCGGGGCCGTGCCGGAGGGGGTCGGCGACGCGGCGGGGATCATCGGGTCCGGTTCGGCGACGGGTTCCGGCGGAGCCTCCACGGGCGTGCCGTCTACGGTGCCGCCGGTGCCGACCGGCCGGGAGAAGGCGGTCCCCGTGCCCGGCTGGACAAGCTGGAGCGAGGTGACCTTCCTCGCCGGCTTCCGGACCCGGACGGCCCGCTCCCGCTTGAAGCCCCAGTTCCTGGAGCCCTTCGGCACGGTGATCTCGACCTCGTGGTCGAGCTTGACCGTGGCCTCGGTCAGCGGGTTCCCGCAGTTGCACTTGACCAACGGAACTCCGCCGTCGTCGACGAGGACGGCGATGCCGGCCTGCAGCACCGCCGAGACGGCGTTCGCCTTGCCCCCCTTGAACCCGTGGTTCGTCACGAGGGTGTCCCGCCTGAGGATCACGGGGGTCAGCCTGCGGATGAACGCGGAGATCTGACTGACCTTGATCTTGTGCGCGCCGGCCCAGGCCTTCGCCTTCGTCGGGTTGCGGCCGAGGAACTTGATCAACTTGGCCGGGTTGCATGTGGCGGCCCTGCGGGTGCCCCCGTAGAGCCCGGGCGCGTCACCGTCGATCGCCCCGCCACGAGAAGCGGAGGACGAGATGTGGACGTCGGCGCCTTCGTCATCGAAGAAGGCGTCGATGCCGCGGTCGGCGACCGCCAACAGGACGATCTGAGCCGCCTGCTTGGCGACCACGCCGCATCCGGAGACGGCGAGCGCGACGGCGATCAGGATAGGAAGAACACAGCGGCGCATGGACAGGCCCTTTCTGGTCGCATCCACGCTGCGGGATCGGCACGTGCGGCGCATGAGTAGTCCCCTACTCATCCGGTCGCGCGGCTCGAAGGCCGGTCCGCACGGGACGGACGGGCGCCGGTGGCCGAAGGAATGATCGCGACCGGGCTCCGCGTTGGTCTACCGTGACGAGAGCGACTCAGGGTTGCCTAATCAACGCTGGACCGATCCGGAGGCACCGATGAGCACCAGGCCGGAACGCCGCAGGCCCAAGCTGAACCGGGCGCGGGTACTGCGCACCGAGCGGATCACCCCCCACATGATCCGTGTGGTGCTCGGCGGGCCCGAGCTCGCCGGGTTCGGCGCGGGCGACTACACCGACCACTACGTCAAGCTCCAGTTCCGGCGGCCGGGGGTGGACTACCCGGAGCCGTTCGACCTGGAGGTGATCCGCCAGAGCCTGCCCCGCGACCAGTGGCCGCTGACGCGCACCTACACGGTGCGCGGCTGGGACCCGGGCGCGCTGGAGCTGACCATCGACTTCGTGCACCACGGCGACAAGGGCGTGGCCGGCCCCTGGGCCGCGGCCGCCCGGCCGGGCGAGGAGGTGCTGTTCCTCGGCCCCGGCGGCGCATACGCCCCCCGGGCGGAGGCGGACTGGCATCTGCTGGCGGGCGACGAGAGCGCGTTGCCGGCCATCGCCGCCTCGCTGTCGCGGATCCCGGCGGGGTCACCGGCCCGGGTGTTGATCGAGGTCGAGGGGGCGGCCGACGAGCAGCCGCTCGACACCCCCGCCGACGCCGAGATCGTGTGGTTGCACCGCGACGGGGCACCGGTCGGCGAGGCCCTGGTGAAGGCCGTACGCGAACTGGAGTTCCCGCCGGGCGTCGTGCACGCGTTCGTGCACGGCGAGGCCGGCTTCGTCAAGGAGCTGCGCCGGCATCTGCGGGTCGAGCGCGGGTTGCCGCTGGACGTGCTGTCGATCTCCGGTTACTGGCGGCACGGCGCCGACGAGGACGGCTGGCGGTCCGCCAAGGCCGACTGGAACCGGCAAGTCGAGGAGCAGGAGGCCAGGGAGACGACCCGGACCGGCTGACCCCCGGGACGTGCGGGCGGCATGTCCGCTCATCTCCCGCGCGGCCCGCGACGGGGCACATGCGAGTCTCCGCCTGGAACGGACGATCAGTCGGTAGTGACCCGGGTGCCGGCCACCGTGCACATCGCGTGTACGCGATCCGTGAGGTGAGAGATGAGCAGTGCCCCGTCCAGCGCGGACAGCGGCGAGCCGGCGTTCCCCCGGCGCACCTCCGGGCGCCGGGCGAGCGTGCCGGGCCCCCCGGCGGGCCCCGCGCGCAGGGGCACCAGCGGCGGGCTGCTGGTGGCGACCGGCGCGGTCATCGTGCTGCTCATCATGCTGCCCTCCCTGCTCGACCGGATGTTCACCCTCGACCAGTCGGATGTGCACGGAGCCGCCGACGCGGCCGCGTACGAGCTGGAACGGACCCCCGTCAAGGGCCTGGGCCTCTACAGCTTCGACATCCAGCGGGCGCTCGCGCAGGGCACCCGCGGCAGGCGTGGCAGCCTCGCCTCGGAGCTGCGGGTGGAATCGGCCGGTGCGGACTCCCGGGGCGACCTCTACCAGATCACCAATTCGGACGGCGACCACCCGGTCTGCCTGGCGGTGAGGGTCGACATCGCCCTGGGCGACGCCGGCCCGTCGTTCCCCACCACGTCGGTCACCGACGGCCGCTGCCGGCCCGCCTGATCCCTCCCGGCCGGCCGGCGCGATGGAGTACGCGCGCGCCGTCCGTCAGTGGCCGTCAGTGGCCATCGGTTCGGCGGGCCGGGGCGGGTCGCCGGCCGTGGTGGTCCGGTGCAGGACCCGCTGCGCACCGGCCGGCAGTCGCGCCGCCCGGTGCATCACCCTGGCGTTGTCCCAGATCACGACGTCATCGGTCCGCCACTGGTGGCGATGGACGAATCTGTCCTGGGTGGCGTGGGCGTGGAGCTCCTCGACGGAGATGTCCGAGGGGGTGCCGTCCTCGGATTCGATGCGCGCCAGGCAGAGCTCGCTGAGGTAGAAGGCGGGGGTTCCGCTCTCCGGGTGGGCGCGTACGACGGGATGACGTACCGGCGGGAAGAGGGTCGCGTAGTCGGCCTGGATCGGCTGGTCATGGACCTCGGCGCGCAGCCGGGCCAGCCTGTCGTAGGAGTGCACGCCGACCGCGCCGGCGAGCCCGGTCTTCCACGCGGCCGGAGCCTGCCGATAGGCGCCGACCATGTCGGCGAAGAGCGTCTCGCCTCCCCCGGAGCCGATCAGGCTGCCGTACAGGATGGTGTAGCGGCTGGGCCGCAGATGGAACGAGCGGTCCGTATGCCAGTGCTGGTTGCCGACCACCGGGGTGTCACCGGTGTTGTGGACGACCAGGATGTCGACACTGTCGGGGTGATGGTTGCGCTGGTCGGACGCCGGCTCGATCTCCCCCAGCAACCTGGTCAGGCCCACGTGTTCCTTGGGGGTCAACCGCATTCCCCGGATAAGGACGATCGAGTGCGTGAGGAGTGCGCGCCGAATCACGGCGGCGATACTTTCGTGCACGGCGGGACCGGTGTAATCGGCGACCTCCGCGACGAAGCTTTCCCGTTGTGTTGATACGCCTGATGACACAGCGGTCCCCTTGTTTCTGCCTTGTTTCGGTCGCCAGTCGAGTGAATTCCGGATTCGCGAATACGCGGGACACATAAAACAGTAGCAGATCAACTTTACCGCATATATATTGGCGGTCCGCACCCGAACACGGGTGGTGACTTCCCGAGCGAGCGAGTACGAGCGTCCTCCATTCCAGGAAGGGCGTGCCCCGTACCCGCAGCCGACCGGAATGACCCATAACAATTGGTATGTCCGAAGGGTGGTGATCTGGTGAGCCAGCAATCTCCTGATCAGCAACCCGCCCACCGCGGCCGGCGGTGGCGGAACGTCCGGCCGGTCCCCGCGTTACGCCTCGGAGCCCTGCTGGTGCTGCTGGTCGTCGCCGCGGCCGTCATCATCGTGACCGTACAGCGGCAGGGGCCGCCGTCCCGGCACGATCTCCTGGAGCAGGCCGGGCTCATCGGCAAGCAGGAGCTGTTCATCGGCGTCAAGAACGACCACCCCGGAATGGCCCTCTACGACAGCAGGACCAAGCGGTACGCCGGTTTCGACATCGACATCGCCTACATGGTCGCCGGGGACCTGGGTTTCCGCCCGGACCGGGTGCGCTTCCTCGCCATCGAGACCGAGGACCGCGCCCGCATGCAGGCCCGCGACGCGGACGGCAGGTTCATGACGGTCGACCTGGTCATCGCCACCTACAGCATCACCGAGGAACGCGAGAAGATACCGACGGTCAGTTTCTCGGCGCCGTACCTGCGGACCGAGCAGACCATCATGACCCGCGCGGGGGTCGAGCCCTCGGAGGCGCTGTCGGACTTCCGCGGTCAGCGCGTGTGCACGACGGCGACGTCGACCAACGTGGGGCCGGCCGCCGATGCGGGGATGAAACTGTTCAACAGGAACAGTGCCGGGAAGTGCGCCGACGGGCTGCTCCGGGGTGAGTTCGACGCCGTGGCGTCCGACGCGGCCATTCTCGCGGGATACGTCGCGCAGCACCCCAAGGAGCTGCTCCTGCACGACATCGGGCTGGACACCCTGGAGAGTTACGGCATCAACACCGGCGAGAACGCCGCGCTGACGAAGCTGGTCAACCTGTCGCTGTACAAATCGCGGAACGACCCCCGGGACCGCCGGTGGGAGGATGCCTACGCCCGCAATCTGGCCCCGGAGCAGGAGGCCGCACAACCTCAGCAGGTCGCCATTTCCGAACAGCCCCCCGTTCCCAAGGTCAAGATCCGTGAATGGCCCTGGGAGGCGGAGGGCATGGCTCCCTGACCCCCGGCGGCCCGGTACCGGAGGCGGCGCAGCCGGCAGTGCGGCCGGCGGGGCGCACCGACCGCGAAGAGATGTGGAACGGCATGGCGGAGAACGGCGAAAGGGAGGGCGGTCAGCAGTGGCTGCTGACCGTGCTGCCCGCGTTCCCCCTGATCCTGCTCATCCTGCGGCTCTGGTACCTCAGCGGCCAGGACCTGCAGACCATGCTGATGCTCGTCCAGTACGTCAGCCCGCTGGGGCTGGTCAGCACCCTGCTGATCACGCTGATGTGGTCGGCTCCGGTCGTCATCCTCGTCGCCCGGGCCCTCGGCGCCCTGCTGAAGGCGAGCGCGCCCGACGCGACGGACTCGTGGCTGGTACGGCTGAACATGCGCATCCCGGACTGGGTCGTCGTGATCGTCGGGCTGCTCGCCGCCTTCATCTGGCAGCTGCGCTTCCTTCCCGCGTTGCTGATGCTCCTGCTGGCGATCCTCGGGCTCGAGGTCCGGGCCCGGTACGGCACGCGCAGCCGGCTGGTCCGGTCGGTCTGCGTCGTACTCCCCCTCGTCGCCGCGGCGGCCGCGTACACCTGGCTCGCCCAGGCGATCGTCGACGCGTTCCGCATCGGCGAGACCCTCACCGCGCTGACCCTGCTGCTTCCGCCCGGTCTGGCGGTGCTGTTCACCGGCCCCATCCCCGAGTGGCTGGCCAGGCCGGTGACGCACTGGACGGCCCTGGGCGGAGCGCTGCTCGCGCCGCTGGTGATCAGCGCGATCTTCCTGCGCGCCCCGGTGCTGCCGACCGTCGCACTGGAGATCGACGAGGATCCACAGGACCAGAAGCCGGCCACGGTGCTGATCGGCGAGGTGGCCGCCGTCGACGACACGATGACCACGATGCTGGACTCGCGCGGAGGGCTGCAGTTCGTACCGAACGGGCAACTGCGGTCCAAGGTGCTCTGCCCGGCCAACGGCCGGCCGCCCTACAGCGAGATCCGCGTGCACGGGTGGCAGGTCGAGCGGACGATGCTCAACTGGATAGCGCCCCGCCATCGGCAGGACCCGCCCGACCCGCGCTGCCAGGGCCGCAGCCTGCTCCTTAAGTAGGAAGCCGCGGGATCAGACCGTGACCGGCTCGGGGATGCCCGGCCCGGCCGGCTGGGGCGCGCGGCGCCAGAACGGAATGGCGAGGGCGACGAGGAGCAGACCGGCGAGGCCGGCGAGTGCGAAGGACCAGCGGGTGCCGTAGGCGTCGATGATGTAGCCGCTGATGGGGCCGGAGACGGCCAGGCCCAGGGTGAGGGCCGTGCCGTGCAGGCCCATGGCCTCGCCCCGGGCCGCGGACGGCACCCACTGGCTGAGGGTGTCGACCGTGGCGGACAGGGCGGGCGCACAGAGGATCCCCGCGGGGATCACGGCCAGGCAGAGCAGCCGCCAGTCGCCGACCAGGGCGACGGGCACGGTCAGCGCGGCCATGGCGCCGACCATGACCAGCGGGGAGATCGCCCGCGACAGCGTCCCGTACACGAAGCCGCCGAGCAGCGACCAGAAGCACCACAGCCCGATCACCAGGCCGGTCCACCGTGCGGCGCTGTCGGCCTTGAGGACCGCGACCAGGCTCAGCTCGGTCGCGATCAGCACGAAGGTCGCCGCGAAGGCGATCCCGAGCAGGGACAGCAGGGCGGGCGTCAGCCACTGCCGGCGCGGCACGGCCGTGGCGGCGACGGTGTCGTCCTCGGCCCGGGTGGGAGGGTTCAGCACCAGCAGCGCCACCCCGGAGCCGACCAGGCCGACCCCGATGCCGGCCATGGTCCAGCCGCTGCCGACCACGGTGGCGCAGGCGACCGCGATTGCCGGCCCGATCATGTACGCGACCTCGACGACCATCGAGTCGAGCGCGAATCCGGTACGGCGCTGCCCGGCCGGCACGGCCGCCGCGATGCACTGCCGGATCAGGCCGAACACCGGGAGCGACAGCGCCCCGCCCAGGACGGCGCCGCCGAGCAGCAGCCAGTAGGGCAGGAACGGGGCGGACACCCAGAAGGCCACCTGGGTGACTGTGGTGACCGCGATCACGGGCCGGAGACCGTGCCGGTCCACGAACCGCCCGGCGATCGGCGAGCCGACGGCGATGCCGACCGTGGCGGCCGCGCCGACCAGGCCCGCCTGGAAGAAGCCGAGCTTCAGGCCGTTCACCACGTGCAGGGTCAGGGTTAGTCCCGAGGCGGTCACCGGGATCCGGGCGACCAGCCCGACGATCATGAGCGCCCGTACGCCCGGGATCGCCAGCACCCGCCGGTAAGGCTCGACAGTCATTTGGTTACTTACCTCCGCCGGACATTGTGGCATCCACCAGCGACATTCCCGACTCCCCCGGCCCTCGGGCGGCTGCCGGCCGGAACGCTGAGCGGACCGGCGTTGCACGTCAAGGCGTACGAGAGAGGCGTCGACCCGCTGGGGCCGCGCGGCGCGCTCGTGGAGGTGGCCGGCCGGGCTTCCCCTCGCTGGGCTTGCCGAGGCCGCGCACCGTGTCACGGTCCGAGGCGTAGGCCATACAAACCAGAAGAAAGGCACTCCGATGGACGACGATTTCGACGCAGAGCGGACTCCGAGTTTCTATGACCGGGAGGAACGTTCATGGATGCTGAGGACAGCGTTGAGCATGGTCATGAACATCGCCGGCCTCACGGACGAGGGTGTTCGCAATGACGTCAGGAGGGCCATCCCGTCCCTGGTCGTCGACGCGATGATCAGAGATCTGGCGCCCGTGGTGAGGACGAGCTTCCTCGCCGAGGGCGACCGCCGCTTCCTTCGCATCGAACTCGGTGCGGACCCCGACGCGGCCGACGACGCTGGGCAGCCGTGGACGCCCGACGGCCTCTACCGCTCCCGGCCGACGTTCATGCGCTCGGCCCGCCGCACCTGGGTCGACTTCGAGGTACCGGCCGGACACGGCGTCCGTATGAACATCGTGTCCCAGTTCGAGTTCAGGTCCGAGTAACACCGACCCGTCCACCGTGACACACCACGGTGGAACAACATCCGGCCGGCCTCGATCCCCCATGGGATCGAGGCCGGCTCTCTGCGGTGTGCGGCGGCGCGGTTCACCGGCCGGCTTTGCGACAATCAACGACATGGCCGAGACAGCAGGCGACAGCGACGAGGACCCGACCGGCGAGTACAGCCGGGATCAGAACTACATCACCACCCGCATCACCGCCGACGGACGGGACGGCTATCCGGTGGAGCCGGGGCGTTACCGCCTGGTGGTCGCCCGGGCATGCCCGTGGGCGAACCGGTCGATCATCGTCCGCCGTCTCCTCGGGCTGGAGGACGTGCTGTCGATGGGGGTGACCGGGCCGACCCACGACGCGCGGAGCTGGACGTTCGACCTCGACCCCGGCGGACGCGACCCGGTGCTGGGCATCGAGCGGATACAGGACGCCTACTTCGCCCGGTTCCCCGGTTACGAGAAGGGCATCACCGTCCCGGCCATCGTGGACGTACCGTCGGGCCAGGTCGTCACCAACGACTTCGCGCGGATCACCCTCGACCTGTCCCTCGAGTGGCGGGCCCACCATCGGCCGGGCGCCCCCGACCTGTACCCCGAACACCTCCGCGACGAGATCGACGAGGTCGACCGCGTGGTGTTCGCCGACGTCAACAACGGGGTGTACCGGTGCGGCTTCGCCGGCACCCAGGAGGCGTACGAGGCCGCCTATCACCGCCTGTTCGACCGGCTCGACTGGCTGTCGGACCGCCTCGAGCACCGGCGCTACCTCGTCGGCGACACCATCACCGAGGCCGACGTCAGGCTGTTCACCACCCTGGTCCGGTTCGACGCCGTCTACCACGGCCACTTCAAGTGCAACCGGCAGAAGCTCACCGAGATGCCGGTGCTGTGGGCCTACGCCCGCGACCTGTTCCAGACGCCCGGCTTCGGTGACACCATCGACTTCCACGACATCAAACGCCACTACTACGTGGTGCACCGCGACATCAACCCGAGCGGCATCGTGCCCGTCGGCCCCGACCTGAGCGGGTGGCTGGATCCGCACGGCCGGGACGCGCTCGGCGGACGCCCGTTCGGCGACGGCACCCCGCCACCACCACCGAGGCCCGGCGAGACCGTCCCCGCCCCCGGCACGCCGCTCGGTTAGTCCGGCGTCCCCCGGCTCCGCAGCCCACTCGCGGTGCGCGCGACGGGGAACCGGCGCTCACGTCCCGATGCGCCGGACGACCGAGGCACGATGGACACGCAGCGACCAGTGCGCCGTCTCGTCCGTGTGGCCGGCCGGAACCACCTTGGTGCCGGAGGCCACGCAGATGTCCCTGGGCCCGGCCAGGTAGAACATGAACATGCTCAGGTGGTGCGCCTGGCCCTCGTAGTACCAGTCGCAGCGCAGCACCTTCTGGCCCGTCAGAAACGGGGCTTGCAGGAGCTCCTGGGCCTCCGGCGGCAGGTTGCCCAGGAGTCCCTTGGCGGACGCGGTGAGCCCGATGTCCGGCCCCGCCGGACCCGCGGGACCACCGCCCGGCCCGGCCCGGCGCGGCCGTGGGGCGGGTGGCGGGCGATGGTCGATGGAGACGCTGCGGAGGGACGCGGGGTCGAGGACATAGCGGGAGAGCGCGTAGACCGGGCGGTGCTCGGTGTTCAGGCGGGGCTCGGCGATGCACAGCCCCTGGTCCCCGAAGACGGTCGCCTCCGGCCTGGCCTCGTCCAGGGAGGAGTCCACGGTCGCCCACCACTCGATGACGGTCCCGGCACGCTGCCGCAACCGCTCCCGGACGAGCGATCCCATCGAGTCCCAGCACTCCTGGCGCAACGGCTTGCCGCCCGTCATCCCCATGGAGCCGGCCTGGTAGGTCGGAGCCCGGCCGGCATACGACGGCCGGGCCACCTGCCCGCTCTCCGGCCTGCGCAACGGACCCGATCCCGCCGGGGTGAGAGAGTTGGATCCCGCCAAGGCCGCCTCCGCCATCGGTCGACGCGAATTGATCACAGCATCCACGGTCTCACGCCGGGCGTCACCCGCCGGCGGAAACCATCGGCCGATGTCGGTCCGGTCTGGTGAGCTGTGGGCGTGGACGATCGCGAGCCGTCGGGGGCGTAGCCGGCCCGGAGGTTCTTCACCGTCGCCGTCGAGCCGCTGCTGACCGATGCCCTGCCACGGCTCCGGTACGCCGCCGGACGGGTGTTGCCCGATCAGACGACGCGCCAGTCCACCACCTGGATCATCACATGCTCACCGTCGACGATATAGAAGATCGTGACCAGCTCGACGTCCAGTTCATAGCAGCCCTCGATCTCTTCACCACCGGCCCGGAAAACGCGGGCATCGGGCGGAACAGGATCATCCTGCAAAGCCATGACGCCAAGTTGACGGCCTTACGGAGATCATCGGATAACCCACGGGCGAAATCGCGCACGGCGGACGGCACCCACAGATGGTCAGGCATCCAACTCGCCCAACGCCCGTTCCTCGTCCGTCACCTCAGCGAAGCCAGAGAAGTCACCGCGAGCAGCCTTCTCCTTAGTCTCGATCATCTGGCGGGCGATGCCCAGCCGGCGAATCCGGTCGTACTCGGCCTTCGGAATAGCGACAAGCCCGGAAGGAACGGGCCGGCCAGGGACCTCAGGCACCACGTGCAGAGCGTTGGCCGGGTCGTAGGGATCAGGCTCACAGATCGGCTGGACGCTCACCTGGCGGCCCTCCCCAACGATAACGTCACCTGTCCGGTCGGTGTCTCAGACATGGTCGGACACCCCGGTCGTTCCCTGTCAGCGTACTCACCAAGGACCCGGGAAGCACTGCTGCTCGACAGGTACGCCCCGAGATCGATCTCCGCCAGATCGAGTCGGACCGCTAGGAGCGGCGAAGCGATCCTGCGTGCTCGGGTCGGGTGAGTCCACGGATTATGTGACCTTTGCGTGGCTATTGTGGCGTTCGTGGAAGCGGCGGCCAGCGAGCTGGTGGGTGGGCGTTACCGGCTGATCGAGCCCATCGGCCAAGGCGGGATGGGCCGGGTGTGGCGGGGCCATGACGAGGTTCTCGACCGTGAGGTGGCGGTCAAGGAGATCCTGGTGCCCGCGGGTCTGGCCGGCCGGCAGCGGGATTCGCTGGTCAGGCGGGTGATGCGTGAGGCCAGGGCGACGGCGCGCCTGAACCATCCGGGCATCATCACCGTCCACGACGTCGTCGTGCACCAGGGTGCCCCGGTGATCGTGATGGAGTTCGTCGCAGGCCCGTCACTGGCCGCGGTGATCGATGACGAAGGCCCGCTGCCGGTACGGCGGGTGGCGGTGATCGGCGCCGCGATGCTGGAGGCCCTCGGTGAGGCGCACTCCGCGGGGATCGTGCACCGCGACCTGAAGCCCGACAACGTACTGCTGGCCGGACGGCGGGTCATCATCACCGACTTCGGCATCGCCACCCTGGCCGATGCCACCGTTCTGACCGACCCGGGCGCCGTGATGGGCACCCCGTCGTACATGGCACCGGAGCAGATCGAGGGCTCGCCCGCCACTCCGGCCTTCGACCTGTGGTCCCTGGGCGCGACCCTGTACACGGCCGTCGAGGGCCGGCCCCCGTTCACCGGACCGACCCTGACCGCGTTGTGCGTCGCGATCCTCACTCAGGCTCCTCGCCCGCCCGAGCACGCCGGGCCGCTCACCCCGATCCTCATGGGGCTGCTGGAGAAGGACCCCGGCAGGCGTGCCACCGCCGATCAGACCGCCCGGTACCTGACCGACCTCCCGCACACTGAGGACGCGGTTCCGGTCCCCCTGCCGGGACCTGGCCCGTCCACTCCGGGTTCCTCCCGCACCCTGCCGTCAACGCCCGGTGGAGAGATCGGAGCCCCGACGGAATGGCCGACCGGCGGCTTGGAGGACAGGTTTGCGGCGGGACGGCTGATGCCGCGGCGTACCGTCGTCATCGCCGGGCTCGGAGCCGCCGCCACCGTGGCCGCGGGCCTGTTCATCGTGCAGGTCATCGGAGACGACGATCCCCCCGCCGACTCGGCCGGCTCGGACGACCTCACCGGGCACACCGGCTGGGTCGCCTCGGTGGCGTTCAGCCCGGACGGCAAGACACTGGCCAGCGGAGGCTTCGACGACACCGTCCGGCTGTGGAACGTGGCCCGCCGCACCCGCATCGCCACCCTCAGCGGCCACACCGAGAGCGTCAGATCGGTGGCGTTCAGCCCGAACGGCAAGCTCCTGGCCAGCGGTGGCTCGGACAAGACCATCCGGCTGTGGGACGTGGCCGGCCGTACCCGCATCGCCACCCTCACGCCCAGCGGGTACGTGCTCTCGCTGGCGTTCAGCCCGGACGGAGGAATCCTGGCCGGCGGAGGCGCCGACAATACGGTACGGCTGTGGGACGTGGCCCGCCGCACCCGCATCGCCACCCTCAGCGCCCGGTCCGGCGACGGCGAGTCCCACTCCGTCTACTCGGTGGCGTTCAGCCCGGACGGGAAGATCCTGGCCGGCGGCGACTCCGACGGCACCGTCCGGCTCTGGGACGTGGCCCGCCGTACCGGCGTCGCCACCCTCACCGGCCACAAGTACTCGGCCTACTCGGTGGCGTTCAGCCCGGACGGGAGGACGCTGGCCAGCGGCAGCGCCGACAAGACGGTGCGGCTGTGGGACGTGGCCCGCCGCACCCACGCCGCCACTCTCAGCGCCGGCGACACCACCTACTCACTGGCGTTCAGCCCGGACGGCCGGATCCTGGCCGGCGGCGCCTACGACCACCGGATCCGGCTGTGGGACGTGGCCGGCCGTACCCGCGTCGCCACCCACGTCGCCGGCGACACGGTCTACTCGGTGGCGTTCGCTCCGGACGGCAGGACCCTCGCCGGCGGAGGCCGCGACAAGACCGTCCGGCTCTGGAAGGTCCCGTGAAACCCGGCGCGGGCCACCGAGATACTGGGGTGGTTGTCGGGTTGGACACCTCGTCGTTAGGAGCGGCGAAGCAATCCTGCCCGATGTCCGCCAGTGCGAAGGAGAACTCCTTATTCAGGCGGTTTCGCGGAAGGTTTCGTACCGCTCTTCCAGTGCCTGCCGGTCGGGGTGGTCCCCGCGTCTGCGAGGGAGACTCAGGAGAGCTCCGTGCATGTCCTGGAGTCCATGACGCAGCATCGGCCCGTCGATCTCCTCCAGGATGTCGGTACGGACCTCGATGACCAGGTCCGGTCGTACGCCGAGGATGTTCTGATCGTAGGCCGCATGGTGAATCTTGCAGAGCGCGAGACCGTTGGACACGGCGGGCACCCCTTGCGGGTGGCGATCAGGGAGTATGTGCGCGGCGTCCAGCAGGGAAGCGTGACGCAGGTGGCACATGGCGCAGCTGGTGGTGTACGCCTGAATCACCCGTTCGCGGAACACCGGCTGATGCAGACGCTGCCGAGTGAGCCGCTCGGCGTAGCGACGTTGTACAAGGTCGACGACACCCGCGCCGGCGATGTGAAGCTGCGCCTCGTCGAGGGCCACCGAGAACTGCAATCGCTCGGGTTCGTCCGCGACGAGCCAGACGGGGTAGCGCGGCAGGTAGAGGCCCGTCGCGACCCCGAAGAACCAGATCAGTGGAGCCCGCCGCTGGAAGGCGTGACGTAGTCCGACGTTGTCCGGATGCATCGGGTCGGAGCCCCGGTACTTGTACCGGAGCAGGCCGTCCGAACCGGGGGCGTCGTCGTACGGCGCCCGCCCGCCGGCCGAGGTGTAGGTCGTCAGGATCGACAGCGCGGCGGGCAGAATGGCCGGCTTGCGGATACCCCGGTTCTGGTCGACGAGGGCCAGCGGCCGATCCTCGAACCGGAATTTCATGAGCTCCGCGCGGCCCACCACCAAATTCTCAGCGGTGCAGCGGGCGTCGAGCCATGCCATGGCGGCGGCACGCACCCGCTGATCGAGGTCGTCTTCCAACGGGCTGGTCACCTGACGGTTGTATACCCCCGAACCCATGGCCGGCCGGACATTCTCCGCTTCTCCGCCGATCGACAACTCACCCGAACAACCTTCGTGATCATGCAATCGTTCGTCGATTGATTGCCCGGTAGTTGCGGGCCGGCAGACAAAGAGCCGGCCTCCGTCGAAGACGGAGGCCAGCAGGTTGATCATCCCAGGGTCACTCCTTGGGGGGTTCTTCCTCGGGGGTACTTCCTCCGGGGGCCTCCCCGCGGGAAATCAGCCTGAGCGTGAAGTCGAGGTCCTCCGGAACCGGATCAACCTTCCCGATCACACGGCGGAGCTCATTAAGCAGCCCCTGCTCGGTGGGTTCAGTCATACCGAGCACTCCTTTCAGTTGTCGCCTGCTGATGGTCAGCCGGCCGCAGTCAAACCGTCCGAGCCACGCCCGCAGCGGCAATCCGAGATATGTGAACACGGCACCGTTCACAGATCACCCACCGGTGACCTGCTAGAACGGGGCCGGTCCGTGTCATGCTCGATTACTCGCATGATCACGGAGGGTGAGTGGGGCGTAAGTCGGCCGCCTCCTCATTCAGTTCCCGAGGAAGAGTGCGGTGACGGTGCGGCCTCGGGTGTCGCCGGTCCACCCCCAACTGTTGGTGATGGCGCCCAGGATCATTAACCCTCGGCCGCTCTCCGCGAGTGAGTCTTCCTCGGTGGGTTCAGGGAGGTGAGGAACGTGGGGTCCGCCCTGATCTGTGACGGCCAGGGTGACGCAGTGGCCGGGCCAGCGGCGTATCTCGATGGTGAGCTGACCGCCGGGCTGCCCGGAACGGGTGTGGCGCACGGCGTTGGCGACGAGTTCGGCGGTGGCGTTGACGATGTCGTCCAGCCGCGCGAAGTCCGCCAGAAGGCAGGCGACGAAGTGCCGGATCTTCGGGGCCTGGTCGGGGTTGCCCGGATAGACGCGACGCCAGGTCAGGATCTCGGCGGTGCTGTCGTTGACGTGGTCGGCCTGGTTGAGCACGATCATGGTGGGGGCCTCTCTCTTGCTGGTACGGCGTGTGCGAGCCGGGACGCGGCCGTCACCTCCTACTGCGGCCCACCGGGCGGGGGCTGGGAGGGTGCCCTACCGGTGCTAGCGCGGTGAATGCAGGCAGCGAGGTGTTCGGGCGTGTCGGCCTCGAGTAAGACCTGGACGGGATGGCGGGGCGGCGGAAGGCCCCACCATTTACGGGTCTTGGCGCCGTAGAAGCACCGCCAGCCGGGGAAGGTCTGCATGATCACGCGCTCGGGAGTGGTCCAGTCGGACACCGTCACCCTCCCCTGGAGAGTTGACCCTGGACCCGGTCGGCGCGACCGAAATGATCACTCTCGATCATGCTTGTCCAGTCGGTATGTGATCACGATGTGTAGTCATGTAACCATCATGGAGTGACGGTCATAAAATCGCAATAGTAGAAACTATTCCTGCCCTAATGGTTAACAGATGTCCGGATCTCTAGATTGCTCTACGCTCAGTAGCAGCTCGTTACTGATCGGAGGCGTTCATGACCGAACCCCGGCAGAGCCCGACCCTGCGTAGGCGCAGGCTGTCCGCCGAGCTGTGCAGGTTGCGCGAACAGGCCGGGCTTACCCAGACCGAAGTCACCAAACGGCTGGAGTGGTCTCAGGGCAAGCTGGCACGTATGGAACGCGGCGAGTGGCTGCGACCCGATCCGCACGACATCCGGTTGCTACTGGACCAGTACGGCGTGACCGACGAACGTCAGCGCGAACAGCTGATCGTTTGGGCCAGGGAAGGCCGTCAGCGCGGATGGTGGCATCCGTACAAGGACATGCTCTCCGCGACGCTATCGACCTACATCGGGTTGGAAGCCGAGGCGACCTCCTTGCACACGTTCCAACTGATCGTCGTTCCCGGGCTCCTCCAGACCGTCGATTACGCGCGCGGGCTGATCAGTCGTGGACCGGAAGAGATCTCCGAGGAAGATGTCGAGCGCAAGGTCGAGGTCCGTACCGCCCGGCAGGAACTGCTCACTCGAATCGATGATCCGCTGCGCCTGTGGGCCGTGATGGACGAAGCGGCGCTGCGTCGCCCGGTCGCGGGGCCGGAGACGATGCGCGCGCAGATGCAGCATCTATTGGAGCTTGCCCGGCTGCCCAAGGTCACGCTGCAGGTGATTCCATTCTCCGCTGGCGCCCACCCGGGCACGGCAGGGGCTTTCTCGCTCCTGGAGTTTCCTCACCCTGACGATCCGGAGGCCGCCTACGTCGAGACGGTCGGCGGGGAGCTGTTCGTCGAGAATCGCGAAGAGGTCAAGGAGTACCAACTCGCCTTCCGAAGGCTCACCGCCTTCGCCGCCGATCCCGCCAATACACTGGAGTTGATAGCCGAGATGGCGTCGACCTGATCTCGTTCCTCCTACAGAGGCCGTGGCCCCCATGCCCCAAGATCCCAGCCCACTGGTGTGGCGTAAGAGCCGTCGTAGCCACCAGAACGGCGAGTGCGTCGAGATCGCGCGTGCTCCCCACTCCATGGCGATCCGCGACTCCAAGAACCCTGACGGACCCATGCTCGTCGTCCCCCGTAACGCCTTTCTTTCATTTGCCGCTGAGATCCGCGAAGGCCGGCACACCAGGGTCGGTCACGAGCGGCGGGGTCCGCAGTAGGGCAGGGTCTGGCTGTGGACGAGGTTGGTGGTGGTGCTCCGCCGGGAGGACTCGCTGCCAGCCGCTCGATAGCCTGAACAGGTGCGACTCGGCGTGAACGTCCCGAATTTCGGGCCCGGCACCGATCCCGCCAGGCTGCGCGACTGGGCCCAGACGGTGGAGGGTCTCGGCTTCGACCTGCTGATGGTCTCCGACCACCTCGCGGTGACACCCGACGTGGCGCAGCAGTACCCGGCGCCGTTCTACGAGCCCTTCACGACCCTCGCCTGGCTGGCCGGCGCCACCCGCCGGATCCGGCTGGGGACCACGGTGCTCATCGTCCCGTACCGGCATCCACTGCTCGTCGCCCGCATGGCCGCCAACCTCAACGATCTCAGCGGTGGACGGCTGGTCCTCGGCGTGGGGGTCGGCTGGGCGCGGCAGGAGTTCGAGGCCCTCGGAGTTCCGTTCGAGCGGCGCGGGGCGCTGACCGACGATCATCTACGGGCGATCCTGGCCGCCTGGGACGACGACGCGGACTACCGCGGCGGGCGGATCCCGATCTGGGTCGGCGGCAACAGCGATGCCGGCCTGCGCCGGGCCGTGCGATTCGGCGAGGCATGGCATCCCCTGCGGTTCACCCTCGGCTGGCTGCGCGAGGCGCTGGACCGGATGAAGGCCGAGGCCGATGAGCGGCGACGACCCGTACCCGCCCTGGCCCCCCGTATTGCCCTGCGGCTCACCCGGTCACCGATCACCGGCCCCGGGCGGCTCGCCGGCGAGGGCACGATCGACCAGATCCTCGACGACCTCGAACAACTGCGCCTCCTCGGTGCCGACACCGCCCTGCTCGACCCCTTCAACGGCGACCCCCGCGAGACGCTCCACCCGCAGCCGGCGTGGCAGGCGCTCGCGACCGTGTCCGCACTCTGGAACCCGGGCACGCCTCACCAGCGAACGGAAACACGATGACCTACGACGACGAACTGCGGCACCTGCGCCGGTGCGTGGAGCTGGCGGCCGAGGCCCTGGAGGCGGGCGACGAGCCGTTCGGCTCCGTACTCGCCGCCGCCGACGGGACCGTCCTCGCCGAGGATCGCAACCGGGAGACGACGATGGGCGACCAGACCCGCCATCCCGAGTTCGAGCTGGCCCGCTGGGCCGCGGCCAACCTGACCTCGCAGGAGCGGGCCGCGGCGACCGTCTTCACCTCGGGCGAGCACTGCCCGATGTGCGCCGCCGCGCACGGCTGGGTCGGGCTGGGGCGCATCGTGTACGTCAGCTCCTCCGAACAGCTGACGGCCTGGCTCACGGAGCTGGGGGTTCCCCCGTCTCCCGTGCGGAGCCTGCCGATCGGTGCGATCGTCCCCGGTATCCCGGTGGAGGGCCCGATCGCCGAGCTGTCAGAGCAGGTACGGGATCTGCATCGCCGTTTCCGCAGCCGGGGTTGAGAGCCTCATCCCCGAGTCGACCCAGCCGGAGCCGAATGTCAGTGATTTCACGGATGCCCAGAGTCTGCCGACGATAACAGAATGCAATGCATCAGATGCTCTGAGTGACAAGGAGGAGAAGATGCTCGATCGTCGTGCCAGGCGGAAGATCTGGCGTAGAGCGCTCGCCGTGAGCGCGTGCGGTGTCCTCGGGCTGCTCGCGGCCGCTCCGGCCACCGCGTACGCCCAGGAGCCCGGCGCTCCTGTGCACCGGCAGGCTCCGATCACGGCCAGCGGCTGGGAGTTCTTCGACGACTACTGGACCCACGCCGGCTGCATCGAAGAAGGTCAGAACGGCATCCAGCGCGGCGAATGGACCCAGTATCAATGCCGGTCCAGCGCGATCGACTGGAATCTGTGGGTGCTGCGCCCGTAATTCGGCCGCACCCGCACACACAGTGCACCAATCCACCCGCCCTGCACGGCAGCCCGCCTGCCGTGCAGGGCCCTTTTGAAATTCCGGGTCCTTCAGATCGGTTGCCAGTTCATCCGAGAACGTACTGCCCATCGGCTCCTTCGGGGTCCGCTAACGGACATGGGAGCCGGCGGACCCCCTGACGTGGTGTAAGCCTGGGGGTACCGCCTTCGTGAGCAGGGAGCCCCTCCCGCGCCGCGGCGCGAGCCTGCAGAGAAACGAGAGCCCACATGGGTGCAGCTCAAGTCGTCCTGATGACCGATCACAGCTCGACCGAGGGCAGCCGGGCCACCCTGGCCACCGCCGTCGAGATGGTCACCGGGCGACCGCCCGTACTGATCGACGCACGGCACTTCATGACCGGCGGGAGCGGCCGCGCGCAGGTCGTGGACGGAGCGCTCAGGCTCGAGGTGCCGGCCGAGGCCGTCGCGGTGACCCCGTCGGCCGTGCTCATCTACGAGATCCCGCCCGCCGCGCGCCGGCGCTTCGAGGCGTGCCAGCGGCTGTTACGCCGGTACGGTGCGGTCTCGCTCGGCCTCGACGCCGACGCGTGGCGGGCGGCCACCGAGAAGGACCTCACGGTGGAACGCTTCGCGCTCGACGGCATCCCGCAGATGAGGACCATCAGCCTGTCCGGGCCGACCCCGGAACGGGCCGCCACCGCCTTCGAGCGACTCGGCGGGGACGTCTGGGCGCGGCCGACTGTCGGCATGGGCGGCAAGGACGTCTTCCACGTCACCACGCACGAGCAGCTTCGCGACGCGGCCCGCTACTACGCCACGGCAGGCCTGGACTGGCTGGTGGCCGAGGACGCGAACAACTTCGATCGGGACGGGCTGCGCCACCAGTTCCGTGTGGTCGTGCTGGACGGGCGCGTCGTACGGGCGTGCGAACACGTACAGGCCCGACCGGACGAGGCCTGCAACGAGATCAATGGGGCGAGTTCGACCCTGGTGGCGGTCGACGACCTGTCCCCTGACCTCTACGACCTGGCGATCTCCGCCACCAAGTCCCTCGGGCTTCCGTTCGGCGGCGTCGACCTGGCCGTCGAGAACGGCGGCGTGGTGTTCGAGGTCAACGTGCACCCCGCGTTCGGCTCGGTGGGCGGCCTGGAAACGGTCGCCGTCCCCTACGTGGAAGCGCACCTGGCCATGTTGTGAGCGAGGCGGGCCCCAGCGCCCCCCAGCGCCCTCGCCGGTCAGCCGCCGGGGCCGACGGAGTTGACGGGGGCGCCGTCACCGGTGGTGGGGATGTCGCCGCGGGGCGGCGGGGCGGACGGTGCACCGCTGCCGCCGGGAGCGGCGGGAGCGGCGGGCCGGACGGCCAGGGCGAGCGTGTGCAGGGTCTTGCGTGACAAGGCCTGGCCGGTGCTGAGGCGGATCAGGAGGTCGCCGCCTCGGGTCAGGGCGTACTCCCGGTGGTCCGCGGTGGTGCGGTACCAGCCGTCGGCGGCGTGGGTGCAGGTGACAGGGCCGGCGGCGTCCGGGATCGGCAGGGCGGGGCAGGTCTTCGCGGTGAGCGTACGGGGCTCCACCGTCAGTTTCAGGATCGTCCGGCCGGAGGTGTAGACGGCTTGGAAGCCGTCGGCGCCGTAGGGGCCCTCACCGCCTGCGGCGAGGGTGTAGCCCTTCGCCCCGAGGACGTGGACGAGCTCCGGGGCGACGCCCGGGACGGCCGAATGGGACACCCGTACGCTCGGGTCCTGGGCCTTCTCGGTGCCGCACCCCGCGGCCAGGAGGACCAGCACGGCGAGGGAGGTGACGCCTCGCACACCACCATGCGAGGCCGCCCCCGTGGAGACCGTCGGCGGATGGTCTTCCAGCCGGAGGACGTCGTTCTGGTCGGTCGCCATGCCCGTCATCCTGCCGGATCCGGCGGGCCGCGGGACTACTCGCCGGCGGTGACGGGAGGAGCAGGGGCGTCCTCCCGCGGGACGTGGGTCAGTTTCTCGGGGTTGAAGACCGCGTAGATCCCCGACACCCGGTCGCCCTCCGGGTTGAGGTCGATGACCATGACGGCGAAGGGGGCGTCGGCCGAGAACAGCAGCGCGGAGGGGTCGCCGTTGACGGACCGGTAGCGGATGTCGAGGTCCTCGGGGGCGCGGTCGGTGCCGCCTGCGAGCAGGCGGGCGACCTTGTCGCGGCCGTGCACCGGGCGCAGGGCCGCGGTCCTGACCTTGCCGCCGCCGTCGGTCCACAGGGTCACCTCCGGCGCGAGGATCTCCATCAGTGCGCCGAGGTCACCGCCGAGCGCGGCGGCGACGAACCGCTCGGTCACCTGCTGCCGGACGCGCGGGTCGGTCCGGTAGCGCGGGCGGCGGGCCTGCACGTGCTCGCGGGCGCGGTGGGCGAGCTGGCGTACGGCCGCCGGGGTGCGGTCGAGGATGTCGGCGATCTCGGTGTGGGCGTAGCCGAACACCTCGTGCAGGACGAAGACCGCGCGTTCCAGCGGGGTGAGGGTTTCCAGGACCACCAGCAGCGCGATCGACACCGACTCGGCGCGCAGGGTGGGGTCGGCGGCGTCGGGCCCGCCGGCGTCGGTGTTGACCAGGGGTTCGGGCAGCCACGGCCCGACGTAGACCTCGCGGCGCCGGCTGATGGCCGCCCGCCGGGACAGCGCGGCGTTCACCGCGATGCGCACCAGGTAGGCGCGCGGGTTGACGATCTCCTCGGCGCCCGGCGCTCGGCTTCTGGGCGCCCACGACAGCCAGGTGTCCTGCAGTACGTCCTCGGTGTCGGCGACGCTGCCGAGCAGGTTGTAGACGACGGAGAACAGCAGCTCGCGGTGGTCGGCGAACACCTGCGTGGCGGTGTCCGCGCAGGGGTCCGCGGTGCCGGCGGGCACCGCGGTCTCCCGGGTGCCGGTGCCGTCAGGGTTGCCGGGCGGGTTGTCGGACATGGGCGGGCCTCCGGTTTTCGCGGTCCTCCCTGAGAGGTGTGGCGGCGCCGAAGTGTGACATCCACACCAGGAATGTGAGCTGGACCTCACCGGTGGCCGCTGATGTCACGCTCACCGCGCCGGGCTCTCTCTTAGGTCGCGAAGGGGTTCACACCCACCGTAATCGCACGACCAGAGGGCGAAGGAAGTCCCCCGTGACCACAGAGACCAATGATCCGCCCTTCCTCGGTACCCGCCGTGGCAGGCTCACCCTGCTCCTGCTGTGCGCCGTGGCGTTCATCGACTTCATCGACGCCTCGATCGTCAACGTCGCGCTCCCCTCGATCCAGCGCGATCTGGAACTGTCGGTGCAGAACCTGCTGTGGATCCCCAGCGGATATCTGCTGACCTACGGCGGCTTCATGCTGCTGGGCGGCCGTGCCGCCGACCTGCTCGGCCGGCGCCGCGTGCTCGTCGCCGGTACGTCGCTGATCGCGATCGCCTCGCTCGCGGGCGGGCTGGCGGGCACCTCGGGGATCCTGACCGGAGCGCGTCTCGCCCAGGGCATCGGGGCGGCGATGATGCTGCCGGCGGCGCTCTCGATCCTCACCACCACGTTCGTGGAGGGCCCGGACCGGCACAAGGCGATGGGCGCCTGGGGAGCCACCGGCGGGCTGGCGTCCGCCGCAGGCGTCTTCTTCGGCGGCGTCCTCACCGAGGGTCCCGGCTGGCGCTGGGTCTTCTTCGTCAACCTGCCGGTCTGCGCGCTGGTCCTCGTCGCGATTCCCCGGCTGATCCCGGGCGGGCGACGGCGTACGGCGCGCGGGAGCTTCGACGTTCTCGGGGCCGTGCTGGCGACCGGCGGCATGCTCCTGCTGGTCTACGCGCTGGTGAAGGCACCCGACCAGGGGTGGGCCTCGGGCCGCACGGTCCTCGAGCTCACGGGGGCCGCGGCCCTGCTGATCGCGTTCGTGGTCAACGAGCAGGTGATCGGTAACCCGCTCATGCCCCTGTCGATCTTCCGCATCAGGGGGCTGGGAGCCGCCAACGTCACGCAGTTGATCGGAGTCGCCGGCTTCCTGTCGATGTTCTTCTTCATCACCCTCTACATGCAGGACGTCCTCGGCTACTCCGAGATCACGGCCGGCTCCGCCTTCCTCCCGGTGTGCCTCGGGGTCGGCATCGCCGCGGGAATCGCCTCCAAGCTCTTCGGCCGCGTCGGCACGCGCCCCGTGATCGTCGCCGGAGCCCTGATCGCCGCCGCCGGCATCTACTGGCTGTCGCGGATCCCCGTCGACGGCTCCTACCTCACCGACCTGCTGCCCGGCCTGGTGATCATGTCCTTCGGCCTCGGTGGCATCTTCGTCGGCGTCACCACCGCCGCGAACGCCGGCGTACCGGCGGACAAGGCCGGGCTGGCCGCGGCCCTGCTCAACACCTCCCAGCAGCTCGGTGGCGCGCTCGGCCTCGCGATCTTCACCGCGATCGCCACGTCCCGCACCAAGCACGAGCTGGCCGCCCACCGTCCCCAGCTCGACGCGTTCACCTCCGGCTTCCAGCGCGCGCTGCTGGTGGCCAGCGTCTTCCTGGTCGCCGCCGCCGTCATCGGCCTGCGCGCCACCAACTCGCGCGGGGAGACCGAGCAGCCGGCCGAGCAGGTTCCGGCCGGCTCCCTCGTCGCATGACCCGCGACGATCCGCCCCCGCTCACACCCGCCGCGCTCTCACCGGCGCCCGACCATGAGGAGTCCCTCGTGAGCAACACCACCGAATCCGGCGAACGTCACCGGAACGACACGACGATGATGTACGCGGTCCACGACGCCTTCCAGCGGGACCTGGACAGCCTCAGTTCCCTGGCCGAGCGCGGAGTCACCGGCGACCCCGCCGTCCGCGCCGGCTGGGAACGGTTCAAGACCTACCTCCACATCCACCACACCGCCGAGGACACCCACCTGTGGCCCGTCCTGCGGGCCAAGGTGGCCGGCATGCCCGCCGAGCTCGCGGTGCTGGACCTGATGGAGAACGAGCACACCGGCCTCACCTCGCTGCTCGACACCCTCGACGCGGCACTGGCCACCCCGGCCCCGGGGCCTCAGACGGCGGGGCACGCACGGCGGCTGGCCGACGCCCTGACCGCGCACTGCGACCACGAGGAGGAGAGGGCGCTGCCCCTGGTGGCCGGCCTGCTCACCGCCGGGGAGTGGGAGGCCTTCGGCGCCGAGCAGCGCCGGCAGCTCGGCATCAGGGGCGCCGCCTCCTTCTTCCCCTGGCTGCTGGACGGGGCCGCGGACGAGACGCGCCGCAAGGTCCTCGGCTATCTGCCCCCGCCCGTGCGGCTGCTCTACCGCGCGGTGTGGCGGCCCCGCTATCTCCGCGGCCCGCGCTGGGAGGCCCTCGCCCATTCCTGATCACCGACCGGGCACGAGGGGCTGAAAAGGTGGCGTCTTCGAGTCTCGGGGGCCGGAGCCGCCGCCGGCTCCGGCCCCCGAGACCCGCCGCCCCGGCTCGGCGGCGTCATCGCGCGACGCCGCCCGCAGGCCGTCAGCAGTACTTCGAGGATCCGCTGCTCCCCCATGAGCAGCTGTCGGCGGCGGTTCCGCCCGCGTAGCGCAGGTAGGCGGTGTCGCCGGTGTTGTTCCAGATGTAGGCGCGTGACCCCCAGTACAGGTGGGTGCCGGTCCTGGTACCGCGCCCGGTGTGGATGGTGACGTACTTCTTGGCGCCCAGGGTGAAGGCCGGGAACGTGTAGACGTGGCGGGACTTGTCGCGCAGCGTCCAGCCCTTCAGGGACTTGCCGCTGGAGCCGGTGTTCTTCAGCACGACGTACTCGGCGTTGAGGCTGGAGTTGCTGCGGGTGTCGGTGCCCGGCGAGTTGTAGTACACCCGGTAGATCTGGACCGCCGAGGCCGCCTCGGCCGGCGACGCGATGGTCAGCAGCCCGGCGGCGCCGGTGACCGCGACCACTCCAGGCTCCGGCGACGTCGAAGCGGCTAGGAGTCGTACTCGTCGCGGATCTTGATCCAGCTCATCGTCGGGTCCTGCGGCCAGCCCTCCGGTGAGTCCTCCCACTGCTCCTGCCGGCCGTACGGGGTCAGGTCGAGCAGGTTGAAGTCCAGCCGGAGGCGGTCCACCCCGCGCGCGGTGGTGAAGTAGGTCCGGAAGACCTCGTCGCCGTCGCGCAGCAGCACGCTCAGCCCGAAGCCGCCGCCCAGCCCGAGGTCGTCGCTGAAGTCGCCGCCGTCGTCGGAGTACCACGGCACCGTCCAGCCCATCCGCCGCCGGACGACGTCGATCTCCTCCTGCGGCGCGCGGGACATGAGGATCAGCGTGGTGTCCCGGGCGTTGAGGTGCGACTGGTCGGCGATGTTGTCGGTGAACGAGCTGCAGCCGCCGCAGAGCCAGTCCTGGCCGGGCGCGAGCATGAAGTGGTAGACGACCAGCTGGCGGCGGCCCTGGAACAGGTCCGCGAGCCCGGCCGCCGTACGGTCCGGCGCGGTGAACCGGTATTTCCCGTCCAGCCGCACCATGGGCATCCTGCGCCGCTCGGCCGCCAGCGCGTCCAGGGCGCGGGTGTGCGCCTTCTCCTTGACCAGCAGCGCCTCCCGCGCGGCCTGCCACTCCTGTGCCGAGACGACCTGGGGCCGGTCCATGACGCGCTCCCTTCAGAGCATTCCCTTAAGGAACTAACGAGTCCGACGCTAACAGAGATAGTTCCTTGAGGGAACTCTGTCGCCTAGACTGCGTCCATGCAGCGCACCCGATTCGGCGACATGGCCTGCTCGATCGCCCGCACCCTGGATGTGATCGGTGAGCCGTGGTCGCCGCTGATCCTGCGGAACCTCTACGTCGGCATCAACCGCTTCGAGCAGCTCCAGCAGAGTCTGGGCATCTCGCGCAAGGTGCTCACCGAGCGGCTCACGTGGCTGGCCGGCCACGGCATCCTCGAGCGGCGGCCGTACTCGAGCCGGCCGCCGCGCCACGAGTACGCCCTGACCGCCAAGGGCCTGGAGCTCTGTGACCTGCTGCTGGTGATGGTGCGCTGGGGCGACCGGTGGACGGCGGGCGAGGCCGGCCCGCCGGTGCTCTACCGCCACCACGCCTGCGGCGAGATCAGCCATGTCGAGCTGCACTGCTCGGTGTGCGACCGGCCGATGCGCGCCACCGACCTCGACGTGCTGCCCGGTCCGGGCGCGGAGGCCGTCCCGGGCTGACCTCCGGCCACCCCGCCGGCGGGCCGTCCTCGGGTTACCATGACCGACATGTCCCGTGTGGTCACCCTTCCCGACGAGGGCGTCCTGCTGGCCGCCACGGATCTGCACGGCAACCTCGCGGACTTCCGCGCCCTGGCGGCCCGGTTCGTCGCCCTCACCGACACCGAGCCCGTGCCCCCGCGACTGGTGATCTGCGGCGACCTCGTGCACGGACCGGCGATCGCGGCGCCGGACTGGCCCCGTCACCTGGGCGACTACTACACGGATCGATCCCGCGAGCTGCTGGACGAGGCGCGGCGGCTGCAGCAGCGGTTCCCGGGCCAGGTGCACTACCTGCTCGGCAACCACGAACACGCCCACCTGGGCGGCCCCCGGCTGTCGAAGTTCCACGACGACGAGGCCGGGCACCTGGAAGGCTCGTGGGGCCCGGGGGAATTCGCCGGCGTCCGCCGGTGGCTGAGCGGATGGCCGCTGGCGGCGTACGCGGCCCGGGCGCGGCTCGCGCTCACCCATGCCGCACCGGCCGCCCGGATCACCAGCGCCGCGGATCTCGAAGCGGTCCGCCTGGACGGCCACGAGACGACGCCGCTGCACGAGATGATCGGCAGCGGGCCGCTGGGCGCGCTGCTGTGGGCCCGCACCACCACCGCCGAGCGCGCCTACGGCTTCCTGCGCGCGCTGCACCCGCGCTGCCGGGTCGCGGTCTTCGGCCACGACATCATCCGCGAAGGTCACCTGATCGAGCACGAGCCGCTGCTGTGCGTCTCGACCAGCTTCGGATGTCACGACGGTGACAAGGTCTACCTCGAATGGGATCTCGCCACGCCGGCCGAGGACGCGCACACGCTCGCGCGCACCGGGCTGCGCCTTCTGTACCCGGACGCTCCCCCCGTCCACCGCGCCCGGGCACTCACCTGAACCGCCCGATGCCTAGATCACGGACGGCCGGCCGAGATCGGTGATCAGCAGCGGGTCGCCGGCGGACAGCTCACCGAGCACCGCGCCCACGCCGTCGCGCTCCATCCACGCCATCTCGGCGGCGGTGACCCCGACGGCGAGCAGGAAGTCGGCCCTGCCGTGCGGGCCGTCCGTCCCCGGCGACAGCGGGTCGTCGACGAAGGCCAGCCCGGTCAGTTCCGTGGCACGCCCGCGGGCCAGCGGCCGGCCGAGATCCAGCCACCGCCCGTCCCCGACCGTGTGGTGCTGGTTCCAGCCGGTGAACTCCAGGGTGTTCAGCAGCGTGAAGCCCCACCCGGGCGGGCGCGCGTCGTCCGGGTGGCGGGGCACTCGCAGCGTCAGCTCGTAGCCCCGGGACGGCCGCCGCGCGACCGGAGGGTCGCGCCGCCTCCACAGCTCCGCCAGCCAGTAGGTGGTGAAGCCCCAGTGATCCCCCGCCGCCGAGACGCAGCACCCGTTGTACCCACCGCCGAAGGACGGTCTCTCCCGCCGTGGCGGAACCTCCCGCGCGGCCCACGCCGGCACTCCGCCCGCGTGCTTGAGCGCCTCCAGGACGACCAGCCGTCCCGCCTGCCGGAAACGCGACTCGCGCGAGTCCGGATGGTCCAGTGCCCGGCGCAGCCGGACCCGGACGGCGACGGAGGACTCCTCCACGGCCTCCCGGACACCTTCCCTCAGCTCCGCCACGTACTCCTCGGGCAGTTCCCCGGGTGCAAGGTCGCTGACGAACTCCCAGCCCGGCGCCTGCGCCGCGCCCGCCGCCGGCGGCTCGACGTCCAGGACGACCAGGGCGATGCCGCCGCAGTTGGTCGGGGTGCCGGCGCGGACGTGGACGTCTCGCAGGGCACGGGGCAGGGCGCTCTCGGGGGGTGAGACCACCGCCCCAGCCTAATGACCGCCCGGCGGCCGGCGGGCGGGCGGAAGCGGAGGCGCGTCTCCGCCGGCGCGGATCGTGCCCCAGGTGGGAATCGAACCCACTGCGCGCCGCTTTAGAGGCGGCTGCCCGGCCGTCGGGCCCCTGGGGCGGAGAGGTGACCGGCGTACGCCGGTCACCCCATCGTGCCGGATCGCGCGGGTGGTGTCCGGCCGGCGGGCACCACCCGGACGGGCACGGCTCAGCCGGCGTCCGGGTCGTCGATCCGGTCACGCAACCGCGTGTTCGCGACCTGGGCCCGGGCGGCCCGGTACTCCTGCGCGGTCAGGGACCGGCCGAGCCGGTCCACGGTCCGCAGCACGAACCGTTGCGTGACGACACGGCGGTTCAGCGCGTCGAGTGCGGCGGCCTGCCGCCAGACCTTGCGCTGCAGCCAGGCGGTGGCCGCGGGCAGGTCCCCTGCGAGCTGGGCGCGCAGGGCATCTCGTTCGGCGACGAGTTCCACGAGCTGAGCGCGCAGGTCGGGGGCGTCGATGTGAGTGGTCATGTTCTCACCTCCTCTCCTCGCGAGAGGGCGAGCGGGAGGCGGGAGACCAGCCGGCGGGCGGCGGGCTCCAGTGCGGCAGCGGTCAGCGCGCCGTCGAGATCCGGTTCGTGGAACCTGACGGCACGAAGACCTGCTGCCGACGCGTCATCGCACAGCCGGCCGAGGGAGAGCTCGTCGGACGTGGCGAGCACGACCACGGTGTTCGAGGTGGTGTGCCAGTCGTCGACGAGGGCGGGATGAGCGAGCGCGAACTCGAAAGCCGCGTGCGCCACCTGACAGACCTGCGTCCCGGAGGGGAGATCGACGCGGGTGATCAGGTAGAGGCGGGGTGCGGGGCCCTAAAAGTGCGACATGCCGGTCACTGTACCCGCCGTGCGGCGGGCACCGCCAGGGTGTTTCGCCGCCGGGCCGAGGGCCGGACCCCTCGTCCGGGATTCTTCAACGGACATTGCGCAATGAAAGTTGCGCAATGTCCGTTGCGGGTGTCACCATCGCCCCATGATCGACCCAGACGTTCCCAAGGTGACCGACTCCCGGGTGCTCGCCGCGATGTCGCACCCGCTCCGCCGGCGCCTCATGGACGTGCTCAAGGTGTACGGCCCGGCCACCGCCAGCGCCCTCGCCGGCCGGACCGGCCAGGCGGTGGCCAACGTCAGCCACCACCTGAAGGTGCTCGGCGCCGCGGGCCTGATCGTGGAGGCACCGGAACTCGCCAAGGACCGCCGCGAACGCTGGTGGCGGCTGGTCGCACCGGAACTCCGCTGGGTGACCGGCGACTTCGACGACGACCCGGCCCGGCAGGCGGTGGCCAACGCGGCGGTCTCGCTCGCCCTCGACCGGCAGGTCGGCCTGGTCCGCGCCTGGTACGCCGTCAGGGAGGAACGCCCGGCGTGGAACGGGGCGGCCTTCTCCGCCGACAAGTGGCTGCACCTGACCCCCGCCGAGCTCAACGAACTCGAGCGGGAGATCCTCGCGGTGCTCGACCGGTGGGGGCGGCGGAATCCGCCCGACGACGGGCAGGCCCGCGAGCCGGTCTTCCTGTTCGCGCATGGCGTGCCGGCGCAGCCGTGACCGCCACCGGCCTCGCGCCGCCGCGCGCCCCGCGCCGGCCGGGCGGCCTGTTCCGGCACCGGGATTTCCGGCGGCTCTGGCTCGGCCAGACCGTCAGCAAGCTGGGCAGCAGCGTGACCGGCCTGGCCCTGCCGCTGGTCGCGGTCGCCACGCTCGACGCGAGCACCTTTCAGGTGGCGCTGCTCTCCGCGGCGGCCTGGCTGCCCTGGCTGCTCATCGGCCTGCCGGCCGGCGCCTGGGTGGACCGCCTGCCGCGGCGGCCGGTGATGGTCGCCTGCGATCTGGCCGCCCTGCTGCTCCTGCTCAGCGTCCCGGTCGCCGGCTGGCTGAATCGGCTGACCATCGGTCACCTGCTGGCCGTCGCGCTGGGCGCCGGCACCGCGAGTGTCTTCTTCCAGACGGCCTACCAGGTCTATCTGCCGTCCCTGCTGGACCGCGAGGAGGTGGCCGAGGGCAACGCCAAGGTGCAGGCGACCGAGGCCGCCGCCCAGGTCGGCGGTCCGGGTGCGGTCGGCCTGGTCACCCAGCTCGCAGGTGTGGTGGACGCGCTGCTCCTCGACGCGGCGAGCTTCCTCGTCTCGGCGCTCTGCCTGCTGGCGATCCGGGCCCGCGAGCCCCGCCGCAGGCGTGCCCGGCGAAACAGCACGGTGCGTCAGGAGATCGGCGAGGGCCTCCGGTTCGTGGCCCGGGACCCCTACCTGCGGGTGCTGGCCCTGTTCGCGGCACTGAGCAACATCGGGTTGGTCGGTTACCAGTCGATCCTGGTCGTCTTCCTGGTCCGCGAGGTCGGGGTGGGCCCGGGGGTGGTCGGCGGCCTCGCCGTCGCGACGAGCCTCGGCGGGGTGCTCGGTGCCGCCTCGGCCACCGCCCTGGCCCGTCGCTTCGGATCGGCCCGCAGCCTGCTCGCCGCCGAGATGGGCGCGGCGCCGTTCGGGCTGCTGATCCCGCTCACGACGCCGGGGGCGGGCCTGGCCCTGACGGCCGCCGGCGGGTTCGTCGTCGGTGCCGGGGTCGCGGCGGGCAACGTGCTCAAGGGAAGCTTCCGGCAGACGTACAGCCCGCACGACCTGCTCGGCCGGGTCACGGTGAGCATGCAGCTGGTCAGCTACGGCACCATCCCGCTCGGGGCGCTGCTCGGTGGGGCGCTCGGCACCGCGCTGGGCGTCCGCCCGGCCATGTGGTCCATCACGAGCGGGCTGGCCCTGACCGGGCTGATCCTGCTGATCGGGCCGCTGCGCCGGCACCGAGACCTGCCGGACCGGCCGGCGGTCCCGCCCGTGGCCGTCCACGACCGGCCGGTGAACGACGTCCGGGGCTGATGCTGTTCCGAGGGCGACCGACCGGGATCGAACCGAGTCCTTCCAGGGCCACAACCTGGTGTGCAGACCACTACACCACGGTCGCCATGGCCGGGCTCCGAGAGAGCCCGGCGCAGTGTCTCCGGCAGGATTCGAACCTGCGGTCTCCTGGTTCGCAACCAGGTGTGCCGTCCTCTGCACCACGGAGACGGGGCACTGCGTAGCGGGGGCGGGAATCGAACCCGCCTTGAACGGTTCATGAGGCCGTCGAGCGCACCAGCACTCCTCCCCGCCGGGAGGCCCGGCCGCCCGGATCGCCGGGAGTCGCGGGCCCGGGAGACGAAGAGACCGCCCGTACGGATCCGGGATCCGCGGGCGGTCTTCGGCGTGCCGACGCGTCGTGCGTCAGGTCGCGAGGAACGGCCCGGGACGGGGCATATGACGGTGTCGCATGATCTGCATGTCCGTCCCCTTCCGTTCCGCCGTTCCACTGTTCCGTCTGGGCACCACTGTGCCGCAGCCGCCGGGTCAGGGGCAACGCATTTACCGGCTCGCCAACGTCAGCGCGTAGGCGCCCAGCGCGGTGAAGTCGAGGGCGGGCTCGGAGGTCTGCCAGGAACGCACGTCGTCCACGTAGCGGCTGCCGTGGCCGGTGAACACCGCGTACCGGTCCGCCCCGTCCGGCGGGCAGGGCCGCATGCCCTCGGAGTGGTCGCCCAGCCCCTCGTCGAACAGCCCGGAGTCGTTGGGGCCGTTGACCACCGCGCCGGTGAGGACCGGGCGGCGCCCGTCGAGCCGCCCGTTGAGGTTGGCGACGACGTGCTGCGGGCAGCGCTCGAAGGTACGCCCCTGCCCGATCATGAAGGAGACGCCCCAGGCGTTGGCACCGAACACCCAGTCGCGCTGGCCGGTGCCGAAGGCGTCGTAGGTCCGGTCCCCGGAGACCTGCCGGTACAGCCGGGCGGTGGCGGCCAGGCCGAAGGCGTGCGGGACCGCGTCGAAGTCGTCGTAGACGGTGCCCGCGCCGAACGGGTCGGCGGCGGCCCGTCCGGCACCGAGCGCGAGCTGGGCCCTGAGGTCCCCGGCCGGCAGGCTCTCCGGCACGGGCGCGGCGTGCATCGCCCGCATGGCCCGGATCAGGTCGGCGTGCGCGAGGGCACTGGTGTCGTAGAGGTTGAAGGTGTCGCCGCCGTCGTGCCCGATGTACCGCCGGGCCCAGTCCGCCGACTGCCGCAACCAGCCGGCCGCCCGCGGGTCGTGCAGCCTGATCGCGGCCAGCGCCAGCTCGGCCCCGCCCAGCTCCATGTCGTCGTGCCAGACCGACTCGGGGTAGAAGTCGTGCGGCAGCGCGGTGACCAGCTGCCCCACGCCGGTCGTGCGGGCCTGCGCGTAGACCTCGGCGGCCGTACGGAGCCGGGCGCGGGCCCGGGCCGGATCCGGCTCGGTCTGCGCGGCCAGCGCGAACGCCGCGGTGACCCGCCCCGCCAGGTTGGGGCTGATCTTCGCGCCGGGCGCCGCCGCGCGGAACACCGGCCGGTGCCGGATGAACCGGTGGCCCGGGGCCGGGTCGGTGTCGTCACGTTCGGGCAGCCGCCAGAGGTCGTGGTCACCGACGTACGTGCCCTCCGCGTTGCCCGACCCGATGCCGACCTGGAGGTAGAGGGTCTTGGTCCGGCCGTCCCACATCTTGTCCAGCCAGGCCAGCCCGTGCCGCGCCTCGGTGCCGGCCGCGCGGTTGCCGTCGCGGCCGGCGGCCTCCAGCAGCGTGGTGGCGAACGCCGTGCTGTGGGTGAACTTCAGGAAGTCCCCGGCGTCGAACCAGCCGCCCTCCACGTCCACCCGGCCGCCGGCCTCTGTGAGCTCACCGGTGGTCTCGTCGGTGTCCGGCCCGGTGAAGACCGGCCAGTCGTAGATCTGCGCGGACCGGTCGTTCAGATGGGCGGGCCGGCGGCGCAACTCACCCGGCAGGACGTGGGCGCCGTCGCGCTGGGTGCCGAAGAAGCCCGCGGCGTCCCCGGCGGGGGCACCGAACAGCCGGGCCGAGGACACCTGGAACGGCGGCGAGCTCACCCCGCCGACCACCACGCGGTACTCCCCCGGCCGGCGCAGGGCCGACAGGTCCAGTGCGCGCACGTGGGGATAGCGCGTGTTCCAGGCGCCGCGGTCCGCCCCGGCCCGGCCGGTGAGCACCGGGTGCCCGGCGCGGTCGACGACGGTGAACCGCGCCCGGCCCGCGCCGCTGGTCATGAGGTAGGCCAGTTTGCGCTCCGCGGCGGCGTACCCCACCTGATCGACGCGCACCTGGTCGCCGGGCGCCCGGCCGGCGGCGGTCGCGGACAGCGCGGGCGCGGACGGTCCCGCGAGCGCAAGGAAGAGGCAGGCGGCGGCGGTGGCCGTCGCGGCCGATCTCGGCACGGGCAGGGCTGCTCTCATGTGGAAGGCCTCTCGCTGGCGCGTTCTTCCCCCGGCGGATTATTAGTTAGGAACATTTCCTAACCCTGCCGGGAATTTAGCGAGCACCCCTTGTGCGGTCAAGCGGTGCCGAGTGGCCCCACTGAGCGTCCGCGGGATAGTACGCTGGACTACTTACTCGCGGACTTGTATCCGTGCACGACCACCGGGATCTACCGGCACTTTGCACCACTTTCATGTAGTGTCCCGCTGATCTATATCGCACCGTAATCTGGCGAGGTAACCATTGGCGTCTCCGACGCGACGGCCGACCCTGGCTGCCGGGACCCCCTCCTGGCTGCTACCCGCCGCCGCGGCCAGTCTGGCCGCGGCCTGGCTGACCCGGCGGTCCACTGGAGGACGGGCGCTCGCCCTGCCTGCGGTGGCCGTGACCGGGGGCCTGCTGTGGTTCTTCCGGGATCCTGACCGGCAGGCCACCGGCGAGGGACTGCTGGCATCGGCCGACGGGGTCGTGCAGAGCATCGACGCGTGGCCGGACGGGCGGACCCGGGTGGCGACGTTCATGAACCCGCTCAACGTCCATGTGAACCGCGCGCCCGCCGACGGCTCCGTGGTGTCGATCACGCACCGGCCCGGCGGGTTCCTGCCCGCGTTCGACAAGGACAGCGACCGCAACGAGCGGATGGTGTGGATCTTCGACACCGAGCTCGGCGAGCTGGAGGTCGTGCAGATCGCCGGGGCCATGGTCCGCCGGATCGTCCCCTACCTCGGCATCGGCGACAAGATCGAGCGGGGCCGCCGGATCGGGCTGATCCGGTTCGGCTCGCGCGTGGACGTCTACCTGCCGCCGGGGGTCGAACCCGCCGTCAGCGTGGGCGACAAGACCGTGGCCGGGGTCACCCGGCTCGACCGGGAACGAACTCGTGACTGAGGCCGTAGCAGGTTCCATGACCGACACCGAGGCAGACCATAGGCAGGCCGATCCCGGCCTGCGCAATCGGCTGACCATCGCGGACGCGTTCACCCTCGGCAACGCGGCCTGCGGTTTCCTGGCCATCTGCAGCGTCGCCGCGCTGCTGCACGACCCGTCGGCCAGCGGCGGCGCGCTGATGGACTCCCGGCTGCCCGCCACCGCCATCATGCTGCTGCTGATCGGAGCGGCCTGCGACCTGCTCGACGGGCCGCTGGCCCGGCGGCTCGGCGGCTCGGTCATGGGCGCGCACCTGGACAACCTGGCCGACGCCATCAGCTTCGGGCTCGCCCCGGCGTTCCTGGTGGTCGCCTGGGGCTCGCACTCGGCTGCCAACCCGGCCGAGCGCCTGTTCGCCATCGGCGCCGCCACGCTGTGCATGCTCGCCGTCGTGCTGCGGCTGGCCCGCTTCGCGGCGGTGCCCGGGGAGTGCGGCGTCTTCTGCGGCCTGCCCTGCCCGATGGGCGCGCTCACCGTGGTGTCGATCGTGCTGCTCGATCCGCCGGTCATCCCCGCCGCGCTCGCGATCGCGGGGGTGGCTGCGATGATGGTCAGCAGGATCACCTTCCCGAAGCCGCACGGCCCCAGCGCCGTCCTGGTGCTGCTGTGGATCGCCTTCTCCGTCTGCTGCCTGAGCTGCTACGCCGTGGGGGTGCCCGGCGCGGACGGGCTCATCCAGACCTGCGCGTACATGCAGATCATCCTGACGCTGGTGGTCCCGCTCGGCATGCGGCGCGCCATCCGCGCCTGACTCCCCGTTCGCCCCCAGGCCCCCGCTCCGCTCGGCCACGAGCGGGGGCACCGGCGGGGGACGCACATGCCCGGCCCTGCGTTTACTTTTTGGCCACAGTCGGTCCCAATCACGATCCGGCACAACGGATGCGGTATCTCCGGTACAACGGCTTGACCGGTAAAAACGGCATTCCCCCCCGGCTGTGAAGGACTGTCTGTGCTCGCACGATCACTGAAGATCATGGGCCTCCGCACGCGAGTACTGATCGCGGTACTGCTGGTGATCCCCCTGGTCGCCGTCGTCAACCTGGCCCGGAGCGACTCCGCTCGGGCCGCCGTGGTGCTGCCGGACAAGTTCCAGCAGACGACCCTGCCGTTCACCGGCCTGGTCGCGCCGACCAGCCTGGGGTTCTCCCCGGACGGGCGGGTGTTCGTGGCGGAGAAGAGCGGCATCGTCAAGGTGTTCTCCTCGCTCGCCGACACCTCGTCGGGCGCGGTCTTCGCCGACCTGCGGAAACAGGTGATGAACTTCCTGGACCGCGGGCTGCTCGGGCTCGCGCTCGCGCCGAACTTCCCCAGCGACCCCCGGGTCTACGTCCACTACGTCTACAACGCGGCGATCGGCGCACAAGCACCGAAGTGGCCCTCCAACGACGGCGGCACCAGCGAGAACTGCCCGACCCCGCCCGGCCCCACCACGGACGGCTGCCTGGTGTCCGGGCGCGTCTCCGTGCTGGTGCCCGCCGACCCGGCCAGTGGCGCGCGCGTCGGCGGCCTGACGGAGAAGGTCCTGCTCGAGGACTGGTGCCAGCAGTTCCCCAGCCATTCCGGAGGCACGATCACCTTCGGCAAGGACGGGATGCTGTACGTCAGCGGTGGTGACGGAGCCAGCTACGGCTACACCGACTACGGCCAGGCGAAGAACCCCTGCGGCGATCCGCCCACCAAGGCCGGCACCCCCACCACCGCGCCCAACGGCGAAGGCGGCGCGCTGCGCTCCCAGGACCTGCTCACTCCCAACGACCCCACGACGCTGGACGGCGGGATCATCCGCGTCAACCCCGACAGCAACTCCGGCACGCCGGTGCCGGGCAGCCCGGCCGCGGGCAACCCCAACAGCGCCGGTCACGACGCCAACGCCAAGCGGCTGATCGCCCAGGGCCTGCGCAATCCGTATCGGTTCGCCTTCCGGCCCGGCACCAGCGAGCTCTGGATCGGCGAGGTCGGCATGAACACCTGGGAGGAGATCAACCGGATCCCCAACCCCACCGCCAAGGTGACCAACTTCGGGTGGCCCTGCTACGAGGGCGCCGCCAGGATGCCCGGCTACGACGCCGCCAACCTCACGCTCTGCGAGGGCCTGTACAAGACGGGCGGCACCGCCGGCCCGTACTTCACCTACAAGCACGCCTCGAAGGTGTACGCGAACGATCCGGCCACGTGCACTCCCGGCAAGTCCTCCGCCATCACGGGGCTCGCGTTCTATCCCGGTGGCCCCGGCACCTCCTACCCGCCGGCGTACAAGGGCGCGCTGTTCTTCACCGACTACAGCCGCAAGTGCATCTGGACGATGACGGCCGACGCCGCCGGGCTGCCCGTCCCCACGAGCGTGAAGGTCTTCGCCTCCGGTCTCACCGGCGGCCTGGTCGACCTGCAGACCGGACCCGGTGGCGACATCTACGGGGTCGACATCGCGAACGGCAAGATCGTCCGCTACATCTACAACGGCGTCAACAACCCGCCGCTGGCCGCCATCGCGGCCGACCCGACCGGCGGGGACGTGCCGCTGAAGGTGAACTTCGACGCAGGCGGGTCCACCGATGTCAACCCCAACGACATCCTCACCTACAGGTGGGACCTCGACGGCGACGGGCAGTGGGACAAGGACCCGGCCGACCCGGCCCAGGACCTGACCGGCCCGCAGGTGTCCAGGACCTACGACGCCAAGGGGAAGATCACGGCAAGGGTGCAGGTGACCGACAACCACGGCGCGGTGGACATCGCGGAGGCGCTGGTGACCCCCGGTTACTCCGCCCCCACCGTGACGATCGACTCCCCCGCGCCGGACGCCAAGTGGAAGGTCGGGGATCCGATCACGTACAAGGCCACGGTCACCGACCAGCAGGGGCAGCCGTTGTCCGGCGACCAGCTGGACTGGACGGAGATCATCCACCACTGCCCGAGCGACTGTCACGAGCACGTGGTCACGCACTTCTACGGGACCGAGGGCCAGCTCAACGCCCCCGACCACGAGTACCCGTCGTACCTCGAGTTGAGGCTCAAGGCGACCGACGCCGAGGGGCTCTCCACCACCCGGAGCGTGTCGCTGTATCCGCAGACCGTCCCGGTCAAGCTCGCCACCTCGCCCGCCGGGGCGCGCGTCGCGTTCGTCGACCAGGCCGGTACCGCACCGCTCGAACGACCCGAGATCATCGGATCGCAGATCTCCATCAGCGCGCCGCAGCCACAGGTACTGAGCGATCAGGTGTATCAGTTCGGCACCTGGAGCGGCTGTGACGCGACGCCCAGCACCCAGGCCACCCACAACATCACGGTCCCGGGCACCGGCGTCACCTGCACGGCCCAATTCGTCCGCAAGGCCAACCTCGCGTTGAAGCGGCCGGTGAAGGTGTCGAGTACGCAGTCCACGGCGTACCCGGGCTCGTACGCGGTCGACGGGAAGATGACGACCCGCTGGTCCAGCAAGTTCGCGTCGCCGCAGTGGCTCCAGGTGGACCTGGGGGCCAGCAAGAAGGTCGGACGCGCGATCCTGCGCTGGGAGGCGGCCTACGGCAAGGCCTACAAGATCCAGACCTCCGGCGACGCCAAGACCTGGACCACCGTCTACACCACCGCCAGTGGCAACGGCGGAGTGGACAACATCGTGTTCACCCCGCGCAACGCCAGGTACGTGCGGTTCTACGGCACCACCCGGTACACCAAGTACGGCTACTCGCCCTGGGAGTTCGAGGTCTACGACGGCTGATCCCGGCCGGCGGCACCCCCGGGAACGCGTCCGGCGTGGTCATGGACTCCATGACCACGCCGGAGCGGGGACGCGTTCTCAGGAGGAGAAGAGCGAGTGGAAGAAGCTGCCGTGCCGCTTGTTGTGGTGGCCGTAGTGGGGCTGGTGGTAGCCGGGCTGGGGAGCACCCCAGGCCGGGGCCTGCGCGGGGGGCGGGGGCGGGGCCTGGCGCCACTGGGTCTCGAGCCGGGTCAGGGACTCCAGCTCGCCGTAGTCCAGGAAGATCCCCCGGCAGTTCTCGCACTGCTCGATGTGGATGCCGTTGCGGTCGTAGGTGCGCATATTGCCGCGGCACTTGGGGCATTGCATCGTGGTCGGCCACCTTCCCCTCGGAGACCCCTGAGCAAAGGTCAAATTTAACCGAACTCTATGTCATTCGGGCTCGCCGCCAGCGCTGATTCGGCGGCACGTGTCGACGAGTGCCGTGGCGGTCTCGTCCAGCATGCGGTCGCCCTCGTAGGCGTACAGGACGCTCACCGCGGCCATCTGGACCGTCAGCGCCCGCGCCGGCACGTCCAGCGCGGGCCACGGGTCTCCGGTGGCGGGGACGGCGCACCCGCCCGCCCGGCGGTACGCGGTGAGGAACCGCTCCCAGATCCCGGTGGGCAGGACCCCGGCGGCGTACAGCGCGGCGGGCCGGGCCAGGTCCCAGCAGGGGTCGCCGATCCCGAGGTCGTCGACGTCGATGAGCCGCCAGTCCGCCCCCGGGGTGCGGATGAGCTGGCCGAGATGCCAGTCACCGTGCACCAGCACGCCGGGCCGGGGCGGTACGGCGTCGCCGCGGGACCACGGGGGCAGCCCCGCGAAGGCCTCCCGGATCACGGCGGTCACGTCGTCGTCCACGGTGAGCCGGCCGACGGCCCGCGCCACCCGGGCGGGCCCGGCCCATCCCGGCAGCTCGGCACCGGCGGCGAGCCGGGCCGGCGCGACGGCGTGCAGCCCGGCGAGCAGCGCCGCGCCCCGCTCCCACGGCGCCTCCCCGTCGGGATCGACGGGCGACCCGGCCGGCCACAGGGTCACCAGCCGGTCGCCCAGGCGGATCGGGGCGTCCGCCAGCGGCGGCACGAGCAGGCCGGCCAGCAGCGGGTCCGCGGCGACCCTGGTCCGCACGACCAGGCCGCCCGCGTCGGTACGGGTCGGATGGGCCTTCACCACCACGTCACCGACCCGCACGACGAGCACGCCCCGGCGGTCGGACAACAGCACGGGCTCGGCGCCGTCCTGACCGGCCGCACCGTCGTGCGCCGCACCGTGAGCCGCACCGTCGTGAGCCGCGACCTCGCCCGGGCGGGCCGCGGCCTTACGGCCGAGCGCGACGAGGTCGGCGAAGAGCCCTGCTTCATGCACGCCGCCAGTCAAGCACGCCCGCCGGTGTCATGATCACGCGAAGCCGCGAAGCGTCCGGCCTCGCCCGCGCCCCGATCCCGGGGCCGGTGCGAGAGCCGGGTCACAGGCGCGGGTCGACGGGCTCGGACTCGAGGGCGAGCACCGCGAAGACCGCCTGGTGCACCCGCCACAGCGGTTCCCCGGCGGTCAGCCGGTCCAGCGCCTCCAGCCCGAGCGCGTACTCCCGGGTGGCCAGTGACCGCTTGCGGCCGAGCGAGCGGTCCCGTAGCCGGTCCAGGTTGCCGGGTTCGGTGTAGTCCGGTCCGTAGATGATGCGCAGGTACTCCCGGCCCCGGACCTTGAGCCCCGGCTGGACGAACCCGCGCGACGGGCCGGTGCCCGGCGCCGAGCCGTCCGGCACCGGCCGGTCCGATGGGCCGCCGGGCAGCGGCTTGACGACCATGCCCTCGCCACCGGACGCGGTGAGCCGCTCCCACCACGCGATCGCGCCCGCCAGGCTCCCGCCGCCCTCCGGCGGCCCGGCCGCGGCCCCGCCCCGAGCCCCCGCCTCAGCCCCCGCCTCCGGCTCCGGCTCCGGCTCCGGCTCCAGCACGTACGACTCCGTACGGACGAAGAGGTCGTCGGTGGCCGCCAGCCGGTCCGCGACGGACAGATGCCACAGGTGGTCGCGGGCGGTGGCGTAGGTGACGCCCTCCCCCGCGAGGACCTGGAACGGCGCGAGCCGCAGCCCCGCCAGGCCGTCCACCGGCCAGCAGTAGCGGGCGTAGGCGTCCCGGAACAGCCCGGCGTTCACCTCGCGGCGGGCCACCCGGTCGCGCAAGGCGCCGACGTCCAGCCCGCGCCCGGCCGCCCGGTCCAGCGCCGCGACGGCCGCGGGCAGCGACGCGCGGGCGGCGGCGCCGGTCGTCGCGTACTGGGTGCGGATCAGCTCGGCCGCCTTGGCCGACCAGGGCATGAGCTCGCAGTCGAGCACCAGCCAGCCGGTCGACAGCTCGTCCCACAGCCCGGCGGCGCCGGCCGCGGCGGCGACCCGGCCCAGCACCCTCGCCCCGAGCGCCGGGTCGGTGAAGAACGGCCGGCCGGTACGGGTGAAGATCGCTCCGGTGGAGCCGTCCGTCACGCCGAAGCGCTCGGCGGCCACGGTCTCGTCCCGGCAGACGACCACGACGGCACGCGAGCCCATGTGCTTCTCCTCGCACACCAGCCGCCCGACGCCCTGATCCCGGTAGGCCGCGAACGCCTCGGCGGGGTGTTCGAGATGGCCGGGCAGCGCGGAGGTCGCGGTGGGCGCCATGGTCGGCGGCAGGTAGACCAGCCAGCGCGCGTCCACGGCGAACCGGCTCATGACCTCGAGCGCGGCCCGCGAGTTCTCGTCCCGGACCGTCACCCGGCCGAGCAGCCGGGTCTCGACGCCGTGGTTGTGGAAGACCGTCGGCTCGGTGGAGTGGCCGAGCGCTCCGTCCTCGCCCAGCACGTCATCGATCTTCAACACGTCGGGCTCGCGGCGGGCGCCGGGGGCGGCGGCCCGCTCGGCGTGCAGCGGCCGGGTCGGTTCGTACCAGACCTGGTGCGCCGGCCGCCCGACCAGCTCACGCTCCGGGTAGCGCAGCGCGGTCAGCTTGCCGCCGAACACGCAGCCGGTGTCCAGGCAGATCGTGTTGTTGATCCATTCCGGCTCGGGCACGGGCGTGTGGCCGTAGACGACCGTGGCCCGGCCCCGGTAGTCCAGGGCCCACGGGTAGCGCACCGGCAGCCCGTACTCGTCGGTCTCGCCGGTCGTGTCGCCGTACAGCGCGAACGACCGGACCCGGCCGGAGGCGCGCCCGTGGTAGTCCTCCTTGAGCCCGGCGTGCGCGACCACCAGGGCACCGCCGTCCAGCACGTAGTGGCTGATCAGGCCGTCCATGAAGGCGAGCGCCTCGGCCTGGAAGCCGGCCGGCTCGGCGGCGAACTGCTCCAGCGAGAGCTCCAGCCCGTGGCCGACGGTCACCTTGCGGCCCTTGAGCGCCCGCACCAGCTTGTTCTCGTGGTTGCCGGAGACGCACAGGGCCGTGCCGGCGGCCACCATGCCCATGACGAGCCGTACCACCCCGGGGCTGTCGGGTCCCCGGTCGACCAGGTCGCCGACGAACACGGCGGTGCGGCCCGCGGGGTGCCGGGCGCCGACGGGCCGGCCGAGCGGGTCCCGCTCCAGCGCGTAGCCCAGGGTGGTCAGGAGCTCCTCGAGCTCGGCACGGCAGCCGTGCACGTCGCCGATGAGGTCGAAGGGCCCGGTCACCTCACGCTTGTCGGTCCACGCCTTCTCGTACGTGACGGTGGCGGCGTCGATCTCCTCGACGCTCCGCATCACGTACGAGCGCTTGAACTCGCGGCCCAGCCCGCGCAGGCCCCGGTGCAGCTCGCCGCGCTGCCGGGGGACGACGTGGTCCGGCAGGTCGCGGTCCGTGCGGACCGCGTTACGGGCACGGGCCACCTGCTCGGGCACGTCGAAGACGATCGCGACGGCGAGGACGTCGTTGTCCTTGGCCAGCCGCAGCAGGCTCTGCCGCGCCTTGGGCTGCACGTTGGTGGCGTCGACCACGGTCAGCAGCCCGCGCTTCAGCCGCTTGCGGACGATGTAGTGCAGCAGGTCGAAGGCGTCGCCGGTGGCCGACTGGTCGTTCTCGTCGTCGGCGACCACGCCCCGGCAGTAGTCCGAGGAGACCACCTGGGTGGGCGCGAAGTGCCTGCGGGCGAAGTGCGACTTGCCCGACCCGGACACGCCGACCAGCACGACCAGGCCCATCTCGGGGAGGCGCAGCTCGGTCATGATCCTCCTCCCAGCGTGAAGACGGCGAGCTGCGTGGGCGGGCCGACCTCGGGGTCGTCGTCGCCCACGGGGAGGAACCGGACGCCGTAGCCGTAGGTCTCCGTCACCCGCCCGGCCCACTCCCGGAACTCCGCCCGGGTCCACTCGAACCGGTGGTCTGGGTGCCTGCGGGCGCCCTCCGCCAGACCTTCGTAACGCACGTTGTACTCCACGTTGGGGGTGGTCACGATGACCGATCGGGGCCGGGCGTCGCCGAACACCACGCGTTCCACCGCGGGCAGCCGGGGCTGGTCGACGTGCTCGATGACCTCCATGAGCACCGCCGCGTCGTATCCCCGGAACCGTTCGTCGGTGTAGGTCAGGGCGCCCTGGAAGACGGTCAGCCGCTCGGCCTGCGGGCGTGGCAGCCGGTCCGGCCGCAGCCTGCGCACCGCGACAGTGACCGCCCGGTGCGACACGTCGGCGCCGGTGACCCGGTCGAACACCGGGTCCTGAAGGAGCCGCCGCAGCAGGTTGCCGGAGCCGCAGCCCAGGTCGATCACGCGGCGGGCCTGCTCGGCGTGCAGTGCCCCGATCACCGCCTCGAGGCGCCGCTCCGCCAGTGGCACGGGCGGCGCCGCGGGCTCGTCCGGCACCGCGTCACCGGCGAGGCCGCCCACGGCGTCATCGGCCGTGTCGCCTGTCGGGTCGCCAGCCGCGTCACCTGTCGTGTCGCCGTCCCGGGGGGCCGGTTCCTCCTCGAGGGGTCCCCGCTCCAGCTCGCCTTCGACGGCGTCGTCCACCTCGGCCAGCCGGTCGAGCGCGGTGCGCACCAGGGTGCGCCGGTCGGCGAGGTACCTGCGGGTGATGCGGCCGCGCTCGGGATGGGCCGCCAGCCAGCCGTCGCCGGCCCGGATGAGCTTGTCGACCTCGTCCGGCGCCACCCAGTAGTGCTTGGAGTCGTCGAGCACCGGCAGGAGCACGTAGAGCTGGTTGAGCGCGTCGGCCAGCCGGACCGTGCCGGTGAGCGTCAGCCCGACATAGCGGGACTCGCCCCAGGCGGGGAACGCCTCGTCCAGCGGTACGGGCTCGGCGCGCACCTGCCAGCCGAGCGGCTCGAACAGGGCCGCCGCCAGCCCGGGGCCGCCGCGGCAGGGCAGCGCGGGCAGTGCGATCTCCAGCGGGATCGCCGTCCCGGCCAGCTCGGGCCGGGCGTCGCAGCGGCCGCGCATCGCGCTGCGGAAGACCCCGGCCATCGCCGAGGACAGCAGCGACGACGCCGCGTAGGGCCGGTCGTTGACGTACTGGCCGAGCGTGAAGCCGGCCGGGGTCCTGCCGCGCGACCGTACGAGCCGGACCGGATCGACCTCCAGCAGCAGCGCCACGGTGCAGCGCTCGCCGGACGCCTCCGGATAGAACACATGCGCCGTCCCGAAGGCCTGCTCGAAGGCCTGGACCCGGCCCGGATGCTTGAACAGCAGAAAGCCCAGGTCGGTCGCGGGCGACACCGTGGTGGAGATGGTCAGTAGCACCCCGCCAGTCTTCCGGATGCGATCAACAGGTTTTCCGGCGTTCGTCGCAAAAAGAGCACAGTGCAATATCACTGGCGGAAACCCGGCTTGATCGAAAGACTCATCGGGATATGAGCAGACATCCCCGACGGGCGATCGCCGCCGAGACGGTCGCCATCCTCGACCGCGGTTCCTACACGGCGCCTTCGGGCCGTACGGTCTCCCTCGCCGGCCGGCAGGCCCGCGCGCTGGCCGGCACCCGGCTCTACGCCCCGGACGACCTCGGCGACCGGCCCGTGTCCTCGCCCGGTCTCGCCACCCGCATCGAGGTGACCGGGGAGACGACCCTGGCCGCCGCCCGGCGGCTGGCCGGCACCGGCGGCACCGAGCCCGCCTGCCTGAACTTCGCCTCCGCCAAGAACCCCGGCGGCGGGTTCCTGAACGGCGCGCACGCCCAGGAGGAGGGGCTGGCCCGGTCCTCCGGCCTGTACGCCTCGCTCCGGGAGGTGCGCGGTTTCTACGACTTCCACCGCTCCCAGGGGGACCTCCTCTACAGCGACCACATGATCTACTCCCCCGGCGTGCCGGTCTTCCGGGACGACGACGGGGTGCTGCTGGAGGAGCCGTACGACGTCGCCTTCCTGACCTCCGCCGCGCCCAACCGCGGGGCCGTCCGCGACCCCGCGGTGGCGGCGCGGATCCCCGCGATCCTGCGGCGCCGTGCCGCCAAGGTCCTCGCGCTGGCCCGCGCCCACGGGCACGACCGGCTGGTCCTCGGCGCGTGGGGCTGCGGCGTCTTCGGCAACGACCCCGCCGAGGTGGCCGGGATCTTCGCCGGCCTGCTGCTGGCGGACGGCCCCTTCGCCGGGGTCTTCGCGCACGTCGTGTTCGCGGTCTGGGACACCGCGTCCGGGGCGCCCCGGCACGCCGCCTTCGAGCGCGCCTTCGCGGCCGCACCCGCCTGACCTCCGCACCCCGGAGGTCCCACCCGAGGAGGAAGACCGATGCGAGCAGAGCAGGAGCGGGCCGGGACCGGGCCGGGCGGGTTCCCGTCGCCGGATCCCGGGCGCGCCGCCGTCGCGGTGCCGGCACCGGGCGCGGGTCCCGGCCACTGGGCTGGGGCGCCGAGCGCCGTGCTGGACACGGACGGAACGTTCGTCGTCGCCTACCGGCTGCGGGCCGTGGACCGGCGCGGCGCCGCCACGGTCGTCGCCCGGTCGGCGGACGGCGAGCACCTCACCACCGTGGCGACGCTCGACAAGGCGCGGTTCGGCGCCATGTCGCTCGAGCGGCCCGCGCTCGTCCGCACCGAGACGGGCCGGTGGCGGCTCTACGTCTGCTGTGCCACCCCGGACAGCAAGCACTGGTGGATCGACGTGCTGGAGGCCGCCGACCCGGCGGGGCTCGCCGACGCCGAGGCCCGCACGGTCTTCCCCGGCGATGAGCACACCGGGGTGAAGGACCCGGTGATCCGCTACGCGGACGGCCGCTGGCACGCCTGGATCTGCTGCCACCCGCTGGACGAGCCCGGCGAAGAGGACCGGATGACCACCGCCTACGCCACCAGCGCCGACGGGCTGGCGTGGGACTGGCACGGCACGGTGCTCACCGGCCGCCCCGGCCACTGGGACGCCCGGGGCGCGCGGGTCACCGCCGTACTGCCGGACGGCCGGGCCACCTACGACGGCCGCGCCACCAAGGAGGAGAACTTCTCCGAGCGCACCGGGCTCGCCCGGCTCACCGGCGGCCTGCTCACCCCGGTCGGCGAGGCGCCCGCCGGTGCCGTGCGCTATCTCGACATCGTGCCGCTGCCCGGCGGCGGTCACCGCCTCTACTACGAGGCCCCGCTGCCGGACGGCAGCCACGACCTGCGCACCGAGTACGTCGGCGCCCTTCCGTAGCCGCGGCGTGCTCGCCCCGGGTCGGTGCCGGTCAGGTCCAGGGCAGCCGGACGGGCTCGCGCGGCCGGTCCCCGGCCAGCAGCCGGGTGAGGAGGGCGGCGAGCCCGACCGGGAAGACGAGCTCGTCCGTCGTGCGCAGCTCGCCGGCGGTCCACCAGCGGTGCGCCAGCAGTTCGTCGCGCTCGGCGCCGGCCAGGCCGGACAGGTCGACGCGGGAGGTGGCCGCACGGGCGAAGAAGTACCAGTTGGTGGTGCGGAACTCGGTGCCGTCCGACCACCACGGGCCGGAGTCGACCGCGACCGGGCTCCCGGCCTCGGCCGGCGGGACCGAGTGCCGGGTCTCCTCGTGGAGTTCCCGGACGGCCGCCTGCGCCGGGGTCTCCCCCGGGTCGATGCCGCCGCCCGGGGTCAGCCAGCCCTCCCGCGCCCAGGGCTCCGGCAGGTGATGACGGAACAGCAGCACCCGGCCGTCCGGGCCGGCCAGGATGACGCGGGCGGTGTCGCGTCGTACCGGCGCGGTCAGGTCAGCACCCGGCGGGTGAAGGTCCGCATCGCCAGCCAGCAGAGCAGCGCGGTGCCGCCGACCAGCACGATCAGGACCACCCACACCGGCATGTGCTCCAGCTGCGGGGTCAGCACCGCGCGCAGGCCCTCGCTCATGTACACGATGGGGTTGATCAGCACCACGACCTGCAGCCAGCGGATGTCCTGCAGGGCCGCCCACGGGTAGTAGACGCAGCCGAGCATGGTCATGGGCAGCAGCACCAGCGCGAACAGCACCTGGATCTTCTGCGGGTCGATCAGGGTGCCCAGCAGCAGGCCCCCGGACGAGGCCAGCAGCGAGCCCGCCACCATGACCAGCACGAACATCGGCCAGTTGTCGATGTGCACGCTCGGCGCCTGGCCCTTCGCGTGGATGAACAGCACCGCCGGGAAGACCAGGAGCCCGCCGATCAGGCCCTGCAGCCCGGCGGACACGATCTTCTGGACCGCCAGCAGCGGGATGGGCAGCGGGGCCAGCGCGCGGTCGGTGATCGACCGCTGCCAGGACAGCTCCATCATCAGCGGGAAGATGACGGCCATCATCGCCTGCATGACGATCGACGAGGCGATCAGGCCGGGCACCAGGATCGTGGAGAACGTCGGCCCGCCGCCGCCACCCCCGGCGAACATCGCGCCGCCTCCCGCCGTGCCGATCTTCGGCATGACGTAGGCGAACACGAAGACGAACAGCAGCGGCTGGAGGATGACGCGCAGGAAGGTCGACAGGAAGCTGCGGCGCATCACCCGGACCTCGCGGGCCATCATCGCGACGAACGTCCTGGTCACGGTCGCTCGCGGCGCCACCGGCGCGGTCACAGTGCTCATTCCCGGTACTCCCGTCCGGTCAGGGTCAGAAAAACGGTCTCCAGGCTGGGCCGGAGCTGGGTCGCGTCGGTGATGCCCACCCCGGCCGAGGCGCCGACCGTGACCAGCTCGCCGAGCAGGCCGTCCGGCTCGTGCGCGAACACCCGCACCTGGCCGTCGGAGACCTCCACCTTGCTGACGTCGTGGCGCGCGCGCAGCGTGTCGATGCTCTGCGCGGGAGGCACCCCGTCGTAGGTGACGGTGATGACGGTGTCGGCGCCGGCGGAGCTCTTCAGCTCCTCGACGGTGCCGCTGGCGAGCACCTTGCCGTGGTCGATGACGGCGACCCGCTCGCAGAGCGCCTCGGCCTCTTCCATGTAGTGCGTGGTGAGCAGGGTCGTCTGCCCCTGCGCCTGGAGCTCGCGCAGGACGCTCCAGAGGTTCACCCGGGTCTGCGGGTCCAGCCCGGCGGTCGGCTCGTCGAGGAAGAGCACCTCCGGACGGTGCACGAGGGCCCGGCAGATCATGAGGCGCTTGGCCTGGCCGCCGGACAGCTCGAAGGGGTTGCCCTTGCGCCGGTCGGTCAGGTTGAACATCTCCAGCAGCTCGTCGGCGCGGCGGCGGGCGTCCCGCGCGCCCATCCCGAAGTAGCGGCCCCGGAACTCGAGGTTCTCGAAGGCGGTCAGGTCGTTGTCCAGGGTGTTGTTCTGCGACACCATGCCGATCCGGCGTTTGACCTCCACCGGATGGGCGGCGACGTCGAGCCCGCAGACGTGGGCCTCGCCGGAGGTCGGCACCACCAGGGTCGTGAGCATGCCGATGGTCGTCGACTTCCCCGCGCCGTTCGGCCCGAGCAGGCCGAAGAACTCCCCGCGCGTCACCTCCAGGTCGATGCCCTGGACCGCGGACACGTCGCCGCGGGGACTGGAGTACGTCTTGTGCAGATCTACGGTACGAACGGCGGCCTCGGGGGGTGGTGAGGTCACGGCCGATCTCCCTTCGAGAAGGCGTCGAAACGCTCGATCAGGGTGAGGAGGTATCTGCGGACGGCCGGTTCGTCCGCCTGGTCGACGACGTCGAGGAGCCGCCAGAGGTCACCGCCGATGGCCTGGCCGGTCTCCTTGGCCAGCCGGCGTCCGGCGCCGGTGATGTGGAGCCGGACCACGCGCCGGTCACGGCCGTCGCGGCGCCGCTCGACGTGGCCGTTGCGCTCCAGCGTGTCCACCACGGAGGTGACCGTCGCGGGGGTCGTCGACAGCCGCCGGGCCACCTCCCCCGCGCGCAGGCCGTCCTCGCCGGACAGGATCCGCAGCAGGAAGAATCCGGCCGGGCTCAGCCCGCTCTTCTCGACCAGCCGCGACCACACCGGCCCGGTCATCCGCGCGGCCGCCGCGAAGAGCCGCCCGAGGGGCCACTCCGGCATCGGCCCGAGGGAGGACAGGTCGCCGAAGCCGAGCTCCTCTGCTTCCATGCCCGTTATTCTTAGACCTCTGAAATTTAGTTGTCAAACTAATATTCCATGAACCTCCGGCCCGGCTCATTCCTCCACGTAGGAGGCCAGCCCCCGGACGAAGACGTCGAGGCCGAACTCGAAGCGCTCGTTCCCGTCGCCCGCCGTCAGCACGTCCACCATCGAGGAGATGAGGGGGAAACGCTGGGGGGGCAGCTTGCGGAAGTAGTCGTCGATCCCGGCGAAGTACGACGCGAGGTCGAACCCCTGCTTCAGCTTGGCGGTGTACATCGAGGCCTCGATGGCGTCGGCGTCGATGTACATGCCGAGCCGGTCGAGCGCCCAGGCCGCGACCTGGCCGGGCACGCCGCCGCCGAGCATGAGGGTGAGCATCGCCTCGGCGATGCGCAGCTGGTTGGGCCCGGTCGGGATGCTGACGAGCGAGATCTTGGCGATGTCGGCGTGCGAGGTCCACACCCGCTGCGACTCGCGGGCGATCTCCTTCATCTGCTCCTGCCAGCGGGACGGGTCGAGTTCCTCCGGCAGCCGGATCTCGCCGGCGATCCGCTCCAGCATGAGCTCCAGCAGCTCGTCCTTGTTCGAGATGTGGGCGTAGAGCGAGGCGGGGCCGGTGCCGAGCTCCTGGGCGATCCGCCGCATGCTGACGCCGTCGAGCCCCTCGGCGTCGAGCACGCGGATCGCCGTCTCGACGATGAGGTCCTGGCCGAGCGGCTGCTTCGGCGGCGCGGGCTTGGGCGCCTTGCGCCAGGGCAGCGTCGGCATGTCCCCGTCGGCGGACTTCTTGATCATTGGCCCACGCTCCAAGTTCGCGATACATCTTGACGGCCGCGATACGCGATGTATCGTGTCTCTAGAAACGAGATATGTCGTCTCTCTGCCTCATCCGAGGCCGACTCTCGCCTCCACTCGACGAACATCGTACTTGACACGATCGGCGTACCACCCGTAGAACAGTGTTCGTTAGCTACGAACATAGTTCGCCCTCTGTCTCCTCCCCCCGGAGTTCTGCGATGACCGAAGCAGCTGAAACCGGCCGCCCCACCGCGGCCGACCCCGAGTGGCCGGGCTACCGCTGGCGCTGGATCGCCCTTTTCGTGATCCTCGCCGGTGAGGTCATGGACCTGCTCGACGCCCTCGTCACCAACATCGCCGCGCCGACCATGCGCGCCGACCTGGGCGGCTCCGCCACCATGATCCAGTGGCTGGGCGCCGGCTACACCCTGGCGATGGCCGTCGGCCTGATGACCGGCGGACGGCTCGGTGACCTGTACGGCCGCAAGCGGATGTTCCTGCTCGGCGCGCTGGGCTTCACCGCCGGCTCGCTGTTGTGCGCGATCTCCCAGTCACCCGAGATGCTGGTGGGCTCCCGGGTCCTCCAGGGGCTGTTCGGCGCGGTCATGCTGCCCCAGGGGCTCGGCATGATCAAGGAGATGTTCCCGCCGAAGCAGATGGGCGCCGCCTTCGGAGCGTTCGGCCCGGTGATGACGTTGTCCTCGATCGGCGGCCCGATCATGGCCGGCTGGCTGATCGACGCCGACTACTTCGGGACCGGCTGGCGCATGATCTTCCTGATCAACCTGCCGCTCGGGCTGGGCGCCTTCCTCGCGGGTCTCAAGTGGCTGCCCCGCGCCGACGCCGGCCTGGCCCGGGCCACCCGGCTGGACGTGCCCGGCATGCTGATCGCCACCGCCGCCGCGGTGCTGCTGGTCTATCCGCTGGTGCAGGGCCGTGAGCTGGGCTGGCCCGCCTGGACCTTCGTCTCGATGGCCGCCTCCGCCGCGCTCTTCGTGTTCTTCGCCTGGTTCGAGCTGCGCAAGAAGCGCTCGGGCGCCGACCCGCTGATCGAGCCGAGCCTGTTCGTCAAGCGCGGCTTCACCGGCGGCCTGGTGGTCGGGCTGGTCTTCTTCTCCGCCATGACGGGCTTCTCGCTGGCCTTCAGCCTCTACACCCAGATCGGGCTGCACTACTCCCCGCTGAAGGCGGGCCTGGCCGGGGTGCCGATGTCGATCGGCATGGTCGCCGGCTTCGGCATGGCGCAGGCCGTACAGAGGTTCGGCCGCAAGGTCATCCACACGGGCGTCGCCATCATGGCGGCCGGCGTCGTGGGCGTGGTCGTGACCCTGCAGCTGGCCGGGATCGGCGTCACCCCGTGGCAGCTCGCCCCGGCGCTCGTCCTCACCGGACTCGGGATGGGCCTGCTGATGGCCCCGTTCTTCGACACGGTGCTGGCCGGAGTCGAGCCGCACGAGACCGGTTCCGCCGGTGGCACGCTCACCGCGATCCAGCAGCTCGGTGCCGCCCTGGGCGTCGCCGTGCTCGGCACCATCTTCTTCGGCCTGCTCGGCAGGCACGTCGCCTCCGCCGGCGACGCGGCCGCACCCGGGCTGCGCGCCGAGCTCACCGCCGCGGGCGTGCCCGCGGCCCGGCAGGAGCCCATCGTGGCCGGACTGCGCGCCTGCGGCCATGACCAGGCCGTGGCCAAGGACGTGGCCAAGACCCCCGTGTCCTGCCTCGACGCCCAGAACGCCGTCAAGGCCGCGATCGCGGCCGCCCCGCAGTCGGCCGACCGCATCGCCAAGGTCACCGCCAAGGTGGCTCAGGACTCCGCGAAGCAGGGGTTCAGCGACGCGATGACCATCACGCTGTGGGTCGTGGTCGGGGCGATGGGCCTGACCTTCCTGGTCACCTTCCTGCTCCCGATGCACGCCCGCCCCGAAGAGGAGGCCGTGCCCGAGGACACGAAGGAGACCTCGCAGGCCGGCGTCTGACCGGCCCCCGCCAGGCCCGCCGGCGAGCACGACACCGGCGGGCCCCGGCGGCGGGGCACGACACCGGCGAGTCCCGGCGGTGATGCCCCGTCAGGCGAGCAACACGCCGAACACGACGTCGAAGAACGCGTCGAAGGCCTCCGCGGAGCGGTCGGCGCGGGCCCCGATGAGCGCGCCCTCCCAGGCGTTGAGGACGAAGCGGGCGGTCGTCTCCGGGTCGAGATCGGCACGCAACGTCCCGGCGCGCTGCGCCTGACCGAGCGCCTCCGCGATGAGCGCGGTCCACTCCCCCAGGCCCTGCCGGACGGCCGCCCGGATCACGTCGCTGTGGTCGACGATCTCGGTGCCGAAGTTGCCGATGAGGCATCCGCCGGTGAAGTCACGGCGCAGGCTCTGGTCCCGGAGGAACTCGAAGTGCGCCCGGAGCCGGGTCAGCGGCTCGACGGCGTGGTCGGCGAGGTCCTGCATGCGGCTGCCCGCGCCGTAGCGCTCCAGGGCCACGACCGCCAGCGCCTCCTTGCTGTCGAAGTGGTTGTAGAAAGACCCCTTCGGCACCCCTGCCGTGTCGGTGATGTCCTTCACCCCGGCCGCGTTGAAGCCGTGCGCGTGGAACTGCTCCAGCGCCGCCTCGACGATCTCCTCACGCATGCTCCGCCTGGCCACGATCGCCACCTCCCCGCATCAAATATGGCCGGTCGTCTTACCTCCCGTCAAACTCGGCCCCCGCCCTGGACGCACCTGGAAACGCCAGGTGGGGGCCGTTTGACCAATTCAAGACGACCGGTCATATTGAAACGGAACGCGCCCCGGCCATCCGGACCGGCGGTGACAGCCCGTGCCCGCTGAGGAGAAGACGATGTCCACCTATCGCGCATTCGAGGTGACCGGATCGAGGAGGTTCGAGCTGGTGGTCCGTGAGCTCGGACGGCCGCCCGCGGGCCACGTACGGCTGCGGGTCGAGACCTGCGGGGTATGTCACACCGACGTCCTCGCCGTCGAGGGCCTCCGCGCCGACCCGGACCGGCCCGTCGTACCCGGCCACGAGATCGTCGGGGTGATCGACGCGGTCGGTGACGGCGTGACGGCCTGGCGGGTGGGCGAGCGGGTGGGCGTCGGTTTCCTCGGCGGCCAGTGCGGTGAGTGCGGTGACTGCCGCCGGGGCGATTTCGTCAACTGCACCGACCAGCCCCAGATCGGGACCACGGTGGACGGCGGATACGCCGAGGTCGCCTTCGCCAGGACCAGCGGGCTCGTGCGCATCCCCGAGGGCATGGACTCCCTCGAGGCGTCGCCGCTGCTGTGCGCCGGCCTGACCATGTTCAAGGCGCTGCAGCAGACGGGCGCCCCCGCGGGGACGCTGGTGGCCGTCCAGGGCATCGGCGGCCTCGGCCATCTCGGCCTGCAGTACGCCGCCAGGCTCGGCTATCGCGTCGCCGCCATCGCCCGGGGCACCGGCAAGGCGGAGCTCGCGGCCCGGCTGGGCGCCGACCACTACATCGACAGTGCCGCCGAGGACCCCGGGGCCGCGCTGCGGAAACTCGGCGGCGCGGCGGCGATCATCGCGACGGCCGCCAGTGGCGCCTCGATGTCACCGCTGGTCGCCGGGCTCGCGCACCGCGGCCGCATGGTGGTCGTCGGAGCCGCCGCCGATCCCCTCTCGGTCAACACCGCGGACCTCATCTTCGGGACCCGCACGCTCGGCGGGAGCCTGACCGGCACGTCGATCGAGAACGAGGACAACCTCGCGTTCAGCGAGCGCCGCGGCATCCGCCCGCTGGTCGAGACCATGCCGCTGGCGGAGGCACCGAAGGCCTACGAACGCATGATGTCCGGTCAGGCGCGGTTCCGGGTCGTCCTGGACATGACGGCCTGACCCGGGAGGCACCCCGGCCGCCGGCCACCGCCGTCCGGCGGCCCTAGGAGGCGACGGCGCGCAGCAGCCGACCCGGATCGGCGATGACGCGCTCGATCACCAGGCCCGCCGCGCCGAGCACCGCCGCTCCCCCGGCCAGCGGGGACACCACCACCTGCGGCACGGTGCCGCGCAGCACACCCGACCCCAGGGCGAGCGCCTCCTCGACGGCGGGACAGGCCCACCGGGCCAGCGGCGAGAAGATGCCGCCCAGCACCACCGTGTCGGGGTCCAGGAGCTTGACCGCGGTCGTCAGCGCGCCCCCGAGCGCGCGCCCCGCCCGCCGCACGGCCGCGACGGCGGCGGGGTCGCCGGCTTCGAGCAGGCCGACGAGCACCGCGATGGACCCGTCCGGGCCGGCCGCCGACCCGGCCGTCATCCCGGTGAGCCCGGCCGCGCGCAGGATCGCCTCCTGCCCGGCGAACTGTTCGAGACAGCCCCGGCTGCCGCAGGCGCACGGCGGCCCGGACGGCTCCACGACGATGTGGCCCAGCTCGCCCGCGAAGCCGTGCGCACCGCGGAAGATCTGGCCGGCCACCACGATGCCCGCGCCGATCCCGATCTCACCGGAGACGTGGACGAAGTCGCCCAGCGCGGACCCCGCACCGAACCACAGCTCACCGAGCGCGGCCAGGTTGGCCTCGTTGTCGTGCTCGGCGGGCAGCCGCAGGGCCGGCAGCCGCTCATGCAGCAGCCCGGCGACGGGGGCGTCGGCCCAGCCCAGGTTGGGCGCCTGGAGCAACCGCCCGTGCGAGCGGTCCAGGACGCCGGGCAGCGCCACCACCGATCCCGCGACGGTCAGCCCCTGCGCGGAGGCCGCGGCGATCGCCTGCTGGGCCAGTCCCGCCAGCGCGGTGATGACCTGCTCGGGTGACCGGCCGCGGTTGTCGGCCGTCACCACGTGCCGGTAACGGACCCGCCTGCCGAGATCGAGCACGCACGCCGACAGGTAGTCGACGTTGACCTCGAGGCCCAGACCGGCCGCTCCGTCGCCCTCGATCGAGACCGCCACCCCGGGGCGGCCCCGCTCGCCCTCGTGCACCAGCCCGCCCTCGCGGACGAGCCCGGCCTCGGCGAGCACCGCGACGAGGGTGGAGACGGTGGTCTTGGTGAGGCCGGTGATCTCGGCCAGCCGGGCCCTGGTGACCGGCTGGTGACCGGCGACCTCGCCCAGCAGGACGGCGAGGTTGCGCTCGCGCATGGTGCCGTGCCGGACCGGGCCACCACCTCCACCGAGCATGGCCCCAGAGTAAAGCATGATCGAAGACTAATAGGTGATGACCGTGCCTTGACGACCGGCCATGCATGGTGTCTTGATTAGTCCATATAGTTTACGAATAGCGTACGCAACCCGAGTACGACCCCGAGTGGAGGACTCCATGGGCGACTTCGAACCCACCCGCGAGGACCGCTTCAGCTTCGGCCTCTGGACCGTCGGCTGGCAGGCCCGTGACCCCTTCGGCGACGCGACCCGGGCGCCGCTGGACCCGGTGGAGGCGGTGCACCGGCTGGCGGAGCTGGGCGCGTACGGCGTGACCTTCCACGACGACGACCTGCTGGCCGTGGAGCCGGACCGCGACAAGGCGATCGCGGCCTTCCGCAAGGCCCTCGACGAGACCGGCCTGGTCGTGCCGATGGCCACCACCAACCTGTTCACCCACCCGGTGTTCAAGGACGGCGGGTTCACCTCCAACGACCGCGACATCCGCAGGTACGCGATCCGCAAGGTGATGCGCAACCTCGACCTGGCCGCCGAGCTGGGCGCGAAGACCTACGTCTTCTGGGGCGGGCGCGAGGGCTCCGAGACCGACGCCGCCAAGGACGTGCGGGCGGCCCTCGACCGGTTCAAGGAGGCCCTGGACTTCCTCGGGGCGTACGTCGTCGACCGCGGCTACGACATCCGGTTCGCGCTGGAGCCCAAGCCCAACGAGCCGCGCGGCGACATCCTGCTGCCCACCGTCGGGCACGCGCTGGCCTTCATCTCCACGCTGGAGCGCCCGGAGATGGTCGGGGTCAACCCCGAGGTCGGCCACGAGCAGATGGCCGGGCTCAACTTCGTGCACGGCATCGCCCAGGCACTGTGGCAGGGCAAGCTCTTCCACATCGACCTCAACGGCCAGCACGGGATCAAGTACGACCAGGACCTGGTCTTCGGCACCGGCGACGTCAAGAGCGCGTTCTTCCTGGTGGACCTGCTGGAGAACGGCGGCTACGAGGGCCCCCGCCACTTCGACTACAAGCCGCTGCGCACCGAGGACGCCGGCGACGTGTGGACCACGGCCGCGGCGAACATGCGCACCTACCTGATCCTGCGCGAGCGGGCCCGGGCGTTCCGCGCGGACCCCGAGGTCCAGGAGGCCCTGGTCGCCTCCCGGGTGGACCAGCTGGCGGTGCCCACCCTGGCTCCCGGCGAGTCGTACGACTCGCTGCGCACCGAGGAGTTCGACCTGGAGGCGGCGGCGGCCCGCGGCTACCACTTCGCCCACCTGGACCAGCTGGCGGTCGAGCACCTCCTCGGCGCCCGCTGAATCGGGGACTCGCATGGGAGGGAAGAACGGCACGAAGGTGGCCGGGGTCGACTCCTCGACCCAGTCCTGCAAGGTCGTCGTCTGTGACGCGGAGACCGGAGCGGTCCTGCGCACGGGCGGCGCGCCGCACCCGGACGGGACCGAGGCCGACCCCGGCGCCTGGTGGGACGCCCTGAACCGGGCCGCCGAGGCCGCGGGCGGGCTCGGCGACGTGGCCGCGATCGGGGTCGCCGGTCAGCAGCACGGCATGGTCTGCCTCGACCGGGACGGCGAGGTCGTCCGGCCGGCACTGCTGTGGAACGACACCCGCTCGGCCGGGGCCGCGCAGGCCCTGGTGGCCGAGCTCGGCGGGCCCAAGGCCTGGGCGGAGGCCGTCGGCAGCGTGCCGGTCGCCTCCTTCACGGTCACCAAGCTGCGCTGGCTGGCCGAGCACGAGCCGGACGCGGCGGCGCGCACCGCCGCGGTCTGCCTGCCGCACGACTACCTGACGTGGCGGCTGACCGGCGGTTCCGGGCCTGACACCCTCGTCACCGACCGCGGCGACGCCTCCGGCACCGGCTACTGGTCGCCGTCGGAGGGCGGCTACCGGCCCGATCTGCTGCGGCTCGCGCTGGGGCGGGTGCCGGCGCTGCCGTCGGTGCTGGACCCGGCCGGCGCGGCGGGCCGTACGGCCGGCGGGGCGCTGGTCTCGGCGGGCACCGGCGACAACATGGGCGCGGCGCTCGGCCTGGGCGCCCGGCCGGGTGACGTCGTGGTGTCGCTCGGCACCTCGGGCACCGTCTTCGCGGTGACCACGCGTGCGTGCGCCGACGAGACCGGCATCATCGCCGGGTTCGCCGACGCCACCGGCCGGTTCCTGCCGCTGGTGTGCACGCTCAACGCGGCGCGGGTGCTGGACGCGGCGGCGGAGCTGCTCGGCGTCGACCACGCCGGGCTGTCCCGGCTGGCGCTGTCCGCGCCCGCCGGCGCGGAGGGCCTGGTCCTGGTGCCCTACCTGGAGGGCGAGCGCACTCCCAACCTGCCGGACGCGACCGGGGCGCTGCACGGGCTCCGGCTCGGCACCGCGACGCCCGCGCATCTGGCCCGCGCGTCCATCGAGGGCATGCTGTGCGGGCTGGCCGACGGCCTCGACGCGCTGGCCGCCGCGGGGGTGGCCGTCGAGCGGATCCTGCTGATCGGCGGCGGGGCCCGCTCCGAGGCCGTACGCGCGATCGCGTCCACCGTGCTCGGCCGCCCGGTCCTGGTCCCGCCACCCGCGGAGTACGTCGCCGAGGGCGCCGCCCGGCAGGCCGCGTGGGCCCTGTCCGGCGCGGCGGAGCCGCCGGTCTGGGAACGCCCGGGGCTGGAACTGCACGAGGCCGCGCCCGCACCCGGCCTGCGCGAACGCTACGCCGAGGCCCGCGAGCACGTCCTGGACCGCCTGGCGTGACACCGATCCCGGGGGAAGGCCGGTTCCCGCCAAGAGCGGGTGCCGGTTTCCCCCGGGCAGGCGCCCGCCCGGCGTGTCGCGCGACGTCCCGGGTAGGGCGGGGACGTGAGCGAAGCACCCGTCCCGCACACCGGCTACCCGCACGTCGCCGTCGTCACCGGCGCGGACTCCGGGATCGGCCGGGCCACCGCGGTGGTCCTGGCCGAGCAGGGGTTCGACGTGGGGATCACCTTCCACACCGACCGGGCCGGGGCGGAGCGGACGGCCGGGGAGGTCCGGGCGCAGGGCCGTGACTGTGCCGTGCGCGGCCATGACCTGACCGATCCGGTCCCGGCCTCGGCCGTCGTGGACGACCTCGCCGACGAGCTGGGCGGCCTCGGCGTGCTGGTCAACAACGCCGGCATCGGCAGCCGCCGCCCCCTCCTGGAGATGGACTACCGGCAGTGGCGCTCGGTGCTGGCCGTGGACCTCGACGGGCCGTTCCTGTGCGCCCAGCGAGCGGCCCGCCGGATGGCCCTGCAGGGCACCGGCGGCCGGATCGTCAACGTCACCAGCGTCCACGAGGAGCACCCGCGGGTGGGCGCGGGCCCGTACTGCGCGGCGAAGGGCGGGCTGCGGATGCTGAGCCGGGTGCTCGCGCTGGAACTCGCCGTCCACGGCATCACGGTCAACAACGTCGCGCCCGGCGAGATCGCCACCCCGATGACCGGTCAGGAGGACCGGCCGCCCGAGCCGGGCAGCAGGCCCGGCTATCCCCTCGGCCGTCCGGGGCACGCCCGGGAGGTCGCCGCCGCCGTCGCGTTCCTCGCCTCCCCCTCGGCGTCCTACGTCACCGGCGCCTCGCTCGTCGTCGACGGCGCCCTCGGCCTGATGGGACCCCAGGCGGCGGGCGCGCTCACCTCGGAGGAGTGGCGCAGCGGGTGAGCCCGCCGCAGGCGGCCGCGGTGGCGAAGCCGTAGACCGGAGGGGGCACCGGATCCGGCCCGCCGATATATCGAGGGCCGTCGTTCCCGCAGCGCCTGCGGTCATGACCCGGGCATGAGCGTCAGAGCGACGCCCGGCCCGCTCATGGCCCGCTCATGGCCCGTTCATAGCCCGTTCATAGCCTCATGGCCCGATCCGTGGCCTTCGGGTCCCCTCCGCAGGCCATGGCCGCAGCGGCAGGGGTGGTTGTGAACTGTATGGATTCCACTTCCACCTGGCCGAGCACCATGGCGCCGAACGGGCTCATCGTCATGCCGACCGGGTCGCAGGTCATGGCGGGGCCGGTCGTCACCCTGGGACCCCCCGGCGGCGAGAGGTAGATTCATGCGAGGAGAGCCGCCCGTCGAGCCGAGAGGCGCTCACCTGCACCGGTTCGCCGCCGACGCCTCCCATGAACTGCGCACTCCGCTGGCGGGGCTCAGGCTTCAGCTGGAGGAGGCCCGGCTGCACCCCGGCGAAACCGACCTCCCGCGGCTCCTCGACGCGGCGCTGCGCGACGTCGCCCGGCTCGAAGCGATCACCGCCGACCTGCTGCTGCTCGCGCAGATCGCGACCGACACCTCCGTGCAACGCCGGCCCGTCGACCTCAGCGCCCTGGTCCGGGCCCACGCCGTCCCGAGGCCGGGCGGCCCCGACATCCGCCTGGAGGCCGTCTCGGCGGTCACGGTCGACGCGGCCCCCGGCCATCTCAGCAGGCTGGTCGGCAACCTGCTCGACAACGCCCGCAGGCACGCCCGGCGCTCGATCCAGGTCCGGGTCCAGGTCCGGGTCCGTCACCACGACACCATGGCGGAGCTCACCGTCGCCGACGACGGTCCCGGCATCCCCGTTCACGACCGCGAACGCGTCTTCGAACGCTTCGCCCGGCTGGACACCGCCCGCTGCCGGCACCACGGGGGTACCGGCCTCGGCCTGGCCATCGCCCGCGACATCGCCCACGCCCACGCCGGCACCCTGCACGTGGAGGACGTTCCCGTCGGCGGGGCATGCTTCGTGCTCAGGCTCCCCCTGCTCCCGCCGGCCTGACGGGCAGGTCGACCTGTTGCGGACGCGCCCGCGGCGGGCAGGACGCCAAAGGGGGATGCGGGTGCCGACCCGTGGCGCGGTGGGTCCAACCTGGAGGTATGGGCGATGAGCCGTGAAGGATCTTCGAAGGCCCCACCGGGTCGTGATCGTCCTCTTCGATCACGTACAGCTGCTGGACGTCGCGGGGCCGCTGGAGGTGTTCACGGTGGCCAACGAGAACGGCGCCCACTACGAGTGGATCACCGTCTCGCCGGGAGGCAAGGAGATCCGTACGACCTCGGGCGCCCGCCTGGCCGTGGACGCGGCCGTCGAGGACGTTACCGGGCCGATCGACACCATGATCGTGCACGGCCCCGCGAAATGGCGTGTCGCGGCGTCCGACACCGATTACGTCTCGCTCGTCACCCGTCTGTCTCGATCTTCGGACCGGGTCGCCTCGGTGTGCACCGGCGCCTTCCCGCTGGCGGCCGCGGGGCTCCTGGACGGACTGCGTGCCGCGACCCACTGGCGGTGGGCGGCCGACCTGGCGGCGCACTTCCCGACGGTCAAGGTCGATACTGATTCGATCTTCGTCAGAGACGGCAACGTCATCACCTCGGCGGGCGTCACCGCGGGGATCGATCTCGCCCTCTCGCTCGTGGAGGAGGACTACGGCCCGGAGACGGCACGGGCCACCGCCAAGTACCTGGTCGTCTTCATGGCCCGGCCGGGCGGCCAGTCGCAGTTCAGCGTCCGCCTGGCCGCCGGCCGGCCGCGTAACGACGTCGTCAGGAGGGTGCTGGACGCCGTGACCGCCGCACCTGAGGCAGATCACAGCCGCGAGGCTCTCGCCGGGCGCGCCGGGGTGAGCGTCCGGCATCTCGCCCGCCTGTTCCACACCGAACTCGGGACCACCGTCGCCCGCTACGTGGAACGGATCAGGGTCGAGACCGCCAAGGGGCTCCTCGAGAGCGGCAACGACACCCTTGACCTCGTCGCCCGCCGGTCCGGCTTCGGTTCGAAGGAGACCATGCGGCGGGTCTTCCAGCACGAGCTGGGCGTCACCCCCAGCATCTACCGCGCCCGGTTCCGCACCACCCGGGCCGAACCGGACTGACCAGGTGAGCGGCCGGATGCGTTGACGCCCCGATTCTGGCGGCATGCCGCTATTACCATGAGGCCGAGATCCATAGAAGAGGTGGCCGTCATGGCAACGAGCGACCCGACCTTCCGCGTGGCCTGGCGCGGATACGACCGGCACCAGGTCGACCGGCTGGTGCGGCTGGCGGAGAGGGCGAAAGAGCAGGAGACGCCCGCCGCCGCGGCCAAGACCGTGCGCGAGGCGTTGTCGGACGGTCTGGACGTGGCGTTCCGTGGTTACGACCGCCGCGAGGTCGACCGGTTCTTCCAGTCGTTCATGCAGTAGCCCTGCTTTTCGCTGGCCGAACCTCGTTCTGTGGCGGCGAAAGCACCGCCCGGGAGTCCCGGGCGGTGCTTTTCTCGTGCCCAAACGAGGTTCAGGCCGGGTCAGGCGTGCTGGACCGGGCCCGGCGCCGCCTCGTCCGTGGGGGGCAGCGACTTCTGGCCCGCCGCGACGGGGACCCGTTCCCGGTCCTGGTCCTGAGGGGAGTCCGCTGGAGGCTCGACCGGCTCGCCCCGGAGGACCTTGCCGGCGCGCTCGTGGTCGAGCACGCCCTCCCAGTGGGCCACGACGAGGGTGGCGACGCTGTTGCCGCACACGTTGGTGAGCGCCCGGCACTCGGACATGAACTTGTCGATCCCGAAGATGAGCATGATCCCGGCGACCGGGATCGTCCCGACGGTGGACAGGGTGGCGGCGAGCACGATGAAGCCCGAGCCGGTGACCCCGGCCGCCCCCTTCGAGGTGAGCAGCAGGACGGCCAGCAGGCCGAGCTGCTGCACGATCGACAGGGGCGTGTCGGTGGCCTGCGCGACGTACAGCGCGGCCAGCGTGAGGTAGATCGAGGTGCCGTCGAGGTTGAAGGAGTAGCCGGTCGGCACGGTCAGCCCGACGACCTGCCGGGGCGCCCCGAGGTACTCCAGCTTGTCGATGAGCCGCGGCAGCACGGTCTCCGACGACGACGTGCCGAGCACGATCAGCAGTTCGTCGCGGAGGTACCGCAGCAGCCGGAAGATGTTGATCCGGACCAGTGCCGCGATGGCGCCCAGGACGACCACCACGAAGAACACCGACGTCCCGTAGAAGATCCCGATCAGCGAGCCGAGGCTGGTCAGCGTCGAGATGCCGTACTTGCCCACCGTGAAGGCCATGGCCCCGAAGGCACCGATCGGCGCGGCGTACATCACCAGCTGCAGCACCTTGAAGATGGCGGCGCTGAGCACGTTCACCCCCGCCGTGATCGGCTTCCCGGCCGGGCCCAGCAGCTTGACGGCGATCCCGAACAGCACGCCGAAGAACAGCACCTGCAGCACGTCGCCGTCGGCGAACGCCCCGACCACGCTCGACGGGACCATGTCGGTCAGGTAGTGCCACCAGCTGGAGGTCTCCCCCTGCTGGATGAAGTTCTTCGCGTTGCCGGTGATGGCGATGTTGCCCGGCTTGGCATGGACCCCATCGCCCGGCCTGAAGACGTTGATCACCACGAGCCCGATGATCAGGGCGATCGTCGAGACGACCTCGAAGTAGATCAGCGACTTGAGGCCGACCCGGCCGACCCGGCGCAGGTCGTCGACCCCGGCGATGCCGGCGACCACCGTGAGGAAGATGACCGGGGTGATGACCATCTTGATCATGTTGACGAAGGTCGTGCCGAGCGGTTCCAGGTCCACGCCCACGGAGGGCCACACGGATCCGACCACGATGCCGGCGGCGATCCCGGTCAGGACCCAGACGTACAACTGCCGATACCACGGTCTGCGCGCGGGAACCGCCGCCACAGAGTCTGCCGAGACCGTCATGGGATTCCTCCTCGTCGTCGCGCGTACGCCCGCAGGCCGTGGCCGTGACGCGTCTGGCACAGCGTGATGTAGGTCACTCATCAGGTCTCGGTTTCGTGCATAACGTTCACGGGACCGGACAAATGCCATTCGCTTGGTCGGAACGCCCACCTCGGCGACACTGGGCGGGTGTCCTCACCTCCGGCCCGGCTGAGCCTGGCCACCCAGCTCTTCCTGCTCCAGGTCAGCGTCGTCGCCTTCGTTCTGATCGGCGGTGGCGTGCTGACCTATCTGCACGCCCGGGGCGACAACGAGAGCGGCGCACGGCGGCGGGTCCTCGACATCTCGCAGACCCTCGCGCGGTCCCCGGACATCGAGGCCGCCTTCCGCGAGCCCGACCCGGCGCGCCGGCTGCAGCCGCTGGCGGAGTCCGTACGGCACGCGACCGGCGTCGACTTCGTCGTGATCATGAACCGGAACGGGGTGCGCTACTCCCATCCCGTACCCGGGCGGATCGGCGGCGTGTTCCTCGGCCACGTCGAGCCCGCGCTGCGCGGCCGGGCCTTCACCGAGACCTACACCGGCACCCTCGGGCCCTCCGTCCGCGCGGTGGTGCCGGTCTACGGCGCCGACACGCGGGTGGAGGGGCTGGTGGCCGTGGGGATCACCCGGGCGAAGATCAGCGGGCAGATCCTGGACCGCGTTCCCGCGCTCGCCGGCGTCATCGCGCTCGGGTTCGGCCTCGCGGCGCTGGGCGCGCTGCTGGTGAGCCGCCGACTGCGCCGCCAGACCCTGGGCCTGGGCCCATCGGAGATCACCCGGATGTACGAGCACCATGACGCGGTGCTGCACGCCGTCCGGGAGGGGCTGCTGGTGTTCGGCCGGGACCGGCGGCTGCTGCTGGCCAACGACGAGGCGATCCGGCTGCTGGGACTGGACCCCGACGACGAGGGCCGCCCCGCCACCGACCTGCCGCTGCCGGAGTCGCTGCGCGAGCTGGTGGCATCGGGCCGCAACGCGGTCGACGAGATCCACCTCACCGACGACCGGACCATCGTGATCAACCAGGCACCCGCGCTGCGCGAGGGCAGGCCCCTCGGCACGGTCACCACCCTGCGCGACCACACCGAGCTGAAGGCCCTGTCCGGGGAGCTCGACTCCGTCCGGGGGTTCGCCGAGGCCCTCCGCGCCCAGGCGCACGAGGCGGCCAACCGGCTGCACACGGTCGTCAGCCTGATCGAGCTGGACCGGCCCGAGGAGGCCGTCACCTTCGCGACCGCGGAGCTGGCGGCGGCGCAGGAGCTGACCGACCGGCTGCTGTCGGCGATCGCCGAGCCGGTGCTCGCGGCCCTGCTCCTCGGCAAGGCCGCGGAGGCGAACGAGCGCGGGGTCGAGTTCCTCGTCACCGAGGACACCGAGGTCGTCCGGGCCGGCGTCGACTCCCGCGACCTCGTCACCCTGGTGGGCAACCTGGTCGACAACGCCATCGAGGCGGCCCTCGACGCGCCGCCGCCGCGGCGGGTGTCGGTGACCGTCCGGGCCGACGAGCAGGGCACGATGGTGCGTGTTCGCGACTCCGGCACCGGCCTGGATCCCGGCCTGGTCGCGGACGCCTTCACCCGCGGCTGGTCCACCAAGGACAGCACCGGCACCAAGACCCGGGGGCTCGGGCTCGCCCTGGTCCACCAGGCGGTCACCCGGAACGGCGGCACCGTCGAGGTCACCCGAGACGAGGGGGCCGTCTTCACCGTGCACCTGCCGGGCACCGGCGCGGTGGAGGACCGGTGATCCGTACGCTCGTCGTCGAGGACGACCCCATCCTCGCCGAGGTCCATCGGGCCTACACCGAGCGCGTCAGCGGTTTCACCGTCGTCGCGGTGGTGCACGCCGGCGGCGAGGCCCTGAGGTTTCTCGATCGCCACCCGGTCGACCTGGTCCTGCTCGACTTCTACCTGCCGGACATGGACGGCCTGGACGTCTGCCGGGCCATCCGGGCCAGGGGCCACAGCACCGACGTCATGGCCGTCACCTCTGCCCGGCGGCTGGACACCGTGCGCGCCGCCGTCTCCTTGGGGGTCGTGCAGTACCTGCTCAAGCCGTTCACCTTCGCCACCTTCCGCGACAAGCTCGAAAGGTACGCGCGGTACCGCACGCACGTGATGTCACCGTCGACCACCGTGGCCCAGCACGACGTCGACCAGGCGTTCGCCGCCCTCCGCGGGCCGGGCAGCGCCGCGCTGCCCAAGGGCCTGAGCGCGGACACGCTGGTGGCGGTCGTGGAGGCCCTGCGGGAGGCGCCGGAGCTACGATCCGCGTCCGAGATCGGCGCGGCGCTGGGCATCTCGCGGATCACGGCCCGCCGCTACCTGGAGCACCTCGCCGACCAGGACCTCGCGTCCCGGCACCCCCGGTACGGCGGCCCGGGCCGGCCGGAGTTCGGCTACCGGTGGCGCCCGGGCGCCACGCCGGTCCCCTGACACCCGAGACACCCACGTCCCAGGCACCGCCCACGGCCGGAGCGGAGCGCACCGGCGGCGTCAGCTCAGGTCGTGGCCGCCCCTCCTGACCCGGTCGGTGAAGGCGCGCCAGGCGGCCGGAGGAAAGGTCAGGGCGTCAAGTCCCTGTCCGCCGGTTGCGGAGTACGCCCGCTGCCCTCCGGCGGCAAGGTCGTCTGGGCCCGGTTGAGGACGTGATCAGGTCATCCAGGCGGCCGGCCGGGAGGGACGGGGTGCCCCCGCGGTGTCCCGCGTGGACGGGGCGGGACTCCGCGGGGGCGGGGGTCACCCGGCGGTGACGGGCTCCTGGAGTTCCGTCACCCAGGCGGCGGGGTCCTCGTTCCACACGACCGAAAGCTCGCGGTTGTAACCGGCGGAGCGGTAGCCGTGGGCGTCGATCCAGCGGGCCAGGGTCTGGATGGTCGTCATGACCTCGTCCATGGAGCCGCGGTGCACGATCGTGGCCGCCTGCTCGATGCCGGGCAGGTCCACGATCGTCACGTCGTGGTCGCCACCAGGATCGGCGTCGACCGGGAGCGCCGCGTGGACGAGGATCCCCTCGCCGTCCGGGGAGTCCTCGTAGTAGGCGATCGCCGGGCCCGACGGGGTCAGCCCGGCGCGCTCGAGCCGGGTGGACAGCTCGCAGTACAGCGGCTCGATGACCGGGCTGATCGACTGGGGTTCGAAGCTCGCGGCGGTGGCGGTGAGCTCCGCGACCCGGACCGGCGGGATGCTCTTGATCTGTACGTCGTCGGTCGGCATGGCGCCCTCTCTCTCGATGATCCGGAGTCTCGCCTCGACCTGCGCCAGCCGGGCGCCGTCGGCGGTGATCTGTGCCTGCAACTCGGCCCGGCGCAGCCGCAGCATGCCGCGCAGCTCCTCGGCGCTCACCTGGTCGTCGAGGATGGACCGCACCTGCTGGAGCGTGAATCCCAGATCCTTCAGTGCGAGGACGCGGTTCAGCCGCGACAGTTGCGGGGCCTCGTACGAGCGGTAGCCGGTCACCGGGTCCACGTGCGCCGGCCGCAGCAGCCCGACCGCGTCGTAGTGCCGCAGCATGCGCACCGACACCCGGCCGTGCCTGGCGAAATCTCCGATACTGAACATGATGTCCCCTGGTCTATGGCCTGCCACCGTGTCAGGGTCAAGGCTCCCCCGCGGAGACGTCCGGGAGACGCGGGCCGCTCGGACGGCCGCGCCCGCGCCCCGGCACCGTCCAGCACACCCTGCGTGCACGCCACCGGCGATCGGGCGGTCCGGAGCCGTGCCGCCGCCCGGCTCTGGGCCACCCGGCGCGCAGGCGTCAGCAGGTGGACCTGTAGAGGTACTTGGCCACCCCTGCGCGGGCCGGGCAGCGCCACTCAAACCGTGATGAAGTCCGCCATCATCGCCATGTCCTCGTGTTCGAGGTTGTGGCAGTGGAAGACGAACCGGCCCGGGTAGTCGGTGAAGCGAGTGACGATCTCCGCGGACTCGGCCGCCCGCAGGTCGAGGGTGTCCTTCCAGCCGTGGTCGTACGCGCCGGGGGCCGCGCCGTTGCGTGCCAGCACCTGGAAATGCGCCAGGTGAAGGTGGATCGGATGGTGGAAGTCGGTGACGAACCGCCAGATCTCGATGTCCCCCAGCCGGGAGCGGGCCAGCGGGCGGGCCGGGTCGTACTCCTGGCCGTTGATCGTCCACCCACCGCCCCGCTTCTGGAACAGGAAGGTACGGGTGACCGCCGCCCGCCGCGGGTCCAGCGGGACCACGGTGGACAGCCTGGCCGGGACGGTGGCGTCCTCGGCCGGCGCACGGGCCGTACCGGAGACGTCGAAGCGCATCACCTCGGCGGCACGGCCGGACCCGAGCCGGTTGACCAGCCGGACCCGGGTGCCGGGCCGATAGCGGGAGAAGTCGACGACGACGTCGAACCGCTCGGCCGGCGCGATGTCGAGGGAGTCGTGCGCCAGGGGCGCGGCCAGCAGACCGCCGTCGCCGCCGATCTGGACCAGGCCCCTGCCGCCGGGCGGCGGCGGGTCCAGCGCCAGCCGGTAGCGGCGGGCGTTGGAGGCGTTGAGCAGCCGGAGCCGGTAGCGCAGCCGTTCCACGTTCTGGAACGGCCACGGGGCGCCGTTGACGAGGATGACGTCGCCCAGCACCCCGTTCATGTACGGCGCGGTGACGCCGGGTCTGTCCATCCCGGTGTCGAGCAGAGGGTAGCGCAACGAGCCGTCCGCGGCGAAGGACCGGTCGGTGATCATCAGTGGCAGGTCCCGGGCGCCCTTGGGCAGCGGCAGCGCCTCCTCCTCGGCATCGTGGACCAGGTGGAAACCGGCCAGCCCGCGCCAGACGCTCAGCCCGGTGAAGCCCATCCGGTGGTCGTGGTACCAGAGGGTGGCGGCGCGCTGGTCGAGCGGATAGGTGTAGGTCCGGGTACCGTGCGCCGGCTCACCCGGCATCGCGGCCATCCCCGGCATGCCGGCCATCCCCGTCATGCCCCCGGAGCCGTGGGCCCCCACCGGCAGGATCTCGTCGCCGGGATAGCCGTCGCTGTCGTGCGGGGTGTGCCCGCCGTGCAGATGGACCACCACCGGCCTGGGCAGTTCGTTGCGGTGCCGGACCACGGTGCGGCGGCCGGAGCGGGAGACCAGCGTCGGCCCGGGGAAGCCGCCGTCGTAGGTCCACAGCGTGGTCCGCGCATCGGGCAGCAGCGACAGCCGGGCCTCCCGCTGGGTGATGTCGTAGTAGTCGGTGGTGGCATCGGTCCGGGTGGGGCGGAGCACCGGCGGGATCGGGAGCGCCACCTCGTACGCCCCGGGCAGCGGACGTCCGCTGGGCAGCAGCAGGCCCGGCTCCCCCGGCGTCAGCAGCCGTCCGCCGCCCACGGCCGCGGCCACCCCGGCGGCCCCGGCGACCGCCGCACCGGCGCCCAGGAATCCGCGCCTGCTGATCCGCCGGGTCACGACGGCTGCTCCACCCGCGGCCGCCGCGTACGCGCCGGCGCCGGGGGTCTGCTCGCGGGAGCGGTGCGCCAGGCCCAGACCGGCAGCAGGACGGCGCATCCGATGATCGTGACGCCGAGGGGGACATGGACGACGAGCACCCTGGCGTAGCCCAGGACGATCTGTGCCGCCTCCGCGGCGAAGAGCGCGCCGGAGGCCAGCGCCGGCCAGCCGGGCCCGCCGCCGGGCCGCCACAGCAGCACGGCCGCGAGGGTCTGCACGACCGCCGTGACGCCGGTCGCGCTGGCCCCGAGGGCGTGCATGTCGAGCATGGCGTAGTGGCCGGAGAGGAAGCCTCCCGCCAGGGCCGCCTGGGTGATGGCCAGGACGGCCTCCAGGGTGACCGTCCCCCGGAAGAGCCACAGCGTCCAGCGCCGGGGGTGTGGACCATCCATGATCCCGCCTTTGGTTTCTAGAGGCAATTTCTCGTAAGAAACAGTCTCAGTTGGAACTATCTCTGGCCAATCTACACTAGAGCCGTGACTCCAGACACCGGGCGCCCGGACGCCGATGAGCGCCCCCTCGGCCTCCTCCTGCGGCTCGCCCACATGCGCGCGGCCAAGTCCTTCAGCGAGGCGCTCCGCCCGTACGGCATCGAGAGCCGGCACTACGGGGTGATGCTGAGCCTCGGCATGGGCGGAACCCATACTCAGCGCCAGCTCATCGACAGGATCGGCAGCGACAAGTCGTCGATGGTGCGGATGATCGACGATCTGGAAACGCGCGGCCTGGTGGTGCGCGGCCCCGCGGAGGGCGACCGGCGCGCGCACGCCGTCGTGCTCACCGAGGCCGGCCGGGAGACCCTGGCAGCCACCCAGAGGGTCGCCCGTGAGGTCAACGACCGGCTACTGGACTGCCTGACCCCGCGGGAACAGGCGACGCTCAACAGCCTGCTGGCCCGCTTCGTCGACGGCGGGTCCCACACCGGCTGAACGGCCGGCCACGCTCGGCCGGCCGTCCCGTGGCCACCTCGACGCCGGCCTCGGCCAGGGCGCCGGCGGTACGGCGGCGACCTCGTACCGCATTCCCGGGGTGTTCACCGCGGCAGGAGTGCCGATCGACCGCCGGGGACACCGTGATCCAGCACGCCTGACCTACGCCGGAGCCACGGTGCCCCCGCACCGCGGCTCCGGATGAACACCAGTCAGCAGCTGGACTTGTAGAGGTACTTGGCCACCTGGGGGTCGTCGACGTTCTGCTTGTTGACCTCCAGCAGCTGCGTCTTGATCGACGTCTGCACGGTCTTGCCGGTCAGCGCGGCGACCGCCTGCTGTACGCCCTGCCTGCCGATGTCGAGGGGCTCCTGGCTGATCAGCGCCTGCACCTGGCCGGCCCGCAGCGCGTCGACCTGGGTCTGGCTCGCGTCGAACTCGACCAGCTTGACCGTGCCGGTCTTGCCGCCCGCCTTGACCGCGGCGGCCGCGCCCTGGCCGGTGACCAGGTTGGCGGCGAAGATCCCGGCCAGGTCCGGGTTGGCCGCCAGGGTGGCGGTCACCACGCTCTGCGCCGCGGCGGCGTCGTCACCGGGGTACTGCACCGACACCACCTTGATCTTCGGATGGTTCGCGGTGATCTCGTCGGTGAAGCCCTGCACCCGGTCGTCGGTGGTCGCGATGCCCTTCTTGGGAGAGAGCACCATCACCTTCCCGGTGTCGCCGACCTGCTTGGCCAGCGCCTTCGCGCCGAGCTGCCCGCCGAGCTTGTTGTCCGACGAGATCCGGGACAGGCCCAGTGAGGGGTCGGACAGCTCGGTGTCCACGAAGATCACCTTGCTGCCGGCGTCGGCCAGGCCCTTGACCGGGGCCCGCATCGCCTCCTTGTCCACGGGCGCGATCAGGACCGCGTTCGGCCGCTTCGCGGTCACCGCGGTGACGACCGCGGTCTGCATCGCGGTGTCCCACTTCTGCGGCGCGGTGACCTCCAGCTGGACCCCCTGGGCGGCGGCCTCCTGCTTGGCACCGCAGTACATCGAGATGTAGAAGGGCTCGTTGGCCACCCCCTGGATCAGGGTGATCTTCTTCTGACCGCCGCCACCGGCGCTGCCGCCGCTGCCGCCGTCACCGCTGTCACCGCAGCCGGCCACCGCGCCGGCTGCGAGCACGAGCGCGACGGCGCTGAAGACGTACCGCTTCACGTGTCCTCCTTCGGGGGAAAGGTCGTGCACGGGGCTGGGGGTGCCTGGCGGCACCTCAGCGCGGGCCGCCCGCCGGATCACGGCTGGTCCCGGACCCTGCGGCGCAGCTGGTCGAAGAAGACCGCCACGATGAGGACCGCGCCGACGGCGACGAACAGCCAGAACTGCTGCACGCCGAGGATGATCAGACCGTCGTTGACCACGGCGGGGATGAGGACCCCGATGACGGTGCCGACGATCGAGCCGGAGCCGCCGAAGAGGCTGGTGCCGCCCAACACCGCTCCCGCGATCGCCGACAGGTTGTCGTCGGTGTGGCTGCCGATGGTGGTCGTGCCGAACTTCGCCAGGTTGAGCATGCCCGCGAGGCCGGCGAGCAGGCCGGACAGCGCGTAGACCTTGATGACGTGCCGGTCGACCTTGATGCCCACCCGGCGCGCGGCCTCGGCGTTGGAACCGATCGCGTACGTGTGCCGTCCGAACCGGGTGGCCGACAGCAGCAGGCCGAACAGCAGGGCCACCGCCCCGGCGATCAGCACCAGCACGGGTATCTGGCCCAGCAGCAGCCTGTTCCCGACGTCGTCGGACAGCCGGGTGGGCGCGTTGACGTCGTTGCCGTTGGTGATCACCTGGGCCAGGCCGAGGGCCATGCCGAAGGTGCCGAGGGTGGCGATCAGGGGCGGGATCCGGCCCTTGGTCACCAGCACGCCGTTGACCACGCCCCAGCCGGTCCCGGCCGCCATGGCCGCCACCGTGGCCAGCGCGATGACGCCCCAGCCGTCGCCTCCCCAGATCATCACCTTGGCGCCGACGACCCCGGAGAAGACCAGGACCGAGCCGACCGACAGGTCGATCCCGGCCGTGATGATCACGTACGTCATGCCGACCGCCAGCACCATCGGCACCGCGGAGTTGCCGAACACGCTGCGGATGTTGAACGCGGTGGCGAACGCGCCCGGGCGCATGACCGCGAAGAACACCGACAGGCCGAACAGCACCCCGAAGGTCCACAGGGTGTTGGTGCGCGCGAGCCGCCGGACGAGCCCGCCCCGGCCCGCCGCGGCGGGCACCGGCCCGGCCGCGCCGCCGTCGGTGACGCGGTCCTCGGTTCCGGCGTTCATGCCCCCTCCTCGGTGTTCAGGCCACCGGTCATCGCGGAGACGAGCTCCTCGATCGAGGTCGTGTCCGTGGTCAGCCTGGCCACCCGCCGGCCGAGGCGCAGCACCTCGACCCGGTCCGCGACGGCCAGCACCTCGGGCATGTTGTGGCTGATCAGCACGACCGCGACGCCCTGGTCGCGGATCCGCCGGATGAGGTCCAGCACCTGGCCGCGCTGCACCACGCCGAGCGCGGCGGTCGGCTCGTCCATGAACACGACCTTGGTGGCGAAGGCGACCGCGCGGGCCACCGCGACGCACTGGCGCTGGCCGCCGGAGAGCGTGCCGACCGGTACGGACACGTCCGGCAAGCTGATCTTCAGATCGCGGAAGGCCGCTTCGGCGCGCTGCCGCATCGCCGGCTTGTCGAGGACGCCGAGCCAGCGGAGCGGCCCCGCCCGGAAGACCTCCCGGCCCAGGTGCAGGTTGGCCGCCGCGTCCAGGTCGTACGCGAGCGCGAGGTCCTGGTAGACGGTCTCGATCCCGTACCGCTGGGCGTCCAGGGGGCTGTGCAGCTCGATGCGCTCCCCGGCCAGCTCGACGTGCCCGCCGTCGGGGCGGATCGCCCCGGAGAGCACCTTGGTCAGCGTGCTCTTGCCGGCTCCGTTGTCGCCGATCAACGCGACCACCTCACCGGCGTCGACGGTGAAGCCCGCTCCGCGCAGCGCCTCGACGTGGCCGTATCGCTTGACGATGTCGTACGCCGCGAGCAGTGGCGGAGTGGTGCTCAAGCGGACCCCCTGCCGGCCTGGTAAGGCGGATGTCGTTGAATGAAGGTAAATCCAATTGTTTTACTAAGTCAACGGTCCACTGAGACCGCGATCGAATCGAAGGGCGCGGGAAGCGGCGTGCAGAGGGGTACGAACCTGCCGAAGGTGGGCAGTTACAACCGCGCGGTCGTCCTCGACGCGATCCAGCTCTCCGACGGGACCAGCCGGGTGGAGATCGCCGAACGCGCCGGGCTGACCCCGCAGACGGTCTCCGGGATCGTACGGCGGCTGCTCGACGAGGGCCTGGTCAGGGAGGACGGGGCCACGGCGTCGACGGGCGGCAAACCGCGCACCATCCTGCGGATCAACGCCGAGGCCGGGTACGCGGTCGGCATCCACTTCGACCCGACCCGGCTGTCGTACGTGGTCGCCGACCTGGCCGGGCGCCCGGTCATCACGCTGCGGCGGCCCGTGCCCGCGGACGCCGAGCCGGCCGAGGTGATCCGCGAGATGGCCCGGACCGTGCGCGCGCTGCTCACCGAGGCGGGCGTGCCCCACGGCAAGGTGCTGGGCATCGGGCTCGGCGTGCCGGGACCCATCGACCAGGAACGCGGCACCGTGGTCTCACCCCCGCAGCTGTCGCGCTGGCGCGAGGTGCCGATCAAGCCGCTGCTGGAGGAGGCCACCGGCCTCGTGGTGACGGTCGACAACGACGCGACGGCCGCCGCCATCGGCGAACGCTGGGCGGGCATCGCCCGGGCGGTCGCGAACTTCGCCTACCTCTACCTGGGCACCGGGATCGGCGGGGGGCTGTTCCTGGGCCACCAGGTCTTCCGCGGGAGTTCGGCCAACGCCGCCGAGCTCGGCCATGTGAGCGTGGCGCCGGACGGCCCGCACTGCTACTGCGGCAACCGCGGCTGCGCCGAGACACTGTGCAATCCCGCGGCGATCGTGGCCGCCGCCAAGGCCGCGTTGGCGGCCGGCGCACCGAGCGCACTCGACCCCGCGACGCTGGATCACCAGGACGTCTGCACGGCGGCGCTGGCCGGTGACCCGGTCGCCGCGGCGGTGATCGAGGCCGTCGCGGGGCACCTCGCCGGCCTCATGGTCACCGTGGTCAACCTGCTCGACATCGACCTGATCGTCCTCGGCGGGCACGGCACGGACGGCGTCGGAGAGCTGTACCGCGACGCGATCAGGCGGGCTCTGGAGCGCCGGCCGATCGCCCGGCGCCTGCACACCACCGCGGTCGAGCTGTCCCCGATCGGCACCGACGCCGCCTCCATCGGCGCCGCGTCACTGGTCTTCCACGCCGAGTTCTCCCCCACCCTGACCACCCTGCTGAGCCGGGGCGGGCCGCCGTGACCGTGGGCTCCGGCAGCGGCGTCAGGCCAGGTCGTGATGGCCGCTCCTGATCCGGTCGGTGAAGGCGTGCCAGGCGGCGGCAGGAAAGGTCAGCTCCGGCCCACCAGGGTTCTTGCTGTCCCGTACGCCGACGACCCCGGAAAGCCCGGCGACCTCGACACATTCGCCACCCTGCGTGGTACTACGACTGCTTCTCCTCCATACCGGACGGCTCATTACATCGCCTCCATGTCAGGTCAAGTCGTGACGACCGGCCCTGACCCCGTCCAGGAAGGCGTGCCAGGCAGCGGGAGGAAAGGCCAGCTCCGGCCCGCCCGGATTCTTACTGTCCCGTACGCCGACGACCCCGGAAAGCCCGGCGACCTCGACACAAGCCCCCTCCTGTGCACCGCTACGGGTGGACTTACGCCATACCGGGCTGCTCATCTCATGGCCTCCATGAATTGCTTGATCAGGTCCCGTGACGCCCTTTCAGGCAACGCGTGCTGCCCGATGCGGTCGTACCTTGTCTGGTAGGACCGTACCTCCACGGCGGATGGCACCAACCTCCCCCCGCCGGGAGATTCCGTGTAAGCGATGTCACCGTATTCACCGGTCATGATCATAAAACTGCCGTCCGCGCCGGCGTGAGCGCCTGCGGACCTGGGCACGACCCGGATCCCGATGTTGGGCATTTCCGCGGCCTCCAGAAGCCGGGCGAGTTGCCTTCGCATGACCTCTTGTCCGCCGATCGGCCAGTCGAGCACACCTTCGCTCAGCAGGATCCACAACAAGGGAGCAGGATCCTGGTCGAGAATCGCCTGTCTCGCCATACGTCGCTCCACCGCCGCGTCCACGTCGGGGACACCACCCGATGCCAATAGAGCGTGTGCGTACTCCGGTAGCTGGAGAAGACCGGGTACCACGATGGCCTCGTAGATCTTGATCACGGAGGCGGTGGCCTCGATGTCCAGGTATTGCTTGAGCCAGTCCGGGTGATGCCCCAGGCGGGCATACCAAAGCATCAGAGAGAAGCGGCCGCCGGTATCCCATGCCTTGTCGAGCACGACCGCTTGTTTCTCGTCGAGCTTTGCCTCTCCGGTTTCCAGCCTGGAAACAGAAGACCTGGCACAGTTCAAGATCTTGGCTAAGTCCTGCCCCGAGAGAGCGCGCTGGACTCGGCAAAAGCGCAGCTCATAAGCCATCCACGCCCACATGGACGACTTCGGGTCCGGTGACGGTCTAGCGTTCTTCACCGGCCTCCACCATTCCACGTTCTTCCAGATGTTCCAGGGAACAGCGACAAGCTAACTCACGGCATTCACCCTTGTCCCACGAATACGGAACGTGACAGGGGTGATACGCGATGTGCGTCACGACGGGGGCGGATGAGCTACGGATGCCGATGTCGGCATCGCCGGCCGCGGCCGGACTGGCCTGGAGCCTGGTCGAACAACGGCTGATCACCTGGGGTGTGGGTGAGGCCGCCAGGTATGACGCTCACCTGATCCTGTCCGAACTGGTGGCCAACGCCGTGGCCGTCACCCCTCCCGGCGAGTGCATCGGCGTCCGGTGCAGCCGGGACGCCTCCGGAGTGGTGATCGGAGTCGCCGACCCCAGCCCGGAGATCCCCCACGATCCTCCGCCGGTCGTCGAACTCGAGCCCGGCGACCTGGATCTCAGCGAGGAGCACTGGGACCGCAACGGGGGCTGGGGCCTGACCATCGTCAAGTCCCTGTCCGCCGCCTGCGGTGTGCACCCACTGCCCTCCGGCGGCAAGGTCGTATGGTCCCGGCTGCGGACATGATCAAGGCACTCGCGGACTCGAAGGACTCACCGGAGCCTGGAGTCGCGCTGGACCTCATGGCCGGTCCGCCGCGGCCACGGCGGGCGCGTCCAGGCCGTCAGCGCGCCGCCGCCCAGTCGGCCACGGTGGTGACGTCCGCCTGCTGGGGGAACACCTTTTCCGTGAGCACCCGATGCACCTCCGGGTCGGCGTCGAGGCATCCGTCGGCCAGGACGGTGAGGCCGAAGTCCAGGTCGGCCGCCTGGCGCAGGGTGGACAGCACGACGCCGCTGGTGGCGATGCCGGTGAGGACGAGGTGATCGATGTCGCCGGCCCGCAGGACCATGTCGAGGTCGCTGCCCGCGAAGGCGCTGACGCGTCGCTTGGTGACGACGACGTCGCCGGGCTCGGGTGCCACGTCCGGATGGACATGGGTGGCCTGCTCGCCGCCGAGCGCTCCCGTGGTGCGCGCGAGACCACCGAACATCTTGTTGCGGGTGCTGATCTCCGGGTATCCGGGCCGGAACCCGACGACCACATAGATCACGGGAACGCCGCCCGCCCGGGCGGCGCCGATCGCCTCGCGCAGGCGCGGCAGGTAGGCGGGATCGGGATAGCGGTCGACGACGACACGCTGGACGTCCATGACGAGGAGAGCCTGCTCGGCCACCGTCACCCTTCCGTAACACGGGAGTAAGTCATCAGTTGATTACTTGGTAACGTAACCGTGTCTCCGGGGTATGTCAACGAATGATTACTTGATGGCCCGCCGCAGAGCCCGTGCCGCGGCGGCATGCCGGAGTCTCATGCGGGACGACGTACGGGGGAGGTCGCCGGTGGCGACGAGGAAGACCGGCGGGTCTCCGGACGACGCCGCAGATCCGCGTACCCCCGGAGAGCCTGCCGGGGGGCGCCGGCGGCGGGACGCGGTGGCGACCCGTCAGGCGCTCCTGGAGGCCGCGCGCACCCGGTTCATCCGCCTTGGCTACGACCGCACGACGCTCCGGGACGTCGCCGCGGACGTCGGGGTCAACCTCGCGCTCATCAAGCGGTACTTCGACTCGAAGGAGGGCCTGTTCAAGGCGGCGCTGGCGTCCACACCCCGCTTCCCGGGGGGTGCGGGCGAGTTCCCCCGGGACCCGGCCGCGCTCGCCGAGGCCCTCAGCCACCAGCTGTCGGCCGGCGCCTGGCCGGAGTTCGGCGAGCACCCGGTGCTGATGCTGTTGCGCGTCTCCGGCGACGAGCGGGTGGACGGCCTGCGCCGGCAGGCCCTGCAGGACTTCAGCCGGCAGGTGCTCGAGGCCTCGGGCCCGCGGCAAGGGCAGGACGACGACGAACGCCTGCTGAGGGCGGAACTCCTGGTCGCGCTGGGCGTCGGCGTCGCCGTCGTACGGTCCGCCGTCGGCCTGCAGCCCCTGCGCGACGCGACATCCGACGATCTGATCGGCCCGCTTCGCGAGATCGTCGACGTACTGCTCGCGCCCCCGCGCTGACCGGGCCCGCTACGCCGCGCAGGCCATGGCCTCTCGCCGGGGCGGACGACCCGGTGATCGGCTAGTGGACCAGCTTGTCGAGGCGGATGGGCAGGTCGCGGACGCGGATCCCGGTGGCGTGGTGCACGGCGTTGGCGACCGCCGCGGCGGTGCCGACGATGCCGATCTCACCGATCCCCTTGGTGCCCATCGGGTTCAGGTGCGGATCGTCCTCCTCGACCCAGTACGCCTCGACGGCGGGCACGTCCGCGGAGGCGGCGACGTGGTACTGGGCGAGGTCGCGGTTGAGGTAGTCGCCGAACCGGTCGTCCATGAGGCTCTCCTCGAACAGCGCCATCGACATGCCCATCGTCATGCCGCCCAGGAGCTGGGAGCGCGCGGTCTTCGGGTTGACGATCCGGCCCGCGGCGAACACGCCGAGCAGCCGCAGCACCCGCGTCTCGCCGCTGTCGACGTCCACGCCGACCTCGGCGAACTGGGCGCCGAAGGCGTGCCGGCTGAACGGCTCCTCGGCACTGATCTCCTCGGCGGTGTCGGCGCTCATCTCCAGCCCCTCCGGAGGCACGTCGCCGTTGAGCCGGCCGAGCTCGTCCATCAGCGCCTCGCAGGCCCGCACCACGGCGGTGCCCCACGAGGCGGTGCCCCATGATCCACCGGCCACGACGGCGAAGGGCAGGGCGCTGTCGCCGATCTCCACCCGCACCAGGTCCGGCGGCGCGCGCAGCACATCCGCGGCGAGCTGCGTGAGGGCCGTCCGGGCGCCGGTGCCGATGTCGGCGGCGGCGATCCGTACGGTGAAACGGCCGTCCGGATGGGCCAGGGCCGCCGCCCGGGAGGAGTTGCGGTACGTCGGGTAGGTGGAGCACGCCATCCCCGTGCCGATCAGCAGCCGGCCCCGGCGGCGTACCCCGGGTGCGGGGTCGCGGCCGGCCCAGCCGAACCTCCGCGCCCCCTCCCGCAGGCACGCCACCAGGTTGCGGGAGCTGAACGGCAACCCGCTCTCCGGATCGACACCGGGCTCGTTGCGGATCCGCAGCTCCACCGGGTCGACCTTGCAGGCGATCGCCAGCTCGTCCATCGCCGACTCCAGCGCGAACATCCCCGGGCACTCCCCCGGAGCGCGCATCCACGACGGCGTCGGAACGTCCAGCCGCACCAGCCGGTGAGTGGTACGCCGATGCGGCGCGGCGTACATCACCCGGGTCGGCGTCGTGGTCTGCTCGGCGAACTCGGTGACCGTGGAGCTCTGCTCGAACGCGTCGTGCACGATGGCGGTGAGCCGGCCGTCTGCCGTGGCGCCGAGCCGTACCCGCTGGATCGTCGGCGTGCGGTAACCCGTCACCGCGAACATCTGCTGCCGCGTCACCGCGAGCTTCACCGGACGGCCGACATGCCGCGCCGCCAGCGCCGCGATGACCATGTGCGGCCAGCAGTCGAGCTTGGACCCGAAGCCCCCGCCCACGTGCGGCGAGATCACCCGGACGGATCCGAGCGGCAGGCCGAACAGCGGCGCGAGCATGCCGCGGACCGACGACGCCCCCTGCGTCGACTCGTGCATGGTCAGTGCGTCGCCGTCCCACTCGGCGACCGTGGCATGTGGCTCCATCGGGTTGTTGTGCTCCGCGGGCGTGCTGTACATCGCGTCCACCACGACGGGCGCGACGGTGAGGGCGATGTCCGGATCACCGTGCTCGGTGTCGGTCGGGAAGTTCGGGGCCACATGATCCGGCCGGTAGAGGTTCGGATGGTCGACGCGCAGCCGTACGTCGTGATCTTCCTCTCGGTACTCCACGCGCAGCAGCCGCGCGGCCTCCTTGGCGTTCTCGAACGTCTCGGCCACCACCACCGCGACGTACTGGCCACGGAACGCCACCCGCGGGGACTGGAACACCGCCAGATCGGCGTCGTCTGTGGAAGCCAGCCGGGGCGCGTTGCCGTGCCACAGCACCGCGATCACCCCCGGGCGGTCCAGCGCCGCGTCCACGTCGACGAAGCGGACCTCACCCCGCGCGATGGGAGCCTGCACCGGCACGGCATAGGACAGATCCACCGGGAAGTGCTCGAAGGCGTACCGTGCCCGGCCGGTGACCTTGTCCAGGCCCTCCACCCGGTCCAGCGCCGAGCCGGTGTAACGCGTGCGCATCGTGGTCATGGAACGCCTCCAGGTCACGCGCCGTGGATCGGGCGGCACGCCCGCGCGGCCCCGAGGTCACGGCCTCGGCGACGGGCCGTCCCGCTCCGCCGCTGTGTCACGGCTCACGGCGCTGCCCTACCCGCTCGTCCCCCTGGACAGCGTCAACGTCCCCCCAAGGAAGCCCCTCGAACGGCGCGCCTAGTGCGCTGACCACCAACGTTCACCGGGTCGGGTCCGCGCCTTGCAGGCCGCGGTGGCAGGTCCGCCCGGTCGATCCGGTACTTCGGTGGGTGTCACCATGAAGGCCATGAGGCACGGCAGATCCTTGGTCGCCAATGAGAGCGTCCGTCGCGGCGCGCAGCTTGGGTGCGGTGCTTCCGAGACGCCGTGGCCGCCCGGGTAAAGGGATCCGGGCCTTCATGCGTAATTGGGGCGTGGAGCAAAGAGGACGAGAATTCACCAAGTTCTACACCGCGTCCAAGGATGACTGCCTGCGGATCGTGCTGGTCAACGTCGGCGACAGGCAGCTCGCCGAGGACCTGGTGGCGGAGGCGTTCACCCGGGCCTGGATGTCCTGGCGCAAGGTGCGTGAGCACCCTGTCCCACGCGCCTGGGTGGTGCGGACAGCGCTGAACGCCCACGTGTCCTGGTGGAGGCGCCGCCGGCGCGAGCTGACAGTGGATGATCCAACAGCGTTGACAGGCCTGGAGGGCCGGTTGGCGCGTTCTGCGGACCTAGGCCTCGACCAGGCGCTGGTTGCGGCGCTCCGGTTGCTTCCGCTCAGGCAGCGCGAAGTGATCACGCTAAGGGTCTTCTTCGACCTGGATACCAATGCAACGGCGAAGCTGCTCGGCATCTCCCCGGGGACCGTTGGCGCGCACCTGCACCGGGCGCTGGCCACGCTCCGCACGCAAACACAGTCCTTCAGCGACCAGGAGGTCACCTCATGAACGACGACGACATGCTGGCGGCGATGCGAAGCTCCCTCACCGGCACCAAAGATGCCCTCACCCACGTGCACATGGACCAGGGGCCCGAAGCGATCATGGCCCGGGCCCGCGGACGCCGGCTGCGCGGCGTGGCGGGGGTGGGCACGGGCGGCCTGGCGCTGGGAATCGGCTTGGCGCTGTCCTTGTCCGGCGGTATGCCTGTGGCTTCCGGCGGTCACCCTGGCGCTTCCAGCAGTTCGCCTGCCGCCCGGGCGGTCCACGTCAACCTGGCCGCATGGTCGGTCAATACGACGCCGAACGGCTTGGTGAAAGTGACGATCCACGAGCTGAAGAACCCAGCGAGGCTGACCAAGACCCTGGCCGACGCCGGCGTCCCCGTGGTGCTGACGTCCGGCCACGTGTGCGCATCCTCCGACGACCGGCTGCAGGTCTCCCAGGTGGTGCGCAAGCTGCCCGGGCGCGGCGGCCTTGTGATCACCATCAACCCGAAGGCGATGCCGGCCGGAACGGAACTGGTGATCGGGATCGGCACCCTCCGGATCGGGTCCCAGCAGGGGCCTGCCGCGGCGTTCGGCCTGGAAAAGAAGGGCTCCCCGCTGAACTGCCCCGGAAAGCCCAAAGCAGCCACCAACTAGCTCCCATCCCACTGGCCGCAAGCCAGAACGGCCAACCGCACGACGGCCTGGACCGTGAACCCCGTGCCAGCGGGCTCACGGTCCAGGCCGCGGCCACCTAGTGTCATGCGCATGGCACTAGCGGACCAGCTTGTCGAGGCGGATCGGCAGGTCGCGGATGCGGACCCCGGTGGCGTGGTGGACCGCGTTGGCGACCGCCGCGGCGGTGCCGACGATGCCGATCTCACCGATCCCCTTGGTGCCCATCGGGTTCAGGTCGGGGTCGTCCTCCTCGACCCAGAAGGCGTCGACGTCGCGTACGTCCGCGCAGGCCGCGACGTGGTACTGGGCGAGGTCGCGGTTGAGGTAGTCGCCGAACCGGTCGTCCATGAGGCTCTCCTCGAACAGCGCCATCGACATGCCCATCGTCATGCCGCCGATGAACTGCGAGCGCGCGGTCTTCGGGTTGACGATCCGGCCCGCGGCGAACACCCCGAGCAGCCGCAGCACCCGCGTCTCGCCGCTGTCGACGTCCACGCCGACCTCGGCGAACTGCGCGCCGAAGGCATGCCGGGCCAGCCGGCGCGCGCCGCGGATCTCCTCGGCGGTGTCCGCGGTGGCCTCCAGCCCGTCCGCGGGCACATCGCCGCCGCGCCGGTCGAGCTCCTCCATCAGCGCCTCGCACGCCCGCACCACGGCGGTGCCCCACGAGGCGGTGCCCATCGACCCCCCGGCCAGTGAGGCGGCGGGCAGCACGCTGTCACCGATCTCCATCGTGACCTCGTCGGGAGAGGAGCCCAGGGCGTCGGCGGCGAGCTGGGTGAGGACGGTGCGGGCGCCGGTGCCGATGTCGGCGGCGGCGATCCGCACCGTGAAGCGGCCGTCCGGATGGGCCAGCGCGGACGCCCGGGAGGGGCTTCGGTAGGCCGGGTAGGTGGACGAGGCCACCCCCGTCCCGATCAGCAGCCGGCCCTCGCGCCGCACCCCCGGCGTGGGGTCACGGTCGGCCCAGCCGAACCGCCGCGCCCCCTCCCGCAGGCACGCCACCAGGTTGCGGGAGCTGAACGGCAACCCGCTCTCCGGGTCGACACCGGGCTCGTTGCGGATCCGGAGCTCGACGGGGTCGAGCTTGCAGGCGATCGCCAGCTCGTCCATCGCCGACTCCAGCGCGAACATTCCCGGGCACTCCCCCGGGGCGCGCATCCAGGACGGCGTCGGGACGTCCAGCCGCACCAGCCGGTGCGTGGTACGCCGATGCGGCGCGGCGTACATGATGCGGGTCGGCGTGGTGGTCTGCTCGGCGAACTCGGTGATCGTGGAGCTCTGCTCGAACGCGTCGTGCACGATCGCGGTCAGCCGCCCCTCGGCGTCCGCGCCGAGCCGGACCCGCTGGATCGTCGGCGTACGGTAACCGGTCACCGCGAACATCTGCTGCCGGGTCACCGCCAGCTTGACCGGACGGCCGATGTGCCGGGCCGCCAACGCCGCGACGACCACGTTCGGCCGGGGAGTCCCCTTCGACCCGAAACCCCCGCCCACATGCGGCGAGATCACCCGGACCGAGCCGGGCGGCACCCCGAACAGCGAGGCGACCGTGTCGCGGGCCGCCGACGCCCCCTGGTTGGAGTCGTTCAGCGTCAGTGCGTCGCCGTCCCACGTCGCGATCGTGGCATGTGGCTCCATCGGGTTGTTGTGCTCGGCGGGCGTGCTGTAGACGGCGTCCACCACGACCGGGGCCACGGTGAGGGCGGTGTCCGGATCACCCCGCTCGGTGTCGGCCGGGTAGGTCGGGTTGACCCGTTCCGGCCGGTACATCTTCGGATGGTCGGTACGCAGCCGTACGTCGTGCTCCTCGGTGGCGTACCCGACCTGCAGCAGCCGCGCGGCCTCCTTGGCGTCCTCCAGCGTCTCGGCCACCACCACCGCGACGTACTGGCCGCGGAAGGCCACCCGCGGGGACTGGAGCACCGCGAGGTCGGCGTTGTCGGTGGAGGCCAGCCGGGGAGCGTTGCCGTGCCAGAGCACGGCGATCACCCCGGGGCGCTCCAGCGCCGCGTCCACGTCGACCGAGCGGACCTCGCCGCGGGCGATGGCGGCCTGCACGGGCACGGCGTAGGCCAGGTCCACCGGGAGGTGCTCGAAGGCGTACCGGGCCCGGCCGGTGACCTTCTCCAGGCCCTCCACCCGGTCCAGCGCGGAGCCCGCCGATCTCGTGCCCACCGTGGTCATCGGGGGTCCTCCCCGCCGGTCGCACGGTCGCTCATCGTCCCTCCGCCAGGTCCGTGAGGACGTTCACGAGCACGTTGCGGGTGAGCGGCACCTTGAACCCGTTGTCCCGCAGCGGCCGGGCCTGGGCCAGCTCGATGTCGGCGGCGCGCCCGAACTCTGCCGCCGTGGCCGCCGCACCGCGCAACGCCGCCTCCGCGAGCTCCGCCCGCCACGGCACGTGCGCGACGGCGCCCAGCGCGATCCGGCAGTCCCGCACCACGCCGTCGGCCACGTCCAGCGCCGCGGCCACCGACACCACGGCAAACGCGAACGAGGCCCGGTCGCGCACCTTGCGGTAGTGCGAGCGGGCCGCGAACGGCAGCCCGGGGACCTCCACGGCGGTGATCAGGTCGCCCGGGTCGAGCACGGTGTCGCGCTCCGGCTCGGCTCCCGGCAGCCGGTGCAGCCCCGGCATCGGCACGGTGCGCGGGCCGTCCGGCCCCTCCACGTGCACGAGCGCGCCCAGCGCGGCGAGCGCGACGGCCATGTCGGAGGGGTGGGTGGCCACGCAGCTGCTGGAGTACCCGAGGATCGCCAGGTTGCGGTGGTCGCCCTCGATGGCGGGGCAGCCCGAGCCGGGCCGCCGCTTGTTGCACGGCTTGGAGGTGTCCTGGAAGTAGGAGCAGCGGGTGCGCTGCAGCAGGTTGCCGCCGACGGTGGCCATGTTGCGGATCTGGCCGGAGGCTCCGGAGAGCACCGACTGGGCGAGCATCGGGTAGCGCCCGCGGACCAGCGGGTGCGCGGCCAGGTCGCCGTTGCGGACGCCGGCCCCGATCCGCAGCCCGCCACCGGCGGTCTCCTCGATCGTGTCGTCGACGACCCGGGTGACGTCCACCAGCGTCGCGGGTTCGGCCACTCCGAGCCGCATCAGGTCCACCAGGTTGGTGCCGCCGCCGAGGTACATGGCGTCCGGCCGCTCGCGCAGCGCCGCCACGGCCGACCGCACCCCGGTGGCCCGTTCGTAGGCGAAGGGTCTCATCGTCCCACCTGCCCGATGGCCGCCACGATGTTGACGTACGCGCCGCAGCGGCAGAGGTTGCCGCTCATCCGCTCCCGGATCTCCGCGTCGTCCAGCTCCGGAGCGGCGCTCACGTCCGGGGTGACGATGCTCGGCCAGCCCGCCTCGAACTCGGCCAGCATGCCGACCGCCGAGCAGAGCTGCCCCGGAGTGCAGTATCCGCACTGGAAGGCGTCGTGCTCGATGAAGCCGGCCTGCAGCGGATGCGGGCCGTCGCCGTCGGCCAGCCCCTCCACCGTGGTGATCTCCTTGTCGTCCAGGGTCACCGTCAGCGCGAGGCAGGACTTGATCCGCCGCCCGTCCACCAGCACGGTGCAGGCCCCGCACTGACCGTGGTCGCAGCCCTTCTTCGTCCCGGTCAGGTCGAGCCGTTCACGCAGGGTGTCCAGGAGCGTCTCCCGGGTGTCCACGGTGATCGGATATCGGGCACGGTTGACCGACAGCCGGAGGTCCATCGTGACGGGAGCGGAAACCGGCCCTGTGATCTTCATATCGCCGTTCACGGGCGCTGCCCTACCCGCTCGGCCGTCCCGATAGTCCCCCGGGTTTCCCAACGGATGTCCGGGACACGTGGGAGCGGCCCGGGCCCTGAGCCTGGTCACCGCGGCAGGCGGGTGCAGGTAACAACGGGCCACACCTCCGCCTCCGGCCGCTCAACGGCGACCGGATGCGGGGTGTGGCCCGTCTCTTACTCAGGGAGACCGGGTGGCCTCCCCAGGCTCACATCCGTCCGGCGTGGGGACGCCGGGCGGCTGCAGGTCGGGTGCCCGAGGTGCGTCTCTCACATCCTTTCGAGTGTGGGGACGCCGAGGAGGCCCAGGCCGGTGACCATCGTGCGCAGCGTCACCGCGCACAGAGCCAGCCGGGACGCCCTGGTCTCCTCGGATCCCTTGAGCACCGGGCAGTTCTCGTAGAACGCCGAGTACAACTTGGCGAGCTCGAAGAGATAGTTCGCCAGGCGGTGCGGCTCGGCGGTCGCACCCGCCAACTCCAGCACTGGGCCGAAGTCCTGCAGGTGCAGCGCCAGCTTCCGCTCCTCCTGTTGATCGATCACGATCGGCCCAGTTGCCGACTCCGGGGCCAGTCCCGCGTTGCGGAGGATGGACAGCATCCGGACGACGGCGTACTGCAGGTAGGGACCGGTGTAGCCCCGAAACGAGACCATCCGTTCCAGATCGAAGGTGCGCTCGCTGTCAAGAGCCAGTGACAGGACGGCGAACTTGACGGCGCCGATCCCGACCACCTCGGCGATGGCAGCCTTCTGTGCCTCGTCGAACTCCTCATCGTGCGAGGCCCTGTCGACCTCCTCCGCCGCCCGTGCGACGGCCAAGTCCAGCAACTCGCTCAACTTGGTGTTGCCGCCGGCCCGGGTGCGCAGGATCTTGCCGTCGTCGCCCAGCACGTTGCCGATCTTGGCGTGCTTGACCTCGACCTCGCCGGGCAGCCAACCGGCCATCCGAGCGACCTCCCAGACCATCTCGAGGTGCTGCGACTGCGCCGCACCCACCACATAGATCATCCAGTCGAAACGCCCGACGTCCACACGGTGTCGGACGGTGGCCAGGTCGGTGGTGGCGTAGAGGAAACCGCCGTCGCCCTTACGGACGATGAGCGGCTGCGGCTCGCCCTCCCGGCCGATGAACCCGGGCGGGAAAACGCACACCGCGTCCTCGCTGATCACCGCCAGGCCCGTGTCCAAGAGCGTCTGAACGGTCGGGGCCAGGAGGTCGTTGTAGAAGCTCTCCCCCTTGATGTCATCGTCGGTGAGCTTGACGCCCAGCCGCTGGATCATCGTGTCGAAGTAGCGCTTCGAGTACTCCACGAGGATCTGCCAGAGCCGCAGCGTCTCGGGGTCGCCGGCTTGCATTGCGACCACCCGAGCCAGCGACCGCTCCTTGAATCCCTCGGTGGAGTCGAACTTCTCCCGGGCCGCCCGGTAGAAGCCGGTCAGGTCGCCGCCCAGGTGGTGGTCCCGGTCGGCGGCGTTCTCCTCGAGGTGGTACCGGAGATCGAGGAAATGCTCGATGATCGCGCCGAATGGGGTTCCCCAGTCGCCGACATGGTTGTCCCGGACGACGTCGTGCCCGAGGTATTCCAGGATCCGGGCGATGGAGTCGCCCCCCACCGTGGTTCCCAGATGCGCGACCATGAAGTCCTTGAGCCAGTTGACCGAGCAGAACTCCACCAGGATGCGCAGCACATCCTCGGCGAGCGGCACCGCGAGGCGCTCGTCCGCCAGGATCCGCATGACCTGTGCGGCGATCCACTCGTCCCTCAGCGTCAGGTTGATGAAGCCGGGGCCGCTGACCCGCACGTCCGAGCACAACTCGGTGACGTCCAGGTTGGCCACGATCTCGTTCGCCACATCCTGCGGGTCGCGGCCCAGCTGGCCGGCCAGCGCCTGGGCGACGTTGACCTGAAGGTCAGCACCGTGCTTCGACGGCCGGACACGCGGGTCGATATCCGCGTACGACGCCCCGAAAGCAGCGCTGACCGCTGCCTGGACCCGAGCTGCGAGCGCGGACTGCGGAGATGGACTGTCGGCGTTGAACCTTAGGCTCATCGCTGTTTCTCCTTCACTGTCTTGTTTGTGTGTGGTTCGCGGGTCGTTCCCGCACCAGTCACCGTCCGTGCCCGTCAGCCCCCTGCAACCACCCACGCCCCACGCCGCCCACGGACCCTCCGTTCGCGGTCAGACGCCGTGGATCGCGGTGGGAGCCGGAGAGACGTGGGTGGCGCCCCGCCCCCAGGAGAGTCCTGGGGACGGGGCGCCTGTTCGGTTACTTCAGGGAGAAGGAGGCGAGCCGCAGGTCACCGGTGAACACGAGGTAGACGTCGTGCGTGCCGGAGGCGCCGCTGAGCTGTGCGGTCACGTCCTTCCAGGTGTACTTGTCGCCGGTGCTGGGCACCGCGACCGTGCCGGCCACGGGACCGGTCGGCGAGTCGAGCCGGATTTGGATCGACCCGTCGCCGGCACTCGCCTTCGCCACGCTCGCCGTGACGGACTGAGCCTGGAGCCGGGCGCCGGCGAACTTGATCCAGCCGCCGGTGGTCGCGCCGACCGCGTCACCGCTCACCTTGGTCTGGTCGACCAGGTCAATGCCCTGGTAGTCGTCGAAGTTCACCGCCGAGGTCTGCTTCGACAGGTCGCGGGCCGGGATGCGCTCCCCGCGGACCCGCAGCGAGGCCTTCCCCCGGATGTCTCCGGAAGAGGCTCCGACCATGACGCCGTAGTCGCTGGACTCCACCACGGAGGTGTTCCGGGTGACATCCCAGTGCGCCAGATCGGCGGCCCGCAGCGTCAGCTGGACGTTGCGGGTCTGGTCCGGGTTCAGGTGCACCCGCTGGAAGGTCCGCAGCTGCTTGACCGGCTGCTTGTCACGGGAGGTCTTCTGGTGGGTGTAGAGCTGGACCACCTCGTCACCGGCGAGCTTGCCGGTGTTGGTGACGTCGACGCTGACCGTCACGGTGCCGTCGGACGCCACCGAGCCCGAGCTGAGCTTGGGCCTGCCGTACTGGAACGTGGTGTACGACAGTCCGTGGCCGAAGGAGTAGAGCGGGGCGCCCTGGTAGTAGAGATAGGTCCGGTTCGACTTGATGATGTCGTAGTCGAGGATGCTGGGCAGTTCGCTGTCGGACCTGTACCACGTCTGGGTCAGCCGTCCGGACGGGTTGACGTCGCCGAACAGCACGTCGGCGATGGCGTGCCCGGTCTCCGCGCCCGCGTGGGTGGTCCACAGCAGAGCCGGCACGTTCGCCTGCTCCCAGTTGAGCGTGGTCGGGTAGCTGTTCTCCACCACCACCACGGTCTTCGGGTTGGCCTTGAGCACCGCCTTGACCAATGCCTCCTGGCCCTCGGCGAGGTTCATGTCCTTGCGGTCATGGTCCTCACGGCCGTTGATGAACGGCATGCTGCCGACCACCACGACCGCCGCGTCGGCACCGGTCACGGCCTTGACCGCACCGTCCACGCCACTGCTGACGAGGTCCTTGGAGAACGTCGAGGCGTCGTCCTTCGTGGTCAGCACCAGCGTGCCGTCGTCGCTCGCCTTGAGGTAGTTCTTGGTTCCGAACCAGGAGGCCTCGGTCTCGTATCCGGCATACCGGAAGAGATAGTCGCCGTCGGGCTGCTTCTCCAGCTTGAACTGCTGCTGGACGAACCAGCCGTTCGGCTGGTCCTGGTCGTTCTTGAAGTTGCTCCAGTTGTAGCCGACGTACTTACCGTTGGCGGCGCTGCGCAGGGTGAGCACACCGCTACCCCAGTCGAAGGCGTCGAACTGCTCGGTGGCGCCCGCGGTGGTCGCGCTCTCCTTGAGCACCGCGCCATCGCCGGCCCCGGCGGTGACGTACTTGCCGGTCTTCACGTCCTTGAGCGCGATCCGGTCGGCGCCCTCGCTGGAGGTGACGGTGCCGCCCGCGCCGAGCCGCTCCTTGATTCCCTGCTCAGGCGTGACCTTGTACGGGAGCGAACCGGAGTACCAGTCGGTGTAGAGGGTGTTGGAGAGCGGTCCCACCACCGCGACCTTCCTGTCCTTCGCCGCGTTGAGCGGGAGGGTCTGTCCCGAGTTCTTCAGCAGCACCGCCGCCTCGGCGGCCGTCCTGCGGGCCAGCTTCTGGTTGGCCGTGCTGTTGATGACCGACGGCTTGATCTTGGCGTACGGGCCGCCGTCGGGGTCGAGGTCGCCCAGCCGGAAACGGATGGACAGGATGTGCCGGACCGCGGTGTCCACGTCGGACACCTTGAGCAGCCCCTGCGACAGCGCCGCCTTGACGGCCGTGGCCGTCTTCGTGCCGTCGGTGTCGTCGACCGTGAAGCTGTCCAGCCCGGCCTTGATCACCGCGGCGTCCGCCTCGGCCTGGGTGGCGTAGTAGTGCTCCGAACCGGTGAGGTTGTTGGGTGCTCCGGCGTCGGTGACGTTGAGCAGGTCCTTGCCGGTCCAGGACCGCACGACACCGCCGAGGTCCGGGTTGACCGTGCTGGGCCGGCCGTTGACCAGGTTGTAGGAGGCCATGACGCCGGTGGCCGCGTCCGCCGAGATCGCCGGCTTGAACGCCGCGCGGTCGTACTCGTTCAGCACACGCGGGGGCAGCATGGACGAGCTGGTGTCGCGGGTGACCTCGTTGTTGTTGGCGAGGTAGTGCTTGAGGACCGGTGCGGCCTTGAGGTATTTCGGGTTGTCACCCTCGATGCCCTTGCCGTACGCGGTGGAGATCGTACCGGTCAGTGTCGGGTCCTCGGAGTAGCCCTCCTCGTTGCGTCCCCAGCGCGGGTCACGCAGCAGGTTCACCACGGGTGCCCACAGCTGGACACCCCAGACGGCGGGATTGACCGAGTTGTATCCGCGGGCCTCGTCACCCACGGCGGAGCCGACCTTCTTGATCAACGCCGGATCCCAGGTGCTCGCCAGGCCGACGGCCTGCGGGAACACCGTGCCCTGGGCGGTGACGACGGCACCCTTGTTGGCGATGTCGGTGGACCAGGCGACGCCGTGCAGGGCCTCAGTGCCGGTCTTGAACGCCGGGACGCCCAGGCGCGGGATGGCCGGCTCGTACTGGTGGAGCAGCGAGACCTTCTCGTCCAGGGTCAGCCGCCCGAGCAGGTCGTCGACCCGCTTGCCGAGCGGCAGATCGGGGTTCTGGAAGGGATAGGAGGCCTGGGCGTGCGCCGCCCCCGCCGGGGCGAGCGGGGCGATCAGGGCCAGCGCCACCAGGGGCACCAGCCTGCGGCGGCGCGATCTGCCGGGAGGTTCGGCGGGCTTGCTCATCGCGTGGCGGATCTTCACGATAATGATCTCCTCGAGTCGTCGAAGCGCTTCGATGACGCGGATGCGCCACCGTACTCCCCCGAGTCAGTGGGTGGGACGTACCGAGAAAATGGGACGTACCGGAAAGGAGGTCAGGCGCCCTCATGGCGCGGTGCGGTGCTGGCCCGGGAGGTCAGCCGGGGCGGCAGCAGGGTGGCGTCGGGCACGTCGGCGCCGTCGAGCTTGGTCATGAGCAGTTCGACCGCCCGCTCTCCCACCTCCGCGGCCGGTATGGCGATCGAGCTGACCGGGGTCGCCGGGCGCTCGGCGACCTCGTCCGGGCAGATGGCGACCACGGACAGGTCCTCCGGGACGCGCCGGCCGGCGGCCTGGAAGGCCGCCACCAGCGGTTCCACGATCGGCTCGTTGTGCACGACGACGGCGGTGAGGTCGGGATGCTCGCGCAGCAGCCGGGCCACCAGGGTGCGGGCGGCCTCGGCGGTCCCCTCACACGGATCCAGCGTGGCCGTCAGGCCGTGCCGGCGGGCGGCGGCGAAGAAGCCGTCGGCCACCCGCTGCGCGAAGCCGGTCTCCCGCTCGTAGACCTCGGGCGGCGAGCCGACCAGCCCGACGCAGCGGTGCCCGAGGCCCGCCAGATGATCGACGCAGAGCTCACCGGCGGCCCGGAAGTCCAGGTCGATGCAGGTGAGGCCGTCGGTGTCGGCGGGGAAGCCGATGAGCACCGAGGGCCGGTCCAGGGCGCGCAGCATGGGCAGCCGCTCGTCGTGCAGCTGCACGTCCATCACGATGACCGCGTCCACCAGGGCGCTGTCGGCGACCCGGCGGACCCCCTCGTCGCCCTCCTCCTGGGTGAGCAGCAGGACGTCGTGGTCATGGCGCCGGGCGGTGGTGACGACGGAGATGGCGATCTGCATGACGACGGGCACGCCGACGCCCGCGCGCAACGGCATGACCAGCGCGAGCACGTTGGAGCGGCTGCTGGCCAGCGCCCGCGCCCCGGCGTGCGGACGGTAGCCGAGCTCCTCGATGCTGTTCTCCACCCGGCGCCTGGTCTGGGCGGAGATCGAGCGCTTGCCGCTCAGCACGTACGAGACCGTGCTGGGTGAGACGCCGGCGTGCCGGGCGACATCAGCGATCTTGACCAATTGACCTCTCCTGGAGCCCGTTGGCGGAGATGACCTCGCGATACCAGTGCGCGCTGTCCTTCCAGGTGCGCCGCTGGGTCTCGTAGTCCACATGGATCACGCCGAAGCGCTTGGCGTAACCGTAGGACCATTCGAAGTTGTCCAGCAGCGACCAGGCGAAGTAGCCCCGGACGTCCACCCCGGCGTCGAGGGCGCGCTCGACCGCCCGCAGATGGTCGCGCAGGTAGCCGATCCGGCGATCGTCGCGGACCCGGCCGTCGGGGTCCACCCGGTCGTCGAAGGCGGCGCCGTTCTCGGTGATCATGAGTGGCAGGCCGGGGTGGTCCCGGTGCAGCCGGAGCAGCAGGTCGGTCAGGCCGGTGGCGTCGATGCTCCACCCCATCTCGGTGTACGGACCCGGCTGCCGGACGAACTCGATGTCCTCGCAGCCCACCCAGGGCGAGGCAGCCCCGGCGCGGTGCCCGTCCGCCATCGCCCGGGGGGAGGTCCCGTCCCAGGCGCGCACCAGGGTGGGGGTGTAGTAGTTGACGCCCAGCACGTCGAGAGGGACGGCGATGGCGGCCTCGTCGCCGTCGCGCACGAACGACCAGTCGGTGATGCCGGCGGTGTCGGCCAGCAGGTCGGCCGGGTAGGCGCCGTCCAGCATCGGGCCCAGGAACACCCGGTTGCCGATCGCGTCGATCCTGCGCACCGCGTCCGCGTCGGCCGGGGTCGCCCCCCGTACCTGGTGCAGGTTGAGGGTGACCGACAGCCGGGCGTCCGGCGAGACCACCGGGCGCAGCGCCCGCCCCGCCAGGCCGTGCGCCAGGTTGAGGTGGTGCGCTGCGGCCAGCGCCGCGGCGGGTTCGGTACGGCCCGGCGCGTGCACACCGGAGGCGTAGCCGAGATAGGCCGAGCACCACGGCTCGTTGAACGTCGTCCAGGTGTGCACCCGGTCGCCCAGCACCCGGCCGATCGCCTCGGCGTACTCCGCGAAGCGCAGCGCGGTGTCCCGGGCCGGCCAGCCGCCGGCGTCCTCCAGCTCCTGGGGCAGGTCCCAGTGGTAGAGGGTGGCGACCGGGTCGATCCCGCGCTCCAGCAGCCCGTCCACCAGCCGGGAGTAGAAGTCGGCCCCGGCCCGGTTGAGCCGGCCGCCGGCCAGCACCCGGGACCAGGAGATGGAGAACCGGTAGGCCGTCAGGCCCAGCTCGCCCATCGCCGCGACGTCGTCGGCCCATCGGTGGTAGTGGTCGGCGGCCACGTCGCCGGTGTCCCCGTCGAGCACCCGGCCCGGCGTACGGCTGAAGGTGTCCCAGATGGACGGCGTGCGGCCGTCCTCTCCGGCCGCGCCCTCGATCTGGTACGCGGCGGTGGCCGCGCCCCACACGAATCCCTCCGGAAAGCTCACGCGATCCCCCTCACCGTCAGCGTGTCCCCCGCGGCGTGCACCAGCAGGCCGTGCTCGTGCTCGGTCGCCGTAGCGCCCTCGACCGACTCCCAGGAGCGGACCCCCGCCAGCAGCACCCGCCAGTCCCGGGCCACCCCGGACGCCTCGACCGTGACGGCCGCGCCGTCGCGGGAGGTGACGAAGGTGGCGGCCACGTCGCCGGTGACCGCCGGGACCTCGGTGGTCACGCGGGCGCCGTCGGCGAGTTCGTACGCCCGGAGCGTGACCCCGTCGGCGTAGTCGTAGTCCGGGCGGTCCTCGACCGCGCCGACCGGGATCACCGAGCCCGGCCGGGCGAGCAGCGGCACGCTCATCACGTCGTGCCGCTCGCTCACCCAGCGCGGTCCCTCGATCCGCTCGCCGGTGCGGACGTGGGTCCAGGTGCCCTCGGGCACGTAGTAGGAGACCTTGCCGTCGGCCGAGAACACCGGCGCGACCAGCAGGTCGTCACCGAGCATGTACTGCCGCTCGAGGTGGGTGCAGGCGGGATCGCCGGGGAACTCCAGCACCATCGCGCGCATCATCGGCAGGCCCTCGGCGTGCGCCTGCCCGGCGGCCCCGGCGAGGTAGGGCATGAGGCGCAGCTTGAGCCGGGTGAAGTGGCGCAGCACCTCGACGGCCTCCTCGTCGAACAGCCACGGCACCCGGTACGAGCCGCTGCCGTGCAGCCGGCTGTGCGAGGACAGCAGGCCGAAGGCGATCCAGCGCTTGAACAGCTCGGGGTCCGGAGTGCCCTCGAACCCGCCGATGTCATGGCTCCAGTAGCCGAACCCGGACAGTCCCAGCGACAGCCCGCCGCGCAGGTTCTCCCCCATCGCCACGAACGTCGACTCGCAGTCCCCGCCCCAGTGCACCGGGAACTGCTGCCCCCCGGCCGTGGCCGAGCGGGCGAACAGGATCGCCTCGCCCTCCCCGCGCCGCTTGCGCAGCAGCTCGAAGACCGTCTCGTTGTAGAGGTAGGAGTAGTAGTTGTGCATCCGCTCCGGGTCGGAGCCGTCGAAGTACTCCACGTCGGTCGGGATGCGCTCGCCGAAGTCGCTCTTGAAGCAGTCGACGCCCATCTCCAGCAGCGCGTCCAGCTTTCCGGCGTACCACTCGCGCGCCTCCGGGTTGGTGAAGTCGACCACGGCCAGCCCTGGCTGCCACAGGTCCCACTGCCAGACGTCGCCGTTGGGCCGCTTGAGCAGGTACCCCCGGTCGCGGCCCTCGGCGAACAGCGGCGAGCGCTGCGCGATGTAGGGGTTGATCCAGACGCAGATCCGCAGGCCCTTGGCCTTCAGCCGTTCCAGCATGCCGCGCGGGTCGGGGAAGGTCCGGCGGTCCCACTCGAAGTCGCACCAGTTGAACTCGCGCATCCAGAAGGAGTCGAAGTGGAAGACGCTGAGCGGCAGGTCGCGCTCGGCCATCCCGTCGATGAAGCCGGTGACGGTCTCCTCGTCGTAGGAGGTGGTGAAGGACGTCGACAGCCACAGCCCGTAGGACCAGGCGGGCAGCCGGGCCGGGCGGCCGGTCAGCGCGGTGTACTTGCGCAGGATGTCCTTGGGGGTGGGGCCGTAGATGACGAAGTACTGCATCGTCTGGCCGGCGACGCTGAACTGCAGCCGGGACGCCGCCTCCGAGGCGACCTCGAACGACACGTGACCGGGATCGTTGACGAAGACCCCATAGCCCGCGTTGGTGAGCAGGAACGGCACGTTCTTGTAGGCCTGCTCGCTGGCGGTGCCGCCGTCGGCGTTCCAGATGTCGACGGTCTGCCCGTTCTTGACCAGCGGGCCGAAGCGCTCGCCGAGCCCGTACACGTAGTGGTCGACACCCAGGTCGAGCTGCTCGCGGACGTAGTGCCCGCCCTCGTCGGTGTCGATGACTGCGGCGGCCTTGAAGCCGCTGCCGGTCAGGGTGCGCCCGCCGGCGAGGAAGTCGAACCGCCAGCCCTCCCCGCGGTTCACCCGCACCGTCAGGTCGCCGGACGTGAGCGTGGCCTCGTCCTCGCCGACCGACACCCGGACGCCCGCGCCGCCGTCCTCCCGCACCGCGAAGTGGGGCCCGCGCGAGACCTGCCCGGCGAAGTGCGTGATCCTGACCCCGATGACGTCCGGCATGGGGGCGGAGTAGTCCAGGGTGATCAGCGGGCCTTTGAGCAGGTCGCCGCGGTGCCGGATGTGCTGTGCGGGGGCGTGCACGGTCAGCGCGCCGGGGCCCTCCGTGACCTCGAGTACCTCGGCCGGATACGAAGGGTGAACGCCTTCGCGCATCATCCAGTAGCCATCGGTGAACTTCATCGCGTGTGATTCCTTATTTGATGGCGCCGGCGGTGATGCCGCGCGACAGCGTGCGCTGGAAGATCAAGAAGAAGACGATGGCCGGGATGATGCCCAGCAGCGCCGAGGCGCTGGTCATCGTGGCGTCCATCATCTTCTCGCCCTGCAGGACGCCCAGCGAGACCGGAACCGTCTGGTTGTCGTTCGAGATCAGCATGATCATCGGCAGGAAGAACTCGTTCCAGGTCCAGATGAAGAAGAAGACGAACAGCACGGCCAGCGTCGGCCGGGTGACGGGCACCACGACCCGCCACAGCACCCGCCATCTCCCGGCCCCGTCGATCTCCGCGGCCTCGATGATCTCCCGGGGGAAGGTCGACAGGACCGAGGACAGCAGGTAGGTGCCGAAGGCGCTCTGGATGACGGTGAAGATGATGATCACGCTGAGCCGGGTGTCGTAGAGGTTCAGCTTCTTCGCCAGGAAGTACAGCGGGTAGACCAGCCCCTCCTGCGGCAGCGTGTTGCCCACCAGGAACAACACCATGATCCACAGCCGGCCCTTGATCCGCCCGATGCCCAGCGCGTAGGCGTTGAGGACCGACAGCAGGACCGCCAGTACGGCGACGGAGCCGCTGATCAGGATGCTGTTCCAGAGCTTGCCGCCGAAGTCGACGCGCTCCCAGAAGTCCTTGATGCCCTGTAGGTACAGACCCTTCGGCAGGCTCAGCGGGCCCTGCGCCGAGTACTCGGCCGGTGACTTCACCGCGTTCAGGGTGACGATGCCGAACGGCACCAGCATCACCACGGCCAGCACGGCCAGGGAGATCAGGACCACGTAGGTCGAGGGGTTGCGGCGCCGCCGGCGCCCGGGCGGCGTCCCGGCCGGCCGCTTGGCGGGCCTCTCGGCGGAAATCGTGGTCATGGTCAGCGCCCCTCGCTCTCGCCGCGGCTCTGTACCCACAGGAAGACCGCGGTGAGCACCAAGATGATCAGGGTCAGTACGGTGGCGATGGCCGCGCCATAGCCCACCTGGGTCTTCTCGAAGAAGTTCTGGAACGAGAAGTAGGAGGGAACGTTGGTGGCGCCGCCGGGACCGCCCCGGGTGAGCACGTAGATCGGGGCGAAGACCTTGAGCGCGGCGATGCTGGAGGTCAGCAGCACCACGTAGATCTCCGGCTTGATCTGCGGGATCGTGACGTGCCAGAACTTCGCCAGCCAGCCGGCGCCGTCCATCTCGGCCGCCTCCGACAGCGACGGATCGGCCCGCTGCAGCCCCGACATGAAGATCACGACCGGGTAGCCGAGCTGGAACCAGATCATCACGCCGCCCACGCTGTAGAGCGCGATGTCGGGGTCGCCCAGCCAGTCCTGGCCGAGCGACTTCAGCCCGACGTCGGTGAAGAAGCGGTTGAGCGCGCCGTTCTCGGGGCTGAGGATCCAGCTCCACACGATGCCGACGACCGCGATGGGCAGGATCTGCGGCAGGTAGATGCAGGCCCGGATGACGGCGGCGGTACGCGACCCGAACCGCTTGGCGATCAGGTCGAACAGCGCGTAGGCGAGGATCAGCCCGATCACGGTCGGGATGACCGCCATCGCGATGAGCAACACCACGTTGTGCTCGAACGACGACCAGAACATCTCGTCCGACAGCAGCTTCTGGTAGTTGCCCAGGCCCTTCCAGGTCGGCGAGCCGACCCCCTGCCAGTCGGTGAGGCTGATGCCGATGTTCATCAGCAGCGGGAGCCCGATGACGCCGGCGAACAGCAGCGTGCTGGGGATCAGGAACAGCGCGTACGACGTCCGGCCGGACCGGGGCCTGGGCCGGCCGGGGGCCGAGCCGGGCCGGCCGGGCGCCGATCTCGGCCGCAGGGCCGAGGAGCGCCGGGCCGGGGACCGCCGGGCGACCGGCGGCGAGGACGGCGTCACGCTCGCGGGACGGGACATGAGAGGGCCTTTCGCCGGCCCCCGCCGTGATCATGCAATCGATCGTCGATCGATTGCATGATCACGGCGGGGTGGGGAGGGGTCAATTGCCGGGGGCGCCGGCGTCATAGGCCTTCTGGAGGTCGTCGAGGACCTTCGCCGGCTCCGCGCTGCCGTTGATCAGCTTCTGCGTCTGCGACACCAGGACGTCGTAGAAGCCGGGCACCGGCCAGTCCGGGTAGTACGCGAGCGCGTTGGCACCGGAGACGGTGTTGAAGTTCTGGATCAGCAGCTTGGACTTCGCGTCGGTGATCGCGGCCGGGTCCGCCGCCACCGGCACCCCGCCGTTGTTGCCGAGCGTGTTCTGGATCGCCTTGCTCATCGTGATGTTGATGAAGTCCTCTGCCAGCGCCTTGTTCTTGGAACCGGAGGGGACCACCCAGATGTTGCCGCTGGAGCCGAGGGTCATGGAGCTCCCCGGCCACTGGAAGGTGTCCCAGGGGAACTTGACCTCCTTCTGGAAGCGGCCGTACCACCAGCTTCCGGAGAAGATCATCGGGTACTTGCGCTGCTCGAAGGCGACTCCCGCGTCCTCGGCCTTGAGGCTGGCCGAGGTCTTGCCGATGTAGCCCTTCTTGACCCAGTCGGCGAAGGTGGTCGCGGCGTAGGTCCACGCCGCGTCGTGGAAGTCGACCTTGCCGGTGTAGCGCTCGTAGGCGTCGACCCAGGGACGATCGGCCTTGCTCAGCGCGAGCTGGTAGAGGTACTGCTGCGCCGGGTACTCCGCGCCGGCGTTGGCCAGCGGGGTGATGCCCTTCTTGGCGAAGGCGTCCAGCGCCGCGGTGAACTCCTCGAAGGTGGTGGGCACCTTCACGCCGTTCTTGGCGAACAGGTCCTTGTTGTAATAGACCATCAGGAACTCGCCGTAGTTCGGGATGCCGTACCACTTGCCGGAGCCCATAACGCCCTTGGCGTCGTAGCGCCCGGTGGTCTGCAGGTCGGCGCCGAGCATCTTGTCCCAGCCGTACTTGGTGACGGCGGGCGTCAGGTCGGCGAGCAGGCCCTGCTTGGCCAACAGCCCGGCGGTCGCGTTGCCCTTGTTGTACTCCATGACGTCCGGGGCGTCCTTGGAGTTGAGGACCATCGCCGCCGTCTTCTGGATCTGCTCGAAGCCCTTCTCCTCGAACTTCACGGTGACGCCCGGATGGGTGTTCTGGAACTCCTTGATCGCCTGGTTCCAGGCGACGCCCATCGCGCTGTCGGCGCTCTCGTAGTGCCAGAGCTTGAGCACCTTGCCGCCCGAGCCCGAGCCGGAGCCGGAGTCCGACGAGCCACCGCACGCGGCCAGCATCATCGAGCCGGCGGCGACCGCCGCGACCAGCGCGGTGCCTCTTCTCACCTTGAACATTCGCGTTCCTCCAGGGGTGGGGCGAAGGGTATGTGCTCGGCCGCCGAGCTGCGACCGGAGGCGATACGACTCCCCCGAGCTTTGGTGTCGAAGCGCTTCGACAACCGGTCGCCGGAACGTCGGATGTAAGGGCGAGGGAAACCGTGCCGCCGGAACACTGCCGTCCGAGCGCGCTGTCGAAGCGCTTCGATTGCAGCGATGTTAAACCCTGGTGACCTACGGCACAATGGGTTGCGGCAAATTCGTGGGAGCCCTCCCACGGCAGGTGGGAGGGCTCCTCCGGTACGACGATCGGGCTCTCAGACCTGGGGCAGGACCTCGGCGGCGATGAGCTCGAGATGATCCAGATCCGACAGGTCGAGCGTCTGGAGGTAGAGCCGCCCGCAGCCCAGCTCCGCGTAACGGCCGATCTTGTCGACCACCTCGGCGGGCGTGCCCGCCAGCGCGTTCTCGCGCAGATCCTCGACCTTCCGGCCGATCGCGTCGGCCCGCCGCTGGATCTCGGCCTCGTCCCGCCCGCAGCACAGCACCTGGGCCGCCGAGTAGATCATGGACTCCGGCGTGCGGCCCGCCTCCGCACAGGCCGCGCGGACCCGCTCGATCGCCTGGCCGGTGCCGTCCAGGCCGGTGAACGGCACGTTGTACTCGTCGGCGTGGCGGGCGGCGAGCCTGGGCGTCCGCTTGGGGCCGGTGCCGCCGACCACGATCGGCGGCCGGGGACGCTGCACGGGCTTGGGGAGGCCCGGCGAGTCGCTCAGCCGGTAGTGCCGACCGGTGAAGGAGTACGTCTCCCCGACCGGCGTCTCCCACAGCCCGGTGATGATCTCGAGCTGCTCCTCCAGCCGCTCGAACCGCTCGCCCACGCCCGGGAACGGAATGCCGTAGGCGGTGTGCTCGGAGTCGAACCAGCCGGCGCCCAGGCCGAGCTCGACCCGGCCTCCGCTCATCGCGTCGACCGTGGCGACCGAGATCGCCAGCGGTCCGGGCAGCCGGAACGTCGCCGAGGTCACCAGCGTGCCGAGCCGGATGCGGGTGGTCTCACGGGCCAGCCCGGCGAGCGTGACCCAGGCGTCGGTCGGCCCCGGCGCCCCGGAGCCCTCGCCGATCCTGAGGTAGTGGTCGGACCGGTAGAAGGCGTCGAAACCGCTCTCCTCGGCCGTCTTGGCGACACGGAGCAGCATGTCGTAGGTGGCCCCTTGCTGGGGCTCGGTGAAGATTCGAAGACGCATGCCCCCCATCCTCGTATGAACCCGTACGAGACCGGCCACAGGGGCCGGAACATCCCCGGCTCCGGCCCCTGTGCCCGTACGGGTCGCGTCTTCAGCTCTGCGTGCGCCGCGAACGGCCCATCCGGTGCAGGATCAGGCCCACCCCCAGCAGCACGACCACCAGATGCAGCATCTGGCTGATCGGGGCGCCGGTGTCCGGCAGCTCCGACCCGCGGCCCGCCCCCGGCGTCGTGCCGGGCCCCGATCCTGCGCCCGGCGACCCCGGGGTCCCCGACCCCGGGCTCCCCGGGGCCGCACCGGGCACGGAGTGCGGCACCACCCGCTCCCGCACGGGTGCCGACGCCACCTTGGTCCGGGCGTCGGCGTGGTTGTTGGACAGGTCGTTGTCGATCGTCGAGGTGGTGACGTGGCTGGGCGCCTGGATGACCGTGCCCGGCTCGAGCTCCTGGCGCGCCTGCGCGTTGATCCTGATCGCCCGGGTCTCACCGGGCTTCAGGGTGCCGATGTCGCACACCAGGCCCGGCGCGCCCGCGCCCTGCCCCTGGTCCGGCTGCTCCCTCGGGCCGCCGAGCTGCCCCGGGCCCTGAAGGCCGCGGGGGACCGCGCAGTCGTCGGACGCCTGCGCCAGCACCGGCACCGAGGTGGAGGTGAGCCGGACGTTCTTGGCGGCGGTGGGACCGAGATTGGCGACGGTGATCTGGTACGGCACCCGCTGGCCGGGCCGGACCACCGCGGGGCCGCCCTTGACCACCGACACGTCCGCGGTGTCGGCCACCTGGACCTCCGGCCACGCCGCCGTCGTCCGGCCCTCCTTCTTGGCGGCCGTGTTCTGCCACTTCACCAGGGCGTTGCCGTCGATCGGCTGGCCGCCGGGCGTCTTGTCGCCCACCAGGGCGGTGACGACGCCGGCCTTGCTCTCACCCGGGTTGAGCGAGCCGAGCTGGCAGACCGCCGCGCTGTCCTTGAACGAGCAGTTCTGCTGTGCGGAGACGAACTGCAGGCTGCCGTGCAGCGGAGCGGCGAAGGTGACCGAGTCGGCCCGGACCGGGCCGCGGTTCTTGACGACGAACGGCCAGTGGTAGACCTTGCCGGGCAGGATCGGCGCCGCCGGAGCCCTGGTGTCGATCGAGACCTTCGCGAACTGGGCCTGCGTGTTCCTGGCCCGGTGCGCGTGTCCCCCGGGCCGGCCGAACCTCCCGGGCCGGCCGAGCTCCCCCGGCCGGGGGAACTGCCTGGGCCGGGCGAACCGGTGGGTGGGCACGGCGTGGTGCCTGACCCGGGGTCGTACCGGGCCGTCGGCGCTGGCCTCGTGCGCCGACCCGAACAGCGGGACGACCCCGGCGAGCGCCGCCGACGTGATGACAACGAGACTCCGAGCGCCGCGCGGGCGTCTCGATGTATGGATCATGCTGTTTTCCCCCGTGACCTGGTCAAGCCTCTGATCAGGTCTCCGTTCTAACGGGGTCCCGGCATTTCTCCTAGCGCACCGGCAGCGTGTCGTCACAATGGGTTATCGTCCACCCGGTGGCGGGTGCCGCCCGCCCCGGGCGTGCGCTCAGCCCCTGACCAGCACCGCGAGGCACTCCACATGGTGGGTCATCGGGAAGGCGTCGAAGGCCCGCAGGCTCTCCAGGACCCAGCCGCGCTCGCTGAAGTAGCCGAGGTCGCGGGCGAGCGTCGACGGGTCGCACGAGACATAGGCGATCTTCCGCCCGGCGACTGCGGCGATCTTGTCCACGACCTCGCGGCCGGCGCCGGAACGAGGGGGGTCCAGGACGACCATGTCCGCACGGCGCACCCGGGCTCCGCCGCGGTGCCCGGCCGCGTCGCCCCGCTTGGCGTGCGAGCGGCTGGAGGCGTTGTCGGACTTGCCGAACTCCAGCTGGCCGAGGATCTCCTCGACCTCGCCCCGCTCGATCGACACCTGCGGGAGGTCCCGCAGGTTGAAGCGGGCGTCCCGGGCGGCCAGGCCGTCGGACTCCACGCCGACGACCAGGCCGTCACGGCCCACCCGCTCGGCGATCACCCCGGCGAACAGGCCGACCCCGCAGTAGAGGTCGACGGCGATCTCGCCGGGCTTCGGGTCGAGGGCGTCGAGCACCGCGTCGGCCAGCACCTGCGCCGCACCGGGGTGGACCTGCCAGAACCCGCTGCCGCTGACCTGCCACATCCGGCCCGCCGCCTCTTCGCGGACGTACGGCAGGGAGCCGCCGGGCTCGGGCTTGCCGCGTACCAGGCGTACCGGCACGTCCAGCCGGGGCACGCGCACCGGCCTGCGGTCCCGGCCGCGGCGCTCGCGCAGCGCCACCAGCCGGTCGCCGGTGGCGGCCGAGACGATGCCCTCCACCATGGAGGCGCCGGGCCAGCGCTTGCGCTCGATGCCCATCATCTCGACGCCGGGGTGGGCGATCAGGCACTGGTCGATCGGCTCGATGGAGTGGCCGCGGTGATGCCGCAGACCCACCGAGCCGTCGCCGCGCACGGCGAACTGCACCCGGGTCCGCCAGCCCAGCCCGGGCGGGATGGTCACCGGCTCGCCGTCCAGCTCGAAGTCCTGGTCGAGGGTGATCTCCTCGACGATCACCGAACGCTCGATGCCGGCCAGCCTGCGCAGCTGCTCCTCGACCACGCTGGCCTTGAGCTTGCGCTGGGCGGGCAGCGCGGCGTGCTGCCAGTCACAGCCACCGCACCGGCCCGGCCCGGCGAAGGGGCAGGGCGCCTCGACCCGGTCCGGGGAGGCCTCCAGGATCTCGACGGCGTCGGCGCGCAGGAACTTCTTGGTCTCCTCGGTCACCTGGGCGCGGACCCGCTCACCGGGCAGCGCGTGCCGCACGAACACGACCCGGCCGGAGCCCTCGTCGTCGGGGTTGCGGGCGACGCACCACCCACCGTGGGCGACGGGCCCGACCACCAGCTCGAGCAGGACCGGCTTGGATATCGCGTCAGAAACGGCTTCAGTCACGTTCCGAAACGATACCGCCACTCGCGCGTGTACTCTCCGCTTCGGCCGCCGCCCCCTGGCGCGGACGGCGTACGGAACCCGGGCCCAGCGGCTCGGGACGTCCCTTGAGCCGGTCGGAGGAGACCAGCTGCCACGGCACGCTGGTGACCATCACCCCGGGCTGGAACAGCAGCCGGCCCTTGAGCCGCAGGGCGCTCTGGTTGTGCAGGAGGTGCTCCCACCAGTGCCCGACGACGTACTCGGGGATGAAGACGGTGACGACGTCGCGCGGGCTCTTGCGCCGGACGCTCTTGACGTACTCCAGCACCGGCCGGGTGATCTCCCGGTAGGGCGAATCGAGGATCTTCAGCGGGACCGGGAGATCGTGGGCGTCCCAGTCCTCCTGGAGCTTGCTCGACTCCTCCAGGTCCACCGCCACGGTGATGGCCTCCAGGGTGGACGGCCGGGTCGCCCGTGCGTAGGACAGTGCCCGCAGCGTCGGCTTGTGGATCTTGGAGACGAGCACGATGGCATGGTTGCGGGCGGGCAGCGTGACGTCCTCACCGGTGGGCACCAGCTCCGCGGCGATCCGGTCGTAGTGCCGGCGGATCGACCGCATCAGCAGGAACAGGACCGGCATGGCGATGCAGACGATGTAGGCGCCGAGCAGGAACTTGGTGACCAGGACGACGACCAGCACGATGCCGGTGACCAGCGCGCCGAAGGCGTTGATGGCCCGCGCCGTCACCATGTTGCGGCGCTGCGAGGGATCGGTCACCGTCTTCAGCAGCCGGTTCCAGTGCCGCACCATGCCGGTCTGGCTGATGGTGAAGGAGACGAACACCCCGACGGTGTAGAGCGGGATCAGCCGGGTCACCGAGGCGTCGTAGGCGTAGATCAGCAGGCCCGCCATGGTGGCCAGGATGATGATGCCGTTGCTGAAGGCCAGCCGGTCGCCCCGGGTGTGCAGCTGACGGGGCAGGTAGCGGTTCTGCGCCAGCACGGAGGCGAGCACCGGGAAACCGTTGAAGGCGGTGTTGGCCGCCAGGATCAGGATCAGCGCCGTCATCACGGTGACCAGGGCGAAGCCGGGCGTGAAGTTGGAGAAGACCGTGTGCGCCACCTGGGCGATCACCGGGTCCTGGTCGGTGACGTCCTTGCCGGTGGCGGGGTCGAACAGATGGGTGCCCTGGGCGACGTCGGCGAACTTGGCCTTGGTGACGTAGGCGAGGGTCGTGACCCCGGCGAACATGATCGACGCGACGGCGCCCAGCAGCAACAGGGTCGTCGCGGCGTTCTTGCCCTTGGGCTTCTTGAACGCCGGTACGCCGTTGCTGATCGCCTCGACGCCGGTCAGCGCCGTACATCCGGAGGAGAAGGCCCGCAGCAGGAGGAAGACGAGCGCGAACCCGCCGACCCCCACCTCCGTTCCCTTGACGTCGTAGTTCGCGGTCTCGGCCCTGAGCTCGGTGCCGAGGCTCAGCCGGAGGAAGCCGTACAGCATCATGGCGATGATCGCGAACATGAACAGGTAGGTGGGCACCGCGAAGGCGAACCCCGACTCCTTGAGCCCGCGCAGGTTCAGCACCGCCAGCAGCGCGATGAGCAGGATCGCCACCAGCACGGTGTGCGGCTGGATGAACTTGACCAGCGCGCCGAGGTTCTCCACGCCCGACGACACCGAGACCGCGACCGTCAGCGTGTAGTCGACCATCAGGGCCGCCGCGACGACCAGTCCCCAGTTGCCGCCGAGGTTCTCGGTGGCGACCTCGAAGTCGCCGCCTCCGCTCTGGTAGGCGCGGACGTTCTGGCGGTACGAGGCCACCACGACGAGCAGGATGACCACGACCGCGCCCGCCACCCAGGGGGTGTAGTGGTAGGTGGCGAGCCCCGCCACGCCGAGGGCGAGCAGGATCTCCTGGGGCGCGTAGGCGACGGACGACAGGGCGTCGCTCGCGAAGACGGGAAGAGCGATGCGTTTGGGGAGGAGCTGCTCGTGGCTCTGCGCACTGCGCAGAGCCCTGCCGAGCAGGAGTCTTTTCACCAGGTCCGGAACCTTAGCCACGGAAGGAGACTCTAGCCCGACGCGTTGACGCGTCCTTTACGCGCCCGTCCGCCATCTCGCCAGCCGGACCATGGCACGGCCGGGGTAATACTTGCCTGGGCGAATGTGTAGGTTCGGACCCGTCCAGATCATCAAGGACCGGGCGATCCATGGTCCGCAGGAGGAACGGCGTGCATATCGTGATCATGGGGTGCGGGCGCGTCGGTTCGACGCTCGCGCACAGCCTGGAGGACAGGGGCCACTCGGTGGCCATCATCGACCAGAGCCCGGAGGCCTTCCGCCGGCTGCGGGGCGGGTTCAAGGGCCGCCGGGTGACCGGGTTCGGCTTCGACCGCGACGTCCTGGTCGAGGCGGGCATCGAGCAGGCGAGCGCGTTCGTCGCGGTGAGCAGCGGCGACAACTCCAACATCATCTCGGCCCGGGTGGCCCGCGAGACCTTCGGCATCGACAACGTGGTCGCGCGGATCTACGACCCCCGCCGCGCCGAGGTCTACCAGCGCCTGGGCATTCCCACGGTGGCGACCGTGCGGTGGACCGCCGACCAGATGCTGCGGCGGCTGCTGCCGGAGGGGGCCGTGCCGCTCTGGCGCGACCCCACCGGAGAGGTCAAGCTGGCGGAGGTACAGACCGACAAGGCCTGGGTCGGCGCCAAGGTGAACGTCCTGGAGGACGCCGCCCGCACCCGGATCGCCTTCATCTCCCGGATGGGCGAGGCCATCGTGCCCGCCGGCGAGACGGTGATCCAGGACGGCGACGTCGTGCACGTCATGGCCCGATCCAACGACCTGGAGCGCATCAACGCCGCCCTGGCCACCCGGGCTGAAGGAGCCGAATGATGAGAGTCGCCATCGCGGGCGCCGGAGCCGTCGGCCGCTCCATCGCGCAGGAACTGCTGGAGAACGGCCACGAGGTCCTGCTCATCGACAAGGACCCCAAAGCGATCAAGGTGGAGGTCGTGCCGCGGGCGGAGTGGCTGCTCGCCGACGCCTGCGAGATCTCCTCCCTGGACGACGCCGCTTTGGAGCGCTGCCAGGTCGTGGTGGCCTCCACCGGCGACGACAAGGTCAACCTGGTGGTGTCGCTGCTGGCCAAGACGGAGTTCGGGGTGCCGCGGGTGGTCGCCCGCATCAACCATCCCAAGAACGAGTGGCTGTTCAACGAGTCGTGGGGCGTCGACGTCGCGGTGTCGACCCCGCGGCTGCTGTCCGCGCTGGTGGAGGAGGCGGTCAGCGTCGGTGACCTGGTCCGCCTGATGACCTTCCGCCAGGGCGAGGCCAACCTGGTCGAGCTCACCCTGCCCGAAGACGCCCCGCTGGGCGGTCAGCGGGTCGGCTCGGTGGCCTGGCCGAACAACACCGCCCTGGTCGCCATCCTGCGCGAGGGCCGGGTGCTGGTGCCGAGCTCCGACGACACCCTCGAGGCCGGTGACGAGCTGCTCTTCGTCGCCACCCAGGACGTGGAGGACGAGCTCGGGGAGCTGCTGGGCTCACGCTGACCCCGCCCCGGTGATCACACCCCGCCTTCCCCGCATTCCTCCCTGTCGTGATCATGCAATCGCTCGTCGAACGATTGCATAATCACGGCAGGAGGAGATCACGGCGGGACGGGCTCACGGCGGGGATGTGCTCAGGACGGGGAGGAGGAGCCGGCGGGCAGCGGGGTGCGGCCGCGCGCCAGGACCCAGACCATCGCGGCCAGCCCGGCGACCTGGAGCGGCCAGCCCAGCGCCAGCTTGGAGGCGCCCAGCCAGCCGACCTCACCGGCGAGGTAGAGCGGCCACTGCACCGCGACCCTTACCAGGCACGGGATCAGCAGCAGCCAGGTCAGCCGGGAGCACAGGCGCACGATCGCCGGGTCCCGGTGCCAGGAGGTCGGATCGCCGGTGACCGAGCCGATCAGGAAGCCGACCACCGGCCAGCGGACCAGGATCGACAGCACCATCGCGGCGGCGTAGCCGGCGTTGTAGAGGATGCCGGGCAGGAAGACGTCCTCGGCCTTGCCGGAGCGCAGCGCGAAGAACGCCGCGATCGCGATGCCGAACAGGCTGTTGACCACGAACTGCGGGGTGGACTTCTGGATCAGGCGGAGAGCCAGCAGCACCAGCGCGGCGCCGATGCCGACGCCCAGGGAGAGCCTGAGCTCCTTGGTGACCAGATAGGACACGGTGAACCCGACGGTGGGCACCGCGGCCTCGAGCACGCCGCGCAGGCCGCCGAAGGCCTTGGTGAGCTGGGCTCGTACGGCCGCCTCGACGGTGTCATGGGACGAGGCCGCGGGCGGTGCGGCCTCGACCTCCGTGCTCGACGCCGGCTCGCTCATGTACTTCCTCGCAGCTCGTAACGCGGATTGAACATGACCTTCCGGCCGTCCTGGACGCTGACCAGGCCCTCGGCGCGCAGCCGGCGGCCGGGCTCGATGCCGGCGATCTTGCGACGGCCGAGCCACACGAGGTTGATCACGTCCGTGCCGTCGTACAGCTCGGCTTCGAGGGCGGGAGCTCCGCCCCGTGGTCGCAGGGTCACGGTACGTAGCGTACCCGCCACGCAGGCGCGCCTGCGCTCGGCACACCCCACGATCGGTGTGGCGCCCTCGTGGTCGGTGCTCTTCTGCAGGTCCTCCGCTTCCAGCTCGGCTTTGCTCGATGCCAGCCGGCGCAGGAATCCGCGCAGGCCACCCCGTTCGCGTTCCGACTCGGGGTTGCCGTCCCTTCCGGGCGCCGCCGCGGCGGACACATCGTCCATGTTTCGCAAGAGTACGACATCTCGCCGCGAACGGCGCTGTCCGGTTCGGGTATTCCGGCGGCCTCCGGAGCGGGCCGCTCGACGGGCTGTCAAGGGGATCGCTCGAAGCGGTAGCCCATGCCCGGCTCGGTGATCAGGTGCAGCGGGTGGGAGGGGTCGGGTTCCAGCTTGCGGCGCAGCTGGGCCAGGTAGACCCGCAGGTAGTTGGTCTCCTGCTCGTACGCCGGTCCCCACACCTCGCGCAGCAGCTGCTGCTGGCTGACCAGCCGCCCGGCGTTGCGCACCAGGACCTCCAGGACGTGCCACTCGGTGGGGGTCAACCGGACGTCGGCGCCCTCCCGCCGTACCTTCTTGGCGGCCAGGTCCACGGTGAACGCGGCGGTCTCGACGACGGCCGCCTCGGCGGCGGGGGCGGCCCGGCGCACCGCGGCCCGCAGCCGGGCCAGCAGCTCGTCCATGCCGAACGGCTTGGTGACGTAGTCGTCGGCGCCCGCGTCGAGGGACTCGACCTTCTCGTCGGAGGCATGCCGGGCCGACAGCACGATGATCGGCACGCTGAGCCAGCCGCGCAGGCCCCGGATGACCTCGACGCCGTCCATGTCGGGCAGCCCGAGGTCGAGCACGACCACGTCGGGGTGGCGGCGCGCGGCGAGCTCCAGCGCCGTACGCCCGTCCGGCGCGGCGTCGACCTCGTAACCGCGGGCCCGCAGATTGATCCGCAGCGCGCGCACGAGCTGGGGTTCGTCGTCGACGACCAGGACCCGGACGGGGTTCGTGCTCACTGGACCTCATCACCGATCATCGGTAGGGAGAAGACCATGGTCAGGCCTCCGCCGGGGGTGTCCTCGGCCTGCAGCGTCCCGCCCATGGCCTCGGTGAAGCCGCGGGCGACGGCCAATCCGAGCCCCACGCCGGTGCCCTGGGGGACGTCCCCGAGCCGCTGGAACGGCTCGAAGATCTGCTCCTTGTCCCGGTCGGGCACGCCGGCGCCGCGATCGGCGACCCGCAGCTCGATGCGGCCCGGCCCGCGGCCGAACCGCAGCTCGCCTCCGGTGACCAGCACCGGCCCGGTGCCGTGGCGGACCGCGTTCTCCACAACGTTGGCGAGCGCGCGCTCCAGCAGGCCGCGGTCGGCGGCGACCGGCGTCAGCGTCTCCGGGACGTCGATCTCGATCCGGCTCGCCGGGACTCCGGCCAGCGCGGCCGGCACCACCTCCTCGAGGGTGACCGGCCCGATCAGCGGCGTCACCACCCCCGTCTGCAGCCGGCTCATGTCCAGCAGGTTGGCGACCAGGCCGTCGAGCCGGTCGGCGGACTCCTCGATCGTCGCCAGCAGCTCGGCCTCGTCGGCCGGGTCCCAGCTGATGTCCTGCTGGCGCAGGCTGCTCACGCTCGCCTTGATCGAGGCCAGCGGGGTGCGCAGGTCGTGCGAGACCGCGGCGAGCAGCGCCGTGCGGATCTTGTTGCCCTCGGCCAGCCGGCGGGCCTGCTCGGCCTCCTGGGCCAGCCGCCGCCACTCCAGCGCGGACGCCGCCTGGGAGGCGAAGGCCGACAGCACCCGGCGGTCCGCGGCGGGCAGCACCCGCCCGCGCAGCGCCAGGACGTAGGTGTCGCTGACCACCGCCTGCGCGTCGGCGTCGTCCGGCCGCGTCGCGGCGTCCGGGCCGGTGGTGCCCACCGTGGCCCAGGTGCCGCCGGACTGCTCCAGCAGGGCCACGGAGGTGACCCCGAAGGTCTCCCGCACCCGCTCCAGCAGGGCGGGCAGCGCGTTGGCGCCGCGCAGCACGCTGGTGGCCAGCAGGCTGAGCGTCTCCGCCTCCGCGTTGCTGCGGCCGGCCTGGTTGGTACGGCGCGCGGCCAGGTCGACGACCGAGGACACCGCGACGGCCAGGGCGACGAAGACCGCGAGGGCGAGGGCGTTCTCCAGCCGGGCGACGGTGAAGGTGTGCAGGGGCGGGGTGAAGAACCAGTTGAGCAGCACCGAGCCCAGGACGGCCGCGGCGATCGCGGGCCAGAGCCCGCCGGCCAGCGCCACCCCGATCGTCAGCGCCAGGAAGAACAGCAGGTCGGAGGGCAGGCCGAGGTGGGGCCGCAGGCCGGTCAGCAGGTACGACAGCAGCGGCGGGCCGAGCACGGCCATCAGCCAGCCGATGGCCTGCCTGCGCGCGCTGAGGGCGGTGCCGGCCACCTTGCCCGGCCCGCGGCCCTTGCCGGCCCGCTCGTGGGTGACGATGTGCACGTCGATGTCGCCCGAATCGCGGGTGACGGTCTGGCCCACGCCGGGGCCGAGCACCCACTGCCAGCCGTGCCGCCGGCTGGTCCCCAGCACCACCTGCGTGGCGTTGACGCCCCGGGCGAACTCCAGCAGCGCGGTCGGCACGTCCTCGCCCACCACCTGGTGGTAGCTGCCGCCGAGGCTCTCGACGAGGGTGCGCTGCCGGCTGAGCGCCTGCGGGGAGGCTCCGGTGAGCCCGTCGCTCTTGGCGACGTGCACCGCGAGCAGGTCGCCCTTGCCGGCGTGGGAGGCGATCCGGGCGGCCCGGCGGATCAGCGTGTCACCCTCCGGTCCGCCGGTGAGCGCCACCACGACCCGTTCGCGGGCCTCCCAGGTGTCGGTGATGTCGTGGTCGCGGCGGTACCGGGCCAGCCCCTCGTCGACACGGTCGGCCAGCCACAGCAGGGCCAGCTCCCGCAGCGCCGCGAGGTTGCCGACCCGGAAGTAGTTGCCCAGGGCCGCGCCGACCTGCTCCGGGCCGTAGACGTTGCCGTGCGCCATCCGCCTGCGCAGCGCCTCCGGCGTCATGTCGACCAGCTGGATCTGGTCGGCCCGGCGGACGACCTCGTCGGGGACCCGCTCCCGCTGCGGCACCCCGGTGATCCGCTGCACCACGTCGTTGAGCGACTCCAGATGCTGGATGTTCACCGTGGAGACGACGTCGATGCCGGCGTCGAGCAGTTCCTCGATGTCCTGCCAGCGCTTCTCGTGCCGCGAGCCGGGCACGTTGGTGTGCGCGTACTCGTCGACCAGTGCCACCCGCGGCCTGCGGGCCAGCACCGCGTCGAGGTCCATCTCGGTGAAGGTCGTGCCCCGGTAGACCAGGTCCCGGCGGGGCACGATCTCCAGGCCGTCGAGCAGCGCCTCGGTCTTCCGCCGGCCGTGGCACTCGATCAGGCCGATCACGAGGTCGGTGCCGCGCTCGGCCCGGCGGTGCCCCTCCTCGAGCATGGCGAAGGTCTTCCCGACCCCCGGCGCCACCCCGAGATAGATCCGCAGCGTTCCGCGCGCGCCCACGCCGGCCTCACCTCCCCCGGATACGACCGTAAGGGACGCCTCCCCGGCACCCGCCCCCTGCCCCGGCTCCGCCCCCGGCCCGCGGGCCCGTACGGGGCCGGACCGGGCCCGGGGGCAGGTCAGGCGAACCTCACGGCCGACACCACGATCACGGCGGCGGCCGCGAGCCCGTAGGCCAGGGCGACCCGGGCGACGGCGCGCCGGCGGCGCCGCTCGGTCCAGGTGGTGAAGGTCAGCAGCCAGGCGAGGCCGGGCAGCACGAGGATGGCGTGCATGGTCACCGCGTGGGCCGGCTTGAGCGCCTCGGCGGCGGTGTAGGCGGCGTGCTGATGGCCGGTCTTGACCAGCACCATCCCCTTGGCGATCATCGCCGCCCCGGACGCCAGGGCGAACAGCAGCGCGACGAAGCCCGCCTGCACCGCGAGCCGCATGGCCGGGCCGGCCGCCGCGTCGGCCGGGCCGGCCGGGTCGTCGGGCGCGGGCTCGGGGACCTTGCGGAAGGAGGCGACGGTGAGCGTCACCAGGATCACGACGAGCACGACCCCGCCCGCGGCCAGGACCATGGCGATGGCCGTGTTGACCGGGCCCTCGTTGTTGAAGTGCGAGGGGACGTGCCGCCAGGCCTGCACGCTGATGAAGGCGACCTCGAGGACGCAGGCGGCGGCGAACACGCCCAGCAGCCACCCACGGGTGCGCTCCCCGAGCCGGACGAAGGTCGTCACGCCGGCGATGGTGACCAGGGTGAGGCCGAACGACAAGCCGAACGTCGTGGGCTTGCGCCAGGAGACCGGCCCCTCCCACGGGCCTCCGTCCACGGCGAAGACCCCGAGGTGGAACAGCCCGGCGGCGAACAGCACCGCTCCGATGAGGTAGCACGCCCGCTCGACGGGGCGCCCGCCGGTCCAGAAGCGCCACAGCGACGCCGCCATGGACGTGGCCACGGAACGGGCGGGAAGTGCGCTGATACCCATGACCATCCTCCAGATGAGCCGCCGACCGGTTGAGTGTGCGCTCACCCAGTATGAGTGTGCACTCACTCAATCGCAACTCCCGAGCCCACGGCCTTGATCGCCGCAGGTAGCCGCAGGTCGGCGCAGGTCGGCGCAGGTCGGCGCAGGTCGGCGCAGGTCGGCGCACGCCCGAGGTCCCGCCGGGTGCCCGCCGGGACATCCGGCGGGCACCCTCCGGACCGCAGGTCCAAAGCCGTCCCGGGGGCCTAGCGCCAGCCCGTCCCGGCGCCCGGCCCGTGCCGCGGCCCGGGGTCGGTGCGGCCGGCCGGCCACGTCGGCGGGTGACCCGTCGGCGGGTGACCCGTCGGCCGGGCCGGTGGCCCAGAAGGTGGCCCAGCAGGTGGCCCAGCAGGGGGCCGGGCCGCGGGGACGAACGCGACCCCGGGGGGCAGCGGGGGGACCGCCGCGGCGGCCGCCTCGCGCGTCCGGGAGACAACGTCCAGGCACGCGGCCAGCAGGAGCAGCGCGCAGGTGACGATGTACTTCAGCCCGGCGCTGTAGCCCATCAGGCCCATGCCGTTGTCGATCACGGCCATCAGGGCGCCCCCCAGGACGGCGTCGAGCACCCGCCCCTTGCCGCCGAAGAGGCTGGTGCCGCCGAACACCACCGCGGCGACCGCGTACAGCAGCACGTTGACCCCTCCGGTGTCGGCGTCCACCGAGTGCGCCCGCGAGACCGCGATCACACCGCCGACGGCGGCCATGCAGGAACAGATCACGAACACCGACACCCGGATCCGGTCGACGTTGACGCCGGCCTGCCGGGCGACCTCCCGGCTCTGGCCGACCATGTAGATCCGGCGGCCGTACGCCGTCCGGCGCAGCACGAACGTCCATAGCATGATCATGACGGCGATGATCGGGACGACGATCGGCACACCCTTCAGCGACGCGATGTCGGGATGGGGGCTGCGCTCCTGGTTGAGGAGGTACACGATCGCGGCGGAGAGCACCGCGGCCACCAGGACCCGCCAGACGACCAGGACGAGGGGATCGGCGGTGCGCCGGTGGTGCAGCCCCTTGCGCTTGCGCCGGAACTCGATCATGACGTACGCGGCCAGGCCCCCCGCCCACATCAGCCAGGCCAGCTCGGGGGCCACGGTGCCGTTGGCGATCGAGAGAAGGGTCCCGTCGTCGAGCGTGACGGTGGTGCTGTCACCGATGAGGAGCAGCGCGACGCCCTGCAGCCCGAGCAGCCCCGCCAGCGTCACGACGAACGAGGGAACCTTGGTCCTGGTCACCAGCAGGCCCAGGCCCAGGCCGATGGCGACGGCGACGAGCAGCGCGAGGGCCGCCGCCGCGTACCAGGGCAGCCGGCCGTGCGCCGCGAGCACCGCGAGCACGGCCCCGCACACCCCGCTGGTGTAGCCGGCGGACAGGTCGATCTCGCCGAGGAGCATGACGAAGACCAGGCCCATCGCGATGACGACGACCGCGGCGCCCTGGGTGAACAGGTTGGCGAGGTTGCTGGCCGAGAGGAAGGACGGCCGCAACAGCGCGAAGACGGCGCTGAAGAGCACCAGACCCGTGAGAGCGGGCAGCGCGCCCATCTCACCCGTCGCCACCCGCGCCAGGTAGCGCCGGGTGTGGTCCCGCACCGTGGGGGCGTCCGGGCGACCGGCAGAGGTCGCCAGCGCACCGTTCATGGAAGTACTCCGATCTGCAGCCCCGTACCCCGCGCGCCGAACCGGTGAGGACCGGCGCACGGGACTGCCGTGCAAAAGGGCAGAGGCGGCCGCCACGAAGCCCGAGAATGTTGTCTGGCACAACGTATTTCGCGCACCCGCTGTGACACCAGTCACAGGCGATGGGTGATTTGCACCTTGCAATAACGATTCGGCATCAGGCGGCGGAAAACCCGAAAGCCGCTCTCACCTGGAGATCATCCCTCCGGGCGTCATCGTGGGCGCCTCCCGGCGCCGCGCCGGGCGGTCCGCCGATGCCGCGACACCGGGGCCGTGTTTGGATGAGGACGGGGCGTCGCCCGGCGGGCGAGAACGGAGCGAGCACGGGAGGGGGTACGGCGCCGTGCCCACGCTCACGCAGGACCAGGCCCGCGCCAGGCTGGCGGCGGCTCCGGTCGTACGCCTGGCGACGGCCGATCTGGGGGGCCGGCCGCACCTGGTGGCCGTCACCTTCGCCGTCGACGGCGACCTGCTCTACAGCGCGGTCGACCACAAGCCCAAACGCAGCCGCGACCTCAGGCGGCTGCGGAACATCGCGGTGAACCCGCGGGTGGCCGTGCTGGCCGACCACTACGAGGACGACTGGGAACGGCTGTGGTGGGTGCGGGCCGAGGGCCGGGCCACGATCGTCTCGGAGCCCGCCGAGATGGCCGGCCCGATCCGGCTGCTGACGGGGCGGTACGGGCAGTACCGCGCGAACCCACCGGAGGGACCGGTCATCGCGATCGCCGTCGACCGGTGGTCCGGCTGGGCCTACTCCCCGGCCGGCTGACCCGGCGACCTCAGCTGTTGGGCCTTCTGCCGTGGTTGGCCAGGCGCTTACGCCTGGCGCGCCGTTTCCTCGTGCGTTTCGACATGGTCCCATTCACTCCCCGCGGCGCCGGAAGGACAAGGGCCTGCGGACCATGACTTTCCCCGGAAACGGCCAAACCGCCGCGGTCATGCGGGCGCGCGCATGCTCACGACGGTTCGGTGACGGTCCAGGGCGTCAGCGCACCTCGGTGATCTCCGGGCCGCGCTCGAAGGGGTCGAAGCCGTCATCGCCCTCGTCGGCCTGCTGGGCGAGCGCCTCCTGGGCCTCGGCCGGCAGGGTCAGCTCCAGCAGCTCCCGCGGGGCCATCGGCTGGTCGCCGCGGACCACGACGATGTTGCGGAACACGTCCTCCAGGACCTGCCACTGCTCCTCGTCCTCGATGGCCGCGCCGCTCACCACGCCGCGCAGGAACCACCGGGGGCCGTCCACGCCGATGAACCGCACCGGCTGCCAGGCGAAGCCCTGCTCGCGGATCTCATCGGGGACCTGGTCCATGACCTCTTCGGGGATCTGCACCGGGACCATGGCGTGCAGCTCGTCGCCGAACGGGCCCGCACCGTCCTGGGTCTGACCTCCGGCCTCCTGGATCTCGGCGGCCGTCTCCTGCCGTACCTCCGCCCAGATGCCGCTGCGCTTGGGAGCGGCGAACGCCTGGACCTGCAGGCCGCTGTCGCCGGTCACGATGGTGACGGCGACCATCCGGCCGCCCACCGGGTTGCCCTCGGCGTCGTGCTCGGTCGCCTCGAGGTTCACCTGGACCTCGAGCCCGGGGCCGATCGGCACCTGGAGGCCCCCGAAGTCGATGCGCTCGAGCTCGGGGTAGGACTCCTCGGAGTCCCACGGGCCCTTGCCCTCGGCCGCCGGCGCGGCCTCCTCCGCCTCGGCGGACTCGGCGGCCTCCGGCTGCTCGTCGGTCAGCTCGAGGTTCTCCTCGGGCTCCTCGCCCTGACGACGACGTCGAAACACGACTTCACGCTCCTTCGTTGCTCTGCATGGTTCCGCGTACTCAGCCCTCTTCCACGCGGTTCCGGCACATTACCGGCTTCAACGCGGTCAGAAGCCACCTGTCGAGCCGAACCCGGCCGTCCCCCGAGCGGACCCGGGAAGCGCCGTCACCTCATGCAAGACGGCCTGTTCGACCTTCTGGATGACCAGTTGCGCGATACGGTCACCGCGCCGGAGTCGTACGGTGTCGCGGGCGTCGGTGTTCAGCAAGGTCACTTTGATCTCACCGCGGTAACCGGCGTCCACGGTCCCCGGAGCATTGACGATCGTTAGCCCCAATTTAGCCGCCAAACCCGACCGAGGGTGAATCAGGCCCGCGTAGCCGTCGGGCAGCGCGATCGCCACGCCGGTCCCCACCACGGCCCGCTCCCCGGGCGTCAGTTCCACGTCACCGGCCGCCACCAGGTCCATCCCCGCGTCGCCCGGATGGGCGTACGCCGGCAGCGGCAGGCCGGGATCGAGCCGCTGGATCAGCACATCCACCTTGTCACCCAAGGATTCACCTCGAAGTCGCTCGCGCGGGCACGTCGCGTCCCTGTACGGCCGCACTCCGGCCGGCCGGTCATGCGCCGCGCGGAACGGCGAGACGACCCTATCCAGGGCGGTGTCCCCGGCCGCGGCAAGCACGCCCCATGGGCGAGTCCGGGCGCTCGTCCGCCCCGGACGGCGGCGGACGGGACCCCGCCCGCCGGCGCCGGGCCCGCCCGCCGGCCGAACGACGATGGCCACTTTCGGCAGATCTTGGATTACTCCTGCCCAAAGCACTAACGTCACTCCTGTCGCATGACCCCTTACCCCTCGAGAGGTCGCCGCACATGGCTCCACGGGTCGTCCATCGGACACTTGACGGCAAACGCATCCAACTGTCCGGTGAGCTCGACCTGAGCCGCCCCGCCACCTCGGTGGCGCGGATCGCGCTCGACGGGCGGCTGCACGAGATCACCGCCGGTGAACGGGGCGCCGCGCACGCCTGGGCCGACGATCTCGGGGTGACCCGCTTCGACGACGAGTTCGCCGTGCAGGGCGGACGGCTGCGGATCGGCCACTCGACCCTCCGGGACGCGCACGCCGGGCTGCAGGAGCGGGTGCTGGCCGCGATCTGGGAAGGCCGCCGGTACGCCGTCTTCACCCATCTCTACCACGCGCGCGCGGCCGACGCCGTGGGGTTCTTCAACGCCCTGACGCTCTCCGAGCACGACGACGGCGCCGCCTTCACCCCGCGCAGGCGCGCCGCCGTGACCGAGCCGACCGAGCTGGTCAAGGAGGTGCCCGGCCTGGGCCTGCTGGAGGTCACCAGCCTCACCAGGCAGACCGCCCGCCGGCTGCCCTCCTGGCCGGGGGCGAGAATCGCCGGCGGCGAGCTGTTCAAGGACACCCTCGAGGACAAGGGCACCTTCTTCCTGCTCGCCACCGCCTCCACGCTGGTGACCGTGCTCCCGACCGACGAGTCCCGCGTCCACGAGGTCCCCCGCAGGCTCGCCGGGCTCACCGCCGAGATCCTGCGCTGACATGCTCGCCGACGTCCTCGCCGACCTCGCGCTGGTCACCGTGCCGCTGGTGCTGCTGGTCTCCTTCGCCGGCCACCTGCTGCGGCCGGCCGGCCTGACCCGGGCGCTGCGCGCGCACCGCACCCTGCCCGCCCCGCTGGTCGTCCCGGCCGCCGCCTCGACCGCGCTGGCCGAGGCCGCCACGGGCGCGCTGGCCCTGGCCGGATTCGCCCGCCCGGCGCTGGCCGCCGCCTGCGCGCTGCTGACCGGCTACGCGCTGTACGGCTGGTACGTCCTGCGCCACCGGCCCGCGGTGCCGTGCGGCTGCGCGGGCGCCGGCGACACCCGGCTCACCGGCTGGGTGGTGGTCCGGGCCGTCGCGCTGGCCGCCCTGGCGCTGGCGGGCGCCGTCTGGACCACCCCCTCCTCGCCGCACGGCGGCCGGCTGGCGATCACGCTGCTCGCCGGTGCGGTGTTCGCGGTGCTGCTCTGGACGCTTCCCCTCGCCCTGCACGACCCGGAGAGGACCCCCGCCGCATGAGTTTCGAGATGACGGCCCTGCTGCTGTCCTGGGTGGCGATCCTGCTGCTGAGCCTCGTCGTCGCGGGGCTCGTACGGCAGGTGCACGCGATCGGCCAGGGCCCGCGGCCCACCGCGCTGGGGCTGGACACGGGCTCGCAGGCCCCCGGCTTCGAGCGCTTCGGGCCCGGCCTGCTGCTGTTCCTCAGCGCCGACTGCGCCGCCTGCCCGGACGTGCTGGCCGCCGCCGAGTCGCTGACCGGGCCCGCGGACCCGCCCGTGCACGCGCTGTTCGCCGGCGCCGCGCTGCCGGCCGAACGGGTCACGGTGCACGCCGACGAGCCCGCGCTGTTCGAGGCGTACAAGATCCCCGCGACGCCCTTCGCGGTCGTCGTCGGCGAGTCCGGCCGCGTCACGGTCTCCGAGCCGGTCGGCTCCCCCGGAGCACTGCGCGAACTGCTGAACCTGGAGGTGTCGCCATGAGCGGCGAACGTGGACGCGTGACCGGAGGTGTGCGGTGACCGACCTGATCGATCTCGATGACATCCCGCCGCTGAGAGGACCCCGGCCGGAGGGCGCCGCCAAGGTGCGCCGACGGGTGCCGTCCGAGGGACCGCCACTGCATCTGGCCCGGCGGTCACTGCTGGGCGGCCTGGTCGCCGCCGGCGGCACGATGGGCCTGGCCGCGCTCGGCGCCTTCCCGCCGGCCCGACAGGCCATCGAGGGCGGCTACCGGGTGGCCGGGTACTACTGGATCTATCCCAAGTGCCCGTCCTACGCCAGCTCGCACAACTGCTCCCCCGGCTGCGGGCCCAGCCTGGTCTGTTCCACCTGCTGCCAGACCTCGGGGTACCGCAAGGGCTACCACAAGTCCAAGTACCTCTACCCGGGCTACATGCTGCGGCCCAACCAGTGCTACTCCGGGGGCTACGACGGCTGGTCCTGGGCGTACGCCCATCCCTGCGGCAAGTGCAAGAAATCGGTGACCTGGCGCTGTCACGACGGCTGGAAGAAGAACTCGCACGGCAGCTACTACAAGACCATCTGCCGGTGGGCCACCTCGTGCAAGAGCTGATCCCCGCCGGGCGCCTGCGCCGCGGGCTGACCGAGCCGCTGCTGCCGGTCGCGGCGCTGGCGCTGCTGGCGGCCGCCGCTGCGGCGCTGGACCAGACCGTGCTCTGCTGGTCCTCGGTGGGCGCGCTGGCGGGCTACTCGCTGTCGGGCTCGGTTTGAACGCGTAACAGCGAAAGTGTGCTGTTCTCGCCAGGTTGGCGGGCTCCGGTACGGCAGGGCACCGTCCTGGCCGTTTTCACCCTCGGGCTCCTGCTCGGGGGCACCCTCAGCGGCACCGTCGTCTGGCTGCTGTCCGGCTTCTCCGCCCCGCTCCCCCCGCAGGGCCGCGGCTGGGCGATCCTCGCGGTCGCGCTGCTCGGCGTGCTGCGCGAGGCCGGGCTGATCCGCATCCCGTTGCCGCAGAACGCCCGGCAGATCCCGCAGGACGTGCTGCAGCGGCGGCTGCGGCTGGGCACCCTGCAGTTCGGCTTCGAGCTCGGCACCGGGGTGCGCACCTTCGTCTCCGCGAGCGCCCCCTACGTGCTGGCGCTCGGGCTCCTGCTCAGCCACCAGGGCTTCGCGGCCACGGCGGTCGTGGGCACCGCCTTCGGGCTGGGCCGTGCGCTCACGGCCGCGCTCACGCTGTGGTCGCGCGACCCCGACCGCGACCTGACCATCGCGGCGCGGATGCCCTGGATCACCAACCTCACCGCCGCCGCCGCGCTGATGGCGCTCGCCTTCCTGCTCCTGGTCCGGGGCCTGCTGGTCTGACGCCCCGGCCCGGGACGCCCCCGCTCCGGCCGGTTCGCCGCGCCCGGAGGCCAGGTCGCGGGAACCGGTACGCCGCGCCGGCCGTCAATAGGGCAGCAGGTCCGCTCCGGAGGGAAAGAGCCGCCCAGTGTTCTGGCCGTTGATCGCCGCGATGTCGCGGGTGCTCGGCGTGGCCGGCGTGCTCACCGAGGCGCTGTCCGCGCCCGGCGCGGTGCTGGTGCTGACGGCCGCGGCGGTGGCCGGGCTCGGCCTGCTGGTCGTGCGGCGGGCCCTGACGGCCCGGCACGGCGACGATCCCTCCTCCGTGCGGCTGGGGGCGCTCACGCTCCAGCGGCGCGCCTCCCGGGCCGCCTACGTGCGGCTGCGCGACCCCGGCGCCGGGGGTCGCCCCCGGCCCAGAGCACCCTCCGCGGTCCCCCGGGCCGCCTGAGCACCCCGTACGAGCCTCGTACGACCGGTGCGAGCCTCGTACGACCCCGTACGAGCTCGTACGCCTCCGGCGGCCGGCACCGACCGATCCGCAGCCACCACCGGAGGGTTTTCCGATGTTCCTGTTCGACGCGCCCGTGGGCGCCGCCTACCATCTCGTCACCGCGCTGGCCACGATGTTCCACCCCGTGTTCGGAGGGCCGGCCACCGCCGCCGCGATCGTGCTCTTCACGCTCGGGATACGGCTCCTGCTGCTGCCGCTCGCCGTCGCACAGGCCCGGGGCGAGCGGGCCCGGGCGCGGCTCGCCCCCCAGGTGGGCCTGCTCCGCGAGAAGCACGCCGGGAACCCCGAGCGAGCCCAGCGGGAGATCAGCGCGCTCTACGCGGCCGAAGGGGCGTCGATGTTCGCCGGGTGCCTGCCCGCGCTGGCGCAGTGGCCGTTCTTCGCGATCATGTACCGGTTGTTCGTCTCGGCGAGCGTGGCCGGCGGTCCGAACGTCCTGCTCGCCCACACGCTGCTGGGCGCGCCGCTGGGCCAGAACCTGACGGGCGTCGTGGGCACCTTCGGGCTGCTCTCGCCGGAGGCGCTGGTGTTCTTCGGGCTTCTCACGCTGATCGCCGCGGTGGCCTGGTGGTCGTCCCGCCGGATGCGCGCCGCGACCGCGACCGCCGGGGACGCCGGAACCGGGGCCGCCGGGAGGGTGCTGCGGTTGCTGCCCTACGGGACGGTCGCCATGGCGGCGCTGGTGCCGCTGGCCGCCGGCCTGTATCTGCTGACCTCCACGGCGTGGACGGCGGCGGAGCGGGCGCTGCTCCGCCGCGACGTCGCCCTGGCCGCCTAGGGTCCGCGCCGGGCCGCCAGGCCGCCGGTGCCGCTCAGCCCGCGGCCGCGTCTCCGTCCTCGTCCTTCCACGGCAGGCTCTCGTCGAGCTGGTCGCGGCGCTGGGTGAGGCTGAACCAGTTGCCGGAGTCGTCGCGGAAGAGCGCCTCGACGCCGTACGGCCGCTCGGCGGGCTCCTGCACGAACTCCACGCCCCTGGCGCTGAGCTCCTCGTAGGTCGCCCGGCAGTCGTCCGTGCGCATCACCCCCGCGCCGAGCACGCCCTTGGCGACCAGGCCCTTGAGCTGCTCGGCCGACTCCGGGTCCAGTGCGGGCGGGCCGGGGATCATCAGGGTCAGCTCGACGTCCGGCTGGCCCTTGGCGCCGACGGTGATCCAGCGTGCCCCGGGGCCCATCTGGGCGTCCGTGCGCACCTCGAAGCCCAGCTTGTCGGTGTAGAAGGCCTTGGCCGAGTCCTGGTCGAGCACCCATACGGTGGCGATCGCCATACCTGTGATCATCATGTCCTCCTGGTGGTGGGGGCCGCCGCCCCCCGCGCGGCAACTCTAGGAAGCCAGGGGACCGGCGGGCTTCTCCGAAATTGCGGTGTTCTCCGGGGACGACCCCCCGGGCCGGACACCTTGGCCCACCGGGAAGCCTCCCGCCCAGAACAGGGCGAAGCAGGCGGGGACGGGCGGGGCGCCGCCGGCCGGCACCGCCCGGCGGTACTCCGTCGGCGTGCTGCCGGTGATCTGCTTGAAGCGGGTACAGAAGCTGCCGAGGCTGTCGAAGCCCACGGCGAGGCAGATCTCGCTGACCGTGAGATCGGCGCTGCGCAGCAGGTCCTGGGCCCGCTCGACCCGGCGCCTGGAGAGATACCGGCCTGGGGTCTCCCCGTAGGCCCGCTTGAAGAGCCGCACGAAGTGGTAGCGGGAGTAGCCGGCGCCGGCCGCGACCGCTTCGAGGTCGAGCGGCTCCGCCCACTTCCGGTCCATCACGTCCTTGGCCATCCGCAGCCGGCGCAGCCGGGCCAGCTCACCGTCGCTGTGCGGTACGAGGTCGGCCACGTCCCCCACACTGCCATGTGCGCCCGTGGGCCGCCCGCCCCTCCGTCAGGCCAGGGCGGTGAGACGGGCGACCTCCTCCGGGGAGAGGGCGATCCGGGCGGCGGCGACGTTGTCCTCGAGGTGCGCCACCCTGGAGGTGCCGGGGATCGGCAGCACCACCGGCGACAGGTGCAGCAGCCAGGCGAGCGCGAGCTGCGCCGGGGTGGCGTCGTGGTCCTTGGCCGCCACGTCCAGCACGCCGCCGGGGCGGGCCAGCTCACCGGTGGCCAGCGGGAACCACGGGATGAAGGCCAGGCCCTCCGCGGTGCAGTAGTCCAGCACGTCCTGCGACTGGCGGTTGGTGAGGTTGTAGAGGTTCTGCACGCTCACCACCTCGGCGAGCCGGCGGACCTCCTCGAGCTGGGCCACGCTGACCTCGGAGAGCCCGATGTGGCGGATCTTGCCCGCGGCCCGCAGCTCCTCCAGCTTGCCGAGCTGGTCCTCCAGCGGGACCTTCGGGTCGATGCGGTGCAGCTGGTAGAGGTCGATGCGCTCCACCCGCAGGCGGCGCAGGCTCATCTCGACCTGCTGATGCAGATATTCCGGCCGGCCGACCGGCGCCCAGAGGTTGGGGCCCTGCCGGGTGAACCCGCCCTTGGTAGCGATGACGAGATCGTCGGGATACGGGTGGAGCGCCTCGGCGATCAGCTCCTCACTGACGTGGGGACCGTAGGAGTCGGCCGTGTCGATCAGGGTGACGCCGAGCTCCACCGCGCGGCGCAGCACCCGGACGGCCTCGTCCCGGTCCGCGGGCTCGCCCCAGACGCCGGGCCCGGTGATCCGCATCGCCCCGAACCCCAGCCGGTTCACCGGCAGGTCCCCGCCGATGGAAAATGCTCCGCTTCCCGCGGCCGGACGGGTGGTCAGTTCGCTCATCGACAGTGTTCCCTCCGTGAAACGACGCCTGGGCATGCCTCCCGGGCTTCTCCTGGCTAAGACGAACCGAAAGATCACAGTGGATGTTCCCAGAGGTGCTCGTGTGACACGCGCGCCCGATTCAGCCAGCGATTAGGCTTTTCTGGTGGCGAAGGCCGGATCCAATTGCAAAGAATTTCACGTTTCCTTGCGGTTTTCGGATGACCGGGTACAAGCTTGTTGTTGACCCTTTATTCACCTACGTCTTCGATGGAGGTCAACCGTGCCTATCCACCACGAGGGAGCCGGGATGAGCCCCTCGACGACCATGCCTCAGCCAAGGGCGGGCTCGCCGCTCGGCACGTGCCCGCACCAGCCCTGCTGTCCCCCCTCCGACGCACAGGACCGGGAGGCGGCCCGCACCGTGGCCTGCCACCCGGAACAGGGCTGGAGCCTGCTCTGCAACGGGGTCGTCACCTTCGACGACACCGGCGAGTTGCTGCCCGACGGAGCCATCGTCGCCCCGCACCGCCCCACCGACCCGATGACCTCCGCCGGCACTCGCTGAGCCACCGGCCGGACCCCCGCCCGGCCGCCGGCGACCGTTCCGGTCCCCGGTCACCCCTTGACGGCACCCCGCACACCCGGGTTCGATGAAACCGAACCACGTTCTAATGGGAGCCTCTCAAAGGCGGTGGGCCGGTGGCGGCTGTCGAAACACCAGCGGTGACCGAGATCAAACTGTCCGATCTGGACTTCTGGGCCCGGCCACCGCGAGAACGTGAGGCGGCGTTCGCCGTCCTGCGGGACCAGCCGCGTCCCGCCTTCTTCCGCGAGCTGAAGGTCCCCTTCATCAAGACCGGAGCCGGTTTCTACGCGCTGGTCCGGCATGCGGACGTCGTCGAGGCGAGCCGCAACGCGGAGGTCTTCAGCAGCGAACCGTGCTCCAACAGCGTCGCCGACCTGCCGGGCTACATGGCCCGCTACTTCGGCTCGATGATCAACATGGACGACCCGCGGCATGCCAAGATCCGCCGGATCGTCTCCCGCGCCTTCACCCCGCGGGTGCTCGCCAAGACCGAGGAGGACCTGCAGTCCTCGGCCACCCGGATCGTGGACGAACTGATCGCCGACGGTCCCGGTGACTTCGTCACCCAGGTCGCCGCCCGCCTGCCGGTCCAGGTCATCTGCGACATGATGGGCATTCCCCAGCGGCTGCGCGAAAGGGTGCTGCGGCACACCAACACCATCCTGGGCCTCGGCGACCCCGAGTACACCGGTGGCCGCCAGGTCAGCACCACCGGCATCACCCGGCTGGGCACGCTCAACGCGCTGCTGCGGGTGATGGCGGCCGGTTACGAGCTGAACCACCTGGCGATGCGGCTGGCCCGGCAGCGGCGCGCCAACCCGGGCGAGGACCTGGTCTCGGTGCTGGTCAACGCCAACGTCGACGGCGAGCACCTCACCGACCAGGAGCTGGGCTCGTTCTTCATCCTCCTCGTCGTCGCGGGCAACGAGACCACCCGAAACGCGATGTCGCACGGGCTGCGGCTGTTCACCAAGCACCCGCGGCAGCGGGAACTGCTGCTGGAGGACTTCGACGGCCGGATCGGCCCGGCGATCGAGGAGATCGTCCGGATGTCCACGCCGGTCATCCAGTTCCGCCGGACCCTGACGCGGGACCACGAGATGAACGGCCAGCAGTACCGGGCCGGCGACAAGGTCCTGCTGTTCTACAACTCCGCCAACCGCGACGCGTCGGTGTTCGAGAACCCGGACGTCTTCGACATCACCCGCAGCCCCAACCCCCATGTCGGGTTCGGCGGGCCGGGCCCGCACTTCTGCCTGGGCGCCAACCTGGCCCGCCGCGAGATCACCGTGATGTTCCGCGAGCTGTTCACCCGGCTGCCCGACATCCATGCCTCCGGGCCACCGGAGCGGCTCTACTCCAACTTCATCAACGGCATCAAGCATCTGCCCTGTGACTTCACTCCGCCGCCGGCGGGCAAGGAGACCTTGTGACCGACCCTGTGACCGACATCGACGAGTACGGGCGCCGGGCAGCGGCCTGGCTGGCGGCCAACGCCGCCGACCTGCCACCCGAGCCGGAGCTGGACCGCTCGCGCGCGTTCATGGCGGCGCTGTACGACGCGGGCTACTCCGGCATCACCTGGCCGGCGGAGTACGGCGGCCAGGGGCTCTCGGCGGCCGAGGAGCGCGCCTTCCAGCAGGCGGCCAGGGACCACATCCTGCCGATCAACGTCTTCGGCATCGGGCTCGGCATGTGCGGTCCCACCCTGGTGTCCATCGGGTCGGAGGAGCAGAAGCGGCGGTACGTCCGGCCGCTGCTGCGCGGCGAGGAGATCTGGTGCCAGATGTTCTCCGAGCCGGGCGCCGGCTCCGATGTCGCGTCCCTGCAGACGCGGGCGGTCTTCGACGGTGACGCCTGGCTGATCAACGGCCAGAAGGTGTGGACCTCGGTCGCCCGGCAGGCCGACTACGGCCTGCTGATCGCCCGGACCAACCCGGACGTGCCCAAGCACCGGGGTATCACGATGTTCATCGTCGACATGCACGACCCGGGCGTCACCGTACGCCCGCTCCGGGACATGACCGGCCAGTCGCACTTCAACGAGATCTTCTTCGACGACGTCCGGGTGGCCGCGGACCAGGTGGTCGGCGAGGTCGACGGCGGCTGGCAGTCCGCGGTCACCACGCTGCTGCACGAGCGGGTGTCGATCGGCATGGGGTCGACCCGCACCGACCGTCCGGCGTCGTACGAGAACGTCGCCGCCGCGGCCGCCCGCGATGGCCTGACCGCGGATCCGCGGGTGACCGACCGGCTGATCGACCTCTATCTCCGCGAACGGGCGTTCGAGCTGCTCAACGCCCGGCTGTCCCAGGAGGTCAAGGCGGGGATCTTCCCCGGGGCGCGCGGCTCGGTCGTCAAGCTGCTGCTGGCCGACCTGACCCTGTACGGAGCCGACGTGGCGAGTGAGATCCTCGGCGCCGAGACGGTGGCGTACGGCTCCGGGGACGAGGGCGGCAAGATCGCACGTGCGCTGGCCTGGGCCCCGGGCATGGCCCTCGGCGGCGGCACCAACGAGATCATGCGCAACATCATCGGCGACCGGGTGCTCGGACTGCCCCGCGAGCCCCAGGTGGACCGGGAGCTGCCGTTCCGCGATCTGAAGGTCGGCACACAGGCCCAGGAGGCGGACCGATGAGACTCATCCTGACCGACGAGCAGAAGGAACTGGCCGGCTCGGTGCGCGGGTTCCTGGCCGGCACCTCGCCGATGGCCCGGGTCCGGGAGATCGCCGAGAGCGACACCCCGTACGACCGGGTCGTCTGGGAACGGATGGCGGGCGAGCTGGGGCTGACCGGGCTCGCGATCCCGGAGGCCCACGGCGGCTCCGGATTCGGGCAGGCGGAGCTGGCGGTGGTGATGGAGGAGCTGGGGGCCGCGCTGACGCCCTCGCCGTTCTTCGCCTCCGCCGTGCTGGCGGCCGGCGCCCTGCTGCGGCTCGGCGACGAGCACGCCGCCAAGGACCTGCTGCCCGGCATCGCCTCCGGCCAGTCGATCGCGACGCTCGCGCTGCCCGGCGAGGCGGCGGTGCGGGCGACGGCGGCCGGCGACGGGCACACCCTGGACGGGACGGTGGCCAGGGTGCTGCACGCCATGGACGCCGACCTGATCCTGGTCCCGGCGGCCGTCGGCGGGGCCGCCCCCGGCGCACTGGGCGTCTTCCAGGTCGCCCCGGACGCGCCGGGGCTGACCCGCACCGCGCTGGCCACCCTGGACCTCACCACGCCGCAGGCCCGGCTGGAGCTGGCCGGCACCCCGGCGCGGCTGATCGGGCCGGCCGACGCCGGCGAGGCACTGGCCCGGACCCTCGACCTGGCCTCGGTGGCGCTCGCCGCCGAGCAGCTGGGCGGGCTGCGGCGGTGCCTGGACACGATCGTGGAGTACGCCAAGCTCCGGGTGCAGTTCGGCCGGTACATCGGCTCGTTCCAGGGCGTCAAGCACCGGCTGGCCGACATGCACTGCACGCTGGAGCAGGCCGAGTCGATCGTCCGGTACGCGGCGTGGACGGCCGACGAGGCACCGCGGGAGCTGCCGGTGGCCGCCGCGCTGGCCCAGTCCTACCTGGGACCGGCGTACTTCCAGGTCGCCAAGGACCATCTGCTGCTGCACGGCGGCATCGGTTTCACCTGGGAGCACGACGCGCACCTCTACTACAAGCGGGCCAAGAGCGCCGAGCTGCTCCTCGGCCCGCCACGCCTGCACCGGGGCTTGCTCGCCGACCGGCTCGGCCTCACCGGCTGACCCCCACCCACCCTCACCGGCCGGCCTCCCCCACCCCGGGGCTGACGTGGGAGGCCGGGCTAGCGCAGGAGCAGGGGCAGTGCGGTCCGGAGCTCGCGCTGCCAGTAGGGCCAGGTGTGCCTGCCCGGGTAGAAGTGCACGGTGGCGGGGATGCCGCGATCCGCCAGCCGGGCGGTGAAGGACCTGCCCAGCAGGTAGGTGGCCGCCTCGACCGGGTCGGGAAGGTACGACGAGTCCAGGGGCCCGCGCGTCCCGGATCCGGACGAGACGTACAGGCGCACGCGGCGCAGCCGCCGGGTCAGATCGGCCGGATTGTGCGCCCGCCAGATCTTCCGCTGGGTGTCCGGGCTGCCCCAGATCCGTCCCCAGTCGAGCTCACCGCAGCCCGCGATGACGTTGACGCCCACCACCACCGGAGGGATCGGGCCGTACCTGATGTCAGCGGTGCCGCTGAAGGAGGCGGCGGCGCGGAACATGCCCGGATGCCGGGCGGCGTAGGACAGCGCGCCGAACCCGCCCATCGACTGACCGGCGATCGCCCGCCTGGTCCCGGCGCGATAGCCGCGCTCGAGCAGCTGCCGCACCTCGGTGAGGTGGAAGGTCTCCCATCGGGGCGGGCCGCCCCTGCCGTGGTTCCACCAGTTGGAGTACCACCCGCACCTGCCTCCGTCCGGCATCACCACGATGGCCCCGGAGCGCGCGGTGATCCGTGCGGCGTCGCCCCGGTTCGTCCAGGACGTGTGATCGTCGAAGCCGCCGTGCAACAGCCACAGCACCGGCCAGGACCGTCGCGCCGACCTGGACCACCCGGCCGGGAACAGCACCCGCACGAAACCGGTACGGCCCAGCGCGGGCGAGGCGATCGACAGATCCGCCTCCCGGGCGGTGAGCCACCTCTCCCCCACGACCCGGGCCCCGTCGTCCGCCGCCCTCGCCCGCGGCACGGCCGCCACCGCACTCTGGGTGACCGCGAGGAAACCCATTGTGATCACCAACGTCAGTACGAAGTCCAGGAGTCTGCGCATCGCCGCCACCTGATCGTCCCGAGGTCCCGCATACCGCCGGGCGTTCCCTGACGGCCTTCCGCAGTCCGATGACCATCAAACGCGATCTGTAGCAATATGCATACAGATCACTACTCAGAGTGACGAAACGCGATTACCGGGAAGACGGCCGGAATCCGGTCACGGCGAAGCGTTCGACGTCGGCAAGATGACCTCCGGTCGAGGCGACGACGATGAGCACCGGATCGGTGGCCCCCTGGAAGGGCACCCGCGCGGACCAGGGGCTGCGGGTGCCGCCCGCCGCGACGCAGCAGAACCGGCCCAGCGGGTCCTTGGCGGAACGCTGCCGGATCGCCACCCGGATGCTCTCGTCCACCCCGGTGATCCGGCCGCCCACCGTCACCGGGGAGGAGGCCGTGGCGCCGTAGGCCGGCCTGGTCACCGACAGGTCGGTGTCGTCGGTGCCGACGACCTCCCACGGCGCGTTCTCCGGAGGGCCGATCCTGATCAGGTGCACCACCGCGGCGGTGCCGCCCTCACCGGACTCGGGGCTCCGGTAGCCGACCGAGATGTGAGCGTCCTCCCCCTGCACCCGGCGGCCGGTCACGCGGTCGATCCCGCCGAAGCCGAGGAAACGCACGAAGGCCAGCGCGGTCTGGCCGGGATCCAGGTGCCAGGGCGCGTGCCCGCCGGAGGCATAGCCCTCCTGCCAGGACAGCGCCTCGGCCTCGTCGGCGAACGGCCACAGGGGAAGGTGGTCCCCGAGCGCGCCGCGCACCTTCACCACGCCCGCGGCGCCCGCCGTGGCGGCCGGAGAGCCTCCGCTCCGGGAGCTCTCCGGCGAGACCGTCGCCGGCGACGGTGCCTGCCGGGGGCCCGCGCAGGCCATCGTCACCGACAGGAGCGCACCGGCCAGGACGATGCCACTGAGAACTTCCCGTGTTCTGCCCACACCCACAGTGTTACCCCGAAACGCGCACGGTAGCGGGGCGGACGTGCCCGCCGGCCCGCCGGTCAGGACGGCGACGGGGCCAGCGCGACCTCCACGGTCAGCTCACCGTCGGTCTCCCGCAGCACGAGGTCGGCGATGCTCCCCGCGGCCCGCAGATCGGACTCGGCCCGGCCCAGGTGGGCGACGCTCCCGCCGCTGATCACCGTCTGGGCGACCGGGGCCCGCATCGACACCTTGGCCTCGGACTTGGCCTTGCGGATCTGCCGCAGCGCCTCCGCGGTGGCGGTCAGCACCGCGGGCTCGCCGCCCCCGGGCAGCTCGGCCGCCGACGGCCACGAGGCGACGTGCACGGAGCCCTCCTGGTGCCAGGACCAGGCCTCCTCGGTGACGTAGGGCAGGAACGGCGCGAACAGCCGCAGCAGCACCGACAGGGCGCCGCGCAGCGCGGCCCGGGAGCTCGCGGTGCCCTCCGCGCCGGAGCCCTCGCCCGCCTCGGAGCCCTCGCCCGCCCCGGAGCCCTCGCCGTAGGCACGGGCCTTGACCAGCTCCAGGTAGTCGTCGCAGAACTGCCAGAAGAACCGCTCGGTGCGCTCGAGGGCCCTGGCGTAGTCGTAGCCGTCGAAGGCCTCGGTCGCCTCCCGCACGACCTCGGCCAGGTCGGCGAGCATCGCGAGGTCGACGGGCCGGGTGACCTCCGCGTCCGCGGCGACCTCACCGAACCCCAGCACGAACTTGGCGGCGTTGAGGATCTTGATGGCCAGCCGCCGGCCGACCTTGATCTGGCCGATGTCGAAGGCGGTGTCGGTGCCCGGCCGCCCGCCGGCCGCCCAGTAGCGGACCGCGTCCGAGCCGTACTCGCGCAGCATCGCGATCGGGGTCACGACGTTGCCCTTGGACTTGGACATCTTCTTGCGGTCCGGGTCGAGGATCCAGCCGGACAGCGCCGCGTCGGTCCACGGCAGCGAACCGTGCTCGAGGTGGGCCCGCACGACCGTGGAGAACAGCCAGGTACGGATGATCTCGTGTGCCTGCGGCCGCACGTCGTACGGGAAGACCCGCTCGAACAGGTCGGGGTCGCGCTCCCAGCCGCCGGCGATCTGCGGGGTGAGCGAGGAGGTCGCCCAGGTGTCCATGACGTCGGGGTCGCCGGTGAAGCCGTCCGGCTTGCCGCGCTGGTCCTCGGTGTAGCCCGGCGGCACGTCGGAGGACGGGTCGATGGGCAGCATCGACTCGGGCGGCGCGATCGGCCGGGAGTGGTCGGGCTCGCCCGCGTCGTCGAGCGGGTACCAGACCGGGATGGGCACCCCGAAGAAGCGCTGCCGGGAGACGAGCCAGTCGCCCGCCAGCCCGCCGACCCAGTTCTCGTAGCGGGCGCGCATGTAGGGCGGGTGCCAGCGCAGCTCCCGGCCCCGGGCCAGGAAGGTCTCCCGCAGCGCCGTGTCCCGGCCGCCGTTGCGGAGGTACCACTGCCGGGTGGTGACGATCTCGAGGGGCTTGCTGCCCTTCTCGTAGAACTTGACCGGCCGGACCACCGTGCGCGGCTCGCCGTCGAGGTCGCCGGACTCGCGCAGCATCTCCACGACGCGCTCCTTGGCGGCGTGCACGGTCCGGCCCCCGAGCTCGGCGTAGCGCCCCGGGTCGACGCCCTGCGGCGCCTCCGTGGTGAGCCGCCCGTCCTTGCCGAGGACGGCGCGGATGGGCAGGTCGAGCTCCCGCCACCAGGTGACGTCGTTGACGTCGCCGAACGTGCAGACCATCACGATGCCCGACCCCTTGTCCGGGTCGGCCAGCGGGTGCGGGTGCACCGGGACCTCGACCCCGAACAGCGGCGTGCGCACCGTACGCCCGAACAGCTCCCGGTAGCGCTCGTCGTCGGGATGGGCGACCAGCGCCACGCAGGCGGGCAGCAGCTCCGGCCGGGTGGTCTCGACGTAGACCGGCCGGTCCGCGCCGTGGAAGCGGATGCGGTGGAACGCGCCCGGCTGGTCACGGTCCTCCAGCTCCGCCTGGGCGACCGCGGTGCGGAACGTCACGTCCCACAGGGTCGGCGCCTCGGAGACATAGGCCTCACCGCGTGCCAGGTTGCGCAGGAAGGCCCGCTGGGACGCCGCCCGGGCCTCGGTGCCGATCGTGGTGTAGAGGTGGTTCCAGTCGACCGAGAGCCCGATCCGGCGCCACATCTCCTCGAACGCCCGCTCGTCGACCTCGGTGAGCCGCTCGCAGAGCTCGATGAAGTTGCGCCGGCCGACCGGCAGCTGCCGCCTGGCGTCCGGCTCGGCCGGCGGCTCGTACGACGGGTCGTACGGGAGCGAGGGATCGCAGCGGACGCCGAAGTGGTTCTGCACCCGGCGCTCGGTGGGCAGCCCGTTGTCGTCCCAGCCCATCGGGTAGAACACCGCCCGGCCGCGCATGCGCTGGTAGCGCGCCACCGTGTCGGTGTGCGTGTACGAGAAGACGTGACCGACGTGCAGGGCCCCGGACACCGTGGGCGGCGGGGTGTCGATGGAGTAGACCTCGGCCCGCGGCCTCGTCCGGTCGAACCGGTAGACGCCCTGCTCGTCCCAGACGCGTACCCACTTGTCCTCCAGGCCCGCGAGGGTGACCTTTTCGGGGACGGCTGGGATGCGCGGCTGCTCGGTCATGGTGGCAATGGTATTGATAGGGGCGGGGCCCGCATGCCTCAACACCATGCGATCGGGCCGCTTTCCTTGACACGGGAGGACATCACGATGGCGGACAAAGGCGACCTCGGCTGGCGGGTCATGGCCGGTGTCGCGGCCTTCGCGGGCGGCTGGGTCGCCAAGAAGGCGATCACGCTCGCTTGGAAGAAGACGACCGGCAAGGAGCCGCCGATCAACCCGGAGTCGCCCGAGGTCGCGCTGGCCGAGGCGCTGGGCTGGGCGGTCGTCGTCGGCGTGGGCAGCGAGGTGGCCAAGCTGCTGGCCACCCGCGCGGCGGCCAAGCGCTGGGAGAAGGGCACCGGCGCGCTTCCGTCGGTCATGCGGGGCGAGATCTGACCGGCCCCCTTCGCGATCACCCGATCCGCACGGCGGATGGGTGATCACGAAGGGGCCCGTGGCGGGGTTCCGGTGCGGCCCCTAGGGTGGGTCCCCGGACCCGGCCGCTTGTGAAGGGATCGACCAGATGCGCCTCCCGCTCGAGGACGAACTGCGCGCCGAGCGGTACCGGCTGGTGGAGACCCTGGAAGGGCTGTCCGACGCCGACTTCGACGCGGGCACCACGCTCTGTGCCCGCTGGACGCCCCGGGACGTACTCGGCCACCTGATCTGCAGCGACTACGTCCTCGGCTCGTACCTCCCGTACGGCGGCCGGATCAACGACGCGAACGACGCCCAGGCCGAGCGGGTCCGGGGGATGTCCCGTCCGCGCCTGATGGAGTGGGCCCGGCACTGGGCGTACAGCCCCAGCCCGGCCGGCCGGCTGCTCGCCGCTCCCCTGCTGCTGGGGGACCTCGGCATCCACCACCAGGACATCGTGCGCGGGCTCGGTCTCACCCGCGAGGTCCCGCGGACGGTGGCCGGCGCGATCCTGCGGGAGGGCTTGCAGCTGAGCCTGTGGCTCAACCGGCGCGTGCTGCGGCACCGGATCGTGCCGACCGACGGGGGGCGGTCCTACGGCCGGGGCCCCGAGGTGCTCGGCACCCGCGAAGCCCTCGGCCTGTGGCTGGCCGGCCGCGACTCCGTGGCCCGGGAGCTCACCTTCGTCGCCTGACGCCGTTCGCCGGTCTTTACCCGTTCATGGCCGGTGCCCGGCGGTCACTCGGGGAGAGCCGGGCGCTCCGCGACCGGGCCGACGTGGCGGCGCAGGTCCTTGCGGATGGTGTCGGCGAGCCGCTTGGTCGCCGCGCGGTTGAGCGCTCCCCCGGCGAGCGCGCCGGTCAGGAACGGGCCCATGGTGGTCAGTGAGCGGCCGAGGGTCCGCAGCATGCGCTTGCGCAGCGCCTGTTTGGCGGCGATGCCGAGCGCACTGGTCATGGAGTTGGCGTCCAGCGGGTTGATCCCGCGCTGCCTGGCCCAGGCGGAGACGAACGAGGCCGCCCGGGCGGCCCCGCTGCCCTGCACCTGCACCCCGTAGACCTCGTGCAGCTCGGCGATCAGCTTGACCTCGATCGCCGCCAGGACGAGGGATTCGGCGACGAGCTGGGCGGGCGCGGAGAGCAGCAAGGGGGGTGCCACGAACTCCACCGCCGCGAGCGCGCCACCGGCGGCTCCCACCGCGGTCGTCGCGTGCACGGCGTTCCGGACCAGGTCGTCGGCGAGCCGCTCGCCCTGCACGCCTCCGTGGTGGCGGCGCAGCGTGTCCAGATCCCTGATCGGGATACGCGGCGCCACCTCCGCGAAGACGTCGCTCATCCACCGGCCGCCGGCGAGCCCCGTGGCGCCTGCCTTGCGCCCGCTCGCGCTCAGCAGGCGCGCGAGCCGCGCCAGCAGGCGGCCACGGGTGTCGCGATCCAGGTCCTCATCGGCCGACAACCGCCCGATGAGGTCCCCGATCTCCTCATTGACCGCGGGGCTCTGGCCCTCCGTGCTCTCCTCAGCCACGAGCGCCCCTCAAGCGGCACACTCGCGGCATACGGGCTGGCCGTTCCGCTCCTCGGCCAGCTGGCTGCGGTGATGCACCAGGAAGCACCGCGTGCAGGTGAACTCGTCGGCCTGCCGTGGCACGACCTTGAAGGTGAGCTCCTCGTTCGACAGATCGGCACCCGGCAGCTCGGCGACCTCGCCCGCGTCCAGATCTTCGTCGATGATGCTCGCGGCCTTGTCCGCCCGGCGGGCCTGCAGCTCCTGCAGGCTGTCCTCACTGAGGTCGTCGTCGGTCTTTCTTGGGCTGTCGTAGTCCGTTGCCATCTTCTATCTCCATCCCCCTCGGTCGTTTATGCACCCCGTCGCGCGGATCTAACGCTCGGGAGGCCCGTCTTGTGCCCGATCCGGGCGGGAAATTCTGTCACGGGAAGTGACCCCTAACACGCAAGGCGCGACACGTCTCACCGGTGACGTCGATCGGCCGGTCCAGCCGCCCCAATATGTGTCGCAAGTCACGTACCCAGAGATGTAACGCAGGTTGTCGTTTCGGATGCCCGCCCCGCGCGGCACGCTCGGCGTACAGGGGTGGCGGCGTGGGATCTTACCTGCCCGCTGGGCCCGGCGGGTGAACCACCGGTCCAACACGAGAGATTGCACAGGGTTCGAACCAGACGGAGCAGTGAAACGTCAGACCTATCGCGATATCGTGCCCGCCGAAGCGGCGTTATCGTGCCTGCCAGACGGGTGGGCAACAAGAGGGTCGTTGGAGGGTCACATGCCGGATGCCGCTCCCCTGGAGCCGGGCGATCCGGCGTCGCTGGGCCAGTATGAGGTGGTCGGACGGCTTGGTGCAGGTGGCCAGGGCGCGGTCTATCTCGGCCGGACGCCGGGCAACGAGTACGTCGCCATCAAGCTCCTGCACGCCCAGATGGCGCGGGATCCCGCCGCCCGGGCGCGTTTCATCCGGGAGGTGGCGGCGGCGCAGAAGGTCGCCCCCTTCTGCACGTCCCGGGTCTACGAGGCCGACGTCCAGGGTGACCAGCCCTACATCGTCAGCGAGTTCATCGACGGGCCGTCCCTGCACGACGTCGTCGCCGTGAACGGCCCGCGCAGCCCGGTCGAGCTCGAACGGCTCGCGATCGGCACGGTGACCGCGCTCGCGGCCATCCACGAGGCCGGCATCGTGCACCGCGATTTCAAGCCCAACAACGTGCTGCTCGCCGCCGACGGGCCCCGGGTGGTCGACTTCGGTATCGCCCGCACGATCAACTCCCAGGAGAGCGCCGTCACGGCCACCGGCATGGTGGTCGGCACCCCGGGCTATCTCGCCCCCGAGCAGCTCACCGGGGCTCCGCTGCAGCCGGCGGTGGACATCTTCGCCTGGGGCGCGACCATGGTGTTCGCCGCCACCGGCCAGTCGCCCTTCGAGGCCGACACCCTCCCCGTCATCATCAACCGCATCCTCAACGACGACCCGGACCTGTCCGCGCTGCAGGGGCCGCTGCGGGACGTCGTCGGCCGCTGCCTGTCCAAGGACCCCGCGCTGCGGCCCCCCGCCCACCAGCTCCTGCTGCAGCTGCTGGGCAACGCCGGGGTGGCACCCGGCCCCGCCCCGGCCCGGGAGGAACTGCTCGACCAGGGCACCCGGATCGCCAGCCAGCTGCCCGCTCCGCCACCGGTGGCGCACCGGGCCCCGCCGCCCCCCGCCGCGCGGCGCACCCCGCCGCCCGCGCCGCGCATGACCCCCCCGCCGATGGCGATGCCCGGCCCGGGGACGCCCCCTCCCATGGCGATGTCCGGGCCGCGGACGCCTCCGCCGATGCACGGCCAGGCCACCCCGCCGCCGATGCACATGGGGCCGCCCGGCCCCCCGATGACCCCGCCGCCGTTCCGGCAGGGCTACCAGCCGCCCCCGAAGTCGTCGAAGGGCCCGCTCATCGCGGCGATCGGCTGTGGCGGCCTCGCGGTGCTGGTGATCATCATCTTCGTCGTGGCGGTGATCGTCGGGAAGAGCAACCCGCGGCCCCGCTACACCTACACGCCGTTCACCTACAGCCCGCCCACCTACAACAACCTCAACCCCAACGGGGTCTCCTCCGAACTCGGCGGCACCTGGACCGGGACGATCACGAGCTCCAGCGACAGCAGCAAGACCTGGAACGTCAAGATCGTGCTGTTCTCCGGGCTCAGCACCGGGTCGGTCACCTACACCGGCATCTCGAAGACGTGCACCGGCCTGCTCACCCTCCAGACGAGCACGTCCTACCGGACCACGCTGAAGGAGACCATCTCGGTGGGGCGGTCGGACTGCTCGGACGGCTACGTCCAGCTCTATCCCGCCAGCACCTCCACCCGCTACGAGTGGCGCGGATACCTGACGGACACCTCCCCGAGCTGGACCGGCACCCTGACCAAGCAGTAGGACGGCCCGTCCCCGGCCGCCCGCCGGCCGGGGACGGTGCGCTCTCACCGCGGGGCCCCGGGACCGCTCCGGGCCCGGCGGCGAAGTCCGCGGAGCCCGGGCCGGTCAGCCGATCGGCAGCCGGACCGTGATGATCAGGCCGCCGCCCTGCCGGGGGGTGGCGTAGACCGAGCCCCGGTGGGCGTGCACAACCGACCGCACGATCGACAGCCCCAGCCCGGCGCCCTTCGCCGACTCGATCCGGTCGGTGTTCAGCCGGCGGAACGGCTCGAACAGCCGGTCCACCTCGTAGGCCGGGACGGCCAGGCCGGTGTTCTCCACCTGGACCGCCGCGAAGCCGTCGAGCACGCCGGTCCGCACCCACACCTGGCCGCCCTCGATGTTGTGCTTGATCGCGTTCTCCACGAGATTGGAGACCAGGTGCTCCAGCAGCACCGGATCGCCGACCGTCGGGCCGGGTGTCAGCTCGGTGTGGATGGTGGCCTCGGTGGGGTTCTCCCGCTTGCGCGTGGTCTCCAGCACGGTGCCGGTGACGTCGGCCAGGTCCACGGACGTACGGGTGGTCAGCTCCCGCTCACTGCGGGCCAGCAGCAGCAGCCCTTCGATGAGCCGCTCGTGCCGGGCGTTGTTGACCAGCAGGGTACGGCCGACGGCCTTGAGATCGTTGGAGGCCTCCGGGTCGGTCAGCGCCACCTCCAGCAGCGTCCGGTTGATCGCCAGCGGCGTACGGAGCTCGTGGGAGGCGTTGCCGACGAACCTGCGCTGGGAGTCGAACGCCTGGCTGAGCCGCTCCAGCATGGCGTCGAAGGTGTCGGCGAGCTCCTTGATCTCGTCCTTGGGCCCCTCCAGGGCGATCCGCTCGTGCAGGGTGCTCTCCGACAGCCGGCGCGCCGCCGAGGTCACCTTCTGCAGCGGGCTGAGCGCCCGGTCGGCGACGAAGTAGCCGAGCACCAGGGCGATCACCCCGACCCCGGCCAGCGCCAGCAGCGACTGGCCGACCAGCTCCCGCATCGTCTGGGCGATGAACTGCCGGCGGAACTCGGCCACCTCCTGCTCGGTCACGCCGTAGCCCCCCACCACGTCGATGTGGTTGAGGATCCCGGCGACCAGGAACGTGGTGACCAGCAGCAGCAGCCCGCCGGCGAAGAAGAACAGGACCCCGTAGAGCAGCGTGAGCCGCATCCGGACGCTCACCCGCCCGGGCAGCCCCCGCAGGACCGCCGCCAGCGAGCCCTGCCGGCGCCCCGGCCCGGGGCCGTGGCCGGGCGGCATCGCGATCCCGGAGGGCATCGTGGTCTGGGACGGCATCGGGCTCCGCGCGCCCGCCGGCGTCTCGGCGTGCGGCACCTCCTGGGACGGCGTGCTCACAGGCGGTACCCCACACCCGGCACGGTCTCGATCACCTGTGGCTCGCCGAGCTTCTTGCGCAGGGTCATCATCGTGACCCGTACGACGTTGGTGAACGGGTCGATGTGCTCGTCCCACGCCTTCTCCAGCAGCTGCTCCGAGCTGACCACCGCGCCCTCGGCCCGCAGCAGGACCTCCAGCACCGCGAACTCCTTACGGGTGAGATCGACGGCACGGCCGTCCCGCTGCACCTCCCGCCGGCCCGGATCGAGGCTGAGCCCCGCCCGCTCCAGCACCGGAGGCAGCGGCACGGCGGCGCGCCGTCCCAGCGCCCGCACCCGGGCGATCAGCTCGGCGAAGGCGAACGGCTTGGCGAGGTAGTCGTCGGCGCCGATGGACAGCCCCTCGACCTTGTCGCCGAGCTCGCCCGCCGCGGTCAGCATGAGGATCCGGGCGGGATATCGCGCCACCACGAGCGCCCGGCAGACATCGTCACCGTGCACCTTCGGCAGGTCACGGTCGAGCACGACCACGTCATACGCGTTGACACTGGTCCGCTCCAGCGCGCCGGCGCCGTCGTAGGCGACATCCACCGCGTGCGCCTCACGGCGCAGCCCGGTGGCTATCGCGTCCGCGAGCACCCGCTCGTCCTCGACGACAAGGAGTCGCACCCCATCCCCCTTTTCCGGCGGACCCTCCGCGGAGCCGCCATGAACCCGCCCATGGCGTGCGAATCCAGTCACCGGCGCGCTGGACCGGCCCATCTGTTATTCCATGAGCCCTGTAAGACCTCCGTAAACACGCTACGCCAGGTCTTGACCGCGAGCGGGCAGGCGGCGGCCCGGCGAGCCCCCGCCCTGGTCACCGGCTCCGTCCCCCAGGAGTGCCCGTCCGCCCGTCGCGGGCCGGCCGTCGTCCAGGGCCTCCCGCCCGGCCGCCTCCGCGCGGCGCAATTCCGGCATCTCCGGCAGCCGCACCTGACTGCACCCATAAACCAGGCCTCATGGTGCTCAGAGCCATTTAACGTCCATTTCACGGCGTAGCCGACAAAGGCCTTTCCCGCTCTGGGTCGACCTCCCGCCGGCGCCATTCGCCGATCCACCCCGGTACGGACCGTACCCGTCCGATCGCCCACCGACAGGGGGATCCGGGGTCGTCCAAGCGTCCGCGGGCGGGTCTCCGCCGCGGCCGGACCCCGCCTCCGCCCGCACGGCGGCGGGCCTGCGAGAGCATTTCAAGCCATCTATTTGACACCGGGATCGCAGCCCCGTCAACGGCGAATGTGGCCAGAAAAGCAGACCCATTCCGTTGCTCCTCAAAAGGGGAATTCGATGCTTCAGTAAATCTAGCCTCCTCACCCCCCCCGGAGAGCCGATGAACCTCCCCCGTCTCGCCGTCTCAGCAGTCTGCGCAGTCGTCCTCACCGGCGCCACGATCACCTCGGCGTCACCCGCCTCCGCCGCCACCGTCAACTACGTCGCGCTCGGCGACTCCTACTCCTCCGGTACGGGAGCCGGAGCCTACGATTCGAGCGGCTGCCAGCGCAGCACCAACGCCTACCCGGCCAAGTGGGCCGCCGCCCACGCCCCCGCGTCGTTCAGTTTCGTCGCCTGTGCCGGCGCCACGACCGGCGACGTGCTCAGCAAACAGCTCGGCGCGCTGTCCGCGAGCACCACGCTGGCCAGCATCACCGTCGGCGGCAACGACGCGGGCTTCAGCAGCGTGATGCAGACCTGCGTGCTGTACTCGAGCGCGTCCTGCCTGAGCGCGATCGCCACCGCCGAGACCTTCATGGACGAGCAGCTGCCCGGCAGGCTCGGCACGCTCTTCACGGCGATCCGCTCGAAGGCGTCGTCCGCGCAGGTCGTCGTGCTCGACTACCCCCGCCTCTACATCATCACCAGCTACTGCGTAGGCCTGGGCAACACCAAGCGGACGGCCCTCAACCGCGCGGCCGACCACCTGGACACCACCATCGCGAAGGCGGCCGCGAACGCGGGGTTCGCCTTCGCCGACGTCCGCAGCCGGTTCTCGGGGCATGAGCTGTGCTCCGGCGACGGATGGCTGCATTCGGTGACGATCCCGTTCGGCGATTCGTACCATCCGACCGCCCTCGGCCACTCCCAGGGATACCTGCCGGTCCTCACCTCCGCGGTCGCCGCCGCGGCCGGCTGAGCCGCCTCCCGGCCGGGCCGTCCCACACGGGCGGCCCGGCCGTTCCACGTCCCCTCCGCGTGGCGGCTCCGGCGGCCGGCCGCACGGCCCCTGGAGGCCCGGGCGGGCGCCGCGTGTGCCCTCCGCCACACGTGTCAAAAAGCGGTGATTTCCAGGTTTACCGTCGGCGAGGTCTTGGGTAGGAGCGTGAGACCCCAGGAAGGGACTCCCATGGGCGAGCTCTCCAGCACCATTCAGCAGCGACTCTCCGAGGCGTACGACTCGATGCGCACGGCCCGCGAAGAGGGGGACGCCTACCTCGTCGATGCCCGTCAGGCCGAGATCGAGGACCTGCACCGCATCGCCGCCAACCACAACATCGACACCCCTCGCAGGGGCGTCTGACCCCGCCGTATCCCCTCCGCGATCGCCCAGGCGCACAGGCGATCGCGGAGGGCTTTCGTATGCCCTCGATCGGGCCGCCGGGCACCCGGCGGCCGGGTGCGCGGGAGTGACGCCCCCCGCGGGCGGGCGGCCTCACCGGTCGCGGGCGGGCTCCAGCGGGGCCAGCAGGTCGTGCAGGGCCCCGAAGAGCAGCGGTTCCCCGGCGATCGCGAACTCCGGGCCGGCGGGCGCCCCGTGCAGGCCGCCGACCCGCCCCCCGGCCTCCTCGACGATCAGCGCTCCGGCGGCGATGTCCCAGGCCTGCACGCCGCGCTCGTAGTAGGCGTCCACCCGGCCGGCCGCCAGCGAGCACAGGTCCACGCAGCAGGAGCCGCCGCGCCGGATGTCGCGCACCGCCGGCAGCACCCGCGTGAGCACCTGCGCCTGGCGGGCCCTGCGCTCCGCGGCGTAGCCGAAGCCGGTGGCGACCAGGGCGCGGTCGAGGGCGACCCCGGTGTTGCAGCGCAGCTCCCGTACGTTCCCGTCGGTGGTCAGCCGGGCGCCGCCGCCCCGCCACGCGGTGTAGGTCTCGGCGCGGCGCGGCATCACGATCGCCCCGGCGACGGTCTCGCCGTCGACCTCGGCGGCGATGCTGACCGCCCAGTCGGGCAGGTCGTAGAGGTAGTTGACCGTGCCGTCGATGGGATCGACCACCCACCGGACCCCGCTGCTGCCGGCGCTGGACCCGCCCTCCTCGCCGAGGAACGCGTCGTGCGGGCGTACGGCCGTGATGCGCTCGATGATCAGCCGTTCGGCGGCCTGGTCCATCTGGGTCACCACGTCGGTGGGGCTGGACTTGGTCTGCACGACGGCCGGCCCGTCCACCGGGCGCTTGTCGACCAGCATCCGGCCGGCCTCGCTCGCCGTCGCGATCGCCAGTTCCAGGAGTTCTTCGGCCAGGCTCACGTTTCCCCTTCGGGTCCCTGTGCGGTCGTGCGGATCGACTGCATGATCACACAAGCGGTGGTCGGCAGCAGGCGGAGGGGCACCGGTCGGGGCGGGCACCGAGCCGGCCGAGCGCCGGGCGGTCCTGCCCCGGCCGTTCCAGCAGGAGCTCGCGGACCATGGCGACGAAACGGGGATGCGTGCCGGGGGTGGCGGCCCGTTCGAGGGTCATGCCGAGCCGGGCGGCGAGCCCCGCGGCCTCCACGTCGAGGTCGTACACGACCTCCATGTGGTCCGACACGAAGCCGATGGGCACCAGCACCGCGGCCTGGACGCCCTCACCGTGCAGTTTCTCCAGATGGTCGCCGACGTCGGGCTCCAGCCACGGCTGGGCGGGCGAGCCGCTGCGGCTCTGGTAGACCAGCGCCCACGGGCCGTCCGGGGCCACCTGGGCGCGCACGACCTCGGCGAGGTCGGTGAGCTCGGCGACGTAGCGCTCGCGGCCCGGCTGGGACATCGGCACGCTGTGCGCGGTGAACACCAGGGGGGTCCCGGCGGGAACCTTCGCCAGCGCGGCCCGGGTGCTCTCCACGAACGGCGTCACGAAGCCGGGGTGGTTGTAGTAGATCCGCAGCTTGTCGATCTCGGGGGCGTCCGGCACCTCGGCGCGCGCGCGATCGAGGTCGTCGAGGTACTGACGGCAGCAGGAGTACCCGCTGTAGGCGGAGGTGACGAAGGCCGCGGCCCGGCGGATCCCGTCGGCCGCCATCTGCCGCAGGGTGCCCGCGAGATAGGGCCGCCAGTTGCGGTTCCCCCAGTAGACCGGGAGGTCCAGACCCGCCTGGGCGAAGTCGGCCTCGATCGCGGCCTTGAGCTCCCGGCACTGCCGGTTGATCGGGCTGACCCCGCCGAAGAGGTGGTAGTGCTCGGCCACCCGTTCGAGGCGCGCCCGCGGGATGTTCCGGCCCCGGGTGACGTTCTCCAGGAACGGCATCACCTCGTCGGGCGCTTCCGGGCCCCCGAAGGACACGAGCAGCAGAGCGTCGTAGGACGTCATGCCCCCATCCAATCAGCCCCGCGCGCCTCCGCATCCCCGCCCCGGGACGCGGCGCGGGCCCGCCGGTCCCTCAGGAGTACGCCCGCGCATAGGCCTTGGCGAGGTTGAGCACCTTCTGGACGTACCAGTCGGCGTGGTTGTAGCGGAAGATCGCGTTGTAGAGACGCCTGCCTCCACCGCCCGCCCCGTTGGCGCACAGGTACTTCGCGGCACCGGGCACCGCGTCGAAGGGGTTCATGATGTCGGCCTTGCCGTCGCCGTCCCCGTCCACGCCGTAGGCCTTCCAGGTCGCGGGCATGAACTGCATGGGGCCCAGGGCGCCCGCGCTGGACGGCCCGGCGTTGCGGCCGTGGTCGCTCTCGATCTGCCCGATGGCGGCCAGCACGGTCCAGGACAGGCCGGGACAGGTGGTGGCGGCCCGCTTGTAGAGGTCCAGATAGCTGCCGGAGCCGGAGCGGCCGGAGCCGCCGCTCACCTGGTTCTTCTTCTCGTGCAGGTTGAGCACGCTGCCCCCGGAGCCGAGGATCTTCTTCAGGCCGGCGGAGAGCCTCTTGCCATCGGCACCCGGCGCGTTGACCAGCACCGCCAGGCGCGGGACGAGCTGGAGGTCGGCCCCGGTCTTGAGATTCACCAGCATGTCGATGCCGGGCAGGCCGAGCGTGCCGGCGCCGCCCATCGTCACCTGGGGCACGCTCTTGCCGACGATCGAGTATCCGAAGCCGCTGCGCAGGCCCATGGTCTCCATGGCGGTCTCCGACACGATGAACCGGCCGCCGGCCAGCGCCGTCCACAGCCCCTCGTCCTTCGCGGTGCCCGGCGGCGTCCAGGACCGGAAGAGGGAGGGGTCGACCGCGAAGGTGTTGACCTGACGCCCCTGCAGCTGGACGGCGCCGGCGTCGACGGCGATCACGTCCTGTACCTGCTTGAGCCTGCGGATCCGGCCGACCTGCGCGGCGGAGACCGGCCGGGCGGCCACCGCGAGCACGTCCGGGGGCACGACCCGGCGCAGCGGGGCGATCTGGCCGCCCCGCGCCACGTTCGTCACCCGCGCCGGTGCCGCCGGCGGCCGGGCCACCGCGCGCGTCGCCGGCCGGTCGATGGTGGCCGCGGCGATCGCCCCGCCGGTGGCGGTCCCGGCCACGGCGACCGCGATGCCCGTCGCGGCGAGCGCCAGGGCCCGGCGGCCGGGCGGCCGCCGCCCGCCGGGGGCCGCGGGACCGGCCGGGGCGTGGGTCGTGGCGGAGTCACGCGGTGAGCGGGTCACGGCTGCTTCCACAGGTCAGGACCGGGCTGGTCAGCGGATATCACACTGTTTCCCCTGTGTAACGTGATCAGCGCATCAGGGGGTACGTCGCGGGGAGCATGATGCTGCCCCCCCTTGACAGGGGGTCGGAGAGAACACGTGTCCAATCCATATCAGCGGCTGTTCTCCGTTCCAGGGGCGAGGATCTTCGTGGCCGCGGGGTTCGTCGGCCGGATGTCGATGTCCATGATCGGTATCGGCATCGTGCTGATGGTCTCCGCGGTCACCGGATCGTACGGTATCGCCGGTGCGGTCTCGGCGGCCTGCGCACTCGCCTTCGCGGCCGGATCGCCCGTCGTGGGGCGGCTGGCCGACCGCTTCGGGCAGGACCGGGTGCTGCCTCCGCTGGTCCTCGCCAACGCGGCGGGCATGACGGCGCTGGTGCTCTGCGCGCAGTGGCGTTCCCCGGCCTGGGCCTTCTTCCCGGCGGCCATCGCGGCCGGGGCGACCTCGCCCTCCCTGGGGGCGATGGTGCGCGCCCGCTGGAGCCACCTGCTGACCGGTACCGGCGGGAGCCTGCACACCGCCTTCGCCTTCGAGTCCGTCGCGGACGAGATCATCTTCGTCACCGGGCCGATGATCGTCACGCTGCTGGCGACCGCGGTCCATCCGGCCGGCGGGGTCGCGGCCGCCGGCCTGTTCACGCTGGTCGGGTCGCTCACGCTGGCCACCCAGCGCGATACCCAGCCGCCGCCCCGGCCGCGGCAGACCGGCCGGTCCCGCAGCGCGATCACCAGCCCGGCCCTGATGGTGCTGTGCGGGGTCTACCTGCTGATGGGCTCGGTCTTCGGAGCGGTCGACGTGAGCGCCATCGCCTTCGCCCACGAGCAGGGGCACCAGGGGCTGGCCGGGGTCCTGCTGGCCTGCTACGCCCTGGGCAGCGCCACCGGCGGCCTCTGGTACGGCGCGCGGCACTGGCGGGCGCCCCTCGACCGGCGGTTCCGGCTCAGCCTGGCGCTCCTGGTGCTCGGGCTGATCCCGATCACCCTGATCCATCACCTGTGGACCATGATGCCGGTGATCTTCTTCTGCGGGCTGGCCATCTCCCCGACGCTGATCGCCGGGTTCGGCCTGGTGGAACGGCTCGTGCCCGCGGGCCAGCTCACCGAGGGGCTGACCTGGGTGTCGACCTTCATCGGGGTCGGCGTCGCGGTGGGGGCCACGGCCGCGGGCCGCCTGGTGGACGCGTACGGTTCCGCGGGAGCGTTCCTCTTCCCGCTCGGCGCCGGCATCGTCGCGGTGGCCGTCGGCCTGCTGGGGGCATCACAATTCGATAAACATGAACTTTCTTCATGAATACCGGAGCGTAGAGTCTGACCATGCCGATCGTGAAGGCCTCCGCGACCCGCCGATCATGGCGTAACTGGGCGGGCAACCAGCAGGCCGACGCCCAGCGGGTCGTGGTGCCCCGGTCCACCGACGAGGTCGTCGCGGCCGTCCGTCAGGCGGCCGAGGACGGCCTGACGGTGCGGATGACCGGCACGGGTCACTCCTTCACCGGTGCTGCCCTGACCGACGGGGTACGGCTCGCGCCCGGCGGGCTGACGGGCGTGCGGTCCATCGACACCGCCACCCGGCTCGTCACGGTCGAGGCCGGGCTTCCCCTGCACCGGCTCAACGCGCTGCTGGACGAGCACGGTCTCGCCCTGGCCAACATGGGCGACATCCAGGAGCAGACCGCCGCCGGTGCGCTGCAGACCGCCACCCACGGCACCGGCCGGGACGCCGCCGGGCTGGTCTCCCAGGTCGCCGCGCTGGAGCTGGTGCTCGCCGACGGTGCCGTGGTGACCTGCTCCCGGGAGGAGCGGCCGGAGCTGTTCGACGCGGCCCGCGCGGGACTGGGCGCGCTCGGGGTGATCACCGCGGTCACCTGGCAGGCCGTGCCGGCCTTCCTGCTGCGGGCCCAGGAGGAGCCGATGCGGTGGGACGAGGTGCTGTCCCGGCTGGACGAGCTGGCGGCCGGCAACGAGCACTTCGAGTTCTACTGGTTCCCGCACACCGAGGGCTGCCTGACCAAGCGCAACAACCGGGCCGAGGGCCCGGTCGCGCCGCTGCCGGCCTTCAAGCACTGGCTGGACGACCGGTTCCTGTCCAACACGGTGTTCGACGGGGTCAACCGGCTCAGCCGCCGGATGCCCGCCCTGGTGCCCACCGTGAACGGCATCTCCGCCAGGGCGCTGGGCGCCCGCACCTACACCGACACCTCGTACAAGGTCTTCACCAGCCCCCGGACGGTGCGCTTCAAGGAGCAGGAGTACGCCGTCCCGCGGGCGGAGCTCGTCCCCACGCTGCGGGAGCTGCGCGCGCTGTTCGCCCGCCGGGACTGGTTGATCAGCTTCCCGATCGAGGTCAGGCTGCTGCCGCCCGAGGACGCCTGGCTGTCGATGGCCCATGACCGCGACAGCGCCTTCATCGCCGTCCACGTCTACCACCGCAACCCGCACGAGGAGTACTTCCGCGGGGTCGAGGAGCTCATGACGGCGGTGGGCGGGCGTCCGCACTGGGGCAAGCTGCACACCCGGGACGCGGCCTACCTGGAGACCGTCTACCCGAGGTTCCGGGACTTCACCGCGCTGCGCGACGAGCTCGACCCGGACCGCCGGTTCGCCAATGCCTACACCGGCCGGGTCTTCGGCAAGTAGCGCCCGGGCCACTGAGTAGAGTCCCTGGCGGGGGTCGGAGATGGTGGTTCAGGTGGCGGTCTGCGGGCCGCGAGACTGCGACGAGACCGACGGGCGCCACGCCCGCGAGGTGGGCCGGCTGCTCGCTGAGCGGGGCGCGGTCGTGATCTGCGGCGGCTACGGCGGGGTGATGGCGGCCGTCGCCGCGGGCGCCAGATCGGCGGGCGGCACCGTCGTCGGCATCCTGTCCGGCGCCGACCGCCGGGACGCCGGCCCGGATCTCTCCGTCGTGATCCCGACCGGCGCCGGGTCGGCCCGCAACGCCTTCATCGTCAACTCCGGTGACGCCGTGATCGTCGTCGGCGGCTCCTGGGGCACCCTGTCCGAGCTCGCCCTGGCCATGCGGCGGGGCGCGCCCGTCGTCCAGCTGGGCGGCTGGCGGCTGTCCGGCCAGGACGGGCGGCCGGTGCCCGGGATCCGGCACGCCGCCACCCCGCGCGAAGCGGTGGACCTCACCGGCCTGTGGCCGCCCGGCCCCGCCCGCTGACCTGCGAGGCGGACGGCACGCTACGCGCGCACGGACGGCGGGCGGCCGGGGCCGGGCGGGCCGGCGAAGGCCTGGGCGATGTCCAGCCAGCGGTCCGCGTCCGCCCCGGCCGCGGTCAGCTCGAGGTCGGCCCGGTTGCGCCGCTGGGTCACCAGCAGGCAGAAGTCCAGCACCGGGCCGGTCACCGACTGCCGCGCGCCGTCCGGGCCCCAGGCCCACTCCTGCCCGTCCGGGGCCGTGAGGACCACCCGGAACTCCTCGCCGGGCGGGGTCAGGCCGCGGCCATGGAAGGCGAAGTCCCGGGTGCGGGCGCCGATGTGGGCCACGTGCCGCAACCGGGAGGTCGGTGTCCGGACGACGCCCAGGGCGTCGGCGACGTCCTGGCCGTGCGCCCAGGTCTCCATCAGCCGCGCGGTGGCCATCGACGCGGCGCTCATCGGCGGCCCGAACCACGGCAGCCTGGTCCCGGCCGGAAGCCCCGCCAGGGCCTCCGTCATGCGGCCGCGCCCCGCCCGCCAGCCGGTCAGCAACGTCGCCGGATCCACCGCCGCGCCCTCGGCGGCCCCCTCCTCCACGAAGTCCGCCGGGCCGGCCAGCGCCTCCGCCAGCATCGCCTGGAAGGCCCCGGGGTCGGTGGCCGCCAGGATCGCCTGATCGTCGGTCCAGGCCAGATGGGCGATCTGGTGGGCGATCGTCCAGCCCTCGGCGGGTGTCTCCGTGGCCCAGCCGGCGGCCGGCAGCCCGGCGACCAGCATGTCCAGATCGTCGCCCTCGGCGCGCAGGTCCGCGAGCATCCCGGTCATATCGATCATTGTTTCCTCTCGGGGGGTGGAGGCGGGGCCGGTGTCAGGGGAAGACCAGCACGGGCTTGACCACCTCGCCGTCTCGGGACGCCCGCACGGCCTCGTTGATCTGATCGAACGCGTAGGTCCGCACCAGTCTCTCCAGTGGCAGCCGGCCGGTCCGGTAGTACCCCGCCAGTTGCGGGATGAACCGCTGCGGGATCGCGTCCCCCTCGATGGAACCGCGGATGCCCCGGCCCGTCATCAGCCGGACCTGGTCCAGCTCGACCGGGTTGGCGAGTCCCCGGAAACCCACCGTCACGCAGGTGCCGGGGGCGGCCAGGCACCCGACGGCCGCCTGGACGACGGCGGGCAGCCCGACGCACTCGACCGAGTGGTCGACGCCGCCGGTCAGCGTGCGGATCGCCGCGGCGGGGTCGCCCGCCGCCGGGTCCACGGCGTCGGTGGCGCCCAGCTCGACGGCCAGGTCGCGCCGCCGGGGGTTGGGGTCCACCGCGACGATGCGCCCGCAGCCGGCGATCTTCGCGGCCATGATCGCGCTGAGCCCCACCGCACCGCATCCGAAGACCGCGATCGACGAGCCCGGCTCGGGTTGCAGGACGTTGAGGACGGTGCCGGCGCCGGTCTGTACCCCGCAGCCGAGCGGCGCGAGGAACTCCAGCGGAAGGTCGCCGGGCACCCGCACGACGTTGCGCTCGGTGGTCACCGTATGGCCGGCCCACGAGGACTGGCCGAAGAAGTGGCCGTTGACCTGGTGCCCGTCCCGGCTCATGGCCGAGCTGCCGTCCACCCGGGTGCCCACGTAGTTGAGGGCCAGGAACCGGGAACAGTAGGCCATCAGGCCCCGGCCGCAGTTGCGGCACAGCCCGCACCAGGCGTAGCTGAGCACCACGTGGTCGCCGGGCTCGATCGAGGTGACCGAGGAGCCGGTCGTCTCCACGATCCCGGCGCCCTCATGACCGAGCACCAGCGGCGTGCCGCCGGGAGGGCCCGCGTCGGCGGTGACCAGGTCGGTGTGGCACACGCCGCCGGCGATCATCCGCACGATCACCTCGTCCGGGCGCGGCCCCGCCAGTTCCAGCCGTTCCAGGGTGAACGGGCCGCCCGGTTCGCGGAGCACCGCCGCGGTGATGTTCACGACGCCTCCGCGATCGCCCGGGCCGCCGCGTAGTCGGCCTTGCCGTTGGGCAGCCGCAGGGCACGGCCGGTCCGGAAGTAGGCCTTGGGCAGTTTGTAGCGGGCGAGGTGCACGGCGCACGCCTCGCGGAGCTGCTCGTCGGTCAGCTCCGCCGACAGCACCAGCACGGCCACGATCTCGTGCCCCCACCGCTCACTGGGCCGCCCGATCACCAGGGCGTCGGTGACCCCGGGGACGGCGCGCACCACCGCCTCCACCTCCTCGGCGAAGACCTTCTCGCCGCCGGTGTTGATGGTGGTCGACTCCCGGCCCAGGACCTGGATCGTGCCGTCCGGCAGCAGGCGCGCCCGGTCCCCGGCCACGACCATGCGCACTCCGCCGAGGACGATGAACGTGGCGGCCGTCTTGTCCGGATCGTTCAGGTAGCCGAGCGGGATGGGCCCGGACTTGGCCAGCCATCCCGGCTCGTCCTCCCCCGGCCGCAGGTGCCGGGTGCGGTCGGCGCTCAGCACGTGCGCTCCCGCGGCGGGCGCGAACGGCCGGTCCTCGGCCCCCCGCCGGGTCACCTGGAAGCCGGTCTCCGACGAGCCGAGCACGTCGATCACCCGCGTGTGCGGCAGCAGCGAGGTGAGACGGCGCCTGACCGCCGGGTTGATCGCGGCACCGGAGTTGACGATCTGGCGCAGCGCGCCGAGGTCGTACGGCCGCGCCTCCAGCTCGTCGGCGATCGGCCGGGCGAACGCGTCGCCGACCACGGGCATCCGCGTCACCCGCTCGCGTACCGCTGTGGTGAGCGCGCCGGCCGCGTCGAACCGGCCGACGACGTCCGGGAGCACCACGGTGGCACCACCGATCCAGGCGCCCAGCGCCGACCAGGTACCGGCGCCGTGCATCAGCGGCGGCGCCACCAGGACGCGCTGGGAGGTACGGCCCGCCGCGGCCGCCACCGCCTCGGCCAGCCCGGTCCGGGGCAGGCCCAGCGGGCCGTTCATCAGGTCGCCGATGCGCCACAGCACCCCCTTGGGCATGCCGGTGGTGCCGCCGGTGTAGAGGATGTGCAGGTCGCCTGCCTCCGGCCGTACGCCCGGCAGCGGCCCGGCGGACGCGGCGGCCAGTGCGGCCTCGTAGTCCAGCGCCCCGGGCAGCAGCGCGGCGCCGGACTCGTCCGCCACCTGGAGCAGCAGCGGGGTGCGCTCCAGCCGGTCCAGCACCCTGCCCAGGGACGCCGCGAACCGGGAGTGGTAGATCACCGCGGCCGGGCGCCCGTCCGCGAAGAGGTAGGCGAGCTCGTCGTCGACGTAGCGGTAGTTCACGTTGAAGGGGGCGACCCGCGCCTTGTGCGCCCCGACCATGCCCTCCAGGTACTCCGGTCCGTTGTGCAGATAGAGCGCCAGATGGTCGTGCGGGGACTCCCAGGGGTCACCGCTCCGGCCGGGCCGGCCGAGCCCGTGGGCGTGCAGCACGCCGGCCAGCCGCCGGGTCCGTTCGGCCATCTCGCGCCAGGTCCACCGGCGGCCGCGCCACACCAGGCACTCCCGGTCGGGCACCGTGGCCGCGATCGCCTCGTGCAGGGTCGCCAGATCCAGCTGGGCCATCGGCGGAACTCCTCGTGCCGGGGATCGCCGGAGGAACCGGCGAAAGGTGTAACTGACTACTTATCACTCGCATCGGCATGGCGGAACGCGCGGGTCCGGAAGCCCGCCCGGTCTCGCCGTCGCGGGGGTCCCGCGCGTCCGGCACTGGTCAGCGGAGGCTCTCGATGGCACGCTGGGCAAAAGGATCCGCAAGAATCCGGCACGCGAAGCCCACCGGTGTTCCGGAGCAGGCAAGCTGTGCAGATGGGAGGGCGTTCTCGAAGGTCTGTGATGATCGAGAGCGGCGATGTTCGGACATGCCGGGTACGGTGCTGGCAGCGGGCGTGTCGTAAAGAGAGACTCGGGGATCCGGGGGAAGGGCACGCATGCGCCCCGAGCCGTCATAGAGGGCAGGAAGGACACGCATGCAGGAGCTGCGCCTCGTCGCGGTCAGCGAGGACGGTTCATACCTCGTGCTGGCCACCGCGGGCCGAGGCACCCGGTTCACGCTGCCCGTCGACGATCGGCTCCGCGCCGCGGTCCGTGGGCATTTCTCCCGCCTCGGCCAGTTCGAGATCGAAGTGGAGAGTCCTTTGCGCCCCAAGGAGATCCAGGCTCGCATCCGAGCCGGGGAGACGGCGGAGGAGATCGCCGAGTCCGCCGGCATCCCGGTGGAGCGTGTCCGCTGGTTCGAGGGTCCTGTTCTGCAGGAACGCGAGTACATGGCCCAGCAGGCGCAGCGCGTCATCGCCCGGCGTCCGGGCGACGCCAGCCCCGGCCCGCCGCTGGGCGAGATGGTGGAGGAACGCCTCAGCCGCCGTGGCGTGGACCTCGAAGAGGTCGAGTGGGACTCGTGGAAGTGCGAGGACAGCACCTGGCGGGTGCGCCTGTCGTTCTTCGACGACGGCCGTCCGCACGCCGCAGAATGGGTCTTCGACCCGCGTCGCCGGCAAGTGTCGCCGCTCGACGACGAGGCGGCCCGGCTCTCGTCGCTCGTGCTGGAGGAGCCGGCCGCCCCGACGGTGACGCCCCTGGTGCCCCGCCGGCCCGCCATGAAGATCGTGTCCGACTCACGTTCGGACGTCGCCGCCGAGCAGCGCCGGGAGTACGGCGCCGAGCGCGGACGGACCGCCGAGCCACGCCGTCAGTCGGTCGCCCCGCACCGCCGTGAGTACGTCGCCCCGCGGGAGCCCGAGATCGTCCCGGCCGCCCGGGAGCGCAACGTCCCCGAGCCCGCGGCGCAGGAGGTGGACGCCGTCGCGCAGGCCACCGGCGTCTACACCCGGGAGCCCGAGCAGCAGGGCCGGCCGGAGCACCGCGCGGAGACCGCGCGGGCGAGCGTGACCGAGGCCGCGCGGGAGACCCCGGCCGACGAGGTGCCGGAGGACCCCCGCCAGGTCGTCGCCGAAGTCGTCACCGAGGTCGTCACGGCGGTGGTGCCCGAGCCGGAGCCCGCGACGCGGTCCGAGACCGGGTCCCGGCGGTCCGCGGCGGACGCCTCGCCCGAGCCCGCCGAACGGCCTCGCACCGCACCTGCAGCGGAGCCCCGCGAGCAGGACGCCGCCGCGGAGCCGGTCACCACCGCGTCCGAGGTCCCCGATCCGGCCGGCCGGGAACCGGTGGCCGCGAAGCCGCCCGCCGGCGAGCCCGCCGAGGACGCCGCCGCCGAGCCCGCCGCGACCGCTGCACCGTCCGCCGAGCCCGCAGAGCAGGCCCGGCCGCGGGCCGCCGCCAAGTCCGCACCGCGGGCCGCGGCGAAGCCCGAGCCGGTGTCCGCCGACCCGGTGAGCACGGCGGCCGACCGCACCGAAGCCGCACCGACCACGGTCGAGGAGACCACGGCGGCGCCGGCCGCGGTGGAGAAGACCGGTCCGGCCGAGGCAGCGCAGGCCGAGGCGGAGCGGGCCAAGGCGGAGCGGGCCAAGGCGGACAACGCCGCGGCAGCCAAGGCCGCCGCCGAGAAGGCCGCAGCGGAAAAGGCCGAGGCGGAGCGAGCCGAAGCCGAGAAGGCCGCAGCCGAGAAGGCGGAGGCTGAGCGGGCCGAAGCCGAGCGGGCCGAAGCCGAGCGGGCCGAGGCGGAAAAGGCCGAAGCGGAGAAGGCGAAGGAGCCCAAGACCGAGAAGGTCACGCCGGCCCCGAAGCGCAAGGTGCCGGTGCCCGCGCCGACCTCACCGGTCGAGCCGCCCGCCCGCCCCGGACGGCGGAAGAACTCGTCCCGCGGCAAACGGGCCTCCGTGCCGTCCTGGGACGAGATCATGTTCGGCGCCCGCCGCCCCGACTGATCCCCGCGGCGGGCCTGGAGGGCGGGCCGGGCGCCCCGGCTCGCCACGAGGGCCGCCGGTGCGGGCGGCGACCCGTACGGCACGATCGGCGCGGCGGCGCTACTCCAGGAAGGGCGTGACCCACTGGGGGGTGATGTCCCGGGCGAGGGCCACCGCGTCCTCCTCCGCCAGGTCGATCACCGGATAACCGCCCCTGCCCGCGCCGACCCCGGCGACCAGCGTGACCAGGCCGGACCGGCGCTGGAAGAGGCTCTGCCGCAGCTCCCAGCCCAGCACCGCGCGGTGCTCGATGATCACCTGGTGGCGCCGGAGCGAGCCGGAGCGCATCGTCAGCCGGGTCCCGTCGTCGGCATGGCCGAGCTGGCGGTACCGGTCGAGTGCGAGGGGGAGGCAGAGCAGGGCCAGCGCCCCGGCCCCGTACGCGACGAACGGCCAACCCATGACCAGCGCGACAGGGGCGACGGCCAGCGGCGGCAGGACGGCCCGGCTGATCCGGCGCCGGCGCGCCGAGGCGGGATGCCCGGTCAGCCGGGCGAGTACGGAGAGCGAGCCGGCGGGGGCGGACATCACCCGGCCCGCGACGCCGGTGACGACTTCGCGCGGCGAGGTCGGCAGCAACCGCCGGCGGTGCTCGGAGTCGCCCAGGCCGGTCACGAGGGCGCCCAGCCGCACCACACCGGCGAGCCGTTCGAGGGGGTTGTCGCGCAGCTCGACGCCGCGGATCCGGGCGTGCTCCAGCGACACGCTGCGGCGGGTGATCAGGCCACGTTCGGCCACGATCGTGCCGTCCCGGTCACCGCCCTCCCCGCCGACGGCCCGCAGTGTGAAGTCCCAGTTGAACAGCGCGTACGCCACGACGGAGGCGACCGGCATCGCGAGGACGAGCAACACCACGACGCCGACGGCCAGCAGCGGCGGAAGTCCCGCCGCGTTCTGGCCGAGCCGCTCCAGCCGGCGCTCGGTGAGCAGCCCCAGGTCGTCACCGAGGTTGTAGAGGGCCCCGAGCAGGCTTCCCGCCAGGGCGAACGGGGTCAGTATGTAGGCACCGCTCAGCGGCGCGTACAGATACCACCTGGGCAGCGCCCGGGCGTAGAGGACGCCCCTGCGCGGCGGGTGCACGGCGGCGGGCGCCCCGTCGGGCCGGGCGTGCGACCGGCTGAGCAGCACCTGCCGCAGGCGCACCGCCTCCGCGCGGGAGACGGCGTTGAGAGTGCCCTCGCCGGTGTTCTCTCCCGCGGCGGCGGCGTCGATGTGCACGACGGCCACGCCGAGCACCCGGTGCGGCAGGGTCGTGCTGATGTCCACGCCGCGGATCCGGTCGATCGGGATGTTGGTCACCGACCGGCCGATCAGTGCGCGGCGCAGCTCGATCCGGTCGTCGTACACCGTGTAGCTGAACGCCGCCCACTTGACCGCGTTGTGCAGCAGGCTCATGACGACCCCGGCCATCGTGACGTAGAGCCCGGTCGACAGACCGCCGAGCAGCAGCCCGGTCGCCCCGGCGAAGAGCAGCGTGCCCACCTCCCGGCCCGCCCGTACGATCATCGTCCAGCCGCTCAGCCGCCGGGCGGGAGGGACGCTCACGTCGCGTCGTCGCGGAGTTCGTGCGCCCGGTGCGCGAGGTCGGCGGCCAGCAGGGTCGCGGTGTCGACCGGCAGCCCCGCCACCTTGGAGGAGCCCGCATGGGAGGCGGTCCTGATGTGCATGGTGGCCAGGCGCAGCGGCCGTTCGAGCCAGCTCTGCCGGGTGTCGACGGTCTGGATGCGGCTCACCGGGACCAGCTGCCAGTGCCGGCCGACCCAGCCGGTGCGGGTGTAGACGACGTCGGAGCCGACCTCCCAGCGGTGCAGCCGGTAACGCCAGGCAGGCACCGTCACCACCAGGGCCAGCCCCGCCACCGCCACCACCAGGGGCAGCCACCGGATGTGCCGCGGAAGCCCGCCGGGCAGCGCCGGCCAGCCGGACCACTCGACGACGGCGACCACGACCCAGGCCGCCGCGAAGGCGATCAGGACGTCGATGAGGTATTCCACCGTCCATTGGACGATCACCCGGCGGGCGGCCTGGTGAGCAGGCGGACGCAGCCGGGCCCCGGCCGGAGCCCGGTCCGGAGGCTGCTGGGAGTGGCCCACCGACATCACTCCTCGCAGTCTAGATCGGTGTGCCCGTCGGCCCAGGCCACCGGGTTATGTCAGACCCCCGTGCGAGGCTGTCAGCGACTTGGCAGGCGTTTGACAGGGCGACCGGAAAAACTAGTCGCAGACCACACAGGACGCTGCGTAAGTTGACATTTCGCGGTCTACGCCGCGAGACGTACGGCGTCCAGAACCCGAGGAGAAATGACATGACATACGCCATCCAGGCCGAGGGCCTGGTGAAGCGCTTCGGCAAAACCCAGGCGCTGGCCGGCGTGAGTCTCACCGCCCGGACCGGGACGGTGCTGGGCGTGCTCGGGCCGAACGGTGCCGGTAAGACCACGGCGGTCCGGGTGCTGGCGACTCTGCTCAAGCCCGACGAGGGCACCGCCCTCGTCGGCGGCTACGACGTGGTGCACGACGCGCACCGGGTCCGCCAGCTGATCGGGCTGACCGGTCAGTACGCGGGCGTCGACGAGATGCTCACCGGCACCGAGAATCTCGTGCTCATCGGCAGGCTGCTGGGCATGTCCCGCCGGGCGGCCAAGAGCCGCAGCGCCGAGCTGCTGGAGCGCTTCGAGCTCTGGGACGCCCGGGAGCGGGCGGCCAAGACCTACTCCGGTGGCATGCGCCGCCGTCTCGACCTGGCCGCGAGCCTGGTCGGGCGGCCTCAGGTGCTCTACCTCGACGAGCCGACGACCGGTCTGGACCCGCGCGCCCGAAACGGCCTGTGGGACATCGTCCGGGGGCTCACCGACGACGGCGTGACGGTGCTGCTCACCACGCAGTACCTCGAGGAGGCCGACCAGCTGGCCGACGACATCATGGTCATCGACCATGGCAAGGTCATCGCGCACGGCACCCCCGACCAGCTCAAGACCCAGGCCGGCGGGCAGGTCCTGGAGGTGCGCCCGGTCACCCGGGCCGACGAGGTGACCGTCGCCCGGGTCGTCTCGGAGCTGCTCGACGCCGCCCCCGACGTCCGGGACGGCCTGGTCAGCACGCCGATCTCCGACCCCTCCGTCATGCCCGCCGTGGTGCGGCGGCTCGATGACGCCGGGGTGCAGGTGAGCGAGCTGGCGCTGCGCAAGTCCAGCCTCGACGAGGTGTTCTTCGCGCTCACCGGCCACCGGGCCGAGGAGCCCGCCGCCGACGAGGACAACGACCAGGAACTCATCAAGGAAGGAGCGGCGGTATGACCACGCTCGCAGAGCCGGCGCCCGCACCAGTGACGCTGGGCAAGCGGATCTCGCCGATCAGCGCCGTCAACAACACGCTGACCCTGGCCTGGCGCAGCCTGGTCCAGATCAAGCACAACCCCATGGAGCTGATCGACCTCAGCATCCAGCCCATCATGTTCGTCCTGCTGTTCGCCTACGTCTTCGGGCCGGCGATGGCGGGGAGCGTGTCGGCCTACCTGCCCATCCTGATCCCGGGCATCATCGTGCAGAACGCGCTGTTCGCCACCATGTCCACCGGGGTCGGGCTCAACGTGGACGTCACCAAGGGGGTCTTCGACCGGCTGCGCAGCCTGCCGATCTCCCGGACGTCCCCGCTGGCCGGGCGGATCCTCGCCGACATCGCCAAGCAGGCCTGGTCGATGGCGATCCTGCTCACCGTGGGCGTGCTCATGGGCTTCCGGATCGAGACCACCCCGCTGGCCGTGATCCCGGCGTTCGGGCTGCTGCTGGCCTTCGCGCTGCTGCTGTCGTGGGCCTCGGTGTTCATCGGGCTGACGGTGAGCGAGCCGGAGAAGGTGCAGGTGTTCGGATTTGTGGTGATCTTCCCGTTGACCTTCCTCAGCAACGCGTTCATCCCGCTGAGCCACAAGTACCCGGACTGGATCTACAACGTCATGAAGTACAACCCGGTCTCGCAGATGGTGGACGCGCTCCGCGGCCTGCTGATCGGGCACGACCTGCAGGGGCACAGCCAGGGGGTCGCCGGCCCGGCGACCGCCTCCCTGTTGTGGGGGCTCGCGCTCGCGGCGGTGTTCATCCCGCTGTCGCTGCGCGCGTTCAAGGGCCGGGTCTGACCCGGTGCGCCCCGATCGGGGGCGAATGCGCGGTCACTTCCGTCTGGGAGTGGCCGCGTTGTCGTCCGCGTCGAAGAACCCCCAGGCCGGGGGCCGGTCGATGCCGAGGTGGGCCAGTACATCGTCGACGGACGCCGTCCGGCCGCGTTCGAGCCCGGCGGTGTACTCCACCTCCCCCAGCTCCGCCCGGCACTTCCGGCGGATCTCGGCCTCGTCCGTGAGCGAGAGATCCGGCAGTCCCCGGATCCCCTCGGCGGCGCCGGCCAGCCAGGCGGCCTCGGCGTGGTCCCCCCGCCGGACGGCCAGGTCGGCGAACCCGATGATCGTCTGCGCGGTGATCGGCGCGTCGGCGGACGCGACCGCCTGCCGTAGCGCGTCGGTGTGGCCGGCTCTGGCCCTGTCGAGATCGCCGTCCGCCGCCTCGATGTAGGCCCGCACCGACGCCATCATCGCCTTGAACTGCGGCGGCCCGGACATGTCCGCGGACAGGGCCAGCCCGCGGTCCAGATGGGCCCTGGCCTCGGTCAGCCGGCCGTCCCTGCGGGCGAACTCGCCCAGATAGTGGTGCACGGCCGCCATTCCCTCGGGGGCCAGGGACCGCTCGGCCACCCGCGCCCCCGCGGCGACGAACTCACCCGCCCTGGCCTTGTCCCCCAGCAGCCACAGGGCGTTCGCCAGCCGCATGTAGATCATCGGGGTTTCCTCGGTGGTGCCGAGCCCGGTGAGGTACGCCAGCGCCTCCTCGTACATCTCGATGGCCCGCCGGTAGTCGCCTCGCCAGGACACCATCTCCGCCTGGGACGCCAGCGCGAAGGAGCTCCCCCAGTGATCGTCCAGTGAGCGGAAGCCGGCGAGCGCCTTGGCCAGATGGGACTCCGCGCCCTCGGTATGTCCCATGTTGATCTGGACCTGGCCGTACATGAAGTGGGCCATCGCCCGCAGCCAGGGGTCGGGCTCTTCGAGCAGCGGCTCGAGCTTGCGCAGCGCCTCGGCGTCCCTGCCGGCCTGGAACAGGTCGAGCAGCGGCTCGAGCAGGCGCAGCAGCGGGTGGACCACCTCGCCCTCGATCCGCTGGGTGATGTCCCGGGCACGGCGCATCCAGCCGGTGACCTCTTCCATGTCGCGCGCGCCGCCGAACGAGGTGAAGGAGGTGAGCGTGCAGGCGATGGCGGTCGTCTGGTCCTCGGCGATGTCCGGCAGGGCGAGCGCCTCCGCGGCGAGCTCGTTGCCCTCCGCCCGGTGCCCGCACAGCCACCAGTACCAGCCGAGCGCCGCGACGAGCCGGATGGCCAGCGGAGTCTCCCCGGAAGTGATCGCCCAGCGCAGTGCGGCGTGCAGATTGTCGTGCTCGGCCGCCAGCGCGGCCAGAGTCCGGACCTGTTGCCCGCCGCGCAGCCTCGACTCGGCCTCCTCCGCCATCCGCAGGAAGTACTCGGCGTGCGCCCGCCGGACGAGGTCCTCCTCACCCGCCTCCGCCAGGCATTCCATCCCGTACGCCCGGATGGTCTCCAGCATCCGGTAGCGGCCGTCCTCGGTGGCGACCACCAGTGATTTGTCCACCAGTGAGGCCAGCACGTCCAGATCGCCGGCGCAGACGGCCTCGGCGCTCTCCACGGTCGCGCCGCCGGCGAAGATCGACAGCCTCCGCCACAGGACGCGCTCGGGCTCGTCCAGCAGCTCCCAGCTCCACTCCACCACCGCGCGCAGCGTCTGGTGCCGGGGCAGCGCGGTCCGGCTGCCCATGGTGAGCAGCCGGAACCGGTCGTCCAGGCGCGCCGCCAGCTGCCGGGGCGTGAGCGCGCGCGATCGGGCGGCGGCCAGCTCGATCGCCAGCGGCATCCCGTCGAGTGCCCGGCAGATGCGCACGATGTCGGCGACGTTGTCGTGGGTCACGGTGAATCCGGGGCGGGCGGCACCGGCCCGGTCGGCCAGCAGCGCCACCGCGGGATAGGTCAGGGCCTCCTCCGGATCGGCGTCCACCGGCGGCAGGGCCAGCGGCTCGACCGGCCAGAGGCACTCGCCGGTGATGCCGAGGGGCTCCCTGCTGGTCGCGAGGATCCGTACCTCCGGGCAGGCGGCCAGCAGCCGGTCCGCCAGCGTGGCCGCGGCGTCGATCACGTGCTCGCAGTTGTCGAGGATCAGCACCAGCCGCTTGCCGGCGAGCGCCGCGACGAGCCGGTCCAGCGGGTCGGAGACCTCGATCGGGATCCGGCTGCGCGAGCCCGCGAGCGCCACGGTCTCGCGCAGCCCCAGGACGCTCAGCACCGCGTGCACGACCTCCGCAGGATCGGTCACCGGGGCGAGCTCGACCAGCCAGACGCCGTCCGGTACGCGATCGTGCTGCCGTGCCCCGGCCTCCATCGACAGCCGGGTCTTGCCCGCACCGCCCGGCCCCGTCAGCGTCACGAGCCTGGCGTCCCCCAGCAGCTTGCCGACCCTGGTCAGATCGGTGTCGCGGCCGATGAAGCTGGTGAGCTGGGCGCGCAGGTTGGTCCGCGAGTCCTCGGGCGGAAGGAGGCCGCGCGACGCCGCGGAGGCCGGCCGCACCGGGGCCAGCGCGGCGTCCTGGCGCAGGATCGACAGGTAGACGTTCTCCAGCTCGGCCGAGGGGTCCACGCCGAGGGCGTCGGCGAGCGCCCGCTGGGTCTCCTCGTACACCGCGAGCGCGTCGGCCTGCCGCCCGGCTCCGTACAGCGCCCGCATCAGCTGGCCGCGCAGCGGCTCCCGCAGGACATGGGCGGCGGTGAGGGCCTCCAGCTCGGGGATCAGCTCGGCGTACCGGCCCAGGGCCAGGTCGGCCTCGATCCGTTCCTCCGTCGCGGCCAGCCAGAGACCTTCGAGGCGGGCGATCGGCCCCTCCGCGAACGGCGCGCCCGCGACGTCGGCGAGGGCCGGGCCCCGCCACAGCGCGAGCGCGTCCCGCAGTTCCGCGGCGACGGCGCGCGGGTCCCCGGCGCGCCGGGCCCTGGCCACCCGGGTCTCGAAGTCGAAGGCGTCGATATCGGAACGTGCCAGCGTCAGCCGGTAGCCGGCCGGCCGTGACTCGATGAGCTCCCGGCCGTTGCCGAGGGCGGCGCGCAGCCGGGAGACCAGGGACTGCAGGGCGTTGGGAGCGCCGGCCGGTGGATCGGCCTCCCAGAGGTCGCCGATGAGGCGATCGGCGGGCACCACCCGGCCCGCCTCCAGAGCGAGCAGGGTCAGCAGCGCACGCAGCCGGGCACCGCCGACCTCGACGAGCCGCTCCCCGTCGGCGACCTCCAAGGGCCCCAGAATCCCGATCCGCACGCCCTGATTCTCCCCGTTCCAACGGAACTTTGCTGCACGCGACCACGATATATCGCGTTTGCCGCGACGACAGGTGGTCCGGCCGGAAAGACCAGGGTGCCCGAAATGGGGTGAGAGCGTGTTCTGGCAGCTCAGGCCGCGAAATGCCCGTCCACCCGGATCAGCTCACCGGTGACATGACCGTTTGCGGCCGAGCCGAGATACACGATGAGGCTTGCCACCTCCCTGGCCTCGGTGACCCGGCCGGTGGCGGCGGCGGCCCGGGCGCGGGCGACCATCTCCTCCGGCATCGGCCGGTCCCCCGGGGTGAAGCCGGCCATCACCACGTTGGTGAGGATGCCGGCGGCCGCCAGCTCACGGGACATGGTGCGGGTCAGCCCGTGCAGGCCCGCCTTCGGCGTGGTGTACGGCGCCGACCCGGGGAGGCCGTCGGTCACCAGGCCGGTGGAGACGTTGATGATCCGGCCCCAGCCCCGGGCCCGCATCGGGCCCACCAGCGCCCTGGCCAGCAGGTAGGGGCCCTCGAGGTTGGCCCGCAGGGAGCTGCGCAGCCGTACGGCCGGCACCGTCTCGAAGACCTCGCCCGGCGACGGGAAGGGCGGCCACTCCACGGCGTTGTTCACCAGGACGTCGACGGCACCGAACATCGCCAGGGCATCGGCCGCCGCGGCGTCGACGGAGGCCTCGTCGCCGAGGTCCAGCCGCAGCGGCAGCGCCTTGACGCCGTGCCACTCGACCTCGGCCACGACGTCGCGGGCCGCGGACTCGGCGGAGTGGTAGGCGACCACGACGTTCGCCCCCTCCACCGCGAAGGCGACGGCGGTGGCCCGGCCGATCCGTCCCGTCGCGCCTGTGACGAACGCCGTCCTGCCGCGGAGTCCGAACTCCATGACGATCAACTCCTTAACTGGTTAAGGAAGAGGTTAACCAGCTAATTATTAGCCGTCTATAGAGTTTCGCCCTCAGCGATCCCTCAGCGAGCCCTCAGTCATGGGGCCTCAGCCCAGGAGCTCCTCAGCGGCCTGCCGCGCCTCGCGGCGTTCCTGCGAGCTGAGCGTGCCCCAGACCTCCTGCTCGGCCCGGCACCACAGGTCGGTGACCGGATCCCGCAGCGCACGGCCCTCCTCGGTCAGCCAGATGCGCACCACCCGCGCGTCCGCCGGGTCCCGTTCGCGCCGCACCAGCCCCGAGCCGTTCGCCCCGGCGCGCTCCAGCCCGGTGACCGCCTTCGTCACCGCGGGCGCCGACACCCCGGTCCGGGCCGCGAGCTCCGCCGACGTCAGGCCGTCCTCCCGCCACAGCTGCGCGAGGTACAGATCGTGACCGATGTGCAACCCGAGCCGCTCCAGCTCCGCCCCGACCATCACCTTGTGCCGTCCCAGCACGCGAAGCAGCCGATAGGTCGGGGTGTCGAGCAACGATCTGGCCATCCGCACAGCGTAGGCGAGGCGGCCGCGGAGGCCGTAGGCTGGAGGCACGGCGGACGAGCCGGCCGGGCGGCCGCGTCGGGGGTCTCGCACCCCCGCCGAGGAAGGTCCGGGCTCCACACGGCAGGGTGGTCGGTAACACCGACCCGGGGTGACCCGCGGGAAAGTGCCACAGAGAACAGACCGCCACCGGTCCCCGGACCGGCGGTAAGGGTGAAACGGTGAGGTAAGAGCTCACCAGCGCCCGAGGTGACTCGGGCGGCTCGGTAAACCCCACCCGGAGCAAGGTCAAGAAGGAGAGCCGCAAGGCTCTTCGCGCAGGCGTTCGAGGGCTGCCCGCCCGAGCCTGCGGGTAGACCGCTGGAGGTCGCCGGCAACGGCGACCCGAGATGGATGGCCGCCCCCCGCGCGAGCGGGGACAGAACCCGGCCTACAGGCCGGCTCGTCCGCCACGAAGCTCCGATCGGCAGCGGAGCACGTCTCCCGATCTCCCGGGAGCGCACGGCTCGCCCGCCCGCGCCCCCGCGTCCCCGTCAGGTGCGGATGGAGCCCTGCGGGGAGGCGCCCTCCACGCCCGCGTCGTCCACCTCGGGAGCCTCCTGTGGCAACAGCAGGAACCGCTCCGATTCGGGATCGAGCACGTACACCTGGGCGGTCTCCAGGTCGTAGAACATGCCGACCAGTTCGAGCTGCCCCGACTCCACCCGGCTGCGCAGCCAGGGATAGGTCATCAGGTTGTCGAACTGCTGCGCCACGTTGACCTGGCACAGAGTGGTCAGCGGCGACACCTGCTCGGCCTCGGGGTCGGCCGGCGGGTCGGCCGGCGCGGCCGTGAGGAACCGGGCCAGGCTGTGGTTGCCGTGCGTCAGCCACCGGGACAGGACGGGCAGGTGTTCGATCTCGGTGCCGCCGCCCAGCAGGGCCGCCATGCCACCGCAGTGTGAGTGACCACACACTGTGATAGTGCGCACATTTAGCACGTTTGTCGCATATTCCACCGCCGCGGCGACCGAGTCGTCCGGCGCCGGAGACCCGTACCGCGGGACCAGGTTGGCCACGTTACGGACGATGAACAGGTCTCCGGGACCGCTCGCGGTGATGATGTTGGGCACCACCCGGGAGTCCACGCAGGTGATGAACAGATGCTCCGGGGCCTGCTGAAACGCCAGCTCAGCCATGATTGGACGGACCAGCCGGGCCGTGCGGTCGTGGTACTCCCGGACACCGGCGAGCAACACCTCGCGCGGGGACGCCCCGTCAAGGGGCGCGGTGTCCCGTCGCCGGCGAGCCCCCCAGGGAGCCCACCAGCGAATGCCCGAGGTACGACGTATGGGTGTCTTTTCGCCTGTCACAGCGCTTTCGTACCAGGATTCATGGATCTCGTCTATATCGACCCGACCACCGGTCCTCTCATGACCCACCCGCCAGTGGTGTATCGCCTCGAACGCGGCGTGGTCCATGAAGGTCACCTCGAGGTCCAGATCCACCGGCACTCCCGGCGGGACCTCCTGCAGCAGCGCGGTCAGCCGGGGCACCCCGAGGAAGGTGAGCGAGCCCTCCACGACGACGTGCCAGCGGCCGTCGCTGCACTCGGTGCTCAACGTCAGCCGGGTCAACCGGCGCAGGGCGAGGCAGCCGGCGACCGCGATCCCGACGAGCACCCCCTCGCCGAGCCCCAGGGTCACCACGCCCAGCAGCGTGGCCAGGTAGACCGGGGCCTCACGGTGGCGGCGCAGATCCCTGACGTAGGTCCGGTCGAGCATCCGCACGCCCATGGCGACCAGCAGCGCCGCCAGCGCGGCCAGCGGGATCTGCTCGACCACCGGGCCGCAGGACAGCGCGAGGACCAGGACCCACACCCCGTGCAGGATGGCCGAGGTCCGTGAGCGCGCCCCGGCCTGGACGTTGGCGAGGCTCCGCACCACCACGCCCGCGACGGGCATCCCGCCGAGCAGCCCGGAGATGGTGTTCGCGGCCCCCTGGCCGACGAGCTCACGGTCGAGATCGCCGCGGGGCACTCCCTGCGGGCGGACCCGGTCCAGCGCCACGCTGCACAGCAACGACTCCACTCCGGCGACCACCGCGACCGACACGACCGCCCCGACGACGCCCAGGACCGAGCCGGCCGGCACCGCGGGCGGCTCCCAGGCACCGAGCAGGGTGCCGGGCAGATCGACCCGGGGCACGTTCCAGCCGAGCACCCAGGCGGCTCCGGTGCCGACCGCGACCGCGACGAGCGGCCCGGGGATCCGCGGCCTGCTCAGCCGCCCCCACGCCACCAGCACGGCGATGGTCAGCAGCCCGATCAGGGTGGCCCGGGAATGGTGGTCGGCGACCTGGCCGGGCAGCTCGCGGAGGTTGGCCAGGGCGGACCCCTGCGGACGGCCGCCCAGCATCACGTGCACCTGGGAGAGGACGAGGATCACCCCGACGCCCGCCAACATGCCGTGCACCACGGCGGGCGAGACCGCCAGCGCCGAGCGGGCCAGCCGGCAGACGCCCAGCAGCAGCTGCAGCAGCCCCGCGCACAGGGTGATGGCACAGGTGGCCCGCCAGCCGTAGGACTGGATGAGCGACGCGACGATCATGGTCAGCCCGGCGGCGGGCCCGCTGACCTGAAGCGGGGAGCCGCCCAGCGCGCCCGCCACGATGCCGCCCACGACGGCCGCCACGAGCCCGGCGGCGACCGGGGCCCCCGAGGCGACCGCGATGCCCAGCGAGAGCGGGATCGCCACCAGGAAGACCACGAACGAGGCGAGCAGGTCCTGAGGGAACGTGCTGGCGTTCCGTGTTTTTATCGTCACCCTACGTATCGAATCATGAACGACCCGACCACGGCGAGAGCGAACAAGGAAAAAAGCGGCCGATCAGCGCCGGTAGTCGCGGTAGGTGTTCTCCCACTCCTCCGGGGGGCGTTGCGTCTCGCGAGGCGCGTTGTACGGGTTCGGAGGGTTCGGGTCGGAATAGTCCGGCGGCTGCGGCGCGGGCGAGCCGTACGCCGGGTCGGCACCTCCATAGCCCGAGCCGTACGGCGATCCGGACGCCGGGGACTCGCCGTAGCCGCGGGGCGCCGACAGCGGGTCGGACGAGGCGGGACCGTTGTAGCTGCTGCCCGAGAAGTCGCCGTAGCGGCCCGGCTCGGCCGGCGGCTGCACTCCCCTGGGCGAGGTCGAGGTCGCCTCGTTCTGGCCGAGGGCGCCGTAGGAGTCACGGCCGCCCGGGGAACCGCCGTAGCCCGCCAGCGGATCGTCGTAGCGCGGGGGCTCGTAGGCGGGGGTGGCCGGGCTGGTCGGGTAGCCGTCGGTGGAGTAGCCCGAGGACGAGGAGCCGGAGCCCGACGAACGGTAGCCACCGGTCTCGTACCCGCCGGTGTCGTAGCCCCCGGACGCCGAGCCGGCTCCGGACAGGCCGCTGCCGGACAGCTGGCCGCCGCTCGGCAGGCCGCCGCTGGGGGTGCTGAGCGGGTCGGGGTCGTAGGACCCGGAGGACGAGGAGCCCGGCCAGGAACCGGACCCGGAGCCGTACCCGGAGTCGGTGCCGTACCCGGAGTCGGAGCCGCCGTTCAGCGACCCGAGGCTCCTCGGGCCGGTGCTCAGCGGATCGTTGAGCGGGTCCACCGGTGCGGAGCCGTAGGACGTGGGCGGCTCGGCGGGCGCCGAGGTGGCCCGGCGCCGGTCGGTCTGGATGCGCTGGAGCAGTTCGTCCACGGTCGGCAGCCGGTGACCGTCGGTGTCACCCGAGCCTGCGCCCGGGCCGGGCCCGGGGGCGGCGGCGGGCGGAACTGGGGCCGGCGCGGGGCGCGGCGGGGGCGCCGGCGTCGGAGGCAGCGTGCCGCCCGTCAGCGCGTCGCCGTAGGAGTAGGCCTGGGTCGAGTCCAGGCTGTCCGCCCGGGCCAGCGGGGTGCTCAGGGGATCCGGTGCCCGCAGCGGACCGGTCGAGGTCGGGGACGGCTGGTCGTACGGGTCCGGGCGCGCGGGGGAAGGCTGCGAGAGGGGCGGCAGCGGGGAGTCCAGCGGATCCGACCCGAACCCCGAGAGGGGCTGGGGAGCCTGCGTGTACGGCTCCTTCGGGTAGGACTCGGGGCTGTACGGCTCCTGCCCGTAGGTGTCCTGCTTGCCGTACGTGTCCTGCTTGCCGTAGGAGTCCTGCTGGGCGTACGTGTCCTGCTGGGCGTAGGTGTCCTGCTTGCCGTAGCCGTCCTGGCCGTAGCCGTCCTGCTGCCCGTAGCCGTCCTGCTGGGCGTAGGTGTCCTGCTTGCCGTAGGAGTCCTGCTGGCCGTAGGTGTCCTGGAGGTACGGCTGCGCGGGGGCGGCGGGTGCGACCTGCTCCGGCGCGGGCTCGTCGGCGGCGGGGATACCGAGCGGGTCCTCGCCGGTCACCGGCTGGTGGGCGTCGGCGTTCTGCCAGGGGAACTTGGGCTTGTCGAAGGTGATGGTGGCCCAGTAGTCGTCGTCGCCCATCTCGTCACTGGCCCGGCCGCGGCGCGGCGCGACGGCCTGCGAGGGCGGCGGCGGCGCGCTCACCGGTGCCGCCATCGGGGAGGCCGTCGGAGCCCCCAGCGGGGCGCCCGCGACGCGGCGGTCATAGCCGGTGCCGTAGCCCTCGCTGATGTCCTCCTCCACCACCGGGCCGCCTCTGCGGCCGCGCGGCTGAGGAGTCTCCTGCTCGTCGGTCATCCAGTCGTCGTCGTCATCGTGGGCCGCTCGGCTCGCCCGCATGCCGAGCGCGACGAGCACCACTACGAGGATGACGACCACGACGAGGCCGAGGACGACGATGTAAGTCATTGCACCACCCATTGCCATGGTCCGGCTACCGGTGCCAGCGCGGCCCGAGGGTCAACCCCGCGTATCACTGGCGTCCAGTCCCCTGAGGACCTCACCTGATTCTGGCTGACCGCTATGACCCTTGTCACACCCTTCGTGAACATTAGCTGCCACACGCTACGTACCACATGGCCGATTCGGTCACCCTGCACACGGTTCGCCCCATTGACCTCGCCCAACGCATCTACCGGCCGCCGAAGTTCCCGGTGATCCTGCCCCGTCCTATCGTCCGCTGCGCGATCATCGGCAACGAGTCCTTCAGTGGGGCGCCCGCCTTCATCGGTACCGGCTCGCTCAGCGCGTAGACCGTGAAGCGATACCGGTGTGGTTGCTGCCCCTTCGGCGGGCACGGCGGCTGATAGCCCACCGTACCCCCGGTGTTCTTTCCTTCAACCGTCTTGGCCAGACGCGCACCCGCCACCACGGCGTTGGTGTGCCCGTCGATGTTGGCCACCACCCAGTGCACGTAGATGCCCTTGGGCGTGTCCGGGTCGTCGACGATGATGGCGAACGCGGCGGCCCCGTCGGGGAACGACCAGTTCAGCGGCGGTGTCTTGCCCTGCCCGCCCTGGTAGGACGGGCAGGCGAACTGGGACGGGATCGGCTTGCCGTCGCGAAAGGCCGGGCTGGTCACGGTGAACCAGTCCGACAGGTCCGCGCTCTTGGCACCCGCCTGCCCGACCAGGCCGCAGCCGGTCAGGCCGACGAGCCCGGCGGCGCCACCGGCTGCCGCCATGAGCACCCTGGCACGCCTGTATCTAGTCATCATCCTTGTCAACGCTCCCGGGCGACGATCGTACGCTGCGTCCGGCCCGTTCCGGCGGATTCGAGCGGGCCGCGCTCCTGCCGGTGAGACCCTCACCCCAGCGACCCACCTTAGATGCTCACCCGGTCACAAACGGTCTTTTCTCTCATGAGCCCGGCGACCGCCGTGGCGCCCCCGCGCGACGACCTGCGGGAAGACTTCCGGCCACTCCCTGAGACTCACGGAGAAAGTTCAACGAACTTCCCTCAGTAACGAACGTTCCATCCTCCGCTTTTTGGAAAGTTCTACGGTTCTTCCCGACGATCGGCTTGCATCATGCCCGTTCTTGGGGTTAGCTTGTGAATGTCTTCACAAACTGACCTGTGACACTGACCTGTGACAAGGAGGCCACCATGGCCCGGCGACCCGAGGACAATGCCCGCATTCCCATGGCTTCGCCCCGCCAGTCCAGTGGCGCTCCCCACATCCTGATCGTGGGCGGCGGCTACGTGGGCATGTACACCGCACTCCGGCTGCAGAAGAAGCTGCGGACCGAGTTGCGCCGCGGCGAGGTGGAGATCACCGTCGTCGACCCGCAGTCGTACATGACCTACCAGCCGTTCCTCCCCGAGGCCGCGGCCGGGAACCTCTCGCCCCGCCACGTGGTGGCGCCGCTGCGCCGGGTGCTTCCCCGGGCCAGGGTGCTCAACGCCAGGGTGACCGAGCTGAACCACGAAGGCCGCTGGGCGATCGTGCAGCCCATCGCCGGCCCGCCCAAGCGGATCTCCTATGACTACCTGGTGATGGCCGCGGGGTCGGTGTCACGGACCCTGCCCATCCCCGGCCTGGCCGAGTTCGGCATCGGCTTCAAGACCATCGGCGAGGCCATCCACCTGCGCAACCACGTGCTCGCCCAGCTGGACATCGCCGAGTCCACCGACGACGAGGAGATCCGGCGCAAGGCGCTCACCTTCGTCTTCGTCGGCGGCGGCTTCGCCGGGGTCGAGGCGCTCGCCGAGCTGGAGGACATGGCCCGCACCGCGACCAAGTACCTCCGAAACGTCAGCGTCCAGGACATGCGCTTCCTGCTCGTCGACGCGGCCGACCGGATCCTGCCCGAGGTGGGGCCCGAGATGGGCCGCTGGACCGCCGAGCAGCTGCGCGGCCGCGGCATCGACGTCAAGATGAAGACGTTCCTCGACTCCGCCGAGGGCCAGCGGATCAAGCTGTCGGACGGCAGCTCCTTCGACGCCGGCACCCTGGTGTGGACGGCGGGCGTCAAGGCCGCCCCGGTGCTGCGCAACACCGACCTGCCGCTCGACGAGCGCGGCCGGGTGGAGGCCACCGAGTACCTCACCGTCAAGGGCCTGGTGCGGGCCTACACGGCCGGCGACAACGCCGCCGTGCCGGACCTCACCGCCGACGGCGAGTTCTGCGCGCCCAACGCCCAGCACGCGGTGCGTCAGGCCAAGGTGCTCGCCGACAACCTGGTGGCGTCGCTGCGCGGCAAGACCCTCAAGCCGTACGTGCACGCCTACGCCGGCTCGGTGGCCGGCCTGGGCCTGTACAAGGGCGTGGCCCAGATCTACGGGGTGAAGGTCAAGGGCGTCGCGGCGTGGTTCATGCACCGCACCTACCACCTGTCGCGCGTGCCGACCCTCAACCGCAAGGTCCGGGTGCTCGCCGACTGGACCCTCGCGCTGTTCTTCAAGCGCGAGACCATCTCCCTGGGCAGCATGGAGCAGCCGAGGGCGGAGTTCGAGCTCGCCAGCCGCACCGACACCGTCCGCGCGGCCTGACCCCCGCCCAGCCGTGATGATGCGATCAATCGTCGATTGATCGCATGATCACGGAGGGTGGTCTGCTTCTTCGGCGCGGTCGGCGCCTGATCACGGCTGCTGCGAGGTGGTCACGGTTGCAGGTGGTGGGTGTCGTTGAGGCCGCGCAGGACTGCGGGGCCGTCGTCGTACCAGTCGATGACCGACAGCGACGACACGTCGAGGTGCATCCGGTAGAGCGCCTGCGGCGGTGCCTGCAGGGCATGGCGTACCAGCATCTTGATCGGCGTCACGTGCGAGACGACGAGCACCGTCTGGTGCCGGTAGCGCACCATCAGCTTGTCGAGTCCCGTGCGGACCCGGCGTGCGGTGTCGGCGAAGCTCTCCCCGCCGGGCGGGGCCACCGCGGGGTCGGCCAGCCAGGCGTCCATCTCGGCCGGCCAGCGCTCCCGTACCTCGGCGAACGTATGGCCCTCCCAGTCGCCGAAGTCGGTCTCGCGGAAGCCGTCCTCGATCCGGATCTCGGTGCCGGTGGCCGCGGCGACCTCGGCCGCCGTGTCCCGGCACCGCCGCAGCGGCGACGACACGATCACGTCGATGCCACGATCCCCGAGGGCCCGCGCCGCCGCCTTGGCCTGGAGGAGACCGGTCTCGGTCAGCGGGATGTCCCCGGTGCCGGCGAACCGCTTCTCGTCCGACAGCGGGGTCTGGCCGTGCCGCAGCAGCAGCGTGGTGGTGGGAGTGGTGGTGGCGCCCGCCCACGTCGCCGCCGGGCGCGGCGCGGGCTCGGGCTCCTCGTCCGGCCCCGCCGCCGGCCGCGACCGCGATCCGGGCTGGGGGTCACGGGCCCGGCGGCTCCAGGGCCGCCCCTGCACCGCGGCGTCCATGGCCTCGTTGGCCAGCCGGTCGGCGTGCGCGTTCTGCGCACGCGGGATCCAGGTGTAGCGCACGGCGCCGAGGTCCTTGGCGGCCTCCCGGGCCTCCAGCGCCAGCGGGATCATGTCCGGGTGCTTGATCTTCCAGCGGCCCGACATCTGCTCGACGACCAGCTTGGAGTCCATGCGGACCTCGACCGCCGGCCGCTCGGCCAGGGCCGCCGCGGCCCTCAGCCCCGCGATCAGCCCTCGGTACTCCGCGACGTTGTTGGTCGCGTGCCCGATGGACTCGGCGATCTCGTCCAGCACCTGGCCGGTGAGGGCGTCCTTGACCAGCGCGCCGTAACCGGCGGGCCCGGGGTTGCCGCGCGACCCGCCGTCGGCCTCGACGATCAGTTTGCCGCTCATGCCGCTGCTCCGCACGGCGGCTCGGGGCGCCGGGACGGCACCGCCCTCCCTCGTCGCCCGCTCGCTCGTACCTCGCTCACCCGACTCACAGGCCGGATTCCGGGGTGCGGACGAGGATGCGGCGGCATTCCTCGCACCGGACGACCTCGTCGGCCGCGGCGGCCCGGATGCGGTTGAGGTCGGTGGTGTTGAGGGCGAGGTGGCAGCCCTGGCAGCGGCCTCGCAGGAGCGCGGCGGCGCCGACCCCGAACTGGCCGCGCAGCTTCTCGTACAGGGCCAGCAGGTCGTCGGGGATGTCCTTGGCGACGGCGGTGCGGGCGGCGCTGGTGGCCCCCGCCTCGTCGTCGATCTCCTTGGCGGCGGCGTCCCGGCGCTCGCCCAGGACGGTCAGCTCGGCCTGGGCGGCGGTGCGCTCCTCGGTCAGGCCGGCGAAACGCCCGTCGGCCGCCTCGTGCCGTTCCATGATCTCGAGCACGACCTCCTCGAGGGCGGACTGGCGGCGCTGCAGCGAGGCGATCTCGGACTGGAGGTTCTCCAGGTCCTTGGCGGAGGTCACCTGGCCGGAGTCGAGGCGCTTCTGGTCCCGGTCGGCGCGCAGCCGTACCTGCTCGACGTCCTGCTCGGCCTTGGACTGCTCGCGGTCCAGGTCCGCGATGTCGGCCTCGGCGCTGACCACGACGTCGCCCAGCTCGGCGAGCCGGGCCTCCAGCCGCTCGATCTCGGCCAGCTCCGGAAGCGTCCGGCGGCGGTGGGCGAGCCGGTCGAGCGCGGCGTCGAGCTCCTGCAGGTCCAGCAGGCGCTGCTGGGCTTCCGGTGCGGCTTTCACTGTGATGCTCCTTCGGGCTTACAAGAAAAGGTCCACGCGTCGGTGACGAGCGTGGAGATCCGGGTCTCCACTCCCGGGGCCGTGCGGTCGCCCGCCGGCGGCGCGGCCAGGGCACCGGTCAACCGCCGCTCCGCGTCGGCCAGCCAGGGCCATTCGGTAGCCCAGTGCGCGGCGTCGATCAGAGCGGGCCCGCCGGAATGCTCCCGGGCCTCCGAGGCGGGGTGGTGGCGGAGATCGGCGGTGAGGTAGACGTCGACGCCGGCCGCGGCCGCCGCGCCGAGCAGGGAGTCGCCGGCTCCGCCGCAGACCGCGACGGTACGGATCGTACGGTCCGGGTCACCGGCGAGGCGCACACCGGCCGCGGTGGCCGGCAGGCCCTTGGCCACCTGGGCGGCGAACTCCGCCAGGGTGAGCGGTGCGGGCATTTCGCCGATCCGGCCCAGGCCCCTGCGCGGGTCCTCGGCCGAGGGCGCCAGGGGACGCAGCGGGCCGCTCAGGCCGACTGCCCGGGCGAGCGCGTCGGAGACTCCCGGGTCGGCGACGTCGGCGTTGGTGTGCGCGGTGTAGAGCGCCAGCCCACCCGTGATCAGCCGGTGGATCGACCGGCCCTTGGGCGTGGTCGCCGCCACGCTGCTGACCGGCCGCAGCAGCAGCGGATGGTGCGTGACCAGCAGGTCCGCGCCCCAGCCGAGCGCCTCGTCGATCACTGCCGTGACCGGGTCGACGGCGAACATCACCTTGGTGACGGTCTGTGCGGGGTCCCCGCACACCAGGCCGACCGCGTCCCAGGACTCGGCCCAGCGGGGATCGTAGAGACCCTCGAGGACCCCGATGACGTCGGCGAGAGTGGTGGGCACGTTCCGCAGGTTACCGTTCGCAGTCCCCTCCTCCGAGCATGGAACCGATTCTTACCCCCGCCCACGCCGGACTTCTGCCGGCACCGCGTGCCACGATGCGGAGGCGGAGTCGTCCCCGGGAGGAGTACGGCATGGAGCCCACGGCCGACCGGCCCCACATGCCGGGCTACGGCGTTCGCGCCCCCGACGAGGGCACCGGGCTGCTGCCCTGGTCGTGGGCCCTGGAGCGGATCACGGCCGCCCGCAACTTCTGGGTGGCCACGGTGACCCCGGAGGGAGGTCCGCACGCGATGCCCGTCTGGGGGGTGTGGGACCACGACGCGCTGTGGTTCAGCGCCGGCCTCCGGTCCCGCAAGGCCCGCAACCTCGCGCGCGACCCCCGGGTCGTGGTCACCACCGAGGACGCCGGCGATCCCGTGGTGATCGAGGGCACCGCCGAGGTGATCACCGACTCGGCGGCCATCGCGCGGTTCCTGGGCCTGACCAACGCCAAGTACGACGTCGACCTCCAGCCCGATTTCCTCGATCCGGCGGTCAATGCCACGATCGCGGTGCGACCCCGCCGGGCATTCGGTCTGCTCCATGACGACTTCGCCGGGTCACCGACCCGGTGGACCTTCGATGGTTGACTGGGCCCACGGCGTGGGATCATTTCACCACCGTTGAACGTTGGAGCTGGAGTGAAGTCACCGTTTCGCCGCCGCCGGAGGCGGCCCAGAGGCCCGGCCAAGCCCAAGAAGGTCGAGCCCGAGGTCGTCGATTGGCCTGACGAGGGCACCGGCCGTCCGTCGATGATGGCCGCGATCCGTGGTGACGCCGCCGCCGGCGCCGGGTTCGGCGTCGGCGTTTTCGAAGACCTGCACGCCATGTTCAGTGGCGGCAAGAAGATCCAGCTGGAGCAGCAGGAGGCGGAGAAGATGCGCCGCCAGGACGATCACCAGCAGGCCGGTTCCGGCCGCCCGGACCTGGAGTCCGGAGTGATTCGCATCCAGCGCCCCGAGAAGGAATGATCTCGCCGGGAACGTGACCCGGCTATGCCGCGTCCAAGGGCAAATCCCCACAATTGGGAGCGGCGATGAGCTGGCAGTCCCCCCGGCGTCGGCGTGTCATCATCCGGCGGCGCGTGACGCGGCTTCTTCTGGTGTGGCTCTGGCTGCCCGCCCTCGTGGGCCTCACGTGGTCGATCGGCCGGGTCGTGATGCCCGGGTACGGCATCGACCGGGTCGTCGCGCACTGGGTTCAGCGCACCTTCCTGCCGCACGGCGGGCTGTCCGGGGCGGCCGGGTGGTTCTGGCTGTGGGTCGCCAGCGTGCTGCTGCTGACCGGCCTGCTGATCGGCTTCGACGAGGACTTCGACTTCGGATCCGGGCTCACCGGGCGCCTGGCCTTCGGGACGGCCGTCGTCACGATCGTCGCGGCGCTGGTCGTGGTGGTGTGGCCGCTCCCCTCGGCACTGTGGGACAACGACAAGGACGCGGGCCGCTACTACAACCGGACGACCGTGTTCCACGTGCCGACCCTGACCGATCCGCCGGGTTCGGTCGCCGACCTGGTGACAGGATCCCGTCCCGGCGGCCCTGGGTGCGACCGGATCGGCCGGCACGACGTCCCGTCCTGCATCAAGGTGGACAACGCCTATCCCGCGATGCGGTGGGAGTCCCGGACCTCGTCGCTGGCCTCGGCCCGCACCGCGATGACGCAGGCGGCCTCCCCCGTGCAGGGGGTCGACGTGATGAGCGACTCGCTGACCTACATCTGGGGTGCGGCGCCCAATACCGGCCAGTGGTCGGCGATTCTGGACGGCTCGGGCAGCTCGCGCCCGGCCTACGGCGTGGCGCAGTTCGACGGCGCCACCAACTCCACCCAGGTCTGCCGCTTCACCGGTGACCACCGGTTCGACCGGGCCTTCAACGGCACCAAGATGAACGACCTGAAGCACCTGCTGGCCGAGCGCCACCCCGAGCTGGGCTTCGAGGACAAGGACGTCTGGGGTTACTGCCAGGGCGACCGGCCGGTCATCGTCGTGGTGGTCCAGCGCCAGATCGCCTACAAGAACCGCACGGTGCGGGTCGCGGCGGGGGTCCTGCTGCTGAAGGGCAGCCGCGACGGCGCTCCCGACATCACGTACCGGCCCAAGGTGGCGCCGGGCGAGCTGCCGGGCCCGGTCTACCCGATCACGCTGACGCGGGTGCAGCGGGACGCCACCGCGTGGGCCGCCGGGCGTAAGAGCAAGAAGCGCTCCTTCGGTTTCCGCACCTCGGACTTCTCGACCCAGAAGGCCAACCCGGGCGAGTACCTGCTGCGCGGCACCGACCACCGGCTGTACTACGTCACCCCGCTCATCCCGCGGGGCACCAAGTCCCAGTCGTTCGTCGCGTACGGGATCGTGTCCGCCGACCAGGTCGACAGCGGCCGGCTGAACCGCTACGACGTCTACACCCTGGCCACCGGCGACCCACTGATCGCCAACCTGAACTCCCTGAACGCCAAGGCCGTGCCGTTCATCCAGCAGACGGGCGCGCAGCTCGAGCAGTTCATCCCGCTGGGCGCCGACCGCTGGCGGGTCTATGGGGTGCGCGACGGGCAGACCGTGTTCTACATCGACCTCTCGTCGACCGACCAGATCCAGCCGAAGGCCGTCGCCCCCGGTGGCAGTGAGGTCCTCGCCCCCGGAACGGCACCGAGCGGCCCGTCCGCCCCCTCGGCTCCGGGAAAGCCCACCGACTGCGGCGCGGCTCCCGCCAAGATGAACGACAAGCAGCTGGCCCGGTGCCTGGCCGGCCTCGCCGACGAACTCCGCCGCCGCAATGGCGGAGGCTGATCGTCAATACGGACAAAAGTAATGAAAGTATATCGAACATAGGTTCGAACATCGGCTATGGTGACGGTGTGAGCACGTACGTCCCGCCGGGGTGGCCCGCCGAGGTCCACCCACCCGGCTCCGAGCGTTTCGAGGACACGGCGATGGCCTGGCTGCTGGAGCTGGTGCCGCCCGAATACCGCCGTTACGGCGTGCTGCGCCGCTATCCGCTGGCGCTCGCCCGGATGGCCTGCCACCATCTCGACGCCGACGTCGAGGCGGCCCGGCAGGGTTTCCGTACGGCCCGCACCGAGCTCGCCGGGCTGGTCCCGCCGCACGGCATCGAGGCCGTCCTCGACACCTACCGGCGCGAGGGCACCCGGCTGGCCGCCCTCGCCAAGGCCGCCGAGCTGGTCGAGACCGCGCTCCGCGGCCCCTCCGCTCCCGGCGATCCCGACTACCAGCGCCGGTTCACCCCCAAGCTGTAGCGGCGGTTCGCATCCAGGGGCGAAGGGGGGCCGAACGGATCGAAATGCCGCGTCGCCGGAGGTCCTTCACTCCGGCCGGTCACCATGCGAGCCTGGCTAAGCGTGAGCGCGGAACAGGTCCGTTACCGGCTGCGGGTCGCCGGGGTGGTGCAGGGGGTCGGGTTCCGGCCGTTCGTGCATGCCCTGGCCGGGCGGCTGGCGCTGTCCGGGCTGGTCGGCAACGACGCGTCAGGGGTCTTCATCGAGGTCGAGGGCGACCCCGACACGGTCAGCCGCTTCCAGGAGACGCTCCGGCGCGAGGCCCCGCCGCTGGCCGTCATCGAGCGGATCGCCCTCGAGGCGCTGCCGCCACGGGGCGGGCGCGGCTTCGCCATCGTCACCAGCCGGGGCGACGGCTCCCGCCGCACGCTGATCTCGCCGGACACCGCGACGTGCGACGACTGCCTGCGCGAGCTGTTCGACCCGGCCGACCGGCGTTACCGGTACCCCTTCGTCAACTGCACCAACTGCGGCCCCCGCTTCACGATCATCCGGGACGTGCCGTACGACCGGCCGTACACCACCATGGCGGGGTTCCCGATGTGCGCGGCGTGCGCGGCGGAGTACCGGGATCCGGCCGACCGCCGGTTCCACGCGCAGCCGGTCTGCTGCCCCGCCTGCGGCCCGGTCCTGCGCCTGTCCGGCCCCGGCGGCGCGGAGGTCCCCGGCGATCCCGTCGAGGCCGCCGCGGAACTGCTGCGGGCCGGCCGGATCGTGGCGATCAAGGGCCTGGGCGGCTATCACCTGGCCGTGGACGCCGGCGCGGAGGCGGCCGCGCGGACCCTGCGGTCCCGCAAGCACCGGGAGGACAGGCCGTTCGCGGTCATGGTCTCCGGCCTGGCCGCCGCCCGGCTGCTCTGCGAGGTCGACGAGCCGGCGGCGGCGGCGCTGACCGGAGCCGCCCGGCCGATCGTGCTGCTCCCCCGTCGCCCCGGTGTGCCCGTCGCGGCGGCGGTGGCCCCCGGCAACCGCGAGCTGGGCCTGCTGCTCCCCTACACCCCGGTGCACCATCTGCTGGCCCGCGCGCTGGCCGGGCCCATGGTCCTGACCAGCGGGAACGTCTCCGACGAGCCCATCTGCCACGACGACGCGGAGGCCTTCGACCGGCTCCGGGGCATCGCCGACGCCTTCCTCACCCACGACCGCCCGATCCACATGCGCACCGACGACTCGGTGGTGCGGGTGGTGGCCGGGCGCGCCCTGCCGATCCGGCGGGCCCGCGGCGAGGCTCCCCGGCCGCTGCCGCTGCCCCGCCCGGCCGGCCGGCCGCTGCTGGCGGTGGGGGCCGAGCTGAAGAGCACGTTCTGCCTGGCCCGCGGAGCACACGCCTTCGTGTCCCACCACATCGGGGACCTGGAGAACTACGAGACCTTCCGCTCCTTCACCACCGGCATCGAGCACTACCGGCGGCTGTTCGACATCACGCCCGAGCTCGTCGCGCACGACCTGCATCCGGAGTACCTGTCCACCAAGTACGCCCTCGGCCTGCCGGACGCCGAGCCGCCCGGGGTGGAGCTGCTGGGCGTCCAGCACCACCACGCGCACATCGCCTCGTGCCTGGCCGACAGCGGGGAGACGGGGCCGGTGATCGGCGTCGCCCTCGACGGGCTCGGCTACGGCACCGACGGCACCCTGTGGGGCGGCGAGATCCTCGTCGCCGATCTGGGCGGTTTCACCCGGGCGGGTCATCTGGCCCCGGTCGCGCTGCCGGGCGGCACCGCGGCGATCCGGGAGCCCTGGCGGATGGCCGCGGCCCACCTGACGGCCGCCGGAGCGCCGTCGGCGGACCTGGCCGTACGGGAGCGGAACGCCGCCCGCTGGGACCCCGTCGCCGCGCTGGCCGGATCACGGCTGGGCGCCCCGGTCACCTCCAGCGCCGGGCGGCTGTTCGACGCGGTCGCCGCCCTTCTCGGCGTCCGCGACACGGTCACCTACGAGGGCCAGGCCGCCATCGAGCTCGAACAGCTCGCCGACCGCGGCACCGGCGACGGCTACCCGGGCCGGATCACCGACGGCGACCCGTTCCTGATGGAGGGCACCGACCTCGTGCTCGCCGCCGCCGACGACCTGCGGGCCGCGGTGCCCGTCCCGGTGATCGCGGCCCGGTTCCACCACGGCGTCGCCGCGCTGATCCTCGGCGCCTGCACCCGGGTCCGTACCGCCTCCGGCCTGCGCACGGTCGCGCTCTCCGGCGGCGTCTTCCAGAACCGGCTCCTGCTGGAACGGACCGTCCCCGCGCTCGAACGGCGGGGCTTCCGCGTCCTCACCCATCGCCGGGTGCCGCCCAACGACGGCGGCATCAGCCTCGGCCAGGCCGCCATCGCCTGCCGGGAGGGCTGAACGCCGCGGCGTTCCCCGTAGATCTCCGGGCGGCTTCCATACACGCCCCTTTCCGCCGGGCCGGCATGCGCGGCCGGCCGAGGGCGGCACGGTACGGGGCGAGCCGTCCGCGTCAGAGTGCCGGCCACAGTGCGGCACCCGGCCGGTGTTCACGCCGGCTTCTCCAGGCGATCGGCCGCCTCGGTGAGGCCGCCCGCGGCGGCGAACGACGACTGGACCCGGCGGGCCGCGGAACGGTACGTCTGGTCCGACAGCACCGCCGTGAGCGCCTTGCGCAGTTCGTCCGTCCGCACCCTGGCGAAGCGGACGGTGACCCCGGCGCCGGCCTCGGCGACCTGGTGGGCCAGGACGGGCTCCTCGTCCCGGACCGGGGCGATCACCAGCGGCAGGCCGTGCGCCAGGGTCTCGCAGACGGTGTCGTGATCGCCGTGGGTGACCACCGCGGACAGGTGCGGCAGCAGCCGCGGCAGCGGCACCCGCTGGCGGACCAGCACGTGGGGCGGCGGGTCGAGCACGCCGGGCGGGGCGACGAAGACGGCCCGCAGGCCCAGCCCGCTCAGGGCGTCGACGGCGATCCCGGCGAACCGCGCCTCCGCCGGACCGTACGGCACGCCGAGCGAGACGAGCACCGTGGGCACGGAGGCCTCCAGCCACTCCCATGGGAAGTCGTCGGCGGCCGGCGGGCCGGGGACGGGCCCGGCGAACACGACCCGGCCGGGGAACCGCCCGGGCTCGCCGACGAGCCCGGCGGCCGAGAACCCGAGCACGAGATGGCCGGAGAACCGCAGGTCCACCGGCTCCTCCAGCCCGTGTGCCCGCTGGAACGCGGCCAGCTGCGCGGTCACCCACTCGTCCGCCTTGGGCAGTCCCGGCAGCGCCGGGCCGAAGGCGGCGGAGGTGCAGGCGGACGTCGCCCAGGTCACGCCGTTGCGGAGGGCCACCACCGCACCGGCCGGCGTCCGCTGGTCCGAGACGATGACGTCCGGCCGGAACTCCTGGACGGCCGCCTCGATCCCGGGCACCATGCCGTGCCCCAGCGGGATGAGGAAGTCCTCCCACAGGAACCGCAGGGCGGCCGGTCCGCGCAGCCTCAGCCGAGCGTCCCGGGCCCGGGCGAGCCGGCTCGCGAACCCCTTGTCCCGGGTGGGGAACAGCCGGGCGGTGGGCTCCAGTAGCGGAGTCACGCTGCCCGGATGACCCGCCCACGCCACCTGGTGGCCGCGCCGGGCCAGCTCGGCGCCGAGCGCCACCGTCGGCTCGACATGCCCGGGCAGCGGCGGCACGACGAACAGGAAGCGCCGGGCACCGGGATCGTGAAAGGGCACGACGCCCATCTCCGCGAGGCTCGGCATCGCGGCTCTGCGTATGCGACTCATGTGCTCGCCCCTCCCAGGACGTTGACGGCGTTTTCCAGGACGTTGGCGGCAGTGGCAGTGGCGGCGGTGCGGTCAGCCATCGTCGCTCCCGTCGTCGCTCCGGTCCGGGGCGGACAGGAAGTCGGCGAGCAGCGGGGTCAGCCGCGCCTTCGCGCTGATGTGCAGGTCGTGGCCGCCGCCGAAGATGTGGCAGCGGGCCTGCGGCAGTGCCCCGGCGACCAGGTCGGCGGCGGGCCGGAAGGGCGACCGCGACCCGACCACGGCGAGCACCGGGATCCCGGCCAGGCCACCGAGCTCGGCGGCGGTGACCGGCGCCTCACCGGCCAGGTCGGAGAGCACGCTGGTGCGCTCCAGCAATCCCCGCGTGCCCGGGGCGGGCGCCTCGGCCAGCGTCGTCAGGGCGGCCCCGCCCGGCGTGCGCCCGGACCCGGCGAAGGACGGGTCGACCAGGGCCAGCCGGGTCACCCGGCCGGGGTGGGCGAGGACGAACCGGACGGCGACGACGGCCCCCCAGCAGTGTCCCGCCACCGCGAACGGCGGCAGGTCGGCGGTGAGCTCCGCCAGGTCCCGCACCATGCTCACCGAGTCGTACCCGGTCGGGGTGCGCTCGCTGAGCCCGTGCCCGCGCCAGTCGATCAGCCGTACGGGATGGCGGCGCGCGATCGCCGGGGCCGCGGTGAAGTACCACGAGGCGGCGCTGCCGGTGAACAGCCCGTGCAGCATGACCACCGGCCTGCCCTCCACCGGCCCCATCTCCACGAGGTGGAAGCGGGCCCCCCGGGCGACGACGAAGGTCATGACAGCCGCGACTCGACATGGCGGGCCAGGTCACCGACCGTCAGCCTCGTGAGCTGCTCGAAGTCCAGCTCGGCGAGGAAGGCGGTGAGCTCCACCCGCTCGCCGTAGACCTGCCGTAACCGCTGGGACAGCTCGACGAACTCGATGCCCTCCAGTGCCAGGTCGTCGTCGAGCGCCGTGTCGCGGGTCACCTCGACCCCGGCCAGGGAGTCCTCGCCGACCACGTCGACCAGTATCCGCACCAGCTCGGACAGGACGTCCTCGCCCTGCTGCACCTGTGTCATGGGCTCTGCTCTCCTCCTGCGTCGGTGCCTTCCTGAGTGGCCGCGTGGGTGCCCGCCTGGGTGCCCGCGTGGGTCGCCGCCTGGGTGGCCCGGGACGCGGCGGCCAGCACGCTGCGGGCGCCCGCGGTCGCCTCCCGCAGCAGCGCGCCGAACTCGGCGAGCACCGGCGAGCCGTCCCCGGCGGTGACCGGGACGTCGGCTTCGAGCCGCAGCCCGGGAAGCACCCCGTCCAGCCGGACCAGCGGCGTGTCCAGGCCGAGCCGGACCGTGGCGGGCCCGGCCCCGGCGGCGGCCACCGGCTCGTGGCCCTCGGCCCACAGCGCCGCGGTGACCCGGGCCAGCTGGGCCAGGCCGTCGCGGCCGGGCGCGTTCACGGCGATCGCCAGGTGCTCGCGGTCGCCGAGCGAGTCGGTGACGAACCCGCTGAGGCTGCCCGGGCCGACCTGGACGAAGACCCGCACCCCGTCCTCGTACAACGCACGCACCAGGGCGGTGAACCGGACCGGCTCCAGCAGATGCCGTACGGCCAGGGCGCGTACCTCGCCGGGGTCGTCCGGGAACGGGGCGGCGGTCGTCGCCGACCAGAGCGGGACGTCGGGGCGGCGGACCGGCAGCCGCTCGAACGCCTCGGCCACCGGCCTCAGCCGGGCCTGCGCCCGCGGAGTGTGCAGGCCGGTGCGGAACGGCAGTTCCTGGCCGAGCACCCCCTCGGCCCAGAGCCGGTCGACGGCCTCGCGTACCGCCTCCGGCGGCCCGCAGATCACCGACTGGTGCGGGCAGTTGTCGTGGCTGACCACCACGCCGTCGAGGCCGGTGATCGCTCCGGCGGCGCGCTCGGCGCCGCAGCCGAGCGCCGCGTAGGACACGTCCGGGAGGCCGGGGGCGCCGCCGGCGGCACGGCCCAGCCCGGTCAGGCACGCCTCGGCCGCGTCGGGCGGGCACATCCCGGTGGCCACCATGGCGGTCCACTCCCCGAGCCCGTGCCCGGCCGCGACGTCGGGCCGGACGCCGAGCTCCCGCAGCGCGGCCGCGAGCACCCGGCCGGACGCGAGCACGTCGGCGGCGCGGCCGGCGAGGTCGCTGCGGCCGGTCAGTTCGGGGGCGGCCAGCCCGGCATGGCGCGCGATGTCCTCCACCTGCGGTTCGAAGACCGGCTCCAGCCCGGGGAACAGGAAGGCGAGCCGCCCCCCGGCCGGCAGCATCGGCGCCGGGGCGAACCAGATGTCGTCGTCGCCTCGCCAGGGCGCCGCCCGGGCCACGGCCGAGCGGGCCAGCTCCAGCCGCCGGGCCGTGGGGGCGACGATCGCGATCCGGCAGGGCCCCCCGGGCGCGCCGCCGACCGGTCCGGTCTCCGCCGCGCCGATCAGGTCGTCATCGGGTGCCGCGAGCAGCCGGGCCAGGCTCTCCGGGTCCGCCGCCGCCAGCCTGAGCACCTTCTCCGGCTCCTGGCGGATCCCGCACAGGAACGACCGCGAGGCACGCGACTCCGCACGGGCCGCGGAGCGGCGGCCCGAGCCGGGCGTCTCCTCCAGGACCAGATGGGCGTTGACGCCGCCGAAGCCGAACGCGTTGACCACGGCCCGGCGGGGCACGCCGGGCACCGCCTCCCAGTCGCCGGTCTCGGTGACGGGCCGGAAGCGGGTGCCGGTCAGCGCCGGATGCGGTTCCTGCACGTGCAGGGTCGGCGGCAGCACGGCCCCGTGCAGGGCGAGCGCCACCTTGATCAGGCCGGCGATCCCGCTGGCGGGCATGGAATGCCCGATCATCGACTTGACGGTGCCCAGCGCGATCGGCGGTCCCGACGGCCCGAACACCCGGCTCAGCGTCTCGAGCTCGGTCTCGTCCCCGGCCCTGGTCGCGGCGCCGTGCGCCTCGACCAGCCCCAGCGCACCGGCCTGCCGCGGGTCCAGCCCGGCGTCGCGCCAGGCTCGCTCCAGCGCGAGCACCTGGCCGTCGGCGAGCGGACTCATCAGGCTGGCCGCCCGGCCGTCGCTGGAGGTGCCCGACCCGCGGATCACTGCGTAGATCCGGTCGCCGGCGCGCTGGGCGTCGACGAGCCGTTTGAGCACCACCATGCCGGTGCCCTCGGACAGCAGGGTGCCGTCGGCGTCCCGGTCGAAGGGACGGATCCGCTGGCTGGGGCTCAGCGCCCGCAGCCGGCTGAAGACGCTCCACACCGTGGCCTGATGGGCGTGGTGCACCGCCCCCGCGAGCACGGCGTCGCACTGGCCGCCGCGCAGCGCCCGGACGGCGTGCTCCACCGCCAGCAGTGCGGACGCGCAGGCGGCGTCGACGGTGTAGGCGGGGCCGCGGAAGTCGAAGCGGTGCGCGATCCGGGAGGCCGCGAAGTTGGGCACCAGGCCGAGCGAGGCGTCCGCGCCGTCCGGGCCGAGCCGCTCGCAGAACGCCTCCCTGATCGCCGCCAGCCGCGGCTCGCCCAGATCGGGGATGAGGTCCCGCAGCGCGCTCACCAGCTGGTGGGAGGTGCGCAGCCGCTGGTCGAGCCGGGCGATGCCGGGGGTGATGTAGCCGCCCCGCCCGATGACGACCCCGATCCGCGACGGGTCGGGCAGCCGGCCCGGACCGCCGGCGTCGTTGATCGCCTCGGCGGCGGTACGCAGCGCCAGCAGCTGGTCGGGCTCCATCCCCTCCGCGGCGGCCGGCACGATCCCGAAGGCCGCCGGGTCGAACGTCGCCCGCTCGTCGATGAAGCCGCCCCGGCGGCAGTAGAACTTGTCGCTCTCCGGGGCGTGGGCGTACGACTCCGGGTCGTAGTAGAGCTCGGGGTCCCAGCGGTGCGCGGGCACGTCGGTGATGGAGTCCACCCCGGCCCGGATGTTGTGCCAGAACTCGGGTGCGCTGCCGGCACCGGGATAGACGGCGCCCATCCCGACGATCGCGATCGCCCCGCTCAGCGGATCGTTTCGCCCGCCGGACCGGAGCCGCGCGCTCACCGGGCGTCCCCGAGCAGCAGCACCTGGACGTCCTCGCCGGACGCGAGCTCGCGGAGCAGTGCGGCCACACCGTCCTCCGGGTCGAGCAGCGCGATACCGCGGCGGTCGTACTCACGGGCCAGGTCGGGCGAGACCATGCCGCCGCCGGCCCAGGGGCCCCAGTCGGCGACGAGCACCCGGCCGCGCAGCCGGGTGCGCCAGACCCGGGCCAGGGTGTCGCAGGCCTCTCCGGCGGCCGAGTGGTCGGCCCGCCCCCGGTCGCCGTAGATCCCGGAGACACTGCCGAACACCACGAAGAAGCCGAGGTCCGGGCGGACCGCCGCGGCCAGCGCGCAGGCGCCGTCCACCTTCGTCCGGTAGACCCGCGCGAAGGACTCCGGTTCCTTGTCCCGGATCAGCCGGTCCTCCAGCACCCCGGCCCCGTGGATCACCCCGTCCAGCCGGCCGTGCCGGGCGTAGAGATCCTGCACGAACACCCGTACGGCGGAGGCGTCCCGTACGTCGACGGCCTGGTAGCGGACCGACGCCGCGGTGCCGCGCAGCGCGGCGAGGGTCTGCCGGATCTCCCGTTCGGCCAGGATCCGGCGGACGGCCGCCTCGACCTCGGCGGGGGTACGGCCGCCCTGGACGGTCAGGGCCCGCCGCAGCTCCGTGTCGGTGATCGCGGCGGCCAGCGCCGGGTCCTCCGGGCGCGCGGGCGCCTCGGTGCGGCCGAGCAGCTCGATGTGGCAGCCGGTCGCGGCCGCCAGGGCGAGCGAGACGCGGGCGGTGATGCCGCGCGCTCCGCCGGTGAGCAGCACCACTCCGTCCGCGCCGAGCGGCAGCGGGGCCGCCTCCAGGTGCGGCACCGGCGTGACCGCGAGAGTGCGGCGCGAGTCGCCCTCGTAGCCGACCGTGACCGGGCCCTCCTGCGTGAGCAGCTCGGCGAACAACCGCTCCGCGACCAGCCGGGGACTGTCCTTGGTGTCCACGTCCACCGCCCGCACGAGCACCTCGGGGAACTCCTGGGCGATGGTGCGGGCCAGCCCGCGCAGTCCCGCGCCCGCGGTCGGGTCGGCGACTCCGGTGCCGTCGAAGCGATGCCCGAAGCCGCCGGCCGAGCCGGTCGCCAGGACGAGCAGGCGCAGACCGCCGGTGAGCGCGTCGCGGATGCCCGCATACGTGCCCGGCAGCACCGGGCCCCCGCCGGGCCGCAGCGCGCCCAGGTGGATCAGCCCGTCGGCGGGGCCGTGCGGCTCGACCGGTGTCCGCACCTGCGCGCCGTACCGTTCGAGCAGGTCGGTGAGCTCCAGCGCGATCCCGCAGCCGTCGTCGACGATGACGAACCGCTGCCCGGCGAAGGCGTCGGGTGCCGGGACGGGCGGGGTCACCGGCGGCAGTTCCTGGATCCCCACGGTGTACCGGCGGGGCGGCCTGCCCGCCGGCCGGACCGCCGCACGTGCTCCGTCACCCGCCCCCGGGGCCGCGGCCGGCCGTGCCGGGGTGGGCTGGAGCGGGGTGGGCGGCGCCGACGCCGACGGCGCCAGAGCGGGAGCTGCCAGCGCGGGAGGTGCCAGCGCGGGCGGCACCGGCGCGGGCGGCGCCAGGGCCGGGGGCACCGGAGCGGGAGGTGCCAGAGCGGGCGGCACCGGAGCGGGCGGCACCAGGGCGGGCGGCGCCAGGGCGGGCCGCTCCCCGACGGCGTCGCCGGCCGCCCCGGCGGGCAGGGCTCCGCCGCCGGGGCGTCCGGCCAGCGCGTCCTGGCTCAGATGCTCACCGGCGATACCGCCGATACCGGCGACACCGCCGGCGTCGACGATCCCGGGGACCGGCTGCGCGTCCCCCTCGGGACCGCCTCCAGAGATGCCCTCTGGAAGGTCCTGGGCGGACGCCGGCGCGGGGCCTGCGGCCCTCGGCGCGGGCACCGCGGACGGGCGGGCCGCCACCGGCGTGTCCGGTGAGCCCGCCAGGTAGCCGAGCACCACCTCCCGCTGGGCGGCGACCAGTTCCCGGGTGGTGCGCAGGTACTCCAGGACGGCCGCCTCGCCGTCCGTGATCGCCGTCGCCGGGGGTGCCGCGGCGGGGAGCGTCACCCGGCGCGCGGGCCGGAGGGCGTTGGGCGGGTAGTGCCCGTCGGCCGTGCGCACCAGCCGGCCGTCCACGATCCAGCCCGGCCGGGCGGGCATGTCGTGGGCCGGCACGCTGACCGTGCCGCGCCCGGAGAACAGCGGTGCCGGGTCGACCGGGACCCCGGCGGCGGCGAGCTCCGCGAACGCCAGCAGCAGCCCGTGCAGCCCGTGCCCCGGCTCGCCGCCGTGACCGCGCCCGGGGGGCCGCCGCGACCCGTGGCCGCGCGCCGGCGGCCGCCCGCCGGGACGGTCACAGGCGACCGCGGTGTGCGGCCGGTCGCCCAGGATCTTCCCGACGAGCCCGGTGAGCGCACGCCCGGGTCCCGCCTCGACGAACACCCGGGCTCCGGCGGCGTACATCGCCTCGATCTGCTCGACGAACCGGACCGGGGCGGCGACCTGGCCGGCCAGCGCGGCCCGTACCGCGTCAGGCTCGCTGGGGTAGGGCTCGGCCGTCGAGTTGCACCACACCGGATACGCGGGTGAGCGCAGGTCACGCGCGTCGAGTTCGCCCCGGAGGGCGGAGACGGCGCCGGCGACCAGCGGGCTGTGGAACGCGCAGGCGGCCGGCAGCCGCTCGGCGGAGATCCCCTGGCCGGTGAGGACCTCGATGGCGGCGTCCACGTCGGCGGCGGTGCCGGAGATGACGGTCTGCCGGGGCGCGTTGTGGTTGGCGACGGCGACCCGATGACCGGTCAGTGCGTCCCGGGTCCGCTCCGCGGTGGCGATGACGGCCGCCATCGCGCCGGGCTCGTCGCCGATCGCGGCGAGGATGGCGTCGGCGCGGGCCGCGCTCAGCTCGACCAGGTCGCTCTCGGCCAGGACCCCGGCGGCGCAGAGCGCGACGAGCTCGCCGTAGCTGTGGCCGCCGGCCATGTCGGGCCGGACTCCGGCGCCGACGAGCAGCCGGTGCAGGGCGAGCCCGGCGATGCCCAGCGCCGGCTGGGCCACCCTCGTGTCGGCGATGGCCGCCCGCTGCCTCCCGGCCTCCTCCGAGGAGAACGCGGCGGGCGGGAACATCGGGCCGGCGTGGTGACCGCCGGCCAGGTGCAGCAGCCGCTGCAGCCGGGGGAACGCCACGAACAGGTCCGCGAGCATACCCGGACGCTGGCTGCCCTGGCCGGGGTAGAGGAAGGCGACCTTGCCGGCGGGGGCCTCGCCCGCCACGTAGACGCCGGTGCCGGGCCTGAACTCGCGGGCACCGGTCAGCTTGGCGGCCAGGTCGCCGAGGTCGGTGGCGACCATCGACACCCGCACCGGATCCCGGTTGCCGGAGGTCGCGTACGTGCGCGCGAGGTCGCGCAGCCGCCATGGCCGCCCGGCGTCGTCGTTGCGGGCCAGGAGCTCGCCGAGCCGGTCCAGCTCCGCGAGCGCGGCGGCGCGGTCGGCGCCGCGGATGAGGAACAGCTCGGCCGGCCACTGGGCGAGCCCGGAGACCGGCTCGGGTGCGCCGTCGTAACCGGCGAGCACGGCGTGGAAGTTGGCGCCACCGGCCCCCGACCCGCTGAGCCCGGCGTAGCGCCGGCCCTGCGGGGTCACCCACGGCCGGGCCGACCGGTCGAAGGCGAACGGGCTGCCGTCCGGATCCCAGGCCGGGAGGGGCCGCCGCAGGTTCGCGATGGCGGGCCGTACCCCGGTGTGCAGGGCGAGCGCGGTCTTGATCAGGCCCGCCACCCCGGCGGCGCATCCGGCGTCGCCGATCTGTGCGGTCACCGAGCCGAGGGCGACCGTGCCGGGACCGGCCCCGGCGGCCTGAAAGGTCTCGGAGAGCGCGGTGAACTCCGCGCGGTCCTCGGCGGGCGTGCCGGTGCCGTGCGCCTCGACCAGCCCGACCTGGGACGGCGAGATCCCGGCGCGCCGGTGGGCCCGGCGCAGCGCCAGCCGCCGGCCCCGGACCGGTGGCCCGGCGGGGCCGGGCGGGCTGCCGTCGCTCGCTCCGGCGACGGACTTGACGACGGCGTAGATCCGGTCGCCGTCGCGTTCCGCGTCCCGCAGGCGCTTGAGGACGACGCATCCCACGCCCTCGCCGGGCGTGCGGCCGTCGGCCGCGGAGTCGAACGGCGCGCACCGCCCGCCGGGCGAGAGCGCGGGCGGCGGGGCACCGGCGCCGTCGCCCGTGTCGGCGCTCCCGCACAGCACCATGTCGCTGGTGCCGGCGGCCAGCTCCTTGCAGGCGGCGTCCAGCGCGGCCAGTGAGCCGGCGCCCGCGGCCCCGGCGATCTGCGCGGAGCCGCCCAGCCGCAGCCGTCCGGCGATCAGGTCGCTGACGGCACCGGGAAAGGAGTGCGTCGTCGGCCTCGGCAACTGCTCGTCGAGCTCCGCGGGAACCTCCCCGAGGTACCGCGGCAGCCGCGCCCGGAATCCGTAGGCGGCACCGAGACCGCCGCCCGCCGCGGCGAAGAACACCGAGGTACGCGAGCGGTCGAACGGCCGGTCGGCGTACCCCGCGTCGGCGAGCGCGTGCGCGGCGACTTCCAGTGCCAGCAGGTGCGCCGGCTCGATCCCCGCCAGCGCGTCCGGCTCGATGCCGTACGCGCTCGCGTCGAAGGGGATCTCCGGCAGGAACCCGCCCCGTTCCGTCGACGGCCGGTCCCCGGACCCGACGTCGGTGTCCCGGCGCCACGGCGGGACCTCGGTGATGGCGTCGCCGCCGCCGAGGATGTTCGCCCAGTACTCCGCGGTGTCCCGGGCCCCGGGGAACACGCACCCGAGCCCCACGACGGCGATGTCGAGCGGGCCGGCCTCGTCCTCGGGCGCGCCGATCCCGAGCTCCGCCGCCCGGGCGGCCAGGAACGCGGTGGCACCCGTGGTGACCTGCTCGTGCAGTGCCACCACGCTGGTCGGGTCGGACCGCAGCGCCGCGACCTGGCCGACCGGGTACATGCCCGCACGCCGCTGTTCGTCCTCCTCCACGACGGCCAGGTGGCCGTCCTCGGCGCGCAGCCCCTTGCCGGCGATCCGCAACGCCCCGAGGTTGAGCTCCTCCAGCCGCGCCGTCATCGCCGCGCCCTCGGTTCCGGCCTGCTCCAGCCGGTCCCGCTCCCCCGCGAAGGCCGAGACGTACGGGGTGATCGCGCACCGGGTGGCGTGACCCGGGGAGGTCTCCAGCACGGCGGTGCCCGAGCACTCCATGGCGACCCGCTGGTACCCGGGCAGGATCGCGCCGGCCGCGACGGCCTCATGGGTGAACAGGTAGGACGTGCCCATCAGGAGCCTGATGCCTGCGCCCCGCTCGGCGAGGGGCCCGGCCAGCGCCGCCACCATGGCGGCCGACCGCTCGTCGTGGATCCCGCCGGCGAACACCAGCGAGAGCTCCGCCGCGGCGGGCGACCCGCCGTGCTCGCGGAGGAACCTCTCCAGGACCTCGAGCTGGGTCTCCCAGAGCGGGAAGCCGGCGCGCGGCCCGACGGGACCGCCGCACTCGGAGCCGGCGAAGACGAACTTGCGCGCCCCGTCGTGCAGCAGCCGCTCCAGCAGCGCCGGGCAGGACACCTGCAGGTACGTGCTGACGCCCGCCTCCTCCAGGGCCGCGGCCTGGCCGGGCCGGTCGCCGGCGAGCAGGACGTACGGCGGCCGGATCTCGCGCACGGCGGCGAGCTGGTCCTGCCGGATCTCCGGCGGGGCGAAGCCGAGAAGCCCGACGCCCCACGGCCGGTCACCGAGCCGCTCGGCGGTGTCGGTCAGCAGCCGCCGGGTCTCCGCGTCGCTCATCAGCGCCGGTGCGAGGAACGGCAGCCCGCCGTCCTGCGCGACCGCCGCGGCGAACAGCGCCCGGTCGCTCACCCCGGCCATCGGGCCCTGCACCACCGGGTAGGCCCTGCCGTACTCGCTCTGCGCGGGGGTGAGGGGGGCGCTGCGGACGGCCGCGGCCAGGTGCTCGCCGATCTGCTCGCGCACCGCCTGGACGACCCCTCCCGCGGTCTTGTACGTGGCGGCCAGCGGGCCGGCGAAGGCCCCGTCCTGGCCGATCGGCAGGCCCTGGACGCGCAACTGCCCGGCGCCCGGAGCGGGAGGCACGCGCGCCGGCTCTGCGGCGGGCAGATCGGGCCGGGAGTAGGCCCGGTGCCCCGCCACGACGGCCGTCTCGCCGCCGTCCATCGCGCGGACGGCGGCCGTGACCTCGGCCGGCAGGTCCATCTCGCGGACCAGCGCGAGCTGGGCGTCGAGCACGACGCCCCGGGCGCCGCCGGCCACCGCGGCGGCCGCGGTGTGCAGCCCGATGCCCCCGGCGGCCCAGATCGGCACGGCCAGTTCCGGATCGGCCGCCAGCCGCTGGAGGAGCACGAACGTGGTGAGGTCGCCGACCCTGCCGCCGGCCTCGCGGCCACGGGCGATGAGCCCGTCGGCGCGCAGGCGCACGGCGATCCGCGCCTCCGCCGGGTCGACGACCTCGGCGAGCAGCCTGCGCCCGGGCCGGAGGTGCGAGCGGGCCTCGGCGAGCACCGGGGCGTCGGCCACGATGGTGTCGACGGCGTCCGGCAGGTCCTGCGGGAGCAGCCGGCAGCCCGCCGGGATGCGGACTCCGAAGGTGCCCCGCCACCATCCGCGGATCTCGGTCAGCGCGGCCAGTGCCCGTTCCCGGTCCCGGCCCAGATCGAGGACGCCGAGGCCGCCCGCCCTGGCCACCGCCACGGTCAGGCGGGCCGACGGCCAGCCGAAGGGGGTGACCCCCATGACCCGGTCCCGGTCGGGCCCCGCCGCAGCCCGGCCGTCCCGTCGTGCGCCCCCGTCAGCCATCCTCAACGCCCCCCGCCTCAGGCCCGTCCGCGCCCCGTGCAGCCGGGCAGCGGACAGGTGACAGAGCGTCACCGTACTGTGCGTGACCGGGCGACCGCGGAGCCACCGCACACAGATTCGGCGATTGTTGGGTCGGCCGGAGGTCAAGCGACGCCCAAGGGTGGCCGATCACCGTCCGCCGCTCCGGCTTCTCCTCCGGTCATCGCGGAGTTCCCCGGTTCTTCGCACGCCCGCCAATATGCTGACCACCGGTGGTCCGCGGGCGAGGCCCGTATCACCACCGAATCCCCGGAGGTGCTGTGTGCGTGCGTTCGCCCTGACGGTGCTCACGTTGTTGCTTCTGCCGGTCACCATGACGGCCTGGGCGGGCAGCGTCTCCGAGCACCGCGCGGCCGCCGACGGCAGGGTGGTGCTGGTGGGCGTCCCCGCACTCAGCTGGGCCGACCTCGACCGGAGCGCGACGCCGAACCTCTGGCGGATGGCCACCCAGGGCTCGGCCGGCTCGCTCTCGGTCCGGGCGATCGGCACGATCGCCTGCCCGATGGACGGCTGGCTCACCGTCTCGGCGGGCGCCCGGGCCGCACGGTCCGGCGGGGCCTGCGGCAGCGTGCCGCCGACGCCCTCCCCCTCGGGTGCTGGCGCGATCGTGCCCGGCTATCCCGAGCTGCGGCGCGGCAACATCGAGTCGAAGTTCCAGTCCCCGGTCGGGCTGCTCGGCGAGACGGTGCACCGCGCCCGCCGCTGCACCGCCGCGGCGGGCCCCGGTGCGGCGCTGGCGATGGCCGACGCGCAGGGCAAGGTGGACGTCTACACACCGGCCGCCGGTGCGCTGACCGCGCAGACGCTCGCCTCCTGCCCGATCACCGCGGTCGAGCTCGACGATCTGGTGCTGGCCCCGCTCAACACCGCGACGCGCGCCGCTGCGGTACGCCGGGTGGACGCGGCCGTCGGGCGGCTGGCGGCGGTGCTGCCCGCGGGCACGAGCCTGCTGGTCGCCGGGGTGACCGACGACGCGGCCCCGGGCCTGGGCGCCTTCGGCAGCCCGCACCTGCGGGTCGCGATGGCCACCGGGCCCGGCATCCGGCCCGGCTCGTACCTCACCTCCGACTCGACCAGGCGGCAGGGCATCGTCATCACGCCCGACGTGACCGCGACGATGCTCCACCTGGCCGGCCTGCCGGTCCCGGGCGAGGTGCTGGGCACCCCGTGGCGGGCGGGCTCGGACCGCCCGGCCGACATCGTCTCCGAGCTCGCCCACCACGACGTCGCGGCGCAGACGATCCGCCGGCTGCTCCCCCGCTTCTTCCTCGGCCTGGTGATCGCCCAGGTGCTGTTCTACGGCGGCGCCGCCCTGGTGCTGAGGCGGCGGCAGAACTCCGGGCGCCGCGAGCACCGCGTGCTGGGCGCGACCCGGCTCATCGCGCTGGTCAGCGCGGCGGTCCCGGTCTCGACCTACCTGGTCAATCTGATCCCCTGGTGGGACACCGGGCACCCCACTCTCGTCCTGCTCGCCGGGCTGGCCGTCGCCGACGGGCTGATCGTCACCGCGGCCCTGGCGGGTCCCTGGCGGCGCACCCTGCTCGGCCCGGGGGCGGTGGTGGCCGCCGCCACGGCCCTGGCCATCGCCGTGGACCTGGTGACCGGCACGACGCTGCAGCTCAACAGCCTCATGGGATACTCGCCGCTGGTCGGCGGGCGCTACTACGGCCTGGGCAACATCGCCTTCTCGGTGTTCGCCACCTCGGTGCTGCTGTCCAGCGCGGGCCTGGCCCAGTGGCTGCTGGTGCGCCGCCCGGAGACGAACGGGGCACGGCGGCAGGCCGCCGCGGGAGTCCTGGTCGTCGGGCTGCTGGCCATGGCACTGGACGGGCTCCCGCTCTGGGGCTCCGACTTCGGCGGGGTCATCGCGATCGTGCCGGGGCTGGCCGTCACCGCCATGATGGTGGCGGGCAAGAAGATCTCACCGGTCAGGCTCGGCCTGTTCTGCGGGGCGGGCGGCCTGGTCGTGCTGGTCATCGCCTACCTGGACCACCGGCGGCCGGCCGGGAACCAGACCCATCTCGGCCGGTTCTTCGGGGACCTGCTGCACGGCCACGCCGGCCCGGTGGTGGAGCGCAAGTTCGGCGCGATGGTGCACACCTTCGGCAACATGACGCTGACCCCGATCGCGGCCGCCGCGCTGGTCTTCCTCTTCCTGGTCCTGCGCCGCCCGGACAAGCTGCGGGCCGGGGCACTGAACCTGGCCTACGCGCGGGCGCCGATGCTGCGGGCGGGCCTCATGGGCGCGCTGGTGACCGCCGTCGTGGGGACCCTCGCCAACGACTCCGGGGTGGCGGTGCTGGCCCTGGCCCTCGTCGTCGCCGTCCCGTTCGCCCTGGTCTGCGGCATCCGCGCCCTGGAAACGGCCCCCGAACCCCCGCACGAGCCTGGCGGTGGCCAGTCCGCCGCCTTGACGCCCGATCCGGCCACCGGCTGACTCCCCGCGGAGCCGCCCGCGGACCTGACCCGGCGCCGGCGCCGCCCGGTGCCGCTCGCAGGAGCGGGCGCCGGGAGTCAGCGGACGGTGGCGACGGATACGCCGCGCGGTGAGCGCAGCCCGTGCCGCCGGGTCCCTTCGTCCAGCCAGGCGTCCAGATGGGCCCACGTGGTCGTACGGGCGCGGCGCCCGGTCAGCACGCCGAGATGGCCGCCGGGAGCGGTCGCGAAACGGACCTCCGGAGACCCGGCGAGCCGCCGGGTGAGCGCGTGGACCGCCCGCACCGGCGCGATGCCGTCACCGTGCCCCGCGATCACCAGCACCGGGACGCGCACGGCGTCCAGCGCGATCCGCCGGCCGCCGAGCTCCACCCCCTCGCCCATCAGGCCGTTGGCACGGAAGAAGTGGCGATAAAGCTGCCCGAAGGTACGCCCCGGATAAGCGATCACCGTGTTGGTGAAATGATCGACGGCCTCGATCTGCGCCAGGAACTCGGTGTTATGCAGGTTGACCAGAATAACGAAAGGACGCATGAGGTATTTGTCGATTCCGGCCAGTTGATAAGCGCGTTTCGCCACCGGCTGCGGCAGCCCGCCGAACACCATATCCATCAGGCTCGCCTCGGCGCCCCCGGTCAGCCGGCGCAGCGGCGATGTCACGGGAGTCGCCGTGGTGCCGACCGGCGCGGCGATCGAGGTGATGGAGGAGATCGGCAGCTCCGGCCGGTCGGCCGCGGCGAGCAGTGCGAAGATCCCGCCCAGGCACCAGCCGACGAGCTGGACCGGCTGGCCGTCCGCGTCCTCGCTGACCGCGCGGATCGCCTGCGGCATCACCTCGCCGATCCACTCCTCCAGGCCGACGGCCCGGTCGCCGCAGCCCATCACGCCGTGATCCAGCAGGTAGGCGCGTCGGCCGGTGCCGACGAGATGCTCGGCGAGGCTGCATCCCCGCCGCAGGTCGTAGCAACTCGCGGGTGAAGCCAGCGGCGGGATCAGCAGCACCGGCGGCCCGGTCGGGATCACGTCCTTCGGCGGACGGTACCGGCGGACCGGGCAGCGGGGCTCCGCACCGATCATCTGGGTCGGCATGGGACGCAGGTCGGCGACGCGCCCGTACACCAGCTTGTGGCCGAGGTTGCGAACGACGGCGTGCAGGTGACGCGGCGAAGGAATCACATTCATGTCCTCCAATTCATTTCATGAGACCGAGCCGGCGCGCAATGCCCCGCCATCGCCGATCTCCGTGGACTCGATCAGGCCGACCGAAAAGCAACCGGAACAACCCCCATGACCTGCGCATTGAATGAAACTGACCCGCCCTTGACATGGCCACGAAAGGCGGCTGGAATAGGACGGTGAGCACGACCGCCCGGTCATTGTGAAATGCGGTCGATCCGAGGGCTTTACCCGCCTCTCGCCGGCCTCACTCCTCCGGCCCCTCTCCACCGCGACACGAGGGACGTGACATAATGCGCAGGGTCAACTACGTGTGGTAACAGCCGGAAAGGGCGGTCACCAGCGATGACGACCATCGATCCGGTGGACCGGGGCGGGGCGGCGGCTCCGGCCTGGGAGCACCTGCTGCGCCGGCGGCGCCGGGCCCCGGCCGGGGGCGCCCAGTCGGTGCAGCCGGCGGTCGAACCGCTGGTGGCGGCGTACCGCGCGGCCACCGGCCGCAACGACGTGCAGGAGCTGCGGCGGGCCTACGAGACCGCCGAGCGCATGCACCGCGGCCAGCTGCGCAAGTCCGGTGCCCCGTACATCACCCATCCGATCGCCGTGGCGACGATCCTCGCCGCGATGGGCATGGACACCACCACCCTGGTGGCGGCGCTGCTGCACGACACCGTCGAGGACACCCCCTACACCCTCGGGCAGGTCCGGGTGGACTTCGGCGAGGAGGTCGCCGTCCTGGTCGACGGGGTCACCAAGCTCGACGGTGAGCTGTGGGGGGTGCGGGCGGAGGCCGAGACGTTCCGCAAGATCGTGCTCGCCGCCGCGGCGGACCTGCGCGTCCTCGTCATCAAACTGGCCGACCGGCTGCACAACCTGCGCACCCTGGGCTTCAAGGAGGCGCACAAGCGGGAGCGCATCGCCAAGGCCTCGCTGGAGCTGCTCGTGCCGTTCGCCGAGCGGCTGGGCATCTACGTGCTCAAGCGTGAGATGGACGACCTGGCCTTCGCCGCCCTCGATCCCGCCGCCCACGCGCGGGCCGACGCGGCGGTGCGGGACGCGCTGGCCCGCAGCCATCAGCTGGATCCGGCGCTCGAGCGGCTGCGCACGGCCCTGGCCGAGCACCAGGTGAACGCCGAGGCCACGCTCCGCCCCCGGCACCTGTACAAGGTGCACAGCGACCTCGACGGTGACATGACCGGGCTGCGGCCCAGCGACGTCACCCGCATCCTGGTCCTGGTCGACGGCACGGAACAGGACTGCTACGTCGCGCTCGGTGCCGTCCACTCGGCCCTGCACCCGATCCCCGGCCGGGTGAAGGACTTCATCGCGATGCCCAAGTTCAACTTCTACCAGTCGCTGCACACCGTCGTGATCGCACCCGTCGGCGACCTCGTCGACGTCATCATCCGCACCCGGGACATGCACCCGGTCGCGGAGTACGGCATCGTCGCGCACATCCGCGACGCGCCGGACGCGGCGGCCACCACCGACACCGTGGCCGGGCGCCGCGACCTCGGCTGGCTGCTGCGGCTGCTGACCTGGCAGTCCGACTCGCCCTCGGCGGAGTTCCTCGACAGCCTGCGCACCGACCTGAGCAGCGGCAACGTCGCGGTGTTCACCCCCGGCGGCGACATCGTGGCACTGCCCGTACGGGCCACGGCGATCGACTTCGCCTACGCGCTCGGCGCGGAGACCGGCGACCACTGCATCGGCGCGGTCATCAACGGGCGGCTCGCCGCGCTGTCCGCGGAGGTCCGCAGCGGCAACGTCGTGGAGATCCTCACCGCGCCCGACGCGGCTCCGACCGAGGACTGGCTGACGTTCGCCACCTGCGCGCAGACCCGGGTGCACATCATGCACCGGCTCAACCGACGCAGGGCCGACGAGGCCGCCGACGCCGGACGGCGCACGCTGGCGCTGGCGCTGGCCGAGCAGAACCTGGATCTGCTGGCCGCCGAGGGCTGCGGGGAGTCGCTGTCGATCGCCCGGGAGCTCGGCTACGGCGAGCTGGACGAGATGTACGCGGCGATCGCCGCCGGCGCCCTGGAGCTCGACCGGCTGCTCAGCCGGTTCGCCTGCTGAGCCCGCTCCCCGTGATCCCGCGCGTTCCGGCCGCGGGATCACGGGGAGCGGCGGCGCTCAGCGCCCGGCGAGCACGGGCTCGAGGTCGTCCTCGCCCGCGGACCGGGCGTCGTCGTCCCGCCTGGCCTGCCTGCCCGGCCACCACATCCACCGGCCCAGGTCGAGCGTGAGCGCGGTGACGAGCACCGAGCGGACGATGATGGTGTCCAGCAGCACCCCGAACGCGACCGCGAAGCCGAGCTCGGCCGTGAACACCAGCGGCATCGAGCCGAGCGCCGCGAACGTCCCGGCCAGCACCAGCCCCGCCGAGGTGATCACCCCACCGGTGGCGGACAGGCCGATCAGGGCACCGCGCCGGGTGCCGTGCTCCATGGCCTCCTCCCGCACCCGGGTGACCAGGAAGATGTTGTAGTCGATCCCCAGGGCCACCAGGAACACGAAGGCCCACAGCGGGAAGGACGTGTCCGCCCCGGCGAAGCCGAACACGTGGTTGAACACCACCGCGCTCACTCCCAGCGTCGCGCCGAAGGACAGCACGACAGTGCCGATCAGCAGCAGCGGCGCCACGATCGAGCGCAGCAGCAACGCCAGGATGAGGAACACGACGATCAGCACCACCGGGATGATCAACTGAACGTCATGCCGTGACGCGTCCGAGATGTCCAGGTTGAGGGCACTGCTGCCGCCGACCTTCGCCTCGGCACCGTCGATGTCGTGAACCGCCGTCCGCGCGGCCTTCACCGTCCTCTGCGCCGCCGCGCTGTCGGAGCCGTACGCCAACGTGGCCTGGAGGAAGGCCTCGCCGTCCTTGACGGCCGGCGCGGTGACCTCGGTGACGCCGGGGACCCGGGCCAGCGCGGCCTTGACCTGCTCCGCGGAGCCGGCCTTGGCGACGATGTCCAGTGGCTGGCCGGAGCCCGCGGGGAAGTGCGCGGCCATGATGTTCTCACCGTCGGCGGCCTGCGACGCGCCGACGAAGCCGTCCTTCTGCGCGAGGCCGTCGGCCTTGAGACCGGTCATGCCCAGGGCCAGCGCGCCGAGCACGACCGCGGTGCCGATCCAGACCAGCCGCGGGCGTACGGAGATCCGCTTGCCCACCCGGGCCCACAGGCCGCCCTCGGTCGGCTCGGGCGAGCCGTACGACGGGCGTACCGGCCAGAAGATCCACCGGCCGCAGATGACCAGCAGTGCCGGCAGCAGCGTGACCATGGCCAGCAGGCCGACACCGACGCCGACCGCGCACACGGGGCCGAGGCCCTTGGTGGAGTTGAGCGCGGCGAGCAGCAGGCACAGCAGGCTGATCGCCACCGTCGCGGCACTGGCGATGATCGCCGGGCCGGACCGGTGCAGGGCCTCGGCCATCGCCTCATGCCGGTCCTCGTGCCGGCGCAGTTCCTCGCGGTACCGCGCGATGAGCAGCAGCGCGTAGTCGGTCGCCGCCCCGAAGACCAGCACGGTGAGGATGAACGAGCTCTGCGCGTTGACGGTGAGCCCGGCGTGTTTCGCGAGGAGATAGATCAGCCCCTCCGACGCGAACAACGACACACCCGCGCTGATCAGCGGGAGCAGCCAGAGCAGCGGGCTGCGGTAGGTGAACAGCAGGATGACGATGACCACCAGCGCGGTGATCGCGCCCAGCGACGTACCTCCGTTGCTGAAGATCTTGCCGGAGTCGGCGGCGTAGCCGCCCGGCCCGGTGACGTGGACGCCGAGGCCGCCCGCGTTCCTGTCGGCGATGGCGGTGATGGCGTCGACCGTCTTGCTGATGCCGCCCCAGCCCTCCTTGCCGAGCTTGATGCTGACGATGAACTCGATGGCCTTGCCGTCCTTGGACGGGATGGGGCCGACCAGCTCACCGGTGACGTCCGGCACGGCCGCGAAGGCCGTCTTGTCGGCGGTGGCCTTGGCCAGGTCCGCCTGGGTGATGCCGGCGGGCCGGTCGTAGATGACCAGGGCGGGGATGTTGTCACTCGGCTGGAACTTCTTGGACTGCTCCAGCACCTTGGTGGACTCTGCGGCCTTCGGCAGCCAGGCCGAGGCGTCGTTCTTCTGAACGTCCCCGAGCTTCCCGGCCAGCATGAAGGCCGGGATCAGTAGCACGATCCAGAAGGCGAGTACGAACCACTTGGCCCGCCGACCTCCCGGCCAGGCCGCGACGTTGCGTATCACGAGGGGGGTTCCTCCGTAAGCGAGCGTTCAGCATGCTGACGATTAGAAGCCTACGGATGATAAGTAGCGATCTTCATCGGGGTCCACGTATTTTCCTTGTTAACAATGTCTGACCGTGAGAGCTCCCACCCCTGCCCAGGTCTGGAGACCTGGCACACCGGCAGGCTGCTGACCGCCGCCGCCCGGATGGTGGAGCACGCCTTCGACACCGGCGTCGCCGAGCTGGGCGTCACCCACGCGGGCGTCAACGTGCTCGCCGCGCTGACCGGCGGCCCCCTCACCCAGCGCGAGCTGGCCGCTCGCTGCCAGGTGCAGGACCAGACGATGAGCCGCCTCATCGACGGGCTGGAGCGCAGCGGCTACGCCGTACGGCGGCGCGACCCGGGCGACCGGCGCCGGGTGCTCGTCGAACGCACCTCGACCGGCGGTGACGTCATGAAGCGGGCGTCGGAGGTGGGCGCCCGGTTCGGTTTCCTGGACGACGGATCCGCCGAGAACGCCGCCTGCCGCGACCTGCTCATCAAAATCATCACCCGGTTGGGCGGAGAGCGGAAGGACTGTCCCGGTACCTTCTGAGCCCGGTAGAACGGCCGGGATGGATTCCGCGACCGTCTATGTTGAGGCATAGCAAGGCAGTACGGGAAACGAGATGGAGTGACGGTGCTGGATCCAGAGGATCTGTACGAGCTGGACGCGGAACTACCGGAGCTTTCTCGGCCGGTACTCCTGCACAGCCTCGACGGCTTCGTCGACGCCGGATCCACGGGCCGGCTCGTGCGCGAGCACATTTTGGACACCTTCGACAACCGTGTGATCGGTCGTTTCGATGTCGACTCCCTGATCGACTACCGGGCCCGGCGGCCCGTGATGACCTACGACCAGGACCACTGGGACGACTACGACGCCCCCGAGCTCGCGGTCCACTACGTCAAGGACGCCACCGGGACCCCGTTCCTGTTCCTGACCGGCCCGGAGCCCGACCGGCTCTGGGAGGGCTTCAGCACCGGCGTGCGCTCGCTGGTCGAGCGGCTCGGCGTCTCGCTGACGGTCGGCTTCCACGGCATCCCCATGGGCGTGCCGCACACCCGCCCGGTGGGGGTGACCCCGCACGGCACCCGCCCGGAGCTGCTCACCGGCCCGCGCCCGTGGTTCGGCCGCGTCCAGGTGCCCGGCAGCGCCTCCGCCCTGCTCGAGCTGCGGCTCGGCGAGGCCGGCCACAACGCGATGGGCTTCGCCGTGCACGTCCCGCACTACCTGGCGCAGTCCGACTATCCCGCCGCCGCCGTCACCGCCCTGGACGCCGTGGCCGCCGCCACCGGGCTGGTGCTGCCCTCCGACGAGCTGCGGGCCGCCGCCGTACGCACCAACACCGAGATCGCCGACCAGATCGCCGGCTCCGACGAGGTCGAGAAGGTCGTGCAGGCCCTGGAACAGCAGTACGACGCGTTCGCCGGGTCGGCGGACCGGGAGAGCCTGCTCGCGTCGGAGCAGAACATGCCCACCGCCGAGGAGCTGGGCGCCGAGTTCGAGCGCTTCCTCGCCGAGCAGGACGGCGACGGCTGACCCCCTCGGGTCACGCCATCTCCTCCAGCTCCTTGCCCTTCGTCTCCTGTACGGCTCTGATCACGAAGATCAGGGCGAGCAGCGCGAACATGGTGTACACCCCGTACGCCAGGCCCAGGCCGATCTTGGCGAGCCCGGGGAACGTCGTGGTGATGAGCCAGTTGGCCAGCCACTGCGCGGCGGCGGCCACGGCCAGCGCGGAGGCGCGGATCCAGTTGTTGAACATCTCCCCGAGCATCACCCACACGACCGGCCCCCAGCTGAAGCCGAACGCGACGACGTAGAGGTTCGCGGCGATCAGCGCGACCGGGCCGGCCAGCGGACCCAGCTCCGGCTGCCCGTCGACCACCCGGGCCGTGGTGAAGACGACCGCCAGCGTGCCCAGGGTGGCGACCATGCCGGCCGCGCCGAAGGTCAGCAGCGGCTTGCGGCCGATCTTGTCGATCAGGGCGATGGCCACCAGGGTGGTCACCACGTTGACGACCGAGGTCAGCATCGAGGTCAGGGTGGCGTCCTTCTCGCTGAAGCCCACCGAGTGCCAGAGGGTCGACGAGTAGTAGAAGATCACGTTGATGCCGACGAACTGCTGGAACACCGACAGCAGGATGCCCACCCAGACGATGGGCCGCAGCCCGAGACGCGGACCGCGCAGATCCTTGAGCCGCACCGGGCGGTCCATGGTGAGGGTCCGCTGGATCTCCTCGATCTTCTGATCCAGGTCACCCCGTCCCATGACCTGCGCCAGCACCTGCCTGGCCTCGGCGATCCGGCCCTTCTTCACCAGATACCGCGGCGACTCGGGGATCATCAGAGCGAGCCCGCCGTACACCACCGCGGGGATCGCGGCGGTCGCGAACATCCACCGCCAGGCCTGGCCGCCCCAGGGCACTGACTCGCTCGCTCCCCCGGCGATCCGCACCAGCAGGTAGTCCGTCAGCAGCGCGGCGAAGATGCCCAGCACGATCGCCAGCTGCTGCAACGAGCCGAGCCGTCCTCTCAGCCCGGCGGGCGCGATCTCCGCGATGTAGGCGGGTGCGATCACGGACGCCGCGCCGATCGCCAGGCCTCCCACCACCCGCCAGAACGTCAGCTGCCAGGCGTCCATGGCCAGCGCCGAGCCGACCGAAGTGATCACGAACAGGACGGAGGCGATCACCATCACCCGGATCCGGCCGAACCGGTCCGCCAGCGGCCCCGCGAACCAGGCACCGACCGCGCACCCCAGCAGGGCCGACGACACCACGAACCCGACCATCCCGGAACCCAGGTGGAACTGTGCCTTGATCGCGTCCACCGCGCCGTTGATGACCGACGAATCGAAGCCGAACAGGAACCCGCCCATCGCCGCCGCGCTGGCCACCCGCAGCGAGACCAGGCTCGCATGCCGCGATCGCCGGGAGGCCACCTCGTCTCTTGCCACATTCATGGGGCGTCCTCTGCCCAACTCGTCACAAAATATGCTTAACCGCAGGTCAGAGCGGTAGGCGGAGATTGATTTCGCGATCGGCGCTCCGAACCGGGTACGCTTGCCCGGTCGCTGGGGACCCTGGTCCCCGCCCGGGGGCGATTAGCTCAGCGGTAGAGCACTCGCCTTACAAGCGAGGGGTCACTGGTTCGAACCCAGTATCGCCCACCCTCCAGGCCCACGTCAGAGGCCGGTTCCCGTCCTCGGCGAACCGGCTTCTTGATCGTCTGTCACCCGTTGGGCACTGAGACTGAACGTGATCACGAGTAATCGAGTGACAGACTCAGGTACGCGACGGCATGCTCCAGCGGCCCACCCTCAGACCTGCCCTTGACGACGACACATCTGATCCCACCCCTGGTAGGATCGCAGTCATGGGTGAGCCGCTGCGCACGGACAAGATGAGCATCACCGTTCCCTCCGACCTGGCCGAAGAAGTCCGCACCAGGGCAGGCCACGGCAACGTGTCCGCCTACGTGACCCAGGCGCTGATGCGACAGCTCGAACACGACCGGCTGGGTGACCTCGTCAACGATCTCGAAGAGACCCATGGGCCGGTCACCGACGAGGAACTCGCCGCCGCGCGGGCCGAATGGCCGCACGCGTGAGCCCCGCTCGGAAGCGGGCGCGCCCCAGCGGGCAGGGAACCCTGGTGCTCGACAACGAAGGCGTGTCCCGGGCCGCAACCGACCGGGCCATGTACGTGCGGCTCAAGGCCGCCCACCTCGACGGCCGCCGGGTCGTCACCTCCGCCGCCATCCTCGCCGAGACCATCCGAGGCCACGCCAGAGACGCCGGTATCTACCGGGTCCTCGGCCAGATCGTCGTCGAACCGGTCACCCGCGAGATCGGTGACCAGGCGGGCAAGCTCATCGGTGCAGCCGACCTGCACACCTCCCAGGCCGTCGATGCCATGGTGGCCGCAACCGCCCTCGCCGAGACCGGGCCCACGCTGATCGTGACCTCCGACGTCCCTCACCTGTCAGCGCTGGTCAACGGGCAGGACCAGATCAACGTCGTCCACGTCGACAAGATCGGCTGACAAGCACCGCTCCCCGACGCTCCTCAGCGCGCACTCCACCGGGAACGACGCACCGAACCGGTAGGGGACGCCTTCGTCAGTGCCGATCCTCCGGTTCCTCCTTCACCAGGTCTCACCGGTTGACCATTGCCATGTGCTCTTCCAGGTAAGGACGTCACCAGCCTCGGCCGGCACCGGGCAAGAAGTGGAAAACACCGGTGGTGCGGCTGGACCGGGCGCGGTCCCCCATTTAGCGAACGTTTGAACCGTCAGCACCGATGGGCGCAGGATGGGAGCGTTTCGCCACCAGCATGAGGGTCAATCGAACCTGGTGGTTGGAGGTGCTGCTGAGCGAGCAGGAACCCGCCACGCTCGTGGCAGCAGCCGAGCAGGCCCGGATGGCCGAGGAGCCGATGTAGCTCAGCTGTAGGGACTGCGTAGAGGTCTCCGACTCCGGCGATGCGATATCCGTTGCCGTTTCACTCTCCGGTCAGGTGTCGCGGTCGTCGGCAAATCCGGTTCGGAGGAGCTTGTCACGGCGCAGGATCCTCATACAGGTGGGGAAAGACGGGGCATCGGATCTGACCGGTCAGGAGCTTGAAAAGAAGTTCGGATGCGGAACACGCGTACTCCCACCAGTCATCTTCGCCCTGGTCCCGTGCCTGCACGATGGTCGGCCACTCATCGAGAGCGCCGGCCGTCCGCCACCAGAACACATCGTTGCCCGCCGAATACGCCCACGGGTAGATCCCGCCCGGCTCAGGGAACAACGGATACGGACACGTCTCGGGGCTCTGCGCGCGGAGACCACGGGCGTCATCGAGATACTGCTCAGCCTCTGCCGCCAGTGAATATTCCTGGCTCCAGTCCGGCGGGGTCACCGGGGGCGGCATCCAGCAGAACTCCTCAGCGAACGCGTAGGGCTGGTAGCGGTCATGGAGTTCCCGGTAGTCGCTCGGCAGTCTCAGCCCGATCGCGGACTCCACCGCTGCCCAGTCGATCGGCTCGGCCGACGTGCCGGGCGTACCGATGATGGCGCCGAGTTGTTCGACGTACGGATGAGAAGGCATCGCTCGATCCTCCGACCAGCCCAAGATCGGCAAATGCTACAGATCGCAGCGGCACGCCGGCAGGCGAAGGCCGTGCGGGGCCAGGGGTATCGCCCTCCTCTGCCTGGCACGCACCGTCAATAACAAGCCGCGCCGGCGGCTATCCCGGACTCTCCAGGGGCCGGTCAGGTGGCGTGGACCTCGATCGTCCGGCCGTCGGGATCGGTCAGCAGGTGGCGGCCAGGAGCGAGTGGGGGTGTCGCGGCAGCGCCACTGACGGTGAGGCCCAAGCGCAGGGCACCGGTCTCGCGGTCGGGACGAGCCGGGTAGATCTCGAAGACGGCACCATCGGCGAGTACCGCGGCGTAGTGCTCTGGACCCTGGCCGTGCCGCTCGACTGTGAAGCTCACGCCGAGTTCACTGTAGAAGCTTCGGCACTCCTCCACCTGCCGGGTGTAGAGCACCAGCAGGGTCACGCGGGTGGTGCTCGGTTCGTTCATAGAGCTCCTGGCCGGTGCAGACCGGACTCGGCCGTAACGTGACGACGGCCCCTCCCGGGCGGGTCGTGCACCTCGCCTCCCCGTTGCTACAGCGTGTCTGCTCGCCCGGGCGGGAGGTCGAAGGTGCTGTTCTTCACGCCGTTGATGAATGCCGTCCACTTCGGCCGGGTGAAGGTCAGTACAGGGCCGCTCTGGTGCTTGGAGTCCCGGACGAGGTGGTGGCGGTCGAGGGTCGCGGCCTCGACGCAGCCGTTGCCTCCCTCGCTGGCCGTGGACACCGACCATTCGGTCACCGGGGGCGGATTTGGGGTCATTCGCCCAATGTTCGGCTGCACGACCTCCCTAGGCCAACCGCGATCTTTAGCGTCCTCTTGCTGGGACCTAGCCAAGGGAGATCGACATGCACGGGAGCCCCGCGGTCCGGGCTCGTGGGATCAAGAAGTCCTTCGGTGACGTGGTCGCGCTCGACGGCGTCGACCTCGACGTGGCGGGGGGCCAGGTCCACGGCCTGGTCGGCGCGAACGGCGCGGGCAAGACGACACTTCTGGGTCTGCTGTTGGGCCTGGCGGTCGCGGACAGCGGCCGCCTGGAGATCTTGGGTACGCCGGTCGGGCGGACGCTGGCCGTCCCCGACGGCGTCGCGGGCTTCGTGGACGGACCCGGGCTCTATCCGTCGCTCACCGCGCGGCAGAACCTCTCGGCCCTGGCGGCACTGCGCGGGTACGACGCCGGTCGCACCGCCGGTGTCGACGACGCGCTGGAGCAGGTCGGGCTCAGTGACGTCGCCGACGACCGCATCCGGGGATTCTCGCTGGGCATGCGCCAGCGGCTCGGGCTGGCCGCCGCGCTGCTCACCACACCGCGACTGCTCGTGCTCGATGAGCCGGCCAACGGTCTGGACCCTGCCGGCAAACACCACGTGCACCGCGTCATCACCGGGCTCGCCGCGGACGGGACCGCGGTGGTCCTCTCCAGCCACCGGATGGACGACCTCGCCGCAGTGTGCTCCGAGGTCACCGTCCTCGCTGCCGGGCGGGTCGTCTTCGCAGGGCCGGTGAGCAAGCTCGCCGCCGAGAGCGGCGAGCTCGACTACCGGCTGCTCACCTCCGACCCGGCAGCCGCCCACCGGGTCGCGCTGGAAACGCCAGGGCTCCGCCTCGTGTCCGGTCGCGTCGAGCGGCCGGACGCCGACGTGCTCGTGGTCCGGGGGCCTGTGCCGATCGTGGAAGAGCTGGTGGTGCGGCTGGTGCGGGACGGCGTGGGGGTGCGAGAGCTGGCGCCTGTGGTGGCGCCGCTCGAGGCCGCGTTCCTGGCACTGACCGGGGCCGGGCAGACCGATGAGGAGGACCTGTGATGACCGCGACCGTCGCGCCGCCCCGTGTCGAGGCCCGGCCGGCACCGGTGCTGCGTGGCTACCGGTTCGAGCTGGTCAAGATGCTCTCCCAATGGCGGATCCGGCTGCTGCTGCTCGTCTGCTGGATCGCCCCCGCGGGCTACGTGGCCGTGGTGAGCCTGCAGAGCATGCTGCCCACCGACACGGTTTTCGGCCGCTGGATGCACGAGACCGGCTGGGCGGGGTCGCTGGTCATCCTGGACTTCTCGTGCAGCTGGGCGCTTCCGCTGCTGACGTCGCTGGTCGCCGGCGACGTCTTCGCGGCCGAGGACCGGCTGGGCACCTGGCGCCACCTCCTCGTGGCGGTCCGCTCGCCGAGACGGATCTTCGTGGCGAAGGGCCTGGCCAGCCTCACCGTGCTGCTGCTGCTGGTGGCCGGGCTGGCCGCATCGGGCATCGCCGGCGGCCTGGCCGCGGTCGGCAACCGGCCGCTCGTCGGCCTGGACGGCCATCTCCTCGCGCCCGGGGATGCGGCCGGCACGGTCCTGCTCGCGTGGGCCTGCGTGCTGGCGCCGACGCTGGCCTTCGCCGCGGTCGGCCTGCTTGGTTCGGTGGCCCTGGGCCGCTCCCCGATGGGTCTGCTGATGCCCGCACTGCTCGCCTTCGCGTTGCAGCTCGCGCAGCTGCTCCCGCTGCCGGTGGCCGTGCAGCTGGCCCTGCCGAGCCACGCCTTCCTCGCCTGGCGCGGGCTTTTCACCAGCCCGGCGCAGGCGGGCCCCCTCTTCATCGGCCTCGCGGTGAGCCTGGCGTGGGCGGTCGTCGCCACCGCGCTCGCCTACCACCTGTTCCTGCGCCGCGACTTCACCGACCTGGCCTACGGCGGGTCGGGTCGGCGGGCCCTCGTGGTCGGGGTGCTACCGCTGGCCGGCCTGGTCGCCCTCACCGCCGTACTGGTCACCGGCGCGACCCCGGCTCGGGGCTCCGGGATCGAGCGGGCCAAGGTGCAGAACTCGCTCGCCACGGTGTACGCCCACCTCTACCGGCTGCAGACCCGGGAACTCCATCGCCCCGCCGTCACCGAGGCGCAGCTACAGGCCACCGCGTCCTGCGACAAGGGCGGCTCCCGGGTCCCCGACCGGGGACCGGGCAACGACTGGCGGTGTGTCGTGTCCTGGCACCTGCCCGGCACGACCGCCGTCGGCACCGCCATCTACCAGCTCGACGTCAACGTGAACGGGCGATACGTCGCCGACGGAGACGGACCGAAAGAGGTGAACGGCTACTTCCAGGTGCGCACCCCGAACGGGGACGCACCCAACCCCCTGTGGCAGTTCGACGGGAACGTCGACCTGCTGGCAAGCACTCCGAAGGATTGATTGATGCACGTCACGCGGCAGCGCGTCTCGAAGGTCCGCTCCGGGCTCTTCGGTAGGCTCACCGGTCGCCGGATCCGCCTGGTGGCGGCCGGCACCGCAACTCTCGCCATCGCCGGTGGAGGGATCTCCTACGCCTCCACCGAGGGGTTCGGCACCAGCCAGGTCGGCCAGACCACCCGCAACGGCCTGGTCGTGTCCAGCGACCAGTACGTCAAACCGTTCGGCGAGCGCCTCGTCATCAACAACGGCAAGATCATGTCGTCCTCGGTCAGCCCGGACGGCACCCACCTCGCGGCCTCGGTCACCGACGGTGGCATGGCGCTCGCCATCGTGGACGTGAAGAGCTGGAAGGTGCAGCAGCTCGTCGGCAACAACGCGGCGGCGAACCTGCGCATCAGCGGCAACGACGTGGGCCAGGAAGGCCCCACGTACTCCCCCGACGGTTCGCAACTGTGGCTGGGCCAGGCCGACGGCTACACCAGGTTCACCGTGAACCCGGACGGCACCCTCGCCGGCCCGACGTTCGTCCGGATCGCGGCGGACGGGCCCCGGCGCGCGCTGGTGGGCCAGGCGGTGTTCTCACCCGACGGCAAGACCGTGTACTCCGCGGTCAACGGCCAGAACCGCGTGGTGGCCATCGACGCGGTGACCGGGACCATCCAGCAGAGCTGGCCCGTGGGCAACGCCCCGCGTGGCATCGTCAAGATCGGGACCAGGCTCTACGTCAGCAACGAGGGCGGCCGCCCGGCCAAGCCCGGCGAGACGACGATCAACTCCTACAACACCCAGGTGCCGGCCGACCCGGTGACCGGCGCCACCACCACCGGCACGGTCAGCGTCATCGACCTGGCGAACCCGACCGCCGCCGCCACGAGCATCGACGTCGGTCTGCACCCGACGGCCCTGTACGCCAAGAACGGGGCGCTGTTCGTCACCAACACCGCCACCAACGACGTCTCGGTCATCGACACCGCCCGCAACAAGGTCGTCCAGACCATCGCCACCCAGCCGTGGCCCGAGGCCTCAGTGGGCTACGAGCCCGACGCGGTGACGCTCACCGACGACGGTCACCTGCTGGTGACCCTCGGCCGCGCCAACGCGGTCGCCGTGTACCGCTACAAGAAGCCGCTGGAGCCGGTCAGCTACATCGGCCTGCTCCCGACGGACTACTTCCCTGCGGAGATCACCACCATCGGCGACGACGTGCTCGTCTCCAACACCCGTGGTATCGACGCCCGCCGCCCCACCACCGCCGCCGGGCACGGCACCCACGACACCACGTCGAGCCTGCAGCGGTTCAAGCTGCCGGACGACAAGGTCATCAGGTCCCAGACGAAGAAGGTCTTCGCGCAGAACGGCTGGGGCAAGAACGACCTCAAGACGGCCAAGGGCCACTCCGCGCACGCCGTGGCGGTCCCGCGGCGGCTCGGCGACCCCTCGACGATCAAGCACGTCTTCCTGATCGTCAAGGAGAACCGGACCTACGACCAGCTCTTCGGTGACGACCCGCGTGGCAACGGCGATCCGACGCTGGCCCAGTACGGCGAGAACGTGACGCCGAACCAGCACGCGCTGGCCAAGCAGTTCGGGCTGTACGACAACACCTACGACATCGGCACGAACTCCGCCGAGGGGCACAACTGGCTCATGCAGGCCGACAACCCGGAGTACACCGAGTCCTCGGCCGGGGAGTACCTGCGCAGCTACGACACCGAGGACGACGCTCTCGGTCACCAGCGGACCGGCTTCATCTGGACCGGTGCGCAGGCGGCGGGCAAGACCGTGCGGAACTTCGGTGAGTTCCACCAGTTCCTGACCAAGCCGGCCGGCGCGACCTGGCAGAACCTGTACTGCGACACCAAGACCATGGCGGAGACCGGGCAGACCACCGCCTACCCCTTGAACTCGTCCTCGCCGATCCCGTCGCTCAACAACGTGTCGGTGCCCGGCTTCCCGAAGTACGACCTCAACGTCCCGGACATCTACCGGTACGAGATCTGGAAGCGTGACTTCGAGAAGAGCGGGCCGGCGAACCTCAACATGTTCTGGCTCTCCAGCGACCACACCGGTGGACCGCCGAACGGGGCCGCTCAGGTCGCGGACAACGACCTCGCGACCGGCAAGATCGTCGACAAGATCTCGCACAGCCCGTACTGGAAGGACTCCGCGATCTTCGTTGTCGAGGACGACTCCCAGGCCGGCGTCGACCACGTCGACGGCCACCGCGCACCGATCCAGATCATCAGCCCCTGGGCCAGGCACGGCGCTGTGGACAGCCGCTACTACACGCAGATCACGATGATCCGGACCATCGAGCAGATCCTCGGGATCCACCCGATGAACCAGAAGGACAGCGCCGCCACTCCGATGAGCGGGGCGTTCACCAACAAGCCCGACTACACGCCGTTCACCGCTCTGCCCAACCGGACCTCGCTGACCCTGGGTCTGCCGACGCCGCCGGCCTGTGGCCTGGACACCCCGGCGCCGCAGAACCCGAACGCCGCGGCCGCGCCGTCGGCGAAGGTGCCGGCGGGCCAGCAGCAGGTCGCGGCGAAGTGGCAGGCCTGGAAGTTGCAGCAGCGGTTCAACGGACCCACCGCCAGACCCGACTCCGCCAGCCCCGTGCAGATGAACCACTTCTCGTGGTACGAGGCGCACGGATGGACGAAGCCCTACCCGGGTGAGACCAAGATCTACTCACCGGACCAGGTACCGGGCGCCTACATCCCGTCGTCGGACAACGACTGACCCCGTACAACTCACAGGACGGCCCGCCGGGAATCCCGGCGGGCCGTCCGCCTTGACGGCGACTCCTCGCCGGGTCGGCTTGCGGGTGCTCGGCGGCCGTGGGCCGGCCGGTCATCGGTCTGCGGACTGCAGGGCCGGTGCGGGAGGCCGGCGCACGTCTGGCCGAGCCTGCGGGCCTCGCGAGGCCGGCCAGTGGACGCCGGTGGCCCAGCCGAGGCGCTCGAAGAGGCGGATCAGGCCGGCGGAGAGGTCGATCTGATGCGGGCCGATGCCATGCCGGGCGCAGGCCGGTGCACTGTGATGCCCGTTGTGCCAGCTCTCACCGAAGGAGATCAGAGCCAGCGGCCACAGGTCGGTGGACCGATCGAAGCGGCGGCTCGGGTGCGGACGTGATCCGATCATGTGACACAGGGAGTTGATGCTCCACGTCAGGTGCTGGAGCATCAGGACGCGTACGAGTCCTGCCCACAGGAACGCGGTCCACGCCGCCCCGATATCGCCCCCGATGGCCCAGCCCGCGGCGAACGGCAGGATCAGCGAGAGGACGCACAGCAGGGGAAAGGCTCTGGCGATCCGGACCATCGCGGGATCGGCGAGCAAGTCCGGGGCGTAGCGGGCCGTGGGGGTCGGATCGTTGCGGAACATCCAGCCGATATGGGCATCGGCGAGTCCCCGCAGCTGGCCAAGGGCGCCGGTCCCGTACCGGTAGGGCGAGTGCGGATCACCCGGGCGGTCGGTGAAGGCGTGATGACGCCGGTGGATGGCCACCCAGTCGATCACATTGCCCTGAAAACTCATCGAACCCGCGATCGCCAGCACGGCCCGCAGCCACGGGCGGCTGGTGAAACTGCGATGAGTGATGAGGCGATGGAACCCGACGGTCACCCCGAGCCCGGTAAGCATGTACAGACCGACGGCCAACAGCACATCGGCAACCCCGATGCCATGCCCCCACAGCATCCACACCGCGATCGCCAGACCCACGAAAGGCACCCCGACGATCAAGGCGGTCAGCACCACCTGAAGCCGCCGCCTGCCCGTCCAGGATTCCGCGACGCCGCCGGGAAACGGTTCGGCGCCGTCGTAAGGCGCCGCTCTCGCCTGCTCCATGATGATCATTCCTGTCGTTCGAAGGCGGGTCGCGCATGCAGCGGCTCCCCGGCGCCGGGTGACGACGTGCAGGTCAGTCGGCTCCACCACGGCCGCGACCGGATGGTCGTTCTTCTTGGCGTGCTGTGAGGAAAACGCCGAGCGGGCCCGGCTGATGTCCTTCAGTCAAGTTCAGTACCGTCGTCGCGGAAACAGGCGAGCCGAGCAAGGCCCATCACCGCAGCCGATCGCCTTCTGTTCATGACGCTGTTCCCGAGCGTCCCGAATCCACGGTGCACGCCTACCCGGAATCGGGGTGCAGGCTCCCCGTGGGCTGACCGCATTCAGTTGAGCCGCACCAGCGGTCGGCGGACACCGGCGATACGAACTGAGCCCATCACCAGGACTCATCATCCCGGCCCGGTTGCTCGACACCCCACGGAGGCGCGACCGGTACGGGAGATCACCGGTCAGCCCCGACGGCCGGCGGCCGAGGTGTTGACGGCAATCCTGGGCCTGTGCGTCGCCCGGTCGCGGGGATGCGGCGGAAGTACGTCGGCGGCCGGCTCGTCGATACGGGGTTTGAGCCGCCGATGCCGCTCCTCGGCTGCTTCGGCGCTGAGATCGAGAATCGCGGCGATCTGCTCCCAGCCCATGCCCGCGGCCTGTGCGGCGTCCAGCAGCCGGGCCTCGGTCTGGTCGATGTTCAGCCGGGCCGCCCCGAGCACCACCAGTGCGGCGGCCACCGCCATCGGCGGGGGTTGATCTCCTGTGCCCTCCTGGGCTCGATCCGAGGCGTCGATGATCGCATCGATGGCATCGAGGTCGGGCAGTGGATGCTCCTTGGTCTCCCAGAGGAATTGATCCACGCCGACGGCGTAACGCGGCGTCAGGTAGGCGCGGGCGGCGCGCACCATCGTCGGCGCCGGAGCGGGAAGGAACGCCTCCGCGATGTGGCCTGTTGCGGTGCCGGCCTGCTCGGATGCCCCCGACAACCCGGGCAGGCCACTGCGACGACGCTTCCGGCGCGGCACCGATCCGTTCGGGCCGATCTCGGTGACGCCCACCGCCCTGTCCTGGCCGGAGACCATGCCAACGTCCTTTCATCGAGATGTGGGCACCGGCCGATGGCCGGTCTGGTCACTGCAATCAACCATGATGCAGCGGCGACGGAAACGAGCAATCTGAGCAGGACTCATCACCGAAGCCGATCACTCGAGGTTTCACGGAGAAGGTCAGACCGGGCGCTGATGGACGTAACACCATCTACCACGCGCCCCCGGCTCCACACCGGCGGCGACCGGATGGTCGGTCTCCTCGTAGTGAGCCCTGGCGTGCCGCTTGCGTGACGTGTCGGAGCAGGCCACCCAGCCGCAGGTGAGGCAGAGCAGGAGAGGCATCGGACGCTCGTCGCCGTCAGCCCGGCAGTCACGGCAGTAGGTCGACTGGGCGGTGACCGGCGTGAGCCCGTCCAGGTGGTCGCAACGCGGAGCGGACCCGTTCGCGCTGATGACGGGCGTGTTCAAGGCCATGTTCTGGTCGGGGATCACGGTAAGCCCTTCCCCGCACTGGAAAATGCCGGGCATTGCCCGGCTGATCACTCATAGTCAACCGGGTTACAGCTGAGGCGGAAACCGGGAACCTGAGCGGGGCCCATCACGTCAGCCGATCACCCCGTTTCAGCGGGTGGTTCACCCCGGATATTTCTTGTACCCGTTGAGGGAAGTAGGCTTACGGCGAAATCGCGAACTCCGGGTTCGACCTGCCCGGGAGGGATTCGCTCTCCGGACGGCCTTCTCGGCAATGCGGTGGACCATTGCGCGAAGGGAACCGACCGGGGCTCGGACACCATGGCGGCAACGGTGTCCTGGCAGGAGGCGGCTGGCATGGAGCTACGTCAGCTTCGCTACTTCGTGACCCTGGCCGAGGAATTGCATTTCGGCAGGGCCGCCGCCCGCGAGCACATCGTACAGTCGGCGTTGAGCCAGCAGATTCAGCGGCTCGAACGCGAACTGGGTGTCCGCCTGCTGCAACGCAGCACCCACCACGTCTCGTTGACGGCCGTGGGGGCCGTCTTCCTGGTCGAGGCGCGACAGATCCTGGCCCACGTGGAACGGGCCGCCGACGCCGCCCGGAACGCCGTCGGGGTATCCGCCACCCTGCGGGTCGGCATCATCGACGCGAGCTACGACTCGATGCCGCAGATCCTGCACGAGGTTCAGGCCAAGAACCCCGACCTGGTCATCCACCAGATCGAGGCAGGAGTGCCCGAGCAGTACCAGCAACTCGTCGACGGCCGCCTGGACGTCGGCATCGGCCGGGCCGCACTCGCCCCGCCGCAGGTGGCCTCACAACTGTTCCGCCAGGACCGGCTCGGCGTCCTGGTCCCTCGTGGCCACCGGTTCGCGGAGTTGGAGAGCGTACCGGTGGCCACCCTGGCCGAGGAACCGCTGCTGCTCGCCGAGGAGATACGGGCCCCGGAGTTCAACCAGTTCACCGTGGAGATGTGCCGGACCGCCGGCTTCACACCCACGGTGTACGAGGGCACCGTCGAGAGCATCAGAGCCGCCTCCGATCTCGTCTCCCAGGGACGTTGCCTGTACTGCGTGCCGTCCTCCTGCATCTCGGCCGTCCCCGGAACCCTCTGGCGGCCCCTCACCGAACCGGCCTCCTACTACCCATGGTCGGTTCTGTGGCGTGCCAGCGACGAATCCGACCACGTACGCGACATCGTCGCCTGCGCACGAGCCATGTCACAGCGGCTGGGCTGGCTGGTCACCACCGACCAAGGAGCACCTCCGCTCATAAACGACTGAGCTCAGGATTCTGCGGTTCCTCTTCATTGGGCTCTGCTGGTGCCAAATATCATCCGCCCAAGGAACGCATGCACCACCTCAGTGACGGCGGCTTCGTGGTGGTGGAACACTCGCTGCGGTGACTCCGTTCACCACTGCACCGGGACGCTGTCCACGCCGCCGGTGAGTTTGTTGGTGAGGAGCTTGATGTCGTGGAGGTCGGCGGCCACGCGCAGGTCGGGGAACCGGCCGAACAGTGCGGGGAACACGATGCGCAGTTCGGTGCGGGCGAGGTTGGCGCCGATGCACACGTGCATGCCGTGGCCGAAGGCGAGGTGGGCGTTGGGCTTGCGGCCGGGAGTGAACTCGTCGGGGTCGGGGAACACTGAGGTGTCGCGGTTGGCGGCGTCGTTCGAGATGAGGACGGCGTCGCCGCGGGCGATGGTAACGCCGCCGATCTCCACGTCCTGATGTGCGTAGCGCAACAGGCCGAGCCCGGCGGGTGCGGACATCCGCAGGATCTCCTCCACCGTCGCCTGGACTTGGCCGGTGGGATCGGCGACGAACCGGTCCCGCCGGGACAGATCGGTGAGCAGCCACAGCACTCCGAAGTCGATGCGGGCGGCGGTGGTCTCGTGGCCGGCGAACAGCAGCCCGGCGACCAGACGCGCCACGTCGTCATCGGTGAACGTCGGATCCGCTGCCTGTGCGGCGACCAGATCGGAGATGACGTCGGGGCCGGGGGTCTTGCGCTTGGCCGCGGCCAGGTGATGGGTGTAGTCGGTGAACTCGGCCATGGCGGCCTGGGCGACCTCGGCGTCGTCCAGGACGCCGATCCGCTCGGACAGCAGGCCGAAGCGGGCGCGGTCTGCGTGGGGCACGCCGAGCAGTTCGCTGATCACCATGGCCGGCAGAGGGAACGCCAGCGTCTGGTGCAGGTCCACCGGCTGCCCGGGGGCCCGGTCGTACGCGGCCTGCATGTCGTCCAGGCAGCGGCGGGTCAGTTCCTGGATCCGCTCGGTCAGCCGCCGCATCCGGGGTGCGGAGAACGCGGGTGTCAGCAGCCTGCGCAACCGGGTGTGCTCGTGCTCCTCGGTGTCGTAGTTATCCTCGGCGCCTCCGGCCAGCGCAGACTGCGAGATCCGGGCCGCCTGTTCCGGGACGGGATGCGACCGGCCGAACCGGGCGTCGCCGATGATCTGCTTCGCCTCCGCATAGGCGATCACCAGCCATGCGGGGTCCCCGGCGGGCGTGGTCACCTTCGTCAGTGGCGCCTTCCGCCGCAGCATCCCGTACAGCGGTGCGACCTCGAGCGCGTTCGGCCGGTCGAGCGGCAGCCGAGGCGTGTCTGGGATGTAGGTCATCGGCTTTCCTCCCTGGTCGTTGAAGAGGTGTCCGTGCGAGTTCCGGCGGAGGTCGGGCACGACGCCCCTGACAGCAGTGATCGGGTGGCCGGGCTGGTGTGGCCTCCTACTTCTGTGCGTCACCTGAGGGAATACCGGCACGCAACTGCGTGATGGTCTCCCGGACGATGTCGGGCAGGCTTGTCGAGCCGTCTCCGGCTCCCCACGCCTCGATCGAGATCCGCACCGCTGTCCCGGCTGCGGCGGCCAGCAGGTGGGAGGCCAGGTCGTCCGTGCCGGTGCGCTCGATGATCGCCTGCGCCAGCAGCCGCCGCACACGTTCGAAGGACGCCAGGTGCGCTGCCAGCATGGTCGGGTTCTCCCGGGCCACCCTCAGCAGCACGACGACATCCTCGCGGCTGCTGACCATCGCGGATACCGCGTCCGGCAGCACGTGGGTGAGGCTGTCCCACACCGGCTCACTGGCGGGGCGGATGCGCAGCGCGTCCGCGATCGACTCTGCGCGGCGCACGGTCGCCTCGGTGATCGCCTCCTCCCGCGAGAAGAAGTAGTTGCGGAACGTGCGTCCGGACACGCCGACTGATTCGGCCACGCTCTCAGGAGTCACCGCATCCAGACCTTTCTCCAGCATCAACGTCCAGGCGGCGTTGCTGAGCGCGGTCCGGGTGGCCTGTTTCTTGCGTTCCCGCAAACCCAGCTGGGGCTGTTGCGTCATGTCCCCATGCTCGGAGAAAACTTCCAGTTTGGCAAGTTTTCCTTCTTGGAAAAATTTGCTACGTTCGCCGGAAGGACAAGGGGTCACCAGTCGACTGCCGATCATGCTTGTGAGGGGGATCCGATGAAGGTGAGCGTTGACACCGACAAGTGCGTTGCAGCAGGTCAGTGTGCGCTTTTCGCGCCGGGGGTCTTCGACCAGAACGAGGAGGACGGTACGGTGGTGCTGCTGGACGACGCGCCTGCGCCGCAACTGCGCGATGCCGTCCGCGAGTCGGCCGTGATGTGCCCGGCCGCTGCCATCCACGTGACCGAGCCATGAACCGAGTCGTCGAATCGGCCGTCTCGGACGGTCTGGGTGCCGTCAGGCTCCGGCATCCACCACCCGGGGTACTGGTCCGTCGACGGCGATGTGCATGCCCTCGCCGCAGGTGGCGCCACGGTCGAGGTCAAGGCTCCCGGCGGTGACACCGAATCCTTGCGGGCCTACTCGAAAGATGCTGAACGACGACTTCACCGTCAAGCGCGTCCGGAAACTGCAGCCGAAGATCCAGGAGATCGCCGACGTGGCCTTGGACCAGATGATCGCCAACGGCACTCCGGGCGACCTCGTGCGCGACTACGCACTGCCGATCCCCCCGATGACGATCTCCCTGCTGCTCGGAGTCCCGTACTCCGATCACGAACTCTTCGAGCGGCTCAGCTCCACCGCGTTCACCGTCGGAGCCACGGCGCAGGAGAAGCTGGACGCGAACATCCAGCTGTTCACGTACCTGCTGGAACTCGCGAAGGACGCGCGGCACCGGCCCCGGGACCCTGGCCCGGGTCCGGGACTCCTCCGATCCCCAGGTCATGGCCAACACCGTCGAGGAACTGCTCCGGTACCTCAGCATCGTCCAGGATCTGATCGTCCGGGTGGTGCGCGAGGACGTCACCGTCGGCGACCAGCTGATCCGTGCCGGCGAGTACCTTTTCATGAACCTGCCGGTCGCCAACCGGGACCCCGCGCATTTCGAGCAACCCGACGTTCTCGACATCGACCGCCGCAGACGCGGCAACGTCGCCTTCGGCTACGGCATCCACCAGTGTGTGGGCCAGGCCCTCGCCCGAGCGGAGCTGGAGGTCGCCTACGGCACGATGCTGCGGCGAGACTGCCATCACTATGTCTCGCGATCCCGTTCGGGGACGTCGATTTCCGGCACGACATGGGCACGTTCGGAGTGCACCGGCTACCGGTCACATGGTGAGCCGCTGTGATCATCAAGCGACTTCTTGTCGCTACGGCGTAACGGCCTGCGGACGAGGGATCCGCTCGTCGGCCCGCTCTTGAATGCCCGCTTCTGCGAGACCAGCCGGACCCGCGGGCACCGGTGTAGGCATCCGGCAACGTCAGCACGAACCTCGGCTGACCGGGGCCTGGTGATGTATGTGCGTACGATCGGGAGCAGGGGCGCGTAGGAGTGGGCGTTATCCTGATCGAGCCCTACGCGACGACAGCCGGATGAGCTGGAACGGGAGTGCAGTGCCTGGCGCGGCATCGAGGAAGACGGCGACCGCGAAGGACGCGACCGCGCCCAAGGCCACGCGTCGGCCGAGGGGGGAGCCCCGTCGGCTGCTCCTGGACGCCTCCCGTGAGCTGTTCGCCCGCCAGGACTACCGGAGCACGACCACCCGAGAGATCGCGGAGGCGGCCGGCGTCGCCGAGCACCTGCTGTTCCGGAACTTCGGTTCGAAGGCGGCATTGTTCCGTGAGGCGTTGGTCGTGCCGTTCACGACCTTCGTGGAGGAGTTCACCGAGACATGGCGGTCTCTGGTCCCGGAGGAGACCGATGAGGACGAGCTGGCCCGGCATTTCGTCGGCCGGCTCTACGACCTGTTCGTCGAGCACCGCGGGCTGGTCATGACGCTGTGGGCTTTGGACGCCCTGGGCGAGGACGAGCTGGCCGAGGCGGGCATCGCCGATGTCGAGCGGGCGCTGGCCGTCCTGGGCCGGATCAGCGCCGAGGGTGTGGACCTTCGGGGACTGCGCTCGAGCCATCCCGACCTCGCGGCGCACTCGACGGTGGCGATGATCGCTGGGATGGCCGCGTTCCGTTCGAGCTTCTTCGGTGCCAAGCCGCCGTCGCGGGACGCCATCGTCGACGAGCTCACCCAGGCCGCCCTCCACGGTTTCCTGCACCGCAAACGCTGACGAGGCGTGCCGAGGCTCCGCCATGGCCGCCTCACCGATCGTCGAACCGGGCGAGGCGACCTGATCGGCCAGGTGGTGCAGGTACCACACGTTCGAGCTCCCGTACGGCCGCACTCGGCACCCCTTCCCTTAAGATAGTGTCCGCTATCCATAGTGGGAGCGGGGCTTCGCCGATGTTCACGTTGCGATTCGACATGCGGGCGCCGGCCTTCGGTGCGCCCATCCAGGAGCTCTACTCGGCCGCGATGGAGATGTGCGCCTGGGCCGAGGACCGCGGCGCGCTGGTCGCGGTTCTGTCCGAGCATCACGGGACCGAGGATCGTCATCTGCCCTCCCCCCTCGTGCTCGCCTCGGCGATCGCGGCCCGCACCGAGCGCCTGCCGATCCTCCTCGCGGCGCTCGTCCTGCCCTTCTACGACCCGGTCCGCCTGGCCGAGGACATCAGCGTCCTCGACCTCGTCAGCGGCGGCCGTGTCGCGTACGTGCTCGGTGTCGGGCACCGGCCCGAGGAGTACGCGCACTTCGGCATGGAGATGCGTCACCGGGGACGCCTGGCCGACGGCAACCTGGCGTTGCTCCTGCGGCTCCTGGCCGGGGACGACGTCGTCGAGGGCGGCCGGTCGACCAGGGTCACGCCCTCGCCGATCGCCGCCGGTCGGCCCCGGCTGTTCATCGGCGGGGGAAGCGTCGCCGCCGCACGGCGTGCCGGGCGATTCGGGCTCGGGCTCGTCGCCCAGGCGGCCGCGCCCGGACTGCGGGACGCCTACGAGGCGGCGTGCCGAGCCGCCGGGCACGAACCCGGAGTCGTCCAGCTTCCCGACGCGCAGGCCCCCACGGCCGTGTTCGTCGCCGACGACGTCGACCGGGCCTGGGAAGAGCTGGGCCGCCACATGCTCCACGATGCGGTGACGGCTGCATCGTACCGTCCTGGCGAGGCCACCGTCGCGAGCATCAGCACCGCGCGCTCGGTCGACGAGTTGCGAGCGGGCACCGCCTACCGCGTCCTCACCGTCGACGAGGCCGCCGCGTGGGTGCGCGGGGGCACCCACCTCCCTTTACTGCCCCTCTGCGGAGGGCTGCCACCGGACGTGGCCTGGCCCTACCTCGAGCGAGCGGCCGAGGCCACCGCCCGGGCACATGTCTCCAGCTGATGGCGCGTCGCGGATGCACCGATTAAGATAGTGCTCACTATCCAAAGTGGCGAAGGGAGCCGGAAACGTGGGTGCGCTCATCATGCTCGGAACGCTCTTCGGGCTGATCGTTGTCATCTTCGGCGTGGTGCTGCGCTGCGACGCGGAAGCACGTCGCCCCTCGGCCGACGAGGGGGGCGAATGAGCACCGAGTTGACGCCACTGATGGAGGCGGCCATCGGCTTCGCCTACCTGGGCGGATTCGGTTTCGTCGCGATCGGCGTCATCCTCAGCGTTCGCCGCCGCCGGCCGCATCCGCTACTGCTCGTGTGCATCTCGGCGATCTCGTTCTCCTGGATCGAAGCCCCCTATGACTGGGCGATGTACGCGCAGTTCCCGCCCGCCATCCCGCGCATGCCGTCCTGGTGGCCGCTTGACATGACGTGGGGCGGCCTGCCGGCCTCGGTGCCCCCCGGCTACATCTCCTACTTCGCGCTGCCCGCGGTGATCGGCGCCGCACTGGGGCGGCGGTTGAGCTCCAGGTTCGGCTGGCGCAGGCCGCTCACGCTGTTGACCGTCGGCCTCCTCGCCGGGTTCCTCTGGGCGATCCTCTTCAACGCGATCATCGGCGCCCGGCTCGGCGTCTTCCACTACGGCCGCGTGATCCCCGGCCTCGCACTGTCGGAGGGCACCAAGCACCAGTACCCGCTCTACGACGCGCTCGCCATGGGCGTACAGGTGATGGTCTTCACCTACCTCCTCGGGCGGACCGACCCCGAGGGACGCACCGTCATCGACATGTGGGCCGACACCAAGGCCAAGACCCGTCCCGGGTCCTGGCTCATCTCGGCAGTGGCGATCGTCGTCCTCGGGCACGCCCTCTACGGCGCCGTCTTCGCTCCGCACCTGGCCACCAAGCTGTCCGGCCAGGTGACCTCAGGCCCGACCGAGGAACTGTTCGAGGGCGTACCGAACCAGCCGCTGCACGGCCGCTGACCAGTGAAGCCTCCCCCGCAGATCGGAGAGACAGGCATGGCCGCCACGACCCCCGCCGCACAGATCCACTACGACCCCTACGACGTGGACATCGACAATGACCCCTACCCGACATGGAGACGGCTGCGCGACGAGGCTCCGCTGTACCGGAACCAGGAGCTCGACTTCTTCGCGCTGAGCCGGTGGGACGACGTCAAACCGGCGCTGGCCGACTGGAAGACCTACCGCTCCGGCCGCGGGACGGTCCTGGAGATCATCCGCGCCGGCGTCGAGATCCCGCCCGGCATCCTCCTCTTCGAAGACCCCCCGATCCACGACGCGCACCGGGCACTGCTCGCGCGCGTCTTCACCCCCAGGCGCATGCTCGGCCTCGAACCACTCGTCCGCGGCTACTGCACCAGCGCCCTCGACGCCCTGGTCGGGCGGGACGAGTTCGACATCATCGGCGAGTTCGGTGTCGAAATCCCGCTGCGTACCATCGGTTTCCTCTTCGGCATCCCCGAGGCCGATCAGATCGCCTACCGCCAGCGGACCGACGACGCGCTCGCCACCGACGGCACGCCGATCTCCTTCGACCAGTCCTCCTTCGGCGAAGTCCTGAACGTTCTCGCCGACTACGTCGAATGGCGATCCCGCAACCCCGGCGACGACCTCATGACGGAGCTGCTGAACGCCGAGGTCGACGAACCGGACGGCTCGCGGCGTCCCCTCACCCGCGACGAGGTGGTCACCTACGCCAGCATGGTCGCGGGCGCGGGCAACGAGACCGCGACCCGTCTCATCGGATTCACGATGCAGCTGCTCGCCCAGCATCCCGATCAACGCCGCCTGCTCGTCGACGACCCGTCACTGATCCCCAACGCCGTCGAGGAGATCCTGCGGCTGGAGGCGCCATCGCCGGTCCAGGCCCGGTACGTGCAGCGCGACGTCGAGGTGGGGGGCACCGTCGTGCCGGAGGGCTCGACCATGCTGCTCCTCAACGGTGCCGCCAACCGAGATGAGCGCCACTTCTCACGTCCCGACGAGTTCGACGTCCACCGTGACGAGGGATCCCATATCTCATTCGGCTACGGACTCCACTTCTGCCTCGGCGCGGCCCTGGCCCGGCTGGAAGGCAGGGTGGCCCTCGAGGAGATCCTGCGGCGCTGGCAGGAATGGGACGTCGACATCGACCAGGGAAAGATGGCTCACACCGCCAGCGTGCGGGGCTGGGGCTCCCTCCCGGTCCGACCCCACGGAAAGAGGGACGCATGAAACGCGTCGTCGTGTGGTCGACCGGCAGGATCGGATCGCTCGCCATGCTGGAGGCCTGCCCCTGACATGCCCGTACAAGCCGCACCGGTCACTGCCGGGCCGAGCATGGTGACGACGACGAGGGCCGGCGCCTCATCCTTGGCCTCGGGCGGTGCGCCGTAGGAGATGCGGTGATCGGTGCGCCCCTTACCCGCGGCGCTCGCCGCAGGTAAGGGGCGCCTATATCCCGATCTCGCCACGGCCAGCACCTCGTACGCAATCCAGCGGTGCCCCCGAACCGAATACGTTGTGTGGCCCGGTGTCTCGGGCCACTGGGAGCACGATCTGAGGAGGACGAATGCGTCCAGGTGCATCCGGGACGTGTTCGGTCCGGGAGGCTTCCGGGCGATGCCTGCCTACGGTCGGTGCACCGCGATGTCCCAGGCTCGCTGGCTGACCTCAGGCCGGGCTGACAGCCGGAGGCCGTGCAACGTCTCCCGCCATTCGGACGTCCAGCCGGCCCGCTCTCCACCGGTGCGCGTGACGGTGACGGCCAGCAGGTCGGCGGCGAGATGGTCCTGGGCGATCAGGCTGCGGGCGGCGGCGAGAAGCTCGGCGGGCTCGACCCGGGTTGTTCCCCGGTAGGAGCGCAGCCGGCGCTCGATCGACGTGCTGGTCTGGACCGTCAGGACCGGTCTGCCGCGGAGCAGGTCGGCCAGCTCGCACAACCCGTCACCGAGTTCACCCGGCTCGGCGGCCTTCTGCCGGGTGTGCGGGATGGGCAGCAGGGCTACGCAGATCTCGGCCGCCTGAGGAAGGTGGAAAGGGTCGGCGGCGAGCAATGACACCGCGTCCCGGGCGAGTGCGGCTCGCCAGGGCTCTCGTTCGTCAGCGTGCGAGTTGCCATCGCTCAACCGGCCCACGATCAGCTTCATGCGCTCCCGGGCCGGTGAGTCGCAACCGACCCTGTCCGGTTCCGTACTGTCGGGCCTCCCTGTGATCAGACTGCGGAGGACGTCGAGCGTCTGCTCCCGGATCGTGCCCGTTTTCAGCAGGGCGAGGAACACCTGCATGTCGGCGGCGTCTCCGGGTGCCACCGGATCGGCGACGGCCTCGATGATCTGGTCGAAGCCGCCCCGGTACCAGGGCGCCCAGGTGGCGAAGGCCCGGGCGCCCCGGAACCGTACGCCTGGGCCGTCCGCGGCGGCCAGCAGCCTGCGGACCAGATCGGCGTAGCCGGACCGGTGGGCGGGCGCGTACTCCCACGGTTGTGCTTGGAACAGGGTGCGCAGCATGAGCTCACCGGCATGCCGGCCGGCCGCCTCGGTCAGCGCCTCCAGGCTTCGCCGGTCCTCGGGCATGCTGCGCAGCGCGACGGCCACCGCGACCCGTACATCGCGATGCAGGTCGGGCTCGTCCCACGCGCGCAACAGCAGGTCGACCGCCCCCGGTGGCCGGTTGCGCGAGAGCTGCCGTACGGCCTCCTTGCGCAGGGTCACCTTGCTGTCCGGGCCGAACAGCGCCTGTTCCAGGACGGGGCCGAGCAGGGAGGGCGGCATGGCGCGACAGCACCGTGCGATGGCGGCCACGGCGACAGGCGAGGACCGGCCACGCGCATGCGGAAACAGCGCCGTCAGTGCCTCGGCGGGCGTATCAGTGCCCCCCAGCGCTTCCAGCGCGGCCTCTGCCAGGACGGTCTCCTCTGCGCTCGCCCAGGTGGCCAACGTCGCCGGGTCACCGGGAACGAATGCCATGGCCCTGACGGCTGACGTCCTGACCGCGAGGACCGCGCCGGCGTGGCCGGCGATGCCGGTGAGCAGTGCACGCACTGATGCGCGCTGAGCCGGGGTCCATCTGCCGACCGTCCCGCTGGAGATCTCCGGGACCCACAGGGCGTTCGCTCCTGCCAGGTGACCGCGACGGTCTCCTCGCAGGAGCGGCACCAGCAGATCAGTGCGGCGCTCCGCCACGGTGCGCCAGACACGCGGGAGGATGAGAGTGGAGGGATCCTCGCGGACCAGGGCGGCCACACGCTCGTCCCGTTCTCCCGCTTCGGCGAGCCAGAGGTCGGCGGCCTCGCGTGCACATGACTCCGGAGCCTGGAGGATCGCCTCGCGGAGACCGTCCTGCACCTCTCCGAGGTGCCGGGATCGCCGACCGAACAGGCGTGCGAGCGCCACCACCAGCCGATAGTCCCGTTGTTGCCGGGCGGCGAGCAGATGCGGGCGCAACTCTTCCAAGAGCTGCTGCTCCTGGCCGCGGCGCAGGACCAGATCCAGCCGATGCGGCGCCGGTTCTCCCCCGTGGTGGACCCTCCTCCGCCGGGCGCGAACCGGCCGGGAAGCGGCGGCGGGCGGGAGCCCGAGCCCGTCCGCGCCGAACCTCGCGACCAGCTTCTCGTAGACGCCCAGAGCCCATGCGGTCAACGCCGCGTCCCGGTGATGGCGCAGGACGCGCCCGGCCAGCGAGCGCAAGGCATCCCTGGTGGCGGGTGAAGAATCCCGCGCCTCCACCGCGTCGGCTGCGATCTTCTCCAGCGCTGGAGCGCAGGCGTCGGTGAACAGTGCCGGGCGCAGGCCGGCCAGGGTGGTCAGCAGCGCACCGCGCAACGGGTCCCGCTCCCCCGTCATGCGTTGCGCCAGCCCGGACACCAGTGCCGCGAACAACGCGGGGTCTCCGGTCCGTGCGGTGCACTCGACTAGCAGGGTGCGCGCGAGACTCCGCCGTCGCGGGTCCCCGCCGGTCGCCGCGTCGGTGACAGGACCAGCGGCTTCCTCGTAGGGCAGGTAGGAGGTGAGTCGCAGCGGAAGATCTGGATCGCTCGCCATGCTGCGGGAGGAATGCCAGGCCGACGCATGCCATTCCAGCATCCGCCGCGCCTCGGCCGCCGCCCGCTCAGCGGGGAGCAGCCCCAGAAGGGGCAACGCCCACAGGGAGTACGAAGCGCTGGGCAGCGCACTGACCGCATCGAAGACGGCCTCCCGCCGACCCGGCGGCAAGGCCTTCATGACCTCGGCGATCCGATCAGAATCGGTTCGGACGAGACCCGAGAGCTCCTGGTCACTGCACACACGCAGATGGGCCTTGAGCACCGCGGGCGGCCGATGCCACCGCCGAGAACCGCCGATCAGCCGTGCCGTCCGGACTGCATCTGCCTTGAACAACGCTCCGAGCACGGCCGAGGGCAGCTCCGCAGCGTGGCCACCGAGGTCGTGGAGTTCCAGCAGGGTCAGGACCCGCTCCGGCTGCGCATGCACGCTCGAGGCGAGCACGTCCGCCCGTCGGCGCCGCCAGCGCCACGCTCCGCCGGCCCCCAGCTCGCGCTCGGCGACGTCCAGGACCACGGCGGGATGACGCTTCCCCAGGGTCTTCCAGGAGGTCACCGCGTGGGCCAGCTCCGGCAACCACCGTGAGACCACCGGGCCGCCGCAGGCCGCCAGCAGCATCGCCGCCTCACGGTCGCCCCAGCGTGCCCGTACCACCGGCAGCAGCCGATCTGCCAATGTCTCCCGGCCGCCATGGAGCAATGTCCGGTACAGCGCCGACCGCAGCTCGGCGGACGCATCGGCCAGAACCGCGGCAGCGGCCTCGTCCGAGACCGGAAGTGTCCGTACGGCCCGCAGCGCCGCACGGCGGAGCGACAGGTCGGGACCGGCGAGGGCATCCTCGACGAAGGTGAGATCACGTGCGGCCATGGCCAGATGCAGAGCAATCCGCCGCTCATACCGGCCCCGCGCACTCAGCTGCCTGAGCACTCTCGCGAACTCGGGGGTCCCGCCGGAACGGCGGGCGTACAGGGCCAGCTCTCGCATCCGCCGCGGGTACGGCAGCGGCTCGAAACCACGCAGAAATTCATCGGCCGGCTCTTTCACCGGCTCGGCGGGGCTCAAAGGCCCGGGCGGAGAACGCCCTTTCGATCGATCATGTCGTTGATGATGGACGACGACCCCACATCGACGCAACCCAGGCCACCAGGCCCGCTGAGGCAGAGGCAGGTAGCCCGAGCGTGGGCGCGGCAGTGCCGCGAAAGCGTCGATCCCATTGCCGAGGACGAGGCCACCGCGCACCTCGGGCAGTTGGCTGGTCCGTGGGGCTCGACAGCCGGCGAGCAGATCAAGCGCGTGGCCGACGCTCCTCCAAGTCCGGCACCGGTGAGATCGCCGCACCGGCCGACAGCAGTCTCTCCGCCAGCGCACGGCAGCGCCTCGCGAGCTCCGGCGGGTCGAGCACCTGGAAGTCGTGCCCCAGCAGGAGCACGTGCAGGAGCACGAAGTCGAGGTTGCCGGCGCCACTGAGCACCTCACAGAGCTCGCTCCCCCGCGGGCGTACGACCGCCGCCGACGCCGGAATCTGCGCGCGCACCGTGTCGGCCGGCGCGTGCACGAGGAAGCGCGCCTGGTGCGGGTAGACCCGGCTCGCCACCCCCTCCTGCACGTACGTCGCCGCGTCGGGCGCCGCACGCGGGCGGAAGCGCCTGGTCCGTGCAGCCACCTCGGTCATCCGGTCGAGGCGGAAGCTGCGCCAGTCGTCGCGATCGAGGTCGTAGGCGAGGAGGTACCAGCGCCGGTCGGAGGCGACCAGGCGGTAGGGCTCGACCCGCCGCCGTCGCACGTCGCTGCCGGACGGGTAGCCGAAGCCCGCCTCGACCTCGTCGCGGCAGGCTCTGGCCAGCGTCATGAGCACCTTGGGGTCGACCGGCGTGCGCCCTCCGCCGAAGGACTCCACCGAGCCGGAGAGCGCGCGCACCTCGTGCCGCAGCCGGGCGGGCAATACCCGGTCGAGCTTGGTCAGCGCCCGGAGTGCGGCGTCGCCGGCGCTGGCGACCGCGCCCCCCGCCCCGGCGAGCAGCGAGACCGCGGTGGCGATCGCCTCCTCGTCGTCGAAGAGCAGCGGCGGCAGGTCCTGTCCCGGACCGAGCCGGTAGCCGCCGCCGACCCCCTGGCAGGCATGCACCGGATAGCCGAGCGTGCGCAGCCGCTCGACATCACGCCGCACCGTGCGCGGCGTGACCCCGAGCCGGTCGGCGAGCTCGGGGCCGGTCCAGACCTGGCGCTGCTGCAGCAGACCGAGCAGGGTGAGCACCCGCTCCGTCGTCCCCCGCTCGTCACCGCCCGCCACGCGCATGCCGCCCACCCTGCCAGAGATAGCGGACACATCCTGTCCGCTAGGGGTGCCAGGGTGGCTCCATGGACGCAAACGAACTCGACTGGAACCGCACACTGCGCGAGCAGTGGGAGTACCACTGGGACCATCAGGTCCGAGCCCGGCTCGACGGCCTCACCGACGACGAGTACTTCTGGTCGCCGGTGCCGGACGCCTGGAGCGTGCGGCCGCGCGGCAGCTCGACGGCGCCCGTGCAGGCCGGTACCGGGGACTTCACGATCGACTTCGCCTTCCCCCAGCCGGTTCCCGCGGCCTTCACCACGATCGCCTGGAGACTCGGTCACGTCATCGTCGGTGTGCTCGCCGCGCGCAACGCGGCGCACTTCGGCGCGCCGGCCGCGTCGTACGAGACCTGGGAGTACGCCGGCAGCGCGGCCACCGCGCTCGGCCAGCTCGAGGCCCAGCTCGACGTCTGGCTGGCCGGGGTGCGCGGCCTCGGCGACGCCGGGCTCCGGGTCCCGGTCGGCGCGAAGGAGCCCTTCCCCGAGGCGCCCATGGCCGATCTGGTGCTGCACATCCACCGCGAGCTGACCCACCACCTGTCCGAGGTCTGCCTGCTGCGCGACCTCTACGCGCACATGGAACACGTGCCGAACGGAGCAACCCGATGAGCCGCCACATCCAGGTCACCTTCGACGCCCACGACCCGCGGGCGCTGTCGTCCTTCTGGCGCGACGTACTGGGCTACGTCCACCCCGGCCCGCCCGGAGTCGACCTGCCCGAGGGCGCCGACCCGCTGGCCGCATGGGACGACTTCCTCGCGCGGGTCGGCGTACCGGAGGAGCAGCGCAACTCGAAATCGGCCATCGAGGACCCGGACGGGCACGGCCCACGGCTGTTCTTCCAGCAGGTGCCGGAGGACAAGGTCACCAAGAACCGCGTCCACCTCGACGTCCGTACGGCTCCCGGGCTGCAGGGAGAGGAGCGGATGGCGGTGCTGGAGGCCGAGTGCGACCGGCTCGTCGCGCTGGGCGCGACGCGGCTACGTCGCTTCGAGCCCGCTCCCCCGCTGAGCGCCGGCTACATCGTGATGACCGACCCCGAGGGCAACGAGTTCTGCCTGGACTGACGCGGCTCGGCCGTGGTCGCGCGAACCGCGGCCACGGCCGGGTCTGGCTGCCGGTGCCCATGGAGGCTGGTCGCCGATGCGGCTAATCGCCGGAGTCACCGTCGCAACTCTGGATCTCCCAGCTTGCCGTTCTGTAGTTGTAACACTTGTAGCAACCGTCCTTCCACATGCACGAACTGGTCATGGTGGAGGTAACGGTGACGCGCTGGGCCGACGCGTGGCCGCCCGGCTCGGAGGCCTGTGCGGTGCCGGTGACCGCGGTGCCGGTGACAAGGAGCGGGGACGCCACCAGCGTGGCGGCGAAGAGCAGACGCTTGAGCATCAGAGATCACTCCCTGAGGGTGAGGACCGAACCCGGATCGACGGGGATGACGAGCGTCGGCTCCGGGTCTCGGGATCACGCCGACGTGGCGCTGAACACCATTCAGGCTAATCGCCACATCAGACGAATTCCCCCATCCAGCGGCAAAACACTACTTTTGTCACATCACTACATAAATGGATCATACGAATTCACCAGAGAAATGCGGCATTGCGTCCAGCCTGCCGCCGCCGGCCTTCGAGCTGCGGATTCATGCCGCCGATGGCATCCTGGACGGCACTTCCCCGGACGTTCCAATACGTCGCCACCGGACCGGAAAACGACAGGCAAGAAAATTGTCGAGCTCCCCATCGTGGCCGCCGCCGGCCTGCGATCGAGACAGGACCCGCGGGCCCGCACCGGCGCACCCCGGCTCCGGCTCACCGCCGACGGGACACTCCACATCCGGCCGACAGACCAGGGATATCATCGGAACTCGACCGAAAGGGGTACAGTGCCGGGACCTGAGCGACCAGCCGCCTCGCTGGGCTTCGACCCTACGAGGCCCAATGGCGCGCGCGTGTACGACTACTTCCTGGGCGGCAAGGACAACTTCGCCGCCGACCGGGAGGCGGCCGAACAGGTCAGGCGGCTCCTGCCGGAAATGCCGATGGTCGCTCGCGAGAACCGCAGGTTCCTCGGTCGCGTCACTCGCTTCCTGGTCGACGCCGGGATCCGGCAGTTCATCGACATCGGCACCGGGCTGCCGACCCAGGGCCACGTCCACGAGATCCTCCAGTCCCTCGCGCCCGACGCCCGGGTGGTCTACGTCGACCATGACCCCGTCGTGATCGTGCACGCCCAGGCGATGCTCGAAGGCAACGGCCGTACCGCCGTCGTCCCAGCCGACCTGCGCAGCCCGGACGACATCCTCGCCGCCCCCCAGCTGAGGCGACTGATCGACCTGGAGCAGCCGGTCGGGATCATGCTGCTGGCGGTGCTGCCCTTCGTCCCGGACGACGACGAGGTGCGGCACACCATCACCCAGCTGCACAAGGCCGTCGCACCCGGGAGCTACGTGGCCATCTCCCATACCCTGCCGCACGCGCGCCGCGAGGTCCGGGAGGAGCTCGCCGCGGCGTACCGGGTACCCCTGATGGGTGTCCCCGAGCAGCGGACCGCCTCCCAGATCACGGCTCTCCTCGACGACTGGGACATCGTCGAGCCCGGCGTCGTACGCCTCCCCGCGTGGCGCCCCGAGCTCGGCGGCATCGTCCAGGACCCGGGGCCCATCTGGCTCATCGGCGGCGTCGCCCGCAAGAACTGACGCCGCCCGACTGGATATCCCCGCTGCGTTCGCTAACATCTCGTCCATGACTGCCGGGTCGGCCATGCGCCGCACACAGGACGGGCACCCGGCCTCTGCTTGATCACCGCGCGGGCGAGAGGCCCGCCCCCGTTACGAGAAGTGCGTACCGCGACTCGTAACGGAAGGAGGTGACATTCATGAGCTGGCAGGAATTCCTCGCCCGTCACCGGGTCGGTGACGTCATCGAGGGCGTGGTGACCGAGCAGGTGCCGTTCGGATCGTTCGTCGAGTCCGAAGGCTGCACCGGTCTCGCGCCCCAGGAGTCCTGGCCCATCGGCACCCGTGTCTCGGTCCGGATCCTCGCGATCGACCCCGACGCCCAGCGGTTCAGCCTGGCCCCGACGTGAGCAAGCGCTGATCCGGGGGAAGAGGACTCCCCCGGATCAGCGCCCACCGCATTCTCCCGTCCCCTGGCGCCAGAACGGCCGGGCCCGGGCGTAACGGCCAGGTGCCGTTCGAAGATGCACCACGGCCCGCCGTTTCAGCTCCCACCGCGTCGTTTCACGAATTCCGGAGGTACCGCGTGTTCCGCGACCGGCAGATCCGCAATCCATGGGGTGTCAGCGCGTACGGGGCGGCGAGCGTGCGGGCGGCGCCCGACCTTGCCCGGATCCGCCTCGCGGTCGAGCGTCTCGAGCCCTCCCTCAAGAAGGCGTTCCAGGCCGGCCAGTCCAGCGTGGCAGGACTCCGCCAGACCCTGCGCCGGCACAGCATCGCCGACGGCGCGGTCTCAGCCTCGCATCTGCAGCTCAGCAGCGCGTACGCCTTTCACTCCAACGAGCGCAAGCACCTGGGCTACAAGTGCGAGGCCTCCTTCACCATCGAGACCACCGACCTCGACACCCTCCAGCAGCTACTGATCGACGTCGTCGACGCCGGAGTCAACAAGGTCGACGGCGTCGACTTCGACGTCCGCGCCAAGCAGGAACTGCGCGCCGAAGCCCGCAAGAAGGCCGTCCGAGCCGCACGGGCCAAGGCGGAACTCTATGCCGAAGCGGCCGGTGTAGGCCTCGGGCACGTCGTGCACATCGAGGACGTCGACCCCGAATCCGCAGGCAACGAGCGCTACCGAAGCCACGGAAGCGGCGGCGCGACCACCGAGGAGGACCTCGCCCCCGGCCACGTCGTCGTCTCCGCGGCGGTCATGCTCGGCTTCTCCCTGGTCTCCGAACCCACCATGCCCGCCTGACTCCGGCCGGTTCGCCATCCGCCCAGGTGACACGGGGTGAATCTGATCGCTCCGGGGGGCTGCTTTGGCGGTTTCGCCCGGTTATGGTGGCCGAACCGGGGCGAGCCTTACAGGAGGAAGCTTGCACATCGTACTAGCTCGCCTGTTGGGCCGGATCGCGATGCTGGGGACGTGGTGGACCCCGGTTCTCGTCTTCAGCCTGGTGTTCGTGACGAGCTGGCCCCTGATGGCACTCGCGGAGCCGGACAGCGCGATCGTCGAGCCGGCCAACTACTGGTGGTACTTCGTGGTCACCGCCGCGACCGTCGGTTACGGCGACCTGTTCCCGAAGTCGGCCGCGGGCCACGCCGTCGGCGTTTACGTCATCATCGGCGGCATCGCGACGCTGACGACGGTGTTCGCCAGGCTGTCCACGGCGCTGGAGAAAGCGAAGGGACGACGGATGCACGGTGCCATCACGGTGGAGGCCTCGAACCACCTGGTGCTGCTCGGCTACACGGCGGGACGGACCGAGCAGATGGTCGACGAGCTGATCGCCGACGGCTCCAGTCAGATCGTGCTCTGCGCCTGGGACGACGGGCTGACGCATCCCATGTCCGACCGGGACGTCATGTTCGTGCGCGGTGATCTCACCGACGACGCCGTACTGCGCCGGGCGGGCGTGCAGCGGGCGGCCAGCGTGCTGGTCGACGCACGCGACGACAACGAGGCGCTCGCGGTCGCGCTCACCGCCGACCACGTCGCCGAGGGCGCCCATCTCGTCGTCGCCCTGCGTGACCTCGGCAAGGTCCGGCATCTGCGTTACATCGACCAGACCGTGCGCTGCGTCCAGTGGCACAGCATTCACATGATCACCGAGGAGCTGAAGGATCCCGGCATCACCGAGGTGTACACGCAGCTGATGACCCACGGCGGCGCCGACACCTATTCGGTGCGGCTGCCGGAGTCCCTGGGCCCGGTGAGCGTCGACCGCTGCCAGACCTCGCTCGGCCGGCGGTACGGCGCCACGATGCTCGCCGCGCGAGCGGGTGAGGTGCTGATGGTCAACCCGAGCTGGCAGACCGAACTGCCGGCGGCGGCCGTCGTCTACTACGTCGGATCCCGGCGCCTCACCCCCGACGAGATCGCGAAGGCGTTGAGCAAGGCGGACTGACCGGGCCGGCCCCGCGTCGCATGCGTGGCCATCTCCGGTCAGTGGTGGCCGCCGGGCGGCCCAGGCGGGACAATCGAGCCCCGGCGATGATCCTTGGTAGGTGGCATGACGCTCCCCCCGCATCCGGCTCCCCGCACCGGACGCCGGCGGCCGGTACTGCTCCTGGCCGCCGTGGTGGTGGCCGTGGTCGCGGTCGTCGTCGTGGTGGTGGCCGTGGTCCTCACCGGGCGTTCCGGTGACCGGACGTACCGGATCGTCACTCCTGCCCAGGCGGGCGACCTGCGGCTGGACGGGGCGGCGTCCCCGCTGGCGGCGTCCACACCGGCCTACAAGAATCTGCAGAAGGTGGTCGGCGGCCGGGCCCAGAACGTCGTCAGCGCCCTCTACCGGGACGGGGCCGGCCGGTTCATGACCTTTCACTCGGGCACCGGAGACCTCGGCGATCCCGGCGACCTGCCCGCCCGGCTCCGCGCCAACCCGCCGCAGGCCGGCGAATCACTCGTGACCATCACTACAAGCTGGAAGCAGTTCGGCGAGACCGATCCGGGACCGCACGGCGGGAAGGCGGCCTGCGGCCAGGTGACCGCCGGCGGCAACGCGGTTCCCGCCCTGCCGGTCGCCGTCCTCACCGAGTGCGCGTGGCAGACCGAGCACACCTACGGTTCCCTCACGATGCTGGGCTCCTCGCCCCCCGAGGAGCTCGCCGCGGTCACCCGCCGATTCCGCGACCACGTCGAGAAGCCCGTATAGCCGCTCCGCTCACACCCGCCGCCCGGCCGGGCGCCAGCGAGAAACGAAACCGAATGCGTCATCGGCGGGCCGCGGCCGGCGTGGTGGTCTGCGCGGGCGCGCCGCACCAGGCGTTCAGCGCCCCCTCGATGGCGTCGGCGCGGGCCTGCGGGTGCGGTTCGTCGGTGGCCCAGGCGATGTAGGCGTCCGGCCGGACCAGCACCGTGCTGCGGGAGGGGCCGAACAGCATCGCGCACTCCACCCGGTCCGCCCACCCCGTCAGTACCGAGACCGGCACGGCCTCACCCTCGGGCATCACCAGCACGAACCGCCGGGTCCGCAACGCCTCGTACAACCGCCGCCCATCGCGAAGCGGAACATCCGGCGCCCGCCGGCCGGCCAGCCGATGCGCGCCATGCCGCGCCGGATAGGCGATGTCCACACCCGAGACCATCCCGGCCAGGCGGCGGGTCACCGGCCGCGCCCTCGTCGCCGAACGGGCCACGACGTTGCGGGCGGTACACAGCACCGGCGGCACGGTCAGGACGAAGCGCAGCAGGCCGGCGCTCATGCGCACCACCCGCCGCCCGACCGGGTGCCGCTCGGCATGGTACGACTCCAGCAACCCCGCCGGAGCATGCCCTTCGAGGACCGCCGCGAGCTTCCAGCCCAGGTTGGCCGAGTCCTGGATACTGGTGTTCAGCCCCATACCTCCGGCCGGTGAGTGCACGTGCGCGGCATCGCCCACCAGGAACACCCGGCCGACCTGGTAGCGCGGCACCTGCCGCTCGTCGCTGTGGAACCGCGACATCCACCGCGGGTCGTGCATGCCGTGGTCGGTGCCCAGCGCCCGCCGGACCACCTCGCGGATCTCCTCCAGATCGAGCGGCGCGTCATCGGGCACCTGATGCCGGCGGTTCCAGGCGATGATCCGGTACCAGCCGTCGCCGAAGGCCGCCAGGAACGCGAAGGCGTCCCCGGTGCCGTTGGTGGTCAGCAGTTCCGGCGGCGGGTCGGACAGCCGCACGTCGGCCAGCATCACCGACCGCACCGCCGACCGGCCCGGGAACGACAGGCCCAGCGCCCGCCGCACCGTGCTGCGCGCCCCGTCGGCGCCCACGACATAGGCCGCCCGCAGCGTCCGGGTGGAGCCGTCCGCGGCACGCACCTGCACGTCGACACCGGCCGGATCCTGCCGCAGCCCGATCACTTCGGTGCCGGTGCGGATCTCGGCGCCGAGGGCCCGGGCGCGCTCCCCCAGCACCCGTTCGGTCTCGTACTGCGGGGTCACCAGCACGTAGGGGAACCGGCTGGGCAGCCGGGACAGCTTCAGCTCGACGCCACCGGCGAACCGCAGGGTCGCCAGGCGAGAACCCGACCCGACCAGCTCGTCGGCGACGCCCCGCGCGTCCAGCTGCTCCAGAGTGCGGGCGTGCACGGTGAACGCACGGGTGAGGTTGGACTCCCCCTCGCGCCGCTCGAGCACCACACAGCCGACCCCGGCGGCGGCGAGATCCCCGGCGAGCATCAGCCCCGCCGGGCCCGCGCCCACGATCAACACGTCCATGGCGGAGAGCGCCTCCTCCCTTGCCGGCGAGTCCTCGCCGGCGCCGGGTTCCTGGACCGCTATCCCTTCCCGGCAGCACCGCCCGCACACCGGCACGCGGATACGGACAGTGCATTTTCGCCGTAATAAATACCGCTATTAGACTATTTGTCCGGTCAGGTGCTGACGGAGGGTGAGCGCCGTCGGGTGGAGTTCAGGCTCTCGAGCAGGCGCAGCCAGACCTCGCTGATCGTCGGATAGCTGGGAACGACGTGCCGCAGCACCGGGATCGGGATGCGGGCGAGGACCGCCATCGTCGCCGAATGGGTCAGCTCCGCCACCCCCGTGCCCACGAACGTCACGCCCAGAAGGACATCGGCCCGGGAGTCGATCACCAGTTTCGCCCGCCCGACATAGTGGTCCCGAAGGACGTACGTGCCGGCCAGCTGCGCCAGGTCGTACTCGACCGTCTCGACCTCCAGACCCGAGTCACGGGCCTGGGCCTCGGTGATGCCCACCGATCCGATCTCGGGGTCGGTGAAGGTCACCTGCGGCACGTGACCGGGATGGACGATGTCGGTGTACGGGTTGAACGGCGCGTCGTCCAGGGGGCGTCCCGCGGCCCGCGCCGCGATGACCTCACCGGCGATCCGCGCCTGGTACTTGGCGACGTGCGTCAGAAGAGCCCGCCCGCACAGGTCTCCGATGGCGTACAGCCACTCCCCCGGCACGCCCTCGACCGTCAAGTGATCATCTACGTGGACCGGGCCACCGCCCTCCAGACCGACGCTTTCCAGGCCGATGCCGGTGCTGTTGGGCACCCGGCCGGTGGCCACGACGATCTCGTCCGCGGTCAGCACGCCGCCCCCGCCGAGCGTCACCGTGACCGGCCCGCCGTGCACCAGGCCGATGCCGGCCGCGTTGACGTGGGCGCGCTCGACCCGGGTCACCTGCTCCCCCAGGAGCACGGTGACCCCGGCCTCGGCGAATCCGGCCTGGACGAGGTCACCGGCGAACGGCTCGTTGCGGCCCAGCAGCCCCGGCGCTCTCCCGACGATGGTGAGCTCGGCGACGCCCAGCCCGTGCAGCCAGGTCACGGCCTCGCACGCCACCACGCCCCCGCCCACCACGACGACCCGGTCCGGGATCTCGTGGATGTTGGTGACGTCGCGCGAGGTCCACGGCCGGGCCTCGCGCAGTCCGGGGACGTCGGCGATCAGCGGCGAGCTGCCGGTGTCCAGCACGACGGCGTGCCGGGCCGTGATGGTCCGTTCCGCGCCGTCGGCGCCGCGCACCGCCACGGTGCGCTCCCCGGTCAGCCGCCCGGCGCCCCGGATGACGTCGATCCCGGTGTCGAGCGCCCATTTCACCTGGGAGGCGTCGTCCAGGTGGTTGACCACGGTGTCGCGGCGGGCGAGCACGGCCGCCGCGTCCATCCGCCGCCCGTTCAGCAGTTCCTTGACCCCGGGGAGATCCCGCGCCGCCGAGAGCATCTCGACCGGGCGCAGCAGGGATTTGCTGGGCATGCACGCCCAGTAGGAGCACTCGCCTCCCACGAGCTCCTTCTCCACGATGACGGCCTCGAGCCCGGAGAACTGCGTGGCGTACTGGGCCGCGTTCTCACCCGCCGCCGCTCCGCCCACGACGATGACGTCCCACTCGGATCGGTCCGGGTTCAGCGACGCCATGACGCCTCCTGCTCGCCGGGCACCGATCGGGCCCCGTCGGTCAGGGCCGTCCGGTGCCGGCAACGACGTCCGCTCACATGACCTCGAAGTGCCCGCTGCTGGGCTGGTATCTGCATGACACTGACCTTCCTCCCCATGGCGGGAACACACCACCTGAAAACGCCGCCAGGAGATCGAAAAATCTTGACACGTGCCGTGGGGAGGCGGCTCAGCGGGCCGCACCGAGCTCGGAGAGGTTCATCGCCAGCCGACGTTGCAGCGCCGGAACACGGCCGTCGAGGCCGCGTTCCGCAGCCGCCCAGATCACCGGCCGGGCCACCGCCGCCCACGGACGGGTTCCGGCCCGGTGACGCCTTCGCGTCGCCGGGCCGGAGGGTGACGGGTCGGCTACCCGGCCTTGGCGAGCATGCCGTGCGGGTCCAGGACGTACTTGCGGGCGGCGCCCTTGTCGAAGTCCTCGTAACCCTGGGGAGCCTGGTCGAGCGGGATCGGGGTGGCGTTGACGGCCTTGGCGATCTGCACCCGGTCGTGCAGGATCGCCGTCATCAGCTGGTGGTGGTACCGCATGACGGGGCACTGGCCGGTGAAGAAGGCATGCGACTTGGCCCAGCCGAGGCCGAAGCGGATGGACAGCGATCCCTGCTTGGCGGCCTCGTCCTTGGCGCCGGGGTCACCGGTCACGTACAGGCCCGGGATGCCGAGCGCGCCGCCGGCGCGGGTGATCTCCATGAGCGTGTTCAGCACGGTGGCGGGACGTTCGGTGTCGGACTCGCTCCCGTGACCGTGCGCCTCGAAGCCGACGGCGTCGACACCGCAGTCGACCTCAGGGGCGCCGAGGATCTGCTCGATCTGGTCCTTCGGCTCGCCGTCGGCCACGTTCACGGTCTCGCAGCCGAAGCTGTGCGCCTGCTCCAGCCGGTCCTTGTTCAGGTCGCCGACGATGACCACCGCGGCCCCGAGCAGGAACGCCGAGGCGGCGGCGGCGAGCCCCACCGGACCGGCACCGGCGATGTAGACGGTCGCCCCCGGCCGCACCCCGGCGGTGACGCAGCCGTGGTAGCCGGTCGGGAAGATGTCCGCGAGCATGGCCAGGTCGAGGATCTTCTCCATCGCCTGTTCCTTGTCGGGGAACTTCAGCAGGTTCCAGTCGGCGTAGGGGACCAGGACGTACTCGGCCTGACCGCCGACCCAGCCGCCCATGTCGACGTAGCCGTAGGCCGAGCCGGGGCGGTCGGGGTTGACATTCTCGCAGACGCCGGTCTTGCCCTCCTTGCAGTTGCGGCAGCGGCCGCACGCGATGTTGAAGGGCACGGACACCAGGTCGCCGACCTTGATGAACTCGACGTCGGGGCCGGTTTCGACGACCTCACCGGTGATCTCATGACCGAGGACGAGGCCGACCGGCGCGGTGGTGCGGCCACGGACCATGTGCTGGTCGCTACCGCAGATGTTGGTGGCGACGGCCTTGATGATCGCTCCGTGCGGGACCTTGCGGCCGACGTTGGCCGGGTTGACGCCGGGTCCGTCCTTGAGCTCGAACTCCGGGTAGTCGGTCGCGTGCACCTCGACCGTGCCTGGACCCATGTAGGCGACACCTTTGTTGCCGGACATGATCTGTCTTCTTTCTCCGCCGGAGGCGGCGGATGAGCAACCGTTCAATCGGGGGTAACCCTGCGGACCTCCTTTGATCTCTCGTGGCCGACCATCACAATCCCCATAAACAAGACGTTTCTCCTCATATCTGACGATATACCTGCAAATCGCCGTCGCACCTTGACGGTCCGCATCCCATGCGTCGACCGCTTCCAGGTGCCCGACCGTGGCGTGGTCCACCCAGGCGTACGGAACGGTGTGCACCGCCTGTCCCGGCTCTTGAGCGGCGGCCCTGCCAGGCATGCCAGTGATCCTGGGGCGCGATCCTGCCGCGTACGGCCCACCTTGGCGCGACAGGCTCGCCCACCGCCGGAGGGCCCGCTCCGGCTGGGCTTACCCGATGGTGACGTTCTCGAATATGTGTTCGAGTTAGGTCGGTGACTGTGTGTAGCTTGGTGGTGTGCGGTCGGTGCCGGAGTTGGATGCGGCCACCAGCGGGGAGCTGGTGGAGCTGACCCACGCGGCCCTGGGAGTGCTGGCCGCACGGCCCGCGCCGCCATGTCCCGCGACCTGCCTCGAGCTGGCCGAGCGCCTGGGTGCCGCCCTGGATCTGGGTGAGGCGGCGCTGGCGGCTCTGGTGGGTCGGGCGGATGCCGCTGCCGAGCCGTTGCGGCAGCGGTATGCGGGGACGCCCGGGTGGCTGACGGCGGCGCTGGGGATGCGCACCGGCCGCGCCTTCGAGCGGATGACGGTGGGCCGCCAGTTGCCGCGGCTGCCGCGGACGGCGGGGTTGCTGTCCGCCGGGAAGCTGCCGTATGGGTACGCCGCGACGATTTGCCAGGCCGTCGCGCGCCTGTCGGATGAGGACGCCCTGGCGGCCGAGCACATCTTGCTGGACGCGGCTCTCGAGGGGGTGTCGGCGACCAAGGTCGCGAAGCTGGGGGAGCGGATCGCCGAGGTCGTCGCCGAACGCGACGGCACCGACGACCCCGGCAAGGACGCCCGGCGCGGAGCCCGCTCGTGGCTGCGCCTGTCGCGTTACCTGGGTGGCCGTGGCTGCGTCCGTGGGGATCTGGACGTGGAGTTGGCGGCGTTGCTGGCCGATCGGCTCGCACCACTGGCCAAGCCCGCCGGCCCCGAGGACACCCGCGACCAGGCCGAGCGCAACGCCGACGCGCTGCGCATGCTGCTGACCGGCGGGACAAGCGGCTGGAACGCGACCCTGGTCATCCAACTGACCGACGACGGCACCGGTCACGATGCGGCCGACACCGGAGCCGACGCCGGAACCGAGGCCCACGCCCACGCCCACGCCGGAGGCGAAGCCGCTACCGGAGGCGAAGCCGACACCGACGCCCAGACCAGAGGCGAAGCCGACGCGCACATCGATGCCGACGTCGACGCGGACACGCATGCCGATGCGGATGGGTGCGCGGATACTGCCGGCGAGGTGAAAACCGACTCGGTGGGCAAGGACCACTCTCCGGCATGGCCGCCTTCCGGTACCAGCCACCCCGTCGAGCCGGCCGCCGATCGCGGTGCCCGTCTCGGCCCCGCGGCCGAAGGCGAGCCTGGCGCCGGTACCGGTACCGGGGACTCGGGTACCGGGGACTCGGGTACCGGCGACTCGGGTACGGGGGACTCCGGTACCCGTACCAATGTCGGTGCCGGTGACCCCGATGACCTCGGTACCGGTGACGTCGGTACCGGTGACGTCAGCATCGGTGACGTCAGCGCCGGTGACGGGGTGCTGGAGGGGAAAGTGCGGGTCCCGGTGTGGCCGCTGGAGAACCCCACCGGTGGGTGGCGGATCCGCGCCCGCCTGGCCGACGGCACCCCCCTCGCCCCGGCCCGGGCCCGCATCATCGCCCTCAATGCCGGGATCTCCCCGCTCATCCTCGGATCCGACGGACACCCCCTCTACCTCGGCCGCAGAACCCGCTTCGTCACCCCCGCCCAACGACGTGCACTCGAAGCCCTGTACCCCACCTGCGCCGCCGACGAATGCGACATCCCCTCACGACTGTGCCAACTCGACCACGTCCATAACTGGACCGACCACGGCACCACAGACATCGACCGCCTCGCCCCCGCGTGCGCCTTCCACAACCGCCTCAAATACACCCACCCCGAATGGTTCACCATCTCCCACGACAACTCAGGACGATGGCGGTACACCATCCGACGCCCCCGCCCCCGCTGGAACCACCGCGCACAGGCCCAGGGGCCGTAGCGCCCTGCTCACGCGAACGCTCTCCCCCCGACGACCGGCGCTCACCGGCCCGGGGCCCGGTACGGTGCGGTCTGAGCTGCGAGATTAGAGTTCCTGGCTGGAAGACCGTCGCACGTCATCCCCGAGGGACACCATGACCTACAGCTGCGCCATCGCCACACCGCACGTACTCGCGACCGCCGCGGGGCAGGAGGCGGTGCGGCAGGGCGGTAACGCGGTCGACGCCGCGCTGGCCGCCGCCGCCGTGCTCACGGTCGTCTATCCGCACAACACCGCGCTGGGCGGCGATCTGGTCGCGTTGATCCGCACCCCGGACGGGCGGATCGCCTGCGTCAACGCGACAGGTCCCGCCCCGCGCGGCGCCTCCCTGGCGGACGTGGCCGCACGGTACGGCGAGATGCCCGTCACCGGCCCCGACACCATCACCGTGCCGGGCGTCGCGGCCGGCTGGGCGGCCCTGCACCAGGCCGGTGCGGCGCTCGCCTGGCGCGAGCTTTTCACCCGGGCCATCGAGCACGCCGCCGCGACACCGGTCGTGCGGGGGCTGGCCGAGGCGATCGCCGACGCCGCCGACCTCGTCGCGGCCGACCCGGGCATGCGGGAGGTGTTCAGCCCGGGCGGGACGCCGCTCGCCGAGGGCGGCACCCTGCGGCAGGAGGCACTGGCCGGGACCCTCGCTGCCCTCGCCGTCGAGGGCGTACGGACGCTGTACTCCGGCTCCCTCGGCGAACGGCTGACCGACGGCCTGCGCCGGCTCGGCTCCCCGCTCGACATGCAGGATCTCCGCTCCTACCAGGCCGAGCTCACCACACCACTGTCGCGTACCTTCCACGGCCACCAGATCCACACCAGCCCGCCCAACACCCAGGGTGTGCTGCTCCTGCAGGCTCTGGGCGCGCTCGCCGAGCAGCAGGTCGGCGACCCGCTCGGCGCCGACGCGGGACGGCTGGCCGCGATCTTCCACCACGGCATCCTCGACCGCACCCGACGGCTGGCCGATCCCCGTTTCGCCGAGGTCGACGTGGCCGCGCTGCTCGACCCGGACCGGCTGCGGGACCTCGCGCAGGTCTCCTCCCCCGTGGCCGCCACCGGGCACGCGAGCGGGGACACGGTCGCAGTCGTCACCGCCGACACCGACGGACTCGCCGTCTCACTGATCCAGAGTCTCTTCCACGGCTTCGGCGCCGGAATCCTGGAACCGGAGACCGGGATCCTCATGCACAACCGTGGCTCGTTCTTCTCCCTCTCCCCCGGCTCACCGAACGCCCTGGCCCCCGGCAAACGCCCCGCCCACACCCTCATGCCCGTCATGGCGACCCGGGCGGAGCGGCTCGCCTGGGTCAACGGCACGATGGGCGGCAAGGGGCAGCCGCAGATCCACACCCAGCTGCTCCTGCGCCTGCTCGGCGGTGCCACCCCCGCGGCGGCGGTCGCCGCGCCGCGCTGGATCGTCGGCGGCCTGGAGGTGGGTCAACGCGAGGACACCATCGCCCTCGAGGCCGACGTCACCGCCCAGGTACGGGCCTCACTCGTCGCGACCGGCGCGCCCCTCATCAAACTCCCCGCCCGGTCGGAGTCGACCGGCCATGCCCAGGCGATCGCCGTGCACCCGGACGGCACGCTCGAGGCGGGCAGCGACCCCCGGGCCGACGGAGGCGCCGTCGTGGCCGCCCGCTGATGCCCCCGACCCCTGCAGTCCCGGCCGTCGAGACCCCGACCGTTTGATACCCCGGCCGCTGAGACCCCGGCCATTGAGGTCCCGGCCGTGGAGATCCCGACCGCTGAGATCCCGGCCGCGACTATGCGAAGGTCACCTCCGCGTCGGCCATGACCTGATCCGGCGCGCCGATGACGGACATCCGCGCCGTGCCGCCGTCGGCGGCGGGCTCACCGGTCACCAGCACCGGATCGCCGGCGAAGACAGGACGGCGCAGGCGGTAGCGGACCGAGCCGATCTCCCGGTCGGGCGCGTTGCGGCGGGCCAGTTCGGTCATGTGGACGGCGAGCAGCGGGCCGTGCACCACGAGCCCGGGATAGCCCTCCACGTCCTGGGTGTAGGCCTGGTCGTAGTGGATGCGGTGGGCGTTGGCGGTGAGCGCGCTGAACCGGAACAGCAGTACGGGGTCGGCCGTCAGCGGCCGTTGCCAGGGCGAGGACGAGACGGGTGGCTCCTGCGGCCGAGCCTCCACCGGCTTGGTCACCGCGGTCTTCGTCTCGTCCGACCGGTAGACCAGATCCTGCTCCTCGACCAGCCGGATCTCGCCGTCCTGCCGGATCTCGTGACGTACGGTCACGAACAACAGCTCCCCGGTGCGACCCTCCTTCGCCTCGACACCGGCGAGAGCCGACATGCGCTCTGCGGTGGCACCGAGCCGCATCGGTGCCCGCACGGTCAGCCGGCCCCCGGCGAACATGCGTTTCCGGGCCGGGATCGGAGGAAGGAAGTGCCCCTGGGCCGGGTGGCCGTCCGGCCCCAGCTCGTCCTGTGCGGGCCATTCCAGGAAGTAGAGCCAGTGCCAGAACGCCGGCAGCCGGTCACCGGCCTGCGCGGCCCGGTGCGGACCGCCCAGCAGCCCGGCCAGCGCGGCCGCCTGGACCGGGGAGATCAGGTCGTAGGAGATGCGGGCCGATGGGCGCCAATCTTGGATATATCGGGCCAGCCCGGAGCCGTTCATGGTGTTCATTCCCCCGCCACCTTTCGGGTGCGTTCGTTGTGCGTGCCCAACCCCACGGGTGAGTACACCTAGCCGGGCCGCCGTGCACGTGGCGCCATCTCGTCGATCAGCCCCCAGCGCAGGGCCGTCGGCGCGTCGATGGCGATACCGGTCAGGGCAAGATACAGAGTGCGCCAGCGGCCGATCCGGCGGGGGATGCTCACCGTGCCGCCTGCGCCGGGGATCAGCCCCATGCTCACCTCGGGCAGCCGGAAGGTGGCCGCCGGGTCGGCGACCAGGGTGCCCGCGAAGGCGGGGAGCTCGATACCGGCGCCGACACAGGGGCCGTGCACGCGGACCTCGGTACGGGCGGCGAGTTCGTGCAGGAGGCGGCCGGCTCCGGCGCGGGTGCGCACCAGATGCGCGGTCGTCAGGTCCGGGGTGGTGCCGAACTCGTCAAGGTCGCCGCCGGAGCAGAAGCACGGCCCCGCGCCCTCCAGCACGACCCGGGCGAGAGTGGGGTCGAGCAGCGCCAGCCGCAGTGCCTCGACCAGGGCGTCGCGGAGCTGGCGGCCGTAGGCGTTGCGCCGCCGCGGCCGGTTGAGCGTGATCAGCAGGCGGTCGCCGTCGCGCTCGATGAGCACCGGATCGGCGACGAGCGGAGGTCCGGGCCGCGAGCCGCGACCCGCCAGCCAGTCGCCGAACTCGGTGCCGCCGAGCAGGGTGGAGTAGGCCAGGGACTCGACGTCGAGCGCGGCGGGGACCGGCAGCGACTCCACCGTCCGGAGCACGCCGCCCAGCACCACGGCCGCCTGCGGGTTCCGCGCCGCCGCCGCGTGCAGGGCCGCAAGCTGCCCACGCGGGTCGGCGACCGGGACGCATTCACGGCCGGCCACCACCGACGGGCCCGCCAGGGTCACGTCCAGCGCACCTGCCAGCTCCGCGACATGCGGCGGCAGCGGCCCGGCGACACCGCCCGCCGTGCCACCCGCGACACCGACCAGCAACCGGTCACCACCGCGGAGGTGCGCCAGCGCCCGCTTCACCGTCACCACGTCGAGCCCCGGGCCGAGAGCACCATCGAGGTCACCGTCGAGATCCACGGCCAGCAGCGGCTCGCGTACCTGCCCGGTCGCGTCCAGCGCCGGCGCGGGCAGCGCACCGTCCGCCAGCTCGGCGACCGAGAGGCGGGCAGGCTCGACCATCGGTGCTCCCGGATACGCGGATGGGCATCACTTCACAGGGTCGCCGCGCGCTCGCCCCTATCGTACGCATCCGCATGCCGGCCGGCCGGACGGCATGCGGGTGATCGTCCTGACCTGCCGGTGTATCGTCGGCAACGTGTCGATCGACGCGCCTTCCCCCGGCACGGTGCGCCGTGTCCGCCGCCCTCCTTCCGGGCGGCCATGACGGTGCCGGACGCGGCGGGCGCCTGGGCCGGGAGCGGGGTGGTCCCCCTGACCGGCCGGGAGGACGGGCCGCCGCTCCTCCCGCCCGGCCGCGCGGCCGCCGTCGCCGGAGAGCTCGCGACCCGGCTGGCCGCGCTGACCTCGGACGGCCCGCACCCGGTCGTCCTGGACGGAGCCCGGCTGCTGTCGGAACGCGCCGCGTTCACCGGCCACCGGCGGCGCGGCACGGTGTCGGCCGGGGGTTCCTGCCGACTACTGCCCACCGCCGACGGCTGGGCGGCCGTCTCCTGCGCCCGCCCCGACGACCCGGCGCTGCTCGGTGCCCTCGTCGGCGCCGACACCGGGGACGATCCCTGGCCGGCGGTCGCCGGCTGGCTGCGCGAGCACACCGGCGCCGAGCTGGCCGAACGCGCCGGGTTGCTGGGAGTGGCGGCAGGACCGGTGTGCCACCCGGCCGCCCGGCCCGCGCCGGTGCCGGTGCCGGTGCCGGCGGCGACCCGGGGGGTGGCAGGGCTGCTGGTGGTCGACTTCAGCGCGTTGTGGGCCGGTCCGCTGTGCGCGCACCTGCTCGGCCTGGCCGGCGCGCGGGTGGTCAAGGTGGAGACCCCGCACCGCCCGGACGGCGCCCGCCGGGGAGACCCCGGGTTCTACCGGCTGCTGCACGCCGGTCACCGCTCGGTCGTGCTCGATCCCGGCACCACGGCGGGGCGGCGTGCCCTGGCGGCCCTGGTGGAGGCGGCCGACATCGTCATCGAGGCCTCCCGGCCGCGCGCGCTGGCCCGCTGGGGACTCGACGCCGAGGCCGCCGCGGCGGCCGGGACCGTCTGGGTGTCGATCACCGCGTACGGGCGCGGCACGGACCGCATCGGGTTCGGCGACGACGTCGCCGCCGCGAGCGGACTGGTCGCCCGCGACGCCGAAGGCACACCGCTGTTCTGCGGCGACGCGATCGCCGACCCGCTCACCGGGCTCACCGCCGCGATCCTGGCCATGGCCGCGCCCGCCGATGGCACCGGCGTCGTCTGGGATCTCGCGATGTCCGAGGTGGTCGCCGCGACCCTGCCGCCCGCCGCGGAGACTCCCGCCCGCTCACCGGCCGCCCGGCCGCTGGACGGCGGCTGGGTCGCCGACACGCCGTACGGTCCCGTTCCCGTCGCCGTACCGCGTCGGCGGCGGCCCGCCGGCCGGGCGGCCGAAAGCGGGGAGCACACCGCGCAGGTGCTGCGCGAACTGCGGATCCCGGTGCCATGACGGCCCTCCTACTGCGCGACGCCGAGCTCGACGGCCGTACCCGCGCCGACGTACGGATCTCGGACGGCCGGATCACCGAGATCGCCGGCTCGCTCACCCGCCGGGCCGGTGAGGCCGAGCACGACTGCCACGGCGGCGCCCTGCTCCCGGGGCTCTGCGACCACCACCTGCATCTCCACGCCCTCGCCGCCGCGGAGCGCTCGGTCCGCTGCGGGCCGCCCGCGGTGACCGACCGGGCCGGTCTCGGCGCCGCGCTCGCCGCCGCCAGACCGGACGCGCACGGCTGGATCCGCGGGGTCAGCTACTTCGAGACCGTCGCCGGCGATCTCGACGCCGCCGGGCTCGACCGGCTGTGCCCGGACCGCCCGGTGCGGGTCCAGCACCGCAGCGGTGCGCTGTGGATGCTCAACACCGCCGCCGCGTCCGCCGTGGGGCTCGCCTCGGCCGATCATCCCGGCATCGAGCGGACCCCCGGCGGCGTCCCCACCGGACGCCTCTGGCGCGCCGACGCGTGGCTGCGCGCGCACCTGCCCCCCGCGCCGCCCGATCTCGCTCCGGTCGGGGCCCGGCTCGCCCGGCTCGGCATCACCGCCGTCTCCGACGCCACCCCCGAGCTGGAGGACGGCGCCGCCGAGGCGATCGCCGATGCCCTGCGCGACGGTGCGCTGCCCCAGCGGGTGCAACTGCTCGGCGCGCCGCTGGGCGCCGTCCCGCCCGGCGACCTGCCCCGGCTCGGCATCGGCCCGTACAAGATCATGATCGCTGATTCGGCGCTGCCCTCGCTGCCCGAGCTCACCCGGCAAATCAGCGCCGTGCACGCCACCGGGCGGGCGATCGCGGCGCACTGCGTCACCCGCGAGGCGCTGGTCATCCTGCTCGCCGCCCTCGCCGAGGCCGGCACCCTGCCCGGCGACCGCATCGAGCACGCGGCCCTGGTGCCCGCGGAGCTCGTCCCGGAACTCGCCCACCGGCGGCTGCGGGTGGTCACCCAGCCGGGCTTCCTGGCCCATCGTGGTGACGACTACCTGCGGGACGTCCCCGGCGGCGAACACATCGATCTCTACCGCTGCGCCAGCCTCACCGCGGCCGGGGTCCGCCTCGCCCTGTCCAGCGACGCCCCGTACGGGCCCCTCGATCCCTGGGAGGTGATGGCCGCGGCCGTGCACCGCCGTACCCCGGCGGGCCGGGTGGCCGGCCCCGGCGAGCGTCTCACTCCCGGCCTCGCCCTCGCCGCCTACCTGGCGCCGCCGCACGACCCGGGCGGCCCGGCCCGGCGGGTGCGCACCGGAGCGGACGCCGACCTGGTCCTGCTGAGCGTCCCGCTGGCCACCGCGCTCTCGGCGCCGGACACGGACCTGGTGCGGCTGGTGCTGGCCGGGGGCCGCGTCGTCGCGGGCGGCTGAGGCCGGGGAGCATCGTCCCGGCGCCCGGCACCGGCACCCCTGCCTCGGAAAGGCGTGAACGCTGGAGCGGGTGCACCCGGGGAGGCACGGAACCTCTACCCGGAGCGGGTCACCTGGGCGACCGGAACAGCGCCTCCTGGGTGAGGCTGGCGACGAGCGCGCCGCCGGCGTCGTGGACCGTTCCGGTGTACCAGCCGCGACCGGCCGCCACCGTGTGCGGGACCAGGTCCATCAGGACCCAGGCGTCCAGCCGCGCCCTGCGGTGGAACCACACCGCGTGGTCGAGGCTCGAGCCGGAGCGCGCGGTGCCCTCCTGCATGGCCACGAGCCCGCTGGAGATGTCGGACAGATAGGTCAGCACACACGCGTGCACGAGATCGTCATCGGGCAGGTCCGCCACGCACCGCGACCAGAAACGCGTCGGCCATTCCACCCCGGCGAACGGCTGTGGCGTCGCCCGGCTCTCCATCGACAGCAGCCGCGGCATCGGGGTCTCGCCGAGGTCCTCCGGCGGCGTCGTGCGGGGGGCCGGCTCGGCCTGCCGGTCCGGCCCCGGTGCGGGCGCATGGAAGGAGGCCGACATGTTGAAGATGACCTCGCCCCCCTGCACCGCCACGACCCGCCGGGCCGAGAAGGACCGGCCATCGCGGTCGCGGTCGACCCGCAGGATCGTCGGGCGGCCTGCGTCGCCACCCCGCAGGTAGTAGCCGTGCAGCGAGTGCGGCACCCGCTCCGGCGGTACGGTGCGCCCCGCGGCCATCAGTGCCTGCGCCGCCACCTGGCCGCCGTAGAGCGGGAACGGCTCGTCCAGCACCGTGGTCGCGCGGTAGAGGTCGCGGTCGAGCTCCTCCAGCGCCAGCAGGTCCAGCACGGTCGGCAGAGCGTCCATACCCAGTGGTGCCGGGCTCATGGGGCCGGCATCCGGGCGTCCCCCGGCGGCCCGGAGATCCGTCCCGCCATCGGGTTGCGCTGCATCTCTGATGTGCCCGCTCCGATCGTCGACGCTCACGCCCGTGGCAGGCCCCGGACCGGGAGACCGACCCGCCGGCTCCGTCCCGACCCGCCCCCAGCACCTTAGCCGCGCGAGGACCGCGGTTTCGCTCCGGGGTGGGCGGCGAGCCGTGGCTGTGGGAGGGCCCGTCCGGCTAGGGAGTGCCCGTCCGCGTCGCGGGACCGGTCTCCGGCCGCCGCAGCTTCGCCGAAGTCCCCGGCCGTTCCACTCCCTCGACGGCGACGCAGATCCCGAAGACCCGGTCATGGCTCGTCCACCCGTTGATCCGGCCGCGGTTGTTGCTGATCTGCACCCGGCGTCTCGCCGGGTCGAGGGCGGAGACCAGATGCAGGTAGACGGTGCCGGCGACGCGGGCGAGGACGACGTCACCGACCTCGAGCCGGGCGGGATCCACGGGCGCGACGGTGACCAGATCCCGGCTCCGGATCAACGGGACCATCGAGGAGCCGGTCGGGCGGAACTCTACGCTGGCTCCAGCGGCGACCCGGTCGGCGATAGCGTCCATTCTTCCCATCGCGGTCAGGATCCTGGATGACAGGCCCGCCGTCCACCGGATTTCGGCGTGCTCCCGATCGCGCCGGGCGCCCGGCCGTCGCCGGGCTTCGGCTCAGGGTGCGCCGCCCGTGCCGGTCTCCGCCGCGGGGGACAGATGCTCGTGTACGGCCAGCCAGCGGCCGTCGTCCTGACGGCTGAACACGATGGTCTCGGACTCGTGCAGGGTCTGCGTGCCGGTGCGGGTGGCGATCCGGGTCTCGACCTGGTGGCTGAAGACGGCGGTGCCGCCCAGCACCTGGACGAGCGGGCCGGACGAGGTGCAGCCGAGGACCTGGAAGCCGTCCTCCTCCACCCACCGCCGCCACAGCTCGCGGTACTCCGCCGTGGAGCCGAGGCGCCCCGGCGTCGCGTGGAACAGGAAGGTCGCCTCCGGGGCGAAGGCCGCGAAGTAGTCGCCGACCCGGTTCTGTGCGAACGCCGCCACGAGGGCGTCGGCGGCCGCCTGCACCGCCGCGGCTTCGGTGCCGCGATCGGTCTCGCTCATGTGCTGCTCCTCGCGGACGTGGGGAAGGGAAGGTCGGGTCAGCCGATACGGGCGACCGCGCGGACCGGCGCCCCGTCGGCGCCGGGCAGCCGGATCGGCAGCAGCGACACCTCGATGGGCCGGCCGGCGGCCTGGGCGTCGAGGAGCGTGCCGAGGCCGGTGAGGTTTTCCGCGATGACGGCGTGCGCACCGCAGAGCACCCGGTGGGCGGGGAACTCCCGTGCCGGGGTGGGATCCACGCTCAGCGCGTCGATCCCGACGGTCCGGACGCCGGCCGCCACCAGCAGGGCGGCGGCCTCCTCGGTGAGATAGGGGTGGGCGACGTAGGCGTCGGTGCCCCAGTGGGCCGACCAGCCGGTGGCGACCAGCACGATCGTCCCCTCCCGGGCCGCCGGCTCCAGCGCGGAGGGGCCGATCGGTGAGCGCGGCGGCAGGCCGCGGGCGTCCACCACCGCGGCGGGGCCGACGAACCGCTCCAGCGGCAGGTCTCCGAGCGTGGGCAGCGTGTCGTCGATGTGGAACGGCGCGTCCACGTGGGTGCCCGACTGGGAGCCCAGATGGAGTCCGAGCACGTTGACGCCGTCGGCGGCGGTGGTGAGGGCGGGACCTATCGTGACCTCGGGGTCCCCGGGGTAGACGGGCATCCCGGTCTCGATCGGCACCGACAGGTCGACGAGCCTCATGCCGGCGCGCCCGCCCGGACGGCCGCCTCATCGGCGGAGGTGATGGGCGGTACGGGGGCGTCGGAGGCGCGCACCAGCCGGGGCCCGGCCGGGCCGTACACCTCCCGGGGCTCGGGGAAGGCGAACAGCAGCGCGAGGTACCCGATCGCCGCCACGGCCAGGCCCACCGGCAGGGAGATGTCGACGCCTCCCGCGAGGTCGCCGAACGGGCCGACGAACTGCCCGGGCAGGTTGACGAACTGGAGCGCGAGGACCGCCGAGACCAGCCACGCGCTCATCCCCCGCCAGTTCCAGCCGTGCGCGAACCAGTACCGTCCGCCACGCTGACGCCGGTTGAAGACCTGCAGCGCGTCGGGGTCGTACCAGCCGCGCCGCGTGAGGTATCCGAGCACCATGATCACCATCCAGGGAGCCGTACAGGTGATGATCAGGGTGGCGAAGGTGGAGATGCTCTGGGTGAGGTTGGCCGCGAAACGCCCGACGAAGATGAAGCCGATCGACAGCACGCCGATGAGCACGGTGGCCCGTACCCGGCTGAACCTGGGGAAGACGCTGGAGAAGTCCAGGCCGGTGCCGTACAGGGACGTGGTCCCGGTGGACATCCCGCCGATCAGGGCGATGAGGCAGACCGGCAGGAAGTACCAGCCGGGCGAGACGGCCAGCAGGCCGCCGACGTAGTTGGGCGCCCCGGGGTCCATGTAGGTGCCGGCCTTCGCCGCGATGATCGCTGCCGTCGCCAGGCCGAAGAAGAACGGCAGGATGGTGGCGATCTGCGACAGGAACGCGGCGGCGATGACCTTCCTGCGCGGGGTGGCGGCCGGGATGTAGCGGGACCAGTCGCCGAGGAACGCCCCGAACGACACCGGGTTCGACAGCACGATCAGCATCGCGCCGATGAACGCGGGCCAGAATCCCGCGGCGGAGGTGGACGGGAAGGAGCCCGGGTAGCCGGGATCGAAGTCCCCCGCGAAGGCGATGAAGCCGAGGACGAACAGCACCGAGGCCGCCGCCACGGCGATCTTGTTGACGAACAGCATGAGGCGGAACCCGTACACGCAGACCGTGAGGACCAGCACGGCGAAGATCGCGTAGGCCACGCCGTAGGAGACGTCGTTCTGCGGCAGGCCCGCCAGCCGGTGCGCGCCGCCGACCAGCGCGTCGCCCGAGGACCACACCGAGATCGAGAAGAACGCGACCGCGGTCAGCAGCGACAGGAACGAGCCGACGATCCGGCCGTGCACGCCCAGGTGGGCCGAGGACGAGACCGCGTTGTTGGTGCCGTTGAGCGGGCCGAACACCGCGAGCGGCGCCAGGATCAGCGCCCCGAGGACCAGGCCGAGCACGGTCGCGGCCAGCCCCTGCCAGAAGGAGAGCCCGAACAGGATGGGGAAGGCGCCGAGCACACAGGTCGCGAAGGTGTTGGCACCGCCGAAGGCGACGCGGAACAGGTCCAGCGGCCCCGCGGTGCGGTCGGCGTCGGGGATGCGTTCGACGCCGAACTGCTCGATCTCGTTGAGCGGCGGTGCCTCGGTCATGTCTTCTCCTTGAGGGCGAGCAGGCTCACCAGGTCGTAGGCGACGTGGGAGGCGGCGATGGAAGTGATCTCGGCGTGGTCGTAGGCGGGGGCGACCTCGACCACGTCGGCGCCGACCAGGTCGGCCCCGGCGAGGCCGCGCAGGATCTCCAGCAGCTCGCGGCTGGTCAGGCCGCCCGCCTCCGGGGTTCCGGTCCCGGGGGCGTGCGCCGGATCGAGCACGTCGATGTCGACCGAGACGTACAGGGGGCGGTCGCCCACCCGCTGCCGGAGCGCGTCCACGACCTCGTCCACGCCGCGGCGCATCACGTCGCCGGAGGTGAGGATGCCGAACCCGAGACGGCGGTCCTCCGCCAGGTCCCGCTTGCCGTAGAGGGGCCCGCGGGTGCCCACGTGGCAGAGCGCCTCGGTGTCGACGATGCCCTCCTCCACCGCCCGGCGGAACGGCGTGCCGTGGGTGTACGCGGCACCGAAGTAGGTGTCCCAGGTGTCGAGGTGGGCGTCGAAGTGCAGCACCGCGACCGGGCCGTGCCGCTTCGACAGGGCCCGCAGCAGCGGAAGCGCGATCGTGTGGTCGCCGCCGATCGTGACCAGCCGGGTGCCGTCGACCTGCAGGTCCGCCGCCGCGCCCTCGATCGACTCGATCGCCTCGGCGATGTCGAAGGGGTTGCACGAGATGTCCCCGGCATCGGCCACCTGCAGCGCGGCGAACGGGGACACGTCCAGGCCCGGGTGGTAGGGCCGCAGCAGTCTGCTGGCCTCGCGTACGGCCGTCGGGCCGAACCGGGCGCCGGGCCGGTAGGAGACGCCGGCGTCGAACGGCACCCCCACCACGGCCACGTCCGCCCGTGCCACCTGGTCCAGGCGGGGCAGCCGGGCGAACGTGGCGGGGCCGGCGAAGCGCGGCACCTGGGAGGAGTCGACTGGCCCCCGGGGCTCGGTCATGCGGTGGTGTCCTTTCGCGAGGCTCTCCGGGCGGAGCCCGGCTCCATCACACGGATTCGGGCTGGTCAGCCGAGTGTGCGGCGGCCGACACCGATCCGGCAATTGGTGGGTCCACAAAGAATTACGATGAATCTGTGGCATCCAACAAACCGGCATCCGGCGAACCCCCGCCGAACCAGCCCGCGTCCAGCAGACCGGTGTCCGGCGAAGCGGCGTCCAGCAGGCTGACCGTGGAGGACCTCCTGTCGTTCCCGGCCCTCCAGCTCCGGCTGCTGGCCGGCGAGACGGGCCTGCGGCGCTCCATCTCGTGGGCCCACGTCAGCGAGCTGGAGGACCCCACTCCCTGGCTGCTCGGCGCCGAGGTGATCATGACGATCGGGCTGGCGATCCCCCGGGACGCCGGTGGGCAGCGGGCCTATCTGGAGCGGCTCGACGACGCGGGCGTCTCCGCGCTGGCGGTCTCGGCGCAGCTGCGGACGCCGCCGCTGCACGGCGCCTTCTTCGACGCCGCCGGGGAGCGCGGCATACCGGTGATGGAGGTGCCGCTGGCGGTGCCGTTCATCACGATCGCGCAGGAGGTGGCGGCGGCCATCCAGGAGGACAGCCGGCAGCGGCTCGGCGCCCAGCTCCAGGTGTTCGGCGCGCTGCGATGGCTGGCCGAGGAGGATCTGGACACCGCGACCCTCTTCCGGCGGCTGGAGCGGCTGAGCGGATACCAGGTCTACCTGTGCACCCCGCAGGGCCGCCCGCTGCTGCCCGGCGTACCCGCGCCCGACGTCTCGGTCCTGCCCGCGCAGCCCGACGCTCCCCCGACCATCCCGGGCGGGTTCGTGCTGCCCGTGCCCGCCCCCGGCGGGCCGGCGGGGTTCCTGGTCGCCTTCGAACGGCAGGGGGCCCGCCCGGCCGGCCTCGCCGTGGTCCAGCACCTCGCCACCGTCGCCGCGCTGCAGGTCGCCCGGCTGCGCCACGAGCGCGAGACGCTGCGCCGCGAGGGCGCGGAGACCCTCGCCGAGCTGCTGCAGGACGTGCTGGACCGGTCCACCGTGCGCCGGCGGCTGACCAGGATGGGGCTGCCGCCCGACGCCGAGACCGCCCTCCTGGTCGTCCGGGGTGTCGCGGACGAGCCGCTGAGCCGGGCGCTGGACGACCATCCGCACCTGATGCTCCGGCGCGGGGAGGACCGCTACGTGCTGTCCTCGCCCGGGGCCGCGACCGCCGTCACCGCGCTGCCCGGCGTCGCCGCGGGCATGAGCCGGCCCTTCCTGCCCGGCGAGCCCATGCGGGTGGCCCAGCGGGAGGCGGTCTGGGCCGCCTCCCGGGCGGCGGAGTCCGGCCGGCCGCTGGTCCACTACGGCGACGACGCCACCGGCAGGTGGCTGCCCGACGACCCGGGTGCGCTGTCCGCCCTGGTCGAGCACGTGCTGGGAGAGGTGCTGAGGTACGACTCCGGGCACGGCTCCCATCTGCTGGTCTCGGTCCGTACCTGGATGGAGCGCGACCGGCGCACCGAGGAGGCCGCCGCCGCCCTCCACGTGCACGCCAACACCCTCGCCTACCGGTTGCGCAGGTTCGCCGGCCTGACCGGGCGCGACCTGTCCTCGACCGCCGCGTTCGCCGAGGTATGGCTGGCCATTCAGGCCGCGGGGCAGCTCGGGATCGTCGACTGAGCGCCCGCCGGATCGGCACCTATCCGATTCGCTTTATCGCGCGACAAATACGACAAAAACAAAGGAAGATTGTATTACTGGATAAAACCATCTTTATGCCGCCTAGGATTGTCGGCCGACCGCGCCGGGGACGGAACGCGTACGTGAGCCGTCTCAGCAGTGCCGCTGAGCGCCGACCGCAGAGATGACGTCGGCAGAGCGAGTCCGGCCGGGGTCACCGCACGCGTAGACCGAGGTGGTTTCCCATGTGTTCATGGCGTGAGACGTCCATCCTGCCGATCACCGGGCTGCTGATGCTCACCACCGGCGTCCACGAGGCCGGTGCGGCCTCGGGGTCGGAGTCGGCCATGCCGGCGTTCGGCCCCGACACATGCGTGCAGCGGTTCGTCTGGCGCGAGGCGACGGCCGCCGACCACGTGTGCGTCGAGCCGAAGATCCGCATGTTCACCAGGCTGCAGACCGCCGACTCCGGGAAGTTCCGGAGTGAGAACGGCGGCCCGTTCGGCCCGGACACCTGCAAGTCGGGCTTCGTGTGGCGGGAGGCGGTACCCGACGACCATGCCTGCGTCGCCCCGCCCGTGCGCGACTTCCACCGGAAGGAGACCGAGCAGGTATCGCGCCGATGGGCCGCCACGGCCAGCCCCAGCGGCCGGATCGACCTCGCCCCGTTCCTGTTCCCCGACAGGCGGACGCACATCCGGAGCACGTTCAGCGGGCACCAGAACCTGGTCGTGCAGGCGCCCCCGGGGGACGCGATCTTCCCCGACCGCGCCCACGCGACGGTGCAGCCCGACGTCAACAAGGACAGCCAGAGTTTCCTGTTCGTGCGGCGCGGCAACGGCATCTCCCATCAGAACGCCTTCCAGCTCATGGACCTCGCCACGCGGCGCTGCCTGGGCGTGGTCGACGCGAGCACGGCCAACGGCGCCGCCGTCACGCTGCGGCCCTGCAGATGGCGGAACAACGCCACCTGGTACCTGCAGAGGCGGCCGGACGAGAGCTGGGAACTGCGCGCCCTGCACAGCGACAAGTGCCTCGACGCGGCCAACCCGGCCACGACCGCTCCTCCGGCAGGCGCCCGCGTACAGCAGTGGGACTGCCTCGGCGGCCAGAACCAGGCCTGGCAGGTCGCCGGCTGATCATCGTTCTCCGCCACGACGGTGCGAGGGGCGGTGCGAGGGGCGGTGCGAGGGGCGGTGCGAGGGGCGGGCTTCGCGGCCAGACTGGTCCACGACCGGTACCGCTACTTTCAGCCCGAACGGAACCCGCCATGAAGGACGATCAGCGCCCTCTCGTCCGCACCGCCCGGGCGGTGACCGTGCCGGAGCGTACGGCCAGGATGGACGTGTCCCTGACCGGGCTGTCGGTCGGGGACGCCTTCGGTGACCAGTTCTACCTGCACTCCAACCGGCACCTGCGCGCCGGGGACGTGCCTCCGGCACCCTGGGAATGGAGCGACGACACCGAGATGGCCTGCACGGTGGTCTCCTGCCTGCGGGCGGACGGCCGCATCGACCAGGACGCCCTCGCCGGCGCCTTCGCCACCCGGTTCGACATGGGGCGCAGATACGGGGTGGGAGCCCTGGAACTGCTCGAACGCATCCGCGCCGGCGACCACTGGCGTACGGCCACGAGGGAATCGTTCGGCGGCAACGGGTCCTTCGGCAACGGCGCCGCGATGCGGGTCGCCCCCCTCGGCGCCTACTTCGCCGGCGACCCCTCCCGCGCGGCGGCCGAGGCCGCGTTGCAGGCCGAGGTGACCCACTGCCACGTCGAGGGGATCGCAGGCGCGGTCGCCGTCGCCGTGGCCGCCTCCCTCGCCGCCTCCGGCGCCGGCGCGGAGGACCTGATCGAGGCCGCGCTCGACCACGCGTCCGGGACCTACGTCCGGCGCGGACTTCAGCAAGCCCGCGAGCTGGGCGGCCATACCGCGCACGAGGCCGCGCGGACCCTCGGCAACGGCTCCCGGATCACCGCCCAGGACACCGTGCCGTTCGCGCTCTGGGTGGCGACCCGGCATCTCGGCGACTATCCCGCGGCGCTCCGCGCCTGCGTCACCGCCGGGGGCGACATGGACACCACCGCCGCCATCGTGGGCGGGATCGTGGCGGCCCGGACCGGTCAGGAGGGCATCCCGGCAGCTTGGGTCGACTCCCGCGAAGCCCTGCCCGGCTGGCTCGGGTGACGCGGGAGCGTACCTGCGCGTGACTGGTCGTAGGTGACGCCCGGCCGTGATGCCCGCCCGTGACGCCCGGCCGTGACGCCCGGCCGCGGCTCAGTCGCGAAGGCCGATGCTCATCCGCGCGATGCGCCCGTCGGCGTGGTCGGTGCCCTGGACGCGGTACTCGAACGTCAGGGGACTGCCGTCGAAGTTCCCGCTGGTCCGGACGGTGACCACGATCTCACCGCCGCCGTCGCTGTCACTACCGTCGCCGTCGCCGTCGCGGGACACGTCGGTCACGTGGTGGGTGAGGTCGAGGCCCGAGATGTCCTTGGCGGCCCAGCCGCGGATCTCGTCGCGGCCACGATAGGTGCGGCCGTCATCGATGACGACGGCGTCGTCGGCGAACGCGGTGAGAACGGTCGCGGCGTCGTCGGCCTCGGTGGCCTGGAAGAACATCGTCAGAGCAGGGGGCAGATCGATCGGCATGGTGAACTCCTCGGTCGGTGGAGGCGGAGCCGGGGGCGGCGAAGCCGGGGCTGCGGATGCGGAAGGGGCACGGAGGCGGATGGGTTCACACGGTCGGTACGGTTCCGCCGTCGACGACGTGTTCGGCGCCGGTGATGTAGGCGGCGCGGTCGGAGACCAGGAACGCGACGAGTTCGGCGACCTCCTGCGGCAGACCGGGCCGCCCGAGCGGGATTCCGCCCAGGGAGTCCATCAGCTCCTTGACCGCGCCGTCGCGGCCGGCGCCGGAGGCCGCCCCGAGCCGGTCGATGAGCGCGTCGGCCGCCTGGGTCTGGATGAATCCCGGTGAGACGGTGTTGACCCGGACGCCGTACGGCGCGACCTCGCCCGCCAGGCCCTTGCTGTAGGTCGACAGGGCGGCCTTGGCGGCCGCGTAGGCGAGGGTGGCCTCGTGCAGCGGCATGCGCCGCTGGATGGAGGTGACGTGCACGATCGCACCCGAGCCCGCTTCGATCATCGAGGGCAGCAGGCCGCGATCCAGCCGGACGGCGGCCAGCAGGTTCGCCTGTAGCGTCCGCTGCCAGTCCGCGTCGGTCAGGGCCGCGAATCCGCCTGCCGGAGCGGAGGAGCCGCCGACGTTGTTGACCAGGATGTCCACGGCCCCCAGCCGGTCGAGCACCCGGTCGAGGACGGCGGCCGTCCCCTCGGGAGTGCTGACGTCGGCCGCGACGAACAGGTCGGGCGCCGGGTGGTCCGGCGGCATGGAACGGGCCGTCACCAGGACCGTGGCCCCCGCCTGGGCGAGCCGCCGGGCGATCGCCTCCCCCATACCCCTCGTACCGCCGGTGACCAGGGCGCGCCTGCCGTCGAGTGAGTCGCTGAGTGGTGCGTTCATGGCCGGTCCCCCCTGGATGCGGGCGGGAGCACCCCGCCGCGCAGTCGGCACCGGAAATGCCGGCGCCGAACAGTTAGTGCTAAAATTGAAGTAAGTTACTTCGATATTAGCAGTAAGTAGGGGATGGTCGCCTTGGCGAGCCGGATGAGACCGGAGGACCGGACGTGCCCGCTCTCCACGACGTTGCAGCACGTCGGGGAGTGGTGGACGCTGTTGATCTTGCATGACGCCTTCGATGGGTTCACCCGGTTCGACGAGTTCCAGGGCAACCTGAAGATCTCCTCGAGCATGCTGACGAGCCGGCTCAAGACCCTGGTCGCCGACGGCCTGCTGGAGCGCCGCCCGTACCAGTCCAACCCCACCCGCTACGAGTACGTGCTCACCGACCTCGGGCGGTCGCTGCGCCCGGTGATCGTGTCGCTGGCGGCGTGGGGCAACCACCGGCTCGACCCTGCCGAGCGCAGCATGATCCTGGTCGACGCCGAGTCCGGCCAGGAGGTGGAGCCGGTCCTGGTGGACCGCGCCACCGGGCGCCGCGTCGACGGCGCGGGCTTCGTCTTCACCTCGGGCCCCGCCGCCGGCGAGGCCATGCGTGCCCGCTACGCCGCCACCAGGCAGGCCCGCTCGTGACCGGCGCGCGGCGGTGCGCCTGGGCCGACGGATCGGAGCTCATGGCCGCCTACCACGACCAGGAGTGGGGCGTCCCCTCACACGAGGACGCCCACCTGTTCGAGATGCTCCTGCTCGAAGGCGCGCAGGCCGGTCTGTCCTGGTCCACCGTCCTGGCCAAGCGGGAGAACTACCGGCGCGCCCTCGACGGTTTCGACGCCGAGCGGATCGCGGGCTATGACCAGGAGAAGCTCGACGAACTACTGCAGAACCCCGGCATCGTACGCAACCGCCTCAAGGTCGGCTCGACGGTCAAGAACGCCCGCGCCTTCCTGGCGGTACGCGAGGAGTACGGCTCGTTCGACGCCTACCTGTGGCGCTGGGTGGGGGGCACTCCGGTCGTCAACCGTCCCGCGGCCTCCGATCCGCTCCCCGCCAGCACGGAGCTGTCGGACCGGATCAGCAAGGATCTCAAGCGACGCGGGTTCACCTTCGTCGGCACCACCATCGTCTACGCCTACCTGCAGGCCGTGGGTGTGGTCGACGACCACGCCGTCACCTGCCCCGCCAAGAACTCCGGCCCCGGCCGGCACGGACCGCGGGAGGCCTCCGGGCCGGCGACCGGGGACGTTCCGTAGGGAATTCGCAGGGGCTCCGTCACGCTCCGCACTTGTCAGCGCGGTGACAACCGGGGGTCGAAGAGCGTCTGGCCGCTGAGTGTCGCCCGGATGACGGCGGATCTATGTTCGTTACCCGGAGCGTGTGCAGGGTGAGGCCCACGGTACTGCGGCACCAGGGCGGAGACCGGCGGCGGAGGTGACGGGTGCTTCCCGAAGCGACGAGTGAATCCCGCAACGGTGTGATCGCCAAACGCCCGGCACCGCTGGAGCTGACCGCCCAGCCCTGGCGGCAGGTCCCGTCCCGGGAGGCGCAGTGGATGCGCCCGCATCTGCCGGATCTCCTGGGAGTCATGGTCGAGGGGATCCGCCGGCAGGTGCCCGAGTACGCCCGGCCCGGCGACGCCACCTACGCCCGGGTCGTCGAGGTGGCGGTGGAGTACTCGATCGAGCACTTCGTGCGGATCATCGCCGACCCGGACGCCTCCTGGTCGGACGTGCAGCAGGTGTTCTTCGACGTCGGGTACGGCGAGGCCATCGAGGGGCGCAGCCTGGACCACCTGCAGAACGCCATGCGGTTCGGCTCGCGGATCGCCTGGCGGCGGCTGGGAGCCGAGGCCGAGCGGCTCGGGCAGCCACGGGCGCTGATCAGCCTGCTGGCCGAAGCGATCTTCGCGTACCTGGACGAGCTCGCCTCCGCCGCCGCCCAGGGCTACTCCCGCGCCAAGGAGAAGGCCGCCGGTGAGCGCGAGCACCGGCGGGGGCGGCTGCTGAGCCTGCTGCTGTCGGACCCGCCGGCCCCTCCGGAGATCGTCCGCGAACAGGCCGCGCTGGCCGGCTGGCCGATGCCGCAGCGGCTGGCGGTCGTCGTGCTGAACGCGCTGCCCGCCAGCGGTGGCGACGGTCCCGCGGGACTGCCTCCCGAGCTGTTGTCCGGCATCGACGGGAGCAAGCCGTGCCTGGTCACGCCCGACCCCGACGGCCCCGGCCAGGCCGAGCGCCTGGCCATGACCCTAGCCGGCTGGACCGGTGCGGTGGGGCCGTCGGTCCCCGCCGACCAGGGCGCGGTCTCCCTGGTCTGGGCCCGCCGCGCCCTCGATCTGATCAACTGCGGTGCCGTCGTCCCGCGCGGCACCCACCGGACCGGCTGCCTCGTCCGGGCGGAGGAACACGTGCCGGCGCTGCTGCTCCGGCAGGGCGGCACGCTGGCCGAGACCGTCGCCGCCCGGCGGCTGGCGCCCTTAGTCCAGGCCGAGCCCAGCCACGGTCTCCGGCTCGCTGTCACCCTGCTGGAATGCATGAAGAACGGCTTCAACGCCACCGGCGCCGCCGCCACCCTGGCCGTACATCCGCAGACCGTCCGCTACCGGCTCCGCCAGCTCCACGAGATGTTCGACATCGACCTCGAAGACCCCGAAATCCGCCTGGAGTTCATGCTCCTGCTGCACATCTGGATCCAGCAGAACACCGAGACATCGGCGAGTTCCTGATTACCGGTCGTAACGTCCCGTGCGGATCTCCTGAGCGAGGGTCCGGAACGCCGTACGGCCGAACGCCAGCACCGTCCCCTCGGGATCCTTGGAATCCCGTACGGCGATCACCTGGGAAAGACCGGCCACTTCGACACACTGGCCGCCGCTGCCGCCGCTGCGGTCGCTCTTGCGCCATGAGGGGGGAGCGCTCATGCGTATTTCTCCATCACTGCCGTGATCAAATCGAGAGACTCGTCATCCGATTTCGCCGCCGACCGGATCAGATCGAACCGTACATCGTAGGCGCCGACCGCACTCGGCTCTCTGATGGTCCAGCCGGTACCCGAGTTCTCGACGTACGCCACATCCGGTCCGTCATGGAACGACAAGATCGTAAATGATCCCTCCAGCCCTGCGTAGGATCCTCGATGGCTCGCGACCACCTGGATTGCGATCTTCGGATGCAGCGCGGCCTCCGCGAGATGCTGGAGCTGGGCGTACATGAGCTTGGTCCCGCCGATGGGCCGATGCAGAACCGCCTCGTCCATAACGACCCAGAGCCTGGGCGCGCTGGCCTGATCGAGGATCTTCTGGCGCTCCATGCGGATCGCCAGGAGTTCTTCGATCTTGTCGGGGTCGGCGACCGGAAGAAGGACCTCCCTCGCATAGTCCTCAGTCTGAAGCAGGCCCGTGATGAGTTGAACCTCGAAGATCTGCATCGAAGCGGCAGCAGCTTCCATCTGCAGGAATCCCGGGAAACCCTGAGGCAGCGCGCGCTTCCGCCGGTCTTTTTTGACCTTTTCCCAGAGCCGATGAAAGAGCCCTCCGGTATCGAAGAACGTGTCCAGGTCGATCGCGAATTCTTCTGACGGGGGTTTGTCGCCGAACTCAACGGCTCCAATCCACTGGCCGGTGCAGCCAAGCGCCTCCGCAAGCTTGTTGCGGGACAGCCCGGCCGCAACACGTCGGAAGCGCAGTTCAGAACCGAAAGTGTCGAGTAGCGGTTCTGGATCTCGCTCTCGTTGAGGGGGCATCGGTCGTCTCTCCCGGTTTCAGTTTGCCTTGATCACGGTTTGCGCCTCTGTCCGGCGGGTTGCAGCGCGACTCCTGATGGTTTGTAGCTGAGAGTAATCATCGGTGTGAGTCTAGTCACCGTGAACAGGCAACCGGGGATAAGGAATTCGAAGGCATGAGCGACCAGGAACGCGAACGACTGCAGCGGCAGCACTCGGGCTGGCGGGTGTGGCGGTCCGATGGCGGGTCATGGCTGGCGACCCGGCGCGGGCGGCAACTGACCGAGGCCCAGATCGACGCCGGGCTCGCCACCACGCTGATGGAGGACACCGCCGAAGAACTGCGCGAGGCACTGGCCGGCCAGGCGCGGGTCGAGGAGACGCCGTGACCCACGGGCCCGCAGGTCCCCCGTCCGGGCTGGCCGACCGTACCGGCTCATGGACTCCCCGGCCATACGGCCGGTCGGGCGAGGCCGTCCACGTCCCCGCCCTCCCCCCGCACATGCGGGCGGTCCCGCAGGCGCGCCGGTTTCCCGGTGTGGTCACCTGGTACGGGCGTCACACCCGCCGCTGGTGGGCGATGGTGCCGGCGAGCGGAACCCACCGGCTTATCGAGGCAGAATCACCGGACGAGCTGTCATCCGCGATCATGAGGTTGTACACGCAGCCCATGCCGCCTCATCCCCACTGAGGCGTTTCGCGCAGGTCATCGGATCCAGCTCGGCGGCGACGGAGGCTTTCGAGCAGGGGCCTCCGGCCGCCTGGAAAATGAGTGGCTCGGCCGGTATGGGCGGGGTTAGGTTCCGCCCATGGCACAGATCCAGGGTGAGTGTGACGACCGCTTCGGCCAGGTGGGCGAGGTGCTGGCGGCCTCGCTGGACAAGGATGACGTCGGCGCCTCGGCGGCGGTCTTCGTGGACGGCGAGCCGGTCGTGGACATCTGGGGCGGGTACGCCGACGCGGCGCGCACCGTCCCCTGGGAGCGCGACACCATCACCAACGTCTGGTCCACCACCAAGACGATGACGGCGCTGTGCGCGCTGGTCCTCGCCGACCGCGGCGAGCTCGACCTCGCGGCGCCGGTCGCCACGTACTGGCCCGAGTTCGCCGCCGCGGGCAAGGAGGCGGTCCTGGTACGCCACCTGCTCGGTCACACTGCGGGCCTGCCGTCCTGGGACGGGCCGATGACGGTCGAAGACCTCTACGACTGGACGGCCGCCACGTCGCGGCTGGCCGCCCAGGCCCCGCTGTGGGAGCCGGGCACCGAGGCCGGCTACCACTCGGTCACCCAGGGGTTCCTGGTCGGCGAGGTCGTCCGCCGGGTCACCGGCCGTAGCATCGGCACCTTCTTCGCCGAGGACATCGCCGGGCCGCTGGGCGCGGACTTCCACATCGGGCTGTCCGCTGAACACGATCACCGGGTCGCCCCGATCATCGCGGCGCCGCAAGGCGACAAACCGGACGGTTTCCTGGTGGGGGCTTCCGACGCCAACACCCTGGCCTGGCGGCGCGCCGAGATTCCCGCCATCAACGGCTTCGGCAACGCCCGCTCCGTCGCCGCCGTGCAGTCGGTGCTCTCGTGCGGAGGAGCCGTTCGCGGTGTACGGCTGTTGTCGGAGGCGGGCTGCGAACGCGTCTTCGAGGAGCAGTTCCGCGGCGTGGACCGCATCATCGGCATGCAGTCGCGCTACGGCCTGGGCTACCGGATCGAGAACCACACCTGCTCATGGGGCGGGTGGGGCGGTTCACTGGTGCTGACCGACTTCGACCACCGTATGACGGTGTCGTACGTGATGAACCAGGTGCTCTGGGACGAAGGCTACGAACGGGCCCTCGACATCGTGATGGCGGCCTACGACGCGATCACCACCTGAGGGATGCGCCGACCCCGCCTGCCGTACGTGCGCATCGGCCACCGCCCCGGCCCAGGACACCGAGGAAGCGGCCCCGTGGGCACGCCTCCCGCTGACCGGGCCCATCAGGCCTGATCGTCAGTCGAACAGGTCGGCGACGGACGTCGCGACCAGCACCCGGTCGAGCCAGACGTCGAGCTGCCGCTGATCGGAGCACCCGCGGATGTGGGCACGGGCATCTTCGGGCACCTCGATCCGCCGAGCCGCCAGAATCCGCAAGACCGCTTGGGCCTCCCCCGGACCGCCGGCCGGCCGGGTCCCGCGGACGCTGATCAGGTATGGCGGGCCATCAGCCGGGTCGTGTCGACCGTGTCGGGATGGGCCTCGCCGAGGTGTTGCCGCTGGAGCCGCAGGACCTGGTGGTAGATCCGCTGGGCCGGACGGGTGCGGCCCTGGGCGGCGAGGACGCCGGCGAGATCGCGGCGAGTGGTGAGCATCCGGGGATCGCCGTCACTGAGCACCGGCTCCATCTTCGCCACGACCTCACGGAGTATCCGCTCGGCCTCCCCGGGGCGTCCCAGTGCCGCGACCGTCCGGGCCAGGGTCGCCCGGGTCACGAGGGTCAGGGGGTGTTCGGCGCCCAGCACGCGGTCCTCGACCTCCAGCAGCCGCGTGCACAGGTCGTGGGCATCCTGGTGCGATCCGCCCTCGCCGGTCCAGCGGGCCAGGTCCGCCCAGGCGTCCAGCGTCTTGGGGTTCTCCTCGCCGACGACCCGACGGTCGATCTCCAATGCCCGACGGCAGAGCTCCGCGGCCTCCTCCGCACGTCCCTGCATCCCGATCGACCAGGCGAGATCGACGTACGTCGTCAGTGTCTGGGGGTGTTCGGCCCCGAGGGCGACCTCCTGATCGGCGATCAGGTCGCGGTACATCTGCTCGGCTTCGTCGTAGCGTCCCTGGGCCAGAATCGCCCCGACGAGCTGGTCCCTGGTGAGCAGGGTGTCGAGGTGATCGTCGCCGAGCACGCTCCGCCGGTCGGCCAGGACGGCGCGGAACAGCTCCTCGGCCTCGCGGGGGCGGCCCTTGCCGACCAGCGTGACACCGTGACCGTGCCGGGCCGAGAGCAGATCGGGATGCCGGTCCCCGAGTCTGGACGCGGCGGTCAGGAGGACGTGGCCGAGTTCTTCGCCCGGCCTGCCACCGCCGTTCTCGCGGCGGCCGATCAGCCACAGCGAGTACCCCGCACTCTCCCCGGCGCGCAGCAGGGCCGACAGCACGGCCGGGTCCAGGTGAGGAGCCGCCCAGGTCAGGAGCGCCTGCAGATGCGGGATCAGCCGTTCCCATTCCGGCCAGTCGGAGGGGCGTTCGGGGTCGAGTGCCCCGACGGCGGCACTGATCCGCTCTGCGGCCGCCGCGGGGATCGCACCGCCGCCGCCGTCAGTCATCCGCGCCCGGCAGGTATCGGCCACGACGGGATGGAGCACAAGGTCGGGCAACGCGCCCGGGACCCGGCCCGGAGCCGGGATGGTGTCGACCAGGGCCAGCTCGGCCAGGCCGCGCAGGGCGGGCAGGACGGCGCCGTCGTCCTCCGGGCCGAGCAGCGTCCCCGGGATCGGCGTGGCGGGAGCGAGGCAGGCCAGCCGGTACAGCACCTCGCGCGCCCGGTCGGTGCCCTGCCCGGCGAGCGCGTCCAGCGACAGCTCCCAGGTCCGCGAGACCGTGGTGCGCGAGTCGGACCGCGCGCCGTCCAGCTCGGCGACCGCCTCGGCCGCGGTGCCACCGTCCAGTGCCAGCCGGTACTCCTGGAAGCTGCGCCATCGCGCCAGCGGGGAGGTCAGGTAGGCCCCCGCCAGGTGCAGCGCGAGCGGCAGTGTGCCCAGGCGCCGCGCCAGCGCCGGCGCCTCCTGCCCGTCCGGATCGGGGACCTGCGGGGCGAGTCCCCGGAGCACGGCGGCCGCCGCGACCTCGTCGAGAACCTTCAGCGGCACCACCCGCGCCGCGCTCCCCCAGACCCGCGAGTCGCCCACCCGGGTGGTCACGACGGTGAGGACGTCGCCGCCCGCGCGTACCCATCCGGCGCCGTCCGCGGGAGACGACGTGCCGTCGGCCGCGAGAACGGCCGGCTGGTCGGCGTTGTCGAACACCAGCAACGCCCGGCGACTCCCGGCCGGGCGACCGGCCAGGAACGCCCAGAACCGGTCGGCGGCGGTCGGCAGGGCATCGCGCACCTCGCGCAGGAGCGGCTCGGGCGCGTCCAGCCTGCGCAGGATCTCCAAGATCCCCCCGCGCAGCGACACCGGATCGGCGGCGTTCACCCACCACACCGGCCGTCCGCGCCGGCGGAACTCCGCCGCCAGCCACAACGCGACCGTCGACTTGCCCACGCCCCCCATCCCGGCGATCACCAGCGTCTCGCGAGCCCGCCTGCCCCGGCGGCTCATCACTCTCCTCAGCTGCGCCTTCAGCGCGTCACGACCCAGTACCTCCTCCGGAAGCCGGCCGTACGGCGCGGCGACCGGGAGCGCACCGCTGTCCGCGGGGCCGACGGGCGGCGCGGACCGTGGGCCGGGCCCGTGCCGCCTGGCATCGCGACGGTCCAGCACCGCGACCCGGAGCTGCCACGTGCCGACCCCTAGCGCGGCGACCCCTGCGACCGAGGCCACGGCACCCAGCAGATCCATGGTCTGACAATAGAACGCCACCCGGTACGGCACAGCGGATCCGATCTTCAGGGTCCAGGGCCACCGGGTATTGAGGTATCAGGCATCGAAATAGACAAACCTCATAAAACGGCGGGCCATGTGCATCGATCCCCGGACGAGGGACAGCAGTGGTCACGCCGGAGAGGGTTTCAACCCCGCTCGCTGGGAAGCGCCTACTAAGGAGATCGGACTACGGGAAATCCTTCTTCAGGGAGACGACCTTCAGGGAGATGACGATGCCGCAGAAGGCCTGGAGCAAGAAGCGCGAACGTCAGTACGAGCACATCAAGGAGTCGCAGGAGAGTCGCGGCGTGGGCGAGGACCGGGCCGAGGAGATCGCCGCCCGCACGGTCAACAAGAACCGGGCGCAGGCGGGCGAGTCCAAGACCGCTTCCAAGACCTCGACCGATGACATGTCCCCGCAGCGCCGAGGGGGGCAGCGTTCGGGCCGCCCGGGGCCCCGGGGGCGCACCAAGGAACAGCTCTACGCCGAGGCGCGGAAGAAGGGCATCAAGGGCCGTTCCTCGATGACCCGGCAGCAGTTGCTGGACGCCCTGAAGGGCTGAGCCGGCGGCGAGGCACGACCCGCGGCCCCATCAAGGCCGTGATCGGGGCCGCCCGACGGGCGGCCCCCAGCATGCACGTACGGTGCCGCCCGGCGAGCACCGGCCGACCTCGAGGCGAAGGTGACCCATGCCCCAGACTCTGGACGAGACCCAACTGCGGTCGATCGACGCCTACTGGCGCGCCGCGAACTACCTCTCGGTCGGGCAGATCTACCTGCTGGCCAACCCGCTGCTGCGGGAGCCGCTGAGCCGGGAGCACATCAAGCCCCGGCTGCTGGGGCACTGGGGCACCTCCCCCGGGCTGAACTTCTGTTACGCCCACCTCAACCGGGTGATCAAAGCCAGGGACCTGGACATGATGTACATCATGGGGCCCGGGCACGGCGGGCCCGCCGCGGTGGCCAACGCCTGGCTGGAGGGCACCTACAGCGAGGTGTACCCGCACATCTCCCAGGACGCCGGCGGCATGGCCCGGTTGTTCCGCCAGTTCTCCTTCCCCGGCGGGATCCCCAGCCACGTGGCTCCGGAGACGCCGGGGTCGATCCACGAGGGCGGCGAGCTCGGCTACTCCCTCGCGCACGCCCACGGCGCCGCCTTCGACAACCCCGACCTGGTCGTGGCCTGCATCGTGGGAGACGGCGAGGCCGAGACGGGGCCGCTCGCCGCGAGCTGGCACTCCAACAAGTTCGTCGACCCGGCGCGGGACGGCGCGGTGCTGCCGATCCTGCACCTCAACGGCTACAAGATCGCCAATCCCACCGTGCTGGCGCGGATCCCCGAGAGCGAGCTGACGGCGCTGCTGGAGGGGTACGGCTACCGCCCGTACCTCGTCAGCGGCTCGGAGCCCGCCGCCATGCACGAGCGGATGGCCACGATCCTCGACGAGGCGCTCACGGAGATCGCCCGAATCCAGTCGGCGGCCCGGAGCGGCGAGGACACCGGCCGGCCGCGCTGGCCGATGATCGTGCTCCGCTCTCCCAAGGGCTGGACCGGGCCCGAGGAGGTCGACGGGCTGCCGGTCGAGGGGACCTGGCGATCCCATCAGGTGCCCCTGCCCGGGGTGCGGGAGAACCCGGAGCATCTCGCCCAGCTGGAGGAGTGGCTGCGGTCGTACCGGCCTGCGGAGCTCTTCGACGAGGAGGGACGGCCGGTCGCGGAGCTCGCCGGGCTCGCGCCGGTCGCGGAGCGGCGGATGAGCGCCAGCCCGCACGCCAACGGCGGGGTCCTGCTCCGGCCGCTCGTGCTGCCGGACTTCCGGGACTACGCGGTGCCGGTGGACAAGCCCGGCACCACCCCGACCGAGCCCACCCGGCGGCTGGGCGCCTTCCTGCGCGACGTCATCACCGCCAACCCCGAGAACTTCCGGATCATGGGTCCGGACGAGACCCAGTCCAACCGGCTGGGCGACGTCTTCGAGGTGACCGACCGGGTGTGGGGGGCCGAGCGGCTGGAGACCGACGAGCACCTCGGCCCGCACGGCCGGGTGATGGAGGTGCTGAGCGAGCACCTGTGCCAGGGCTGGCTGGAGGGCTACCTGCTCACCGGCCGACACGGCCTGTTCAACAGCTACGAGGCGTTCATCCACATCGTCGACTCGATGTTCAACCAGCACGCCAAGTGGCTCAAGGTCACCCGGCAGCTGCCCTGGCGACGGCCCATCGCCTCGCTCAACTACCTGCTGTCCTCGCACGTGTGGCGCCAGGACCACAACGGCTTCACCCACCAGGACCCGGGCTTCCTCGACGTGGTGATGAACAAGAAGGCCGAGATCATCCGGGTCTACCTGCCCCCGGACGCCAACACCCTGCTGTCGGTCGCCGACCACTGCCTGCGCTCCCGCGACTACGTCAACGTCGTCGTCGCCGGCAAGCAGCCCGCGCTCAACTGGCTGGGGATGGACGAGGCGGTCCTGCACTGCACCCGCGGCATCGGCATCTGGGAGTGGGCCAGCACCGACGGCGGTAGCGACCCCGACGTCGTCCTCGCCTGTGCGGGCGACATCCCCACCCTGGAGACGCTGGCCGCGGTGGACCTGCTCCGGCAACACTGCCCGGACCTGCGGGTACGGGTCATCAACGTGGTCGATCTGATGCGGCTGCAACCTCCGTCCGAGCATCCGCACGGCCTGCCGGATCCGGAGTTCGACGCGCTGTTCACCGTGGACAGGCCGGTCGTCTTCGCCTTCCACGGCTACCCGTACCTCATCCACCGGCTCACCTACCGGCGCAACGGGCACGACAACTTCCATGTCCGCGGCTACCGCGAGGAGGGCACCACCACCACGCCGTTCGACATGGTGATGCTCAACGAGCTGGACCGGTTCCACCTGGTGATGGACGTCATCGACCGGGTGCCCTCGCTGGGCGGCCGGGTCGCGCACATCCGCCAGCAGATGGCCGATCAGCGGCTGCGGCACCGCGCGTACGCCCGCGAGCACGGCGAGGACGCCGCCGACGTGCGCGAGTGGATCTGGCCCTACTGACCGGGCCGCCGGGCACGCCGGTCAGTACGGCCCGGCCGTCGCCGGACCTGGCCGTCGCCGGGCCCGGTCGCCTGGTCGCCTGGTCGCCGCCGGGGCCTAGTCGTCGGGCAGGGCGCGGGTGTCGCGCATCCGGACGTAGGGCTCCTGGTCGGGCGGCAGCCCGGCGGCGATGGCGCGCCCCCGCTCGAGCTCGGCGTTGAGCTCGGCGCCGAGCAGCAGGGCGAGATTGCTGATCCACAGCCACACCAGGAAGACGACCACTCCGGCGAGGCTGCCGTAGGTCTTGTTGTACGAGCCGAACTCGGCGACGAACACCGCGAATCCGGCCGAGGCGACCAGCCAGATGACCAGCGCCATGACCCCGCCGGGCGTGACCCACCGGAAGCCCTGCTTGGCGTTGGGAGAGGCCCAGTAGAGCAGTGCGAACAGGAAGCTGACGATGACCAGCAGGATCGGCCATTTGGCGATGTTCCAGGTGGTGACCGCGGCAGTGCCGATGCCCAGGAGCCGGCCGGTGCGGTCGGCCAGGGCACCGGAGATCACGACCGCGATGGCGCTCGCCGACAGCAGGGTCAGGGTGACCAGGGTGACGGCGATGCGGATCGGCAGGGTCTTCCAGATCGGGCGGCCCTCCGCGACGTCGTAGACGGCGTTGGAGGCGCGCATGAAGGCCGCCACGTACTTGGACGCCGACCAGACCCCGGCGGCCAGGCTGATGAGCGCCACGAGGCCGGCCCCGCCCTGGCCCCGCTGCAGCTCGGTGATCGCGTTGGTGATGACCTGCTTGACCGAGCCGGGGGCGAGATCACCGACATTGGTGATCAGGGATTGCGAGACCGACCTGCCCGCAAGCCCGACGAGGGACACGACGACCAGCAGCGCCGGGAAGATGGAGAGTACGGAGTAGTAGGTGAGGGCGGCCGCCCGGTCGGTGAGATCGTCGTCCTTGAACTCCGACAGCACGCGCTTGGCCGCGCCCCACCACGACACCGCCGGCAGGTCGGTCGGGCTGTCCGGTTCCCGTTCGGCCCGTTCCTCCATCGACTCACGCCGGTCGCCGTCGTCGCTCATCTCGCGTCCTCGATCCTCCGTCGTGCCCGGCCACAGCGTCCGGCCGCACCCGGCCGCGTCGCCCGGCCGCGTCGCCCGGTGTCGCCCGGCCGCGTCGCCCGGTGTCGCCGCCGTCCGGCGCTGAGCCCGCAAGTGCCCCGCTCCGGGGGGTCTAAACGGGAGGCAGGACCGAGGGCGGGCGGAGGCCGGGGCGGGTGCGTTCCAGGGAGCGCGGGTACCAGCCGCCGGCGGCCAGCAGGTCCGCGTGCGAGCCGCGTGAGATCACCCGGCCCTCGCGGAGCACGACGATCTCGTCGACCTCCTCCAGCCCGTCGAGGTCATGAGTGATCAGCAGGGTGGTGCGGCCTCGCGTGGCGTCCAGCAGGTCGGCGGTCAGTGCCCTGCGCGCCTCGGGGTCGAGCCGGCCGGTCGGCTCGTCGAGCACCATGATCGGCGGGTCCGCCAGCAGCGCCCGGGCCAGTGCCAGGCGCTGCCGCTGCCCGCCCGACATCCGGGTCCCGTACGCGCCCGCCTCGGTGCCGAGCCCGTCCGGGAGCTCGCGCAGCCAGGGCCCGAGCCGCGCCGCCTCCAGGGCCGTGACGAGCTCGGCGTCGCGGGCGCCGGGCCGGGCGAGCAGGAGATTGGCCCGCAGGTCGCCGGCGAAGACATGCGGGTCCTGCGGCACCCCGCCGATGACCCGGCGGGCGTCGTCGGGGTCGTAGGCGGTGAGCGGGAGACCGCCGAGCAGCACCTCTCCCCCGTCGGGATCGCGGAAGCGCAGCAGCACGGCCGCGAGCGTGCTCTTGCCCGCGCCGCTCGGCCCGACGAGGGCGATCCTGCGGCCGGGCGGCAAATCGAGGTCCACCCCGTCGAGCGCCCAGGGCTCCGCCGGGCCGTACCGCACGCGCAGGCCCCGGACGCGCAGCGCCGTGGGTCCCGACGGCGGCTCCGCCGGCGCGGCCACCCGGGCGATCGCGGGCGGCGCGTCGAGCACGCCGAACAGCCGTACGGCCGCCGCTCGCAGCGCCCCGAGCCGGGCGGCGACCGGCGGCAGCGGCGCGACCACCTCGAAGGCCGCCAGCGCGGTGAGCACGGTGACCGCGAGGGGCACGGAGGTGAGGGAGCCGTGCGCGACCGCGGCGACACCGGCCAGCAGCACGGCCCAGACGGTCAGCCCGGTGATGAGGGCGGAGGCTCCGGCGCCCAGGCCCATCAGCAGGGCGTCCCGGCGCGCCACCGCGGTGAGTTCCGCGTCGGCCGCGGCCACCCGGTCCAGGACGGTGTCCATGGCGCCGTAGGCGATGAGGTCGGGAGCGCCGGACAGCAGGTCGGTGACCTCGGTGGCGAGGCCGCCGCGCGCGGTGGCGAGGCGGGCACCGGGACGGCGGCCGAGCGCGCCGGACAGCATCGGGACGCAGAGCCCGGCGAGCAGCAGCCCGACGGCGAGCAGACCGCCGGCGGGCCAGTAGAGGGCGGTGACCAGCACCACCGTGCCGCCGCCCGCTACCGCCGCGACGGCGGCCGGGACGAGCCCGCGCAGGAGCAGGTCCTGTACGGCCTCGACATCGCTGACCAGCCGGGTCACCAGGTCCCCGCCGCGGAACAGGCGCAGCGGCTCGGCCTGGGCGAGCCGGTCGTAGACCCGGGCGCGGATGCCGGTCAGGGCGCGCAGCACCGCGTCGTGCGAGACGAGCCGCTCCGCGTACCGCAGCAGGCCGCGGCCGACCCCGAGCGTCCGGACCGTGACGACGGCCACGGACAGGGCGACGACGGAGGGGTGCTGGGCGGCCCGGGCCAGCAGCCAGGCGGAGGTGGCGAGCAGGGCGATCCCGGCACCGGTCGCGGCCGCGCCGGCGGCGGCGCCGAGCAGCAGCCGCGGGCCAGGCCGGGCGAGTGCGACCAGGCGCACCAGCGGCCGGGTCACGCGGGCACCTCCGCCCGGGCCGGGCCGAGATGGATGATCTCGTCCGCGTCCGCCGCCCAGCCGTGGCCGTGGGCGGCGGTCACCACCGTACGGCCGGCCGTGAGGCGCCGGGTGGCGACGCGGACGGCTTCGGCGTTGCCGGGGTCGAGGTGCGCGGTCGGCTCGTCGAGGAGCACGATCGGGGCGTCCCGGCAGAAGGCCCGGGCCAGCGCGAGGCGCTGCCGCTGGCCGGCCGAGAGGCGGAGCCCGCGGGCCCCGATCGTGGTGGCGTAGCCGTCGGGCAGCGCCATGACGAACTCGTGCGCCTCCGCGTCCCGCGCCGCGCGGCGTACCCGCTCGTCGCTCGCGCCGCCGGGGGCACCGAGCCGGATGTTGTCGGCGATGCTTCCCGCGACCAGGTAGGGCTGCTGGGGCACCCAGGCCAGCAGCCTGCGCCATTCGTCCGGGTCGAACCCGGACAGCTCGGCACCGTCCACCAGGATGCGGCCGGTGGTGGGCTCGGCGAACCGCAGCAGCAGGGCCAGCAGCGAGGTCTTGCCCGCACCGCTCGGCCCGGTCAGGGCGTAGTGGCGGCCGGCCTCCAGCGTCAGCGACACCTCCTGGAGCGCCGGTTCGTCCCGGCCCGGGTAGACCAGGCTCACGTGCTCGAACTCGATCCGCCGCGGCACCGGCGGCGGCACGGCCGTCCCGGCCGCGGGGGCGGGAGTCTCCAGCAGGTCGAAGACCTGCCCCGCGGCGGCGACCCCCTCCATGCTCGCGTGGAAACGGGCTCCGACCTCGCGCAGCGGCAGGTAGGCCTCGGGCGCGAGGATGAGCACCAGCAGCGCCGTCCGGTACGACAGCGAGCCGCCGAGCAGCCGCAGGCCCACCTCGACGGCGACCAGGGCCGTGGCGAGGGTGGCCAGGAGCTCCAGGACGAGCGCGGACAGGAACGCGACGCGCAGGGTGGCCATGGTCGCCCTGCGGTGCTCGTCGCAGACCTTCTGGATCATCGCCGCCTGGGCCTTGGCCCGGCGGAACACCGCGAGGGTGGGCAGGCCCTCGACCACGTCGAGGAAGTGGCCGCCGAGCCCGGCGAGCAGCCGCCACTGCCGCTCCGTGCGCGCCCGGGTGTGCAGGCCGATGAGGATCATGAACACCGGGATGAGCGGGACGGTCAGGGCGACGACCAGCGCGGACATCCAGTCGGCGGAGGCCAGCACGGCCAGGACGGAGACGGGCACCAGCACGGCCAGGCAGAGCTGCGGCAGGTAGCGGGCGAAGTAGTCGTCGAGGGCGTCCAGGCCGCGGGTGGCCAGGGTGGCGATCTCCCCGGGCCGCTCGCCGGAGAGCCGGCCGGGCCCGAGCCGCGCGGCGTGCGCGACCAGCCGCAGCCGCAGCTGCGACTTGGTCTTCGCCGCCGCGCGCAGGGCCGCGACCTCTCCCCCGTACGTCGTCGCGGCGCGGATCAGCACCACCGCGAGCAGGAGCAGCAGCGGGGTGCCCACGGCCGCACCGCGGGCCGCACCGCTGATCGCGTCGGCGAGCAGGGCGGCCTGGGCGAGGATGCAGGCGGTGGTGAGCACTCCCAGCCCGGCGGTCACGATCAGATGGTCGCGGGCCGCCCGCGCGGCCGACAGCAGCCGCGGGTCGACGGGCTTCACGGCGTCACGTCGGCACGGGTGAGCCGCCGGCGGAAGACCCAGTAGGTCCAGCCCTGGTAAAGCATGACGATCGGGGTGGCGATCGCGGCCATCCAGGTCACGACCGTGAGGGTGTACGGGCCCGAGGCCGCGCCGGTCACCGTGAGGCTCGCCGCCGGATCGGTGGTGGAGGGGAGCACGTCGGGCCACAGCGCCCCGAACAGCGTGGCGACGGTCAGCACGATCGCCACCCCGGTGGCGCCGAACGCCACACCCTCCCGGCCCCGTACGGCCGCCCCGGCACCGGCGGCGAGCGCCAGCACCGCGACCGCCGCGGTCACCGCGGTCCCCGGCTTGCCGTGCTGGTGCTGGGTCCAGGCCAGGAAGGCGGTCAGCGCCGGCACCGCCAGGGCGGCCGAGGCGAACGCCGCCCGGCGCGCCCGCTCCCGTACCGGGCCGTCGGTCTTCAGGGTGAGGAACACCGCGCCGTGCAGGACGAACACCGCCAGCGTGGTGACCCCGCCGAGCAGGGCGTACGGGCCGAGCAGGTCGAGCGGTGCGGCGTGCACGGTGCCGCGGGCGTCCAGCGGCAGCCCGCGCACGAGGTTCGCGAACGCGACGCCCCAGATGACGGCGGGGCAGGCGCTGCCCCAGAAGATCGCCCGGTCGCACCAGGCACGCCACCGGTCACCGTCGACCTTGCTCCGCCACTCCAGCGCGACGGCGCGCAGGATGAGCGCCACCAGGAGCAGCAGGAACGGCAGGTAGAAGCCGCTGAACATGGCGGCGTACCAGGCGGGGAAGGCGGCGAACGTGGCGCCCGCGGCCACGATCATCCAGACCTCGTTGCCGTCCCAGACCGGCCCGATCGCGGCGAGCACGACCTTGCGGTCCACCGGGTCGCGGCCGATCCACCGCAGCAGCATCCCGACGCCGAAGTCGAACCCCTCCAGCAGGAAGTAGCCCGCCCACAGGAACGCGATGAGCCCGAACCAGAGCGTGGTGAGTTCCATCCGTCTCTCCCTCCGAGAAGAACGCCTGGCACCGGGTCAGTAGGAGAAGGCGGGCTCGGACTCGGCCGGGGCGGGTGTCTCCGCCTGCGGCCCCTGCCGGACATGGCGGACGATCAGCCACCCCTCGGCGAGGGCGAGCACCCCGTAGAGCAGGGTGAAGACCGTGAGCGAGATCGCCACCTCGGTGAGGCTCACACCCGGTGAGACGCTCGCGGCGGTCAGCAGCTCGCCCTGGACGGTCCACGGCTGGCGGCCGATCTCCGACAGCAGCCAGCCCATGATGTTGGCGGCGAACGGCAACGGCACGGCGATCACCGACGCGTACAGGAACCGCCGTCCCCACACGGTGTCCAGCCGCCGGAGCCGGCCGCGCCTGCGGGTGAGCCAGAGCCCGGCGGCGGCCAGCGTGACGGCGGACAGGCCCAGGCCCATCATCAGCCGGAAGGACCAGTAGGTGACCCCGACGGGCGGGGTGTAGTCGCCCGGGCCGTAGGTCTTGGCGTACTGGTCCTGGAGCTGGTTGACGCCCTGCACGGTGCCGCCGAACCGGCCCGTGGCCAGGAGGCCGAGCACCTCGGGGATCTGCAGGTCGAGGTGGTTGCGGCCGTGCTCGACGTCGCCGACGGCGAACAGCGAGAACCCGGCGCCGTGCTCGGTGTTCCACAGCGCCTCGGCGCTGGCCAGTTTCATCGGCTGGTAGCGGTGGGCGAGCTCGGCGGACCGGTCCCCGGAGAACACCGCCAGCGCTCCGCCGATCACGGTCACCGCCAGACCGGCCCGCAGCACCGGGCGGAACAGGCCGACCTCACCGGCACGGAGCATCCGGTAGGCGCTGACCGCGGCGACGAAGACCCCGGCGACGATGAGGGAGCCGGCGAACGTGTGCAGGTACTCCACGACGGCGGGCCACTGGGTGAGCATCGCCCAGATGTCGGTCATCCTGGCCTGCCCGGTCACCTGGTCGACGGTGTAGCCCACCGGGTGCTTCATCCACGCGTTGGCGGACAGGATGAAGTACATCGACAGGTTGCTGCCCAGCGCGGCCAGCCAGATCGTGGCCAGATGGACCTTCTTCGGCAGCCGGTCCCAGCCGAAGATCCACAAGCCGAGGAAGGTCGATTCGAGGAAGAACGCCAGCAGCCCCTCCATGGCCAGCGGCACCCCGAACACATCACCGACGAAGCGGGAGTACTGACTCCAGTTCATGCCGAACTGGAACTCCTGCACGATGCCGGTGACCACGCCCATCGCGAAGTTGATCAGGAAGAGCCTGCCGAAGAAGTGGGTCTGCCGCAGGAACTCCGGCCGTCCGGTGCGGTACCAGACGGTCTGCAGCCCGGCGACGATCAGCGACAGGCCGATGGTCAGCGGGACGAAGACGAAGTGGTACACGGTCGTGATCCCGAACTGCCAGCGGCTCAGGTCGAGTGCGTTCATACCGGACGCGTCCCCCTTCGAAGGCTCCACCACGCATCGTAGTACTACGAGTCGTAGTACTACAGGCCGTGAAAGGTGATCACAGTCACGTACCGGGTGTCCGCCACGCCGGCTCCGGGGGTCCGCGCCGGCGGGCGCGGGAACCGCTACCCGTCCAGCTCGAGCATCCGGTCGAGGAACCGGCGCATGTGCGTGCGGAACCGCTGCAGTTCCACGGTGTTGCGGGGGCCCTGGCGTTCACCGTGCTCGTCGATCACTCCGGCGAGGACGAACGAGTCGATGCACCACAGGAGGTGCCACACCGTGTACTCGTGGTCGAGGCCGGCCTGGTCGTCGGTCCGGGCCGCGCTCCGCAGCATGGCGGTGAACCGCTCGACCAACGGCCTGGTGTAGAGGTTCTCCAGCTCGGTGATGTCGGAGGCGTCCGACTGCCAGCGGTGCACCCACAGGGCCGGCACCTCGGGGTGGGCGACGCAGAAGTCCAGGTAGCGGTCGGCCAGCCGGTGGATCCCCTCCCGGCCGGGCGTGAACTCCGCCTTGATGGCCTCCAGGCACTCCTGCTCCAGCAGGTGGAGCCGCTTCATCACGGCGAGGTAGACGTCGGGCTTGCCGCCGATCAGGCCGGCCAGGGTGGCGACGTCGATCCCGGCGGCGTCGGCGATCAGCCGGGTGGAGGTCGCGTCGTAGCCCAGGGAGGCGAACAGCCGGGTGGCGATCTGGATGACGCGTTCGCGGGTCGACTCCGGCCTGGAGATCGGATGGTGGCCGCCGGCTTCTCCCATAACGCCAGGTTAGCCCGGCTCCTCCACCCGCATCTCGGGCGGCGCCGCCCACCACCGACCGGCCAGTGTCGGCCGCCCACACCCGCGACGTTGCGGCCGTGTTACGGTGCGATCCTTGATCGTGGAGCGACGCTGATGGCTGAGATGGACGCAGACCCCGAGACTCACCAGCCCGGCGGACCGGCCCGGGGAACCGCCAGCACGGCGAGCCCCGGGCTGCCCACCCCCGCCGGCGGACCGGCCGCGCTGGCCAAGGTGGCCGACCTGCTCCGCCCCGAGCTGCCGTCGCTGGCCGAGGAGATCGTCGACGAGATCGAGCGGTGCGTCCCCGAGCTGGGCCACGCCCTGCAGAACGGCCTCCGCGGCGAGGTCCGCCACGGCGTCGAACGCGGGCTGGTCGAGTTCATGGGAAAGATCACCGATCCGGACGCCGCGGACGAACAGCCGGTCAAGATCTACCGTGCCCTGGGGCGCGGCGAGTACCTGGGCGGCCGGAGCCTCGACGGGCTCCAGGCCGCCTACCGGGTCGCGGGCCGGGTCGCCTGGCGGCGGTACGCGGACGTCGGCCGCCGGGTGGGGCTGCCCGCCGAGACGACCTACGTCCTGGCCGAGGCGGTGTTCACCTACATCGAGGAGGCCGCGGCCCAGTCCGTCGAGGCCTACGCCGACGTGCAGGCCAGGGTGTCGAGCACCATGGAGCGCCGCCGCCGCCGGCTGCTGGAGATGCTGCTGGCGGACCCGCCGGTCGCCTCCCTGGAGACGGTGGGCGACCTCGCCCTCCAGGCCAAGTGGCGGATGCCCACCAAGATCGCCGCCGTGGTCATGAACGGGGACCGGTCCTCCCACGGGCTGTCCCCGGCCGTCGACCACGACGTGCTCATGGACCTGGAGGGTGCCGAGCCCTGCCTGCTGGTCCCCGACCCGGACGGCCCCGGGCGGCACGAGATGCTGCACCGTGCCCTGCGCCACACGGCGTACGCGATCGGGCCGACCGTGCCGGTCGCCAACGCCGCCCTGTCGCTGCGGCTGGCCCGGCTGGCGCTGTCGCTGGCCGAACGCGGCGTCATCACCAGCGCGAACCCCGTCCAGTGCGAGGACCATCTGGCCACGCTGCTGATCTTCTCCGAGCCGAGCATCCTCCGGCTGCTGATCGAGCGGCGGCTGGCCCCGCTCGACGGCCTCCGGCCGTTCGTCCGTGAGCGGCTGACCACGACCCTGCTGACCTGGCTGACCAACCAGGGCAACACGGTCGGCATGGCCTCCGCGCTGCGGGTGCATCCGCAGACGATCCGCTACCGGATGCGCGGCATCGAGGAGCTCTTCGGGGAACGCCTGCGCGACCCGCACTGGCGGTACGAGATGGAGACGGCCCTGCGCGCCGCCGCCCTGCTCTCCACGGGATCGGCACCGGACGACGGGCCGGAGGACGGGGCGACCTGACCCGTGCGCCTGGGTCCGGCGCGCGGGGCCGGACCTGCGAATCCACCGGTCCGGGCAAAGCGGACCTGGTACATCTTTCGTCATGTTCTCCCGGAAGAAGCGCGCGCAGATCAGCCCGCCCGTCACCCCCTGCCCCGACTGTGACGGCGACCGGGTGGTGGTCGACGGCTCCCTCGAGATGCACCTGTACCGGCGTGGCCGGCCGCTGAGCAAGCTGGAGGGCTCGGTCTGCCTCGGCTGCGGACGGGTCTGGTGGTACGCCGTCGAACTGGAGAAGCTCCGCGAGTCCCTGGCCCGCTGAGGCGGCAGGCCGTACTTCGTGGCCGCGCCCTGGAAACACCGGCTCTCGATCCGGTGGGATCCCGTGGACCAGGGGGCGGGAAGCCGGGAGACTTGGGTGTCGGCGACTGCTCGGACCCGTGGGATGGACAAAGTGGGCGATCTGGACAGGCGTCAGGTGCTGGTGAGCCTCGCCGCGGCCGGGGCCGGGGTGTGCGCGGCCGCCGCCCCCGGGGTCCTGCGCACGTGGGGCCCGGCCGAGGCGAAGGACGGCGCCCGCGGGCACCCGAAGACCAGCCCGCCGCCGCCCGACCCCGGCTACGCGCACGGCCGTCCGCTGCGGGCACTCCAGCGCCCGGTGCACCGGCTGAGCGAGCTGAGCCCCGCGGCACCGCCCAGCGCCGTCGCGCTGACCATCGACGACGGCCCGCATCCCCGGTACACCCCGATGATGCTGGACCTGCTGGCCGAGTTCCAGGTGCCCGCCACGTTCAACATGATCGGCGTGCAGGTGAGCGAATACCCCCGCCTGGTCCAGCGGATCGTGGCGGACGGCCACCAGGTCGCCGACCACACCGTGACGCACCCGCTCAACCTGCCGCGGCTGTCCACCGCCAGGATGGTCCAGGAGATCGGCGGCGGTCACGACCGGATCGCGCAGACCACCGGCGTGGCCCCGAGGTTCTTCCGCTCCCCCGGCGGCAACTGGTCTCCCGCGGTGCTCGACACGGCCGCCGCGCACGGCATGATCTGCATCGACTGGCAGCTCGACCCGCGCGACTGGGACCAGCCCCGGTCCAGTGCCGGCCACATCGGCACCACCCTGCTGCGCGCGCAGCCGGGCGACATCCTGCTCTGCCACGACGGCGGCGGACCGCGCGAACGCACCATCGAGGCCCTGCGCACCGTGATCCCCACGCTCAAGAAGCGCGGGCTCACCTTCGTGGCGCTCTGAGCGGCCGGGACGGCGACGCCCGCAGCCCGGTGCGGTCAGCCGCCGGCCACCGACGGCAGCACCTGGATCTCCGCGCCGTCGGCGACCGGCGCGGACTGACCGCCCAGTGACCGGCAGTTCTCCCCGTCGATGAAGACGTTGACGTGACGGCGCAGCTCGCCGCGCTCGTCGCGGATCCGCCGCTCCAGCCGGGGCCGGCGCTCGGCCAGCTCGTCCAGCACCGCGGCCAGCGTGCCGGCCGCCTCCAGGGTCAGCCGGGCCTCCCCGCCCGCCTCCGCGCGCAGCGCCCCGGGAACGAGCAGCGTGACCGTCACAGCCCGGCCGCCCGTACGCACAGCACGTCCGGCAGGTGGGCGGCGACCGGTGACCACGAGTCGCCCTCGTCCCGGCTGGCGTACACCTCACCGGACCGGGTGCCGAAGTACACGCCGGTGGGGTCGGTGTCGTCGGCGCACATCGCGTCGCGCAGCACCGACGGGTAGAACGGGCCCTCCGGCAGGCCGGCGGTCAGCGGCTGCCAGGTCGCCCCCGCGTCCGCGGAACGGTAGACCCGGCACCGCTCGTCCGGCGGGAAGCGCCGTTCGTCGGCGGCGATCGGGAAGTTGTAGATCACGTCGGCCCGGTGCGGGTGCGCGACCATCGCGAAGCCGAAGTCGCTGGGCAGCCCGTCGGCGATCGACCGCCAGTCGGACCCGCCGTTGTCGGAGCGGTAGACGCCGTGGTGGTTCTGCGCGTACAGCCGGTCCGGGTCGGCGGCGTCCCGGGCCACCTTGTGCACGCACTGGCCGTACTCGGGGAACGGGTCGGGCAGGAATCCGACCTTGATGCCGTTGTTGGCGGGCGTCCAGCTCCTGGCTCCGTCGGCGCTGCGGTAGACCCCGCCGGTGGACATCGCGATCACCAGCGAACCCGGGTGGGCCGGATGCGGCAGCACGGTGTGCACCGCCTGGCCGCCGAAGCCGGCCTCCCAGTGCGGCCGGTGCGGGTGGTCCCACAGCCCGTCGGCGAACTCGTACGTCCGCCCGCCGTCCGCGGAGACGAACAGCGCCGAGGGCTCGACGCCCGCGTACACCAGGTCGGGCGCATCGGCCGGACCGGGCGCGATCTGCCAGACCCGCCCGAGGCTGGTGCCGGTCCGCTCGGGGAACGCCAGCGGGGCCCGGTCGGGCTCCTGCCAGCTCGCCCCCAGATCGTCGCTGGTGGACAGGCCGGGGCCGTAGTGCGAGCTGCTCATGCCCGCCAGCAGCCGGGGACGGCCGCGCCGCTTGTCGATGGCCACGGCGTACACGCCGGTCATCGGGAAGTGCGGTCCGGTCAGCTGCCAGGACCTGCGGTCGTCCTCGCTGCGGGCCAGGAACAGCCCCTTGGCGGTACCGATCATCAGGAGCGCTGTCATAGACCTCAGTATGTCCGCCCGCAGCCGCCCCGCACCCCCACACCGTGTGCCCGCCTCGCCCCCGGGCTCGGACGGGAGCAGGGGTGGGCGGGAGCAGGGGTGGGCGGGGTCAGCGGCGGACGATCTCCACGTCGATCTCGATCTGGACGATCGCCCCGATGGTCGCGAGGCCGATCCGTACGGCCTGGTTCCAGTCCACGGCGAAGTCGTCCCGGCGCAGTTCGGTGACGGCGTGGAACCCGCATCGGGTGCCGCCCCACTGATCGGGACCGGTGCCCAGATAGGTGGTCTCGAGGCGGACCTGCCTGCCCACTCCCCGGACGGTCAGCAGCCCGTCGACCGCCCACCGGTCCCCCTCGGCGCGCGACACCGCGGTGCTGTGGAAGGTCAGGTCGGGGTGGACGTCGGTGTGCAGGAAGTCCGAGCTGCGCAGGTGCGCGTCGCGCTGGTCGCTGCCGGTGTCGATACTCGCGGCCTTCATGGTCACCGCGACCGTGGAGCGTTCCACCTGCTCCGCCACCTCGACCCGGCCGCTGAAGTCCGCGATGCGGCCGTGCACGCTCGCCAGCCCCAGATGCAGGGCTCGCAGCCGGACCGAGGAGTGCACCGGGTCGATGTCCCAGGTGCCCGGCTCGGGCAGCCGCCGGCCGCCCTCGCCGGTGAGCACGATGTCGTCGAGCGTCAGGCCGGCGTCGGTCACCAGCACGTTGCGGGCCAGCGGCCGGTGCCCGGGCGCGGACACGATCACCAGGTACGAGCCCGGAGCGATCCCCGAGATGGCGGCCGTGCCGGTGGCGTCGGCGGCGGCCCGTCCCGCCTGCGGCCCGGCCGGGTGCGTCAGGGTGAGCACGGCGTGCTCGATCGGCCACCCGCCGGCGCCGAGCACCCGCGCGCGGAGCGTCGTGGTCACCGGGCCTCGCCTCCCACGGTCAGGTCGGCTCGGGCGGCCCTGCCGTCGGCGACCCGCACCGAGACCGCGGCCGGCGCGTACCCGGTGGCGACCAGGGTGTACTCGCCCGGCCGGAGATCGGTGAAGCTGAAGGCTCCGCTCGCGTCGGTCGACCCCTCCGCGACCACCTGACCGGTCTCGTCCAGCAACGTCAGGCCGGCGCCCTCGAACGGCGCCCCCTGTAGCCGCACACCGGCCCGCAGTGAGCCGGTCGCCGCGAGCTCCACCTCGTGCCGGGCCGGCTCTCCCTGGAGGACCGTGACCGGGGTGGCCACCGGCCGGTACCCGGCGGCGGCGACCACCAGCGTGTAGGTGCCCCGCGCCAGCCGCGGGAAGGAGAAGCCCCCGTCGGCCGCGGTGGCGACCGCCCCGAGCACCTCACCCCGGACGTCGGTCACGGTCACCGTCGCTCCGGGCACCGGTTCGCCCGAGGGGGCGGCGAGCCGTACCGTGCCCAGCAGGCCGCCGGCCCCGGTCAGCAGCACGTCGTGCCGCACCGGCTCGTCGCCGACCGCCACCAGCGCGGCGATCGGCTCGTGCCCGGGTGCGGACGCGATGAGGAGATAGGTGCCGCCGGTCGAGGTGCCGAGCCGGTAGCGCCCGGCGTCGTCGGAGTACGCGGAACCGATCTTGCGGCCGGCCATGTCCGCCAGGGTGACGACCGCCTGCGCCACCGGGGCGGTGTCGTCGGCGACGATGCCGGACACCGTCAGGTGCCGCTCCAGCGGGGCCGCGTCCTTCAGGGCTTGCTCGTTCATCTGATCCTTCACAGTCGCTGGTCCGTCAGGCGGTCGCCGGTCCGTCAGTACGTGCCTGCCGGGGGGTCACGTGCCTTCCGGGGGTCTCACGGGCGTCCCAGTGCCTCCAGGACGGGTAGCGCGTCCGCCAGGGTCTCCTGCTGCTCCGGTGGCAGCCGCCCGATCCGGTCGGTGAGGAAATCGGTGGCCTGCGTGCACAGGTCCGCCAGCAGCTTCCGGCCGGCGGGGCCGATCCCGACCAGGCAGACCCGGCGGTCGTGCGGATCGTGCCGCCGGGCGATGAGGCCCTGCTCGTCGAGGGCGTCGACGATGTGCGAGACGGTCGGCGTGCTGACGGCCATCCGTGCCGCCAGCTCCCCGATGCGCAGCGGGCCGTCGGCCGCGACGATGGCGAGGGCGGAGAGCCGGCCGGGGCTGAGGCCGGACGCCGCCTCCTGCGGGCGTGTCCGGCGGTTCACCTCGTTCAGGGCCAGCCGCAACCGTGCCGCCAGCCGGGCGGGTGTTCCCCGCGTGCCGCGCGGTGCCGCGGGGCGGGACGGCCCGGTCACGGTGCCTCGTCTCCGAGTGCCACCTCGACCGCGGCAGGCGCGCCGGTGCCGACCTGGACGGTGACCATGGCGGGCCGGTGACCGGCGGCGACCACGGTGTACCGGCCGTCGGGCAGGCCGGTGAACCGGTAGCCGCCCGCATCGTCGCTGACGGTGCTCCCCACCACCTCACCGCTCCCGTCGGTGGCGGTGGCCGCCATCCCGGCCAGCGGGGTGCCCTGTGGTGACAGGATCACGCCGTGCACCTCGCCGGACGGAGCGGCGGCACCGCCCTCGAGGACGATGTCGCGGGTGAGGTCCCGGCTCCCGACCGGCAGCCCGGTGGCGAGGGGCCGGTGGTCCCGGGCGGAGACGATCAGGATGTGGCCGCCCGGGGCGACCGCGTCGATCGCGTACCGGCCGTCGGCGCCCGCCGAGGTGCGCGCGAGCTGACGTCCGTCCGTGCCGGTGACCGTGATCGCGGCGCCGGGCACCGGCCCGCCGGCCCGGTCGCGGACGACCCCGGCGACCTTCCGGTGCCCGTGGATCGCGGCGTGCCGGCCGTTGTGCCGGCCGCCGTTCACCGCGTCGTGCCGGGCCTGTTCCATGTCCGGGACGGCGAGCTCACTGAGCGCGATGCCGCCCTCGCCGGTGACCCCGGCCAGCTCCGAGCCGAGCGACTCCCGGGCGGCGGTCCTGCGGAGCCCGCCGGTCATCGCCGACGCGATCGCGGCCACGACACAGGCGACGATGGCGAACCAGAACGCGATCGTCAGGCCGTCGTGGAACGGGCCGGCGATGAGGTGGGGGAAGAAGCTCCGGCCGGTGAGGTACTGGGCGTGGTCGGCCGGGAGCTGCTGCAGGACCGGGCCGAGCAGCTGCTGCATGGGGTTGTAGCCGAGGAAGGCGGCGAACAGCACCGCGATCGGCGGCAAGTGGGCGATGCCCTGCGCGGTCTGGTCGGGTACGCCCTGCGCCACCAGGCCCTCGTGCATCGCCGCGGGCAGCCCGTGCGACAGGCCCAGGACCATCAGGCTGAAGAAGATGCCGATGGACAGCACCATGGAGGAGTTCTGGAAGGTGGCGACCATGCCCGCGCCGACGCCGCGCTGGTTCGCCGGCACGGAGTTCATGATCTCGGCACGGTTCGGCGAGGCGAACATGCCGGAGCCGATGCCGTTGACGGCCAGCAGCACGGCGAACCAGCCGTAGGAGAAGTTCACCGGCAGAAGCAGCAGCAGCGCGAAGCTCACCGCGGTGACCAGCGCGCCGGAGATGGTGAAGAAGCGCGGGCCGATCCGGTCGGAGAGCGCCCCCGACAGCGGCGCGGTGATCAGGAACCCGACGGTCAGCGGGATCATGTAGATGCCCGCCCAGAGCGGGGTGTCCTCGAAGCTGTATCCGTGCTGCGGCAGCCAGATGCCCTGCAGCCAGATGATCAGCATGAACTGCAGGCCGCCCCTCCCGAGCGCGGTGAGCAGGCTGGCGATGTTCCCGGCGCTGAAGGCGCGGATGCGGAACAGCGACAGGTGGAAGAGCGGCTCCTCGACCCTGAGCTCGATGATGACGAAGATGACCAGCACCGCCAGCCCGCCCAGCAGCGCGGTCAGCACCCAGGGGTTGGTCCATCCCATGGTGTGGGCGCGGTAGGGCTGAATGCCGTAGGTGATCCCGACCAGCACGGAGATCAGGCCGACGGCGAAGGTCAGGTTGCCCCACCAGTCCATCCTGGCCTTCTGGCGCACCCCGGTGTCGTGCAGCTTGAGGTAGGCCCAGACGGTCCCGAAGACGCCGAACGGCACGGAGACCAGGAAGATGTAGTGCCAGTTCTGCGGGCCGAGCAGGCCGCCGAGGATCAGCCCGATGAAGGATCCCGCGATGGCGGCGATGGCGTTGATGCCGAGCGCGGTGCCGCGCTTGTGCGCCGGGAAGGCGTCGGTGAGGATCGCGGTGGAGTTCGCGAAGAGCAGCGCGCCGCCGATGCCCTGGACGATGCGCCACCCGATCAGCCAGAGGGCCGCCGCGTCACCCTGCATCCAGCACACCGAGAGCAGGATGGAGCAGACGGTGAAGACCGCGAACCCGAGGTTGTACATCCGTACCCGGCCGAACATGTCCCCGAGCCGGCCGAAGGACACCACCAGCACGGCGGTGACGACCATGAAGCCCATCATCATCCACAGCAGGTAGCTGGTGTTGGCGGACTCCAGCGGGTTCAGCCTGATGCCGTCGAAGATGTTGGGCAGCGCGATGAGCACGATCGACTGATTGATCATGACCATCAGCACGCCGAGCGTGGTGTTCGACAACGCGATCCACCGGTAGCCCGGACCGGGCTCGGACGCGCCCCCGCGTGAGCGGGAGGCCGCCTCCGTCGATCTTCCTGGCCCCTGCACGGCGGTTGTCATGGACGAGCGCTCCTAAAAGTTGCTTGTTGCTAACTAACTATAGGGCGACTCTCTGCCTGCGCGAACATCGGGGAGGGCCTGGTGGTGCCTGTGGTGCGCGATCCGCGGTCCGTTCAGCGGGTGCCGGTGAAGGTGTCGAAGGCGGAGATCTTCCAGCGTCCTCCCTGGCGCACCGCGTCCACCGCCAGCATGGCGGCGGCGTAGGAGGTCTGGCCGCCGGCGGTCCGGGTGTTCCGCTGGTCGGCGAAGATCAGCAATCGGGCGTGGTCGCCGTGCAGCGTCTTCACCGCGCTGTCGGTGACGGTCGTGGTCAGCACCGTCTTCTGCCCGGGAGCCTGCTCGCGGACCAGGCCGAACATCGTGTCGTACTGCTGGATCGCCTTCCCGGTGAGAGAGGTCCGCGCGGCCCGCCGGGTCTTGGCGATGTCGAGGTAGTTGTAGGAGAAGACCGCGTTGACCGCGCTGGTGATCTCGCCCTTGACCTCGCTGGTCCGGGCGTTGTCGGTCAGCGCCGCGTTCCGCGCCGCCGGGGTGCCCTCCAGCCGCTGCGCCTGCTGGTGGGACCAGACGGCCAGGCCGCCCAGCAGCACCGTGGCCACCCCCAGGACGGCGGGCAGCCGCCGGTGTGCCCGGCCGCCGGAATTCCCCGCCGTGGCCTTCCCCGCCGTCGCTTTCGCTGCCGTCGCTTTCGCTGCCGTCGCACTGTCAGCGGCCATGATCTGGTGTCCTCTCGGTGTTCCGCGTACGGGGCGGCGCTCTGTGCACGGGGTTCCGGTCTTCCGCACGCGGGGCGTCGCAGGCGGGTCAGGAGCCGGAGATCCCGGCCGGCACCTGGCCCAGGGCACTGAGCTTCCACCCGGTGGCGGTCCTGGTCAGCCGACCGGCGAGGCGGCTCCGCTTGGTCGTCGGGCGCCCCTCCGGCGGGGTGACGACGATCTGTACGGCCACGATGACGGCCGCCTTGCCGGCGCGGTCGTCGAGCTCGGTGACCGCGCCTTCGAGGATCCTGGCGCTGGTGGTCGTCCTGGCCGTCCGCACCTGCTGCTCGAACTCCGCGCGGCCCTGCACGATCTGCTGGTACAGGTCGCTGGTGGACGAGTCCTGCCATGTCTTCAGGCCCTGGCTCAGGTCCCGGTAGTCCAGCGTGTTGAGGTTCTGGATCGCCTGCTCACCGCTCTGCAGCACCTCCTCGCGCACCTGGGAGTAGCGCAGCGAGCCGTCGTGCGCCGCGCCGTACCAGCTCCAGCCGGACCAGGCGGCGCAGACCGCCGCCGCGAGGACCAGCGCGGTCGCCGTGGTGAGCAGCGGATCGCCGGTCCGCGGGACCCGGAGCCACGTCCGCCGTCCGGGCTCGCCGGCCGGGTTCACCGCGTCCGCCGGGTCGGCCGGGTCCGCGTTGTGCACGGCCTCGCCGCCGGTCTTCGTGCCTGCCACCTGGGTCACCTCATCGTGCGCGTGCGAAGGATCGGGCATCAGCTGGAACGGAGGTCGGTGATGCGCCAGTGGCCGGCTGTGAGCCGGGCGGTCACCGACAGCTGTGCGGCGGCGACCGTGCCGCTCGGCCTGCCGTCGCGGGCGGTCGCCTGGTCCAGGAACACCAGCAGATGGGCGCTGTCGCCGGACAGGGTGGTCACCCCGGCGCGCACCACCCGGGTCGTCAGCGTCAGCCGTTGGGCCGGAGCCTGCCTCTTCACCTGGGCGAACAACCTGCGGTACTGCTCGGCGGCCGCACCGGCGAGGACGTCGCCGGCCGCCTTCTCCGTGGCGGCGGTGTCGTCCGGCGCGTACGAGAAGATCCTGGTCAGCGCGTCGGTGACATCGCCGATGACCCGCGTGGTGGCGTCGGTGTCGAGCAGTGCCCGGTTGGCGGCGGGCGAGCCGTCGCGCAGCCGCCCGGCCAGGACCAGCAGTCCCGCCCCGGTGACCGCGAGGATCAGCGCCAGCGCGATCGCCCGGCGCATTCCGGACGGCCGCGCGGACGGCCCCCGCGGGGCACCCCGCACCGGCGGATCCACCGGATCGATCGGGTCCACCGGGTCCGCCTGAGTCGTCGGATCCACCAGGTCCACCGGATCCGACGGCTCCGGCGCACGCGTCCGGCGTCCGGCCATCGACCGGAACCGCCCGGCCGGTGCGGCGGCCGGGCGGTCCCGATCTGCTCGTGTGATGCGCACGGTCGTGGTCCTCTCCCCTGGCCGAGGTCAGCTCGCGCTGACCGGGATCGCGGTGAGCGACTTGAGCTTCCAGCCGCCGGGGGTGCGCGACAGCCCGGCCTCGTAGCGTTTGCGCTGGAGGCTGGGTGTGCCACCGTGCGGGGTGAGCTGGATCCGCACCGAGGCGATGACCTGGGCGCTGCCGGCCCGTACGTCCAGCGCGGTGACGGCGGCGTCGACGACGGTCCCCACCGCGCTGGTCCGCGCCTGCCGGATCTTCAGCCGGCTCGGTGCCAGGTCGCGCCGCAACTGGTCGTGCAGCGGGCCGGTCGAGGCGTCCAGCCACCGCTGCAACCCGGCGTCGACGCGGGTGTCGTCCATGCTGTTGAGCGCCGCGATCTGCTGCTGCCCGGCCCGCAGTACGAGATCGCGATCCCGGCCGCCGTCCTGCCCGTCGTGACCCGCCTCCCAGGCGGTCCAGCCGCTCCAGCCGAGGAAGACCACGGCGGCCGCGATCAGGGCTCGCCCGGCCCACCGGCCCCGTGGCCGCCGGGTCACGAGCGGCCGGGTAACGGGCGGCCGGGCACCGGGCGACCGCGCACCCGGCGACCGGGTCACCCTGTCCGTGGTCTGGTCGGACGCCGTCTCGTGCAGGCTCATCTCGCTCCCTCCTCAGCCCGGTCCCGGCAGCCCGAGCAGGCCGCCGAGGTCCGGCGAACCGGCGGGCGGCACCGGTGAGGAGGGCAGTGCGGGCAGGCCGAGCGCGCCCGGCAGCCACGATGTGGCCACGTCGCTCAGGCCGACCGAGCCGGCCCGGACCGGCGCCGGCACCGGGCCGCCACGGGGCGCGTTGGCCGAGCCGCGGACGTTGACGCCGCTGGCGGCCGGCATGGCGCACCGGGCGGCGGTGTTCAGTGCGGGCCCGGGCGAGGTGTCCAGGCCGTTGCGGTAGGTCGTGGCGCCGTACCCGCGGGTGCACGGCAGCGGGTTGAAGAAGGTCGTCACCATGCCCAGGGCGAGCCGCCCGGAGCCGGCCATCGACGAGCCGGCCGAGACCGCCCCGGGCACCTTGACCAGCAGCTCCTCCACCCCGTTCACCCGGGTGAGCAGCAGGTCGGAGGTGGTCAGCAGGTTCGCCAGCAGCACGCTCAGGCCGGGGTCGAGGTCCCGCAGCAGCCCGGCGACCTGCGCGGAGGCGCGGGGCGCGACGGCGATCAGCTCGCGCAGGTCCGGGTCGGACTCGCGCAGCCGGCGGTCCAGCAGCTTCGCGCTGCGGGCGAAGGAGACGAGGGCGCCGGCCTCCTCGTTCTGGGTGCGCAGCACGGACTCGCCGTCGACGATGAGCCGGTTGGTCGGCGCGCTGTGCTCGTCGGCCGTACGGACCAGGGCGCCGCCGCCGTCGAGCAGGGCCTGCAGGTTCTGTCCCTGCCCGTTGAACGCCCTGCCGAGCTCGTCGACCACGATGCGCAGCGACTCCAGCGGAATCGACGCGGCGAGGTCGTTGACGCTGGTGAGCAGGTCCGTCACCGGCGCCGGGGTCTGCGTGGCGGAACGCGGGATCACCGCGCCGCCCGCCAGGTAGGGGCCGCCACCGGTCTCCGGACGCAAATCGAGGTACACCTCACCGACCGCGGACAGGTCGGCCACCACGGCCCGGGTACGGGCGGGGATCTTCGGGGCGGAGTTCTTGATGTGCAGGTCCGCCCGGACACCGTCGCCGGTCAGGTGGAGCGGGCCGACCCGCCCGACCGAGACCCCCCGGTAGGTGACGTCGGCGTTGGTCAGCAGGCCGCCGGTCTCGGGAAGGTCGACCTTGACGACGTAGTAGCCGCGCAGCCCGACGTACCGGCCCAGGGCGGCATAGTGGATCCCGATGTAGGAGATCACGGCGACGGCGATGACCGCGAACGCGATGGTCTTCAGCCTGGTGGCGAGGGTGAGCATCAGTTCCCCTTCCCCGGGGCCGCGGTCCCGGACGGAGCCGGCGGAGATCCACCGGGCACGGCCGGAGAAGACCCCGGCGCGGCCGTGGCGGAACCGGGCACCGCCGGGGAGGAACCGGGCACCGCCGGGGAGGAGCCGGGGGTCGCCGGAACCGTGCTCGTACCGCCCACCGAGGGCAGCGGCAGCGGGGGCGCCTGCCCCCGGCCGGCCCCCGCCCCCGCCTCCGGGGTGATGGGCGGGATGATCTCGGTGCCCGGGGCGGCGGTCACCGAGAGGTAGACGTTGAGGTAGTCGCCCTTGATGGCGGGCAGCACCGCGTCGGTGAACGGGTAGGTGAGCAGCACCTGCAATGCCCGCGGAAGGTCCCGGCCGGCGTCGGACAGCTTGCGCAAGGTCGGTTCGAGCGCCCGGAGATCGGCGACCAGGTCGTCCTTGCTCCTGTCGATGGTGTCGATGGCGACTCCGGACAGGGTGTCCAGCGAGCTGAGCATCCTGACCAGCGCCCCGCGCTGGCGCTCGAGCACCCGCAGACCGGGGCCGAGGTCGTCGAGCACCGTGCCGAGCTGCTCCTTGCGGCCGCTCAGCGTGGCGGAGAGGCGGTTCATCCCGTCCAGCGCGTCGGTGAGGTCCTTCTTGCCCGCGTCCAGCCGGGTGGCCAGGGTGTCGAGCCGGTGCAGCAGCGACCGGATCTGCGGCTCGTTGCCGTTCAGCGCGTGGTCGAGCTCGACGGTGATGGTGCGCAGCTGCGCCAGGCCGCCGCCGTTCAGCAGCATCGACAGCGCGCCGAGGACCTCCTCGACCTCGGGGTTGCGGTTGGTGCGCGACATCGGGATGGTGGCGCCGTCGGTCAGCGCGCCGGTGGCGCTCCCGTCGGCCGGGGCGGCGAGCTGGATGTACTTCTCGCCCAGCAGGCTGGACTGCTCCAGCGTGGCGAGGGCGTTGGCCGGCAGCCGCACCTTGCCGTTGACGAGCAGGGTGACCCGGGCGCTCCAGCCGTCGCGCGGCAGCGCGACCCGGGTGACCCGGCCGACGGCCACGTCGTTGACCTTCACCGCGGACTGCGGCACCAGGTTGAGCACGTTGGCGAACTCCGCGGTCACCGTGTAGGGGTGATCGCCGACGTCGGCGCCGCCGGGCAGCGGCAGGTCCTGCACGCCGCCGAACCCGCCCGGACCGCAGCCGGCGGCCGTGACCGCGACCAGGCCGGACAGCAGCGCGGCGGTGCGGGCTCGCGGCGCGGACTGCCGCCGCCGGAACACCCGTGCCAACCCCGTACGGATCATCGGCCCGTCCCCTGCCCCGCCGGCGGCGAGCCGTACACCGTGCCCACGGCGGGCAGCGGCAGCGGCGGGGCGTTCCGCCCGGCCGTGAGCGCGCCGCCCATGCTCAGCTCGTTGAGGTTCCCGCGGCCCATCAGGGTCCGGGTGGCCGGGTCGTAGCTGTTGAGCACGTTGCCCACGTTGAGCGGCTGGACGTCCAGTGCCTCGGCCAGCGACCGGCGCTGGTCGACCAGCACCTGGGTGATGGCGGAGAGCTTGTCCACGTTGGACTTCAGCAGGGCCCGGTTGTCGTGGACGAAGCCCTGGACCTGGCCGAGCGCGGCGGCGAGCCGGTCGAGCGCGGCGGCCAGGTTCTCCCGGTCGTCGGCCAGGAATCCGGTGACGTCGGCGAGCTGCTGTTCGGCCTGCCGGACCTGCCCGTCGTTGTCCTTGATCATGGTGGTGAACTTCTGCAGGTTGTCGATGGTGGCGAACAGGTCCGCACGCGAACCGGACAGCGTCTTGGCGGCCTGCCCGAACCGCTCGATCGTGGCGCCGAGGGCCTGGCCGTTGCCCTGGAGATTGGCCGCGCCGGTGCGCAGCACGTTCGACAGCGCGCCGTTCCGGTTGACCCCGCCCGGGCCGAGCTCGGTGGACAGCTTCTTCACGCCGGCGTAGAGCTGGTCCAGCTCCACCGGGGTGGCGGTGCGCTCGGCCGGGATGACCGCGCCGCCGGCGAGCCGCGGCCCGCCGGTGTAGGCCGGGGTGAGCTGGACGTAGCGGTCCGAGACGACGCTGGGCGAGACGACCACGGCCTGCACGCCGGCCGGTACGTCCACGCCGTGGTCGACGGTGAGGGTCGTCCGCACCTGGGTGCCCTCGGGGTGCACCGCGTCGATCCGGCCGACCTTCACGCCGAGCACCCGTACGTCCGAGCCCGGATGGACGCCGACCGCCGCGGTGAAGTAGGCGGTGATGTGATGTCCGGCCGGTCCCCGGATCGCGACGAGGGCCGCGATCACCAGGGTGAGGGCGGCGGCTCCCGCGATCAGGACGGGGCGCCTGCCGTGCAGTCTCGTGAGCATCAGCGACCGCCTTGCCTGGGGGGCATGCATCCGCGCGCCGGCGGGGTGCCGGGGGGCAGGTAGCTCTTCGGGATGACGCCGCAGAGGTAGCCGTCCATCCAGCGCCCGTTGCCCAGGGCGTTGCCGAGCAGCCGGGTGTAGGGACCGGCCAGGGACAGCGCCCGGTCGAGGTTGCGCTGGTTCTTGGTCAGCAGGTCGGTGACGTCGCCGAGCGCCCGCAGCGTCGGCGCGAGCTGCCGCTGGTTCTCCTCGACCAGCCCGGACAGCTGCTGGGCGAGCGTCTGCGTGCCGACGAGCAGCCCGTGGATCGCGTCCCGGCGTGCCCGCACCTCGGCCAGCAGCAGGTTGCCGTCCTGGAGCAGGGCCGCGAACTGGGCGTTCTGCCCGGCGAGGGTGCCGGTGATCTGCTTGGTGTTGGCCAGCAGCCGGGCCAGCTGGGCGTCCCGGGACGAGATCGTCTTGGACAGCGCCGACAGGCCGGTCAGCGCCTTGCGCACGCCCGGCGGGGTCCTGGCGAACGTGGTCGAGATCGCCTCCAGGCTCTGCGCGAGTTTCCGCGAGTCGAGCCGCTCGACGGTGCCGGCCAGGTCGCCGAACGCCTTGGTCACGTCGTACGGCGAGGTCGTGCGGCTGGACGGGATCCGCCGGCGGGGGTTCTGCCGGGTGGTGCCCAGCGGGTCGACGGTCAGGTACTTGTCGCCGAGCAGGGTCTTGATCTCGATGGCGGCGGTGCTGGCGTCGCCGATCCAGGTGTCCTTGACCCGGAAGGCGACCTTCACCTTCCCGCGGTCCAGCGTCACCCCGGTGACCTTGCCGACCTTGACCCCCGCGACCCGTACCTCGTTGCCGGAGGTGAGCCCGGCCGACTCGGTGAAGTCCGCGGTGTAGGTGGTGCCGCCGCCGATCACCGGCAGGTCGTCGGCGGAGTACGCGAGCAGCGCCAGCACGATGATGATCGCGAAGCCGGCCAGGCAGACCGCGATCGGGTCGCGCTCGCGGACCGGCCGCATCACCGGCCGCCGCCTGCCCGCCCGCCGGGTACGCGTCCGCTTCATGATCTGCACCTCGCCGCCGTGCCGGGGACACCGGTGGGCGGCGGATGGCTCTCGCCCGGGAACTGCTGGTAGGTGGCCCCGGTCACGGTGGCCTCGCAGACGTAGAAGTTCAGCCACGACCCGTACGAGCCGAGCCGGCCGATGGCCGCCATCTTCACCGGCAGCAGGCGCAGGAAGCCGTCGACCGCTGCGGAGTCGCCGGCCAGGTTGCCCGACAGCCGGCCCAGCTGGGCGATGTCCTGCTTGAGCGGCTTCCGGCCGGCCTGCAGCAGATCCGCGGTGCTGCCGGCGAGCCCGTCGAGCGCGCTGATCGCGTCCCCGATCGGCCTGCGGTCGGCGGCCAGCCCGGAGACCAGCTCCCGCAGGGTGGTGATCAGACCGCCCAGCTCGTCGCCGCGCGAGTTGACGGTGTCCAGCACCGCGTTCAGATTGGTGACGACCTGGCCGATCACCTGGTCCTTGGCGGCGACGGTGCTGGTCAGCGAGCCGACGGTGGTGAGCAGGCTCTCCATGGTGGTGCCCTCTCCCTGGAGCACCTGGATGAGCTCGCCGGCCAGCCGGTTGACGTCCTCGGGCGAGAGCGCCTGGAACAGCGGCTGGAAGCCGTTGAACAGCTGGGTCAGGTTCAGCGCGGGGGTCGTGCGGTCGAGGGGGATGGTCGCGCCCCGGCGCAGGGCCCCGGCCTCGCCGGTGCCCTGGTCCAGCTCGATGTAGCGCTGCCCGACCAGATTGAGGTACTTGATCGTCGCGGTCGCCGAGGCGGGCAGCCGCCGGTCACGCTCGACCGAGAACCGCACCTGGGCGACCCGCCGGTCCACCACGCTGATCCCGTCGATCCGGCCGACCTGGACCCCGGCGATCCGTACGCTGTCGCCCGCGCGCAGCCCGGACGCGTCGGTGAACCGGGCGCTGTAGCCGACCGTGTCGCCGACGCTGTTCTGCGCGATGCTGATCGCCAGCAGCGCGGTGGCCAGCACCGTGACCACTACGAAGACGAGCGACTTCGCCAGCGGGGCGGCGATGCCCTTCCGCTTCACTTGACCTTCACCTCCGTGCCCCGGTAGAGCGGGCCGGCCAGCACGCTGCTCCAGTCCGGCAGCGCGTCCGGCACCTCCCCCAGCGCGGGCGCCAGCAGTTCGTTGACCAGCTCGTTCTCCTGGGGAGAGTTGGGCAGCCCGAGACCGCCGGGGGCGACGGCGACCGGGGTCGCCGCGCCGGCAGGCGTGGACCGCGCGGCCGTGCCGGCGCCGCCCGGGTACGGGACGGGGTAGCAGTGCGGGCCGCCCTTGGCGCGGTAGACGGGCCGGTCCCTGCCGGGGACGTACCGGCCCTGCGAGCGCACCGACCGGACGTCGACGTGCAGCCCGGGCCGGCCGGTGCCCTTGCCGAGGACCTTGTCCATCAGCGGCACGAAATCGGTCAGCATGCGCAGCGTGCAGGGGAACTCGGGCGAGTACCTCGCCAGGAGCCGCAGGCTGGGCCCGCTGTCGGCGGACAGCCGGATGATGGTGCCGGAGTTGGCCCGCAGGAAGCCGGTGAGGTCCTGCGAGGCTCCGGTGACGGTCGCGTACAGCATGCTCAGGTCGCTCTGCCGGTCGACCAGCGTCCTGCTGGTGTAGGTGAAGTCGTTCAGGGCCTGCAGGATGTCGGGCGTGGCGGCGTCGTAGTGGCGGGTGAGCGTGACCAGCTCCCTGATCCCGCGGTTGAGCGCGGGCAGGTTCGGGTTGAGCTTCTTCAGGTAGGCGTCCAGCTCCACCAGCGTCCGGCCGAGCCGGGCGCCCCGGCCCTGCAGTGCCTGCGCCACCGCCGTGAGGGTGACCGACAGCCTGGCCGGCCGCACCGCGGTCAGCAGCGGCAGCAGGTTGTCCAGTACCCGCTGCAGCTCGATGGCGTTGGACGAGCGGTCCTGGCCGATGACGCTGCCAGCGGTGAGGCGGCGCGCGCTGGGCCGCGCGGGCGGCACCAGCGCCACGTACCGCTGCCCGAACAGCGTGGTGGGCAGCATCTGCGCGGACACGTTGGCCGGCAGCATCCGCACCTTGCCGGGCTGGATCGCCAGCTTCAGCGTCGCCCCGGCGCCGTCCGCGGAGATGGTCCGGACCTCGCCGACCACCACGCCGCGCAGCTTCACGTCGGCATGCGGGTGCATCTCGTTGCCGACGTTCGTGGTGTGCAGGGTCACCATCGACACCGGGGTGAACCGCTTGTCGTAGACGGCGATCGACAGCCACACCAGCAGCGCCGGCACCAGCAGGAACACCACGCCGGCCAGCCGCCGGCGGACCGCCGCGCCCGCGCTCATCCGGCCACCTTCACCGTCGTGGTGGTCCCCCAGATGGCCAGGCTCAGGAAGAAGTCGGTGGCGCTGATCAGCACGATGGAGGTGCGCACGGCGCGGCCGACCGCCTCCCCCACCCCGGCGGGGCCGCCGACGGCGCGGTACCCGTAGTAGCAGTGCGCGAGGATCACCATCACGCTGAAGATCAGCACTTTGAGGAAGGAGAGGATGACGTCCGCCGGCGACAGGAACAACCCGAAGTAGTGGTCGTAGGTGCCCGGCGACTGCCCGTTGACCAGCACGGTGACCTCCCGGGAGGACACGTACGAGCTCAGCAGGCCGACGCCGTACAGCGGAACGATCGCCACCGTGCCCGCCACGATCCGGGTGGTGACCAGGTAGGGCAGGCTCGGGATGCCCATGACCTCGAGCGCGTCCACCTCGTCGTTGATCCGCATGGCGCCGAGCTGCGCGGTGAACCCGGAGCCGACGGTGGCCGACAGCGCCAGTCCCGCGACGAGCGGGGCGATCTCCCGGGTGTTGAAGTACGCGGAGGCGAATCCGGTGAAGGCCGCCGTGCCGATCTGCCGCAGCGCCGAGTACCCCTGGAGCCCGACGACCGTGCCGGTGAACAGCGTCATCGCGATCATCACGCCGATGGTGCCGCCGATCACGCCGAGCGCGCCGCTGCCGAAGGCCACCTCCGCCAGCAGCCGCTGGACCTCCTTCAGGTAACGGCGGACCGCCCGGGGCGTCCACATCAGCGCGCGGACGTAGAACAGGAGCTGGTCGCCCGGCCGGTCCAGCCAGGAGAACCACCGGCCGGGGCTGCCGGCCGCCCGCACTCCCGCGACGAGACCCATCGCTCATCCTCCCTTCGGCGGGACGACCTGGAGGTAGATCCCGGTGAGCACGAGGTTGACGAAGAACAGCAGCAGGAAGGTGATGACGACCGACTGGTTGACGGCGTCGCCGACGCCCTTCGGGCCGCCGCCCGGGTTCAGCCCCCGGTACGAGGCCACCACGCCCGCGATGAAGCCGAAGAGCAGCGCCTTGAACTCGCTGATGTACAGGTCGGGCAGTTGCGCCAGGGCCGAGAAGCTGGCCAGGTACGCGCCCGGGGTGCCGCCCTGCATGAGCACGTTGAAGAAGTAGCCCCCGGCCACCCCGATGACCGACACCAGGCCGTTCAGCAGGACCGCCACCGCCGTGCACGCCAGGACCCGCGGCACGACCAGTCGCTGGACCGGCGAGACGCCCAGCACCTCCATCGCGTCGATCTCCTCCCGGATGGTCCGGGAGCCGATGTCCGCGCAGATGGCCGAGCCCGCCACGCCGGAGATCAGCAGCGCGACGATCAGCGGGCTGGCCTGCTGAATGACCGCGAGCACGCTCGCGCCCCCGGTGAACGACTGCGCGCCGAGCTGCTGGGTGAGCGAGCCGACCTGCAGCGAGATGACCGCGCCGAACGGGATGGACACCAGGGCGGTCGGCAGGATCGCCACGCTGGCGATGAACCAGAACTGCTCGACGAACTCGCGGGCCTGGAAGGGACGCCGGAACATCATGCCGAGGACGGTGGCGCCGAGTGCGAACAGCCGTCCGGTCTGCCGCAGCGCGCCGGCACCGGGAATGGAGGCTACCGGAGTGGTCATGGCAACCTCGATTTCCTGACGCGACGCCCGATGATCAGATGGCTCCGGCTTTCCCTGCCGGTAGAGGCCGATTAACGCCTCCGGTCATTTGCGCTCCGGTTCTCCGAAGACCTCCGGTGCACTTCTGGCGGCGTACGCTACTTGCAAGTAGCATTCCGGCGCAAGCCCTTCTGACCAGCCAGAACGCCGCCTGCTGAATTCTTGTCACCGGGTGATGAGGCCTGGCGTTCCGGATTGTCGTCAAGTGCGCATCCGCCGGGCTCACCATCCCGGATGATTTGTGCTCCGGTGCGCGCCGGGCCAGGGAAAGCACGCCTTATCTGACAAATATGGAATGCGCGCGGAGCCGCTATTGATTCACCCCGGAGTCCATGCGACGATCGCCGACACTAATGGCCGGGTATTGATCGGAGTTCGAGCTGTGCCTTCTCTTTCGCAGTCCAGCGGGCGGCTCATCCGGCCGGGGAGGGGCAGGGCGCCGGCCGGCCGGCGGATCCTCACGCCGCTGGCCGTCGTCGTCTCGCTGATGATCGTCGCGGGCACGGCGTCGGCAGGCACGCTGCCCGCGCGGAAGCCGGCCGTGCCGAGCGCGGCCGACGACGCCTTCTACGTGCCGCCCAGCCCGTTGCCGTCGGGGTCCCCGGGGGACGTCATCCGCTCGCGCCCCGCCAAGGCCGGGCCGCCGGCCGCCCGGTCACTGGCCGACGCGTGGCAGGTGATGTACCTGTCCACGGACGCGCTGGGCAGGCCCGACGCGGTGACAGGCACGATCCTGGTGCCCAAGGGCGTGGACCGGTCGAAGGCACCGATCGTCGGGTTCGGGCCCGGCACCCACGGCCCCGCCTTCGCGTGCACCCCCTCCACCATGATCAATATCGGTGCGTTCTACGAGCAGCCCGCGGTCAACGACATGCTGGCCAAGGGGTACGCGGTCGCCGTCACCGACTACGAGGGCTACCACCCCTCCCCCAGGACGACCTACGTCGTCGGCCGGTCCATGGGGCCCGCCCTGATCGACGGGGTGCGGGCCGCCCAGCGGCTGGCCGGCACGGGCCTGTCCGCGAACGCCAAGGTCGCCTTCCGCGGCTACTCCCAGGGCGGCGGAGCGGCGATGTGGGCCGGCCAGCTCCAGCCGTCGTACGCGCCGGAGCTCGACCTGGTCGGCGTCGTCGGCGGCGGGGTGCCCGCCGACCTCAGCGTCGTCGCGCTGCGCCTCAACGGCAAGCCCGGGTTCGGCTTCCTGGCCTACGCCCTGCTCGGCCTGGACAACGCCTACCCCGATCTCAAGCTCGACGCCGCTCTCAACGACGCCGGGCGCGCCGCCTTCGCCGCCCTGCGGGACCACGACTGCGCCGTGGAACTGCTCACGAGCTACCAGGGCAGGAAGCTCTCGGACTACACCACCAGCAGTCCCCTCGCCGACCCGGCCTGGCAGGCCGCCTACGCCGCCAACAGGCTCGGCGGCGAGCCCATCAAGGTCCCCGTCCTCCAGTACCACGACACCGACGACGAGCTCGTCGCCTTCTCCCAGGCGCAGACCCTGCGCGACGAGTACTGCGCGCTGGGCGTGGCGCTCACCTGGAAGACCTACGCCGCGGGTCACCTGTCCGGCGTCTTCTGGGGCAACGCCGACGCGCTGGCGTTCCTCGACGCCCGGATGAACGGCACACCCGCCACGTCCACCTGCTGACCGCCCTGGAGCCGGAAGCACAGGGCGAGGACCACGATTTTCCGCCGGCCCGGCCGGCGAAGTCACGAAGGAGACAGAACATGGTTGGACGTCTGATCACCGGGGTCGTGCTGGTCTCGGTGGCCGGGATCTCGCTGGCCGGATGCGGAGGGAAGGACCCGAAGACCGCGGCGGACGGCCCGGAGGTCGCCTGGGCGGGGCGCGTGTGCAGCGCCGTGGGCGCGGGCGGGGCCAAGCTGACACTCCCCCATCTCGACCCCAAGAACCCGCAGAAGCAGAAGGAGAGCCTCATCGTGTTCCTCGGCACGGTGTCCACCCAGCTCAAGACGCTGAAAACGAGCCTGGAGGGGCAGGGTGCCCCGCAGGTGACCGGCGGCAAGGCCTCGTACGACAGGGCCCTGAGCAATCTCAGCGAGACCCAGGCGGGCGTCGACTCCGCGGCGACGTCCCTGCGGGCGTCCAAGGTGAGCGATCCCGCCTCGCTGAAGCACGCCCTGGACGGCGTCGGGAAGAGCCTGGTCAAGTTCAGTGCCTACGAGGGCCCCTCCAAGGACCTGCGGACCAACCCCGAGCTGAACAAGGCGTTCACCAAGGCCCCGGCCTGCCAGCGGATCCACCAGTGACCGGGACCACGCCGACAGCACCTCTTTGGTTGACCGGTCGATGACCGGCCCACCGGCTACTACAAGTGGTCATCTGTCTGCACGGCGACCCCTTGCCGCACTGGAGCGAGGGGTCGCCGTGGTCAGGACAGGGTCAAATAAGCCCCTGACACCGTCAGAGGAGGTCGAACTCGCCGGCCTTGACCTGCGCTACAAAACCGCGCCATTCTCTGGATGAGAACTCGAGGACATGGCCGCCGTCGCCACACTTGCTGTCACGGGCCCCCATTTCTGACGCGGTGAGGCGTGCAACTTCCACACAGCTCCCATTATTATCGCAAGCGGAACTCTTCCTCCAGAAGGCCGCAGAATCTATATTAGGCAACACTGTCTCGCTCTCTTGTTCTGACACGGATTCTTCCAATGGTGGCCGGGGCGTGAGCTGGGCCCGTCGCGGACCGCCGACTAATCCTGCCACCTATCCTGGACGATTTGAAGAATTCGCGCACGCGACTCTTCAGGCCCAAGAGCCTGTGCTTTTTGGTGTTCAAAGGTGAGCCGATAGGCGTAGGCCACGGACTCATCCTGAGAGATGATGCTCATATAATTTTCGATGTTGACGATATCCGGGAACGTCACGTCATAAGCCGGGGAATAAACCAGCAGGTCGAAGGAGCCTCCCATGAAAAGTCCGTGAGGGACGCCCAACGGGAGCACCCGGATGTCGAGATTGGGGAGCCGACTCACTTCACAGAGGCGGGCCAACTGTCTGCGCATGGTGGCCTGATCGCCCACACGTCGGAGCAGGACGGCCTCGTCCAGCACGATCGACAGCTTGAGCGGCTGTGGCCTGACCAGAAGCAGCTGTCGCCGCATGCGCACGTCGACCAGACGGTCGATCCGCTGCGGAGGAAGAGCGCCGAGTATCTTGCCCCCTGTGATCACATGGCGTGCGTACTCTTCGGTCTGCAGAAGGCCCGGTACAACCAGTGCCTGGAAGTGGAAGGCGGAGTCCGCCTCGTCCTCGTAGGCGATGAGACGCGTGTAATCCTCGCGTAGATCGGACTGGTAGTCCGCCCACCAGCCTCTCTCGTTGGCCACTTGGGCGAGGGCGAGCACCTCCCCCAGGTGAGACTCGTCGACCCGGTAGACCTCCAGGAGCAGGCGCACGTCAGAGATACGTGCGCCGATCTTGGCGTTCTCGAGTCGACTGATCTTGGAAGGTGACCAACGGAGTCGATCCGCGACCTCGTCCGCAGTCATTCGCTTGCCGTCGCGCAACCGACGGAGTTCGGCCCCCAAACGCCGCTGACGAACGGTCGGGGTTCGCCGTGGCGCCATGACTGCCAGTTCCCTTCCACTACGAGGCCACTGGATAATATTGCACACTAACAGGGCCCTGGAGTCACGGATATAACAAGGTACGCCAGTGTCTCCGCATCTAGCCGTGCAACTTGCATGAGCACATTCGTGATCTTATTCCGTTCAGCCTGCCAGGGGAAGCACTGGCCCGAGGCTTCTAGACCCATCTAGCTCTCTGAGTGGTTGTTCCCTGATTGGGTGTTGTATGCATAATTGCTCACTTTGAGGGGTGTTGCCGGATGCTGTGCATCTTGCACAGCATCCGGATCCGGTCGACAATGCAGCCATGAAAGCGTTCGGAGTAGCGCCGGTCGACGCAGGGCCTCACGTTCTTCGCGCCACGCCGAAATGGTGGTCTTCGCTTGTTCAGCATGCCGCGCCCCGTACCAGCGGTGAGACATGTCACCCAGCACAGCCCCACGGCGACAGAACTCGGCCGGGCCTCCAGTCACGATTTCGCGGCAGGCTTGCCGACTAGTGCCCAGGACTGGGCGTACCGGCCATAGACCGGGGGAATGGAGGGGTTTGGTGAACAGCCTCCCCGTACACAGGAGCATCCTGGCAGTCGATCTTGAGGGATCAACCAGCGCGCTCCGCACCAACCCAATCAAGGAACAGCTACGAAATCGGGTATACCAATACCTGATCGACGCGCTTGCCTACGCGGGTATCGAGTCAAGACACTGTGACCCGTTTGAAGACCGCGGCGATGGCGTACTGATATTGGTTCATCCTGCCGATGACATCCCCAAAACGTATCTTCTCAGCCGTTTCTTTCCAGAACTCAGCCGACTCCTGATCAATTACAACGTGTCCCTTACGCCGGCGGAGTGGCCGTGCCGCAGGCTGCGGCTGCGCGTGGTGGTGCACGCGGGCGAGGTTCACCGCGATGACAACGGCTACTTCGGGGAGGAACTCGATGTGGCCTGCCGCCTGTTGGACGCTCCACGCGTGAAGCGACGCCTGCTAGAAGCAGCAGGTCCCCTGGTCCTCGTCGTATCAGAAGATATTTTCTGGGGGATAGTCAGACACGAATACGACGGCATCAGAGCGGACGCGTTCCAACTCGAAGTACGCGTCCGAGTCGCCGGTCGTCGCAGACAGGGCTGGATCCACGTTCCAGACGACGTTCTGATGCTGCTCGCGGTGGATACCGGAGAAGTGGCCTAGTACTCCAGTGCCCAGTCAGATCGCCGCGTTCCTGGCATATGCCACCAATACGAGGACGTGCCGCTAGGCCTTGGGGGTGAGGGTGGCGTTGACGGTGTTGCCCGCACCGGCGGTGAACCCGCTGAGGACCGAGGTGAGGACCCCGCAGTTCTGGAGGGCCGGCAGCGTGTAGGTGCCCGCGATCGGGCCGCCGTCGAGGGGGTCGAACACCTTGCCGGTCGAGGTGAGGGTGACGTCGGACGGCGTGGCGGTCTGGCAGCCCGCCCCGCCGCCGACCGGCAGCCCGAACACCGTGACCGACGGCAGCCGCACCGACATCTTCGAGTGCGAGGTCAGCACGCCGCCGGTCAACGTGCCCGTCGTCCTGCCCACCGGGCCGAAGGCGATGTCCGCGGTCGCCGGCACGAACCCCAGGAGCTTGAACGTGCCCTTCGTCGGCGCCAGCGCCAGATCCGCCTCGAAGGCCTGCGTGGACGGGTTCAGCACCGCGTCGATCGTGCCGCTCAGCGGAGCAGTGCCGTTGGCCGCCTTGACGAACGTGGAGCCCTTCAGCGCGAACCCGTGGTTCACCGTCCCGCCACCACCGGTGATCGTGAAGGACGCCAGCGTGCTGTCCTGACCGGGGTTTTGGGCGCACTCCGACTCGAAGGTGCCCAGTCCCGTCGGCTCGCCGTTCCGGTCGCGCGGGGTCAGCTTCAGCAGCAGGTCGCCGACGGTGATCCTGCCCTCCCCCGGCTGGGTGAAGGTCAGCGCCGGGCTGCTGCCGTGGGAGGTCACGTCGAACTCCCCCGCGCTTGGGATGGCGACCTTGTCGATGACGTTCGGCACCTTGAGGGGCAGATCGGCCTCGGGCGTGACGATGGTCGCGGCGGCGGTGGCGGTGCCCTCGAGCGTCGCGCCGTACATCGCGGTGAGTCCCTTGGTGGAGTACGCGCTCACCGTGTCCACCGTGTCGATGGCGATCTTCGGGATCTGCTGCCCGACCGCGACGGTCTTCGGGACGTCCGAACGGACCCGTACGGTCAGGGGCTGCAACCCGATCAGCGGGAACGGGCAGGTGTACGTCAGCGTCAGCGACACCGGGTCCGCGGAGGCGGTGCCCGTCCCGGCGACGCCGGCCAGGCCGTACACGGCACCGGTGACGGCCGCGAGGGCCAGGGCCGTGCGGGCCCTGCCGTGCTCTGTCTTGGCGTTCACTTGCCACCTCTCGGGTCACGAAAACGGCGGGCTTCCGCGGGCGCGCCGCTCAGCGCGTCAGCGCCGGCACTTGCGGGGGACAATTGTTCGTCGCGGGCGGGGAGCATATTCGTCCTTGGATCATCTTGATGTCGTTGCCCGATCCGGAGACCGCCGCCGTGAAGAGCGGGTCGAGATTCTCACCCACTCCGCAGCCCTGGAATGGCGGAATGTGGATCGTCCCCAGCAGCGACCCCCCGAGCACCGGGTTCTTGTAGTCGCTGCCGCCCCTCAGCGCGATATGCGCGGGCCGGGAAGTCCGGCAGCGCTTTCCGACGTCCAGCGGTGTCCCGTTGACCGTCACGTCGTGCAGGCGGATGGACATGTCCGTGCCGACCTTGAGGACGCCGTCCGCGATGTCCAGGTCGAAGCCGCCCATGCCGACCTGGGTCATCTCCAGCGTCGCCGTCGTCGGCATGAAACCGAACGTCAGGAAGGTCGATCTCGCCCGCATCGGCTGCACGAAGGCGAAGTCGACGAGAATGTGGCCGTCCTCGTTGGGGGGATGGACGATGACGTTCGTGAGCGCCGGTCGGCCGAACGCCGGATCGTTGAGCGCGGTCGCGCCGTTGAGCTTGCTGACGTTGGCGTACCCCGACATGTAGGCACAGCCCGCTTTGCCGGGGTTGTCGAGAGAAACCGGGAGCTTGCCGCACTCGGCCGGAGTCTCCGCGGCGGCGGCCGTCCGGGGGTCGCCGCTCCCCGCCCCGGGCTTCGGCGCCGCCGAAGCCGCCGCCGCCGAAGCCGCCGCCGGTGCCGGAGCGCCCGGGGCGGCCACCGGGATGGTGGCCAGCGTGGCCGGCCCCGGCTCCGGGGTGCACGTGATCGCCGGTCGCGGCGGCCCGGCGGCCGTGCCGTCGGCCTTGTACGCGGTGAGGGCCAGCGTGAGCTCCCCCGCGCTGACGGTGACGTCACCGGCCCCGCCGGCCGTCACCGCCGGTACGGACCCGGAGGCGGCGAGCACCAGGTCACCGTCGGCGGGGACCGGCGTCGCGGGGGTGGTCAGACCTGGCCAGCCGGCCTCGGCGGCGGTGCCGTGCTGGGCCACGGCGACGGTGAGGCGGGCGGTGCCCGTGACCGTCGTGGCGCCGAGGCCGGTCAGGTCGGCGAGGGCGGCCCTGGGCAGGGTCACCGTCGCCGTCACCCGGCCGGGCCGGAGGGGCCGGCCGGGGGTGCCGGTGGCCGGAAACGTCCCTTCCACCCGGACCCCGGCCCGCTGGGGGCCCTCCGGAAAGCGGCACCCGTAGGTCATGCTCACATCGGCGGCCTGCGCGCTCGCCACCGCACCGCCACCCGGCAGCGAACCGAGCACCACCACGCTCAGCCCGATCGCCGCCATCCGGAGCGGCCTCCGGCGCACGCCGATTCTCATATACGGTCACCTATTCCGAGAACTGCCGTCCATCTCATGAGCCGGCGGCACCGACGGCACCAGAATGTCGCGCCACGGATATGCTGAATGAGCGCGGAAATAAGCCTATCCCTGCCGGAAACCGCACACAAGTGAAGGCGTCCATATAATCGCCTCGCACAGAAAGGCCTGTCACCCGATGACAATTGCCTTACCGGCCATTGTCGGCGCCCGCACGAAAAGACGGCGGCTTTTGCGCCCATCGCGCATTCCGTGATTCCGGCCGGTCGCCGCTTCGCCGGAGTTCACGCGTCCGGCCCGCCGGTCCCCAGCTGTTCGCGCAGCCACTGGGCACGGAGCACGGCCTCGATCCCGAACCGGGCGTCCGGGTCCTCGAGCTGCTCCCCGAGTGCCTGCTCCAGCTTGCGTATCCGGTAGCGCACCGTCTGCGGATGGACGTCGAGGAGTTCGGCCATCTCCGCGGCGGTCCCCCGGGTGACCAGCCAGGTGCGCAGCGTCTCGCCGAGCCGGTCGCGCCTGCCCGGGGTCAGCTCCTCCAGGGCGGCGAGCGATCGCCGGGAGAGCCTGCCGGTCAGCGCGGTGTCCGACAGCAGCCAGAGCGTCACCAGGTGGTCCTCGCACAGCGTCAGGTGGCTCTCGCCGAGGACGCCGGCGCCGGCCAGGGCGAGGGCCCGCCGGGCCCAGCGGCACGAGTCCGCCGCCTGCCCGAGCGGCACGGTGAGCCCGACGGCGACCCGGTCACCGGGGATCGCCGCCTCCAGCATGGCGCGGCGGGCCGCGGTGAGCGGACCGGGCAGCAGCAGGTGCGGCTCCGCGCCGTCGAGATCGGTCAGCAGATCGTGGTCCAGCGCCGCCCGCACGTACCGCGCGCCGCTCTGGGCGGCGACCATGGTGACCTCGCCCGGCAGGTCCCAGCCGGCGGTGCCCGCCAGCTCGGTGAGCGTACGACCGGGCACGGACGGGCCGGCCAGGATGAGGCGGAGCAGCCGGCGGCGCCGCTCGTCCAGGGCCACCGCCGGATCCGCCTTCGCCTCCAGATAGCCGTTGAGGGACAGCGCGGCGAGCTCGTCGAGGTAGACGAACAGCGCCTCGGCCAGCCGTGACATCACCAGGGAGGAGAGCCCGTGCCGCGGTGCCACCTTCATGATCCGGCGCCAGGCCGCCTGGCCGCCGATCCGGTAGGCGGCCTGCAGGCAGTCCATGCTCCTGCCCTCCTGCGCCTCGTACTGGCCGAGCCGGCGGCAGATCTCACCGTTGCCCTCGTGGACCGCGGCTGGATCGGCGACCCGGTCGACGAACGCGGTGAGCCCCTGCTCCACGCCGAGCCGCAGCGTCTGGCCGTAGGGGCCGTCGATGGGGCGGGCGTACTCGGGGATGGCACGGCGGATCTCAGTGATGATCTCCTCGGCCAGGCTGGGCAGCTCCGGCCGCATGAGCGGAGCGAGCTGCCGGGGCAGGGGGACCGCCGGCTCTTCCGGGCGTCCCGGCCTGGGGGTGGGCGCCACGGGACACACCTCCTCGATACGGTGTTCGACGGCGTTTCGTGGGCTGGGCGGCCTGACGGGGACCGAACGGCTCCTCGTCCGGTCCGGTGGCCGGGTGTCAGGTCTGCGACGACGGCGTGCGATCGGCCCCGGCGGGCCCGGTGTCGCGAAGCCGCGTGGCGCGGACCGCGAGCTCCAGCCCGAACCGCGCGTGGACATCGTCGAGCTGGTCGCCGAGGGTCTCCCTGATCTGCCGCATCCGGTAGCGCACCGTCTGCGGGTGCAGGTGGAGGCGGCCGGCCACCTCCACCGCGTTGCCGGAGGCCTCCAGCCAGGCGCCGAGCGTCTGGATGACCCGGCGCCGCTGCCCGCGGGTCAGCCCCTCCAGCGCGGCCAGCCGGCGCCGGGAGAGCTGATCGAGCAGCGCGGGATCCGACGCCAGCCACAGGGTCAGCAGATGCTCGTCGCACAGCGTCAGCGGACCGCCGCCGATGACGCCGGCGCCGGCCAGGGCCAGTGCCCGCCGGGCCCAGCGCAGCGAGTCCGCCGCGTCCGACGGCGGCACGCAGACCCCGGCGGCGGCGCGGTTCCCGGCCAGCGCGGCCTCGAGCATCGCGCGGCGGCCGTCGTCCAGGCGGCCGGGGATCAGCACGATCGGCTGCGCCCCGTCCAGGTCGGCCAGAACGTCGGGGTCCAGGTCGCCCGGCGCGCACCGCGCGTCCGGCTGTACGGCGACGGGGGTCACCTCCCCGGGCACCGCCCAGCCCGCGGACTCCGCCAGTTCACCGATCGCGGACCCGGACGCCGCGGGATGTTCCACGATGAGGTGCAGGAGCCGCCGGCGCCTCTCCTCCCGTTCCTGGGCCGGTCGTGCCTTCGCCTGCGCGTAGCCCTCCCGGGACAGGGTCGCGAGCTCGTTGATGTACCCGAACAACGCCTCGGCCAGCGACGACATGACGAACGACGAGAGGTTGTGGCGTTCCCCGACGCGCATCGCCCGGCGCCAGGCCAGCTGCGCCCCCACCCGGTAGGCGGCCTGCAGGCCGTCCAGGCTGCGGCCCTCGTGGGCCGCGCTCCGTCCGAGCACGCGGCACATCTCCTCGCGTTCCGCGGGCGAGGAGGACGGCGCGGCGATCTGGTCGACGAACGACGCGAGCACCTGTTCCACGCTGGCGCGCATGACCACCCGGTACGGGCCCGTGCCCGGCTGCGCGAGCTCCGGGAGGGTACGGCGGATCTCGGTGACGATCTCTTCGGCCAGCCCGGGCAGTTCCGGTCGCAGGAGCCCGACGAGCTGAGCGGGCAGTTTGCCGTGCCGTTCCCGGCCGGCGGGGGCGAGTGCGAGGCTCATTGTCCGTTCCTCCTCGGGCGGGGGGCGGAGGGGTGGTGCCCCCGGGATCGATCAGGCCGTACGGCCTGCGACGTCTCGGTGCCGCGTTCACCGCGGCCGGGTGCCGGGGCGCGGCGCTCCGTGGGCCGGCAGGGCGAACACCTCCGACTGTCCTCCGGGGCACCGGCCACGCGAAATGAGTCGTCCGCACGTACCGGGAGCGTCTTTTAGCAACGAGCCGACAAGCAGGCGGCCGGCCCGGCACCGCGCCGATCGCCTCCGCCGAGGCCTTGGTCGTGGCGGCCCGCCGGGCGGACGTCACGGACGGGCCGGCCCCCGCCGCATGCCGCGGCGGGGGCCGGCCTGTGTTCGGCGGACGTCGTCGGTGACTAGTCCTTGGGGGTCAGGGTGGCGTTGATGGTGTTGCCGCTGCCCGCGGTGAACGCGTTGAGGATGCTGGTGAGCGGTCCGCAGTTCTGGATGGCCGACAGGGTGTAGGTGCCCGCGATCGGCCCGCCGTTGAGCGGGTTGAACACCGGGTCGGTGGACTTCAGCGTGATGTCGGAGGGGGTGCTGGTCTGGCAGGTCGCCCCGCCGCCGATCGGGATGCCGAACAGGTTGAACGACGGCAGCTTGACGAACATCTTCGAGTTCGAGACGAGCACGCCGCCGGACAGGGTGCCGGTGGTCTTGCCCACCTGGCTGAACGCGATGTCCGCGGTCACCGGCAGGAACCCGAGGATCTTGAAGTTGCCCTTGGTCGGGGCCAGTGCCAGGTCGGCCTCGTAGGCCTTCGTGGACAGGTTCAGCACCGCGTCGATCGTCCCGTTCAGCGGAGCCGTGCCGTTCGGCGTCTTGACGAACGTCGAGCCCTTCAGCGTGAACCCGTAGTTCACCGTTCCGCCACCGCCGCCGGTGTTGGTGTGCACGGTGACGGACTCGCTGGCGGCCGAGGTGTTGCCGGCCGCGTCCTTGGCCTTGACCGAGTAGGTGTAGTCGGTGTCGGGCGTCAGACCCGAGACGGTGGCGCTGGTGCCGGTCGCGTCCGCCACCTTGGCACCGGAGCCGTCGTAGACCTCGTAACCGGTGACACCGACGTTGTCGGTCGAGGCCGCCCAGGTCAGAGCCACGCTCTTACCATCGGCCGCCGACGTCCCGCTCGGCTTGCCCGGCGCGGTCGGAGCCGTCGTGTCCGGACCGGGGCCGGTGGCGGTGGTGTGGACGGTGACCGACTCGCTGGCGGCCGAGGTGTTGCCGGCCGCGTCCTTGGCCTTGACCGAGTAGGTGTAGTCGGTGTCGGGCGTCAGACCCGAGACGGTGGCGCTGGTGCCGGTCGCGTCCGCCACCTTGGCACCGGAGCCGTCGAAGACCTCGTAACCGGTGACACCGACGTTGTCGGTCGAGGCCGCCCAGGTCAGAGCCACGCTCTTACCATCGGCCGCCGACGTCCCGCTCGGCTTGCCCGGCGCGGTCGGAGCCGTCGTGTCCGGGCCCGGCTCCGCGGGCACGACCGTGAAGGTGGCCAGCGTGTTGTTCTGACCGGCGACCTGCGTGCACGCCGCCGAGAAGGTGTCCGAGCCCTTCTTGAGCTGGATCGGCTTGCCGGTGGAGTCCCGTGCCGTCAGGGGGTCCATGAGAAGGTCCCCGATGGTGACGCTGCCCTCGCCGGTGTTGCTGAAGGTCAGCGACGGAGCGCTGCCGGTGGCGGGGACCGCCATCTCGCCGTCCGCGGGTACGGGGGTCGGCGGGATGGTGGTGGGCACCTTGAGGGGCAGGGCGGCGTCGGGCGAGTCGATGGTCGCGCTCGCCGTGGCGGTGCCCTCGAGCGTGGCGGCACCGACCAGGTTGAGGCCCTGGACGGTGTCCGCGTTGATGTTCGCGGTCGCCTTCACCGCGATCTTCGGCGTGGCCTCGCCGACCTTGATCGTCTTCGGAATGTCCGATTCGATCTTCACGGCCATGGTCTGCACCCCGACGATCGGGAAGGTGCAGCTGTAGTTCAGCGTCAACGACACCGGATCGGCCGAGGCGGGACTCGCCGCGACGCCGGCGAGACCGAACGCGAGTCCGCCGACGGCCGCCACGGCCAGCCCGGCCCTGGTCTTTCCTGACTTCTTCTGGGCTTCCACTTGTTACCTCTCGCTGTACGAAACCAGGACTGGTGCATCTCGATGAGCACCAGCTTCACGCGCGCCCCCGAAAACCAGGCCCACCTCCAGAACAGGTAGTTCGGATAACGTCTGCGGAATACTCGGATCACATATTCCGATCCGAAACTCCGAGTTCCCCTTTTGTGCGGCCGGGACCCGATGAACGTCACCACAGGCCAGCAGCGCGCTGACCGGTTCCTCGGTCCGTCTCGCTGCGATCTCTTGGGTTTCGGATTTGTAAACTACTCACCAGTACATCCGGCGTCAAGGCCCTGATTCCACAATTCCCGGCACTCTGTAGATGACCGGCGTGCCATTCTGTGATCCATAAGGCCCTATTTTCGTAATGAGCGAGCATCCAACGGGACGGCTTTATCACCGGATGCCAATAAAGGGCGTAATTCGCGAGTCGCCGAAGAGAGCCGGCCCGCATCCCGGCCTACGTTCCTTCCTCGCGGAGTTGTCACCTCGTCCGCTTCCGCGCAGGCGGCCTTGTCATCGTCTGACAATGGCCGGAACGGCGCCGGAGACAGGCCGGCCGGGACCGGACGCGTGAGCCCTCCCCGCAGGCAGGCGGCCCGTGAGTCGGTCTCGACGCGCGCACGGCCGGGCGCGGGCCGCCGGAAGACGGGCCGGGGAGGAATGGCATCTGAGACGCCGTGTCACCCGTGCGGACGGGCCCGGTCGAATTCACCGGAATTCGTGGCCGCAGGTCGTGACCCGGCACGCCCGGCCGCGGCCGCCCGGCGCGGTAAAGGGCTCAGCGCCCGCCGATTCCCTCTTGCCGCCCCGGCCCAGAAGCGCCGCTCATGACCGGAATCGCGACTTCGGTGATCGCCGCGTCGGAGCGAACACCCGGCCGGGACTTCGCCGGCCGGTCACCGCCTGTTCCCGCACGGAATGAGAACACCGGAGACCGCTAGCCGCGAATGGCGGATACCGGAATTCCTGTCATCGGATGACAATCTCTCGTGCCGCCCGGGTCCGCCGACCGGCGGCGGCCCCACCGCAGCCGGGTCAGCAGCAGCGCGTTGCCGGCCAGCAGCGCCGCGAGCCACCCCGCCTGCAGGGCCGCCAGGCCACCGGATCCGAGCGGGTCCGCCGCGGACCGGCCGCTGCGCAACGCCGTCTCGGGAGAGATCGGCAGCTGGTCCGGGGCGACCTGAGGCGCGGCGACCGGTGGCAGCACGGCCTGGGAGATGGCACCACCGCCCGGCGGGCTGAGCGGGAGGGAGACGCCCGGTGGCGACGAGGGGGTCACGGCCGGGACCTTCCCGGGCGGCACCAGGGCGGTCCGGTCGCCCGTCACCGTGATGGCGCTCGACGCGGTCCGCGCGCCGGCCTTGGCTGCCGTGACCCTGGCGGTCAACGTGACGGTGCCCGGCTCGGCGTCCCGGGGGATCGTCACGCGGGCGGAGACGGACCTGCCGCCACCGGTGACGTCGCCCAGCGAGCTGCGGGCCGGGCTCACCGTCGCCCTCGAGCCGGACAGATCCAGCCGGGCACCGCGGGCCACCGTCCCGCCCGAGCGCACCGAGACCGTGGCCGTCAGCGATCCGCCGGGGGCCACCCGGGCGCCGGAGACCCTGAGGCCGAGGTACAGCACCGGTGGCGCGGCGGGCTTCGCGGTCGTCGGACGGGGGGCCGGCGTGGCGGGGCCGGGCGAGGGCGTCACCGGATCCGGGGAGGGCGTCACCGGATCGGGCGAGGGCGCCGGGCCGGTGGCGGTGGGCTCGGGGCCGGGCGACGGACCGGGATCGTCGGCGAGCGCGGCCGCCGGGGCGGCCGCGCCGAGCGCGATGACCGCCGCTACGCCGAATCCCACCATGACCGGGTTTCCCGGCGATCGGAACCCCACTGACCCAGCACCTCCGGATGTCACTGCCCTCCGGAGCCCGATTCACCGCCGAAATGGCATCGGGAATGATCCGAACACGAACCGGCGAGCTCGATCAACCCCCGCGATTCAACGCTATTGCAGATCACACATTTCCCTTTTGAGGCATTCAGATGCCTTATCAGCATTCACACATATTCGTATGCCGGGGCGACGTGCCGCCGGCTACAGAAGCTCCGCCGCGCCGGCCCGCCCGCCGGGCTCGGCGACCGCGCCGGGACCCTCGCCGCCGCCCTCGCCGCCGCCGCCCTCGCCGCCGCGGTCGCCCTCGGCCGCGGCGAGCCAGGCACGCAGGACGATCTGGAGCTCCAGGCGCAGCCGGGGGTCGTACATGTCCTCGCCGAAGAGCGCCTGAAGCTGACGGAGCCGGTAGCGGATGGTCTGCGGGTGCATGCGCAGCCGGCCGGCGACCTCGGTCGCGTTGAAGCCGCATTCGAGGCAGGCCTGCAGGGTCTCGGCGAGCGAACGGCGCTGCCGGAGCCGTACCGTCATCAGCGGCGCCAGCCGCCGGGCGGCGACCCCCTCGACCAGCTCCGGCTGCCGCAGGATGACCAGGGCCGGCAGGTGCTCGGTCACCATGATCGGGTTGTCCCCGGAAATGGCGCCCCGCTGGACGAGGGCCAGTGCCCGGCGCGCCCACCGCAGCGATTTGCGGACCTCGGTGACGCCGACGGCCGGGCCGACGGCGGCGGCCCGCCCCCGCAGCCCGAGCTCCAGCATCCGCCTGCGGCCGGGCCCCTCGGGGTCGGGCACGATGAGACACGGCTCCGGCAGATGCAGGCCGGCGAGCACGTCGGGGGGCAGGCCCGGCTGGTGCGTGGGCCGGCCGTCACCCTCGTGCACCGCCACCGCGGCGACGGCGGAAGGTATCGCCCATCCCGCCGCGCCGGCGAGGTCGGTCATCTTCTCCACCGGGACGGCCGGTTCCGAGATCAGCAGGTCCAGCAGCGCACGCCGGCTCTGGGACACGTCGGCGGCCCGCTCGGTGGCCTCCGCGAACCCCGCCATGACGGCTTCGGCGATCCGGTCGAGGTAGGCGAAAAGCGACGCGGTCAGCCGGCCGAAGACGCTCGGCGGGGGGGCGGCGCCGAGCGCCGGCGCCAGTCCCTCACTCAGGTGCTGGATCGCGACCCTCGCCGCCAGCCGGGCCGAGGTCTGCCAGACGTCCAGGCTCCGGCCCTCTCCGGCCTCCCCCGCGCCCACCTGGTGGAAGAAGTCCAGGATCTCGTCCCACGGAGTGTCGGGAGCGGCCATCAGGTCGATGAAGTGGCCGACCGCGTACTCGACCGCCAGCCGCAGAACCCGGTCGTACCTGGGGTCGTGCGGACGCACGTACTCGGGGATCTCCCGCTGGATCTCCAGCACCGCCTGCCGGGCGACCTCGGGGACCGAGGGCCGGAGCGCGGCGGCGACCTCGGCGCCCAGTCCCTTCCGCGAGGAGAGGAAGTCGAAGAACCGATCCGAGCCCATGGCGGACCACCTCCCTCGGGATCATCTGGCGCCCCCCGCGGGCGGCGCGGGACCGTCGTCGGCGCGCTGTCCCGCCAGGTTCCTGCGGACGATCTTGCCGGTCGCGTTGCGCGGCAGTTCGTCGACGAACAGCACGTCCCGCGGGACGGCGAAGCGCGCCACGTGCTCGCGTGCGTACGCCCGGACCGCGTCGGCGGTGAGGTCGGCTCCCGGGACCAGGACGACATGGGCGGCCAGCCGCTGGCCGAACTCCTCGTCGGGCACGCCGACGACCGCCACGTCACGGACCTGGGGCAGCCGGCCGAGGACCTCCTCGACCTCGCCGGGGAAGATGTTCTCCCCTCCGGAGATGACCATGTCGTCGTCACGGCCGTGCACGAACAGCCGGCCCCGCTCGTCCAGATGACCGATGTCGCCCAGGGACATGAGGCCGTCGTGCATGGTCTTGGCGGCGCCGGTGGTGTAGCCGGCGAACAGCAGCTCGTTGGCGGCGAAGATCCGCCCCCGGGTACCCGCGGGGACCGGCCGCCCGGCCCGGTCGAGGACGGCCAGGCGGGTGCCGGGGGGCGGGGTGCCGGCCGTGTCGGGGCTCTGCCGCAGGTCATGCGGGGTGGCGATGGTGACCCAGGAGCTCTCGGTGGATCCGTAGAGGTTGTAGAGCACCTCGCCGAACTCGTCCATGAAGCGGGTGGCGAGCCCACCGGGCAGAGCCGAGCCACTGACCGCGGCGATCCGCATGGAGGAGACGTCGAAGGTGGCCCTGACCTGGGCGGGCAGCTCGACCATGCGGGCCAGCATGACGGGCACGGCGATCAGCACGGTGCCCTTGGTCTTGGCGAGGATCTGCAGGGAGAGCTCGGGATCGAAGCGCCGGTTCAGCACCACGGTGTGCCGGAGCCCGATCGCCAGCTGCAGCGCCGCGTACCCCCAGGTGTGGAACAGCGGCGCCTCGATCAGCGTCATGTCGTGCACCCGCAGCGGGATACGCGAGAGCATCGACGCCATCGGGCTCAGGCCGGGCCGTGAGTGCCGGTCGGCTCCCTTCGGCTGACCGGTCGTCCCCGAGCTCAGGACGATGGTCCGGCCGGGCTGCCGCGGCGGGACCAGCGCCGTGCCCGGCCGGGACGCCATGAGCTCCTCGATGCGGGAGTCCGCCCCGCCGGCCGTCACGGTGCGCACCGACGGCGGCACCGCGGTCAGCAGCTCCGCGAACTCGGCGTCGGCGATCAGCACGCCGACGTGCTGCTGATCCAGGACGGTCAGCAACTGGCCGACGCTCATCCCGGTGTTGAGCAGCACCACGTCGGCGCCCGCCTTGCTGCACGCGACCAGCGACTCGACCATCCACCGGTGGTTGCGGCACAGCACCGCGACCCGGAGCACGTCGCCGGGGTCGTGCAGGGCGGCGGCGAGACTGTTGGTACGGGCGTCGACCTGGGCATAGGTGAGCTCACCCAGATCATCGATGATCGCGAGCCGGTGCGGGTCACGGGCGGCGGCCGAGACGAACGAGCCTCCGAGCACGGTGCCCCAGCGTCTCAGCGCGGTCAGCTGGCCGGCCATCCGGACCGGCGAGCCGGGCTGCAGCAGCCCGCTGCGGCCCATCATGGCGCCGATCCGCACCACGGAGAGCGCACGCCGCCCGATACCCGACGGCTCGCTCACGTGAGTACCACCGGCTGAATTCTCGGCGACTCGGTCGCCCTTTCCGTAAAGGCGGCAAAATGCGCCTTCAAACAGACCACGTCACTCACATGCGGGAATTGCGCCGGGTAAGACATACGGCGATGCTATTGAGCGGGCGCGCCGGCGGTCCACTCAGCGTCTTTGACCTTTCGCCCCTCAGGTTGTCATCCCGCTCACAACCCGGGCGGCGCCGGCGGCCCGCCGGGCCTCCAGCGATCATGTACGGCCGGTTTCTTGGCCGTGACTGAGCAGGCGCGGCGAGCTTTTCATCACGCACTCACAATAGTTCCCCCATTCACGGGCTCCCTGTCCAGCCAATTGGCTCTGTGGTACCTTGCGTACCACAAGTGCCCGGCGCACGATGAAAGACATTTAGCGGATCATTCTTTTCGCACTCCGTCACCTATACGACCGGCACGGTGACGTGATTCGTCAGGGGACTCGGGAGGTACCGGAAATGGGTTCCACAGAGCGGACAGTGCTCGCCGCCCGGCCCTGGGCGGCGATCCCGGCGGACGTGGTCACCCTGATACGGCCCGCTCTGCAGGACGTCTCCGCCGCGATCACCGAACAGGTCGTGGCGCAGCTGCCGGACCGCGTCCGGATGCCCGGCGTCGGCCTCGGGCACCTCGTCGACCACGCCGTGCGGCATTTCACGGGCCTCCTCGCCGACCCCCGCGCCCGCGGGGAGGAGCACCTGGCTGTCTACCGGGAGATCGGTGCCGCCGAGGCCGCCGCGGGCCGTACCCTCGCCCTGCTGGAGTCGGCGGTGCGCACCGGTGCGCACCTGGCCTGGCAGCGCATCGTCGCCGAGTCCCAGCTCCACGGCCTCGGTGATGACGTCCAGTGGCAGCTCCTGGACTCCCTCCTGGCCTTCACCAGCCTGGTCAACGACGCCGCCAGAGAGGGCCACCGGCAGATGGCCGGGCGCGCCGACGACGGCCTGGCCCGACGCCGGCGGCGCCTGGTCGGCAAGCTCCTCGGTGAGCGCCCTGTCGCACCCGACCAGCTCACCCGGCTGGCCCGCGTCGCGAACTGGCCGGTCCCCGGCTCGGTGGCCGTCGCGGTGCTCCAGCCCCCCGCGACCACGCCGGCGCGCCGGCCCCGGCTCCCGCCCGGCCTTCTCGCCGACCTGGACCGGCGGACGCCCTGCGTCGTGCTGCCCGGTGCCGGCGAGCCGGCGGACCTGCGGGAGCTGCGGGAGCATCTCGGCGACTGGACCGCGGTGGTCGGCCCGGCCGTACGGCCACAGGACGCCGCGCGATCGCAGCGCTGGGCGCTCGAGGCCCTCGGCCTGATCCGGCGCGGCGTCATCCCGGCCGACCGGATCGTCCGGTGCGCGGACCACGTCCCCACGCTCGTCATCTTCCAGGCCGAGGAGTTCCTGGAGACCACCGTGACCCGGCGGCTCTCCGCGCTGCTCGGCCTCGCCCCGAACTCCAGGGACCGGCTCAGCGAGACGCTGCTGGTCCTGCTGCACTGCAACTTCAACGCGACCAAGGCGGCTGCCCAGCTGAACGTCCACCCGCAGACCGTCCGTTACCGCCTGCACAAGCTCGAAGAGATCTTCGGTAGCGACCTGCAGAACCACAGCCACGACCTGGAGCTGCAGATGCTGCTGCACGCCAAGCTCGCCGGGGCCCGGGCGGCCGGCGATGCCGGGGCGCGGGCCCCGGAACCCGCGACCGGCACCCCGCCCTCCGGTCGTCCGGCGGCGGAACCGCTCGCCCGGCCGGGCGCACCCGGCAGAGCGGGGCCGCGCGTGCTGGCGTTCCGGCCGGCGCTCGAGGTGACCCGGACGGCCGCTCCGGACCGGGCGATCGGCCACGGCACCGCCACCGCGACGGCTGGATGATGGGCCGCCTCCGGATGGCCGCCCGGCGGGCCCGCGGGGCCGGGCGCCACGGCGGCACGGGGATAAGGTGACGTTCATGGCCGATCAGCACCCGGAGTCCGACTCGGATCCGGGGCGCCATGGGAGAAGGCGTTCCCCCTACCGCCGGCTGCCGCCGGACCGGCGCCGCGAAGAGATCCTCGACGTCGCGGTCGAGCTCTTCGGCCGCCAGGGCGAGCACGCGGTCTCGGTCGACGCCATCGCCACGGCCGCGGGGACGTCGCGGAACTCGATCTACCGCTGCTTCGGGACCAAACGGCGGCTCTACCTCGCGGCCATGGCCGCCCTCGGGGCCAAGCTCTCCGAGGGACAGGCCGAACCGGCGGCCGGCACGCCGTCCCAGCAGCTGGCGACCCGGCTGACCAGGTACTTCGACATCATCCAGAAGTACCAGCCGGGCTACGCGGCCCTGGTGAGCATGGGCGCGCCCGGGCAGCCCGAGGAGACGCGCGCCGCCATCGGGGAACTCCGCCGACGTGCCTACCAGGGGATCTACGAGGGCATCGGCGTCACCGAGCCCACCCCCGTCCTGGAGGCCAGCGTGCACGCGTGGGTCGCCACGATGGAGTGGATGGGCCTGGAGTGGCTGCAGAACCGGCTCATCCCGCGCGACGAGCTGGAATCGCTGCTGACGATGTTCCTCGGCCTGATGCTGGTCGGCGCGGCCTCGCACGACCGCAACGCGGCGGACCGGTTGCTGCGGTACGTCGAGGCCGAGTCACCCGGCAGTCCCTTCGCCGTGCACCTCGCGCGGGCCGGCGACCTGATGTCGATGAAGTTGTTCTCCCGGCTGACCGGCATGCTGCTCACCGGCGCGGCGGACGGCACCGGCAGCGGTCCGGCGGAGACCCGGGCGGTCCCGCCGCAGAGCCCGCCGGTCCCGGCCGAGGTCTCCCCGCGGGCAGGGCCTCCCGCATCACGCACCCAGGACCTCTAGGCAGGTGGCAAAGGCCATGCCGGGCAACGACGAGCCCCTCCTCGGCACCGTTTCCAGACCGGCGCCCGCGGCTTCCTCCCCGCCGATGCGCAAGCGTCCCTCGTTCCGGCGGCTGTCCTCCGACATGCGCCGGGAAGAGATCATCGACGCGGCGATCAACCTGTTCGGCCACAACGCCGAGCACGAGGTGTCGATCGACGACATCGCGACCGCCGCGTCGACCTCCCGGACCTCGGTCTACCGCTACTTCGACAGCAAGCAGGACCTGTACCACACCGCGATGCGCCGGCTCTGCTCGGAGCTGATGCGGCGCATGGTCCAGGAGGTGCCCGCGGCCCCCTCGGTTCAGCTGACGACCTGCGTCCGCCGCTACTTCGACTTCATCGAGGAGTACGAGGTCGCCTACGCCGGGCTGCTCCAGCTCGGTGCGCCCATGGCCTCCGAGGAGACGCGGGCACTCATCCAGGAGGTGCTCGAGCACATCTACCACCTGGCCTACCAGGTGCTGGAGGTCACCGATCCCACCCCGGCCCTGGAGACCACCGTGCACTCCTGGGTCGCCGGGGTGCAGCTCACCGGGCTCGAATGGCTGGGCTCCCGCCGGCCCGACCGGGCCGAGGTCGAGCGGATGCTGGCGAACCAGCTCGGCGTCATGCTGATCGCGGCCGCCTCCCATGACGGCATCATCGCGGAGCGGATCGAATGGCTGCTGACGGTCGAGCCGGTCGACGGCCCGTTCGCCGGGCATCTGCGCCGGATCGCCGACGTGTTCTCCCTGAAGCTGCTGTCCGGCGTGACCCGGCTGCTGGCCTACGACGACGCCGGTGCCGGCACGGGGGCCGCCGAGCCCGGACCGCTCCCGGTGGACCGGGCGGACGTCCGCGGCGACTGACCCCGCATCCGGCCGCCGCGGCGGCTGCCCGCTCCCGCCAGCCTGGCGTGCAGGATCATCTCCATCTCCAGGCAGCGGTGCGGGTCCTGGAGGTCCTCGCCGAACAGTTCCTCCAGATGACGGAGCCGGTACCGCACCGTCTGCGGATGGACGTGCAGCCGGCTGCCGACCTCGGTCGCGTTGAAGTTGTTCTCCAGCAACGCCAGCAGGGTCTCGCTGAGCCGCTGGACCTGCATCGGGGAGAGCGCGCTGAGCGGGGCCAGCCGGGTCGCGGCCGCGCCCTCGATGAGCTCCTCGGCCCGGAAGATGACCAGGGTCGGCACGTGGTCCGCGCACCGGACGAGCTCGTCGTCGCGGATCACGCCCCGCCGGACCAGCACCAGCGCGTCCTGAGCCCAGCGCATGGACTCCGCCACCCGCGTGGTGGACACCGTCGGGCCGATGACCACGATCCAGTCCCGCAGCATGGTGTTCAGCAGGCCGGCGCGCCCGGGGCCGTCCGGATCCGGCACGACCAGGCGGGGGTCGGACCGGCCGGTGTCGACGAGCACGCCCGGCAGCGCCGCCGGTGCCTGGAAGTTGCCGGTGTCGCGCGGATGGAGGACGGCGGCCGCCACCGTGCGGGGCAGCGCCCACTCCGCCTCCCGCGCCGCGGCCGCGATCTCCCCTGCCGTCGGCGGGGGGTCGGTCAGCAGCAGGGACAGCAGGTGCGATCTCCGGCGGCGGGCCGCCTCGGCGCTGCTCTCGGTCTCGGTCTCGTACCCGTGCCTGACCAGCGCCGAGACCGCGTCCATGTAGCCGAACTGCGCGTCGGCGATGAGGCCCATGGTCGCCCGGTCGATGTCCAGCGCGTCCGCGAGGGCGGTGAGGCTGCGCCAGGCGGCCCGGGCCGACCGGCGCATGGCCCGGTGCATCTCGTCCGGGCTCTGGCCGTCGCGGGCCATCCTTCTGCCGGTCGCCACATGCACGCCGACCATGCGTTCCCAGGCCGGCTCCGGGTCCTCGATGAGGTCGTAGAAGTGCTCGAGCCAGCCGACGAAGTCGGCACGGACCCTGGCGGCCTGGGACTCGTCCATGCGCGGGGCGCCGTCCGGGGCGTGGCGGAGCAGCTCACGGACGAGCCCGTCCGCCGCCCCGCCCACGTAGGGTCGCAGGCGCCGCGCCAACTCGGAGGGGATCGCCCGGAACGGCCGTCCGTCCAACTGAGGCAGTGTCATCTCGCTCCCTGCTGCGATCGAGCCACTGTGGTACGCCGTGTATTACAAGGATCGAGCACGCGACGGAAGTTGTCACTGTGGCCGGATGAGCAGTCCCCGGCAACGGTGCGCATCCGGATGACAAGTTCTGGTGTTGTTCCAGGTCAAGCCCGTGAAATCTGGAGGCGTCCGGCGAACGGGAGTGTTCGGGGTGCCCCTGACGGGGCGCGCCGGGCCGACGATCACGCTGTGGCGTGGGACTCCGTGTCCCGGCATTGTGGGACTCCGCGTCCCACGATGACCGGCCTCGCCCCGCTTGGCAGCCGGCTGACAAGCACCGCGCGCATCCCGTGCATCCGCCTCAACACGCCGGCGCCTGGCGTCACTACGGTGATCACCCAGTACCCCATGGCACTGGGCGTGCTGGGGCGGGGTCCCCCCGGTGCCATGGTGACGCGGCGCGGTGGCCTGCCGAGTCCGGGCAGGCCACCCGCCCCACTCCAGGGCGTCACGTGGCGGACACGCGTCTCCCGGCCCTGCGGTGGCTCCCGGTGTACGCCACCGCCTCCTGGCACTCCGCGCCGGTGTCGCGGTCCCCGCCGGGGACGGATCGCGGCGCCCGTACGCGCTGTTCGTGCCGGGGGAAGGCCAGCACCGCCAGCGCGGCCAGTACCAGGCCGCCGATCCGCAGCGCCAGCAGGATCCCGTCGCGCGGCCATGGCTGCCCGGACAGCAGCGTTCCCGCCAGCAGCAGATGCGTCTTCGCCGTGATGGTGACGACCGTGACGACGATGACCAGCCGGCAGCGCTGCAGGGCCACCTGCAGCAACCCCAGGCCGAGGGCGCCCGCGAGGAGGACGACGTACGGGTGCGGGGTGGCGAACAGGTCGGAACGGTGACCGTGCACCATCCAGGCGGTGCCCAGGCCGGAGAGCTCCGCCGTGCCCAGCAGCACGCCCGCCCCGATGCCGTAGGCGACGCCGGTCAGCGGCCGGGCGTGCCGGCCGTCGATCCCGCGGTCCCTGATCGAGAACATCCAGGCCGGCAGCAGCACCGAGGGCACGGCGACCAGGGCGAGCTTCCACAGGGGCACCGAGGCCGCCCAGGCCGGCCCGGTGAGCCGCAGGGAGTCCCCCGGCCCGCCGGACGACCCGGGAAGCGGCAGCAGCCCCGCCGACAGTGCGAGGAGCACCAGCGCCGCCACCGTGACGATCATCGCCCACCACTCGCGTGCGCTCAGCCGTTCCCCGAACCAGCCGGTCCCGATCACCAGCAGGAAGACCAGCACCGATCCGAAGACGGGTACGACCGTGCCGAGCGGCAGCACGGTCAGCACGGCGCCCTCGATCACGAAGCCGAACAGGATCATCGCGAGGCCGAGCAGCCACCATCGGCTGGTGAGGACCTGTCCCACCACCTGCAACGGCCGGCTGCCGGACAACCGCCGCATCCGGACCGCGGCGCCCTTGAACAGGGCGAAGCTCGTGAAGTAGACGGCCATCGAGGTACCGGCGAGGACGAGCACGAGCATGGCGCTCCTCAGGCTGGGGCTCGCGGAGAGCCGGAAGCAAGCCGGTAGAGCAGCGGATATTGCCTGCTCAGCCAGGGTGTGGGGCTTGCAATTTCACGGTCTCATAACGAACTCGCCGGAAAAATCGCCTTCCGTATGAAGAATCAGGGCAGTATGTGAACTTTCTTGAGTAAAGGCTTAGATCCAGCAATCAGGTAGTCAATGTCCGATAAGCCGGATCTCCCTCATGCGACCAGCAATTTCTGCATCGCCGAGCGGAGCGGCCCGCCGATCTCGACCGGGCGACGGGTCCGCCGGTCCACGAAGACGTGCACGAAATGGCCTTCGGCGATGAGGGTCTCCCCGCCGGAACGGAAGAGACCCAGCTCATAGCGGACACTGGAGGTGCCCAGCCGGCCGATGCGCAGGCCGACCCTGATCACCTCGGGGAACGAGACCGAGTCCTTGAAGACGCAGTGCGACTCCACGCACAGGCCGATCGCGGTGCCCTCGTGGATGTCCAGGCCGGCGGTCCCGATCAGCCAGGAGTTGATCACCGTGTCCATCAGCGAGTAGTGGACGGCGTTGTTGACATGCCCGTAGACGTCGTTGTCCTTCCAGCGTGTCGGGACGTTCTCCCAGTGCACGTAATCGCCGCTCATGTCCGCATTCCCATCTCACGATCCGCCGGAACCCAGATCCCGCACCGCAGATCTCGCACCGCAGATCTCCCGTCAATGACCCATCACTGCCTATCAGAGTCCGCTACCTCCCATACCGGGCAGGGCGTTCGGCTGAGCACCGCCGGGCATCCCGTTAACATCACCGGGTGACCAGATCCAGGCCCCGCGATCTACCGGGATTCGATCCCACGGTGCCCAACGAAGCCCGGATGGCGGACTACTACATGGGCGGCAAGGACAACTTCGCCGCCGACCGGGAGGCCGCGGAGCTCGCCCTGCAACTGGCGCCCGACCTACCGATGATCGTCCTCGAGGCGCGCAAGTTCCTGGGCCGGGCCGTCCGGTTCCTGGCCGGTACCGGGATCCGGCAGTTCGTCGACGTCGGCTGCGGGCTGCCCACGCAGGGCGGCGTCCACGAAGTGCTCCGGCCGCTGGCGCCGGACGCGCGCGTGGCCTACGTCGACAGCGATCCGGTGGTCGTCGTGCACGCCCGCGCGCTCCTGGACACCGGCGACCCCGCCGTGGTCCTGCAGGCGGACGCCCGCGACCCGGACCGGCTGCTGGCCGACCCGGAGCTCACCGGGCTGATCGATTTCGACCGCCCGGTGGCGTTCCTGCTGCACTCGTTCCTGGTCCTCATCCCCGAAGACGACCTCGCGACCCACATCGTCGACCGGTTCCGGCAGACGATGGCACCGGGCAGCCATCTCCTCGTCTCCCACGCGATCTCCGATTCCCGCCCCGACGTCACCGAGAAACTCGCCCGCCTCTACCAGGACAACGACGTGGTCAAGGGCAAGCCGCGCAACAACGTGCGCACCAGGGCCGAGGTCGAGCGCTTCCTCGACGGCCTGGAGGTCCTGCCCCCCGGGATGGTCGAACTGCCCGCCTGGCGCCCGGACAAGGGCGAGCCCACCGTCGATCCCGCATCGGTCTGGGCGATAGGCGGCATCGGCGTCAAACGCTGAGACCCGCGAACGGACCTCGTCGCGGCGGCCTGGATCGGCCGGCGGCGGGAACCGGATCGGACCGGGCGCCGTCCATCTGATAACCGCTGATCTCAGGCAGCGGCGATCACAGGGGGCTCCATGGAGGAGCACGGGACGGACGCGCGGCCCTGGTCGCCGAGCACCGCCTGCCCGGTCGGGCGCGAGCAGCAGACCTGGATCGAGACCTGGATGCACTGGTGCGCCGGCCAGTTCGGAGGCCCGGCGGAGCTCGGCGAGATCGCGCTGCCCACGCCGGACTTCTTCCCCGCCTCCTACACCGGGACGCCGGCGCAGATCGAGGAACTCACCGCCCGGGTGTGCGGCCTGATGTCGGTCGACCCGGCGGGCCTGGTCGTGGAGCTGTTCGACGGCGCGGCGAAGGACTCTCCGTCCACCACCTCGGGCAGGCGGGCGGTGGGTCACTACTCCCGGCGCGACGGCCGCGCGGTGATCGGTCTCGACCGGGACCAGGCGTCCGATCCCGCCTACCTCACGGCGATCATCGCGCATGAACTCGGTCACGTCCGGCTGCTGGGCGAGAACCGCATCGACCGGCACGACGACCACGAGCGGCTCACCGATCTCGTCACGGTCTACCTCGGGCTCGGCGTCTTCACCACCAACGCCGCGATGAGCTATGCGAAGACCGCCCGCTCCTGGTCGGTCCGGCCGCTCGGCTACCTGGACGAGCGGACGCTCAACGGCGCCGACAATGACGGCTACTTCGAGCTCGGTTATCTCACCGAGCGCGAGTTCGGCTACGCCCTGGCCTGCTACTGCCGGATGCGCGGGGAGACCGCACCCGCCTGGACGTCCCACCTCGATCCGGGCCCGCGTGCCTTCCTGCGGCAGGGCCTGGCCTTCCTCGCGCGCAGCGGCTCGGGGACCGGACTTCCCACGGTCAAGCCCATGCGCCGCCAGGGGGTGCTCCGCACCGCGCACGGCGACGTGCCGATCAAGGTGTCCGCGGCGGGCCCCTCGCGGCCCGCCGACCTGTTCTTCGAGCCGACCCTCCGCCGGAGGCCGGCCGCCTCGGGGCCTGCCTTGGAGTCCGCGCCGAAGAGCACGGACCCCTGACCACCGCTACGGGACGGAGGCGCTGCCGGCGCGCCGGTCGCCCGCGGGGTGGGAGAGCACTCCGAGGCGCAGTTGCTCCCCGCGTTTGATCTTCCAGACCCTGGCCCAGCGGCGGTCCAGCTCGCGGTCGATCCACGAGGACTCCGGCGGCCGCGCGCCGGTGTCGGCCGAGAACGCCGCGCGGAACTCCTTGCTCAGCCGCCCCGCGTCCAGCAGGTGCGCCGCCCACCGGGCGCCGCGGTCGGGATCCTCGACGAGCTCGTCGTAGCTCAGGAACGCCACCCGGTCCGCCGGGAGCCGGGAGAACGTGCGGAGGTAGCCCATCAGCCGTACGCGCAGGCCCCACCGGGTGCCGAAGCGGACCAGCCGCGCGAGCGCCCTGTTGCGCAGCGCCCGGGCCAGGAAGCGGACCCAGAGGTCGTCGCCGCGCAGTGCCTCCCCGTACGCGCTCGTGGTGATGTAGCGATCCATCGCCCGGTAGCTGCTGGCGGTGATGCCGGCCACCCGGCGGCGCGAGATGATGATCTGCGCGTCCGGAAAGGCCGCCAGCAACTCGTCCTCGTGGCCGGTGTCGGAGGGGTTCTTGAGCACCGCGACGCCCGATCGAGCCGACAGCGCGTCCGCGACGCGCCGCAGGTCGGCGGTGGCCGCCGGCCGGAACCGGAGCGACCGGCGCCGGCCGGTGCCGAGATGGTAGAGGAACCAGCCGTACTCCTCCGGCATCGACTCGGTGACCAGCCGGCCGTCCACTCCGCGGTCGATCGGCTCGGTGGAGTCGAAGATCCGGCGAAGCCGGGCGGCGAGGTCCGGCGCACCATGGCGGGCGAGGTCGCCCGCCGTCAGCGGCGCTCCCGCCGTCGCCGCCGCCACGGCGTCCACCAGGACCGTGGTCCCGCTGCGATTGAATCCGGTGATGAAGAGGATCACGATGTCCCTCTCGGAGCTGCCGGTGTGGAGGCCGAGTACGGTTCCACCCATGCGGTCGCCCGAGATTACAACGGTGATCAACTCGGAACTAGACGACGTTTGATAAACACGTGTCCGTGTTCGATCATTCTGGCACAAAGGTCACTCGTGACCCGGCCGGTGCCACCGCCCGGCTCCCGGAGCAGGGAAGCCGGGCGGTGGCCGGGCGGCCGCCGGCCCCGACGCGGCCGCTGGTCACCCCGGATCGCCGCCGATCGCCGGGTCAGACCAGCCAGACGGCGGTGTCCGGCGGCAGGGCGTCCCCCTCCAGCGGACCGCTGGACAGCAGTACGCTCTCGTGCGGCGGCAGCGGCACCGCTCCGGATCCGAGGTTGACCACGCAGGTCAGCCCGGTGTCGCGGAGAAAGGCGAGCACGTCGTCACCCTGCGGCAGCCAGGTGAGCGTGCCGTCACCGAGCCGGTCGCCGCGGATGCGCAGCGCCTCCCGGTAGAGACCGAGCATCGAGCCCTCCACCGCCCGCTGCGACTCGACCGTCAGGTGCCCCCAGTCCGCCGGCTGCGGCAACCAGGGCGTACCGCTGCTGTAGCCGTAGGGCGGCCGGTCCCCCGACCAGGGCAGCGGCACCCGGCAGCCGTCGCGGCCCCGGTCGGTGTGCCCGGAGCGCGACCAGATCGGATCCTCCAGCAGCTCGTCGGGCAGGTCCTCCACCTCGGGCAGGCCGAGTTCCTCCCCCTGGTAGATGTAGGCGCCGCCGGGCAACGCCAGCGAGAGCAGCGCCGCGGCCCGCGCCCGGCGGGTGCCCAGTGCCAGGTCCGAGGGCATCCCGTGCTTGCGGTCGCCGTGGTCGAACGAGGTGTCCGCCCGGCCGTACCGCGTCACCGGGCGGGTCACGTCGTGGTTGGAGAGCACCCAGGTGGGCGGGGCCCCGTGCGGAGCATGCGTGGCCAGCGTCGTGTCGATCACGTTCCGGAGCGCGGGAGCGTTCCAAGGGCAGGCCAGGAAGTCGAAGTTGAACGCCGTGTGCAGCTCGTCCGGCCGCAGGTAACGGACGAAGCGCTCGTGGTCGGGCAGCCAGATCTCGCCGATCAGGATGCGGTCCGGGTACTCGTCGCAGACCCGCCGCCACTCGCGGTAGACCTCGTGCACCCCGTCCCGGTCGGTGTAGGGGTCGAGACCGTCGGGCTCGGCGTCCGGATCCTTGATCAGCACGGCGGCGGAGTCGATCCGTATCCCGTCGACGCCCCGGTCGAACCAGAACCGCAGGACGTCGAGGAACTCCTCGTGGACGGCCCGGTCGCCCCAGTTGAAGTCCGGCTGCTCGGGAGCGAACAGGTGGAGATACCACTCGCCGTCGGGCACCTTGGTCCAGGCGGGGCCGCCGAAGATGGACTGCCAGTCGTTGGGCGGGCCGTCGCCGTCGCCGGGCCGGAACCAGAACCGGTCCCGGGCCGGCGACCCCGGCCCCGCCGCCAGCGCCTCCTGGAACCACACGTGCCGGTCCGAGCAGTGGTTCGGCACCACATCAACGATGATCTTGATGCCGAGGTCGTGCGCCTCCTGGATGAGCTTCTCAGCCTCCCCGAGCGTGCCGAAGGCCGGCTCGATGTCGCGGTAGTCGGCGACGTCGTAGCCGCCGTCCGACATCGGCGACGGATACCAGGGGTTGAGCCAGAGGGCGTTGACGCCGAGCTCGGCCAGGTACGGCAGCCGGCTCCGGAGCCCCGCCAGGTCGCCGCATCCGTCTCCGTTGCCGTCGGCGAAACTCCGCAGGTAGACCTGGTAGATCGCGGCTCCCCGCCACCACGTTTCGTGCATGCTCGGATATCTCCTTCAGTGCGAAATGTTCGCGGTCCATGGCTTCACGGTGAAGCCCGGGGTGGTGTGCGCGCTCGTGCCGTCCGGGGGGTCAGCCCTTGAGGCCGCCCGCGGTGAGGCCGGCCATGATGTTGCGCTGGAAGACGAAGAAGACGACGACCGCGGGAAGGCTCGCGATCACCAGGGCGGCGATGAGGACGTTCTGCGGCAGCTGCTGGGAGAGCTGGGTGATGGCCACGCTCACCGGCATCTTGCCGGTGTCGGGCATCACCAGCAGTGGCCACACGAAGTCCTTCCAGACGTTGACCACCGCGAAGATGGACACGACACCGATGATCGGCCGGGAGACCGGCAGGACGATCGACCAGAGGATGCGCACCGAGGACGCGCCGTCGATGGCCGCCGCCTCGAGCAGCTCCGTGGGGATCGAGTCGAAGAAGCGTTTCAGCAGGAAGATGTTGAACCCGTTGGCGGCGGCCGGCAGCCAGATCGCCCACGGCGTGTTCAGCAGGTTCAGATGGAAGATCGGAAGATCCCGTACGGTCAGGTACGCGGGCAGCAGCAGCACCGTGGGCGGGATCATCAGGGTGAGCAGCATCCCGCCGAGGATCAGCTTGCCGAACATCGGCCTCAGCTTGGAGAGCGCGTAGGCGGCGCTGACGTCGACGGCGAGTTGGAGGAGCCAGGCGCCCAGCGCGTAGACGAAGCTGTTGAAGATGTAGCGCCCCAGGTCCATCTGGTTCCATGCCGTCTTGTACACCTCCGGATGCGGATCCTTGGGGAACAGCGTCGGCGGCAACTGTGCCAGCTCACCGGAGGACTTCAGCGCACCGGTGACCATCCAGTACAGCGGGAAGACGAACACCAGGGTGAACAGGACGAGCACGAAGGTCAGCACGGACCAGTAGGCGATCCGGCCCCCGCGGGTCCGCATCTGGTGCGGCGAGACCAGGGTGCGCTGCCCCGCCGGCCGTGCCCGGCGTTCCCGGCGGGGTCTCCGGCCCGGCCGCGGGCCGGGACCCGAGGGGACGCCCGCCGGGCGGACCGGCTGATCGAGGACGTTCGACATCGAGTGCTCCTAGCCTCGGAGCCGGACGGGCCGGCCGACCTGGTCGTCACGGGAGAGACGCAGGTAGATCGCGGAGAACACGATCAGGACCAGCATCAGCATCAGCCCGAGGGCGCCGCCTCCGCCGTAGTTGTTGAAGTTGAACGCGTACTGGTACATCAGGTAGACGACGCTGACCGTCGAGTTCTCCGGGCCGCCGCCGGTCAGCAGGTACGGCTCGATGAACACCTGCATGGTCGCGATGATCTGCAGCAGCAGCATGACCAGCAGGATCAGCCGGGTCTGCGGGATCGTGACATGCCAGATCCGCTTGAACAGCCCCGCTCCGTCCAGCTCCGCGGCCTCGTACAGCTCGCCGGGCACGGTCTGCAGGGCGGCCAGGTAGATCAGGGTGCCGCTGCCCATGTTCATCCAGGTGGAGACGATGACCAGCGAGATCAGCGCCGTACTGCTGGAGTCCAGCCAGCTGAGCGTGGGCAGGTGCGTGAAGCGCAGGATCTCGTTGAACAGCCCGGGGCCCGGGTCGTAGAACCACTTGAAGAGCAGTACCGAGACCGCCGGCGGCAGCATCACCGGCAGGTACACCACGAACCGGAGGTAGCCGCGGGCGTGCCGGAGCTCGTTCAGCACGATCGCCGTGACGAACGGGATCACGTATCCGCACAGCAGCGCCAGCAGGGTGAAGACCGCGGTGTTGCGCCAGGCGGCGCCGAAGGACGGGTCCGCCATCACCCGATCGAAGTTGCGCCACCCCACCCACTTCGTGTCGCCGACGAAGTTGGTCTTCTGGAAACTGAGGATGGCCTGGCGCACGATCGGATACCAGGAGAAGAACGCGAAGCACACCAGTGCCGCACACAGGAATCCGTATGCGGACAGGTTGCGCTGTACGTCGCGGCGGCGGCGCGAGGCGGACCGCCCCCGCCTCCCGCTCGAAATCAGAGTGCCCATGCTTCCCATCCCCATCTCAACGGCGCGCCCGCACGGTGATCCGGGGTGCCGGCCCCCTATGGTCGGCACCCCGGATCAGCGTCAGTCGGCGTTGGCGAGAATGCCGTTGACCTTGGTCTCGGCCTGGCTCAGCAGCTTGTCGATGTCGGCGTTCTGGTTGGTGAGCACCGAGGACACCACGCCGTCGAGCACCGCGTAGATCGGCTGGGCCTGGGGCGGCTCGAGCCGGTACTTCAGCGACGGGTCACCGTCGGCGAAGGGCTTGTAGTTCTGCACCGGCATGTTGGAGTTGGCGGTCCGGATCTTCAGCTCCTCCGCGGCGGGCGCGCCGGTGAAGATGTTGGGCTGCGGCAGCCCGACCGGCTGCTTGTCGATCTTCTTCTGCGCCCAGTCGAACTGGCCCTTGCCCGGGGTCAGGTTCTCGAACTCCAGCCAGAGGATGCCGGCCTTGATCTGGTCGGGGGTGGACTTGGGGTTGAACATGTAGCCGTCGCCGCCGATCAGGGTGCCCTGCGCACCCGGCATCGGAGCCAGCCCGTAGTCCTCGTACTTGCCCTGGAACTGGTCGACCAGGGTGGGGATGTTGTCCGGGGCGGACAGGTACATGCCGAGCTTGCCGGAGGCCATCATCGGCTGGACGTCGGAGATCTGCAGCAGTTGCTTGGTGCCCATGCTGTTGTCGGTCCAGCGCATCTGCCGCAGGTTCTCCAGCACCGCCTTGCCCTGCGGGCTGTTGAAGGCCGCCTTCTTGCCGTCCGGCGTGACGACGTCGCCGCCCTGGGAGTAGATGGAGGCGGTGAAGTGCCAGCCGCCCTGGTTGCTGGTGCTGTAGTCGGCGTAACCGACGATGCCGTTGCCGAGGGCGCTGATCTTCTTGGCGGCGGCCTGGATCTCCGGCCAGGTCGCGGGCGGCTTCTCCGGGTCCAGTCCCGCCTGGGTGAACAGCTTGCGGTTGTAGAGCAGGCCCATCGAGTAGTTGGTCTTGGGCAGCCCGTAGACCTTGTCGCCGTCCTTGAAGACGCTGAGCAGCTGCGGCTGGAGGCTGGAGTAGTTCTTCACCCCGCCGACGTACTTGGTGATGTCGGCCGCCTGCCCGTTGGCGATGATGTTCTTCGCGTCGGTGACGAACACGTAGAAGGCGTTCTCCATCTGGCCGCCGGCCAGCTTGGCGGTGAACGTCTTGGGGTCCTCACAGGGGAACGCGTCCTTGCTGACGATCGTGATGTTCGGGTGCAGCTTCTGGAACGCGGCGACGTCGTTGTTCCACTCCCTGCGCAGCGCCACCGAGCTCTTGGGCGGCTGGCAGCCGACCGTGATCGACACCTTGGTGTTCGGGTCGAGGGGGGCGCCGGCGGCGTCACCCTTGCCGGCGCCGCCGCCGGTGTCGCCGCTGTCACTGCCGCAGGCGGCGGTGGTCGTCAGGGCGACGGCTGTGGCACAAAGGATCGCGAGGCTACGGCGTCTCATCAAACGAGTTCCTTCCTGGAGTGGCATCGCGAAGACCACTGGCCGGGACGTTCCGTTCGGGCCCTGACGTCATGACTGTTGCGTCCCGGTAACGAGCGTGCTTCGTGGTTGCGTGAAACATACAGAGACGTTCATCGCATAGCAATAGAACGTCATAGCAACGCAAAATATCGACAGAACGTCTTAAGCGGGCTTCAAATCTTGATCCACACGCCGAATTCCACCCCTCTCCACCTGCGCGGATTCACGCCGGTACGTGGCCGGTCCGGCCGGAGGGGCGATCGCCGGCGGGCATGCGGAAGCGGCTGCCGTGATGAAATCGTGACAAGTACGTCAAGAATGTGCGATAAGCGCACTACGTCTTGCGGGCCCGGCGGTCGGCTACGAGGGTGTGCGGGCCCGGACCGGCGCGGTGGAGCCGCGCACCACCAGCTCCGGCTCGTACAGCAGTTCCTCGGCCATGACGGGGGCGCGGTCGAGCTGGTTGACCAGCAGGGTCACCGCCGCCCGGCCCATCGCCTCGATCGGCTGGCGGACCGTGGTCAGCGGAGGGTGGGTGCAGTTGATGAACGCGGAGTCGTCGAAGCCGACCACGGACACGTCCTCGGGGACCGACATCCCGGCCCGGCGGACCGCGCGGATGGCGCCGAGCGCGAGCGGGTCGCTGGCGCAGATGATCCCGGTGATGCCGTTGGCGATCAGCCGGGTGGTGACCGACTGGCCCCCCTCCGGGGAGAAGAGCGCGTGCTCCACCGCCTTCGGCGGGATCTCGAGCCCCGCCCGCTCCGCCGCCGCGGTGAAGGCGACCAGCTTGCGGCGGGAGGGCATGTGGTCCTCGGGGCCCAGCACCAGGCCGATCCGCTCGTGCCCCAGGGACACCAGATGCCCGAAGGCCTGCTCCACCGCGACCTCGTCGTCGGTGGAGACCCGCGGGAAGTCCAGGTCGTCGCAGGCCGCGTTGACCAGGACCACGGGCAGCCTCAGCTCCAGCAGCCGGAAGTAGTGCTCGTGCGGTGAGTAGGCCTCGGCGTAGTGGCCGCCGGCGAACACCACCCCGGAGACCTGCTGGTCCACCAGCATCTCGACGTAGTCGGCCTCGGAGAGACCCCCCGCGGTGCCCACGCACAGGACGGGGGTGAAACCGCGCTGGGCGAGCGCTCCGCCGATGACCTCGGCCAGCGCGGGGAAGATCGGGTTGCCGAGCTCGGGCAGCACCAGCCCCACCAGCCGGGCCCGCTCACCGCGCAGCTGCGTGGGCCGCTCGTAACCGAGCACGTCCAGGGCGGTCAGCACCGCGGCACGGGTGGCGTCGGAGACCCCCGGCTTGCCGTTGAGGACCCGGCTGACCGTGGCCTCGCTGACACCGACCTTCTTGGCCACTTCAGCGAGCCGACGGGTCTTGGCCACTTCCGCGGGTTGACGGGTCACGGCGCAATGCTACGGCAGATTCACGCAAGCGACGTGCTGCCTGTTGCCTGTTGCCGGGCGTGCGGGCGGGTGGGCTCAGGCGAGGGGCCTGGCGCCGATCGTCGTCATCATCGCCGGCCAGTACCGGTGCATCTCCGGCTGCCAGGCCTCCCAGTTGTGCCAGCCGTTCTCGTAGACGTGCGTGGTGGCGGGGATGCCCAGCTCCTTGAGCCGCGCGATGAAGGAGATCGTCGTGGAGCCGCAGAGCACCTCCTGGAACTGCACCGACTTCTCGTGGCCGGGCTCGGGGCTGTCGTACGGCCCCGGCAGGCCGGTGGTGCCGCTGGAGATGTACAGGCCGGTGCCGCGCAGGTTGTTCGCGAGCTCGTACGGGTCGTGCGCCTTCCAGTTCGCGGTGTCGATGCCGGGAATCCCCCAGATGCGGTACGGATCCCCTCCGTCACCGAAGAAGGCGTTCACGAACATGGTCATGGCCGGAATTCCGGGCTGGGTCAGATGGAGCACGCCGCTGGAGGAGACGGCATAGCCGAACATGCCGGGGTGCCGGGCCGCGTAGGTGATGGCACCCGAGGCACCGGAGGAGATGCCCATGACGGCGCGCTTTTTACCGGTCGCGCCGGCCCGGAAGTTGCGTTCCATGAGCTGGAGAACCTCCCGGGTATGGAAGGTCTCCCATTTCGGGGTGCCGCCCTTACCGTAGTTCCACCAGTCGGTGTACGAGCCGTTGTCGCCCTCGGGCATCACGACCATGACGTCGTACTTGGCGGAGACCTCCTCGATGTCGGTGCTGCGGGTCCAGGACACGTAGGTGTCGCGGCCGCCCTGGTAGGCGTAGACCACCGGCCAGGTCCGGGCGGCCGTCTGCGACCAGCCCTTCGGCACCAGCACGCGGACCTGCACACTCTCGGCCAGGGCGGGCGAGGACACGGTCAGGTCGAAGGTCCGGTCGTCCAGCTGCGTCCGCGCGACGATCTTCGCGCCGTCGTCCGCCGCGACCAGCTCGGCGCCGGCGGCCTGCGACGCCGGGAACAGCAGCGCCGACATCATCGCCGCGCCCGCGAGACCGCTCACGGCCCGTACCAGTGAACTCCGCCGCATTGCCTCTCCCGATATCTTCCCTGCTCACGACGGCTCCCCCGGACCGGCCGCGGCAACTGCTCTCGCATTGACCAGAACCGCTGGATGACGCTATCGGAGCGTAATCCTTTTATCTGTTGAGGGCAGGCAACATTCGCGCCCCGGCGAACTATATATAGGTGACAAATGTAATTGAAAGAGAGGCTTTGAGTAACGAATACCGTTGTACATATAAGACTGATCATCACTCTCTGTGAGCATCTGAGGATATGATATAAAGTATCCCCTCTGGAGAGCCGGCCCTCCCGGAGTGCCGGGGCGGCCCTCCGCACCGAGCCGGGCGGGTGCGCCCGGACCCGGGTCCGGCCCGCCCCGCGGGCGATCCGGCCGCCCGGCGCGGGGCTGGAGGCTGCGGAAAACTACCTAGCGCTTGATTGTTTTTTTGGCCAGAACATTCCCCTGACAGGCTTCGTTCCAATACAGTGCCCCTTCATGCGTAGTCGTACGGATACCGGCGGCTTTGGCATGACCGCAGCGCCCGGACCACCCCGACGGGCGCGCGGATTCCGTGAGTAGGAGGTCCGGATGGCCAGACCGTCTGCCCCCAGAGCGAGCTGCGCCCGATGGCCTTGAGCGCGACCCGGGGGGCCGCCGCCGGCGCGGACTTCGTACGGCAGCGCGCCGGGTCGATGACCTACCAGACCGGCACCCTGTTCATCACCGGCATCGAGGGCTTCCGTAAGTCCTGGAACGTCCGCCAGTGGTGGGGCGAGTTCGTCGAGCAGTGCGCCTTCCTGGCCGGCGTCACCGCCCTGCCGGTGATGCTCATCGCGCTGCCGCTGGGCGGGACCATCTCACTGCAGGTGGGCCAGATCGTCCGGCAGATCGGCGCGCAGTCCGGCACCGGCGCCACGGTCGTGCAGGCGATGGTGACCCAGGTGGCACCGGTCGCCGCGGCGCTGCTGATCTCCGGGGCCGGCGGGTCCGCGATGGCCTCGGATATGGGCTCGCGGCGCATCCGCGACGAGCTCGACGCCATGGAGGTGCTGGGCATCAACTCGGTGCACCGGCTGGTCACCCCGCGGCTCTGGGCGGCCAGCACCATCGGGGTGCTGCTCTGCTCACTGATCATCCTGTCCGGCGTGATCGGCGGCTACTTCTTCAACGTCGTGCAGCAGGGCGTCACCCCCGGCTCGTACTTCGACGGGGCGACCTCGCTGCTGCGCATGCACGACCTGCTGGCCACCCTGTTCAAGGCGTGGGTGTTCGGTTTCATCGCGGCGGCGGTCGCCTGCTGGAAGGGCATGAACTGTGACTACGGGCCGAGCGGTGTCGGGCGAGCGGTGAACCAGGCCGCGGTGATAGCCGCGATGCTGGTGTTCGCGGCGAACTACGTGATCTCGACGCTGGACTACGCCCTCTTTCCTCCCCGGATTTGAGAGGAGGATCCGATGGTCGCCATCTCCCCCGTCCGCAGGATCGGCCGCGCGGTCCGCAGCCGTGCCTCCTACGCGACGGGCACCTCCGAATTCTTGATCTTCACGGGACGGGTGATCTATCACCTGTTCACCGACATCCTGCGCGGCAAGTACCTCAAGACGGTGCTGCGCCAGGTCAGCGACATCGTCGCCGGCGTGGGCGCGGTGGTGGTCGGCCTCGGCATGGTGTTCGTGATCTTCTTCATGTCCTTCTTCACCGGCACCACGGTCGGCCTCCAGGCGGTGCCCGGGCTGCAGCGCCTGGGCGTCCAGTCGCTGGCCGGTCTCATCGCCAGCTACGCCAACGTCCGCGAGATCACCCCGATCATCGCCGGAGTGGCACTGATCTTCCAGCTCGGGGCCGCCTTCACCGCCGAGATCGGCGCGATGCGGATCTCGGAGGAGATCGACGCCCTGGAGGTCATGGGCATCAACTCGCTGGCCTACCTGGTCTGCACCCGGGTGGTGGCCACGCTGATGGCGCTGATCCCGCTGTACCTCATCGCGCTCTTCGCCAGCTTCTTCGCCACCCGGCTGATCTCGGTGCAGTTCTTCGGGGTCTCCCCCGGCATCTACGACTATTACTTCAATCTCTATCTGCCGCCCATAGACGTCTTCTACAGTGTCGTCAAGGTGATCGTTTTCTCCTTCATCATCGTGATCATCCACTGTTACCGGGGCTTCTACGCGGTGGGTGGCCCGGTGGGCGTCGGGGTCGCCACCGGCAGGGCCATCCGTGAGTCGATGGTGACGATCATCATGGTCAACCTGCTGCTGTCGTACATCTTCTGGGGACACGGCGGGACGGTGAGTCTGACCGGATGATGAACTCAGATCTGTCGCCGCGCTCGCGCCGGCTGTTCCGGCTCATCGGGGCCGGCGCGGTGGCCGCGGGCGTGGTGGCCTCCTACCTGGGCGTGCAGGCCGGGCATCCGGGCTCCACCTACCTGGTCGCGACCTTCGGGCGGGCCGGCCAGGGCCTGGACGACCAGTCGGACGTGAAGATCCGCGGGATCAACGTCGGCAACGTGTCCTCGGTGAAGCTGACCAAGGAGGGCAAGGTCCGGGTCAGGATCCGGCTCAACCGCGGGATCAAGGCACCGCAGAGCACCGTGGCCGTCATCGAGCCGCTGTCGGTGTTCGGGCCCAAGTTCGTGAACCTCGAGCCCGGCAGCGGTGAGAACGTCGGCCCGTACCTCGCCGACGGCGGGGTGATCGGCCAGACCCGGGACCCCCAGGAGCTCAGCGACATCGCCGAGCCGACCTACAACCTGCTGGGCGCGGTCGACCCGGCCGATCTCACCACCCTCCTGCAGACCTTCTCCAGCGGTCTCAACGGGCGGGGCCCGCAACTGGCCGCCACGATCGACAACGCCGCCAAGCTGCTGGACCTGTCCGAACGCAACAGTGGCAACCTCAAGACCCTGATCGGCAACGGCAGGATCCTCAGCGCGACCCTCGGCGACCGCGGCGGGCAGATCGTGAACCTGGCCCGCGACGTCAACACCCTGACCCCCGTGCTGTCGGAGGACCCCGCCCGGCTGTCGGCACTGCTGACCCAGGGCGGCCAGGTCTCGCAACGGGTCTCCGCGATCCTGGCGTCCAGCCCCAAGGCACCGGGCACGATCATCGACCGGCTCCTGCCCGCCCTCGACATCTCCTATCAGGGCAGGGCGAACACTCCCGAGCTCATCAGCGGGGTCGGCGGGTTCTTCAACCAGACCGCCGGAATCCTCCAGGTCCCCGGCCCGCACGGCACCCTGCTCGGCACCGAGACGGTGCACATCTATCTCAACGACCCGGTCTGCACCTTCGTCCTGGACCTCTGCCACCCCTATCCCAAGCCACTGCCCTACCCGAAGATCGGAGGCAGGAAATGACCCGGGCCGCTCCCCGCGCGCACCGCGGGCCGGGCCGCTGGGCCGACCTGCGCCGCCCACGTCTGCGGGCGCGACGCGGGCCGGGGCGCAAGGCCGCGCTCAGGTTCCTGGCCTTCGCCATCGTGACGGTCAGCCTCACCGTCTACATGGGCTTCAAGATCATCGGTAGTGGTTACGGCAGCAGCTACGGCCTCGTGGCGAGCTTCGACAACGTCGCCGGGCTGAAGGAGGGGGATCTGGTCAAGGTCGCCGGCGCTCCGGTCGGCCGGGTCGAGGAGGTCAAGGTCGTCCTCGGCAAGGCGCAGGTCAAGCTGTCGGTTTCCAAGTCCATCGAGATGCCCACCGACTCCGAGGCCGTCATCCGGTGGCGCAACCTCATCGGCCAGCGTGAGGTGTACCTGCAGCCCGGCCAGAGCGGCGACACCCTGGGCCCGGGGGGCCGGATCACCCGTACCCAGTCCACCGTCGACCTCGGCGCAGTGATCAACAGCCTCGGCCCGCTGACCGGCAGCCTCGACCCGGACCAGATCAACCAGATCCTCGACACCTTCTCGGTCGCGCTCAACGGCAACCAGGGCAACATCAACCAGATCATCGGCAACCTGAGCCTGCTGCTCACCACGTTCGGCGACCGCACCGCGACCATCGACCAGATGATCAAGGACTACAAGACGGTCACCGACACGATCGCCCAGCGCGACCTGGAGATCGCCCAGACCGTGCAGAACCTGCAGACGCTCACCCAGGCGTTCGCGGCCAGCAACGGAACGCTGTCGGACGCGCTGGTACAGCTGGGCCGCTTCAGCGGCAATCTCGAGTCGGTGACCCGCGGCAACGCCGGGCAGATCGGCACGATCATCAGCAACACCCGCGATCTGATGGAGATCGCGCACAACCGCGTCACCGTGCTCAGCGGGATCATCGCCGGTCTGCCGACGGCTCTGCAGGCCCTGCTGACCACCCAGTCCGGCGGCCACTTCACGCGGACCGCGCTGGTCTGCCTGAACGTCAAGCTGACCCAGAAGTGCCCGTTCACCGAGGTGCTGCCGCCACCGCCCAGCGGGAGCTCGGCGTCGGCGCGCCCGCAGGTCAGCGCCGCGGACCAGGCCACCTTCAGCAGGCTCGCGTCGCTGCTGCTCATGAGCAGTGTCACCTCTGGAGGCCGATGATGCCGGTGACGACCTACCGGGGCCACAATCCGCACCTCGTCGCGATCATCGGCACCGTGGCGCTGACCGCCGCCGTGATCTTCGCCTACGCCTTCGGCACGCTCGGCCTCGGCAAGGGCGGCTACACGGTGAGCGGCAGGTTCACCGGGACCGGCGGGCTGAAGGCCGGCGACGACGTACAGGTCGCCGGGGTACGGGTCGGCGAGGTCAAGAGCGTCACCCCCGACTTCTCCCGCGGTGACGTCGTCATCACCTGGCGGGTCGACGACGGCATCGACCTCGGCACCCAGACCCACGCCGACATCGAGGCGGCCAACCTGCTCGGCGGCCAGTACATCAAGCTGTCCGGCCCGGTGGCGCGTCCCTACCTGAGCTCGCTGCCCAAGAGCCGGCGGCAGATCCCCGCGTCCAGGACCAGCATCCCCAGCACGCTCAACCAGTCCATCGACGCGGCCACCAACCTGGCGACCAGGCTGGACACCGAGTCGGTCAACAAGATCCTCACCCAGGCGGCGGGCATCGACCCGCCCGACCGCCGGCAGCTGAGCCAGATGCTGGCCAACCTGAACAAGCTCAGCACCACGCTCAACCAGCGGGCCCCCGAGATCCAGGCCATCATCGCCAACAGCAAGAAGCTGACCGGGACCCTGGCCGCCAAGGACGAGCAGCTCAGCCAGTTGCTCACCTACGGCCAGACCCTGCTCACCACGCTGCGGCAGCGCCGCGACGACCTGCGCGCCACCCTCGGCAACGGCAGCCAGGTGGTGAGCACCCTCAACCAGGTGATCACACGGCACCAGACCGAGCTCGACACCGTGCTCAGCGACCTGCACATCCTCACCCAGGCGCTGACCGGCAAGAACCTGCCGGCGCTCAACATCTCGATGGCCTGGCTCGGCCCGGCCTTCAACCAGCTGTCGCAGGACCGCGGCAACGGACGCTGGATGGAAGGCGGCCTCGCGGGCCTGGGCCCCATCGGGCCCCAGCTCCTCGGCCCCGAACCCAGCTTCCTGCCCCCCAACTACCCGTATCCGGGCGTCCCGACCGTGATGCCGACCCCGAACGGAGGACGCAGTTGAGTCCCCTACCGAGGAGGCGTCCGCGCCCGGTGCTCGCCGCCGTCATGGCGGTGGTGACGCTGGCCGCGCTGAGCGGCTGCTCGCTGCTGCCGGCGGCACTCGGCGGTGGCTCGTCGTCGAAGTACCACGTCACGGTGTACTTCACCAAGGCCGTGGCCTTCTACCCCCGGTCCCAGGTCCAGGTCATGGGCGTCCCCATCGGCACCGTCGACTCCGTCACCCCGGTCAACGGCAAGGTCAAGGTGGTCGCCTCCATCGACCGCGACATACCGCTTCCCGCGAACGCCCGGGCCGCCATCGTGCCGTTGAGCCTGATCGGGGAGCGCACCCTGACCTTCTCCCCGTCATGGAAGCCGGGCGCCCCCAAGCTCGCCGACGGGGCGGTGCTCGACACCGACCGCTCGCAGGTGCCGGTGGAGGTGGACCAGGCGCTGCAGGCCTTCACCACCCTGCTGCAGGCCTTCAATCCGGCCGCCGCCAACAAGGTCCTGCACAAGAGCTCGCAGTCCTTCCAGGGAAACGGCGCGGCGTTCAACGCGGCGCTCCAGCAGAGCGCCGACCTCACCGCCAACATCGCCGGCCAGGACAAGCAGCTGCTCGAGGTCGCGCGGAACCTGCACCGGATCGCCGGGGTGGTGGCCGGCCGGCAGAAGGCCCTGGGCACCCTGATCAGCAGCTTCTCGCAGGTCAGCGCCGACCTGGCCAGTGAGCGCCAGAACATCGAGACGTTCATCGTGGCGCTCGCCTCGCTGGTGCGGCGCGGCGATGTCCTCATCAAGTCCTACCAGGGGCAGCTCGTCCAGGACCTGGGCCGGATCGCCCAGATCACCCTGGTCGTCAAGGGCAACGCCCAGCAGCTCGGGGAGTTCCTCAAGACGCTCACGCCGCTGAACTACATGCTCAGCAACGCCACCAACCACAAGGACCACGCGCTCACCCTCCGGCTGGCGCTCAACAACATCTACCGCTCCTACCTGGCCGCCGCGCTCAAACAGCCCACCGTCAATCCCAAGGCCAAATGCCTGCCCGAGCCGTACTCCAACTGCCCGTGGGAGAAGTGATGAGACGCCTGTGCGCCGTACTGGCGCTCGTCCTCACCGCGGCGATGTCGGGGTGCTCGTACCAGACCGCGGGCTCGCCGCAGGGCGGCCTGACCCTCACCGCGGACTTCACCGACATCCAGAACCTCGTGGTCGGGCACGCCGTCCAGATCTCGAACGTGCAGGTCGGCACGGTCACCGCGGTCAAGGTGGTCGGCACGCGTGCGAACTACCGCGCTCGGGTGACCATGTCGATCAAGAAGGGGATCAAGGTCCCGGTCGGCACGACCGCCCAGCTGTCCATCACCTCGCTGCTCGGGGAGAACTACGTCGCGCTCACCCCGCCGCCGGCCGGTCTCAACACCGGCCCGTTCATGGCCGACCACGCCCAGATCGGCTCGACCAGCGTGGTGCCCGCCTTCGAGCAGGTGGTGGGCAAGGCTGGACCACTGCTGAGCGCGCTGTCCGGCAACGACATCGCGACCATCGTGGACGCCGGCTCGGCCGCCTTCGCCGGCAAGGGCCCGGAACTCGCAAAGATGATCAAGCAGACGGACTCGCTGCTCTCGCTGTTCGCCAGCCAGCGGGCTCAGCTGGACGCCGCGGTCACCGACCTGGCCAAGCTCGGGCGGGACCTCGCGAAGGGCCGCGACGAGCTCGGCCGGCTGCCGGCCGGCCTGGCGAAGGCCACCAAAGTGATCGCCGACGAGCGGTACCGCCTGCTCGACACGATCTCGAAGATCACCCAGCTGGCGAAGGTCACCAACGACACCGTGCTGGTGGGCCGTACGCGGCAGCTTCGGCAGATGATCACCCAGCTCGGCCCGGTGATCGGTACGCTGGCCAGCGACCAGACCAACCTGGCGGGCTTGATCACCAACATGCAGGACTTCGTGAACAAGGTGCCGAGGGCCATCTTCAACGGCCAGCTGCTGCTCTACCCGATCCTGGATCTGGAGACGGGGCAGAGCTCGAACAAGTCCGCCGACAACCTGATGGCGGCCCTCACCAAGATGATGGCGGCCAAGCGATGACCAGACGGATCCTGATCAACCTGGTCGTGTTCTCGGTCCTCGGCGTGGTCATGACCATCTGGGCGCTGCGGAACGTCATCAAGTTCGACGCGGTCACCCAGCCGTACCAGATCAGCGCCGAATTCCAGTCGTCGCCGGGGCTGCAGCCCAACTTCGACGTCGCCTACCTCGGCGTCAAGGTCGGGAAGATCAGGTCGGTCCGCCTGGGCGACCACAAGATCGTGGCCAATCTGGCCATCGACAAGGGCGTGAAGATCCCCGGCAACGTGACGGCGGCGGCGGGCCGCAAGTCGGCGATCGGCGAGCCGTACGTCGACCTGTCGCCGCCGCCCTCGGCCGCCGGCGGCCCGCCGCTGAAGCCCGGCGCGGTGATCCCCCTGTCGCGCACCAGCGTGGCCATCTCCTACGGCGACCTGTTCGCCGCCGCCAACAAGGCGGTGCAGGGGCTCAACGCCACCGACCTGCACTCCTTCACGCACGAGCTGGCGGTCGGCTGGGACGGGCGCTCCCAGTCACTGGCGCAGATCCTCGACAGCAGCCAGCAGATCACCTCCACGTTCGCCGAGAACACCGAGCTGCTCGACGGCCTCGTCGCGGAGCTCACCCAGGTCAGCAACACCCTCGCCGCGCACCACGGCGAGCTCGGGTCCGGGCTCGACAACCTCACGAGCTTCACCGGCGCCCTCGCCCGCAACAGCGACAAGATCGCTCAGTTGCGCAAGGACGCCCCCGACCTGCTGGCCCGCTTCAACCAGATCCTCGCGGCGACCGCGCCGGCGAACCAGTGCACGCTGCGGTCGCTGAGCTCGGCCCTGCCCATCGTGCTGTCCCAGCCCGCGCTGGACTCGCTGGAGTACGCGACCCGGACCTCCCCGCAACTGGTCAAGATCCTCAATGAGATCTCCCCGAAGGTGAACGGCAAGTCCAACCTGAACATCGACTTCGTGATCACTCTGCAGAAGCCCAAACCGGCGGTGGAGTACCCGAGCCCGATACCGCTGCCGACCGTCGGGGCCATCCCGTCGTGCCCCGGGATCTCCGTACCGCCCCTGGCGACCCGTGCCGACCCGAATCCGGGCACCGGCGGCGCGCGGGCCGCCGCCGGGCCCGCGCCGTCACCGTCGCCGTCCTCGGTGGCCGTGCGGAACACCTCCGGGCAGGGCCCGGCCGACGCGCTGAACTGGCTGATCTGGATTCCCCCGCTGATCGCGCTGGCCATCCTGATCAGGGTCATGAGCAGGACGGTCCCGTTGCTGCGGCCCCGCGTCGCCCAGCGCCTGCGGGCGGTACGCAAGCGCAAGAACCGAGGAGAGTGACATGGCCACCAAGACGACCAAGGGGTCCGGCGGCGACGACAACCCCCAGGCCGCGGTCACCGACGACGACTTCGACTCCGCGTACGAGGACGACCTGCTGGAACTGGTCGAGCGGCTGGCCCGGCGGCGGGCCCGGCGCAGGCCCGCCCCGGCCGGGAGCACCGGGGCGGAGACGGACGCCGGCGCCGACGCGGACACCGGGCGGGACGCGGACACCGCGGACGAGACGGCGGACGAGCCGCCCGCGAAGGGCGAGGCGGACGTGGACGCCGACCCGGCGCAGCGGACCGGCGCGAAGACCGACGCGAAGACCGAGACCGAGACCGAGATTGAGACCGAAGCCGAAGCCGGGGCTGAGGCGAAGCCGAAGGGCAGGGCCGGGGCGAAGGCCGGCCCGGAGGCCAGGACCAGGCCGAAGGGCAGGCCGGGCGCCGGGACCGAGCCGGACGCCGAGGCCGAGGACAGCGCGGATCCGGAGGCCGGCGACGCCGAGGACGGCGGGAAGCGGGCCGGGCCGGTGGCCGGTGACCGGGCCGCCCGCCGGATCCGGGTGCTGGCCGTCCTGAGCGTCGTGCTGGCCACGGCGCTGGCCGCCGTCAGCACCTTCGCGTTCGTGCAGTGGCGCGAGTACGGCAGCGGATCCTCCCCGCAGGCCGTACGCCAGAAGGTCGCCGAGCGGGCAGGCGTGATCGTCAGCACCCTGTTCACCTACGACTACCACGACGCCAAGGGGTACCTCGAGAAGCAGGCCGCCGTCATGACCAAGTCGGCCGCCGCCGCGGTCAAGCCGAACTGGGCGACGCTGACGACCCTGTTCGAGACCGGCAAGTACGTCTCCACCGCCCAGATCGAACAGGTCTACGTGGGCGACGTCTCCGGCGACAAGGCCTCGGTCATCGTGGTGGTCAACAACAAGCTGGTCACCTCACGGGGCATCCAGAACTCGGTCGGCGCGACCCTGCAGTTCAGCCTGGCCAAGGAGAACGGCGTCTGGCTCGCCAGCGCCGTACCGAAGCTGGAGTCCACCGGCGTGCAGACCAACACCGACCTGCAGGGCAAGCCGCTGCAGGCGGCCACGCCCACCCCGTCACCGGGCAAGTAGCGGGCCGGTCACCGCGGTCCCGCGGCCGCCCCGGCCCCCGGGCCGATCACCCGGAGCCCGGGTGACGGCGGCCGGGACCGGGGCGGCAGGAATGCGACGGCCCTCACAGGTCGTTGACATCTTCGTGACCAAGCGAGTTTCGACAGCAGGCCTGTCCCCGGCCGACAAGTCCGCCGTCCACCGCGTCCTGACCGCCGAGCACGAGGGCACGATGGACCAGATCGCGGCGCTGACCCGTGACTGGGAGGGCCTCGTGCAGTCCTCGGTGGGCGTGACCGTCGACGACGAGCACGATCCCGAAGGGGCGACGCTGGCGTTCGAGCGGTCCCAGCTCGACGGCCTGCTCCTGCGGGCACGTGGTCATCTCGATGACCTGGACCGGGCCCTCGAACGGCTGGACGAAGGCTCCTACGGCGTGTGCGAGGAGTGCAAGCGGCCGATCGCCCCGGAGCGGCTCGCCGCCCGCCCGGCGGCGACGACCTGCATCCGGTGCGCGGCCAGGCGCCGCTGACGAGGCGGTCCGTCAGTCCGGGCGCCAGGCGTGCGTGACCGCGACCGAGCACCCGGCGTCCTGCAGCATCGCCAGGGTGACCGTGCCGAGCCGCAGGCCAGGGAGGCCTCCCGGGCTGTGATCGCCCACCACCAGCAGTGCGGCCTGGTCGGACGCCTCCAGCAGTGCCCGGCGAGGCGGCTCCAGCATCAGCCGGGTGGTGGTGGGCACCTGGCCGAACTTCTCCCGCCACGGAGAGACCAGGCGCTCCAGCCGGGCCCCGGCGGACATCCTGAGGCTCTCCACGTCGCCGTAGAGCGCGATGTCGGTGTTCTCCCCCGCTTCGGGCTCCCGGGCGCCGTAGACCGCGTGGACCTCCCAGCCGCGCAGTGCCGCCTCCTCGAAGCCGAAGGCCAGCGCCGCGTCACCGGCCGGCGAACCGTCCACTCCGATCACCACCCGGCCCGGACCGGACACGGCCCCGCGGCGGACGATCACCGGGCAGACCGCGTGCGCGGGCACCTGGAACGCGGCGGAGCCCACTGTCGACCCGGCCGGCCCGCCGGTCCCGTGCGAGCCGATCACGATGAGCTCGGTGTCGGCAGCCTCGTACAGCAGCGCCGCGGCGACCGGTCCCTTGACCAGGCATTTGCGCACCTCCAGCCCGGGTGCGCGCCGCTGCGCGTTGCGGACGCCCTTGTCCAGCACGTGCTCGGCCATCTTCCGCGCGATCGCGATCATGCCGGCGTCGAGGGGCGGTTCCGGATAGGGCCAGTCCCAGGCATGACAGACGGTGAGCGGGCGCCGGCGCAGCCGGGCCTCCTCCACACCGCAGTGCACGGCGCGTTCTCCCTCGTCGGACCCGTCATAGCCGACGAGCACGTCCGGGCCTCGTGCGTGGTCCATGCGTTCCCTCCTAGGCCGGGCCGGGCCGGGTCCGGGTCGCGGTGCCCGCGGGTCCGGTCAGTTGGTGTGGATCCGTCTGCCGCTGATCCGGCGTGGCTCGATCCGCACGCAGGCCTCGCTGGGTTCCCCCGTCCAGGGCTTGACGATCTGGTGCAGGCGCATGACCTCGCCCGGATCACCGACGCCCCGGGCCTGGCCGGAGACCAGGACGCTCCAGCCCCTGCTGAACGCCTCGTCCAAGCGGTCGACCTCGAAACCGACGTTCTCGCCGGCGAGCCTGTCCAGCTCGCCGCCGCTCATGGTGCGGAAGACGATCGCACCGTCGACGACGGCGTAGTTGACCGGGACCGCGGCCGGTCCCGCCTCGGTCGGGAAGACCACCCGCCCGACGCCACCGGGGGCGATCAGCCGGCGGCACTCCTCCTCACCGAGCTCCTCCAGGTCCGGTAGCCGCGAGGGCACACCACCGCCCGGTGGCACCTCGGCGTGCCCGCCGAGCAGATCCGCCGGGGTGACCTCCAGCGCACGGGCGAGCCGGCGCAGCGCATCCGGGCTGATGTTCGCCGAGTGGTTCTCCACGTAGTCCAGGTAGCCGGGCGTCATCCGCGCGCGAGCGGCCACCTGGGCGGTGGTGAGCCGCAGCTCCGCGCGCCTGTGCGCGACCCGGCGGCCCAGGTCGCTGCGGGACGTCACGCCGTTCACCATCGCGACCCCTCCCCCATGGGTGAGATGTCCTGCCAACCACTTTCGGCCCGCGCCGCCGCCGCGGGCAGGGCCGGAGGTCACCCGTCCGCGGGACCTCTGTCCCGCCCGCCCCACTGTTCCGCCCAGCCACCTTCCGTGATCATGCAATCGTTCGTCGAACGATTGCATGATCACGGAAGGGTGGGGTGGGTGCGCCGGGTTGGGGGCCGGGGTGCCCGGAGGGCGGACGGGGGTGATCAGCGGAGGGGGATGCGCCAGACGAGTACCGTGCCGCCCGTCTCCCCGGCGCGGGCCGTGCAGGATCCGCCCAGGCGCTCGGCCCGCTCGGCGAGGTTGCGGAGGCCGCTGCGGCGTCCGGTCGCCGGGAGGCCGATGCCGTCGTCCTCCACCCGCAGGACCAGCTGGTCGCCGACGTCCGCGGACACCGTCACCCGGCGGGCCTTGGCGTGCCGCCCGACGTTGGAGAGCGCCTCCCGCAGCACGGCCAGCAGATGCTGCCCGGCCTCCGGGCACACCGCCGTGTCGAGCAGCTCGTCCAGCCGTACGGAGGGCGCGAAGCCGAGACAGGGCGTCGCGGCGTCCACGATCGCGTGCATCCGGCTGCGCAGGCCCTCGTCGTCGGATTCCACCTGCAAAGCGAAGATCGTCGAGCGGATCTGCCGGATGGTGTCGTCCAGGTCGTCGACGGAACGCTGGATCCGCCGGGCCACGTCGGGGTTGCCGGTGACCTCGACGGCGCTCATCAGGGTCATGGCGGTGGCGAACAGCCGCTGGATCACCGTGTCGTGCAGCTCCTTGGCGATCCGGTCGCGGTCCTCCAGCAGGGCGAGGCGTTCGGTGTCGGCCCGCCGCTGGGCGAGCTCGAGGGCCACGGCCGCCTGCGCGGCGAACGGCTCCAGCAGCCCCAGCGTGGCGTCGTCGAAGATCGGCCGGCCGGGCTCGTTGACCACCGCGAGCACTCCGAGGGCGGTGCCGCCGTGCCCCAGCGAGACGATCAGCGTGGGGCCGACGGGCACCTCAGGGGGCAGGCCGGCGTTCGCGGCCGCCGCCCGGCCGTCCTCCAGCAGCAGCGGCGTTCCGGTGCGGTAGACCGACGCCGAGACCGCGTCGTCGATGGGCCGGCGCAGGTCGCGGAGGGCCCCGGCGTGCGCCCCGTCCGCCGCGGACAGCGTGAACTCCCCGGTCCCCGGACGTACCAGGGCCACCATGGCCAGGTCGGCGTCGCAGATCTCCCGGGCCCGGCGGGCGACCAGGCCCACGACGTCTCCCGGCGAGGTGCCCGACAGCAGCGTCGTGGAGATCTCCGCGGAGGCCTGCAGCCACCGCTCCCGGCGGCAGGCCTCCTGGTAGAGCCGGGCGTTCTCGATCGCCACGCCGGCGGCCGTGGCCAGCGCGGCGAGGACGGCCTCGTCCTCCTCGTCGAACTCGCCGCCGCCGGCCTTCTCGGTCAGGTAGAGGTTGCCGAAGTGCTCGTCGCGTACCCGGATGGGCACCCCGAGGAACCGGCGCATCGCCGGGTGGCCGGGGGGAAAGCCGTGGAAGGCCGGGTGGGCGGAGAGGTCGGCGAGCCGCACCACGCGCGGGTCCTTGATCAGCAGGCCCAGGACCCCGAGGCCCTGCGGCCGGTGCCCGATGGCCGCGATCTCCGCCTCGGTCACGCCCACCGTGATGAACCGCCCCAGGTGCTCGCCGTCGTCGCTGATCACGCCGAGGGCGCCGTACCGTGCGTCGGCCAGGGTCGCCGCCGCCTCGGTGATCCGGAACAGCACCGTCTGCAGGTCCAGATCACTGCCGATCGAGACGACCCGCTCGAGCAGCGCGTGCACCCGGTCCCGCGTCGCCAGCACCGTCTCCAGCCGGGTCCGCAGCTCGTCGAGCAGGTCGTCGAGCCGCATCTGCGGCAGCATCAGCCGTGCGCGGTCGTCCCCCGATCGTTCGCCTGTCCCCACCCCGGCCAGATTTCCTCACTCGACGCGACCACCGGCCCTCACCCGACCCCTACCCAGCGGCCGCGCGCCGTGCCCGGGCGAAGGTATGGTCCGGGCAACGTCATGATTCGTTTTCCCCAATTGCCGATGTTGATCCTCTCTTCCCAGGACATCGGGACTTTTGTCACGGTGAGTCACTGGATAGCGTCTGGCTATGGACAGCGGCGTCCCGAACACCACCATCCGGGTCTTCCTTCTCGACGACCACGAGGTCGTCCGGCGGGGCGTGGCGGCCCTGCTGGAGTCCGCGGACGACATGGAGATCGTCGGCGAGGCGGCCACGGCCGAGCAGGCCATCGCCCGGATACCGGCCGCCGAGCCCGACGTGGCGGTGCTCGACGTCCGCCTGCCCGACGGCGACGGCGTGACCGTGTGCCGGGAGATCCGCTCTCGCCTGCCGCGGACGGCCTGCCTGATGCTGACCTCCTTCTCCGACGAGGAGGCGCTGTTCGACGCGGTGATGGCCGGTGCGGCCGGTTACGTCCTCAAGCAGATCCACGGCTCGGACCTGGTCAGCGCGGTCCGCACGGTCGCCTCCGGCCAGTCCCTGCTCGATCCGCGCAGCACCGCGCAGATGCTGCGGCGGCTGCGCGACCGGGAGACCCGCGACGACCCGCTGGCGTCGCTGTCCGACCAGGAACGGCAGATCCTGGAGCTGATCGGCCAGGGACTGACCAACCGGCAGATCGGCGAGCGGATGTTCCTGGCGGAGAAGACGGTCAAGAACTACGTCTCGAACCTGTTCACCAAGCTGGGCATGAGCCGCCGTACCCAGGCCGCCGCGTTCGCCGCGAACCTGCGCGCCACCGGCGCCGGGCCGGCCGGAGCGGGCCGGGCCGGTCCTGGACAGGGCCGAAAGTCCATCGCGCCGGGGACCCACGGCCCTGACCGCCCCGCGGTGTGAGGACAACGCTTGACACATGAAGTTCGACGCGCACGGACTCGAAGTCCTCGATCGCCGGCAGTGCCTGAGCCTGCTCGCCTCTGTGCCGCTGGGCCGGATCGTCTTCACCGACCGCGCGCTACCGGCCATCCAGCCCGTCACCTTCGTGCTGGACGGTGACGACGTCATCCTGCACACCTCGCTCGGCTCCACGCTCGTCGCCGCCACCCACGAGACCGTCGTCGCCTTCGAGGCCGACGACTTCGACACCGTCCGCCGTACGGGCTGGACGGTCACGATCCTCGGGCACGCCCGCGTCGTGCACGACCCCGCCGAGACCGCCCGGCTCGCCCGGCTGCCCCTCCAGCAGTGGAACCCCGCCCCCCGGGACCGCTTCATCCGCATCCCGTGCCGCCACGTCACCGGGCGCCGCATCAATCCCGTACCCGACCGCTGCCGCGCCCCCGCCCAGGAGTGAGCGCAGGACGGGCGCCCAGACCACCCGAGGAGACGATCATGATCTGTACCCGCGTCGACAGCCTCGACCACAGCATCGAGACGACCAACAGATGGCTGAACGATCTCGCGACGGAGCTGAAGGTGTCCGACCGGCGCGCGGCCTACCAGGCTCTCCGGGGCTGGCTGCACACGCTGCGCGACCGCCTGACGGTGGAGGTCGCCGCGCATTTCGCCGCGCAGCTGCCCGAACTGCTGCGCGGAGTGTTCTACGACGGCTGGATGCCGAGCCGGGTCCCGGTGAAGTACGACCCGGACGAGTATCTGGAGCGTTTCATCCATGAGGCCAACCTGCGCACCACCGACGCCGTGACGCCGCTGCGCGCGGTGACCCGGTGCGTACGGCGGCACACGTCCGCGGGCACGGTCGACCGTGCGTTCGGGCAGCTGCCGACCTCGGTCCGCGCCCTGCTCGACGACCCGGTCCCGGCGGCCAAGGGCTGACCGGCCCCGTTTTAGGGCCGGACGGCCGGAAGCCGGTGACCAAAGGCCCTACGGGCCGGTCTGCCGGGGACGAACTCTGGAGACACCGTCCGGAAACACCGGATACTCCGCGACCAGCAGGGAGTTCACGATGACGAGGCAGATCGCCCCTGGATACGGCAATCCCTCCGGCGCGGCGCTCGAGGAACGGATTCACATCCTGGAGTCCAAGGTGAGCGCGATGGCCGAGGCGATCGAGATACTGGCCGGCGGGCTGGAGGGCACGCCGATGGACGGTCCCGCCGACGAGGGCGGTTCCAAGGCCGCCCGGCTGGCACACGACGTGCTGATCGCCGCCCAGGTCAAGGGGCGGCACGCCGGCTGACCGGGGGCCGTGACGCCGCCCGGCCGGCCCCGCTCAGCCCATCACCAGGACGGCGGCGCCGTTGACCCGGTCGGCGGCCAGGTCGGTGAGCGCCCGGCCGGCGTCGGCGAAGTCGTACGGCATCGTGGCGATCTCGAGCGGGAGCCGGCCCGCCAGCCGGAGGAACTCCTCGCCGTCGGCGCGGGTGTTGGCGGTCACGGACCGGACCTGCCGCTCCTGGAAGAGGTGCCGCTGGTAGTCCAGCACCGGCACGTCCGACAGATGGATGCCGGCGATGGCCAGGGTGCCGCCGCGGTCGAGCCGCTCCAGCGCGGCGGGCACCAGCTCACCGGCGGGCGCGAAGACGATCGCCGAGTCCAGCGGCTCCGGTGCGGGGTCGAAGGAGTCGCCCGCCGACGCCGCGCCGAGCTCCAGTGCCAGCGACCGCGCCGCCGCCGACCGGGTGAAGACGTGCACGGCCGCGCCCTCGGCCATGGCGATCTGTGCCGCCAGGTGGGCCGAGCCGCCGAACCCCCAGATGCCGAGCCGGCCGCCCGGCGGCGGCTCGGCCCGCCGCAGCGCCCGGTAGCCGATGATCCCGGCGCACAGCAGCGGCGCGACCTCGACGTCGTCGCGGTTCGCCGGGAGGTCGTAGACGTAGGCGTCCGGCGCGAGGGTGTACCCGGCGTATCCGCCGTGCGCGTCCCAGCCGGTGTACGCCGAGTGCGGGCAGAGGTTCTCCGCCCCGCGGCGGCAGAACGCGCAGGCCCCGCAGGTGCTGCGCAGCCAGGCCACCCCGACGCGGTCCCCGGGGGCGTGACGGCAGCCGGGCCCGGCCGCGGCCACCGCACCGACGATCTCGTGACCGGGCGTCACCCCGGGCAGGTGCACGGGCAGGTCGCCCTCCGCGACGTGCAGGTCCGTCCGGCACACGCCGCACGCGCGGACGCGCACCAGCAGCTCCCCCGGGCCGGGCTCGGGGACGTCGCGTTCGACCATGCCGAGCGGGCCGCTCGCCATCGGCCCGGGCCGCAGGACACTCCAGGCGCGCATGACCCCCACGGTACGCCGGGCGGATCAGCGGTCGCCGGACTCCCCCAGGCCCGCCGCGGCGGGATCGAGCACCCGGGACAGGAAGGTGCGGGTCCGCTCGTGCCTGGGCGCGGTGATCACCTGGGACGGCGGGCCGTCCTCGACGACCACGCCACCGTCCATGAACACGACGCGGTCGGCCACCTCACGGGCGAAGCTCATCTCGTGGGTGACGACCAGCATGGTCATGCCCTCCAGCGCCAGCGAGCGCATCACGCCCAGCACGTCCCCGACCAGCTCCGGGTCGAGCGCGGAGGTCGGCTCGTCGAAGAGCATGACCTGCGGGCCCAGGGCCAGCGCACGGGCGATGGCGACCCGCTGCTGCTGGCCGCCCGACAGCTGGGCCGGATAGGCGTCGATCTTGTCGGCCAGGCCGACCCGGTGGAGGTTGTCCCGCGCGATCTTGTCGGCCTCGGCGGCCGGCCGGCGCAGCACCTTCCGCTGCGCGATGGTGACGTTGCCGAGGGCGCTCAGGTGCGGGAAGAGGTTGAACTGCTGGAAGACCATGCCGATGCCGCGTCGTACGGCGTCGATGTCGACCTCGGGGTCGGTCAGCTCGACACCGGCCACCGACACCGAGCCCGAGGTCGGCTCCTCCAGCAGGTTCACGCAGCGCAGCAGGGTCGACTTGCCCGAGCCGGACGGCCCGATGACGCACACGACCTCGCCCTGCTCGACGTGGAAGTTGATGCCGCGCAGGACCTCGAGCGAGCCGAACGACTTGTGCAGGTCGCGGATCTCGATCACCGCTGTGCCCTCCGTTGCCGAGCCTCGAGCCGCCGGGCCGCGTAGCCCAGCGGAATGGTGATGAGCAGGTAGCACAGCCCGGCCACGATGATCGGAGTGGAGTTCCCCTTCTCACCGGCCAGGTCCTGGCCGAACTTGGCGAGATCGCGCTCCTGCAGCGAGATGCCGATGAACAGCGCCAGCGAGGAGTCCTTGAACAGCAGGACCAGCTCGTTGGTCAGCGGCGGGATCACGATCCGGAAGGCCTGCGGGATGATGATCGAGCGCATGGCCCGGCCGTACGACATGCCGAGCGACCGGGCGGCCTCCATCTGCCCCTTGGGCACCGCCTGGATGCCGGCCCTGATCGTCTCCGCCATGTAGGCGGCCGAGACGAGCCCGAGGGCCAGGGTGACCTGTCCGTACACCCCGCCGGGCAGGACCGAGCCGCCGAACGCGAGCGGTACGCCGACCCCGACGAAGATGAAGATCAGGACGGCGGGCAGCCCGCGGAAGACCTCGATGTAGGCGGTCGCCAGCCAGCGGTAGGGCGGCACCGAGGACAGCCGCATCAGCGCGATGATCAGGCCCAGCACGAAGCCGGCGGCGAACCCGCTCAGCGTGAAGATGAGCGTGTTGCGCAGGCCGATGGTGATGATGTCCGGGAACAGGCCCTTGGCGATGTCGAGGTTGGCGAAGTTCTGCTTCAGCGAACTCCAGTCCGCCAGCGCGGCGAGTGCCAACACGGCGACGACGAACAGGGCGTACTGGCCGCCCAGGCTGAGTTGCCGGCGGCGCCGCCGGGTCAGGCGGGTACGCGGCGCCGCCACCTGTGCCTCTGCCACGGTCAGCCGCCGGCCGGCATCGGGCCGATCCACTTCTCGTAGATCGCCTTGTAGCTGCCGTCCTTCTTGGAGTCGTCGATCACCTGGTTGATCAGCGCGATGAGCTTGGGGTTGTGGTCCTTGCGCACGGCGAAGCCGTACTGCTCACCGGTGTTGAGGCTGGCGACCAGCTCGAAGGCGGAGTTGGCCGGGTCCTTCAGCCACCCCTGCACCACCGGGTAGTCCGCGACGATCACGTCGGCCTGGCCGCTGCGCAGGCCGTTGAGCTCCGAGCCCGAGTCCTTGAACGAGGTGGAGTCCAGGCCCTTGCCGTGCACGTAGTCCTCACCGGTCGTCGAGGCCTGCGAGCCGAGCTTGAGCTTCTTGGCCTTGACGTCGTCGAGCGAGGTGACGCCCAGGCCCTTCTTGGCCATCAGCGCCTGGGTCGCGTTGAAGTACGGCTTGGAGAAGTCGATGAACTTGGCGCGGTCCGCCTTGATCGTCATACCGGCCGCCGCGACGTCGCACTTGCCCGCGTTCAGCGCCGAGCCGGTCTTGATGGTCTCGAACGGAGTGTCGATGATCTTCTGCGTGACGCCCAGCTTCTTGGCGACCAGATCGATGACGTCCACGTCGAAGCCGACGACCTTGCCGCCCTGCTCGGACTGGAACGGCGGGTAGGGAAGATGCGTGCACGTGGTGAGGGCACCCTTCTTCACCAGCTTGGCGCCTTGCACGGTGGCCGCGTCCGAGCCGCCGCCACAGGCGGTCGCCGTCAACGCCACAGCGGTCAGCCCTACAGAGATCGCTAGACGCTGCAGCAGTTTGGGCCGGTTGTGCACAATTCCTCCTGGTTTGATCTTCTGTTCATCGGCACTATGCCATGAACCACACTGGGGGTGGGACCTGCGTTCCCGCCTTACGGCGGCCCCGCATTGTCGCTACGCTCCGCATCGTGGCAGGTGTGGGACGACTCGCCGGCCGGTGGCCGTTGGTGGCGCGAGACATGGAACTGACGCTGTTCCGGGACGCCCTCGACGGTGACACCGTCCGGGCGCTGCTCGTCTACGGGCCGCCCGGTGTCGGCAAGACCCGGTTCGCCGAGGAATGCCTGGAGCTGGCGGCCCAGGCGGGACACCGGGTGGCCCGCACGGCCGCCAGCCGGGCCGCCGCCGCGATCCCGCTGGGCGCGCTCGCCCACCTGCTGCCGTCCGGCCTCGGAGGTGACTCCGATCCCGGGTCACTGGTGGACCGGGCGCTTCAGGACCTGCGGGAGCTGGCCGGACCGGACCGGCTGCTGCTCTTCGTCGACGATCTGCCGCTGCTCGATTCCCTGTCACTCGTCCTTCTCACCCAGCTCGTCGGTGCCGGAGCGGTGTTCCTGGTGGCCACACTGCGGACCGGGGATCCGGTGCCGGATGTGCTCGGGGCGCTCTGGTCGGGTGACCGGGCCCTGCGGATCGACCTCGCCGACCTCGACCGGCCGGGAGCGGAGGCCCTGCTCCAGGACGTGCTCGGCGGCCAGGTCGGCGTGTCCACCCTGGCCGAGTTCTGGCTGGCCGGTCGCGGAAACCCACTCTACCTGCGAGAACTCATGCTCGGCGCGGCGCAGGACGGCACGCTGCGGCACGAGGCCGACGTCTGGCGGCTGACCGGGCCGCTGCCCAGCAGCCCGCGCCTGCTGGAGCTGGTCGGCGAGCGCATCCGCAGCTCCGGTGAGGCCGGGCGGGCCGTCCTGGACCGGCTGGCGCTCTGCCAGCCGCTCGGCCTCGACGAACTGGCCGAGCCGGCCGGGCTGGCCGTGCTGGAGGAGCTGGAGTCGGCGGGTCTGATCCAGATGCGGGTGGCGCAGCGGCGCCACGAGGTGACGCTCACCCACCCCGTCTACGCGCAGGTCCTGCAGGGCTCGATGGCCCGTATCCGCAGCCGCGGCATGCTGCTCGACCAGGTGGGCCGGGTCGAGGCGAACGGGGTACGGCGCCGCGAGGACGCGCTGCGGGTCGCGACCTGGCGGCTGGACGCGACGGGCACGGCGGATCCCCGGCTGCTGCTGCGCGCCTGCCGGCTGGCCCGGCACGCCTACGACCATGCGGAGATGGAGCGGCTGGCCCGGAGCGCCCTGGAGGCGGAGGACGGCGCCGAGGCCCGGTTGCTGTTCGGGGAGGCGCTCAACGCCCGGGGCCGGTTCCAGGAGGCGGAGGAGGTGCTGCTGGGGGCCACCGGCCTCACCGCCGACGACGATCTCCGGCAGCGGCTCGCGCTGGCCCGTGCGGTCAACCTCACCTGGGGGGTGGACCGGCCCGACCTGGCGGCCGAGGTGCTCGACCACGGGCGGCGGACGCTGCCCCTCCGGTACCACGGTGAGCTGATCGCGCTCGCCGCGATGCAACTGGCCTTCGGCGACCGGCCGGCCGAGGCGCTGGCACTTCTGGCGCAGGTCCCGCCGGCACCCGGCCGGCGGCCCACCCGGATGCACTGCGTCGCCGAGGCGTACGCGCTGGCGGCCACCGGCAGGTGCGGGCGGGCCAGCGCGGTCCTCGCGGCGGGCCACCGGCCGTGGGACCCCTCCCACCCGGAGTCGCAGTACCTGCACGCGGGCTCACCGCTGATGGCCGAGGCGATCGTCGATCACGCTGCGGGCCGCCTGCCGGCGGCGATCACCACCATGACCCTGGCCCTGGAGCACGGGGTCGAGGACGACCTGCCACAGGCCATCGGCGGCTACGCCTGGCGGCTCGGGGAGCTGCTGCTGGCCGCGGGCCGGCCCCGGACCGCGGCCCGCTGGGCCCGGGACGGCATCGCCGTGGCCCGCGCGCAGCACCTGCCCGGCCTGCTGACCCTGGCCTCCGCCTGCCTGGCCGTGGCGCTGGCCCAGCTCGGCGACGCCGAGGGCGCACGCACCGCGCTGGCCGAGACCGGCGCGTCCCCCGGCTCCGCCGGGATGATCGCCCAGGCCCACGCGTGGACCGCGGCGGCCGCAGGCGAGCTCACCGCGGCCCGGGAGACGCTGCTCGCGGCCGCGGAGAGCGCGGCGGCCCGGCAGCGCCACACCGCCTGCGCGGAGCTGCTGCACGACGTGGCCCGCATGGACGATCCGGGCACGGTGATGGCCCGCCTCGACGAGCTCGCGCTGCGCTGCGACAGCCCCCTGGTGACCGCCCGGGCGGTGTACGCCCGGGGCGCGGCCAAGCGCGACGGTGCCCTGCTGGAGGACGCCGCCGAGCGCTTCGCCACGATGGGCGCCATGCTGTACGCCGCGGAGGCGGCCACCGCCGCGGCACAGGCCTGGCAGTGGCACGGCGACCCGCGCAGGGCGGCCGCCGCCACCGCCCGCGCGAGCATCCTGGTGGCCGGCTGCGAAGGCGCGCGCACCCCGGCCCTGTCGACGGTGGAACGCGGCGTGACGCCGCTCACCCAGCGGGAACGTGAGATCTGCCTGCTCGCCGCCCAGGCACTGACCAGCAAGCAGATCGCCGACCGCCTGGTGCTGTCCATCCGCACGGTCAACAACCATCTGCAGAACGCCTACGCCAAACTGGGGGTCGGCAGCCGCGGCGAGCTCGCGACCGCGCTGCGGACCGGCTAGGCGGGGGCTTCCACGACGTCGTCGCGGAAGGTCTCGATCCGATCGGTGATCAGGCGCAGCACCCCGGCCTCGACGCCGAGATCCCGCAGCGCCGTCACCAGATGCTCGGCCACCGCGTCGAAGGCGGCGTCGTCGATGCGCAGCCCCCGGTGGGCGGCGGCGAGGTCCCGGCCCCCGTACAGGTCGGGACCGCCGAGCGCCGCGGTCAGAAAGGCCCGCTGGTGGGCCGCCAGCCGGGTGACGTCGACGCCGTCGAAGTAGGCCATGAAACCCGGGTCCGCGAGCAGGCGCCGATAGAAGACCTCCACCGCGGTGCGGATCACCCGCGAACCGCCGACCGAGTCGTGGACGCTCATGCGCTGGTCCTCCTGGTCTCAGCCGGCGAGTGGTCTCCGGCGGGGTCTCAGCCGGTGGGGGTCTGACCCCAGACCACGGCCACCTGCTCGGGTCGCTGCGGATCCACCCGGATCGCCAGTGCCGTGCCCGGCCGCAACTGACCCATCCCGGTGATGGGCACCACGCTGCTCAGGGTCACAGGGTACGGCGGCCGGCCGGCCGCCATGACCAGCAGATCCAGCTCGACCAGCGGGTCCGAGTTGATCCGGCTGCCGGTGTCGCGGACCGCGGTGAGGGAGGCGGTCGCCGCCACCCCGGTGGCGACCAGCCGGCCCGCGGCGTTCTGCTCGGCCAGCCGCGCGTTCATCGACCGCATCATCTGCACGCCGTTGCGGGACTGCTGGACCGGGTCGAAGGTCTTGCCGATCTCTTTGGCCTGCCGGTTGATCTGGAGCAGGGAGCGGATGAATCCCATGATCAGACCTGCGCCTGCTGGTAGAGCCGGCCGAACTGCGTGGCGAGCTGCATGTCGCCCTTGAACCGGGCGTTCCAGGTCTCGGTCGCGCGGGTCCAGACCACCGAGTCGATCCCGAGGGACCGGACGTACCCGGCGAGCCCCGCCTGGTCGAGGCCCTGGGTCGCCGCGACCTTCGACACCTGGGCGTACCGCTCCAGCGTCACGCCCTCGACCGGGGCGAGCCGCGGATCGCCCGCCGCGACGTCCGCGGCCTGCGGCACCGCCGCGTAGGAGCCGCCGAACCCGGCGCCGGCCTGGAACTGCTGGGCCTGCTGGGCCTGCTGCTGGGCGTTCTGCTGCAGCTTCTGCGCCTCGGCGATCATCGAGGGCGCCTCGTTGACCATGCCCACCATGTCCTTGAACTGTTTGAACATTCCCATGATCGTTCCTTTCGGGTGACCGGCTGTTCCGATACCGGTAGTCAACCGCGCACCCCCTGCCGGGCACCTGAGCAACGAGTGCTCAGATCTCCGGCCCGGGTTGCTCAGCACCCCGCGTCCGCCCGGGTGCCATCGTGCCGATCCGGCACTATCCGGCACTATCCGGTCGCGGCCGGGCGGCCTGCGGTTAACGTGTCCGGCGTGGAAGCGATCGTCGCGGTGCTCGTGGTCGTCACCCTGGTCGGGGCACCGGGGCTGATCCTGCGCAGGATCCTGCAGGGGCGGACCGATCTCGGCGGCCCGGTGGACCGGGCCACGTTCGAGACCCTGCACACGGCCTCGCTGGCGGCCCCTCCGCTGCGGTCCGGGCTGACCGCCCCCGGGACGCAACGGGCGGCCCGGCACCTGCGGGTGCTGCTCGGCTCGGCCGCACTGGCGATCACCAACGCGGAGCGGCTGCTCGCCTGGGAGGGAGCGGGCGAGTCGCACGCCGAGGCCGCCATGCGGCACGCCGAGGAGACGCTGACCAGCGGGCGCACGCGGGTGCTCGGCCCGGAGGTGGTGGCCTGCGACGACCTCGACTGCCCGATACGGCACGCCGTCGTGGTGCCGCTCACCACCGACGACCGCATCGTGGGGACGCTCACCGCCTACGGCACGCAGTCCTCCGCGGGACTGGTGCGCGCCACCGAGGAGGTGGGCCGCTGGGTCGACGCCCAGCTCGAGCTGGCCGAGCTCGACCGGTCCCGGACGCTGCTGATGGAGGCCGAGGTCCGGGCCCTGCGCGCGCAGATCTCGCCGCACTTCATCTACAACTCCCTCACCACGATCGCCTCGTTCGTGCGCACCGACCCGGAGCGGGCCCGCGAGCTGCTGCTGGAGTTCGCCGACTTCACCCGCTACTCCTTCCGCCGCCACGGCGACTTCACCACCCTCGCCGAGGAACTGCGCAGCATCGACCGCTACCTGCTGCTGGAGCGGGCCCGGTTCGGTGACGAGCTCCAGGTCACGCTGCGCATCGCCCCCGAGGTGCTGCCGGTGGCCGTGCCCTTCCTGTGCATGCAGCCACTGGTCGAGAACGCCGTACGGCACGGGCTGGAGGGCGCTCCCGGCCGGATCACGATCCTCGCCGAGGAGGCGGGGGCCGAGTGCGTGATCAGTGTGGAGGACGACGGCGCCGGCATGGACCCGGAGCGGATGCGGCGGGTGCTGGCCGGCGAGGCGCCCGACGGGGCGGGGATCGGGCTGGCCAACGTGGACGAGCGGCTGCGCCAGGTGTACGGGGACGCCTACGGGCTCGTCGTGGAGACGGCCGTCGGCGCCGGGATGAAGGTCAGCCTGCGGGTGCCCAAGTACCGGCCGGGGGTGTCGGCCACGTGACGGCGTTGACTTCCTCGGAACGATTCATCACTCTCTAGACAATTCACTTGCGGTGGGTCGAGGAGGAACGGTGCCGGGTCTTCACGTCCTCGCGGTCGACGATGAACTCCCCGCCCTCGACGACCTGGCGTACATGCTGCGCACCGATCCCCGCATCGACGAGGTGAGCACCGCCCGGGACGGCGCGGCGGCGCTGCGCTGCCTCGACCGGGCGCTCGCCGACGGGCATCCCGTCGACGCGGTGTTCCTCGACATCCGGATGCCGGGGCTGGACGGGATCGTGCTCGGGCGGCTGCTCTCCCAGTTCGCCAGCCCGCCCAAGATCGTCTATGTGACGGCCTACGACGGCCACGCGGTCGACGCCTTCGAGATCAAGGCCGAGGACTACCTGCTCAAACCGGTACGGCCGGAGCGGCTGGTGGAGGCGGTCCGCCGGGTCTCCGAGCGGGGCTCGGGGCACGCAGCCGGGGGATCCGGGGAGCCCGCCGAGCCCGAGTCGGTGCCGGTCGAGCTGTCCGGCGTCACCAGGTTCGTCCTCGCCACCGAGGTGCACTACGTCGAGGCCCAGGGCGACTACGCCCGGCTGCACACCGCCTCGGGCAGCCATCTCGTCCGCATCCCGCTGGCCGCCCTGGAGGAGCGGTGGCGCGACAGCGGGTTCGTCCGGATCCACCGCAGCCACCTGGTCTCCCTGCACCACATCGAGCACCTGCGCCTGGACTCCGGCCGCTGCACGGTACGGGTGGCGGGCGCTGAGCTGCCGGTCAGCCGCCGGCACGTCCGCGAGCTGCGCGACCTGCTCGTACGGCGGGCCCGCCGGGGGGTCCGGCCGTGACCGACCGGGCCCGGCGGGTCACCGTCACCAGCCCGCGCACCCGGGCCGCCGCCCGGCCCCGGTATCCGGTCACCCAGGAGATCGACGAGCAGACCCGGCTCGGCGAGGTCTACATGAGGTCGCTCATACGGTCGCAGCTGCGGCTCGCGCTGTTCGTCTGCACGGCGCTGGCCTGCCTGGTCGGCGGGCTGCCCCTGGTGTTCATCCTCGCCCCCCGGCTGCGCGAGACCCGGCTGCTGGGCGTACCGCTGCCGTGGGCGCTGCTGGCCGGCCTGATCTATCCGATGTTCGTCGGCTGCGCCTGGTGGTACGTACGGCAGGCCGAGCGCACCGAGCGGGACTTCGCCGATCTCGTGGACCGCCAGTGAGCTCTTCGTACGGGCTCGCGGCCGTGGGGCTGGTCGCCGTCACGACCCTGCTCATCGGCGCCTTCGGGCTGCGGCTCTCGCGCACCACCTCCGACTTCTACGTGGCCTCCCGGGCGGTGTCGCCGCTGTGGAACGCCTCGGCCATCGGCGGGGAGTACCTCTCGGCCGCCTCCTTCCTGGGCATCGCCGGGCTCATCCTGGTGCACGGCGCCGACATGCTCTGGCTTCCGGTCGGCTGGACCGGCGGCTACCTGATCCTGCTGGTGCTGGTCTCCGCCCCGCTGCGGCGCTCAGGCGCCTACACCCTGCCGGACTTCGCCGAGGCGCGACTGGAGTCGATGCGGGTGCGGCACGCCGCGAGCGTGCTCGTGGTGCTCATCGGCTGGCTGTACCTGATGCCGCAGTTCCAGAGCGCCGGGCTGGTGCTGCACACCCTGACCGGGGCGCCGGTGTGGGCGGGCGGGCTGCTGGTCGCCGTCGTCATCGCCGTGAACGTGCTGTCCGGGGGGATGCGCAGCATCACCTTCGTGCAGGCCTTCCAGTACTGGGTCAAGCTCACCGCGCTGGCCGTCCCGATCGTCTTCCTGCTGCTGGCCTGGCGGACGGACGGCGCGCCGCGCATCACCGACCGGCAGTGGCTGCTGCCGCTGGAGGGCTCCCGCGCCCACCCGATCTACGCGACGTACTCGCTGATCCTGGCGACCTTCCTGGGCACCATGGGCCTGCCGCACGTGCTCGTCCGCTTCTACACCAACCCGGACGGGCGGACGGCGCGCCGGACGACCCTGGTGGTGCTGTCGCTGCTGGGCGCCTTCTACCTGCTGCCCGCGCTCTACGGGGCCCTGGGCCGGCTGTACGCGCCGGACCTGATCGCGACCGGCCACAGCGACGCGGTGGTGCTGGCCCTGCCCGCCCGGATGGTGGGCGGAACGGCCGGGAACCTGCTCGGCGCCCTGGTGATGGGGGGCGCGTTCGCGGCGTTCCTGTCCACCTCCTCGGGCCTCACGGTGTCGGTCGCGGGCGTCCTGGCCCAGGACATCCTGCACGGCGGCGTGCGGTCCTTCCGCGCGGCGACGCTGCTGGCCGTCACGGTGCCGCTGCTGCTGGCGACCGCGGCCCGCGCCCTTCCCGTGGCCGACGTGGTCGGGCTGGCCTTCGCCGTGGCGGCCTCCACCTTCTGCCCGGTGCTGGTGCTGGGCGTGTGGTGGCGGCGGCTCACCGATGCCGGGACGCTCGCCGGGCTCTTCGCAGGCGGCGGCCTGGCCTGCGCGGCGGTGGCCGGGACCATCGTGATCGGGCCGCTGGGCGGCTGGCCCGGCGCGCTGCTGGCCCAGCCGGCGGCGTGGACCGTGCCGGTCGCGTTCGGCGTGATGGTGACCGTGTCGCTGCTGACCCCGGGCCGCGTCCCGGCGGGGGTCGCGCGCACGATGGTGCGGTTGCACGCCCCCGAGGTGCTGGACCTCGACCGCGGTGACTGGCGCCCCCGGAAGGCCTGACGACCGTTCGTCGCCCCCGGACGACCGTTCGCCGCAGCCTGGGCTCGAACGGACGCACGCCCCGGCGGCTGGGCGACGGCCCTCTCCTCACCAACGGCATCCGCCCCTACCGTATGCGTGATTCACATCACATCTCCGGGAGGTCTGCGTGACCGCTGTACACGACGGGGCGACCGATTATCAACAGATCCAGGAGACGAGCGACTTCCAGGAGCTGCGCCGGAGGTTCCGGGCGTTCGCCTTCCCGACGGCCGTCGCGTTCCTCGCCTGGTACCTCCTCTATGTCGTGCTGTCCGGGTGGGCGCACTCCTTCATGGGCACCAAGGTGCTGGGCAACCTCAACATCGCCCTGGTGCTGGGCCTCCTGCAGTTCGTCTCGACGTTCCTGATCGCCTGGCTGTACTCGCGGCACGCCGGGGCCAAGCTCGATCCGCTGGCCGCCAAGCTGCGCGCCGACGCCGCCGGCACCCCCGACACCACCGGCACCACCCCCGCCGCCGAAGCCGTCGCCGACACCCAGGAGGACGCCCGATGAGCAACGAGGCGCTGTCCATCATCCTCTTCCTGGTCTTCGTCGCGGCCACCCTCGCGATCACGGTGTGGGCCAGCAGGCAGACCAAGACCGCCACCGACTACTACGCCGGCGGCCGCTCCTTCTCGGCGGCGCAGAACGGCCTGGCGATCGGCGGCGACTACATGTCGGCCGCGTCCTTCCTCGGCATCGCCGGGATCATCGCCCTGTACGGCTACGACGGCTTCCTCTACTCCATCGGCTTCCTGGTCGCCTGGCTGGTCGCGTTGCTGCTGGTCGCGGAGCTGATGCGCAACTCCGGCAAGTTCACGATGGCGGACGTGCTGGCCTTCCGGATGAGCCCGCGTCCGGTGCGCACGGCGGCGGGCGTCTCCACCATCGTCGTCTCGATCTTCTATCTGCTCGCCCAGATGGTCGGCGCGGGGGCGCTGGTGGCCCTGCTGTTCGGTTTCGAGAGCGACAGCGCGAAGGCGCTCACCATCGCGGCGGTCGGCGCACTGATGATCATTTATGTCACCGTCGGCGGCATGAAGGGCACCACCTGGGTGCAGATCGTCAAGGCGGTCCTGCTGCTGACCGGCGCGGCGCTGGTCACCCTCCTGGTGCTCGGCCACTTCCACTTCAACCTCTCCACCCTCTTCGGCGACGCCGCCGAGCAGAGCGGCAAGGGCGCGGCGTTCCTGGAGCCCGGCCAGCGGTACGCCACCGAGGCACAGGGCCTCACCGGCAAACTCGACCTGATCAGCCTGGGTCTGGCCCTCGTGCTCGGCACCGCCGGCCTGCCGCACATCCTCATCCGCTTCTACACGGTCCCGACGGCCCGCGACGCCCGCAAGTCCGTCAACTGGGGCATCGGCATCATCGGCGCGTTCTACCTGCTCACCCTGGTGCTCGGCTTCGGCGCCGCCGCCCTGGTCGGCAGCAAGGAGATCGCCAAGGCCAACCCGGCCGGCAACACCGCCGCTCCCCAGCTCGCGGAGAAGATCGGGCAGATCATCTTCGGGGACACCGGCGGCACGATCCTGCTCGCCGTGATCGCCGCAGTGGCGTTCGCGACGATCCTGGCCGTGGTCGCCGGTCTCACGCTGGCGTCCTCCTCGTCGTTCGCCCACGACCTGTACGCGCACGTATTCAAGAAGGGCGACGTCAAGGAGAAGGAGGAGCTCCTCGTCGCGCGGATCGCGGCCCTGGTCATCGGTGCCGTCGCCATCGTCCTGGGGATCTTCGCCCAGAAGCTCAACGTGGCCTTCCTGGTCGCGCTGGCCTTCGCGGTGGCCGCGTCCGGCAACCTGCCGGCCATCCTCTACAGCCTGTTCTGGAAGCGGTTCAACACCTCCGGCGCGGTGGCGGCGATCTACGGCGGGCTGGGCTCGGCCGTGTTCCTGGTCATCTTCTCGCCGGTGGTCTCCGGAACCCCGAAGGCGCTGTTCACCGGCAGCGACTTCCACTGGTTCCCGCTGGAGAACCCGGGGCTCGTCTCGATCCCGTTCGGCTTCCTGTGCGGCTGGCTCGGCACCGTGCTCAGCAAGGAGTACAACGCGGCCAAGTACGCGGAGATCGAGGTCCGCTCGCTCACGGGCCTCGGCGCCGAGAAATGAGCTGACGGCATCGCCCTCGATGGCCGCCCGCCAGGGTCATCGAGGGCGGTGCCGTCCCATGCGGCGTTTCCCCTGGTGGCCGGCGCCCTGTTAACGTCACCCCTCGTGACGGAGAAGGTGTACGTCGGCAACGCGGGCGTGGACGCCGCGGGGGACCGCGGCTGGCTGCTGGGGCACTTCAAGCCGGCCGGCGACGCCCGGCACAGCGAGGACGTCGAGATCAAGTGGGGCGTCCACCCGCCCGGCGACCGCCGAGCCCAGTGGGTCGCCGGGGAGAAGCGCACCGCCCTGCTCATCCTCATCAGCGGGCGGTTCCGGGTGGAACTGCCGGGACGCAGCGTGCTGCTGGCCGAGCAGGGCGACTACGTCGTCTGGGGTGAGGGCGTCGACCACTCCTGGTACGCCGAGGAGGCGTCGGTGGTGATGACGGTCCGCTGGCCGTCCATCCCGGGCTACGCCGTACCCGCCGAGCCCCAGGGCTGAGCACTTCACGCGGCGAGCCGCGTACACCGGCCCTTCAGCCGCCGGGACGGAAGTCCCGGCGGCCCCTACTCGTCCCGTTCCGTACGCGGCCGGACGTCCGGGAGTGCGGCCGGCGCTGTCAGTAGACCGAGACGTGCACGTGGTCGTAGTGGTTCTGGGTGATGCTGCCCCGGTCCCCCATCGGCCGCCAGGTGCCGCCCGGACTCCAGATCCGCTGCCGCCAGATGACGTACTTGACGCCGAGCCGGGCGGCGTTGGCGATCGTGTAAGCGGCGACCTGGTCGCCGTGCGCCATGCGATCGGCGGCCGGCATCTGGCCGCCCGTGCTCTCCATGAAGTCGCAGGCCCGGCCGGTCCCGTGGTCCTGCGGATCACCGGGCCGGAAGCAGCCGATCACCACGAAGGGGCCCACCCGGGCGTCGATCTCCGTCCGTACCGCCCGCATACGCTCGGTGACCTGGTCCCCGATCACCGGTGACCTGGCGGTGGCGACGCGCAACGGCTGCGCGAACCCGGCGGGCACGGCCCTGCGCCGCGCGGGGCCCAGCGGCGCGATCTTCGCCTCGCGCGGCACCAGGCGCCGGATGGCGCTGCGCAGCTTCGCCGGGTCCGCCCGCGGCGCGCTGACGATGAGCGCGTTGCCGCCGGGCAGCCCGAGGGTACGGGCCTGGGCGTGCGAGACGACCGCGTCGACATCGGTGATCCCCATCGCCGCGAGGGCCCCGACGCGGGCCCGCGCCGAACGCGACGCGCTGCCCGCCGCGACCGTACCGCCCAGCGGTGCCGTCCCGTCCTGCCCGACCGACGGCGAGACGACCAGGTCGCCCGCGGCCACGTTCCGCCACAGCGGGTCGGACTCGGCCACCGGCCGCGGCGTGAGGGCGCGGAAGGTCGACGGGTCGACGCCGAGCACCCCCACCGGCCTGCCGCCCACCATCGTGCGCGCGGCGTCGACGACCTCGACCGCGACCACCCCCTTGGCCCGCCGGACGCGCCGGATCGCCGCGGCGGGCAGGGTGGAGCTCGCGGCCACCAGCAGGCTCGGCGTGAACCGCCTGCCCAGCGGCGCGACCTGGGCGGCCGCCGGCACCGAGAGCCCGGCGGGGACGGCCGGCTCGGCCGGAGGGCCGGGCCGCCCCGGACGGCTGAGCACGGCGAGGTCGGTGGCGATCGTCAGCATCAGCGCGACACCGATGACCACGGGCGATCTGCGGTTGACCGTGCGCACGCCTTCTCCCCGAAGGTAACCGGATCCGGACTGTGACCGAACGTGGAGGATGTCATCCGCCCGGCGCCGAACACAAGGCGGCCGAGGTCCCGGTGCGGTGCCGACGATGGGCGGCCGATCTGGATGGACCCCGGAGTGGACGGTGGCCCGGCCGCCGCGACGGCCCGGGCATTCCGGTCAGGATGGTTCCGTGTCCGGGCGACGGCGGTGCGCCAGGTACGCCCCCGTACCCGCGGCGACGGTGACGGCGGCCGCCGTGCCCGCGACGGCCAGCGCGGTCCCGGAGACTCCCGCGCCCGCCGCGCCCGCCGCGCTCGCCGAGCCCGCCGCGCTCGCCCGCGCCCGGCGGGTGTTGGCGCGGGCCAGCGTGACGGTGTCCAGCGCGCTCCCGTCGGGGCGCCGCGCCCGGACGGTCATGGTCGATCTGCCGTCGCCCGGTCGCACCCGTACCGACAGATAGGAGAAGCCGGGGTAGCGCGCCCGCGACCAGGTGACCTGCTCCTTCGTCGGCCGGCCGGGCTCGGACCACAGCGTCGCGGTGCCGCCGGGCCGGAACCCGTCCAGGGCGATGCCGCCGCCACCGGCCACCACGTACGTCGTGCCGTGCACGGCCGGCCACACCGTGGACCCGGAGGCTGCCGACGTGACCGGTGCCCCGGCGCGCAGCGGGTCGGTCCGCTCGTAGCTGTGGTTGTGGCCGTTGACGACCAGGTCGACGGTGTACTCGTCGAACAGCGCCGTCCAGGCGGCACGCACCCCGGCGTCGGAACCGTGCCCCACGCAGGACGCGTACGCGCACTGGTGGAAGAACACCACGATGAAGTCGACCTCGGGGTCGGCGCGCAGCCCGGCCAGCGCCCGGCGGAGCCACTCGGTCTGGGCACCCTCGCTGTAACCCCGGTTGGTCGCCAGCTCGTAGGTCACGTCGTTGGCGTCCAGGCTGACCACGCCCACGTTGGAGTACCTGAAGGTGTAGACCGCCGGGCACTGCGGCGGGCCGTTGCCCGGCAGCGCGAAACGCCGTCGCAGCCCGCCGTACCCGTGGCCGTCGTACACCGGCTCCATCTCGTGGTTGCCGCTGGCGACCATCCACGGGACCGTACTGGCCGCCGCGTCGATCTGCTGGAAGTAGCGATCCCAGCGCCCGGGCTTGTACGCCTGCGCGAGCAGGCCCTTGCCGTCGGTCTCGGCGTAGGAGATGTCACCGGCCAGCAGATGGAAGGCCGGCCGTTCCCGCACGACGGCCGCGGTCACCGCGGTCGCCGCCTCGCTCACCCCCTGGTCGCCGAAGGCGGTGAAGGTGAAGGGGGCGGCCGAGCCGCCGGCCGGCGCGGTGGCGAAGGTCGCGTCCGCGCCCTCCAGCCCGTCGTGCTCGACCCGGTAGTGGTAGGTCGTGCCGGGCCGCAGCCCCTCCAGGTCGGCGCGGACGTAGAACTGGTCGTGCACCGAGCCGTCGGGCAGGCGGGCCCGCAGCGGGGTCAGCTCGGCCTCGACGACCGTGCCGTAGCCGGTGTCGGTGCCGAGCCGTACCCGGGGCCGGGCGACCGCCGCGGCCACCTGCCAGCTCACCCGCATCTGCCGCAACGGATCGGCGCCCATCGCCAGCCAGCGGCCGGTGACGGGCGCCGCCGCCGCGGCGGTGCGGGTGAGCAGCGTCGGACCCGCCGCGAGCGTGGCGGCGCCCACGGCGGCGGTGCGCAGGAAACCTCGCCGGGTCAGGCCGTAACGGAGCAGCTCGTGACGCTCTGCCATGGTCATCCGCTCGAACTCCGCGGCGCCCACCCTGCCCATCCCGGCCCCCGATCGGCCCGGATCAACACCAGGATCGAGCCTCGGAGGACGGTAGCAGTCCGTTATGCCACTATTCGACCCGAAGTGGAGCGGCGACGTCGTGCAGATGACGCAGCGCCAGCCGGTACGACTCCACCAAACCGGTCTCGACGTACGGCAGGCCCACCTTGGCGCAGTGCTCGCGCACCATCGGCTGGACCTTGCGCAGGTTCGGGCGCGGGATGCTGGGGAACAGATGGTGCTCGACCTGGTAGTTGAGGCCGCCCAGGAACCAGTCCGTCAGGCGGCTGCCGCGCACGTTGCGGGAGGTGAGCACCTGCCGGCGCAGATGGTCCCAGCGCTCGCCCGGTCCGGGCATCGGCATGCCCTTGTGGTTGGGCGCGAAGGCCATCCCCAGGTGCAGGCCGAACAGCGCCTGGTGGAGCAGCAGGAACACCACGGCCTTGCCCGGGCTCATCAGCGTGAAGGCCAGGGTCAGGTAGCCGATGGCGTGCACGACGAGCAGGAGCCCCTCGACGGTCCCGTCCTTGCGTCCCCGGTCCTTCAGCCCCTGGATGCTGTTGACCTGGAGGCTGAGGCCCTCGAGCAGCAGCATCGGGAAGAACAGCACGGACTGGTGGCGGGTCAGCCAGCCCAGCACGCCCCTGCGCCCCACGGCCTCGCCCGCGGAGAAGACCAGGGCACCGGTGCCGACGTCGGGATCCTTGTCCAGGTGATTGGGGTTGCCGTGGTGCCGGTTGTGCTTGTCGTTCCACCACCCGTAGCTCATGCCGATCATGAGGTTCCCGAGCAGGAGGCCCAGCCAGCGGCTGGTCTTCGCCGAGTCCGAGATCTGCCGGTGACCCGCGTCGTGCCCGAGAAAGCCGGTGCGCGCCGAGATCGCGGCGGCCGGCACGGCCAGCAGCAGTGACCACCAGGAGTCGAACAGCGCCAGGCCGACCCAGATCGCCGCGGTGGCGAGCACGTTCGCGGCGATGGCGCAGGCGTAGTAGCCGTTGCGGCGATCCAGCAGCCCGCTGGCTCTCACCTGCTGGGCCAAGGGGGTGAAATCACTGCCGGCCGGTCCTTTTCGGGGCGCGGCCAGGGTTTCCGGCATACGGTTCCTCCACTTCGGGGCGGGTGTGTGCCCTGACGGTATGTGGTCAAGGCCACTCCTGACGCCACACTGTGGAGCCAGATGGAGTATCACTCCCGAGACCTAGCTCCCAGGTCTCAAGATCAGCGCGGTCCCCGGGCTCAGAGCTGGGAGAAGTCGCCGTGCCTGCCCGCGCCGCCCGCGAACCGGGCGGCTCCGGTCATCGCCTCGCCGAGGGCGGTCATCCCATGCCGCAGCTCACCGGCCATCGCCTCGCCCTCCGGCAGCCCGGCCTGGTCCAGCACCGACATGCGGTCCGACCGCAGGCAGGTCTGCGGGAAGCGGGCGATCTCCGCCGCCAGCAGCTCGGCCTCCGCCCGTGCCGCGCCCGGCGGGACGAGCCGGTTCACCAGGCCGATGTCGTACGCCTCCGGCGCCGGCACCGCGCGTCCGGTGAGGATGAGGTCCATCGCGCGGCTCTCCCCGATGAGACGCGGCAGGCGTACGGTGCCGCCGTCGATCAGGGGCACTCCCCAGCGGCGGCAGAACACCCCGAAGACGGCGTCGGACTCGGCGACCCGCAGATCGCACCAGAGCGCCAGCTCCAGCCCGCCCGCCACCGCGTGCCCGCTGACGGCGGCGATCACCGGCTTGGACAGCCGCATCCGGGTGGGGCCCATGGGGCCGTCGCCGTCCTCGCCGACCCGGTTGCCGCGCTCGGTGCCGATCGCCTTGAGGTCGGCGCCGGCGCAGAACGTGCCGCCCTCCCCCCAGAGCACTGCGACCGACGCCTCCGGGTCCTCCTCGAAGGCGCGGAAGGCGTCGGCGAGCGCCGCGGCGGTGGGGCCGTCGACCGCGTTGCGGACACCGGGCCGGGACATGACGACGGTCGTCACTGGGCCGTGACGCTCGGTACGGATCGCCTGCTCGTCCATGGACGACCTCCTCTGCCCCAGGCTTCCCGGTACATATCACACGTACCTTACGATCTTGGACAATCTCCTACGAGACCGGTGACGAGGGGATACTCTGCACGAGTTTCTGCAGCGAAGAACCTAATGGGAGCACGCCATATGAGCGCCGCCAGCAAGGCGCGAGCCCTCACCCGGTGGGGAGCGGTGAGCTTGATGGCCGCCGCGGTCCTGACGGCGACCGGAGGCGGTTTCGCCCAATCGTACGCGGGGCTGTACCACTGGGCTCTCGAGCACGGTCTGCACGGATGGAAGGCCGAATCCTTCCCGCTTCTGGTCGACCTGTTCATCATCGTCGGCGAGCTGGGGCTGTTCCTGCTCGCGCTCGACGCCTTCGTCCTGCACCGCCGGCAGCTGATGAGCTGGCTGGACTTCTGCCTGCCCCTGTTCATCGCGCTGGCGGGGTGGACGGCGAGCCTCATCTTCAACGTCGGCCATGTGGTCCAGCGGGAGTTCTCCTACCAGGCGACGGCCGCGGTCCCGCCCATCGTGTCGATGCTGGGGCTGTTCGTGCTGTTGCGGACGTTGCATCGCTATGTGGCCACCCAGGCGGCCAACCAGGCCGCGGCGGAGGCCGAAGCCGAGGCCGCCGCCACCGCCGAGCAGCGCGCCATCGCCCCGGTCACCATGCAGCACATCACGGTGATGCCGCTGCGCCTGGTCGGCCAGCCGCAGCCCGGCACCACCCGGCCCCGGCCGCTGCCCGCGGCCGAGGGCGAGCCGGCCTCCCCGGGCGTGGCCACGGCCGCGGGCACCACCACCGCCGAGCGCGCTCCCGTGGCCTCGACCATCTCCTGGCCCGCCAACGGGAAGCACGCGGCCGCCGAGCGGCTGCAAACCGCCGCGGCCCGCTCCGGCCTCAACGGGCATGCCGGCGGTGGGGACCCCGCCGCGCTCTGGCCCGACGACGACCCCGAGCCGGAGCCACGGCCGCAGCCCGACCCCGAGACCATGCGCCAGATCGTCATGAAGACCCTCGGCAGGCACCACGGCGACGTCACCGCGACCTGTGACGACCTCGCGGCCGAGGGCTACGCCATCGACGAGGCCGAGGTGCGCAAGGCCCGGGAGAACCACTGGTTCCCCTACGCCGTCTTCCGGCTGATGTCCAAGCACGGCGGCGACCGCGACCTCGTCGGGCAGGAGCTCACCGAGCGGGGGATCGAGTACGACTCCCGGAGCCTGGCCGACCTCGCGCGCTCGTGGCGGCCACCGGCCGACTGACCGTACGGCAAGGCCGGACCCCGAGCTCTCGGCTCGGGGTCCTTTTTTTCGCCTTGATCGGGCCGCTACCAGGCCGGACTTGACAGAGGTCGAACTCATGTTCGACGCTGTGCCTGTGAGCGGGCTGATGGACCGGGTGGGGCCGCTGAGCGCGCCGGCCGAGGAGGATCTCGTGCCGGTGCTGCCCGCGTTGCGTCCCGTGCTGCCCGGCGGCGGCCTGCGTCCCGGCACCGTGGTGTGCGTGGACGGCCCCGGGGCGGGCTCGCTGGGGCTGGCGCTCATCGCGGGGGCCTGCCGTGATCCGCTGGCGCCGGGCGGCGGCTGGTGTGCCGCCGTCGGGCTGCCGGAGCTCGGGGTGCTGGCGGCCACCGGGATGGGCGCGGACCCGGCCCGGCTGTTGCTGGTCGACGAGCCGGGCGATCGCTGGCCCGACGTCCTGGCCACGCTGTTCGAGGCGGTCGGGCTCGTCCTGGTGCGGCCGCCCCACCGGCTCGCGCCGGGCGTGTCGCGCCGGCTCACCGCGCTGGCCCGCAGGCACGGCTGTGTGCTGGCGGTCGCCGGCGACTGGGCGGGCGCCCAGCTGCGGCTGCGCGCGGACACCAGCGAATGGACCGGCTTGGGAGACGGTCACGGCCAGCTGACCGGCCGCCGCACCCGGGTCGTCGCCGAGGGCCGCGGCGCCGCCGCCCAGGGCCGCGACACCTGGATCTGGCTGCCCGGCCCCGACGGCCTCGTCACCCCCGCCGCACCCCCCGCCACCAGGCCCACCCACCTCGATGTCGTCGCATGAGCAGGCGCGCGGTGACTGGACTGAGCGGAGCGAGGCCATGAGCACCGATAGAACTCTGGTCCTGTGGTGTCCGGACTGGCCGGTGACGGCGGCGGGGATCGACGCGGCGACCCCGGGGATCGTGCTGGAGAAGGAGCGGGTCGCGGCCTGCTCGGCGGCGGCGCGGGCGGCGGGCGTGCAGCGGGGTCAGCGGCTGCGGGACGCGCAGCGTCGCTGTCCCGTCCTGGTGGTCCGGGAGCGTGACCTCGGTGCGGAGGGCCGGTTGTTCGAGGGGGTCGCGGCGGCCGTCGCCTCGCTCACCCCGCGGGTCGAGGTCGTACGACCGGGGGTGTGCGCCATCGCCGCGCGGGGGCCGGCCCGGTTCCACGGTGGCGAGGAGGCGCTGCGCATTCTCGTTCAGGACGCCGTCGTGGAGTCCGGTCACGACGGTGGGGTGGGCATCGCCGACGGGCTGTTCGCCGCCGGCCTGGCCGCCCGCACGGCGCAGGGCGGGGTCGTCGTGCCGCCGGGCGGATCGGCGGAGTTCCTCGCCGCTCATCCGCTGACGGTGCTGGAGCGCCCGGAACTCACCGACCTGCTGGTGCGCCTGGGCATCCGGACGCTGGGAGAGTTCGCCGCGTTGCCCGCCGGGCACGTCGCCGGGCGGTTCGGCGCCGACGGGGCGCTGGCGCACCGGCTGGCCTGCGGGCTGGAGCCCCGGGCGGTCGCGCCGCGGACGGCGACCGCCGACCTGTCCGCGCAGGTCGAGTTCGACCCGCCCGCCGCCCGGGCCGACCAGGTCGTGTTCGCGGCCAAACGGCTCGCCGACCGGCTGCACGAGGGCCTGGCGGGTGCGGGGCTGACCTGCGTCCGGCTCGCCGTCGAGGTCACCTTCACCGACGGCCGGGTCCAGGAGCGGCTGTGGCGGCACGACGGGCGGCTGTCCGCGCTCGCCGTCACCGAGCGGGTCCGCTGGCAGCTGTCGGCCTGGCGACCCGAGACCTCGCCGGACGCGGCCGGGGGGCCGGCCCCGGAGCTCGGCGCCGAGGGCGGGGTCTGCGCGCTCGCCCTGGTCCCGGATCAGCTGGTTCCCGACGAGGGCCGCCAGGAGGCCCTGTGGGGCCAGACCGACGTGACCGACCGGATCGCCCGCGCGGCCGACCGGATCCAGGCGATGCTCGGCCATCAGGCGATCACCCGTCCGGTGCTGACCGGTGCCCGCGGGCCGGGCGAACAGGTCATGCGGGTGCCCGTCGGCGACGTCCCGCCCGGTCAAGCCGCCGATGGGCCCTGGCCGGGCCGGGTCCCCGCACCCGCGCCCGCAGCCGTACCGCCCGCCCCGCTGCCGGCGAGCGTCACCGACGCGGCCGGTGCCGTGGTGAGCGTCAGCGCCCGGTGCGCGGTGTCCGGGCCGCCCGCGCGGGTCGCCGTCGCCGGCCGGCCCGCGGAGGCCGTCACCGCCTGGACCGGGCCGTGGCCGGCGAGCGAACGCTGGTGGGATCCCGAGCACACCCGCCGCCGGGCCCGTTTCCAGGTCGTCACCGGCGACGACCGCGCCTATCTGCTCATGGTCGAGGGCGGCCACTGGTTCGCGGAGGCCGTCTATGACTGACCGGCTGCTCCATACCGGCGGGTCCGGGCCGCGGTGCGCTCCCCGGCGGGCAGGCGCCGACCGGGCGGGAGCAGGCGCCGACCGGGCGGGAGACGGCGATGGGCTGGGATAACCGGCCGATCCCGTGGCGGGAGTTCGAGCGCCGGCTCTCGTGGAAGGGCCGGGGCCCCGGGGAGGCGGCCGGTGTCCCGGCCGGACCGGAGCCGGCCGCCGCGCCCGTTCCGGAGCGGCCGGGCGTCGACCGGCGGCCGCCACGGGAGCACGGCACACCGTGGGCCGAGCTGCACTGCCACTCCTCCTTCAGTTTCCTCGACGGCGCGAGCCATCCCGAGGAGCTGGTGGACGAGGCCGTACGGCTGGGGATCGAGACGCTGGCCATCACCGACCACGACGGGATGTACGGCGCGGTCCAGTTCCACCGGGCGGCGAAGGAGGCCGGGATCGGCACGATCTACGGTGCCGAGCTCAGCCTGGAGCTGCCCCGCCCGCAGACCGGCGAGCCCGACCCGTACGGCCGGCATCTGCTGGTGCTGGCCCGGGACGCGGCGGGCTACGGCCGGCTGTGCTCGGCGATCACCACCGCCCAGCTGAACGGCGGGGAGAAGGGCCGTCCGGTCTACGACCTGGAGGCGCTGGCCGGTGCGCACGACGGGCACTGGGCGATCCTGACCGGCTGCCGCAAGGGCCTGGTGCCGGCGGCGCTGGACGGCGGCGACCCGGACGCCGAGCTGCGGCGGCTCATCGGGCTCTTCGGCCGTGACAACGTCCACGTCGAGCTGATCGACCATGGCCTGCCGGGCGACGACGCCCGCAACGACCGGCTCTTCGAGCTGGCCGGACGGGCCGGGGTGGGCGTGGTCGCGTCCAACAACGTGCACTACGCCGCCCCCGGTGCGCCGGCCCGGCTGGCGCAGGCGCTGGCCTCGGTGCGCTCCCGGCGCAGCCTGGACGAGATGGTCGGCTGGCTGCCCGCCACCGGCACCGCCCACCTGCGGTCCGGTCCGGAGATGGCGGCCCGGCTGGCCCGCTTCCCCGGCGTACGAGAGCGGACCGTCGAGCTGGGCCGGGACTGCCGCTTCGGCTTCGAGGTCGTGGCGCCCAGGCTGCCGGACTGGCCGGTGCCCGAGGGCCACACCGAGGCCGGCCTGCTGCGGAAGCTCACCTTGGAGGGGGCACTGCGGAGGTACGGCCCGCCGGACGCCGAGCGGACCCCGGGGGCGTACGCGCAGATCGCCCGGGAGCTGGACATCATCGAGCAGCTCGGTTTTCCCGGCTACTTCCTGATCGTGCACGACATCGTGGCCTTCTGCGAGGACGCGAACATCCTGTGCCAGGGGCGCGGCTCGGCGGCCAACTCGGCGGTCTGCTACGCGCTCGGCATCACCGGGGTCGACGCCGTCCGCCATCGGCTGCTCTTCGAGCGGTTCCTGTCCCCCGGGCGGGACGGGCCACCGGACATCGACCTGGACATCGAGCACCGCCGCCGCGAGGAGGCCATCCAGTACGTCTACCGCAAGTACGGACGCGACCGTACGGCCCAGGTCGCCAACGTCATCTCCTACCGGCCGCGGATGGCCGTGCGGGACTCCGCCAAGGCGCTGGGCTACTCCCCCGGGCAGCAGGACGCCTGGTCCCGCCAGGTCGACCCCCGTGACCCGGTGGGAAGCGAGGTCGACATCCCGCGGCCGGTCACCGAACTGGCGGGCAGGATGCAACGGCTGCCCCGGCATCTGGGCATCCACTCCGGCGGGATGGTGATCTGCGACCGGCCGGTCGGGGAGGTGTGCCCGGTCGAGTGGGCCCGCAAGGCCGACCGCAGCGTCCTGCAGTGGGACAAGGACGACTGCGCCACCGCGGGCCTGGTGAAGTTCGACCTGCTGGGGCTGGGCATGCTGGCGGCCCTGCACGACACGTTCGACCTGGTCGCCGAGCATCACGGCACGCGCTACGACCTGCAGTCGATCCCGCCCGGCGACGACGAGGTCTACGAGATGATGTGCGACGCCGACACCGTCGGGGTCTTCCAGATCGAGTCCCGGGCGCAGATGGCGACCCTGCCCCGGCTGCGTCCGCGCGACTTCTACGACCTCGTCGTCGAGGTGGCCCTGATCCGGCCGGGCCCGATCCAGGGCGGCTCGGTCCACCCCTATCTGCGCCGCCGCGCCGGCCTCGAGGAGCCGGCGATCCCGCATCCGCTGATGAGGAACGCGCTGGAGCGGACGCTGGGCGTGCCGCTGTTCCAGGAGCAGATGATGCAGCTGGCGGTGGACTGTGCCGGCTTCACCCCGGACGAGTCCGACCAGCTGCGCCAGGCCATGAGTTCCAAGCGCGCTCCCGAGCGGATCGAGCAGTTGCGGCGGCGTCTCCTCGACGGCATGGCCGCCAACGGCATCCCGCCGGAGGTGGCCGAGGAGACCTACGAGAAGATCCTCGGGTTCTCCAGCTTCGGGTTCCCCGAGTCGCACGCGCAGAGCTTCGCGCATCTGGTCTATGTCAGCGCCTGGCTGAAGCGGCACTATCCGGCCGCCTTCACCGCGGCACTGGTCCGCAACCAGCCGATGGGCTTCTACAGCCCGCAGTCGCTGGTGGCCGACGCCCGCCGGCACGGCGTCACGGTCCGGGGCGTGGACCTCAACGCCAGCGGCGTGCTGCCCGTCCTCGAAGAGCACCTGCCGGTGGACTCCCGGCACCCGCATGCCCCGGCCACGCCGCAACCCGCCATCCGCCTCGGGCTCTCCGGCATCCGCAACCTCGGCACGGACGTCGCCGAGACGATCGCCGCCGGCCGTCCCTACCGCGACATGGAGGATCTGGCCCGCCGCGTCCCCCTGCCCGCGGCCGCCTTCGAGGCGCTCGCCACCGCCGGGGCGTTCGACTGTTTCGGCCTGTCCCGGCGGTCCGCGCTGTGGGCGGCCGGCGCGCTGGCCGGTGTCCGGCCCGGGCAGCTTCCCGGGATCGTCCCCGGCACGGTCGCACCCGCGCTGCCCGCCATGACCGTGATCGAGGAGACCCTCGCGGACCTGTGGGCCACCGGCATCTCGCGCACCCATCCCGTCGCGCATGTCCGGCCGCTGCTCGACGAGTACGGCACCGTGGCGGCGGCCGGGCTGGCGGAGATCCCGGGCGAGACCAACGTGGTCGTCGCCGGGCTGGTCACCCACCGGCAGCGGCCGCCCACCGCGGGCGGCATCGTCTTCCTCAGCCTGGAGGACGAGACCGGGATCATCAACGTGGTCTGCCCGCCCGTCGTGTGGGAGCGCCACCGCGGCATCGCGCTGGACGCCCAGGCCCTGCTCATCACCGGCCGGCTGGAACGGGCCGACAACGTCACCAACGTCCGCGCCACCCGGCTTCGCCGCCTCCCGGTGCCGGGCAAGGTCAAGGCCCGCAACTTCCATTGACGTGCGTGCTCACGACGGGCGTGCTCGCCGGGTGCCCCGGCGAGGGCGCCCGGCCGGGGCACGAGGGTGGCGGGTCGTGCCCGGGCCGGAGTGGTGCGCGCGGCCGGGCTAGGAGTAGTCGTCGAACGTCGCGGTGACGACGTGGGTGTCCGACGGCCAGTTGGGTGTCGCGAGCCGGGCCGTCCCGCCGTCGCCGCCCCGCTGCCGGGACTCCAGCGTGACGGTGCCGTCCGGCCCGGCGGGGACGTACAGGTCGACCCCGGTGATGAAGGGCAGGCCGCCGAGCAGGCCCGGTGTCGTCGTCACATGGGAGACCCCATCGGACCTGGCGTCGAACGCCATGATGTCGATCGCCCGCTTGGCACGCGGGGTGATCGTCGAGTTGAGGATGCCGGTGCCGTTGACGGTCAGGGTGTCGTTGCCCGCACCCTGGTCACCCCACCATTCCTTGTTCCGGTAGATCGACAGGGCGACGTGCCGGCGGTCGTGCTCGATGAGCAGGTCGACCCCGGTGCCGGGATCGGTGCTGAGCAGCCGGATTCCCAGGTCGGTGCGGCGGAACGGCTGGAAGTACTGATGGTGGACCTGGGGGCTGCCGTTGTGCGAGATGGCGAACTCGTAGGAGGCGGTGCCGCTGGCCGGGAACGGGCCGAACGAGCCGTCTCCGGAGAGCGGTTGGCTGGCCACCGGCGCGGCACCGGTCCGCCGGCCGGTGGCCGAATCGACCGTGTACACGTCGAGCCGGCCGTTGCGCACGCCGACGTTGCTCGGAAACGACACCGCGCGCCCGGCGAGCTGGATCTGCCCGAACTGCGGGACGACCTCGGTGGTGGCCGGCGCCTTCCCGGTGAGGAACGTGTAGGCCGCCGTGAACGTGGCCTCGGAGGACGTCGTCTGCACGTGCGACTCGTTGGGCGAGTACACGTTGGTGGCACCGGTGATGGACCGGGTCTGGTCGCCCTCTCCCCAGATCGCCAGGGTGGGCACACCGCCGGGCGGGGAGGTGGCGGTGGCGCCGTCGATGTTGACGTAGTGGGCGACGTTCGCCGCCCGCGACGCCGAGCTCTTCAGGTAGTCCTGCGACATCGTGGTGCCGAGCGAATGCCCGACCAGGTCGACCTGGTCGGCGCCGGTCCGGGCCTTCAACCGGGCGATCCGCTGGTCGAGCTGGGTGAAGACCTGGTCCGAGGTGTTGTTGAGAAAGAGCGAGTCGTACTCCTGGGACTCGATGCGGTCCGCCGGGTAGCCGTTGCCGGCGAAGCGTTTGGCCTGGGTCTCCCACTGGCTGCCGGAGCCGAAGAACCCGTGGACGAAGACGATGGGCCGGAGCGTGGCGGCGGCCGCGCGGGTGGGCGACGCGGCGCCGGCAGGGGTGATACCGGCGGCGGTGACGCCGATGACCGCGCTGGACAGGATGGCCGCGGCCGGCAGGCAGAACGGCCTTCGGGCTGATCTCATCAGGTTCGCTCCTCCGAACGAGTGGATCTCGCTGGTCAGGTACGCCCCCGTACCATCGCGGTCCCGGCCCGGGCAGGGTGAACGGATGGCCTTCGTTCCGCTGCAACGTACGGCCGGACGGCCGGGACGGCTACGACGGCAGCCGCAGGATCGTGCCCGGCGACTTCGTCGAGAACCTCACACCCGCCCGGGCGGCAGGACGCTCACCGGCACCGGAACCCGCCGCCGCTGCGGTGCGGGATCGCGCGAGACCCGGAGGGGACTCAGATCCAGCCGAAGTCCTGGGTCCACCAGGGACCACCGGAGCCGGTGTGGACGCCGACGCCGAGGGCCTTCAGCTTGCAGTTGAGGATGTTGGCCCGGTGGCCGGGGCTGTTCATCCAGCTCTGCATGACGGCCGCCGGGGTGGGCTGGCCCATGGCGATGTTCTCGGCGCCGGGCTGGGTGTAGCCGGCTCGCTTGATCCGGGTCCAGGGCGAGGTGCCGTCCTGGGAGTTGTGGTCGAAGTACTTGTGCACGGCCATGTCGGTGGAGTGCGCGCGAGCGGCGTTGGCCAGCCGGGAGTCACCGCGCAGGGGCGCGCAGCCCTGCTTGCCGCGCTCGGTGTTGGTCAGCGCCAGGACCCGCTGTTCGAGCGCGCTCATCCCGCCGGTCGCCGTGGCGGCCGACGTCGTCTTCTTCTTGCCCGTGGCCGGCGCGGAGGTCTTGGCCGTGGGCTTCGACGGCCCGACCCGATGCGGAACGGGGGCTCGCGAGGACGCCGCCGGCGCGGGCGAGGGGACGGTGGCGGCGGGGGTGGGGCCGCCGCCCGGGTCGGAGGCCGCCGAGGGCTCGCTCGGCTGCACCGAGGTGGAGGCCGAGACCGGGGCACCGTCGTCCGACGTCACCTGCTGGACCGCGACCGCGCCGCCCGCGACCAGGGCCGCGGCGGCGCTCACGGCGAGGACGAGACCGCCTCTGCGCCTCCCGGACATGATGCCTCCCACGTTTTACCGAATCGGGAAGCACCTTAGACCCTTAAATCACTATTAGTCACCTGAAGCACAGCAAATCGCCCTCATCAGGACGCGTCACGGTGAGGTACGCCGGTCACAGGCGGGGCGGCGAAGGTGTTACGGGCGGAGCTGGTCCATGGCCTTGAGGATGCGCTTGTCGGACACCGGGTACGGGGTGCCGAGCGCCTGGGCGAAGTAGCTGACCCGCAGTTCCTCCAGCATCCAGCGGATCTGCTCCAGGGCCTCGCCCGGCCGCACCTTGCCGCCGAGCTGTTCGTAGGCCGTCTGCAACTGCTGGACCTGCAGCATCCGTTCGCGGTCACGGTGCGGGTCGTCGGGCAGCTTGTCCAGCCGGCGTTCGATGGCCGTCAGATAGCGGACCAGGTCCGGCAGCCGCCGCCAGCCGGTGGCGGTGACGAAACCGGGATGGATCAGGCGCGACAGCTGGGCGCGGATGTCGGTCAGCGCCGGGACCAGCGAAGGGCTGGCGGTGCTCTTCAACCGCAGGTCGATGGCGTGCGAGGTCTTGAGGATGCGCTCGACCCGGCCGAGGATGACGGCCGTGGTGTCGTGCAGTTCGGCCCGTACGGTGTCGTACAGCTTGGCGAAGGCGTCCTGGTCCCAGACCGGGCCGCCGTTCTCGGCGATCAGCTTGTCGGCGGCGCAGGCGACGCAGTCGTCGAAGAGCCCGGCCACGCCGCCGTGCGGGTTGTGGCTGAGCGCCAGTTTGGCCTGGTTGGTCAGGCGTCCCTGGATCTGCTTGACCGGTGAGGGGGCGTTGAGCAGCACCAGCCTGCGGGTGCCCAGCCACATCGCCTGACGCTGCTCGGCCTCGGTGCCGTACATCCGGATCGCCACGCTGCCGCCCTCGTCCGCGAGGGCCGGGAAACCCTTGAGCCGGCCCTGCGCGACGGTCTGCGGAAGCGTGCCGAAGTCCCAGGTGCGCAGGCCCGCGCGCTCCAGATCGCCGGTGGCCTTGACCAGGGTGGCGCGCTGCTGTGGTGCGAGCCGCCGCTTGAGCGCGGCGAGGTCCTTGTCCTCGGCCAGGACGCGGTTCTTCGGCCCCAGCACCCGAAAGGTGATCTTGAGGTGGTCGGGCACCTGGTCCAGCTGCCAGCTCTCGCGCGGCACCGTCACCCCGGTCAGCCGGCGCAGCTCACCCTCCAGCGCCTCCAGCAGCGGCACCGTCCGCGGCCGTACCCGGGCCAGCAGGGCCCGGGCCCAGTCGGGGGCCGGGACGAAGTTGCGCCGCAGGTTCTTGGGCAGGGCCCTGATGAGCGCGGTCACCAGGTCCTGGCGCAGACCCGGGATCTGCCAGTCGAAACCGTCCGGACTCACCTGGTTGAGCACCGGCAGCGGGATGTGCACGGTGACGCCGTCGGCGTCGGCTCCGGGCTCGAACTGGTAGGTCAGGTCGAGCACCAGCTCGCCCTGTTTCCAGCGGTCCGGGAAGTCGCGCTCGCTGACGTCCCCGGCGGAGTCGTTGATCAGCATCGACTTCTCGAAGCCGAGCAGGTCCGGCTGCTCCCGGCGGGTCTTCTTCCACCAGGTGTCGAAGTGCCGCCCGGAGACCACCTCGGCGGGGATGCGCTGGTCGTAGAAGTCGAACAGGGTCTCGTCGTCGACCATGATGTCGCGGCGGCGGGCCCGGTGCTCGAGCTCCTCGACCTCTTCCAGGAGCCTGCGGTTGTCGTGGAAGAACTCGTGGTGGGTCTCCCAGTCGCCCTCGACCAGGGCGTGCCGGATGAACAGCTCCCGGGACAGCTCCGGGTCGACGCGGCCGTAGTTGACCTTGCGCGCGGCGACGATCGGCACGCCGTACAGCGTCACCTTCTCCAGCGCCATCACCGCGCCCTGGTTCTTCTCCCAGTGCGGTTCGCTGTAGGCGCGCTTGACCAGGTGCTGGGCGAGCGGCTCGATCCACTCCGGCTCGATCCGGGCGTTGATCCGGGCCCACAGCCGGGAGGTCTCCACCAGCTCTGCCGACATGATCCAGCGGGGCGGCTTCTTGAACAGCGCCGACCCGGGGAAGACGGCGAACCGCGTGCCCCGGGCGCCGGTGTACTCCCGCTTCTTGTCGGGTTCCATCAGCCCGATGTGGGACAGCAGCCCGACCAGCAGCGAGGTGTGGATCTTCTGCGGGTCGGCGGGGGTGCTGTTGAGCGTGATGTTCAGGCTGCGGGCCACCTGCCGGAGCTGGCTGTTGATGTCCTGCCACTCGCGGATCCGCAGGTAGTTGAGGAACTCCGCCTTGCACTGGCGGCGGAACTGGCCGGAGGAGAGCTCCTGCTGCTGTTCGCGGAGGTACTCCCAGAGGTTGAGGTAGGTCAGGAAGTCCGAGCCTGGGTCCCGGAAGCGCGCGTGCTTCTCGTCGGCGGCCTGCTGCTTGTCCACCGGGCGTTCCCGCGGGTCCTGGATGGACAGCGCGGCCACGATGACCATGACCTCGCGTACGCAGCCGTTGCGGTCGGCCTCCAGCACCATGCGGGCCAGCCGGGGATCGACGGGGAGCTGCGCGAGCTTCCGTCCCAGCGGGGTGAGCCGCGTCCTTCCCGCGCCCTGCCGGGGACCGCGCTGCTCGCGCTCGGCGGTGTCCAGCGCGCCCAGCTCGTGCAGCAGGTCGACGCCGTCCTTGATGTTGCGGCGGTCCGGCGGGTCGATGAAGGGGAACGCGGCGACGTCGCCCAGCCCCGCGGCGGTCATCTGCAGGATGACCGAGGCGAGGTTGGTGCGCAGGATCTCCGGGTCGGTGAACTCCGGGCGGCCGAGGAAGTCCTCCTCGGAGTAGAGCCGGATGCAGATACCCTCCGACACCCGCCCGCAGCGGCCCTTGCGCTGGTTGGCCGAGGCCTGCGAGACCGCCTCGATGGGCAGCCGCTGCACCTTGGTCCGGTGGCTGTAGCGCGAGATCCGGGCCGTCCCGGGGTCGATGACGTACTTGATGCCGGGCACGGTCAGCGAGGTCTCGGCGACGTTGGTGGCCAGCACCACCCGGCGCCCGGAGTGCTGCTGGAAGACCTTGTGCTGGTCGGCCGTCGACAGCCGCGCGTACAGCGGCAGGACCTCGGTGCCGCGCAGGTTCTGTTTCTGCAGGGCGTCCGCGGTGTCGCGGATCTCCCGCTCGCCGCTGAGGAAGACCAGGATGTCGCCCCGGCTCTCGGCACCCAGCTCGTCGACGGCGTCGCAGATCGCCTGGATCTGGTCGCGCTCCTCGACGTCGTCGTCGTCCTCCGCGCCGGTGTCGCGGACCAGCGGCCGGTAGCGGACCTCCACCGGGAAGGTGCGCCCGGAGACCTCGACGATCGGCGCGTCGGCGAAGTGCCGGGAGAACCGCTCCGGGTCGATGGTCGCCGACGTGATGATCACTTTGAGGTCGGGCCGCCTGGGCAGCAGCTGCCGGACGTAGCCGAGAATGAAGTCGATGTTGAGGCTGCGTTCGTGGGCCTCGTCGATGATGAGCGTGTCGTAGCGCAGGAGCTGCCGATCCTGCTGGATCTCCGCCAGCAGGATGCCGTCGGTCATCAGCTTGACCAGCGTGTCGTCGCCGGACTTGTCGGTGAAGCGCACCTTGTAGCCGACGGCCTCGCCCAGCGGGGTGCTGAGCTCCTCGGCGATCCGGTCCGCGACCGTACGCGCCGCCAGCCGCCTGGGCTGGGTGTGCCCGATCTGCCCGAGCACGCCGCGGCCCAGCTCCAGGCAGATCTTCGGTAGCTGGGTGGTCTTGCCGGAGCCGGTCTCCCCCGCCACGATCACGACCTGGTGGTCGCGGATCGCGGCCAGGATCTCGTCCTTCTTCTGGCTGACCGGCAGCGCCTGGGGATAGGTCACCGTGGGCATGGCGGCGCGCCGGCCCGCGACGCGCAGCTCCGCGGCCTCGACCTCGGCGGCGATCTCGGCGGTGGCGGACCGCTTGGCCGCCGGGTCGCGGAGACCGCGTACGCCGTCGAGCCGGCGGCCCAGCCGATGCTGATCGCGCAGCATGAGTTCGGGCAGGCGGGCCCGCAGGTCAGTGAAGGGAGTCGTCATTGCCTGTCAAGGATAGGCAACCGCCCCGGCACTCTGGCAAAGCAATTTGCCGTGACCACCGGCACGCGGCTGCCCGGTGCTTTGCCGTGACCACCGGTACGCGGCCGAGCCGCGCGTGGGCCGCGTCAGGGTGGTCACGGCAAATGAGGCGGGACGGGACTCAGTCGCCGAGCGCCGCGGCCCAGTCGATGACGGCGGCGTTGGGGTTGCCGGGCGCCACCTTCACCGGCACCTTCGACCCGGGGTAGAGCAGCGGCAGCGCCTCGGGCGGCACCGGGTTGCCGACCTGGATCTGGTACGGCATGCCCTCCTGCGGGCTGATGGTCAGCACGAACGCGTGCATCGGCACGCCATCGGGGTTGGTCATGCCCAGCGGCTGGTTCTGCACGATCACCGCGCGGGCGGGTGTGCCGTTGGCCAGCAGCCAGGCCGCGCTGCCGGTCGGGTCCCCGTTCGCGGCGAGCCGTACGGTCGGCGGCGGGGCGTTGAAGTCGAGCGCCACCCGCATCCGGTCCTGGGGGTGCACGCGAGCGGTCACCACGGTCGCGCCGGGCTGGATCTGCGCCAGCCACATCTCCGGCACGCGCTGGCGCACCTGCGCCTGGTACGGAGGGACGTCGTTCAACGTCACCTCGACGACGAAGGTGCACACCCGCTCGACCAGGCCCCCGCCCATCTGGACCGTCGTGCCGCTCATCTGTACGTTGACGATCACTGCGCGACCCGGCTGGCCGATCTGGAAGAGTTCGCCGTCGACTCCCCCGGTCATCTCGCTGAAGCCCTTGCGCACCTTGTCAAATAGTCCCATTCCGGCAGTATCAGGTCCTGTTGAGTCCGGCTACAAGGCGTTTCGACCGACAAGATCCCGTTGACCTGCGGCAATCGCCGACGTCAACCCCGAATAGCACCGTCCGAAAACCCATGTCCGGTGGTCGCGCCACCCGGCGGCGGTGGTGTCAGGCCTTGGCCCGGCGACAGGCGTGGGTGCCGGGACCGGCCGGCGCCGGTGCCGCGTGCGGACCGGAGGCGCACTTGATGATCTGCCGGATGTCCGCCGCGGAGAAGGATGCTCGCGGGGCGTCCCCGTCGCACAGGTTCGTGGTGACGGAGAACCGCGAGGTGCGGTGGCCGAAGATGACGTAGGGCGTCCGGAGCGTGAAGTTCTCTCCACAGGCCGCGCTGTCGGCCGGGGTCCGGACGAAGGCGACGGGCGCCACGGTGCCCTTGTAGACCTTCGTGACGGTGACGGTGTAGGTCGCGGTGCCGCCCGCGACCGTCCTGCTCACCGGGGTGGCCACGAACACCGTGTCAGAGGCCGCGACCCGCTCGCACACCGAGCGGGGAAGACAGCTGCAGGCCGAGGCCGGGCCGGCCGTCACGAGCAGGGTCGCCGCCGCGGCCAGCCCGGCCACGGTGCCACCCAGCAGCCGTGAGCGCGAGATCGTGGTCATCCACCAGCCTCCTGGTCATCACGTCATGGAAACGAACGACCACCCAACGTAGCCGGATGGGCGCGCTGACGCCATGACCTGCGGCGGTGCCTCCGGAGGTTTCCCCCGGGCACCCGCCCGGGGCCGCGCACAGGGGCGACGGTCATTCGCGGACGAGGGTGACGGGGATGTTGCCGCGGGTGGCGTTGGAGTAGGGGCACACGTGGTGGGTGGCCTCGAGCAGTGCCTCGCCGTCCTCCGCGGAGATGTGGTCGGGCAGCTCGGCCCGCAGCACGACCGACAGCACGAAGCCGCCGTCGCCGTTCGGGCCCAGGCCGACCTCGGCGGTCACCGAGGCATCGGTGACGTCGAGCTTCTTCCGGCCCGCCACGAGGTTCAGGGCGCTGGCGAAGCAGGCGGCATAGCCGGCGGCGAAGAGCTGCTCGGGGTTGGTGCCGGCGCCGTTTCCGCCGAGCTCCTTGGGCGGGGCCAGGGTGACCTCCAGCTTGCCGTCGGAGGAGACGGCCTTGCCGTCCCGGCCGGCCGCGGTCGCGATCGCGGTGTACAGAGTGCTCATGCCCGCTCCTTCGATACCAGACAGACTTGTCTGTCCAACTGAGGGGAGCATAGACAGATCTGTCTGGTATTGTCAAAGGCATGACCACCGCCCTCCGCAGCCCGGCCCGCCGCCGTGTCCTCGACACCGCGGCGCGGTTGTTCTATGCCGAGGGCATCCACACCGTGGGCATCGACCGGATCATCGCCGAGGCGGGGGTGGCGAAGGCGACCTTCTACCACCACTTCCCCGCCAAGGAGGCGCTCGTCTGCGCCTACCTCGTGGAGCAGAGCGACCTCCAGCGCACGGCCGCGCAGGGGCTCTCGGCGAGCGGCAGGCCCCCGCTGGAGAAGGTCTTCACCGTCTTCGAGGTCATCGGCGACATGGGGTGCGGTCCCGGCTTCCGGGGCTGCGCCTTCCTCAACGCCGCGGCGGAGTACGCCGACCCCGGCCACCCGGTGCGCGTGGTCATCGCCGCGCACCGGCGGTGGTTCCGCGACCTGCTGCGCGGCCTGCTGAGCGACGCCCGGCACCCGGACGCCGAGCCCACCGCCGACCTGCTGGTGGTGCTGCGCGACGGCATGACGGTCGGCAGTTACCTCGACGACGCGGAGGCGATCCGGGCCGGTATCCGTACCTCGGTGGCCCGTATTCTCGGCCTCGGCGCCCGCTGACACCGGGCCGTCTGCGAGCGGTTTAGTGTAATTCGCCAATGAACGTCCAGAATTGGGCACGTAGCGTGCCCCCATGGCGACACGCGATCCCGGGGGCTGGCGCGACCGGCTGAATCTCCTGATACACCGTTTCCGAGTGCCGGGTGCGGCGCTGGCGTTCCTGCACGAGGGCGAGGTCCACGAGTACGCGGCCGGGGTGCTCAACCTCGGCACCGGCGTGGCGGCGACCCCCGGCTCACTGTTCCAGATCGGCTCGGTCACCAAGGTGTGGACCGCGACGCAGCTGATGCTGCTGGCCGGGCAGGGCCGGCTCGGTCTCGACACCCGGGTCGCCGAGGTGCTGCCGGAGTTCAAGGTGGCCGACGCGGACGCCTCCCGCAACGTCACCGTCCGCCAGCTGCTGTCGCACGCCTCCGGCCTCGACGGCGACCTGCTCCTGGACACCGGCCGCGGGGACGACTGCATCGAACGGTACGTCGCCGCCTGCGCCGAGCTGCCGCAGGTCGCTCCGCCCGGCACCACGCACGCGTACTGCAACGCGGGGTTCATCATCCTCGGCAGGGTCGTCGAGCGGCTGACCGGCAAGATCTGGGACGACGCGCTGCGCGAGCAGATCATCGAGCCGCTGGGCCTGACCCGCACCTGGACGCTGCCCGAGGACGTCCTGCGGTTCCGGGCCGCCACCGGTCATCTCAGCTCCCCGGGGGGCGCCGGCCCACGGACCACTCCGGTGTGGGGGATGATGCGCTCCTTCGGGCCCACCAGCCTGATCTGCGCCTCGGCAGGCGATCTGGTGACGTTCGGGCGCGAGCACCTCGACGGCGGCGCCTTCCACTTCCCCGCGATGCGCGAGCCCGAGGTCGAGGTCCCCAACCCGCACACCTATGGCGGTCACTGGGGGCCGGGCTGGGCGCTGACGTCGTGGGACGGCCACCGGGTCCTGCTGCACCCGGGCAACACCCTCGGCCAGTCGGCAATCCTGTGGGTCGTCCCTGAGCTGAACGCCGTGGCGGCGCTGCTGTGCAACGCCGACCACGCCCCCTCGGCCGGCCTCCAGCGTGCGGTGGCCACCGAGCTGTTCGCGGAGCTGTACGGGGTGCGGGTGCCGGCGCCGCTCGGCCCCCCGGCGGAGCCGCCGCAGGTGGACGTGGCACGTTTCGCCGGCGTGTACGAGCGGACCGGCGGCCGGCTGACCTTCTCCGTCCGCGCGGGCGCACTGCACCTGCGGATCACGGACTCGACCCCGTACGCGGACCTGGCCGACCCGGTGGAGATGGATCTCGTGCCGGTGGACGAGACCACGTTCGTCGGCCGCCGCCCGCACGAGCCGGAGTGGAGCAGCCTGGTCTTCGCCACGCTCCCGGACGGCACCCCCTACGTGCACCACGGTGCGCGCGCCACGCCCAGGGTGTCCTAGCGGGGGCTGCTAGCCCTGCAGCGCCCGCATGAGCCGCGGCCAGGTGGTGTGCAGCTCCTGCTGCCAGTAGGGCCACGAGTGGGTGCCCAGGTCGTAGAGATGGGTGGTGACCGGGATCCGCAGCTCCCCGAGCCGCTGGAGGAACGCCCTGGTGGTGTACCAGGCCAGGATCTCGGCGGAGTCGACCTTCGCGCCGGCGGGGTCGAGCGGCCCGGGGATCCCCGTCCGGCCGCACGAGACGTACAGCGGGAGCCCGCGCAGCCGCGGCGCCTGGGTGATCGGGTCGTGCTCCTTCCAGACGTTGGGCTCCAGCCACGGGTTGCCCCACATGTCGAAGGGGTTGACGTGGTGCTGGGAGAGCCCCGCCATGATGCCCGCCGGTTCGCCGGGCAGCAGGGTGGCGGCCATCGGGCTGTAGCAGGCGGCGAACCGGAACATGCCGGGGTGGCGCGCGGAGTAGATGAGCGCTCCGTAGCCGCCGCCGGACAGGCCGGCCACCACCCGCGCCCGGCTCCCCCGGTACTCCCGCTCCATCAGCCGCCGTATCTCGGTCAGGTGATAGGTCTCCCAGGCGGGGGCCCCGCCCGCGCCGCCGTACCACCAGTCGGTGAAGCCGCCGTACCCCCCGCACTCGGGCATGACGACCAGGACGTCGGAGCCGGCGCTGAGCGCCTCGACGTCGGTCATCCGGGTCCACGAGGTGTAGTCGTCGTTGCCGCCGTGCATGAGGTAGAGCACCGGCCAGGTCCGCCGCGCCGTCGCCGACCAGCCGGGCGGGACCAGGAGCCGGTTGGTCAGCGTCCTGCCCATGGAGGGCGAGGAGACGGTCAGCTCGAGCAGCCTGGGGCTCAGCCACTCCTGCCGGGTCACCACGGCGTCCGCGGCCGCCGCCGTGCCGGTCCCGAGCCCGCCCGCCAGCACGGCTCCGCCCGACAGGATCGCCGCCCGGCAGAACTGCCGGCGAGATCGTTCCCGCATGCCCACCCGCTCCCTCCGCGCACCGTACGGTCGCGTACGCCGTCCGGGGCGACACTAGCGGCGGGGAGCACATCTGTGAATAGCCATGTTCACAGAACCGGCCCGCCGGAACGGGCGCCCGGCATGGGTGCCGCGCGGAGACCCGGGCGGCCTCTGACAGAGTTGACCCGACACTGGGGCTTGCGGGGAGGTGAGACGGATGTCCGAACCGGTGGAACCCCACGGGGCACTGGAGTCCTCGAGCCTGGTCGAGCTCTCGGTCCGGCGGCTGCGCGACGAGATCCTCAGCGGCACGCTCGTCCCGGGTGAGCGGCTGATCGAGGAGCAGCTGACCCGGCGCTTCGGCATCAGCCGCGCGCCGGTGCGGGAGGCGCTGCGGCTGCTCGGGCAGCAGGGGCTGGTCGAGCATCTGCCCCGGCGCGGAGTGCGGGTCGCCGAGCTGTCCCGCCGCGACGTGGACGAGCTGTTCACCCTGCGGGACGTACTGGAGCGGCACGCCGTCCAGACGGCCCTGCCGCTGACCGGCGACCGGTCGCTGGACCTGCTCTCGCAGGCGCTCGAGACCATGCGGAAGGCGGCGCTGACCGGCGACCTGCCGACCGAGAACGCCGCGCACCGGCGCTTCCACATCGAGCTCGTGGCGCTGGCCGGGCACCGTCAGCTGATGCTCGTCTACGAGCCCGTCATCCTGAAGCTCCAGCTCTACATGGCCACCAACATCCGGCGGGAGGCCGAGGTGCGTACCCCCGGCCAGGGCGTCCTGCGGCACCAGCGGCTCTTCGAGGCCATCGCGACCGGTGACCCGGAGACCGCGCTGAACGTGCTCGCCGCGCACGGCGCGCGCACCTACCTCACCTGACCTCACCGGGGCTCTTACACGCCCGTAACAGGCCGGAGCGCTGGCCGACACACTTCTGTCGACAATCGACGGCATGGATCCCTCGCGAGAGAGGACGGAGCGACCATGCCGGACCCCCTGCACGTGGAAGCCGAGCCGTACGCCTACGGCTTCGATCCCGAACACACGGCGCTGATCGTCATCGACATGCAGCGCGACTTCGTCGAGCCCGGGGGCTTCGGGGAGACCCTCGGCAACGACGTGGCCATGCTGCGCAAGGTGATCCCGCCGCTGGCGGAGGTGCTGGCCGCCACCCGGTCCGCCGGGATGACGGTCATCCACACCCGTGAGGGGCATCTGCCCGACCTGTCGGACTGCCCGCCGGCCAAGCTCAACCGCGGTTCCCCCTCGTTGCGCATCGGCGACCCGGGACCGAAGGGCCGCATCCTCATCCGTGGCGAGTACGGCCACGACATCTGCGACGAGCTCGCCCCGGCCCCGGGCGAACTCGTCGTCGACAAGCCCGGCAAGGGCTCGTTCTACGCGACCGGGCTGCACGAGCTGTTGCGGGACCAGGGCATCACCAGCCTGGTCGTCACCGGCGTCACCACCGAGGTGTGCGTGCACACCACCGTCCGCGAGGCCAACGACCGGGGCTACGAGTGCCTGGTGCTGTCCGACTGCGTGGGCTCCTACTTCGCGGAGTTCCAGCGGTACGGACTCGACATGATCAAGGCCCAGGGCGGGATCTTCGGCTGGGTCGCCCCCTCGGAGAACTACCTCAAGACGCTCGCAGGGAGTTGAACGACATGACCGTGTCCGCCCCCGAGACTCCGGCCCCCGGACCCTCCGGATCCCTCAAGCCACCGTGGTGGGTGGGAGGCGACACCAACGCCTTCTTCGGCCTCGGCTTCAACGTGATGGTCAACGTGCTGGTCCTGAGCGGCCTCTGCCTGGGCGTCGTGCACCTGCCCGGGTCGGACGTCTTCGGCGTCATCCTGCCCGCGATGGGCATCCAGCTGCTCATCGGCAACGTCTACTACACCTACCTGGCCCGGCGGCTGGCCCGCCGCGAGAACCGCCTCGACGTCTGCGCGATGCCGTACGGCCCGAGCGTGCCGCACATGTTCATCGTCACCTTCGTCATCATGCTGCCCACCTACCTGGCGACCAAGGACCCGTTGAAGGCGTGGGCCGCGGGGCTGGCCTGGTGCTTCATCATCGGCGTCATCGTGCTGATCGGCGCGTTCGTCGGCCCGTACATCAGGCGGTTCACCCCGCGCGCGGCCATGCTCGGCACCCTCGCCGGCATCTCGATCGCGTTCATCTCCATGCGGCCCGCCGCGCAGATGTGGGAGGCGGCCTGGATCGCGCTCCCCGTGCTGGCGATCATCCTGATCGGCTTCTTCACCGACCTGAAGCTGCCGGGCAACATCCCGGTCGGTCTCGCAGCGCTGCTGGTCGGCACGGCGATCGGCTGGATCGGCGGCTACATGCACCCCGCCGACGTCACGGCCGCCGCCGAGGACGTCGCGGTCAGCCTGCCCACCCTCAACCTCGGCAGGCTGATCGACGGGCTCAAGGAGGTCTCGCCGCTGCTGGCCACGGCCATCCCGCTGGGCATCTACAACTTCACCGAGGGCATGAGCAACGTGGAGAGCGCCGCAGCGGCCGGCGACTCCTACAACCTGCGTTCGGTGCTGCTCGCCGACGGCCTCGGCGCGGTGGTCGGCTCGGCCCTGGGCTCGCCCTTCCCGCCCGCCGTCTACATCGGCCACCCGGGCTGGAAGTCGGCCGGCGGCCGGACCAGTTACTCGCTGGCCAGCGGCGTGGTCATCGCACTGTTCTGCTTCCTGGGCATGTTCTCGCTGCTGGGCGCGGTGCTGCCGACCCCGGCGATCGTGCCGATCCTGCTCTACATCGGGCTGCTCATCGGCGCGCAGGCGTTCCAGGCGGTGCCGAAGGCGCACGCGGTGGCGGTCGTGATGGCGATCATCCCCAACATCGCCGCCTGGGCGCAGGGCTACATGGACAACGCGCTGGCGGCGGCGGGCACCAGCGCCGTCAAGGTCGGCTACGACGACATCGCGGCGGCGGGGACGGTCTACGAGGGCACGGCGCTGCTCGGCGGCGGCGCGGTGCTCGCCGGGCTGGTGCTCGGCTCGATCGTCGCGTTCGTCATCGACCGGTCGTTCCTGTGGGCCGCGGGCTACGCCCTGCTCGGCGCGGCGCTGTCCTTCATCGGCCTCATCCACGGCGTGAAGGTCGAGTGGAACGCCAACGGCCAGATCGCGCTCGGCTATCTCTTCGCCGGGCTGATCTTCCTGGCCTTCTCGTTCGTCAAGGCCGAGCCCGCACCCGCCTCGCCGCCGGAACCGGACGCGGGTGAGCCCGCGACCGCGGAAGCGGCTTCCGAAACGGGCTCCGAAACGGGTTCCGCTGGGGACGAGGCCGTGCCCGCCCCCAGAACACCGGCGACGGAGACCACCGCCCCCGCGTGACGTCCCGGCGAGGCCGAAGGCGCCATGGCCCACGCGGCCGTGGCGCCTTCGGGCCCGTACGGCCAGGACCCGCAGGTCCGGCAGCGCCGTCGTCGTCGTCAGCGACCGTACCGGGCGTCCGGCCGCCTGTACGGCTCGGTGGCGGCGCAGCTCAGGCCGCCAGGGCGAGCTCGGGCTCGGGCTCGGCGAAGACGGCGGCGACGGTGCGGCCCGCCGAGTTGCCGAACCAGCCCCAGCCGCGCGCGGTGAGCGAGACCGTACGCAGGCCACGCCCGCATTCGGCCAGCTCGTCGGCCGCCACCACGACCGGCTCCCGGGAACCGCCCTGGTCGGACACCGCGACCGCGACCAGCTCCCCGTCCTTGGGATCGCTCCAGCGGCGGACCTCGACGGCGAACGATCCGCCGGGCGCACCGGACCGCGTGTGCCGCAGCGCGTTGACCACCAGCTCGTCGGCGGCCAGCAGCACGTCGCGAGGAACGGGCAGCCGTGCAGCAGTGCGGCCACGAGTTGCCGTACGGCTGGCGCCTGGTCTGCGCGGCCCGCGAAGGTGCGCCGCCAGCACAGGGCCGGGTCGTCGCCCGGGCCATTCGGGAGGAGAGAGAACATCGGGCACCTCGCGGAGAAGGGACTTTTGGCAGCGGACTCACTGGAGCGGTCGGTTCACCCACCTGCGGAGGGCGGTCTCATCGTCACAGTGCGTGCCCGGTGCCGCACGGGGTTGTGCGCCGAAATCCGGCCGGTGCGGGGATTCGCACGCCTGCGCCGGGAACGTCGCCTCCGATCCGCGCTCGGCGCACGGTTGTTCCGCCCGGTGACGTGGCCGCGCCGAACGTTCGCCAGGTATCCGCATGGCCGGCGGCACGAGTGCCAAGCGACCTTCCTCGGTGCGGCCTGCTTCTGGGTTACGGCCCGACCAGGTCGACATGTATCCGTTTCCGGCTCGGGTTCCGGCTCGGGTTCCGGCTCGGGGGTTCCGGCTCGGGCGTTGGAGGGGGCAGTGCTGTTCGCGTTGCATTGCCATGACCACCTATACGCGGCTCTGGACCGCCTCAACCCCTTTGCCGTGACTACACATGCACGGCCCCGAACGCCCTCGACCCCTTTGCCGTGACCACACGTACGCGGCCTTGTGTCACCTCAGCCGCTTTGCCGTGACCACCCACACGCGCCATCAGATCACCTCGACCCCCTTTGCCGTGACCACATGTACGCGGCCTTGTGCCATCTCAGCCGCTTTGCCGTGACCACCAATACGCGGCCTCGGGTCGCCTGGCCGGTTGGCAGCGTCGGGGTGGTCAGGGCAAAGCAACGCGCGAAGGTCTCCCTCCACTGGAGGGAGAACGAGAGGCATCCATCGCGGCTTGCCGTGACCTCGGTCTCCGGGAACTGACGGGTCTCGGTCTCCAGAAACTGGCGAGAACCGGGTCTCCGGAGCCTGACGGGGCCGGTGGTATTACGGGGAAGGCCCCGTCACCCCGACATGGCGAGAAGCCGAGCAGCCCCGGAGGAATGCCTCGTTCGCCTGTCACCAGTGGCGCCACTCGTCCGTGATCTCATGGCGGGTGAGGCTTCGACGCCCTGCCAGTGCGTCGATATCGATGCCGGTCTCGATGAGCGATTCTTCGAGGTACTCACACAACTGTTCACGTTCGCCGGTCTCATACGCGGCACCGTCGTGCTGGTCGTTGACCTTGTTGAGCGCCAGCACCACCCGCTCGATGACCGCGAAGATGTCCTCGTCGGAGGAATTGGTCAGGCTCGTGAGCTCACGCTCGAACAGCAGCAGTACTTCGTCCGTGCTGTTCAGCATGGGTTCGGGGAAGAGTTCGGCCATGTACGCGCATTCCGGGTCGAGCTCGCCCGAGGCGATCTGCCGGGCTTCCTCGGCGACAGATTGCCGCCAGTAATCAGTCGGTCGAACAGACATGCCCCGGACCATAACGGCCACCACCGTCATCCCGGTCGACAGCGGCCGGTGAAGCGAGTCCGGCGTGTGTGAGCGGCCGCCGTCAGAGGGCTCGAAACCGGGCCAGGAGGTCTTTGGCGCGGCGGCTCCCGGCGTCGAACCCGATCACGTCGCTCCCTTGGCGAGGAGCCGGCCGGAGGACGAGCGCGTAGTGGCATTGAAAGCAGAAAGCGATCTCGAAAAGGAGCTGATCAATGCTGTGCGCTCGGATGCCGTACACGGGTAGGAAGCAGCGCATGACCTCGCCTGCCGGCAAGTCGGCCACGAGGTGGAGAATGTCCAGAGCCTCCTGGTCGAGCCAGGTCTTGACGGTCGTGCCAGGAATGGCCGTCCACCGATAGAACTCCGAGGGGTGAAAAATGCCCCCGTTGGAGTCCGGCACGCCCCAGGCTCCCGCGGCCAGGCGGAGCCGGACAGCACGGGCGTTTGAGGCGATGCTGTTCGCCTTGCTTTGCCGTGACCACCAATACGCGGCCCCACACCGCACCAGCCACCTTGCCGCGACCACCTTTACGGGGACTCGGGGCGCCTGGCGGGCCGGCAGCGTGGGGGTGGTCAGAGCAAAGCAATGCGAAAACATCTCCCCCACCGCGGCGGCAGTGGATTGGAAGGCAGGTGTCCCGACATCGGCCACTGGGGGCCGCCATGGTCGGCCGGCTCGTCGACACGGAGATCGTCGCGGCCGAGCGCACCGGCAGCGCGCTGGGGCACTCACCCGGGCCGCGCTACGCGGACGCGGTGACGGAGCCGGATGACTCCCTGGCCGGCACGCGCCGACGGCGAACGTTCAACCTCGGGCGATTCCGTAGCGTGTTCGATTTATACGTTGTGTAGTCGCAGCGGCCTGTGTCAGCGTGGGTTCGACCGCACGCCCCCGGGAGGTCGCCGATGACCAGCCCCTTCGTACGACGCCGTCGGCTCGCCACCGAGCTGCGGGCGCTCCGCGAGGAGCGCGGCCTGACCGCCGACCAGGTGTCCAGGCTCATCCACCAGTCCCGCATGAAGATCTCCAAGCTGGAGAACGCCCATATCCGCCCTGACCTGGCCGACGTCATGAAGATCCTCGACGTGCTGGGGGTCACCGGCGACAAGTGGCACGAGGTCGTACGGATCGCCCGCGACGCCGCCGAGCGCGGCTGGTGGGACTCCTACGGCGACGCCATGGGCGACCGCCAGCGGATCTACGCCGACATCGAGTCCGGCGCCAGGACCATCCGAGAGTACAAGCCCGGTGTCATGCCGGGTCTCCTCCAGACTCCCGAGTACACCTGGGCCCTCATCGAACGCGCCAAGGCGGAAGGGCCGTTCGACTACGTCGCCGAGCGCTTGGCTCAGGCCCGACTCCAGCGGCAACGAGCGGTCTTTCATCCGGACGGGCCGGTGTACGAACTCATCCTCGATGAGGTGGGTGTTCGTCGCTTCAGCGTGCCGCCAGAGATCATGCACAGACAGCTTCATCATGTGATCAAGATGGCCGAGACCGAAGCCAAGTTCACGGTTCGGGTATTCCCACTGGTCACTGGCATGATCACGTCGCGGATACCGAGGTCAGAACTCGCCCTCTACACGTTTCTCAATCCTGCCGATCCGCCCCTCGCGGCCGTCACGACCGATACAGATGTCTTTCAGACCGAGCCGGACAAGGTGGCTCGGCATGTGCGGAGATATGAGTATGTATGGGAGGCATCGCTCTCTGAGGTGAGCAGCCTTACGCTGCTGAGCGAGCTCGCTGACCAGATTCTCGATCAGGCAGGACCCGATCCGTGACAGTGAAGTATTCCAACTGGCGCAAGGCACGTCGCAGCGAGCCAGAGGACACCTGCGTTGAGGTGGCCTCGGCGGCGGACGGCACCATCGGCGTCCGCGACACCAAGGCCGACGGCACCGGCCCCGTCCTGGAGTTCACCCGTGGCGAGTGGGCGGCCTTCATGCACTGCCTGCGCGGTCGCTGAACGATCGCGCCCCTCAGGGCGGGCCGTCTCCGTCGAAGACGCGGCTGGCGAGGAAGTCGGCCGGGTTGAGGGTGGTCAGCTCGGTGATGCCCACCTCTCCGCTCTCGGTCACCAGCCGGCTGGCGTGCCGCAGCCGGGCCCGTTCGATGGCGTTGCGCACCGAGCGGGCGTTGGCGAAGCGGGGCTGCCCCCGGCGCCGGTCCAGGTAGTCGCGGAAGACCTGCTCGGTCTCGGGCGCGAGCCCGTACCCCTCGCGGTCCAGCATGAGGCGCCCGATCGCCTCCAGCTCGTCCCCGGTGTAGTCGGGGAAGTCGATGTGGTGGGCGATCCGCGAGCTCATGCCGGGGTTGGAGGCGAAGAAGGAGTCCATCCGGTCCTTGTAGCCCGCCAGCACCACGACCAGGTCGTCGCGCTGGTTCTCCATCACCTGGAGCAGGATCTCGATGGCCTCCTGGCCGTAGTCGCGCTCGTTCTCGGCCTTGTAGAGGTAGTAGGCCTCGTCGATGAACAGCACGCCGCCCATCGCCCGTTTGAGGACCTCCTTGGTCTTCGGCGCGGTGTGCCCGACGTACTGCCCGACCAGGTCGTCGCGGGTGACGCTGACCAGATGGCCCTTGCGGACGTAGCCCAGCCGGTGCAGCAGCGCGGCCAGCCGGACCGCGACCGTGGTCTTGCCGGTGCCGGGGCTGCCGGTGAAGCACATGTGCAGGTTCGGCCGGGCCGTCTCGATGCCGAACCGGGCCCGTACCCGGTCGACCAGCAGCAGCGCGGCGACCTCCCGGATGCGGGTCTTCACCGGGGTGAGGCCGATGAGCTCGGTGTCGAGCGCGTCCAGCACCTCGTCGGCCTGGGCGTCGGCCCGCTCCTTGGCGAGGTCGACGCGGTCGTCATGGCCGAGCGGGCGAACCGGCTCCCCGGCGACCTCTGGGCGAGGACCTCCCGCCGGGGAGCCGTCCGGCCCGGCCGTCGGCACGGCCGGCCGCATTCCGAACCCGGTGCGATCGGTCACCGGGCCCCCCGCCGTCGGCTCGGGCTGTCGCCCGCTCGCGCGGCCCGGCGGGATCGGGACGCGCGGCGGATGGACAGGGCTCTCACGTGGTGTACCTCGCGCCCTCGGGGCGGTCCAGGGCGTACGGATGAATCCGGTAGCGGACCTGGCGGTCGCCGATCTCCTCGCGGTCCAGCCGGAACCCCGGCTCCTCCGCGGGACGCTGCACGATGAACGACAGGGCGGTCGTCTGCCGGCCGTAGCTCGCGTCGTAGGCGGTCACCCGGATGTAGTGGTCCGGGTAGGCGCGGCGGCACTCGTTGACCTCGAACAGCACCCCGGCGGGGTCGGTCAGGTCGAACATCGGCAGGCCCCACATCTCCCAGTAGGAGTTCCGGGGATGCGGGTCGTCGGTGAACTCCACCGAGCACGGCCAGCCGTGGCCGATCGCGTACTCGACCTGCGCGCTGATCTCGTCGTCGGTGAGATCGGGGAGGTAGGAGAAGGTGCCCTGGGTGATGCGCATGTCAGTTGACCTCACACGCTCGTCGGCGTCTCGACGACGTCCGGGGTGTCGGTGGACTCGTAGGTGAAGGTGATGTCGCCCCAGGTGGACAGGGCGACGTCGAGCTCGCGGCTGCGCTTGGCGGCGGCGCGCAGGATGTCGGGGCCCTCGTGCATGAAGTCGCGGCCCTCGTTGCGCGCCTTGATCATCGCCTCCAGGGCGACCCGGTTGGCGGCGGCGCCGGCCGCGATGCCCATGGGGTGGCCGATGGTGCCGCCGCCGAACTGCAGGATGACGTCCTCGCCCAGGTAGTGCAGCAGCTGGTGCATCTGCCCGGCGTGGATGCCGCCGGAGGCGACCGGCATGGTGCCGGGCATGGAGGCCCACTCCTGGTCGAAGTAGAGGCCCTTGACCGGGTCCGCCTTCACCGAGTCCAGGCGCAGCGTGTCGTAGAAGCCCGCGACGCTGTTGGGATCGCCCTCCAGTTTGCCGACGACCGTGCCCGCGTGGATGTGGTCGACCCCGGCCAGCCGCATCCACTTGGCGATGACCCGGAAGCTGACGCCGTGGGTCTTCTGCCGGGTGTAGGTGGAGTGCCCGGCCCGGTGCAGGTGCAGCAGCACCCCGTTGGCCCGGGCCCATTTGGCCATGGACTGGATGGCGGTGTAGCCGACGGTCAGGTCGATCATGACGATGACGCTGCCGAGCTCCTTGGCGAACTGCGCCCGCTCGTACATGTCCTCCATCGTGGCGGCGGTGACGTTCAGGTAGTGGCCCTTGATCTCGCCGCTGGCCGCCTGCGCCTTGGTGACGCCCTCCATGCAGTACAGGAACCGGTCCCGCCAGCGCATGAACGGCTGGGAGTTGATGTTCTCGTCGTCCTTGGTGAAGTCCAGGCCGCCCTTGAGCGCCTCGTAGACCACCCGGCCGTAGTTGCGCGCGCTCAGGCCGAGCTTGGGCTTGACGGTCGCGCCGAGCAGCGGCCTGCCGAACTTCGCGAGGTACTCGCGCTCCATGACGATGCCGTGCGCCGGCCCCTGGAACGTCTTGACGTAGTGCGTGGGGATCCGCATGTCCTCCAGGCGCAGCGCCTTGAGCGCCTTGAAGCCGAAGACGTTGCCGATGATCGAGCTGGTGAGGTTGGCGATCGAGCCCTCCTCGAAGAGGTCCAGGTCGTAGGCGATGTAGGCGATGAACTGCCCCTCCTGCCCCGGGACCGGCTCCACCCGGTAGCACTTGGCCTGGTAGTTCTCGTAGCTGGTGAGCCGGTCGGTCCACACCACGGTCCACGTCGCGGTGGAGGACTCCCCCGCGACGGCCGCACCGGCCTCCTCCGGCGGCACGCCCGGCTGCGGCGTGATCCGGAAGGCCGCCAGCACGTCGCTGTCCTTGGGCTGGTAGTCCGGTCGCCAGTACCCCATCTCCGCGTACGGGATCACACCCGCGGACCAGCGGCTCGCGCTTCCATTGCTCGACATCGGCAGCAGCTCCTCAAACCCTCCGGCGGCCCCGTCCCGGGCCGACGCTCCGAAGCCTGCGGCACCGACACTTGCCATGTCCATCAAGAGTTCTGCGGTTACTCTTAACCGATTACTCAACCAACCTCCGTGATCATGTAATCCATCGTCGATGGATTACATGATCACGGAGGTTGGGTCCGAGGACGGACGGGAGGACGGCGGGTGAGTGAGGGGCGGCTGCGGACGTTCGTGGCGCTGGCGGACACCGGGTCGGTGCGCGCGGCGGCCGAGCGCCTCGTCGTGACCGAGTCGGCGGTCTCCGCGGCGGTGACCGCGCTGGCCCGCGAAATCGGCGTCGCGCTGGTGGAGCGGGCCGGGCGGGGCGTGCGCCTGACCCCGGCCGGGACGGTGTACGCCGGGTACGCCCGGCAGGTGCTCGGGCTGCTGGAGCAGGGCCGGGCGGCGGCCCGCGGCGAGGACGACCCGGGCCGGGGACGGCTGCGGCTGGCCGCCGTCACCACCGCGGCCGACCAGGTCCTGCCCGAGCTGCTCGCGGCCTTCCGGTCCCGGTGGCCGGAGGTGGACCTGGCCCTGGAGGTCGGCCCCAGCCGCCGGATCTGGGCCCGGCTGGCCGAGCACGAGGCGGATCTGGTGCTCGGCGGCCGGCCGCCGGCGGGCGTGGCCGCGACCGTCCTCGCCACCCGCGCCAACGATCTGGTCGTGGTCGCCGCGCCGGAGCTGGCGTTCGATCTGCACACCACGCCGTGGGTGCTGCGCGAGCCCGGCTCCGGCACCCGCGCGACAGCGGAGGCCTACCTCGCCGAGCACGACGCCGCGCCGCCCCGGCTGGTGCTCGGCTCCAACGGCGCGGTGATCGCGGGCGCCGCCGCGGGGCTCGGTGCCGCCCTGGTCTCCCGCGACGCGGTGCGCGCCGAGCTCGGCGCGGGCCGGCTGGCGGTCATCGAGGCGCCGGGCACCCCGATGCACCGGCCCTGGCACGCCGTCGCCGGCGCCGCCCCGACCGCCACCACCCGGCTCTTCGTCGACCATCTGCTCACCGCGCCCGGCTGGCGCCGCCCCGCCGGACCCGGCGTGATGTGGGCGACACACCGGCCGACCGGTTGACATCCCATCCAATAAAGGGAGCAGAATCAGGTTCGGCATCCCAGCGAACGAGAGAGTCACCATGACCGCCGACCGCACGTACGACCTCGTTCTGTTCGGCGCGACCGGCTTCACCGGCGGGCTGACCGCCGAGTACCTCGCCGAGCACGCCCCGGAGGGGACCCGTTGGGCCCTGGCCGGTCGCAACCAGGCCAAGCTGGCCGCGCTGCGGGAGCGGCTGACCGCGTTCGACCCCGCCTGCAAGGACCTGCCGCTGCTGCACGCCGACGTCGCCGACTCCGGGTCGATCCGGGCGGTCGCGGAGAGCACCCGCGTGGTCGTCACGACCGTCGGCCCGTACATCACCTACGGCGAGCCGCTGGTCGCCGCCTGCGCCGCCGCGGGCACCGACTACCTCGACCTCACCGGCGAGCCGGAGTTCGTCGACCTGATGTACGTCCGCCACCACGAGCAGGCCCGGGCGACCGGCGCGCGGATCGTGCACGCCTGCGGGTTCGACTCGATCCCGCACGACCTCGGCGCGTACTTCACCGTCCTGCAGCTGCCCGAGGACGTGCCGATCCGGGTCGAGGGGTTCGTCCGGGCCAACGGCGCGGCCTCTGGCGGCACCGCGCATTCCGCGATCACCGCGATGTCCAGGGCCCGGCAGACGGCGCGGGCGGCACTGGCCCGGCGCCGGGTGGAGCCGATCCCCGCCGGGCGCCGGGTGCGCGTCGTCAAGGGCCTGTCGCGCTTCGCCCCGCCGTCCGGCGCCTGGACGCTGCCGATGCCCACCATCGACCCGATGGTGGTGACGCGCTCGGCCCGGGCACTCGACCGGTACGGCCCGGACTTCTCCTACGGCCACTACCTCGCGGTCAGGCATCTCGTGGGCGCGGCCGGCGCGGTCGCCGGCGTCGCCGGGGTGTTCGCGCTCGCTCAGCTGCCCCCGACCCGCGACCTGCTGCTGCGCATCAAGAGCCCGGGTGAGGGGCCCACCCCGGAGAAGCGCGCCAAGAGCTGGTTCAACGTGCGCTTCGTCGGTGAGGGCGGTGGCAGGCGGGTGGTCACCGAGGTGGCCGGCGGCGACCCCGGATACGACGAGACCGCCAAGATGCTGGCCGAGGCGGCCCTGTGCCTGGTGCACGACGACCTGCCGGAGACCTCCGGTCAGGTGACCACCGCCGCCGCCATGGGCGATCGGCTCATCGACCGCCTGCAGAAGGCCGGCATCACCTTCCGGGTCCTGCGCCAAGACTGACCACCCCCGGTCTCTCCGTGATCATGCAGTCAATCGTCGATCGATTGCATGATCACGGAGGGTGGGGGGTTTGTGCGAGCCGGGCGGGTGGGGGTCAGGCGGCCTGACGGCGGTCGGCGTTGAGCAGGTGGTAGAGCAGGAGCAGCTGGGTGATGGCCAGCGGGTCGCTGGCGGCGCCGTCGGTGAGCCGGCCCAGCGACCGCGGGATGCCCGAGGAGACCTCCAGCCGCTCCCAGATCGCCTTCTTGACGATCTCCGACTCCTCGGGCGAGACGTACCCGTGGACGTGCAGGGCGTCCACCGGCCGGCCGTCGGTGTCGCGGTGCAGCCGCAGGTGCATGCCGCGGTGCTCCGCGTCATCGAGCACGCCGGACAGCTCGGGATGGTCGATGGTCGGCCGCAGCAGCAGCTCCGCCGACAGCGGCGTGCCGGGCGGGTCGGTGCGACCGGCGACCGGCGCGAACCGCACCACGATGTCGGCGAACCGGCGCTGCGGGCGGATGAAGGCCGCGCTGTCGGGCTCCCGGCGGGCCAGCTCGTCGCGCACCTGCTCCGGCCGGTAGCCGCGCTTGGCGCAGTCCCGCTCGATCTTCCACTCGTGGCGCAGCGGCTCCGGCGGGTCGAGGTAGACCGTGATGTCGAAGCAGGCCCGGGCCAGCCTGGTGTGCATGGGCAGCAGCCCCTCGACGATGACGAAGTCGCGCGGCTCCACCAGCTCCGGCCGGACCAGCTCACCGCTGGAGTGGTCGTAGACCGGCTTGAGGATCGGCTCCCCCATGGCCAGCAGCTGAAGGTGCTGCTCCATGATGTCGATGTGGTTGCAGTCCGGGTGCAGGGCGGTGAACGGCTTGTCCCTGCGCTCCCGACGGTCGTACCGGTGGTAGTCGTCGACGCAGACCGCGGTCATCCGGTCGGCCCCGAGACACTGCACCAGCCCCCTGGTCAGCGTCGTCTTGCCCGCCGCGCTGTCCCCGGCGATGGCGAGCATGACGGGGCGGCGGCCTGATCCGCGCGCCCGGAGCATATGCACGATCCGATGGGACACCTAGGACCTCCAGCCGAGCGGATTCTGTTGTCACCGAGGACGCTAGATCCGGCCGTAATCGGCCTCCTCCCCCCCTTGGGGGATAACCAGGGGGAAAGGGGTGAGGCAGCCCTCATATTGTGTCCCGTTCCAAGATCTACTCGCCAGTAGCTTTGATTGTTATGTTGCCGGAATGGGCTCACCGGTAAGGCTTGTACTCGTCGATGACCACGAAATGATCCTGGCCGGATTGCAGGCGATGCTGGCGGGTTTCGCCGGCCGGGTGCGCGTCGTGGGACAGGCGGGGACCGCACGCGACGCGGCCCGGCTGGTGACCACGCTGCGGCCCGACATCGTGCTGCTGGACGTACGGCTCGGGCCCGACAGCGGTCTCGACCTCTGCCGGAACCTCACCGCCTCCGTCTCGGAGTCGCGGGTGGTGTTCCTGTCGGTGTACGACGACGAGCAGTACGTCTTCGAGGCCCTGCGCGCCGGGGCCAGCGGGTACCTGCTCAAGCGGGTCGACGGCCTGGAGCTGGTCCGCCGGCTCGAAGAGGTGGTGCGCGGCGAGACGGTCATCGAACCGACGCTGGCCGGCCGGATGGCCGCCAGCGCCGCCCGGCTCAACCGGGGCGAGTTCTGGCCGGGCGCCAACCGCGGGCTCACCCAGCGGGAGAGCGAGGTGCTGTCCCTGCTGGTCGCCGGGCTCTCCAACCGGGCGATCGCCGGCCGGCTGGTGCTCAGCGAGGAGACCGTGAAAAGCCATCTGCGGGCGCTCTACCGCAAGCTCGAGGTCTCCGACCGGTCGGCGGCGACGGCGTTCGCCCTCCGCGAGGGGCTGTTCCGTTGACCTGGCCGGGAGCGCCGCGCACCACGCCGGGCGCCGGGCGGGCCCTCGGGACGGTGCCGGGATGAGCCCGCTGGACCTGCTGACCACGCGCAGCCCGGACCTGCTCACCCGGATCATCTCGGTGGCCTGCTCGGACCGCGAACTGCCGGCCCTCGCCGACGACCTGGCGTCGCTGGTGGTCCGCTCGGCCACCGGCCTGACCTTCTGTGACGTCTACGTCCTCGACGAGGAGGGCCGGGCGCTGGAATGCGGCGGAAGGGCCCCCGTCGCGCTGGGCGAGGGCGTGGTGGGCTGGGTGGCGGCGCACGGACGGCCTCGCAGGCACGACGACCTGCGGGGCGCCACCCTGCCCGTCCGGGTCCCCGACGGCGGCACCATCGCGGTGGTCGACGTGCGGTCCGGCGCGCCCTGCCTGCGCCAGGACCTGGAGCTGGCCGAGGCGCTGGCCGCGCTGTTCGCCCCCGTCCTGTGCTCCTGCCGGCGGCTGCGGACCGCGCGGGAGCGGGAGCACTCGGCCGAGCGCTTCGCCGACCAGGCCGTCCAGGTGCAGGAGGCCGAGCGCGCCCGGCTGGCCGGGGAGATCCACGACGGGCTGGCGCAGCGGCTGGCCAGCCTCGGTTTCCACCTGTCCGCCGCCGCCCGGCTGCTCCCCCGCCATCACGAGGAGGCCCACGACCAGATCGTGCTGGCCCGGGAGCTGTGCGAACTCGCCGCGGCGGAGACCCGCGCGGCGATCGGCGGGCTGCGGCCACCGGTGCTGGACGATCTCGGGCTGTCCGCCGCGCTGGCCACCCTGGCCAGGGAGGCCGGCACCCGGCAGAAGTCCCTGGACGTCACCGTCGCGGTCAGCGGTGAGCTCGAGGCACCGCTGCCCGGGCACCTGCAGACCGCGCTCTACCGCATCGCCCAGGAGGCGGTGGGCAACTGCCTGCGGCACGCGGCGGCCGGCTGCCTGGACATCGTGCTGGAGCTCGAACGCGACCGGGTCGTGCTCACCGTGGTCGACGACGGCGCGGGCTTCTCCATCGCGGACGTCTTCGCGCCCGGCCGGCGCCCGGACTCCTACGGCCTGCGCGGCATGGCCGAACGCGCCGAGCTGCTCGGCGGCCGGACCACGGTGACGAGCCGCCCCGACGAGGGCACGGCCGTCCGCGCCGTCCTGCCCCTCCCCGGCCCCCTCCGCGATCCTGCTCGCACCGTGCCGCCGTGACCGGGCGCGGTCACTGGTAGCCCCGGATGTCGCGGAAGACCGCGCTGAGCGACTGGCTGCGGGCGTCGAAGGTGCGGCCCCCGGTGAGCTGCGCCAGCTGGTCCATCTCGTCGGCCCTGCCCTCGCCGAACAGGATCGTGAAGACCGGTACCCCCTGCAGCAGGCTGGGGTAGCGGGCGCGGAAGGCGGCGAAGTCGGTCCCGGAGGTGTTCTGCCCGTCGGTCATCAGCACGATCGAGGTGAACCGGTCCTCGTTCTGGGCGGCCTCCTTCTTCACCAGGTCGAAGGCCTGTCCCAGGCTGTCGTAGATCGCGGTGCCACCACCGCTGGACAGCGACTGCGCGAAGGACCTGATCTTGCCGAGCTCGCCCTCGGGCCGCACCTCCGGCACGGCGTACGACTGCGCCGGCTTGGGCCGGGAGCTGAACGGGATGAGCGTCACCGACTCCCGGTTGTGGAAGCGCTGGTAGCGGCCGGTGAGGCTGCCGTCGGCCCCGGTCAGCCCGACCAGGGCCCTGCGCAGCCCCTCGATCCGCTCACCCTGCATGGAGCCGGACACGTCCAGCACGTAGATCGTGCGGGCGGGGCGGCGCAGCCGGTCGTAGAAGGCCCCGACGAGCGCGTCCGCGACCTCCAGCCGGTCCGGGAACGGCAGCTCGGGCGGGGTGGCCGGGAACCGGGTGGCATCGGCCTGCACCCCCGGCACGACCGGGCGGCGGTAGGCCTGGGTCATGATCCGGCGCTGGACCTCCGGGCGCCGCAGGTAGTCCGTCAGCTTGCGGAACGACTCCTTGGCTCCGGCCGGGGCGGAGCCCAGCAGGGTCAGCGGATAGTCGGCGGTGATCACCCCGTCGCGGGGATAGATCAGGGTGAGCGGCTCCGGCAGCCGCCGCGAGGCGTTGAGTGCCAGCAGCACGGACTCGTAGTTCACCAGGCCGTCGAGCGTGCCCTCGCGGTCCTGGCCGACCCGCCGGACGTAGGCGTCCGACAGCCAGCCGGAGGAGCCCGCGGTCAGGGTCTGACCGGCGAAGAAGCGCTTCAGCTTGGGCGCCGCGCGTTCGATGCCGGCGAGGTCGGGCCCGGACCGGTCACCCGCGAGCGCCGACGCGACGGCCACGAGCGCGGAGAACCCGGAGTTGGAGGCGGCCGGGCTTGTCATCCCGTAACCGAACTTCCCCTCCCCGGCGGCGTCCGCGATCTGCCCCCAGGTCGGCGGTGTCCGGTCCCAGCCGAGCCTGGTGGCGACCGAGGCCCGCAGGCCGAGCACGACCGGCGAGGCCATGGTGGAGGTGGAGTCCTTGATCTTCGACTCGGCCTCGGGATGCAGGTTGAGGTAGCGGTTCGAGGAGAACCAGATGGCCTGGTAGCGGCCGTCGGCCCTGCCGTCGATGACCTGCTGGACCCCGTCGAGCGTGCCGACGTAGTCGAGCTTGACGGCGACCCCGATGTCCTTCCTGGCCTGGTCGAGGATCGGCTTGAGATCCGCCAGCTCGCTGCCGGCCAGCACCCTCAGCGTTCCGCCAGGCGCCTCGTCGCCGGAGCCCGAGCATCCGGTCGCTCCGAGCAGGAGGAGGGCGATCAGCGCCGCTCCCGTACGCCTCAGCGCCAGGCGGGGCCTGTGCGCATGGTCTCTGTTCTTGTCATTGAATCGGCTCATGTCTGCTGCGAGCCTGGCGACCCGAACCGTACGGCAGGTAACGGGAAAATGGCGTCCGGGCAACGTGAAACGTACGGGAACAAGTCATGAAGACCGGGGAACCAGACCACCGCGGGCGCCGTCCCATGGGTACCGGCCCAGTGTGACACACCTCGGGAAACGGGCCGTGAACGCGGCTTCGGGCGGGTGGGGCGCCGGGGTTGAGGAGCCGGGGTTCAGGAGCCGCGTTTCAGCACCCGGTTGAGAGCGGCCGCCACCTCCGCCGAGAGCTCGGAGCTCGTCGTCTCCGACTCCTCCTGGGGGCGCTCCGCGCCGCGCACATGGCCGCAGTCGCGGCACTCGACCTCACCCAGCCGGCAGACCAGGGCGATCGAACCGCAACCGGCGCAGCCGTCGAGCTCGGCCGCCCAGTCGGTGTTCGCCTGGCACACCGGGCAGACGAGCACCTGCCGGTCCGCGCGGACGCCGCGCTTCCACTGGCTCGCACCGCGGACCGGGTCACTCTGCCGGGTACCGCATCGGAAGCAGGGCATAGGGCCCCTCCCGTGTTCGGCCGGCCCTGGTCGAGGGCCCGCTCTCGATCCCGGCCCCCGGCCCGGTCCCTTGACGGGAGCGGGCCGGTCCCGGATCAGGAAAGCTCGGCGAGCGCCTTGCGGTACTCGCTGATGTCACGAGCGTCGGGGATCGCGTTCTCGACCTTCCAGCGCACGACACCCTGCTTGTCGATGATGAAGGTGCCGCGGACTGCCAGCCCCTTGTCCGCGTCGAAGACGCCGTACGATTCCGCGACCGCGCCGTGCGGCCAGAAGTCCGACAGCAGCGGGAACTCGTAGTTCTCCTGCTCGCCCCAGGCACGGTGCGCGAACATCGAGTCCACCGACACCGCGATCACCTGCACGTCGTCGCCGCCCAGGGTGGGCAGCTCGTCACGGATCGCGCACAGCTCACCGGTGCAGATGCCGCTGAAGGCCAGCGGGTAGAACACGAGCACGACGTCTTTCTTCCCGCGGAAGTCCGACAGCTTGACCGGCGTCCCGTGCTGGTCCTTCAACTCGAAATCCGGTGCGCTGCCACCGACCTCGACCGTCATGTGACGTCCCTTCGTTGAACTGGGCGGATGGTCCAGGCATCAGTCTGCCACTCCGGCCTGGCGCCCGGGTCGCCGAGGGGGGACAGCCTGATCACGCCTCCGGCGGGCCGACACGTCCGGCCGGAGGCGCGCCGGGCCCCCCTGCCCGGCGAAGGCCGTCCCGTGGAAAGTGCCGTTGGCTCAGCGGCGCGCCTTAGGGGCGACCAGGCGGGTGCCGGACCAGTCCTTGGCGGCACTCACGCTGCTCGTCTGGGACAGCCCCGCCGTGGGCGAGGCCTCATCGATGTCGCTGGGTTCGACATGGCCGTCACGGCCCGCCTTCGGCGTCAGCAGCCAGATGTGGCCACCGTCCGCCAGCGACGTGCGTGCGTCGACGAGTCCGTCGACGAGGTCGCCGTCGTCATCGCGCCACCACAGCAGCACGACGTCGACCACCTCCTCGTAGTCCTCGTCGACCAGCTCGGCTCCCGTGACGATCTCGATGGAGCTGCGCAGCTCGTCATCGCAGTCGTCGTCCCAGCCGATCTCCTGCACCACCTGGCTGGCCCTGAAGCCGAGCCGTTCGGCCAGGCCGCGCTCTGTCTGCGCCTGACCCGCGGTCGCGCTCACGAACGTCCTCCAATTTCGATCTTCGGCCCCCCTAGTGGGGCTCGCCTCCGCCGCAGCGGTGTTTGCCGGACAGTTCACACAAGTGACCGGCCCTTGCGCAAGTGTCTAAGCAGGTTCTGAATGAAGCAGGCCACTTCCCTCAACTTTCCGCAAGGAACGAGAGTCGCACCTGTCGGTCCGGATTGTCGACATTGAGATCCACGATCGACACAGACTGCCAGGTTCCGAGGGCCATTCGCCCATCGACGACCGGAATAGTGGCGTAGGGCGGCACCAGCGCCGGCAGGACGTGTGAACGCCCATGCCCACGGGAGCCGTGGGCATGCCGCCACCGGTCGTCGGCAGGGAGCAACTCGCGGAGCGCGGCCAGCAGGTCATGATCGCTGCCCGCGCCGAGCTCGATGAGGGCCACGCCGGCGGTGGCGTGCGGCACGAAAACGTGCAGCAGCCCGTCCCCGCCGGCCGTACGGGTGAACTCCCGGCATTCGGCCGTGATGTCGTGCACCACCTCGTGTCCGCCGGTCGACACACGGATCACTGTGGTCTTCATGGGTACCTGTCTACCCCGATGACGCCCCTTTCACCGAACGGGGCTCGACGACCGCGTCCGGGCCCGGGCAGACCGTCCGGGTGTGGCCATCGTCGAACCGGACGACGTACGGCGGGGTGCCGTCGTCGCCGTGCACCTCGATGATCTCTCCGCTGTGATCCGGCTCTCCGACGGTGTTGGCGTGGACGTGCAGCCGGTCACCTACTGTCGCCTGCATGAACTAACCTCCGTACGAGTTGACTCCTCACTTCAAGAGTGCCCACCGAGCGGGGCCGGATATACCTGTTGACCAGCACAAATAGTTACTCACCAGTAGAGATGCGTTAGCCGCACATACGTACGACGATGGTCAGCATCAAGACGGTGACTGTCGGACACAGGCGGCAGTCACATGGAGAGGCACAGAGGGGACCCCGTGGCTTCCGGACGCCAACGCTTTTCGATCATCAGCGACGGGCTGCCGAGCCAACTCCCGGACATCAACCCCGATGAAACCCGAGAGTGGCTGGAATCGCTGGACACGGTCATCAAGACGGAGGGGCGCACCCGAGCCCGTTACGTCATGCTCCGGCTTCTGGAGCGTGCCCGTGAGCAACAGGTTGGCGTTCCCAGCCTGCGCAGCACCGACTACATCAATACCATCCCGCCCGAGCGAGAACCATGGTTTCCTGGCGACGAGCACATCGAGCGCCGGGTCCGCGCCTACATCCGGTGGAATGCCGCGATCATGGTCTCGCGGGCGAACCGGCCCGAGCTCTCCGTCGGCGGCCACATCGCCACCTACGCCTCGGCGGCCTCGCTGTACGAAGTCGGCTTCAACCACTTCTTCCGCGGTAAGGATCACGGCGAGTCCGGCGACCAGGTCTTCATCCAGGGCCACGCCACGCCGGGGATCTACGCGCGGGCGTTCCTCGAGGGCCGGCTGAGCGAGCACCAGCTGGACGGCTTCCGGCAGGAGATCTCCCACCCCGGTGGGGGCCTGCCGTCCTATCCGCATCCGCGGCTGATGCCGGACTTCTGGGAGTTCCCCACGGTCTCGATGGGCCTCGGCGCCATCGACTCGATCTACCAGGCGCGGTTCAACCGCTACCTGCTGGCCCGGGAGATCAAGGACACCTCGCGCTCGCACGTGTGGGCGTTCCTGGGCGACGGCGAGATGGACGAGCCGGAGTCGCTGGGCGCGATCGGCGTCGCCGCCCGCGAGGAGCTCGACAACCTCACCTTCATCGTGAACTGCAACCTGCAGCGGCTGGACGGCCCGGTCCGCGGCAACGGCAAGATCATCCAGGAGCTGGAGTCGTACTTCCGCGGCGCCGGCTGGAACGTGATCAAGGTCATCTGGGGCCGGGACTGGGACCCGCTGCTGGCCAAGGACGTCGACGGCGTGCTGGTCAACAAGATGAACACCACCCCGGACGGCCAGTTCCAGACGTTCTCGGTGGAGCCCGGCGCCTACACCCGGGACCGGTTCTTCGGCGACGACCCCCGGCTGCGCAAGATCGTGGAACACCTCGACGACGACGAGCTGAGCAAGCTGTCGCGGGGCGGGCACGACTACCGCAAGCTCTACGCGGCCTTCAAGTCCGCGCGTGAGCACGTGGGCCAGCCGACGGTGATCCTGACCCACACCATCAAGGGCTGGACGCTCGGGCCGGACTTCGAGGCCCGGATGTCCTCGCACCAGATGAAGAAGCTCACCAAGAGCGAGCTCAAGGAGTTCCGCGACCGGCTCTTCCTGGAGATCCCCGACTCGGCGCTGGAGGCGGACCTGCCGCCGTACTACCACCCGGGCGAGGAGTCCGAGGAGATCCAGTACATGCGCGAGCGCAGGGCCGCCCTCGGTGGCTACCTGCCCAAGCGGGTCGACCGGGCCAAGCCGCTGAAGCTGCCCGGCGACAAGGTCTACGCCGAGCTCAAGCAGGGCTCGGGCAAGCAGGCCGTCGCCACCACCATGGGCTTCGTCCGGCTGCTCAAGGACCTCATGAAGGACAAGGCGATCGGGCACCGGTTCGTGCCGATCATCCCGGACGAGGCCCGGACCTTCGGCATGGACGCGATGTTCCCCACGGCGAAGATCTACTCGCCGTACGGGCAGACGTACGAGGCCGCGGACCGCAAGCTGATGCTCTCCTACAAGGAGTCCGAGCAGGGCCAGATCCTGCACGAGGGCATCACCGAGGCCGGCGCGATGGGCTCGATGATCGCCGCCGGGACCTCGTACGCCACGCACGGCGAGCACACGATCCCGATCTACATCTTCTACTCGATGTTCGGGTTCCAGCGGACCGGCGACCAGATGTGGGCGCTGGCCGACCAGATGGGCCGTGGATTCCTGCTCGGCGCCACCGCGGGCCGCACCACGCTGACCGGCGAGGGCCTGCAGCACAACGACGGGCACTCGCCGCTGCTGGCCTCGGCCAACCCGGCGTGCGTCTACTACGACCCGTCCTGGGCCTTCGAGATCTCCTACATCGTGCAGGACGCGCTGCAACGGATGTACGGCTCCTCGGAGGAGCACCCCGACGGCGAGAACATCTTCTACTACCTGACGATCTACAACGAGCCGTACCAGCAGCCGGCCCAGCCGGAGAACCTCGACGTGGCGGGCCTGCTCAAGGGGCTCTACCTGTACGCGGACGCCCCCACGGTGGCCGCGGACTCGCCCCGGGCGCACATCCTGTCCTCCGGGGTGGCGGGCCGCTGGGCGCTGGAGGCCCAGCGCCTGCTGGCCGAGGACTGGGGCGTGTCGGCGGACGTCTGGTCGGCCACGTCGTGGACCGAGCTGCGCCGTGAGGCGCTGGCCTGCGACTCGTGGAACCTGCTGCACCCCGACGGGGACCAGCGGGTGCCGTACGTGACCCAGGCGCTGGAGAACGCGCCGGGGCCGGTCGTGGCGGTCTCGGACTTCATGCGCGCGGTCCCGGACCAGATCGCCTCGTGGGTGCCGGGTGACTACTCCTCGCTCGGCACCGACGGGTTCGGCTTCTCCGACACCCGGGCGGCGGGCCGGCGGTTCTTCCACGTGGACGCCGCCTCGATCACCCTCGCGGTGCTCACCCGGCTGGCCAAGCGCGGCGAGGTCAAGCCGGAGACGCTGCAGCAGGCCATCGACAAGTACCGGCTGCAGGACTCCATCAGCGACGTGTTCGCCGGCGGGGTCCAGACCGCGGAGAGCAGCGCGGGCGGCGAGTCCTGACCCGTTCCGCCGCACGCTGAGAGGGGGCGTTCCCGCCGGGGAACGCCCCCTTCCGTGGTTCCGGGGGTCCAGGGCGGTGCCACGGAGAGAGTGCTCTCGGGGAGGGAGCGCCCTTTTCGGTTCCGCCGGGCACCGGCCGTTTCGCACCCGGAGACTGACCGTTATGGCAAGGTACGACCTGTAGCGATCACTTGTGCGGAGGGGCAGCGTGGCGGACGAGGGCATGGCCGATGCGCGGTTGCAGGCCGAGGGCGAGCTGAGCATGGCACGGCTGGCCCTGGACGACGGGGAGCTGTCCCACGCGGCGACCCACGTCGCCAACGCGCTGACCTGCGATCCCACCCTGCCCGAGGTGCACGAGCTGCTGGCCCACCTCGGCGCCCGCCCCGATGGCGGGCCGGAGCTGTTCCCCCTCCACGAACAGGCCTTCCTGGGCACGGTCGTCGCCCGGGCACATGTGCTGGCCTCCCGCGGCGAGCACGCCGAGGCGCTCGACCTGCTGGTGGCCGCCCAGTGCCACGAGCCCACGGGGCCGTGGGCGGCGGTGCCCTGGGTGCTCGATCCGCAGCTGCCCCGCCGGCTGGACTCCGGCCTGGTGACCACCCTGCTCGGGCGGCTGGTGAGCTCGTTCCGCAGCGATCCCGTACCCGAGGAACTCCGGCCCGCCCTCCACCCGTACCTCACCCTCGCCCGCGGCGCGGCCGACGCGCACTCCGCCGACGCGCGGCTGCTGTGGTGCGCCTCGCTGCTCGTGCGGCGGCTGGGCGAGCCCGCCGAGGCGGCCGAGCTGGCCGCCCGCTCCAACCGGATCCAGCCGTCCCCGAACGCCGGGATGGCCCTCGGCTACGCCCTGCGGGCGCAGGAGCGCTGGGACGAGGCCGAGCGGGCCTGGCTGGGCGCGCTGGAGCTCGCTCCGGACAACTCCGCCCTGATGACCGACCTCGCGGAGATGCTGGCCGACCGCGGCCGGCTGGAGGAGGGGCTGGCCTGGACCGACCGTGCGCTGCGGCAGGATCCGGGCCATGACTGCGCCTTCGTCGCCGCCTGCGGGATCCGCTTCGACCGCGACAGCGACGTCGACCACCTCGTCACGCTCGCCGACCATCTGCGCGGCCAGGAGAGCGGCACGCACGAGGCCGAGCACGCCGACCGGGTGCTGGCCGAGAAGTCCTTCCGCCGGTACTGGCTGCGGCACTTCCCGCGGCCCAGCGAGTCGGTGATCAACGTGCTGGAGCAGGTGATGGAGAAGGAGGCGGCCCCGGTGGGGGGCGGCTCGCTCACCGTCTCGGCTCCGGAGCCGCCCAGCGCGCTGCTCGCGTTCTCCCGGACCCTGGCCGACTTCAGCGTGACCATCTCCGACGTGCCCCACCCGGACCTGCGGGCGACCGTCCCCGAGGTGTTCCCCAGCGGACCGGTGCGGGCCGTACGGCATCGCGTGTGGGAGTACACCGGCACGGTGGCGCGCCCGGCGGTCCCCCCGCCGTCGGCCGAGGCCGCCCGGTCCGTCCAGTCCCTGGCGGGCCGGCCCTGGCGGCACCTGCCGGCCGCCTACGACGACGCGGTACGGCTGTCCGCGCTCCCGCTCGGGGATCTGCTCGGGGTGCTGGTGCATCCCCCGGAGCCGCCGGCGGGCGCCGACCTCACCTGGCCGGACTGGCTCCGCTCGGTCCAGGCCTGGGCCTGCCTGGGCATCGCCCACCACCACAGCGACCAGCCGTGGCCGGACTCCACCCGCCGCGAAGTGCTCACCGACCTGGCCTACGGGCCCGAGGACTGGATCACCGAGGCGGCGCTGCTGGGCCTGGTCGCCACCGCCTGGGTGCACCCCGACACCCGGGCCGAGGTCGGGAGCCTGGTCGGCTGGCGCTTCATGGCCGCGCTGCAGGCGAACCAGACCCGGGCGGTCACGATCATGGACTCGCTCGCCCTGCTGGTGCTGGCCACCCCGGCCATGAACCCGGACGTACGGGGCCTCGCACGCGACATGCTCGCGCCGCCGGAGGACGAACCACAGGGTGGCACTCCCCCGGCCGCCGCGCAGTCCAGGCCCGGCCACCGCCTCGGCAGGCTCTTCGGCCGCGGCTGACCGTCGCCGGCCCGCTGCGGACTCCCCGTACGGCCGCTACGCGCTCACCTCGACGCGCCGGACCGGCGCTTGGTCCACACGTCGTAGGCGACGGCGGCGAGCAGGACGAGGCCCTTGACGAGCATCACGCGCTCGCTGGGGGCGCCGATCAGGGACATGCCGTTGTTGATGACCGCCATGATCAGGCCACCGGTGATGGCGCCGACCACCTTGCCCACGCCGCCCTGGACGGCGGCGCCGCCGATGAAGGCCGCCGCGATCGCGTCCAGCTCGAAGGCGTTGCCCGCCGTGGGACCCGCCTGGTTGAGCCTGCCCGCGAAGATGACGCCGGCGAGCGCGGCCAGCACGCCCATGTTGACGAAGATCCAGAACGTCACGGACTTGACCTTGACGCCGGACAGGGTCGCGGCCTGGAGGTTGCCGCCGACCGCGTAGAGACGGCGGCCGAACACCGCCCGGTTGGTCATCAGCGAGTACGCCAGCACCAGTACGGCGAGCAGCACGAGGACCCACGGCAGGTTCTTGAACCGGGCCAGCTGCACCACCACGGCCAGCACGACGAACGCCGCGGCCGCGATCTTGACGAGGAAGATCGGCAGCGGGTCGACGGTCTGGCCGTAGCCCACGCGTGCGGCCCGTACCCGCCACTGCGTGACGGCGATGGACGCCACGACGCCGAGGCCCACCAGCAGGGTGAGCAGGTCCGCGCCGCCCAGCGGGCCGAGCCCGATGTTGCCGAGATATCCGTCGACGAAGCCGTTGGAGAGCGTACGGATCTGTTCCGGGAAGGGGCCGATGCCCTGGTTGCCCAGCACGGTGAGGGTCAGCGCGCGGAAGACGAGCATGCCCGCGAGCGTGACGATGAAGGCCGGAATGCCGAAGTAGGCGACCCAGTAGCCCTGCCAGGCCCCGATCAGTGCGCCCGCGACCAGCGTCAGCAGCACCGCGATCGGCCACGGCACATGATGATTGACCGTCAGCACGGCACAGATCGCCCCGGTGACCGCGACGACCGATCCCGCGGACAGGTCGATGTGCCCGCCGATGATGATCAAGATCATCCCGATCGCCAGGATCAGGATGTAGGAGTTCTGGACGATGATGTTCGAGATGTTCTGCGGCTGGAGCAGGTCACCGTCGGTCAAGATCGAGAAGAACACCACGATCAACGCGAACGCGACGTAGATCCCGCTCTGCCGGGGATTGATGGTGAATCGGCGCGCTGCCCGGCTCTTCGGCGGCGGCGCCCCGCCCGGCGCCGTCTCGGCGGTGGCGGGGACCTCCGCGTTGCTGGAGGCGATGCTGCTCATGGACGCTACTCCTGTCCCTTGGTCATGTACTGCATGAGGCGTTCCTGGGTCGCTTCCGAGCGGGCGACCTCGCCGGTGATGCGGCCCTCCGAGAGGGCGTAGATGCGATCGCAGAGCCCCAGCAGCTCCGGCAGTTCCGAGGAGATGAGCAGGACCGCCTTGCCCTCCTCGGCCAGCCGGTTGATGATCGAATAGATCTCGTACTTGGCGCCGACGTCGATGCCGCGGGTGGGCTCGTCGAGGATCAGCACGTCCGGATCAGTGAAGATCCACTTGGCCAGCACGACCTTCTGCTGGTTGCCGCCGCTGAGCGTGCCCGTCGTGGTGAGCACGCTGGGCGCCTTGATGTTCAGGCTGGTGCGGAACTCGTTGGCGACGCGGTACTCCTCGTTCTCGTGGACCATTCCGCGCTTGGCCAGCTTGCCGAGGCCGACGGCGGAGATGTTGCGCTTGATGTCCTCGATGAGATTGAGCCCGTAGCGCTTGCGGTCCTCGGTGACGTAGGCGATGCCGTGGCTGATCGCGTCCTGGACCGAGCGGAGGTGGATCTCCTTGCCGTCCTTGATGATCCGGCCCGAGATGTTCTTCCCGTAGGCCCGGCCGAAGACGCTCATCGCCAGCTCGGTGCGGCCCGCGCCCATGAGGCCGGCCAGCCCGACGATCTCACCGCGGCGCAGCGTGAGGCCCGCGCCGGAGACGACCACCCGGTCGCGCTGGGTCGGGCTGTGGACGGTCCAGTCCTCGATCCGCAGCACCTCGGTGCCGATGTCCGGCTCGTGCGGCGGGAAGCGGTCGGAGAGGTCGCGGCCGACCATGCCGGAGATGATGCGCTCCTCGGTCACCTCGTCGCGGCGCATGTCGAGCGTCTCGATCGTGCGGCCGTCCCGGATGATCGTGATGGAGTCGGCGATCTCCGCGATCTCGTTGAGCTTGTGCGAGATGATCACCGAGGTGATGCCCTCGTCGCGCAGGCCCCGCAGCAGGTCGAGCAGGTGCGCGGAGTCGTCGTCGTTGAGCGCGGCGGTCGGCTCGTCCAGGATCAGCAGCCGTACCTTCTTCGACAGCGCCTTGGCGATCTCGACCAGCTGCTGCTTGCCGACGCCGATGTCGAGCACCGGGGTCACCGGGTCCTCGTCCAGGCCCACCCGGGCGAGCAGGGCCGCCGCCTCGTGGTTGGTCCGGTTCCAGTCGATCAGGCCGCGGGTGGACCGCTCGTTGCCGAGGAAGATGTTCTCCGCGATCGAGAGCTGCTGGCAGAGCGCCAGCTCCTGGTGGATGATCACGATGCCGCGCTGTTCGCTGTCGTGGATGCCGGAGAACTCGCACAGCTCGCCGTCGAAGCGGATCTCCCCGTCGTAGGAGCCGTGCGGATAGACGCCGGACAGCACCTTCATCAAGGTCGACTTGCCCGCGCCGTTCTCGCCGCAGATCGCGTGGATCTCGCCGCGGCGCACCGAGAGGCTGACCTCCTGGAGCGCCTTGACGCCGGGAAAGGTCTTGGTGATCCCGCTCATCCGCAGGATGTCGTCGGTCATGCGTGCAGTCTCCTCACCGGTGCCGTGCCCCCTGTCGGTCCTGTGTGCCCGGAGGCGTGGGCCGCGCCCCGCCGCCGCCCCAGACGGCGGCGGGGTGCGGAGATGGGGCTAGCCCAGCTGGGCGGCCGTGTAGTAGCCGGAGTCCACCAGGAGCTTCTGGTAGTTGGTCTTGTCGACGATGACCGGCTGGAGCAGGAAGGACGGGACGACCTTCTTGCCGTTGTCGTAGTCCTTGGTGTTGTTGACCTCGGGCTTGGAGCCCTTGAGGACGGTGTCGGCCATCTTCACGGTCACCGCGGCGAGCTCACGGGTGTCCTTGAAGACGGTGGAGTACTGCTCACCGCCGATGATCGACTTCACCGAGGCCACTTCGGCGTCCTGGCCGGTGACCACAGGATATGGCTGCCCGGCGGTGCCGTAGCCGTTGCTCTTCAGCGCGGACAGGATGCCGATCGACAGGCCGTCGTAGGGCGACAGGACGCCGTTGACCTTCACACCACTCTTGTAGGTGGTGGTGATGATGTCCTCCATGCGCTTCTGGGCCGTGGCGGGGTCCCAGCGCAGGATGGCCACGGTCTTGAAGTCGGTCTGGTGGCTCTTGACGACCAGCGTCCCCTTGTCGAGGTACGGCTTGAGCACCGACATGGCGCCGTTGAAGAAGAACGTGGCGTTGTTGTCGTCGGGCGACCCGGCGAACAGCTCGACGTTGAACGGCCCCTTGGCCGTGCCGTCCGAACCGTCCGCGTTCTTCAGCTTGAGACCCACCAGCAGCGAGGTGGCCTGCTCGACGCCGACCTTGAAGTTGTCGAACGTCGCGTAGTAGTCGACGTTCGGGCTGTTGCGGATCAGCCGGTCGTAGGCGATGACCGGGATCTTCTTGTCCGCGGCCTCCTGGAGCTGGCTGGTGATGGCGGTGCCGTCGATCGAGGCGATGATCAGCAGCTTGGCGCCCTGCGTGATCTGGTTCTCGATCTGGTTGACCTGGGTCGGGATGTCGTTCTCTGCGTACTGCAGGTCGACCTTGTATCCCTGCTTCTGGAGCGCCGTCTTGATGTTGTCGCCGTCGTGGATCCACCGCTCCGACGACTTGGTGGGCATGGTGACGCCGACGAGCGCGCCGCTACCGCTGCCGGGCTTGGCCTTCTCGTCGACCGACTTGGTGGACGAGCCACAGGCGCTCAGGGCCGTGGCGAGCGCGATGGTCGCACCCACCGCGGCCAACCGGGTGAATTTCATGTTCTCTCCTTTGAATGCCGGGTGCGGCACGGACGTGCGGTGTGAAAGGAAGCCGGGTCGCCGGAGGCGGCGCGGCCGGGTCATCTCCAGCCGGGCAGGCCCTGGGCGAGCCGGTGGTAGGCGTGGTTCCAGCGCAGCCGATCATCGAAGTCCGCGGTGGTGGTGCGGTCGTCGATCAACACCAGCTCGGTGTGCGCCATCTGCGCGAAGTCCCGCAGCGTAGCCGAGCCGACGGCCTGGGTGAGCACGGTATGGTGCGGGCCGCCCGCGGTGAGCCAGGACTCGGCCGAGGTGCCCAGCGAGGGCGCGGGCTTCCATACCGCCCGCGCGACCGGCAGGTTCGGCAGCGGCTCGTCCGGCGGCACGACCTCGATCTCGTTGGCCACCAGGCGGAAGCGGTCGCCCAGGTCGGCCAGGCCGATCACCACCCCCGCGCCGGGAGCGGCGTCGAAGACCAGCCGGACCGGATCCTCGCGGTCTCCGATGCCGAGCGGATGGATCTCACAGGACGGCTGCGCGGCGGCGATGCTCGGGCACACCTCCAGCATGTGCGCGCCGAGGATCTTCGGCTCGCCCGGCCCGAAGTGGTAGGTGTAGTCCTCCATGAACGAGGTGCCCCGGCCGGTCCCGGTGCCCATGGCCTTGATCGCGGCCAGCAGCGCGGAGGTCTTCCAGTCGCCCTCGCCGCCGAAGCCGTACCCCTCGGCCATGAGCCGCTGCACCGCGAGACCGGGGAGCTGGCGCAGGCCGCCCAGGTCCTGGAAGTTGGTGGTGAAGGCCCCGAAACCGCCCTCGGTCAGGAAGTGCCGCAGGCCGAGCTCGATGCGGGCGGCGTAGCGCAGCGAGTCGTGGCGCGACTCCCCTCGCGCCAGGTCCGGCGCGAGCCGGTAGGCGTCGGCGTACTCGACGACCAGCGCGTCCACCTCGGCGTCGGCGACCGCGTCGACCACCTCGACCAGGTCGTTGACGCCGTAGGTGTTCACCGAGACGCCGAACCGCAGCTCCGCCTCGACCTTGTCGCCCTCGGTGACCGCGACGTCACGCATGTTGTCGCCGAAGCGGGCGAGCCGCAGGCCGCGCAGGTGCGCCTGCCCCGCGGCCGCCCGGGCCCAGTCGTCGATCCGCGCGGCCAGCCCGGGGTCGGAGGCGTGACCGGCCACCGTCTTGCGCGCCACGCCGAGCCGGGTCTGGATGAACCCGAACTCGCGGTCGCCGTGCGCCGCCTGGTTGAGGTTCATGAAGTCCATGTCGATGGACGCCCAGGGCAGTGCCGCGTTGAGCTGGGTGTGCAGGTGCAGCAGCGGCTTGCGCAGCACGTCCAGCCCGGTGATCCACATCTTCGCCGGCGAGAAGGTGTGCATCCAGGCGATCACGCCGATGCACGAGGGATCGGCGTTGGCCTCCTGCATCACCGTGCGGATCGCGACCGCGTCGGTGAGCACGGGCTTCCAGACGATCTCCGCGGAGATCCGGCCCGAGTCGGCCAGCATCCGCCCGATCTGCTGCGACTGATGGGCCACCTCGTCGAGCGTGTCCGGCCCGTACAGGTGCTGGCTGCCGGTCAGGAACCAGACCTGGGACTTCGTGACGGATGACATGGGGTGCTCTCCTCCAGAGATCACGGAATCAGGCCTGCCCGTAGACGTTCTGGTAGCGGGCGTAGAGGCTGTCGACGTCCGCCGGGGAGATCTCGCCGGTCGGCCCGAGCTGGCGTGCGAGGTGGACGGTGCGGGCCACGTCCTCCACCAGGACGGCGGCCTTGACGGCGGCCCGGGCGTCGGCGCCGACGGTGAAGGGACCGTGGTTGCGCATCAGGACCGCCGGAGAGCGGCTCTCCCGCAGGGTCTCCACGATGCCGCGGCCGATGGAGTCGTCCCCGATGAGGGCGAACGGCCCCACCGGGATCGCGCCGCCGAACTCGTCAGCGATCATCGTCAGGACGCACGGGATCGGCTCGCCGCGTGCCGCCCACGCCGTCGCGTAGGGCGAGTGCGTGTGCACCACGCCGCCGGTCTCCGGCCGGTGCCGGTAGACGTAGGCGTGCGCCGCGGTGTCGGACGACGGGGACAGGTCGCCGTCGACCAGGTTCCCGAGCAGATCGGTGACGACCATGGTGTCGGCGGAGAGCTCGTCGTAGGACACCCCCGACGGCTTGATGACCATCAGGTCCTCGCCGGGCACCCGGGCGGAGACGTTGCCCGCGGTCCACGCCACCAGCCCGTACCGCGTCAGCTCGCCGTGCAGCTCGGCGACGGTGCGGCGCAGTCCGCTGATCGTGTCCCGTACGTGGGAGGTGACCGACATCTACTCCTGGCCTTCCTGTGTCGTGGCGGCGGAGGTGCTCTCGCGCGCCCCCGCCCTGAGCCGGTGCATGACGTCGTTGCCGCCGCGGCCGAAGTAGTCGTGCAGCGCGGTGTACTCGGCGAACAGCCGCTCGTAGGCCTCGACGTTCTCCGGGATCGGCCGGTAGACGCCGTGCCGCACCGAGCCCATGGCCGCGGCCGCCGCACGGATGTCGGGGTGGGCGCCGGCGGCCACCGCGGCGTGGATCGCCGAGCCCAGCGCCGGCCCCTGCTCGGAGCCGATGGTGGACAGCGGCAGGCCGGTCACGTCGGCGTAGATCTGCATCAGCAGCGCGTTGCGCAGCAGACCACCAGCGATGACCAGCTCGGTGACCGGCACCCCCGCCTGGTGGAAGGCGTCGATGATCGTCCGGGTGCCGAAGGCGGTCGCCTCGATCAGCGCCCGGTAGACGTCCTCGGCGCGGGTGGCGAGGGTCTGCCCGAGCACCAGCCCGGAGAGCTCGTGGTCGACCAGCACCGACCGGTTGCCGCTGTGCCAGTCGAGCGCGATCAGCCCGTGCTCCCCGATCCGCTGCCGGCCGGCGAGCTCGGTGAGGTGCTCGTGGACGGAGATGCCGAGCTCACGGGCCCGCTCGTGGTACTCGCCGGGCACCGAGTGGTCGACGAACCAGCCGAAGATGTCGCCGACGCCGCTCTGCCCCGCCTCGTAGCCCCACAGGCCCGGCACGATCCCGCCGTCGACGGCGCCGCACATCCCCGGCACCTCGCGCATGTCGGTGCCGTTCACCACGTGGCAGGTCGAGGTGCCCATGATCGCGACCATCTGCCCGGGCTCGACCGCCTGCGCGGCGGGCGCGGTGACGTGGGCGTCGACGTTGCCGACCGCCACCGCGATGCCCTCGGGAAGACCCGTCCACTCCGCGGCGCGGGCCGACAGCCCGCCGGCCCGGTCACCGAGGCGGCCGATCTGGCGGTCCAGCTTGTCGCGGACGAACCCCTCGAAGCCGGGGTTGAGGCCGCGCAGGAAGTCCGCCGACGGGTAGGCGCCGTCCTGGTAGATCCCTTTGTACCCGGCGGTGCAGGCGTTGCGGACGTACCGGCCGGTCAGCTGCCAGACGATCCAGTCGGCGGCCTCGACGAAGTGCTCCATCGCCGCGTAGACCTCCGGAGCCTCCTCCAGGACCTGCAGGCCCTTGGCGAACTCCCACTCCGAGGAGATCAGCCCCCCGTAGCGGGGAAGCCAGGCCTCCCGGCGCTCGGCGGCGAGGGCGTTGATGCGGTCCGCCTGGCCCTGTGCGGCGTGGTGACGCCACAGCTTGACGTAGGCGTGCGGGTCGGCGGCGAACTCCGGGAGCTCGCACAGCGGCACCCCCTCCGCCGTGGTCGGCACCATCGTGCAGGCCGTGAAGTCGGTGCCCACTCCCACGACGTCGCGGGGGTCCGCGCCCGCCGCCTCGATCGCCGCCGGCACCGCGGTGCGCAGGACGTCGATGTAGTCGGACGGGACCTGCAGGGCCCAGGAGGGCGGCAGCCGCTCGCCGGAGGAGGGCAGTACGCGGTCGATCACGCCGTGGCGGTACTCGTGCACCGCGCTGCCCAGCTCGGCGCCGTCACCGACCCGCACCACCACGGCTCGTCCGGACAGCGTCCCGAAGTCGACTCCCACCACGAGGGCGTCGGACGGATCGATCGGCATAGGTGGACACCTTCATCGGGGACGGGGATTACGCCGGCGGGAGCCGGGCGGATTCGGGGCGGCTCGCAGAGCAACCTGGTAGACGAGTGTTATCGCTAACATTCCCCTCGTCAATACCTCGCCGCAACATTTTCGTAACGCGGGCGCACAGCGTGTTAACGAGAACGCCCGGAGACGGGCGGGTGGCGCCGCGGGTCAGCCGGGCGGCGCGGCCACGCTGTCGCGGACGATGAGCGCGGGCGCGATGGTGTGGCGTTCGGCCACGGGCCGGCCGATCTCCATCTGACCGAGCAGCAGGGACAGCGTCTCCTTCGCCACGGCGCCGAAATCGGGCCGGATCGTGGTCAGCGGCGGGATGAAGTAGGCGGCCTCGGGGACATCGTCGAAGCCCACGATGCTGATCTCGTCCGGCACCCGCCTGCCCCGCTCGCTCATCGCGCGGAGGATGCCGAGCGCGAGATGGTCGTTGGCCGCGAAGATCGCGGTGACCTCGGGCATCCTGGCCAGCATCAGCCCGGCCTGGTATCCCGAGGCCGCGCTCCAGTCCGCCGCCACGATCGGCGGCACCTCGGCGCCCGCCGCCCGCAGCGTGCGTTCCCAGCCCTCGATGCGCCCGGCGCTGTCGAACCATTCGGCGGGGCCCGACACGTGCCAGACGGTCGGGTGGCCGGCGTCCAGCAGGAAGCGCGTGGCCTCGCTCGCGCCCGCGACCTGGTCGACGGTGACGAGCGCGCTGGCGCTCGCGGGGTCGCCGTCGATGGCGACCAGCGGCACGCCGGTGGGGATGTGCGCGAGCGCCTCGTTCGCCGAGGCGACCGGCGCGATCACCACGATGCCCGCGACGCGCTGGTCGAGGTGCCGCTCGACCGCCTCGGAGATCGAGGGGCGATCGAGCGTGGCGACACTGCCGACGCTCACGGCGAATCCCGCCTCGGCCGCCGCCAGCTCGAACGCGGCGAGGAGGGAGGCAGGGCCGTAGAGCGTGGTGTTCTGCGCCACCACGCCGAGGAGCTGCGACCGGCCGGTGACGAGCGCCCGTGCCGCCCGGTTGGGCCGGTAGCCGAGCTCGGTGATCGCCGCCCGGACACGGAGGCGGGTCTGCTCACGGACGTTCGGGTGGCCGTTGAGCACCCGGGACACCGTCTGGTGGGACACCCCCGCGAGACGCGCAACGTCGGTCATCGCCGGCTCACGCTTGTCCACTTCGTAACCTCACTCGGAAGATGCAGCACGCTCGGGGTGCGTGCACGATGCCGTGGACCGGTCTCCCGCGCTTCACCAGGGACTATGTTAACGATAACAGCCGCTCAGTCCGAGACGTTGCCGGGTGCGCCGGTCCACAGCCGCATTATGTACGACCGGCGGCCCGCGTCCCCTCCCCGCCGCCGGAGCCCGCGACGGCCGCCGCCTCCCGGTGATCCGGCGGGCGGGCGGTGCGCCTCAGTCGCCGGTGGCGGTACGGAGACGGCTGAGGCGCAGGGCCAGCTGGAGCTCCAGGGCGCGCTCGGGGGCCTGCCAGTCCGTGCCCAGCAGCTGGCTCACCCGGTCCAGCCGCTGGGTGACGGTGTTGACGTGGATGTGCAGGCGCTCGGCGGCCTTGGACAGGCTGCCGCCCGCGCCGAAGTAGGTCTCCAGGGTCTGCACCAGGGCGGTGCCGCGGCGCTCGTCGTAGTCGAGCACCGCGCCGAGGACACCGGACAGGAAGCCCGCGACGTCCCGGCCGTCGCCGATCAGCAGGCCGACGAAGCCCAGCTCGTCCGAGCTCGCCCCGTCGCCGCAGCGGCCCAGCGACAGCAGGGCCTCCGCGCACCGCTGGGCCTCCCGGTAGGCGTCGGCCACCGCGGCCGTGTCGCGCACCGGCCCGGCGGCGCCCACGGTCGTGGGGATGCCGAGCGAGGCGCCCAGCTCCCTGGCCACCCGCCGCGCGGTGGTCCCGGGGTCGCCGCCCGGCAGCAGCAGGACGGTCTCGCCACTACGGGCGGCCACCAGCCCGTGCTCCACCGCCGCGTGCGAGGCCGCCCAGAACGCGGCGCGCTGCCGGTCGCCGCCGTGCCGGGCGACCACGAGCACGTGCGGGGAGGCGAGGTCGACGCCGACCAGCCGGGCCCGGCCGCGCAGCGCCTCGGCGTCGGTGACCCTGCCGGTGAGCAGGTCGTCGAGCAGCTCGCCGCGCACCCGGCCCTCCGCCTCGGCGACGCTGCGCCGGAACAGCAGCAGCAGCGCGGTGACGAGGGCGGCGCGTTCCAGGATCCGCTGGTCGGTGGCGGACACCTCGCCGGTGGTCCGCAGCACCAGGGTGCCGAGCGTCTCCGCGCCGGCCGCCATGGTGGTCACCCACAGCTCGCCGCGCTGGACCGTGCGCCCCAGCGACCGGGAGGCACCGGCCGCGATGGCCACCTCGGCCTCGTCCAGCTCCCCCACGGGGCCGACGGCGGCCAGCCGGCGGCCGTCGGCGTCGAGCACCGCCAGCGCGCCGCCCAGCACGTCGATCACGACGGCCGCCACGTCCTCCACTCCCCCACCGCGGACGACCAGCGCGGTCATGCGGTCGTGCGCCTGCGCCGCGCGCTCCACCCCGGCGCTGCGGGCCTGGATCAGCTCGTTGGCGGCGCTCAGCTCGTCCAGCGCGGTCCTGGTCTCCTCCAGCAGCCGGGCGTTGTCGATCGCGACCGCGGCGTGCGCGGCGAGCGAGGCCAGCAGCGTGACCTCCTCCTGGGCGAACGGCCGGGCGCTGCGGTTGGCCGCCATCAGGACGCCGATCACCCGGGTGCCCAGCCGCATGGGGACGCCGAGTATCGCGACCAGCCCCTCCTCCTTGACCGCGGTGTCGATGTCGGTGGTGTGCCGGAAGCGCTCGTCGTCGGGGTAGCTGGCGCTGGTGTACGGGGTGGCCGTCTGGGCGACCAGTCCGCCGAGCCCGGCCCCCATCGGCAGCCGGAGGGCGCGGAACGCCGCCGAGACCGACCCGTCGGTGATCCGCATGTAGGTGTCGCCGCGCTCGTCGTCGTTGAGCGTCATGTAGGAGATGTCGGCGTGCAGCAGCCGGCGGGCCCGGCGCACGATGGCCTCCAGCACCGCGTCGACGTCGCGCAGCGCGGCCAGGTCACCGGCGGTGTCGAAGAGCGCGGACAGCTCGGCCTCCCTGCGGGCGCGGCGCTCCAGGAGCGTGCGCACCCGCAGGGCGGCCAGTTTGGTGCGTTCGAGCTCCTCCAGCACCTCCGCCGGGACGCCCGCGGCGCGGGCCTCCAGCAGCGGCGCCTCGAACTCGACCGGGGAGGCCTCCCTGGCGAGCAGCTCGAGAAAGACTGCGCAGGTCATAGGGCCCATTGTCAGTGCGCTGTCCAGCCGCCGTCGACCGACAGGGAGCTGCCGGTGATCATCGAGGCCTGGGGGGTGCAGAGATAGGCGACCAGCTCGGCGACCTCGTCGGGCTCGATGAGCCGCCGGATCGCCGCCCTGGCCAGCATGATCTGATCGATCACCTGGTCCGGCTCCAGCCCGTGCGCCTTGGCCTGGTCGGCGATCTGGTGCTCCACCAGCGGTGTCCGCACGTACGCCGGGTTGACGCAGTTGGAGGTCACCCCGTGCTCGGCCCCCTCCAGGGCGATCACCTTGGAGAGCCCCTCCAGCGCGTGCTTGGCGGTCACGTACGCCGCCTTGTACGGGGAGGCGCGCAGCCCGTGCACCGAGGAGAGGTTGACGATCCGGCCCCAGCCGCGCTCGTACATGCCGGGCAGCGCGCGGCGGCTGAGCCGGAACGGGGTCTCCACCATGATCCGGAGGATCTCCGCGAAGGTGTCCGGCGGGAACTCGGTCACCGGCGCCACGTGCTGGAAGCCGGCGTTGTTCACCACGATGTCGACCTCGCAGTCCAGCGTGTCGACCACCGCCATGTCGGAGAGGTCGGCGACCACGTAGGAGCCGCCGATCTCCTCGGCCGCGGTCCGGGCCAGGTCGGCCCGGACGTCGACGATGGTCACCTTCGCACCCGCCACGGCGAGCCGTCCCGCGCAGGCCCGGCCGATCCCGCTCGCCCCGCCGGTGACCAGTGCCCGGCGGCCGGTCAGATCCAGGTTGATCAACGGCTGCGCGGTCACGCTCGTTGAAACCACAGCAGTGCTCCTGTTCCTATGCGGGTGTGCTCAGTCGCCCGGGCGCGCCGTCGGCCGCCGGTGGGACGGCGGACGGCGCGGGTCGGTGCCGACCCGAATGGGCCTCCATCAGGTCACGGGCGGTGCCCCAGATGCCGCGGCGGAAGACCAGCACGATGACCACGAAGATGCCGCCGGTGACGATGCCGATCTCCTGGAAGCCGGCGGTGGCCAGGTAGTCGTTGAGCTCGACCACGAGAGCCGCGCCGAGGGCGCCGCCCCACAGCGTGCCGATGCCGCCGAGCACGACCATCATCACGACCTGGCCGGAGGTGGTCCAGTAGACGTCCTGCAGCGAGGCGAAGCCGTGGCTGATCGAGAACAGCCCGCCGGCGAGTCCCGACAGGCCCGCCGACAGCACGAACGCCAGGAGCTTGTACCGGTCGACCGGGTATCCCAGGGCCTGGGCCCGCGCGGGGTTGTCCCTGATCGAGACCAGCACCCGGCCGAACGGCGAGCGGACGATCCGCCAGACCGCGAACAGGCCGATCAGCACCAGCGGCAGGCCGGTGTAGTAGAAGATGAACGGGTCGGACAGGTCCATCCCGAACAGCTCCCTGGGCACCCCCTGGAGCCCGTTCTCCCCGCCGGTCACGTCCCGCCACTGGTTGACCACGAAGTAGACCATCTGGGCGAAGGCCAGGGTGACCATCGCGAAGTAGATGCCGCGCAGCCGTACCGACAGATAGCCGATCGGCACGGCCAGCACCGCGGCGAACAGCGCGCCGCCGAGCACCGCGACCGGGAACGGCAGCCCCGAGTGCAGGGCGATGAGCCCGGAGACGTAGGCGGCGCTCCCCCAGAAGGCGGCGTGCCCGAAGGACAGCAGGCCGGTGAAGCCGAGCAGCAGATCGACGGCGGCGGCGAACAGCGCCCAGCAGGCGATGTCCATCGCGACCGGCGGATACACCATCCACGGCAGCGCGAGGGCCGCCAGGACTCCGATCGCCAGCAGCACGGGTCGTGCGGCCAGCCTGGACAAGATCACTGGAGTGCCTCCTCTCGTCCGAACAGGCCGGCCGGGCGCCAGAGCAGCACGACGGCCATGAGGATGAAGACCAGGGTCTGGGAGAGCGCCGGCACGTACAGGTTGCCGAGCGCGGAGATCAGCCCGATGCCGAACCCGGCCGCGACCGAGCCGAAGATCGAGCCCAGCCCGCCGATCACCACGACGGCGAAGACGGTGATGATCAGGTCGCCGCCCATCAGCGGGTTGACCGCGCGCATCGGCGCGGCCAGCACTCCGGCCAGGCCGGCGAGCGCGATCCCGAACCCGAACACCGGGGTCACCCACCGGGCGACGTCGATGCCGAGCGCCCGGGTGAGCTCCGGCCGTTCGGTGGCCGCCCGGACGATCATGCCGACGCGGGTACGGGTCAGCACGACCCAGACGACGGCGCAGACGAGGACCGAGACGGCCAGCACGAACACCTGGTAGGCGGGGTAGGAGAACAGCCCGAGGTCGATCGAGCCCGCGAGCTGGGTGGGGCGCGGGTAGGGCTGGGACTGCACCCCGTACTCCCGCTTCACCAGGTCCTGCAGGATCAGCGCGAGCCCGAAGGTGAACAGGAAGTTGTAGAGCGGGTCGAGCGGGGCCAGCCGCCGGATGAACAGCCGTTCCACCACGACCCCGCCCAGGCCCAGCACGATCGGGACCAGGATCAGCGCGAGCCAGAAGTTCACGCCGAAGGAGTCCAGCAGGACGTACGCCCCGAACGCGCCCAGCATGTAGAAGGCGCCGTGGGCGAAGTTGACCACGCCGAGCATGCCGAAGATGACGGCGAGGCCGAGGGCGAGCAGGGCGTAGAACGCCCCGCCCACCAGCCCGTTGAAGGCCTGTTGCAGCATGGCCGCCCCTACAGCTTGCAGCCGGGGTCGGCCGGCTGGAAGGCCTGGTCGGCCGGGATGGTCTTGAGGATCTTCTCGTAGTCCCAGGGCTCGGTGACCTCGCTGGACGGCTTCACCTGGGCCAGGGACACGTCGTGCAGGAGCAGGTGGTCCTGCGCCCGGATGGTCCCGTTGTGCGCGAAGGGGTCGTTGAACTTCAGGCCCTCGAGCTGCTTGACCACGGTGTCGGACTTGTCGGTGCCGCCGCGCTGCACCGCCTCGAGGTACTGCATGGCCGCGGAGTAGTTGGCGGCGTTCGGGAAGGTGGGCCGCTTGCCGGTCTTGGCCTGGAACTTGTCGGCCCAGGCGCGGTTCTCCGGCGAGGCGTTCCAGTACCACGCGTCGGTGAACTTGGTGCCGGCCAGCGCGTCCGAGCCGAGGGAGTGGATGTCGGTGATGAACATCAGCCCGACCGCGAGCCCGATGCCCTTGTCGCGCAGCTTGTACTCGTTGTACTGCTTCACCAGGTTGACCAGGTCACCGCCGGCCTGCATGGTGCCGAGCACCTGCGGCTTGGGGCTGAGGCCCGGGGCCTTCAGCAGGAACGTGGAGAAGTTGTCGTTCGGGTAGGGCGTGGGGTCGCTCTTGATGACGGTGCCGCCGGCGCTCTTCACCGCGGTGGTGAAGTTCTTGTTCATGTCCTGGCCGAACGCGTAGTCCGGGTAGACGATGTACCAGTTCTTCGAGCCGTCCTTGGTCACCGTGTCGCCGGTGCCGTGCGCCAGCATGTAGGTGTTGTAGCCGTAGTGGAAGGTGTACTTGTTGCACTGCGCGCCCTCCAGCGCCGTGGTGGCGGCGCCGACGTCGAAGAACACCTTCTTCTTGGCCTTGGCGATGTTGGCGACCGCGAGCGCGGCGGCCGACGACGGCACGTCCAGGATCACGTCGGCCTTCTGCCGGTCGTAGAGCTCCTGGGCCTTGGTGTTGGCGATGTCCGGCTTGTTCTGGTGGTCGGCGGAGAGCACGTCGATCGTCTTGGCCACGGCCTTGTCGCCGTACTTGGCCTTGTAGTCGGCGACCGCCATCTTGACGGCCTCGACGCTGCCCTTGCCGGACAGGTCGGCGTAGATCGCGGACTGGTCGTTGAGCACGCCCAGCACGACCTTGCCGTCGCTGATCTTCCCCCCGCCCCCGCCGGGTCCGCCCGCACAGCCGGCGAGCAGTGCTCCGGTGACCGCGAGTACGGCCGTACGTCCGAAGGCATTCATGGTCTTCTCCTTGGGTGGGTTCGAATGCGGGTTCAGATTCCGAGGTAGTCGAGGAGCTCGTGCTCGCGTTCGCGCATCTCGTCGTTGTCCAGGGACTCGACGACGCGGCCCTCGGCGAGCAGGTAGTGACGGTCGGCCACGGTCGCGGCGAAGTGCACGTTCTGCTCGATGAGCAGCACCGTCACGCCCTGCCGCTTGACCTCGCGGAGGATGTCGCCGATCTGCTGGACGATCAGTGGGGACAGCCCCTCGGTGGGCTCGTCGCACAGCAGCAGCCGGGCACCGGTCCGCAGCACCCGGGCGAGGGCGAGCATCTGCTGTTCGCCGCCGGACAGCTTGGTGCCGGGGAACTTGCGGCGCTCCCGCAACCGGGGGAACGTCTCGTACACCCGCTCCAGCGACCACGGATCCGGGCCCACCGCCGGCGGCAGGGTGAGGTTCTCCTCGACAGAGAGCGTGGCGTAGATGCCGCGGTCGTCGGGGACGTAGCCGAGCCCGCGCCGTACCCGGCGGTGGGTGACCAGCCCGGTGACGTCGTCACCGCGGAAGCCGACGCTGCCCTGGGCGCGGTCGTGGAGGCCCATGACGCAGCGCAGCAGCGTGGTCTTGCCCGCGCCGTTGCGGCCGACCAGGGTGACGATCTCGCCCTCGGCGACCTCCAGCGACACCTCGCGCAGGACCTGGGCCTCGCCGTACCAGGCGGAGAGCTTCTCAACCGTGAGCATGGGCGTCTCCCAGATAGGCGCTGATGACCCGGGGGTCGTGGCGGATCTCGGCGTACGGGCCCTCGACCAGCACGCGGCCGTTCTGCAGCACGGTCACCCGGTCGGCCAGGGTGGAGACGACGCTCATGTTGTGCTCGACCATGACGACGGTCCGGCCCTCCCGGACCCGGCCGACCAGCTCCACGGTCCGCTCGATGTCCTCGACGCCCATGCCCGCCGTCGGCTCGTCCAGCAGCAGCACCTTGGGGTCGAGGGCGAGGGCCAGGGCCAGTTCCAGGGCCCGCTTGCGGCCGTAGGCGAGGGTGCCCGCGGCGATGCCGGCGTGGCCGGCCAGGCCCACCTGGTCGAGCAGTTCCATCGCCCGGCCGGCGAACCGGTCGAGCGCCCTGTCCGAGCGCCAGAACCGCCAGCCGAGGCTGGTGCCGCTCTGCAGTGCCAGCTCGACGTGCTCGCGCGGGGTCAGCTGCGCGAACAGGCTGGTGATCTGGAAGGACCTGGCGACGCCCAGCCGGGCGACCTGTTCGGGGCGCTTGCCGGCCAAGTCCCGGTGGCCGAGCAGGATGCTCCCGGCCGTGGGCTTGAGGAACCCGGTCAGCAGGTTGAACAGGGTCGTCTTGCCGGCCCCGTTCGGCCCGACCAGCGCGTGCACGGTGCCGGCGGTGACCTCCAGGTCCACCTCGTCGACGGCGCGGAAACCCCTGAACTCTTTGACCAGGCCCTGTGCTCTGAGAACAGGACCGTCCATGCGCGTCCTCCTGTGTCCGTTCGGTGGCGTCCGGCCGAGAGGCCTGACGGGCCGGGGCCATGTGACGCGGAACACTAAGACGGCCCCGAGGCCGGTTCCATGTGGCGTGGTCACACATTCACGGCCCGCCGTACGGTCCCGGCCCACATCCACCGCAGCTCAGGGCCGGATCACACGCGGGCTCGGGAGGATATGTGGGGCCACCACGTAGGAACCGCGGCGTCCGGTTCCGTACGGTCACCCTTCGTCCGGCTCGCCTGATCCGGCAGGCGGACGCTCACACGGAGGTGACACATGGACAAGGTGGTGACATCGGTCGCGGCCGCCATCGCCGACGTTCCCGACGGGGCGTCGCTGGCCGTCGGCGGGTTCGGCCTGTGCGGCATCCCGATGGAGCTGATCGCCGCCCTGCGCGAGCAGGGCGCGACGGGCCTGCACGTGGTCTCCAACAACTGCGGCGTCGACGACCACGGGCTGGGCGTGCTGCTGGCCGATGGCCGCATCGCCCGGATGACCAGCTCCTACGTCGGCGAGAACAAGGAGTTCGCCCGGCAGTACCTCTCCGGTGAGCTCGAGGTGGAGCTGGTGCCCCAGGGCACGCTCGCCGAGCGGCTGCGGGCCGGCGGCTGCGGCATCCCCGCGTTCTACACCCCGGCCGGGGTGGGCACCCAGATCGCCACCGGCGGCCTGCCCTGGAGGTACGGCCCGGACGGCGGAGTGGCGGTGGCCTCCCCCGCGCGGGAGGTACGCGAGTTCGGACGGCGCGAGTACGTCCTCGAGGAGGCGATCACCACCGACTTCGCCCTCGTGCACGCGGCCGAGGGGGACAGGCACGGCAACCTGGTCTTCCACTCCTCGGCGCGCAACTTCAACCCGCTCGCCGCGATGGCCGCCCGGGTGACGGTCGCGCAGGTCGAGTCGCTCGTGGAACACCTCGATCCGGACCGGATCCACCTGCCCGGGATCTTCGTGGACCGGGTCGTCCCGGTGGGCCCGGTCGCCAAGCGGATCGAGAAGAAGACGACCTCGCCCCGACCCGTACAGGAGGCCTCCTGATGGCGCTGACCCGTACCGAGATGGCCGCCCGCGCCGCCCGAGAGCTGACCGACGGCTCCTACGTCAACCTCGGCATCGGGCTGCCCACCCTGGTGCCCGGCCTCCTGCCGGCCGGCGTCGAGGTGACGCTGCACAGCGAGAACGGCGTGCTGGGCGTGGGCCCCTACCCCTACGAGGGCGAGGAGGATCCCGACCTGGTCAACGCGGGCAAGGAGACGGTCACCACGCTGGCCGGGGCGTCGTTCTTCGACTCGGCGCTGTCGTTCGGGCTGATCCGCGGCGGCCGGCTGGACGCGGCGATCCTCGGCGGCATGCAGGTCTCCGCCCGCGGGGACCTCGCGAACTGGACGATCCCCGGGAAGATGATCAAGGGGATGGGCGGGGCGATGGACCTCGTGCACGGCGCCCGGCGGGTCATCGTGCTGATGGAGCACCTGGCCCGGGACGGTTCGCACAAGATCGTGGAGGAGTGCACGCTGCCGCTGACCGGGCGCGGCGTCGTGGACCGCATCATCACCGATCTCGCCGTCATCGACGTCACCCCGGCCGGTCTGGTGCTGGCCGAGGTCGCCCCCGGCCTCACCCCCGGGGAGGTCCGTGCGGCCACCGGCGCGCCCCTGCTCCTTCCCGGCGAGACGCCCGCTCCCGTGCCGGTGAGGTGAGGCGGGGACATATGGCGGCGGCGGACATGGCGGCCCCGGCGAAAGTGGGAGCGGCGGACGTGGCCCGGGTCACTCCCGATCAGGACCATGACGGCAGTCCTTCCCACCCACCCAGGAGCCCCCATGCCACGTATCCGTAAGCTGCTGGCCACCGCGGCCTGCATCGTCACCGGGACGGCGCTGCTCGGACCGGCCTCTCCCGCCCACGCCGCGACCTGCGCGGGCATCGACCGGATCAAGGTCCCCGGCGCGGAGAAGCTCATCTCCGCCTGCCTCGGGGACCTGACCACCGCGGGGACGGTCGGCTCCGGGCACTCGATCGCGGCCGAGTGGGCGGGCCTGCAGCCCGCCGGCGCCCGCAACCCCAGCGGAGTGCCCGGCATCCAGCTCGACGGCTACTTCCCCGACGACTCCACCTTCAACACCGACCACGGCTGGAACCACGACAGCCAGTTCGTGATCCGGCTGCCCGAGCGCTGGAACGGCGGCCTCGTCGTCGCCGGCACCCCCGGCGTCCGGCGGCAGTACGCCAACGACTTCACCATCTCCGACTCGGTCCTGGCCCAGGGCTACGCCTACGCCGCGACCGACAAGGGCAACAGCGGCGCCCAGTTCTACCAGGACGGCGACAGGCCCGGCGACGCCATCGCCGAGTGGAACACCCGGGTCACCCAGCTCACCCGGGCCGCGAAGGCCGTGGTGGCCAGGCGGTACGGCCGGCCGGCCCGGCAGACCTACGCCGCGGGCGTCTCCAACGGCGGCTACCTGGTGCGCTGGCAGCTGGAGAACCGGCCCGAGCTCTACACCGGCGGTCTCGACTGGGAGGGCACCCTGTGGCGCTCCGAGGGGCCGAACCTGCTGACGTTCCTGCCGCCGGTGCTGCGCGCCTACCCCGCGTACGCCGCGAACGGCGACGCGACGGCGCACGACGCCATCGTCGCGGCGGGCTTCCCGGCCGGGTCCGAGCCGCTGTGGGCCTACCACGACCAGGTCTACTGGGACCTCACCCAGCGGATCTACCGGGAGGAGCTCGACCCCGGCTACGACGGCGCCACCGAGGCGGGCACGCCGTTCTGCGTCTCCGGCACCCCGGCATGCGACGCCGACTACGACTACGCCGCGCGCCCCCGCGCCGTCCACCAGGCGGTCCAGCGGATCTCGCTCACCGGCCGCATCGGACGGCCGCTGATCACCCTGCAGGGCACCCTCGACACGCTGCTGCCCATCGGCGAGACCGGTGACCGCTACGCCGGCCTGGTCCGCGCGCAGGGCCGCGGCGCGCTGCAGCGCTACTACCGCGTCGAGGGCGGCAACCACGTCGACGGGCTGTACGACGCCTACCCCGGCCTGCTGCGCCCGATCCTGCCCTGCTTCCGCAGCGCCTTCACCGCGCTGGAGGGCTGGACCACGCAGGGGCGGACCCCGCCGCCGAACGCCACGCTCCCCCGGCCCGCCACCGGCGACCTGGCCAACACCTGCTCGCTGACCGGCTGACCTCAGCCGACGGTGCTGGGACTGCGGACCCCCAGGACGGTGGCGGCGACCGCCACCAGTTGCGCCAGCCGTTCCACCTCGGTGGGGTGGAACGGCGGCGCGACGCCGCGCGCCGCCAGCAGGAACCGGTCGTCGTCCAGCGGCACGGCGGCCAGGCGCGTCCCGTCCGCAGCGGTGAACACCTGCGGGACCGAACCCCGCAGCCGCGGCGGCTCGAAGTGCGCGGGCACCCGGCGGCTCTCCCCGACGACCGCGCCGGCGTCGAGCAGCACCGCCCAGTCCGCGCTGAAGATGGCGGGGACCGCCTCGACCAGCGCGGCCAGGCCGGTGACCGGGTCGGTGGCCAGCCGCTCGACCAGTGCGACGTCGTCGGACTCCCCGGGCGCCTCGCCGATGTGCCAGACCCCGACGACCTGGGCACCCTGCAGCCCGGTCAGCTCGTCGCACAGTGAGCTGACCGGGGAGCCCGGCGGCCAGGTGACGATGAAGTCGTCGAGCGCGCGTTCCTTGGTGCGTTCCAGGACCACGACCTGGAGGATGTCGGCACCGGCGAAACCCATCGCCCCGGCCACACCGCCCAGCGACCCGGGCCGGTCGGGCAGGCTGACCCGCACCCGCAGAATCATGGGCACCTCCGGTACTCGCCGGTAACACTGCCAGGTTGCCCCGGTTCCGTTTCCGTGCTGTTACCCGGACGTGTCGGGGCGGAGACGACTTCGCATTTTTCTTCCGGCCGGCCCCGTGCTTCTTCCGGGCCCGCGCTTCTTCCGGCCGGCCCCGCGCTCAGCGCTTGGCACGCGCCCAGCCGAGCAGGTCGTCGGCGGTGCGCGTGTTCACCACCCGCTCCGCCGGCACACCGCAGCGCGCCGCGCGATCGCATCCGTTCGGCTGCCAGTCGAGCTGGCCGGGCGCGTGCGCGTCGGAGTCGATGGAGAACAGGCAGCCCGCCTCGACCGCCAGCCGCAGCAGGCGCTTGGGCGGGTCGAGCCGCTCCGGCCGGGAGTTGATCTCGACGGCGACGTCGTAGGCCACGCAGGCGTCGAAGACCAGGCCGGCGTCGAACTCCGACTCGGGCCGCAGGCCGCCCCGCCTGCCGCCGGCCTTGACGATGCGCCCGGTGCAGTGGCCCAGCACGTTGACGTGCGGGTCGGCGATGGCGGCGACCATGCGCCTGGTCATGTCCACCCGGTCCATGCGCAGCTTCGAGTGGACGCTGGCCACCACCACGTCGAGCCGGTCCAGCAGGTCCGGCCGCTGGTCGAGTGAGCCGTCGTCGAGGATGTCGACCTCGATGCCGGTGAGGATCCGGAACGGCGCGAGCTCCGCGTTGAGCTCGGCGACCACGTCGAGCTGCCGCGACAGCCGGTCGGCCGACAACCCGTTGGCGACGGTCAGCCGGGGCGAGTGGTCGGTGAGAGCGAGGTAGTCGTGCCCGAGCGAGCGCGCGGTCTCGGCCATCTCGCGGATCGGCGAGCCCCCGTCGGACCAGTCGCTGTGGGTGTGCAGGTCGCCCTTCAGCGCCGTACGGAGCGCCGCGGCGGCCGCGTCGACGGGCTCTCCCTCGACCGCCTCCATCCGGCGCAGGTAGACCGGCACCTCACCGTCGAGCGCCTCCGAGATCGCCAGCGCGGTGACCTTCCCAATGCCGGGCAGTGAGGTGAGGGTGCCGTTGCGGTGATGGCCGGCGAGCTCCTCCGGCGGCAGCGACGCCACCAGGTCGGCGGCCTTGCGGAAGGCGCGCACCCGGTAGGTGGGCTCGTGTGCGCGCTCCAGCAGGAACGCGATCCGGCGCAGTGCCTCGACGGGATCCACGGTCCGACCGTACCCATCCGCATCTGCGGAGACCACCGACATACGGCCGCGACGCTGGAGCATGCCCGCCGAGATGGCACTCTGTTCTGGTGGACACCACAAAGGAAGCGGCCATCCGGGAACAGACCACCAAGCGCCTCGAGCAGGCCATGGGCTCGTTCGGCACGACGGTGCTGGCCCAGATGGAGGAGCGGCTGCCGTGGTTCCGCCGGATGCTGCCCGACCACCGGTCCTGGATCGGCCTGGTCGCCCAGGCCGGCATCGCCGCCTTCGTCGAGTGGTTCAAGAACGCCGAGAACACCCGCCCGGCGATCGCCGGCGAGGTCTTCGGCACCGCGCCCCGTGACCTGCTGCGCGCGGTCCGCCTGCAGCAGACCATCGACCTGGTGCGGGTCATCATCGACGTGGTCGAGCTCCGGCTGGACGAGCTGGCCGCGCCCGGCGGCGAGGCGCAGTTGCGCGAGGCGATCCTCCGTTACACCCGCGACGTCGCCTTCGGCGCCGCGCAGGTCTACGCCCGGTTCGCCGAGACGCGGGCCGCCTGGGACGCCCGGCTGGAGGCGCTGGTCGTCAACGCGCTGCTGCGCGGCGAGGTCGACGACGGCATGCACTCCTGGGCCGCGGCGCTCGGCTGGTCCTCCAAGCCGGTCGTGGTCATCGCCGGCTACACCTCGCAGGACGAGGAGCCCGAGATCACCATCGACCAGATGCAGCTCGCCGGCCGGCGGGCCCGCGTGGACGTGCTGGCCGGCGTGCAGGGCGACCGCGTCATCGTGATCGTGGGCGGTGCGGAGGACCCGCTGGAGGCGGCCCAGCCGATCGCGGCCAAGTGCGGGCCGGGACCGGTCGTGGTCGGTCCCGCGGTGCCGGATCTGTACGGCGCGACGGCGTCGGCCCAGGCGGCGCTCGCCGGGCTGAAGGCCGCGTCGGGCTGGCCGGACGCGCCCCGGCCGGTGCTCGCCGAGGACCTGCTGCCCGAGCGCGCCCTGGACGGCGACTCCGACGCCCGCCGCTTCCTGACCAAGGAGGTGTACGGCCCGATGCAGTCCGCCGGTGCGCCGCTGCTCGACACCCTCACCACCTATCTGGAGCAGGGATCGTCGCTGGAGGCCACGGCCCGGCTGCTGTTCGTCCACCCCAACACCGTCCGTTACCGGCTACGGCGGGTGAGCGAGCTGACCGGGCTCTCCCCCACCGACGCCCGCGACGCCTTCGCACTGCGGATCTCTCTGGTCCTCGGCCGCTTCAGCGAAACCGGCCGTCCGTTATGAGATCGGTCATCTGACGCAAAGGTCTTCGACCGCCGCTACCTTGCCTTGTAGAGCTCGTACAAACCCGGGTGCCGAAACTTCGTCGTCACCGGCATCGAGGTGTAGGTCCCCCACAGGGCAAGGTGGGCAGCGTGATTCTCCTCGCAGCGCCCGGCCAGGGTGCCCAGACGCCCGGATTCCTCGAGCCATGGCTCGAGCTGCCCGCCGTCGCCGACCGCCTCACCTGGTGGTCCGCGGTCACAGGACTCGACCTGGTGCACTACGGCACCACTCCGGACGCCGAGGAGATCCGTGACACCGCGGTGGCGCAGCCACTCCTGGTAGCCGCCGCGCTCGCCGCCGCGCAGGCGCTGGACGCCACCCCCGACGTCGTCGCCGGGCACAGCGTGGGCGAGCTGGCCGCCGCCGCCATCACCGGCGTGCTCTCACCCGAGGCCGCCCTGGTGCTGGTGCGCGAGCGCGGGCGGGCGATGGCCGGGGCCGCCGCGGTCACGCAGACCGGGATGACCGCGGTGCTGGGCGGTGACGCCGACGAGGTGCTCGCCGCCATCGACAAGCACGGCCTCACACCCGCCAACATCAACGGCGCCGGGCAGATCGTGGCCGCGGGGACGCTGGAGCAGCTCGCGGCGTTCGCCGAGGAGCCGCCCGCGAAGGCGCGGCTGCGCCCGCTGTCGGTGGCCGGCGCCTTCCACACCGAGCACATGGCGCCCGCGGTCGAGGCCCTGGCCCTGCTGGCGCCGGGTCTGCCCGTCGCCGACCCGGCCCTCACCCTGCTGTCCAATCGGGACGGCAGCGTGGTCACCGACGGCCGCGAGTACGTCGCCCGCCTGGTCGACCAGGTCAGCTCACCGGTCCGCTGGGACTCCTGCATGCAGACCATGCGGGAGCTCGGCGTCACCGCGATCATCGAACTCCCCCCGGCCGGAACCCTGGTCGGGCTGGCACGACGCGACCTCAAGGGTGTGGAGACACTGGCCCTCAAGACCCCCGACGACCTGGACAAGGCCCGTGAGCTGATCGCGAACCACGGAGGTTCGCAGTGAGCCTGCGCATCGCGGACGGCCGGGCCGGGGCCAAGATCCTGGCGTTCGGCGACTACCAGCCCACCAGGGTGGTCACCAACGAGGAGCTCTCCCGGACCATCGACACCAACGACGAGTGGATCCGCAGCCGGGTCGGCATCGCCGAACGGCGCATCGCCGGGCCCGACGAGGGCGTCGTCGAGATGGCCGTCGCGGCGGGCGGCAAGGCGCTGGCGGCCAGCGGGCTGGGCGCCGAGGACATCGACCTGGTCATCGTGGCCACCTGCTCGGCGGAGACGCTCGTCCCCAACGTGTCCGCGACCGTCGCCCACCGGCTCGCCATCCAGGCGCCGGGCGCGTACGACGTGAACGCGGCGTGCGCGGGCTTCTGCTACGCGCTGTCCAACGCCAGCGACGCCGTCCGCTCGGGTTCGGCCCGCAACGTGCTGGTGGTCGGCTCGGAGAAGATGTCCCAGTGGGTCGACCAGACCGACCGGGCCAACTGCATCATCTTCGCCGACGGGGCCGGCGCCGCGGTCGTGACCGGCTCCGACACCTCGTCCATCGGGCCGGTGGTCTGGGGCAGTTCCGGTGCCGACGCGTCCAAGATCGAGGTCAAGGACCGCAACTCCTTCCTGCAGCAGGACGGCCAGGGGGTCTTCCGCTGGGCCACCACGGCGCTGCACCCGGTGGCGCTCGCGGCCTGCGAGCGTGCCGGGGTGAAGCCGTCCGAGCTGGCGGCCTTCGTCCCGCACCAGGCCAACCTGCGGATCATCCAGTCGATCGCCCGCAAGCTGGGCGCGGACAACGCCGTCGTCGCCGACGACATCGTCAACTCCGGGAACACCTCCGCGGCGTCGATCCCACTGGCCTTGGCGCACATGATCGAGCGTGGCGACGTCCCGTCCGGCGAACCAGCCCTCATCATCGGGTTCGGCGCGGGTCTCACCTACGCTGCGCAAGTCATCCAAATCCCATAGGTCCCTCGTTTACCGGGCCAACGTTTACAACAAAGGAGAAATAACAACATGGCAGCCACCGAGCAGGAGATCCTGGCCGGCCTCGGCGAGATCGTCGAGGAGATCGTCGGTATCCCCGCGGCCGAGGTGACCCCTGAGAAGAACTTCATTGACGACCTCGACATCGACTCGCTGTCGATGGTCGAGATCGCGGTGGCGGCTCAGGACAAGTTCGGCGTCGAGATCCCCGACGACGAGCTTCGGAACCTCAAGACCGTCAAGGACGTCATCGGCTTCGTTCAGGGCCTCACCGTCTAAGTGCTGTTGCGGCGCGCCGACTGCTCGTGCGGACGGCGCGCCGTTTCCGGCCCCCCAGTAATCAAGGAGCAAGATTATGAGCACTAACCAGGTCAAAGTGGTTATTACTGGTCTTGGCGCAACCACGCCGCTCGGTGGTGACGTCGCCTCCACCTGGTCGGCTCTGCTTGCCGGCGCCTCAGGTGTGCGCCCCCTTGTCTGGGAGGGCGTGGAAGAACTTCCTGTCCGTTTCGCCGCGCAGCTCGCCGTGGAGCCGGAGGAGGCGCTGCCCAAGCACCGGCTGCGCCGGATGGACCGCAACGAGGCCATCGCCGTGATCGCCGCGCTGGAGGCCTGGAAGCACGCGGGCTACGCGCACGGTGACGACGAGGGCGACACCGTCGACGGTGACCGGCTGGGCGTGGTCGTCTCCAGTGGCATCGGCGGTCTGCACACCGCGCTCAACAGCTACAGCGTTTTCCTGGACAAGGGCTGGTCGAGGGTTTCGCCGTTCACGGTCCCCATGCTGATGCCCAACGGGGCCGCGGGCATGGTGGGCATCGAGTTCGGCGCCCAGGCCGGAGTGCACGCCATGGTCAGTGCCTGCGCCTCCAGCGCCGACGGCATCGGCTACGCCATCGACATGATCCGCAGTGGCCGGGCCGACGTGGTCATCGCCGGCGGCACCGAGTCCTGCGTCCACCCGTTGCAGATGGCCTCCTTCGGGGCCATGCGGGCGATGTCCACCCGCAACGACGAGCCCGAGCGGGCCTCCCGCCCGTACGACAAGAACCGCGACGGTTTCGTGCTCGGCGAGGGCGCCGCCGTAATGATCTTCGAGTCGGAGGAGCACGCCCTCGCCCGCGGCGCGACGATCCACGGCATCGCCGCGGGTGCCGGCTACTCCGGCGACGCCCACGACATCGTGCAGCCCGACCCGACCGGGTCCGGTGCGGCCAAGGCGATGCGGCGCGCGCTCAAGGACGCCGGTCTCCAGCCCGAGGACATCGTGCACATCAACGCGCACGCCACCGCCACCCCGCAGGGTGACGTCGCCGAGCTCGCCGCCATCAAGGCGGCGCTGGGCGAGGAGGCGGCCGCCAAGGTCTGCATCACCGGCACCAAGTCGATGACCGGCCACCTGCTCGGCGGCGCGGGCGCCCTGGAGTCGCTCATCACCGTGCTGTCGCTGCGCGAGGGCCTGGTGCCCGCCACCGCCAACCTCGACGACCTCGACGACGCCGTGGACCTGGACATCGTGCGCGGCGAGCCGCGCAAGCTGCCCGACGGCCCCATCGCCGCGCTCAACAACTCCTTCGGCTTCGGCGGGCACAACACCGCCGTCGTCTTTCAGCGGGCCATCTGACGCCGCCTTACCCAAGGAGCCAGTCCGTATGACCGCGCTCGACAACAGGGTTGCGACGGCGCCCGTCCCCGCTCAGCAGGAGGAGGCACCCGACCCGCGTCATCCGCAGGTCCGGCTCTCCGCCCTCTTCGACGACGGGTCCTTCCGGGCTCTGACCGCCGACGACGGCAGCGGCGCGCTGGCCGGCATCGGCCGCGTCGAGGGCATCCCGGTGGTGGCCTTCGCCAGCGACCCGCGCGTCATGGGCGGCGCGATGGGCATGGCCGGCTGCGAGGCCATCGTCCTCGCCTACGACCACGCGATCCGCGAGCGGCTGCCGATCATCGGGCTCTGGCACTCCGGCGGCGCCCGGCTGGCCGAGGGCGTGGAGTCGCTGCACGCCGTCGGGATGGTCTTCAGCGCCATGACCCGTGCGTCCGGTGTGGTCCCGCAGATCTCGGTGGTGCTCGGCCCGGCCGCGGGCGGCGCCGCCTACGGCCCCGCGCTCACCGACATCGTGATCCTGTCCGAGAGCGGCAAGATCTTCGTCACCGGCCCCGACGTCGTGAAGTCGGTCACCGGCGAAGAGATCGACATGGCCGGGCTCGGCGGCCCCGAGCCGCACTCGAAGAAGTCCGGTGTGGTGCACGTCGTGGCCAAGGACGACGCCGAGGCCCTGCTGCAGGGCCGCCGGCTCGCGGTGCTGCTCGGCCACCAGAGCAGGGTGCGGCCCGACGAGGTCGAGGACGTCGATCTCGGTGGCATCCTGCCCGACAACGTCAGGCGCGCCTACAGCGTGCAGCCGCTGGTCAAGGACATCGTCGACGACCCCGCGGAGATGGTGGAGCTGCACGCCAAGTGGGCGCCGAACATCGTCACCGCGCTCGGCCGTCTCGGCGGCGGCACCGTCGGCGTCATCGCCAACAACCCGTTGCGGCTCGGCGGCTGCCTGGACTCCCTCTCCGCCGAGAAGTGCGCCCGGTTCGTCCGGATGTGCAATGCGTTCGGGGTACCGCTGGTCGTCCTGGTGGACGTCCCCGGCTACCTCCCCGGCGTCGGCCAGGAGCACGGCGGCGTCGTCCGGCGCGGCGCGAAGCTGCTGCACGCGTTCGCCGAGGCCACCGTGCCCCGGGTGACGCTGGTGACCCGCAAGGCCTACGGCGGTGCGTACATCGCCATGAACTCCCGCTCGCTCGGCGCCACCCGGGTCTTCGCCTGGCCGACCGCCGAGGTGGCGGTCATGGGCGCGGTCGCGGCCGTACGGGTCCTGCACCGGCGCAAGATCGCCGCTGTGCCGGAGGAGGAGCGCCCGGCCCTGGAGGCCAGGCTGGCCACCGAGCACGAGGAGATCGCCGGTGGCCTGCAGCGGGCCATCGACCTCGGTGTCATCGACCAGGTCATCGAGCCGTCGGCGACCCGCAGCAGCCTCGCCCGCGCCATCGCCGAGGCCACCCCGGCCAGAGGGTCGCACGGCAACATCCCCCTCTGACCCCGCTGCCCGACACCGACACCGACACCGACACCAGGTTCCCGCTTCCCCGGCACTTCCGTGATCATGCAATCGTTCGTCGGACGATTGCATGATCACGGAAGTGCCGGGGGTTCGGTTTCTGGCCCTTCGGGCGTTTCGGTCAGCCGGGGTCGGCTGGGGATCAGCCGGCCGCGTGCAGCCATCGGACGGGGGCGCCGTCGCCGGCGCGGCGGAAGGGCTCGAGCTCGTGGTCCCAGGGGGTGCCCAGCAGCCGTTCCAGCTCGTGCTCGAGCGTGGTGCGGCCGGAGGCGGCGTTGGCCATGACGGCGCGCAGCCGGTCCTCGGGCACCAGGATGTCCCCGCTGGCGCCGATGAGGCCGGTGAACACTCCGAGGGTGGGCGTGCAGCTGTAGCGGACCCCGTCACAGCCGGGGGTGGCGTCCTCGGTCACCTCGAAGCGCAGCAGCTTCCAGTTGCGCAGGGCCGAGGCCATGCTCGCGGCCATGCCGACATGACCCTCCCAGCACAGCTCGGCGCGCATCGTGCCCGGAGCGGCCGGCTGATCCGTCCACGCCAGAGATGCGGGTACGCCAAGAACACCCGCGACGGCCCATTCGACATGTGGGCACAGCGCAGGTGGTGAAGAGTGGACGTAAAAAACGCCACGTGCAGCCACCAGACCTCCTGGTTGTGTACCGAGGCTCGTCTTCCCCTACGGCCTCGTACGTCCCAAGAAGATCTCGACGTCAGATTATTGTGCCGCATCCACACGAGGTGCACCAGCCCATAGCCGGACTCGGTCCCGATACCGCGCTCAGTGCGCCGACACCTCACCGGACAGCCGCTGCGCGAGATAGATCGGAACCACCGACGCCACGATCAGCACGGCCGCCACCACGTTCACCACCGGCGCCTGGTTGGGCCGGAACAGGTTGTTGAAGATCCAGATCGGCAGGGTCTGCACACCGGGCCCGGCGGTGAACGTCGTCACGATGATCTCGTCGAAGGACAATGCGAACGCCAGCAGGCCACCGGCCAGCAGTGCGGAGCGCAGCAGCGGGAACGTGACGTACCGGAAGGTCTGGAAGGTGTCCGCGCCGAGGTCGGCCGAGGCCTCCTCCACACTGGTGCCCATCCGCCGCAGCCGGGCCAGCGCGTTGTTGTAGACCGTGACGATGCAGAACGTCGCGTGGCCGACGATGACGGTGAACAGACCGAGGCCGAGGCCGAGCGGCTGCAGCACCACCTGGAAGGCGTTGCTCAGCGCGATGCCGGTGACGATGCCGGGCAGCGCGATCGGCAGCACCACCAGCAACGAGACCGTGTCCCGGCCGAAGAACGAGTACCGCTGCACGGCCAGGGCCGCCATCGTGCCCAGCAGCAGCGCGAGGGCCGTGGCCCCCAGGCCCGCCTTGAGGCTGGTGAGCACCGCCTGCCGGGCGCCCTCGTTGTCCATCGCCTGCGACCACCACCGCGTGGTCAGCCCCGACGGCGGCCAGCCGAACGCGCGGTCGGCGTTGAAGGAGTTGACCAGCACGACGAACAGCGGCACGTAGATGACGGCGAGACCGAGCGCCATGAAGCCGCGCAGCAGCAGCCGGGCGGTGCGGGAAAGGATCATCAGAGCTCCTCCAGAGCACCGGTGCGGCGGACCGCGGCGATGTAGACGAGCATCACCACGACGGGCACGGTGGCCACCGCGGCGGCGAACGGCAGGTTGTTGGCGGCGCCGATGTTGTCGTAGACCACGTTGCCGATCAGCTGGCTCTTACCTCCGACGATCTTCACGGTGATGTAGTCGCCGAGGGAGAGCGAGAAGGTGAAGATCGACCCGGCGACGAGCGACGGGAACGTCATGGGCAGCACCACCGACCGGAAGGTACGAGCCGTACGGCCGCCCAGGTCGCTGGAGGCGTTCAGCAGCGAGTCCGGCAGCCGCTCCAGCCCGGCGTACAGGGGCAGGATCATGTACGGCAGCCAGAGGTAGGCCAGGACCAGCACCGTGGCGGGCAGCCCGTACCCGGGACCGGACAGGCCCAGCGGCCGCAGCGCCCAGTCGGCCAGTCCCCCGTCGGAGAGCATCACCCGCCAGGCGTACGCCTTGACCAGGTAGGCCGCCCACAGCGGGGTGAGAATGGCGATCACCAGGAGCGGGCGCCACCGCGGCCTGGCGACCTTGGCCATGAAGAACGCCATCGGGAAGGCGATCAGCACGTCGAGCACGGTGACCAGCGCGGCCACGCCGATGCTGCGCAGGGCGATCCTGCGGTAGACCTCGTCGCCGACCACGTCCTGGAAGTTGCGCAGGCTGAACTCCTTGACCACCTGGCCGGTGAAGGTGTCGGTGGACCAGAACGCGGTCAGGAACATCGTCGCCAGGGCGCCGAGGTAGGCGACGAGCAGCCAGGCCAGCGGGGCCGACAGCAGCAGCGACAGCCGCAGTCCCGGTCTGCGGTGCAGCAGGGCGGCCGCCCGGCGCCGGAGACCCGGCGCCGGGCGGTCGGGTGAGGCCGAGGTCATCCCTTGATCGCCGTCCAGGCGCGCGTCCACTCGGAGTAGTCGATGCACTTGACGTCCTTGCGGCCGTCCAGGCACTGCCCGATCGGGGTGGTCCAGTAGTGCACCTTGGCGAAGTACGGCTCGTCGGCGGCGTGGTAGGTCTCGCAGAACTTCTTGTCCGCGGTCTCCTGGCAGGCCTTGGCGTTGGCGGGCGCCTCACCGAACCACTCCGCGACCTGGGCGTTGATCTTCGGCGAGACGATCCAGTCCATCCACTTGTAGGCGCAGTTGGGGTGCTGGGCCTTGGCCGCGACCATCCAGGTGTCGGACCAGCCGGTCGAGCCCTCCTTGGGCAGGGTGACCTGCACGGGGGCCTTCTCGGCCTGGGTGAGGTTGGCGATGACCTGCCAGGTGGTGCCGACCACCGAGTTGCCGCTCTTGAAGGCCTGGACCGACTTGGTGTAGTCCGACCAGTACTCGCCGATGTTGGCGTTCTGTGCCTTGAGCAGCGCGACCGAGGCGTCGAACTGCTTGCGGTCCAGCGCGTACGGGTTCTTGATGCCGAGCTGGGGCTCGGTCGCCATCAGATACAGCGCGGCGTCGGCGATGTAGATCGGCGAGTCGTAGGCGGTGACCCTGCCCTTGTACGGCGAGTTCGGGGCGAAGACGGCGGCCCAGGAGTCCGGGGCGGGCTTGACCTTGTCGGTGCGCCACATGAGCAGGTTGGCGCCGCGCCCGTGCGGGATGCCGTAGGCGGTGCCGTTCACCGAGTTCCACGGCTGGAGCTTCAGGGTCGGGAACACGTCGGCGTAGTTGGGCACCAGCGCGGTGTTGACGGGCGCGACGGTGCCCCCGGCGATGAGCCGGAGGGAGGCGTCGCCCGACGCGGAGACGGCGTCGTACTGCCCGGTCTTCATCAGGCTGACCATCTCGTCGGAGGTCCCGGCGACCTTGGTGTTGACCTTGCAGCCGGTGGCCTGCTCGAACGGGTGGACCCAGTCGACCTTCTTGTCGTTGGAGCCGTCCTCGGCGTACCCGGCCCAGGCGACCAGGTTGACCTGGCCCTCGCCCGCCCCGAGGGTCTTGAGCGCCGGGATGTTGGGCACGGTGAAACCGCCGGGGGCGGTGGTGGACCTGGTGCCGGACGAGCCGCCGCCGCAGGCGGCCATCAGGCCGGTGAACGCCACGGCGGCGGTGGCGAGCGCGATGCGCTTGGACCACATGGGGATCTCCTTGCTGGAACGGGCTGGGCTGGGGATTGTCAGGAGGCCTGCGCGGGCTCGGCGGCGGCCACCCGGAACTCGTGCTCGGCCCGCCAGCTGAGGTGCACGCGGGCGTCCCGGTAGCGCATGACGTCCATCGAGGAGGTCTGCAGGTTCTGCTGCAGCGCGACCACCCGGCCGCCGTCCTCGAGATCGACGACGAAGCGCGTCACCGCGCCCGCGTACACGACCTCCGCCACGGTGCCGGCGGCCTGCCGCTCGCCGTCGCGCCCGGCAGTGCCCGGCTCGGTGGTGAGGTGGATCTTCTCGGGCCGTACGCAGACGTCGCCGATCCGGTTGGAGGTGCCCACGAAGCCCGCCACGAACGCCGTCGCGGGCCGCTCGTACACCTCGGCCGGGGTACCGACCTGCTGGATCCGCCCCCGGTCGAAGACGGCGACCCGGTCGCTCATGGTCAGCGCCTCCTCCTGGTCGTGGGTGACGAACAGGAACGTGATGCCGGCCCGCCGCTGGATGGCCTTGAGCTCGACCTGCATCTCCTCGCGGAGCTTGAGGTCGAGGGCACCGAGCGGCTCGTCGAGCAGCAGCACCCTGGGCTCGTTGACCAGGGCACGGGCGAGCGCGACGCGCTGCCGCTGGCCGCCGGAGAGCTCGCCGGGCCGGCGCGCCCCGAAATCCTCCAGCCGTACGCTGCGCAGCGCCTCGACGGCCAGCTCCCGGCGCCGCGCCCGCGGCACCCGCTTCACCCTGAGGCCGTACTCCACGTTCTGCAGCACGTTCATGTGCGGGAAGAGCGCGTAGTCCTGGAAGACGGTGTTGACGTCCCGGTCGAAGGGGGCGAGCCGGGTCACGTCACGGCCGGCCAGCTCGATGGTCCCGCCGGTGGGCCGCTCGAAACCGGCGATCATGCGCAGCACGGTGGTCTTGCCCGAGCCGGAGGGCCCGAGCATGGAGAAGAACTCGCCGTCATGGATCTCGAGGTCGATCCCGGCGACCGCCTCGACCGGGCCGAAGGACTTGCGCAGGTCCCGGAGCCGCACCGCTACATCTGGCATGGCCAGAACCTATGGGGTTAAATGTTTCAAAACAAGGCACAATCCGGTATCACGGTCGTAAACCGAGGGGAGACATGGACACAGCGCGACGTGCCGTGTTCTCCCCGGTCGACAGCACCGCGCGGGTTGACGCGGTCGCACGCCGGCTCACCGACGCGATCGCGCTGGGCCTGCTCGCCGACGGGGAACAGCTGCCCAGCGAGGCCGAGCTCGCCGGCCTGCTCGGAGTCTCCACCGTCACCCTGCGCGAGGCGCTCATGGCACTGCGGCAGCAGGGGCTCGTGCGGACCAGGCGCGGACGCGGCGGCGGCAGCTTCGTGCGGACGCCGGCGGAGGCCGGCGATCCGAGCGCCCGGCTGCGCACCTTCGGCGCCGACGAACTGCGCGACCTGGGCGACCACTACGCGGCCATCGCCGGGGCCGCCGCGCGGCTGGCCGCGCGGCGTTCGCTGCCCGGGGACGTCGCCCCGCTGGTGCGGTCGCTCGACGAGATGTCGCGGGCCCGGTCGCCCGCGCAGCTGCGCAGGCTGGACGGCCGCTTCCACATCGAGGTGGCCGCCGCGTCCCAGTCGGCGCGGCTCACCCGTGAGGAGATCAGGATGCAGGCGGACATCGGGCCGCTGATCTGGCTGGACCACGAGCACCAGAGCGGCCGCGCACGCGTACACGCCCAGCACCGCGCGATCGCCGACGCCGTCCAGCGCGGCGACTGCGACCAGGCCCGGGACGTTGCCGAGCGGCATGTCCTCGAGGCCGTGGAACACCTCATCGAACTGCGTCTGGCGCTCTGATGCGAGGTCGGCATGCTCACTGAGCCCGAGGCCATCGACGCGGCCGTCGTCCGGGTCCGCGACACCATGGACGACGTCTTCTGCGCCCTGAACGAGGTCCGCGAGGCCTCGGCCCGGCAGGCCGGCGCGGTGCGGGACCTCGGCCGCGACCTGGTGCGAGCGGATCTCGCCCTGCTGCGGCCGCTGCTGTTCGGCCGGCTCGGCATGGTCATCGCCGGGATCGGGTTCATCGCGGCGCCCGGCCTGCTCGCCGACGCGGCCTGGTATCTGGAGTGGTGGCAGGCCGGTCCCGCGGGCGCCCCCGTCCAGTTGCTGCACGATCTGGACCCGGCCAGCAGCGCCTTCTACGACTACACCCACTGGGACTGGTTCACCGGGCCGCGGGCGGGAGCGGAGAAGACGATCTGCGGGCCGTACGTCGACTACCTGTGCACCGACGAGTACAGCCTGACGCTCTCCGTGCCGGTGGTCTCGGCGGGCGCCTTCATCGGGGTGGCCGCCGCCGACGTGTTCGTGCGCAGCTTCGAGAGCGCCGTGGTGCCGGTGCTGCGGAAGATCCCCGCCCCGGCGTTCGTGATCAACACCTCCGGGCGCGTGGTGGCCTCCAACACCGCGCGGTGGACCCCCGGCGCGATCTACCGGGGGGACCGCGGCTTCACCGTACGGCCCTGCGGGGACCTGCCGCTGTCACTGGTCACCGCGCCGGCCTGAGCCGCCGCTCGGCTGCCGGAATCTCCAGCCGATCACAATCCTGCGATATGACGTTACCTACGGTGATGGATCGGGCACTCTAAGTTCCGTGTTCGACCAGGAGGCAAGGCTGGACCGGTTGCTCGCCCGGCACCGGGACGTCTCCGTCGTGACCTCGGCGCACGGCGGCCCGACGCTGATCCGGCGCGACCAGTTGCTGGTCGCCGACCACGATCTGCCCGTCGTGGCGGACATGGTCCGGCGATGGTCGGACTCCAGCGACGACCACGTGACCCTCACCCGGATCCGGCTGCGCGGCCCGGCCCGGGTCGACGTGTGCGAGCTGGCCGCGCAGCTCAGCGGGGAGGGCAGGCATCGCAGGCTGTCGGTCGCGCCCAACCACCTCGTGCACGGACAGCCGCTGTGGTGGTCCGGCCCGGCGGACCTCCCCCGGGCCGCGGCTCCGGTCGAGGCGCCGCGGGCGGCGGACGCGGCGGCGCCGGTGACCGTCGCGGTGCTCGACACCGGGCTGTCGGCACATCCCTGGTACGAGTCCCGCGACTGGTATCGCGAGCAGCGCGAGGAGGTGACCGAGCTGCTGGACGCCGACCTCGACTACCAGCTGGACGCCCAGGCGGGTCATGGCACCTTCATCGCCGGGATCGTCCTGCAGCGGGCACCGGCCGCCCGGATCCGGGCCAAGCGAGTGATCGGCGGAGACGGCGTCGGCGACGAGCTCGGCATGATCCGGGCACTGAACTGGCTCGCGCGGTGGGGGCGCGCCGACATCGTGAACCTGTCGATCGGCTGCCACACCTACGACGACCGCCCGTCCCCGCTGGTCGCGCGGGCGATCGCGGCCCTCAGATCCGGCGGGGACGGCGGGGACGGCGGGCCGCCCCGGCGGCGCACGGTCGTGGTGGCCTGCGCAGGCAACGCCGCGAGCGATCGGCCCTTCTGGCCGGCCGCGCTCAAGACGGTGATCGCCGTCGCCGCCCTGGACGGCGCCGACCGGGCCTGGTTCTCCGGCTACGGCTGGTGGGTGGACGCCTGCACCCAGGGGGTCGGGCTGACCAGCTGTTTCGTCAGGTTCGACGGCCCGCGGCCCCGGGTCAACGGCGTGGATCCGGACCGCTTCGCCGGCTACGCCACCTGGAGCGGGACCTCGTTCGCGGCGCCCGCGGTGGCCGGTGTGATCGCGGGGCTCGCCGCGGCCGAGGGCCTGTCCGCGACGGCGGCGGCCGATCGGATCCTCGATCCGGCGGGCGGGCCGGTCCATCCCGATCTGGGAGTACACGTCAGAACGTGACGACAGGCCGACGCCGATGCGGTGACGGGGCGGTCGAGCGCCGCCGCGGTGCCGGTCGGCGGCGGCACGAGGAGGCAGCAGGTGGTTCCGAAGGTGGAAGAGCTCACGTCCGGCGAGCTGGTGGCCAGGGCGCGGAGCGGTGACCAGGGGGCCTGGGACGCGCTGGTCGAGCGCTACACCGGGCTGCTCCGGTCGATCGCGCGCTCGTACGATCTGGGGGCGGCCGACCTGGCCGATGTGACGCAGACCGTCTGGCTCCGCCTGGTCGAGCGGCTGGACGAGCTGCGCGAGCCCGACCGGGTGGGCACCTGGCTGGCGGTCACCACCCACCGGGAGAGCCGGTGGACCCTGCGCCGCCGGGGCCGGGAGCTGCCGGCCTGGAGCGTGCCCGACCAGGCCCCCGATCCCGCCGCCGGGTGGGTGGAGCGGACCTGCGTGCAACGCGAGCGGCTCAGTGACGTGGCGTCGGCCATCCGGGCGATGCCGGAGCGCTGCCGCCGGGTGCTGCGGTTCTTCGCGCTCGCCCCGGTCACCTACATGGAGGCGGCGGCCGCGCTGGACATCCCGGTCGGCAGCGTCGGGCCGACCCGTGCCCGGTGCCTGGCCGACCTGCGCCGCCGGCTCGGGGAGGCGCTGTGACCGAGGAGGAGCTGATGGCCCGGGTCCGGGAGGCCTTCGCCCGGCTGGAGCCGGTGCCCGCCGAGGTGCTCGCCACCGGGCGGGCCGCGTTCGCCCACCGGGAGCCGGGCGCCGCCCTCGCCGACCTGACCGGCGACCAGGACGCCGCGGCGGCGGGCGTGCGCGGCGGCTCCCGGCTGCTGACCTTCGCCGGTCCGGACGCCGAGGTGGAGATCGAGGTGATCGGCAGCGGCGCCGACCGGGAGATCGCCGGCCGGCTGGATCCGCCCGGCCCGGCCCGGATCCGGGTCCGGCATCCGGACGGCGAGGTCGCCGCCCAGGCCGACCGGAGCGGTCATTTCTCGGTGCCCGCCGTGCCGGCCGGCCTGGTCAGCCTGGTCTTCCTGCTGCCCGACGCGACGTCGATCGTGACGAGCTGGGTGCGGTTGTGACGGAGGACGGCACCCTGCTGCAGCTGGCCGCGGTCGACCCCCGGCGGGCGCACGCGGCGGCGCTGGCCCGGCTGGACGCGCCGGCCGCGACCGTACGGGTGGAGGCGCTGCGGGCGGCGGCGCTGAGCGGCCTGGAGCTGGGCCGGCTGGAGGAGAGCCTCGCCCACCTGCAGGAGGCGCTGGCCACGGCGGAGCGGGCGGGTCTGACCTACGCGGCCGCGCAGGTGCGGATGAGCCTGGTGGCGATGCTGGTCTCGCGCGGGGACCTCGCCGGCGCGCTGGCCGCCGCGGACGCGGCCGCGCCGGTGCTGCGCGGTGAGGACGCCGACCGGTTGCAGGCCAACCGGGTGTGCGCACTGGCCCGGAGCGGCCGGCTGCACGAGGCGCTGGCCATCGCCCGGCGGCCGAGGACGGCGAAGGCCCAGCCCGGACTGCTGATCAACGCCGCGCTCGCCCGGGCCACCTGCGGCGACCTGGACGCGGCCGAGCCCCTGCTGGCGGAGGCCGCCGAGCTGGCCGACCGGGCCGGGCTCCGGCACGAGGCCGCGATGGCCAGGGCCAACCTGGCCTATGTGGCGTCGCAGCGCGGGGACGTGCCGCGAGCGCTGCGGCTCTACGCCGAGGCCGAGCCCGGCCTGGTCGGCGCCCGCGTCGCCCAGACCCGCCTCGACCGCGCGCAGACGCTCGTCGCGGCCGGGCTGGCCGCCGAGGCCCGCCCGCTGATCACCGCCGCGCTGGCGGAGATCGGCGCCGCCGGGTACGGATCGGACCTCGCGGACGGTCTGCTGCTGCTGGCCCGGGCGGAGCTGGCCGACGGCGATCCGGAGAAGGCCGCCGAGACCGCGGAGCGCGCACGGACCGCCTTCGCCGACCAGGGACGCGCCGGCTGGACGCTGCTCGCCGAGCACCTGCTCGTCCGGGCCCGCTGGGCCGCCGGAGACCGGTCCGCGGTGTTCTTCCAGACCGCCGTGGCGACCGCCGACCGGCTCGACCGCGGCGGCTGGGCGCAGGAGGCGGCGGACGGCAGGATCGTCGCGGCGCTGCTCGCGCTGCGGCTGGGACGCCCGGCCTCGGCCCTGCTCGACCAGGTGAGCGCGGCCCGGCGGCACGGCCCGGCGGCGCTGCGGGCCGCCGCGTGGCACGCCACGGCGCTGGAACGGCACTCCAGAGGGGACCGGCAGGGTGCCATGGCGGCGGTCCGGGCCGGGTTGCGGGTCGTCGACGAGCACGCCGCCGCGCTGGGCGCACCCGAACTGCGCGCGCACGCGGCCCGGCTCGGCGCCGACCTCGGGGACCTCGGGCTGCGGCTCGCCGGGGACGCGCGTGCCCTGCTCTCGGCCGAGGAGCGGCGCCGGGCGATCATGTGGCGGACCCGGGAACGCGTGGTCCCGCCGGCGGACCCCCGCTGCGCCGTGCTGCTGACCGAGCTGCGGATGGCCGGCGCCGAGCACACCGCGACGACGGCGGCGGGGCGGGACGCCCGGGAGACGGCCGCCCGGCTGCTCCGGCTCGAGGCCGAACTGCGGGCGCGTACCAGGATGCGGTCGGGCACCCCGCCCGGCGATGCCGCGTCAGGGGCGGGCCGGGCCGATCGGCCGCTGCGCGCACTGGCGGCCTCGCTCGGCGACCGGGCCCTGGTGGAGCTGGTGCGGGCGGGCGAGACCCTGTACGCGGTGACCGTGGTCGCGGGACGCTGCCGGCGCTGGACGCTGGGGTGCTACGCGGACGTGGCCCACGACGCCCTGCTGCTGCGCTCCGCGGTGCGGCGGCTGGCCTGGCACGGCGGCGGCTCCCCCGGCGGTCCCCGCCCGCCCGGGAGCGGCGCCGAGCCCTCGGACGCCGCCCGGAGGCTGGAGGCGCGGCTGCCGGCGCCGCTCCGCCGGGCCGTCGGCGACCGGGAGCTGGTGCTGGCCCCCACCGGGGTGCTGCGCGGCCTGCCGTGGTCCGCGCTGCCGATGCTGGCCGGCCGCCCGGTCAGTGTCGTCCCGTCCGCGGCGGCCTGGCTGCGGGCCCGCCGTCAGGCCGGCCCGCCCGAGCCCGCCCGGGGCGGCGGGCCCGTGGTGCTCGTCGCCGGGCCGGGACTACGGCATTCCGAGCCCGAGGTCACCGCGATCGCCGGAATCCGCCCGGGGGCCTCGGTGCTGTGCGGGCCCGCGGCCGCCGCGGAGACCGTACGGGACGCCCTCGACGGCGCGGAGCTGGCCCACCTGGCGGCGCACGGGGAGTTCCGCGGCGGCAACCCGTCGCTGTCGGGCCTGCTGATGGCCGACGGGCCGCTGCTGACGCACGACCTCGAAGGGCTCGCGCGGCCGCCCCGGGTGGTGGTGCTGTCCGCCTGCGACGGCGGGCGGGCCGAGGGGGTCATGGGGCTGGCCAGCGTGCTGCTCGCCGCCGGCACGACCTGCGTGATCGCCAGTGTGACCCCGGTGCGGGACGACGCCGCCCGGGACCTCATGGTGAGGTTCCACCGGCTGCTCGCCACCGGCCTGTCCCCCGCCCGGGCGCTCGCCGCCGCACCCCGCACCCCGGGAGTGCTCGGCTTCCAGTGCTTCGGCACCGGCTGAGCCCTCAGGATCCGACGGTCGCGACCGGGTTGGCGGGATCGGCGACCCAGTTGGACCAGGAACCGACATAGAGCGCCGCGGGCACCCCGGCCACGGACAGCGCCAGGATCTCGTGCGCGGCGGTCACCCCGGACCCGCAGTAGGCCCCGACCTCGGCCGCGTCGGTGGCGCCCAGCTCGGCGAACCGGTCGCGCAGCAGCTCGGGCGGCAGGAAACGCCCGTCGATCCCGACGTTGCCGAGTGTGGGCGCGTTGACGGCCCCCGGGATGTGCCCGGCCACCGGGTCGATCGGCTCCACCTCACCGCGGTAGCGCGCGGCGACCCTGGCGTCGAGCAGGACACCGTCCTTGGCCAGCGCGGCCGCTCCACCGGCGTCCAGCACCGGCATGCCGCCGGCCCTGGCCACGAAGTCGCCCGGGGCCGGGGTGGGCTCCTCGGTGCTGACCGGCAGGCCCGCCGCCTCCCAGGTCCGGTAGCCGCCGTCGAGGACCCGCACCCGCTGGTGGCCGAAGTACCGCAGGTTCCACCAGGCCCGGGCGGCGGCGGTGGAGTCGGCGTCGTCGTAGACCACCACGAGGGCGTCCGCGCGGACTCCGGCCCGGCGCATCGTCTCCTGGAAGGCCCCGGCCGCAGGCAGCGGATGGCGTCCGCCGGGCCCCGGCGGCCCGGCCAGCTCGCGGTCCAGGTCGACGAAGACCGCACCGGGCAGATGCCCCCGGCGGTAGGCCTCGACCCCCGGCGGGCCGGTCAGATTCCACCGTACGTCCAGCAGGATCGGTGGCGGCTCGTCCGGCAGGGAACCGTCGAGCAGTCGGGCTAGCGAGAACGCGTCGATAAGGGGCTGCACCCTGTCAGTCTTACCGCTGGAGCCCCGCACCGGAAATGGGCGTGCCCGCATCCGGCCCCGCCGCCCGGCCGGCCCGTCAGGAGGCGAGGGTGAGCAGCGGGACGAGCTGCTCCGCGGGGAGCATCGAGCCGTGCATCCCGACCAGGCTCGATTCCAGCGGCTCGGCCTTGGAGGCCACGATCGCGAGATCGGTGTTCGGCACGGCCAGCACGTCGCCGATGCGCGCCAGCAGCTCCGGCTTCACCGGGCCGAACCAGCCGGCCGCGACGGCCTCGTCCCGGGGGTAGACCCAGGCCCGGTCGCCCAGGATCTCCCGCCAGGTGGCCAGCACGTCGCCGGCCGCACCAGGCGCGGCGTACACGTGCCGGGCGCGGGCCTCCCCGCCCAGCAGGCTCACGCCGGCCCTCAGCTCGGTCAGCGTGTCGACGTCGACCCTGTCGTCGGGGTTGACCATGCCGTGGTCGGCGGTGACGTACAGCCCGGTGCCCGCCGGCAGCACCTCGGCGAGGCGCCGGGCGAGATCGTCCACGAACCGGAGCTGGTGGCGCCACGCCGTGGAGCCCGCGCCGTACAGGTGGCCGGTGGAGTCCAGATCGGAGTGGTAGACGGTGACATGGGCGCGGTCCCCGTCCCGCAGCGCCAGCTCCGCCTGGGCGATCAGCTGGCCGAGGGCGTCCGCGGGCCGGTAGCGGGCGCCCCGGGTGATCGCCCGGTTGAACCCGGTGTTGACGTAGGCCCCCGCGGCGACGTAGCTGGAGGCCACCCCGGCCGCGTTGGCCCGCTCGTAGACCGTCGAGTGCGGCTGGAACTCCACCGGGTCGACGGACTCGTCCCAGCGCAGGCAGTTGAGCAGCCGGGCGGTCCCGGGGTTGGCGACCTGGTAGCCGAACAGCCCGTGCCCGCCGGGCGGCACGGCGGTGGACAGGGAGCCGAGGCTGGTGACGGTGGTCGCCGGGAAGCCCGCGGTGAGCGGCCGGCCGGCCAGCGAGGACAGGAACGGCGTCTCCTCGGGATGGGCGCGCAGCAGCTCCCAGCCGAGCCCGTCGACGAGCAGTACGCAGGCGCGCGGCAGCTCCGGCAGGCCCAGGGCATTGGTCTCGCCGGGCAGCCCGAAGGTGGCCAGCAGCGAGGAGGCGAGATCGGCCAGCGCCCCGGCCCCGTACGACGGGACCGGTGGCGGCACGCTCACGTGGTCGTCGCCTCGGCCAGCGCCTGGCCGAAGGCGAGCACCTGGGTGACCGCCTCCGCGCCGTCCGCCGCCTCGCTGACCCGCAGCGACAGGTCGTCGGCGGTGACGCTGCCGGTGTACCCGTGGTCGGCCTCGCAGGCCTCGTCACCGCAGGTGGCGGGCTCCAGGTCGAGATGGGCGATGGCGCCCCAGCCGATGGTCAGCACCACCTCGGTGGGCGCCATGCCGGGCACGTACGACGCCGGCTCGGGCACCACCCGGGTCACCGCCACCGACTGGACCCGGTCCAGGCGCACCATCTCGGTCGTGGTGGTGGCGTGCGGATGCGGCATCGTCTCGGTCGGCGGATGCTCGTCGGTATGGCACACCAGCAGCCTCGTCGGTGACAGGACGAGCACCGTCACGTGGCGGCGCACCTCCATCGCCGGGTCGAAGGTGGCCTCGTGATGGACGACGTAGGCGAGCACCGTCTCGGTGCCCAGCGCCGACTCGACCGCGTCGGCCACGAGCGCAGGGTAGTACCCGCTGCGCTCGATCGACGTCCGCAGCCCGTTTGCCGCCGCTCGGGTTTCCCTCATGGCTCCCATCCTGCCCTGTCCCGGGGGTCGCACGCACATACGCGGGCAGTGCGGTCGCAACCGCTGCCGCGCAGGGCCCTTCCGGGCCGCTCAGGGGCCCGCCGGGGTCACCGATCCGGGGAGGCGGCGGGGGCCGAGCTCCGGGCGGGGGCCCACCGGGCGGGCCAGCCGCAGCGATGCCCGCCGCACGGTGACGCCGGTGGGATGGGCCAGCACCGGGTCCAGTTCCAGCCGCATCACCTCGGGGAGATCGTCGGCGAGCAGGGAGACCCGCAGCAGCAGGCGTTCCAGGGCCCCCGCGTCGACCGGCTCCGCCCCCCGGTGGCCGAACAGCAGGGGGGCGGTGCGGACGGCCCGGATCAGCTCGGCGGCCTCGGCGTCGGTCAGCGGGGCCAGCCGGTAGGCCCGGTCGTCGAGCAGGTCCGCGGCCACGTCGGACAGCCCGAACGAGACGACCGCGCCGAACGACGGGTCCTCCATCGTGATGATCCGGGTGGGGATGCCCTCGGCTCCGTCCGCGACGGTGATGCCGTAGTGGCCGAGCAGCTCGGCGGCCTGCCCGGCGTCGGCGGTCACCGGCCCGTCCGCGCCGCTGAGCAGGTCCGCCACCAGGACCCGGGCCCGGATACGGTCGATCCCGGCCGGTTCCCGGACGGGGCCGTGCGGCCGCCGCCGCCAAGCGGCGTACCGGGTGACGTAGGCCAGCGCCCGCACGGCGTCCTCCGGCGCGGGGTAGGACGGCACCGAGCCGTACGCGGGGGCCCCGCCCCCGGGGGAACCCGGCTGGCGCAGCTCGGTCGGCATGCCCTTGGCCCCGAGGTAGGTCGCCACGATCGGCTTCCGGCTCGCCGCCGCCTTCCGTACGATCGCCGCCGCCACGCCCGGGTCCACGCCCCCGATGACCGGCGGGGTGAACAGCGTCACGACCGCGTCCACGGCGGGGTCGTCGAGTGCCCCGGTCAGCGCGGCCTCGTACTCGGCCGGGCCCGCCTCCGGGCCCAGGTTGACCGGCCGGCCGGACTCCAGCCCGAGGGCGGTCGCGGCGTCCTCGGCGAGCAGGCCCAGCGAGTCGGAGTTGTCGACGATGGCGATCCGGTCGCCCTCGGGCAGCGGCTGGTAGGCGAGCAGCTGGGCCACGTCGAACAGCTCGGACAGGTCCTCGACCCGCACCACCCCCGCCTGCGCGAACAGCGCGCTGACCGCGTGGTCGGGCAGGGTGAGGGCCCGCGCGGCGTGGCCGAGGGGCACGCCCTGGGTGCTGCGGCCGCTCTTGACCGCGACGATCGGCTTGGTACGGCCGAGCCGGCGGGCCAGCCGGGTGAACTTGCGCGGATTGCCGATCGACTCCAGGTAGAGCAGGACGGCGGTGGTGGCCGGGTCCTCCTCCCAGTACTGCATGAGGTCGTTGCCGGACACGTCCGCCCGGTTGCCGGCCGACACGAAGGTCGACAGGCCCAGGCCGCGCTCGGCGGTCCGCTGCAGGATCGCGATGCCCAGCGCGCCGGACTGGGAGAAGAAGCCGACCGGCCCGCGGCCCGGCATGGTCGGGGCAAGGGTGGCGTTCAGCCGTACGGACCGGTCGGTGTTGGCGATGCCCAGGCAGTTGGGGCCCACGACCCGCATGCCGTGCGCCCGCGCGAGCCGTACCAGCTCCTCCTGGCTGGCGCGGCCCTCGGCGCCGGTCTCCCCGAACCCGGACGAGACGACCACCAGCCCGTGCACGCCCTTGCTCGCGCACTGCGCCACCACCTCGTGCACGCTGTCCGCGCGGACGGCCACGACGGCCAGGTCCACCTCGTCCGGGATGTCCAGGACGGTGGCGTAGGCGCGGACCCCGGCGACCGCCTTGGCCGTGGGGTGCACCGGGTATACCGGGCCGGTGAAGTCGCCCTTGAGCAGGTGCCGCAGGACGGTCTGGCCCACGCTGAGCGCGTCCCGGCCGGCGCCGATCACCGCCACCGAACGGGGGAACAGCAGCCGCTGGATCGACCTCGCCTCGGCCCGGTGTTCGCGGGCGGTCATGACCTCCAGGGAGGTCTCCGTCGGGGTCAGGTCCAGGGTGAGCTCGATGACGCCGTCCTCGAACCGCTGCTGGGCCTGGTAGCCCACCTCACGGAAGATCTTGGTCATCCGCCGGTTGTCGGGCAGCACGCTGGCCGTGAACCGGCGCAGGCCGCGCTCCCGGGCCGCCGCCGCCAGGTGCTCCAGCAGGACGCTGGCCACCCCACGGCCCTGATGGGCGTCCTCCACCAGGAACGCGACCTCCGCCTCGCCGTCGCCGGTCCGGTCGTAACGGGCGACCGCCACCATGTCGTCACCGATCGTGGCGATCAGCGCGACCCGGTCGTCATGGTCGACCGTGGTGAAATGCTCGATCTCCCGCTCGGTGAGCTGAGGATGCGGCGAGAAGAACCGGTAATAGATAGACTCTGCCGAGAGCCGGGCATAGAACGCGCGCAGCAGTTCGGCGTCGTCCGCCCGGACCGGGCGCAGATGTGCCGTGCCGCCGTCGGCGAGCACGACGTCGGCCTCCCATTGATCCGGATACTCCACAGCCCCGAGACTAGGACACCGACCTGTGCGGCCAGACAGCACAACAATCATCCGTTCCTGGTTTCGCTGCGCGTTCGAGACCTATTCAGGGGGGCGGAGCTGTTACGGTCGGCACACGCCCCGGAAGCTCCTAACCGGGCCGTGTTGATCGAGGTGATGACGTCATGACACGCGTGGTCGTGGTCGGCGATCTCATGACCGATGCCGTTGCGCGTGCCGCGTACCCCCTTGCGAAGGGGAGTGACACACCGGCCGCGGTGACGATGCACGGCGGGGGCTCGGGGGCCAACGTGGCCTCCTGGCTGGCCGTCGAGGGGGTCGAGGTCGCCTTTGTCGGACGCCGGGGGTCCGACATAGCAGGGCGAAACCGAGACATGGAGTTGATGGGGTACGGCGTCGACGCCCGCCTCGTCATGGACGCGGAACGGCCCACGGGCACCTGTGTCGTCCTCGTCACCCACAAGGGCGACCGGACGATGCTGTCCGACCCGGGTGCGAACGCGGCGCTGCTGCCCGAGGACATCCCACAGGACCTCTTCTCGCCCGGCGCCCACATGCACCTGTCGGGCTACGCCCTGCTGAACGAAGGCTCGCGGAAGGCCGCGATGCACGCGCTCATGCAGGCGCGCAAGGCCCAGATGTCGATCTCGGTGGACGGCGGGTCCTCCTCGCCGCTCAAGCGGATGGGCGCAGAGCCCTTCCTGGAGTGGACCCAGGGCGCGCGGCTGCTGATCATCAACTCCGACCAGGCGGAGGTGCTCACCGGACGGGAGTACCCCGACCAGGCCGCCAAGGTGCTCACCGCCTGGTATCCGCAGGTGGTCATCAAGATGGGCTCCGACGGCGCGCTGTGGTACACCAACGGCCGGCCCGAGCCGATCGTCGTCGCCGCCGAGCCGGTGGAGAAGGTCGTCGACGGCACGGGCGGTGGTGACGCGTTCACCGCCGGTTTCCTGCCGTCGTGGCTGGACGGCAAGCCGCCTGCCGAGGCGCTCGCCGCCGGCTGTGCCCTCGCCGCCAAGGCCCTGGCGCACATCGGCGCCCGCCCGGCGCTCTAGCAGCGGGACGCACCACCGTCATGACCCCCTGACCGGCCGGCCGGCCGGTCAGCTGGGCACGGCCAGGACCAGGGGCAGCACGGCGGGGGCTCCGGCCTGGCGGAGCAGCCTGGCCGCGACGGTCATGGTCCACCCGGTGTCGATCCGGTCGTCGACGAGCAGAACGGGGCCCCCGGCGGCGGCGACGGCCGCCGCGACCTCCTCGGGCACGGTCAGCGAGGCCCCCACGGACCGGAGCCGCTGGGCGCTGTTGTGCTGGCGCGGCACCGGAGGCCCCTGCGGAGCGAGCTCGCCGAGATGGGGCAGCCTGCCGATCTCCGCGATCCGCCGGCCGAGGCTCTCCACCAGCCGGGGCCGGGACCGCGAGCCGATGGTGATCACCCCCGCGGGCCGCTCCGTCCAGCCCCAGGCCGCGAGCACCTTGACGACGGCGGCGAAGACGTCGTCGGGCACCGGGCCGTCCGGCGCGCCCTCGGCGAACAGCTGGCGCAGCCGGTTGCCCCAGCCGATGTCGGTGAGCCTGCCCAGCGCGCGGCCGGTCTCCGCCTGCTGCTCGGCCGCGATCTTGCCGGACAGGGCGATGCCCAGCGCCTTCATGCCGGTCGGCCACATCCGGCGGGGCGCCACGTCGACCCCGGGGCGGCGCAGCCGCTCCCGGGCCTGGGCGGTCCCGGTGTCGGAGACCTCGGCCGGCCAGTGCCTGCCCGTGCAGTTGTCACAGCGCCCGCAGGCGGTGGCCTCGGCGTCGTCCAGCTGCCTGCGCAGGAACTCCATCCGGCAGCCGTCGGTGGCGAGGTAGTCCAGCATGGTCTGCTGCTCGTGCGCCCGCTCGGCGGCGACCCGGGCGTAGCGCTCCCGGTCGTAGGCCCACGCCTGGCCGGTGGCCACCCAGCCGCCGCGGACCCGGCGGACCGCTCCGTCGACGTCCAGGACCTTGAGCATCATCTCCAGCCGGCTCCGGCCCAGGTCCACCTGGGTCTCCATGGCGGCCGTCGACATCGGCCTGTCGCCCAGGGCGCCGAGCGTCGTCCGGACCACCTGCTCCGGCGGGAAGGCCAGGCCGGCGAAGTAGGCCCAGATGTCGCGGTCCTCCAGCCCCGGCAGCAAGATCACCTCTGCCCGCTCCACCCCGCGCCCCGCGCGGCCGATCTGCTGGTAGTACGCGACCGGCGACTGCGGGGCCCCGACATGCACGATGAAGCCGAGGTCCGGCTTGTCGAACCCCATGCCGAGCGCGCTGGTGGCCACGAGCGCCTTGAGCTTGTTGTCGAGGAGGTCCTGCTCGGCCTGCAGCCGCTCGGCCTGCTCGGTCTGCCCGGAGTAGGCGGCGACCTCGTACCCCCGCTCCCGGAGCAGGCCGGCCACCTCGTGCGCGGCGGCCACGGTCAGGGTGTAGACGATCCCCGAGCCGGGCAGCTCCGCCAGCCGCTCGGCCAGCCAGGCCAGCCGCTGCTCGGCCACGGGCAGCCGCACGACCGCCAGCCGCAGGCTGTCGCGTTCGAGGGTGCCGCGCAGCACCAGCGCCTCCCCGGCCTGGCCGGCCCGCAGCCGCGCGGGGTCGTCGGCGAGCTGTTCGGCGACGTCCTGGGTGACCCGGGCGTTGGCGGTCGCGGTGGTGGCCAGCACCGGGGTGCCCGGCGGCAGCTCGGCCAGCAGGGTGCGCAGCCGCCGGTAGTCGGGCCGGAAGTCGTGCCCCCAGTCGGAGATGCAGTGCGCCTCGTCCACCACGACCAGGCCGGCCTCCACCGCCAGTTTGGGCAGCACCTGGTCCCGGAAGTCAGGGTTGTTGAGCCGCTCCGGGCTGACCAGCAGCACGTCCACCTCGCCCGCCTCCACGCCGGCGTAGACCTGCTCCCAGTCCTCGGTGTTGGCGGAGTTGATGGTGCGGGCGTGGATGCCGGCCCGGTCGGCGGCCTCGATCTGGTTGCGCATGAGCGCCAGCAGCGGGGACACGATGACGGTGGGGCCGGCGCCGCGCGCGCGCAACAGCCGGGTGGCGACGAAGTAGACGGCCGACTTGCCCCAGCCGGTGCGCTGCACCACCAGAGCCCGCCGCCGATCGACGACCAGGGCCCGGATGGCGGTCCACTGGTCCGCACGCAGCCTGGCGTGCTCCCCCGCCAGCGCCCGCAGGCAGCTTTCGGCTTCCTCACGCAGGGCCTGGTCGTCGTGCGGCTCGGAACTCATGGTGTCCTTCGTACCAGCCTCCGCGGACTCCCGGAGCCAGAGCGCCGTTCTGTGGATAGCCGCCCCGTCAGGGGGCCCGGACGAAACCGCGGTCGTGGGCGCTCATCAGATCGACCGGGCAGGAGGCGCGGAGCACCACGTCCAGGGCCCGTTGCGGATCGGCGGCATAGCATCCGCTCCCCCAGGCGCCGTTGGCCTCGATCACCGCCCAGTGCTCTCCCTCCACCGGGTCGTGGACCGTACCGATGTCCACGACGACCGCGCTCGGCAGGGTGGCGCCCAGCTCCGCCAGCAGGCCCTCCGCGAACCCGAGCACTGAGGCACGGCGCGGATGGCCGTCGAGCGAGACGATCTCCGCCTCGCCGTCGGCGGCGTACTGGCTGCCCGTACGGACGGCCCCGTCGCAGACGTACAGCCGGAACTCGGTGGTGAACCGCACCAGGTCGGCCACCAGCACCAGCAGGCCCGGATCGACCGCGTCGGGGCCGGGCAGCCTGCTGCCGTCGGCGTAGACCCTGGCGGTGATGCCCTTGTCGTTCGGCGACTTGACGAACACCGGCCGCCGCAGTTCGTAGGCCTGCCCGATGGGCATCAGCGTGATCTCCCGCAGGGTGTACTCCGGCGGAAGCGCGGCGAGCCAGTCCCGCGGGGCCTCCAGCAGCCCGATCCCCAGCTCGGCCGCGACCCGGTCGGCGAGGCGGAGCCCGCAGTACAGCGCGGCACCCCCGCCGCGCAGCTCCCCGGGCACCACCGCGTCGGTCAGCTGCACGACCCGCAGGCCGCGCTCCGCCGCGGCCCGGAGCAGCACCTCGCTGGAGCCGCGCGGCCGGTGGCCGAACACCAGCGTCCCTGTGTCCATCCCCCGATGATCCAGGTCCCGCCCCCGGGCGTCGACCGAATAGCTCCCGCCGGCCGTACGGCTAGGAGCCGGCCGGCCGGGGGCGGTTCAGCTCGATCAGCCGGGCGGCCGCCGCCCGCACCTGTGCCTGCTCGCCGGGGAAGTACTCGGCCAGGAACGCCCCGAGGCCGTAGCCGGTGAGCTCGTCGGCGCCGAGGCCGAGGTCGGCGCGGGCCAGCGGCAGCGCCTCGTCGTACCACTCCGCCCAGTCGTCCTGGCTCATCCCCACGACCAGCAGCACCCCGGTGTCCGGGGACTCGGCTCCGAACAGCAGGCGAAGGTCCTCGCTCTCCAGCCGCAGCTCGTGCAGGACGTCGGAGGGCTCGTCGTCCCCGTACTCCCGTTCGAGGGCGGTGGCGGTCGCCAGCAGGTCGTCGACGGTGGCCTGGGCGGCAGCCAGGTCATCGGCCGGACCGGCCGCCCCCGGCTCGCCGAGCACGGCGAACGCCGCGTGGATCTCCTGTTTGGCCCGAGCCGCCGTGTGGCCGGTCGCGACGGCCTGCTTGCGGTTGCGGAACTCGTCCACCGCCGCCTGAAGCCGCCGCGCCGAGTGGATGGCCCGTTCCCGCTCCGCCGTCGGCTCGCTCATGCCCCGGCGGACCCGCTGCTGCAGTTCGAGCAGTCGCTGGTAGGCGTGGTCGAGCGCGCACCCGGGGTTCTCCACGCGCAGTACGGACTCCAGCGGCATGACCAGAGGCGGCCCCAGCGCGGCGCCGCCCTCGAACAAGACGGTCACCGCCTCGCCGACCAGCCTGGCGACCTCGGGGTCCTCGGCCCGCAACGCCGCCAGCCAGGCCCGAACCTCCGCGGACATACGCAGTCGATAACTCATGCGTCCCTTTCCGTCGCCGGTCACATGGGGCGCGGCCGGGCGGGCCCCGCAAACCGGAGACGAACGGTCACCGCGCCGCGTTCCCGGGCACGGAATCGGTTTAAGGCGCACGACTCTACGCGCTGCCGCAAATACCACGAAATTCAGCGGGCACCCACCCGCCGCCGATCCGTTCCTTTATGCTCTCTCGAACCCGCCGAACCTCGAGATGGAAAGAGTCGATGCTGCGCAGTTTCCTTCGGAGGGCCCCCCTCGCCGTGGTGCTGATGGTGGCCTTTCTCGGGCTCCCCTCCGGTGGCCGGGCCTCGACCGGACATCGTGCGCGCCCGGTCGCCGGACCCCCCGTGAGCGTGACGTTCAACGACCCCACGAGCAGCGCGGCTGCACGTAAATATGCCGTCAGTAATGAATTCGACCGTTTGGTCCGCAAAGCCGAACCCGGTTCGACGATCAAATTGTCGATGTACGACATCACCCTGACAAACGAGGCGAAATTACTGGTGGCCGCCGCCAGAGACCCGAAACGCAAAGTGCACGTCCAAGTGGTCACCGACGGCACATCCGTGATCTATCCGGCCGTTCACGGCAGGCCGTCCGCACCCAACCCGGCCTACGACATCCTCAAGAAGGGGCTCGGCACCGACACCACCAAGCCGTCGTGGCTGGTGACCTGCCCGTACGAGATCCACGGGGCGGCCGGCCACCGGACCCTGACCACGCACGCGTGCATCGGCGACCGCCGCAGGAAGGCCATCAACCACAGCAAGTTCGCCGTGTTCTCCCGCACCGGCGGCATCTCGAAGGTCACATACCTGACCTCCGGCAACCTGACCCTGGGCAGCGGCCCGTTCGCGTGGAACAACGCCGTCACGCTGAACGGCGACGTCACCACCTACAACGCCTACGCGGGCTTCCACCGCGACCTGGCGGCCCTGCGCAGGGTGCCGCACGACGACTACTTCACCTACCGCCGGCCGAGGGCCGGCTCGCTGGGCCGCGCCTACTTCTTCCCCGAGGCCGGCAGGGACCCCGAGGACGCCATCGACTCCCGGACGGACGTGATCGCCAACTTCCTCGAGAAGATCTCCTGCACCGGCAACCGCACGCTCGGCACGCCCGGCGACCACCGCACGATCGTCCGGGCGGCGGTGGCGTGGTGGAGCCGCCCGGACATCGCCCACCTGCTGTGGTCGCTGGACAACGCGGGCTGCGACGTCGAGGTGGCCATGACCCGCGACGCCTTCGACACCAGGGCGCTGGAGATCATGACCGAGCCAGCCGGCGCCCGGTACGGCGGCGTCAAGGTGCACATCTTCCCCGACCTCCGGCACGACTACGTGCATTCGAAGTACCTGATCGTCGAGGGCGGCTACAACGGCAGGGCCGATGCCAGGGTGGTGTGGACCGGCAGCCACAACTTCACCAGGACCGCCCTGCGCACCTTCGACGAGACGATCCTGCAGCTGTTCGCCGGCGGGCGGCTGGAACCCGCCTACCTCGCCAACTTCGGGCGGGTCGCGGCGGCCGCGCCGTGCACGCGCCAGATGGGCCGGACGACCTGCCTCGACCGCTCCGCCGCGCGCATGGTCCTCAACCCGCAGGACGACGCCCCCGCGATCGGCCTGGAACAGCGCTGACCCGCCGGGATCACAGCCAGCCGAGGTCGCGGGCGGCCTTGACCGCGGCGTGCCGGTTGTCCACGCCGAGCTTGGTCACGGCGGCCGAGAGATAGTTGCGGACGGTCCCCTGGGACAGCCCCAGTCCACGGGCGATCCTGGAGACCGGTGCGCCGTCGGCCGCCGCCCGGAGCGTCTCCAGCTCCCGGGGGGTGAGCGGGCACTCGTCGGCGGCCAGGGCGTCGGCGGCCAGCTGCGGGTCGATGTAGCGGGCCCCCTCGTGGACCTGCCGGATCACCTGGGCGAGCCGGGCTCCCGGCGTGTCCTTGCCGAGGAACCCACGGACGCCGGCCGCCATGGCCTGGCGCAGGTTGCCGGGCCGGCCATGACCGGTGACGATCACCAGCCGGGTGCCGGGCAGCTCCTTGGACAGGTGCTGGGCCACCGCCAGGCCGTCCATCCCCGGCATGTCGATGTCGAGGACGGCCACGTCGGGCTTGAGCGCGAGGGCCCGCTCGACCGCGTGGTCTCCGCGCCCGACGTCCGCGACCACCTCGATGTCGTCCTCGGTGCCGAGCAGCAGCACCAGCGCCTCTCTGATCAGCAGGTGGTCGTCGGCCAGCAGTACTCGGATCATGCGGACACCTCCAGTGGGACCTGCGCGGCCACCCGGAAGGTCCCGTCGCCCGCCGAGGCGGCCGTGAACCGTCCGCCGACCTTCTCGATCCGTTCGGCCAGCCCGGCCAGCCCGCTGCCCGCCACACCCCCGTGCAGGCGGCCGGCCCCGTCGTTGGCGATCTCCAGGTGCACGCGCCCATCATCGGCCCAGACGATGAGCAGGCACCAGGTCGCGGTGCTGTGCCGCAGCACGTTGGTGACCGACTCGCGGGCCACCCACCCGAAGGTCTCGTGCACGTGGGCGGGCAGGCCCGGCGGGATCACCGGCGTCTCGCAGCGGATGCCGGCCGCGTGCAGGACGGCCGTCATGCCGTCCAGCTCGGTCCGCAGGGACGTGGCGCGGTATCCGCGGACGATCTCGCGGACGTCCTTGACGGCTCCGCGCGCGATGCCCTGGATCTCGGCGAGCTCCTTCGCCACCCGGCCCGGATCACGATCGATCATGCGCTCGGCGAGTTCGGCGCGCAGCGCGACGGCCTGCAGGCTGTGCCCGAGCACGTCGTGCAGGTCCCGGGCGAACCGCAGCCGTTCCTCGCCCACGGCGGCCCCGGCCAGCTCGGCCCGCGCCTGCCGGAGCTCCTCCACGACATGGCAGAACCAGACCGTCACCGCTCCCGAGAACGTGGTCGCCAGGATGTAGCCGCCCACGAAGAGCGTGGGTATCACCGGCCAGTCCATGACCAGCCCGAGGGTCACCGCGGCCGTGGCCATGGCCGCCGCGGCCACCGAGCCCGTACGGGCGGAGAAGACCACGGCGAACAGCCCGGCGGGGGCGGTCAGGGCCATCGCCCACTGCTGGCCGAGGGCCAGCACCAGGCCGAAGCAGACCAGCACCAGGACGGCCACGGCCAGCCGGTGCCGCACCCCGACCCGGCGCATGAGAGCCACCCACAACAGCCGGGGATAGACGGCGAGCACCACGGCCGTGGCGACCGCGCCCACCGCGAGGGCGCCGAGATCGTGGTGGGGGCCGTTGACCTGCCCGTAGAACTGGCTGCCGAGCAGCGACCCGAGCGTGAAGGTCGTCAGCAGCACGACGTACGTCGCCAGGACCCGCATGCCGGGCACCCGGGGGCTACGCGGGGGGCGGAGGGCGGTCGGCTCCAAGCTGGGGACCTAATCTACTGTTCGGTACGGGAGGTCCCCAGCGTATGCGGTCCGTCACGCCGCGCGGAGCCCCGGCGACGACCGGGGGTCGAGCATCCGGCCCGCGCTCATGATCGCGAACTGGTCGGCGAGCCGGGCGTCCTCCGGGTCGCCGCTGGTCATCAGGATGGCGACGCCGTGCCGTGCCAGCGAGCGCAGGGTCGCCCACACCTGGCGGCGGGCCTCGGGGTCCAGCCCGGTCATCGGCTCGTCCAGGAACAGCACGTCGGATCGGCCGACGAGGGCGAGTGCCAGGTCGAGCCGGCGCCGCTCGCCGGCGGACAGCTCCTCGAAGCGGGCCGTCGCGCGGGCGCCGAGCCCCACCTGCCACAGGGCCTCGTGCCGGGTGATCGGGTCGAGGGTCCAGCGTCGCCAGGTGTCGACGACCTCGGCCACGGTGAGCCCGGGGAACAGGCCGCCCTCGCGCCACACGGTGCCGGTCCGCACCGCTTCGGGCCGGGCGTAGGGGTCCACGCCGCGCACCCGTACCGCGCCGGCGGTGGGCCGCCGGTGGCCGGAGACGACCTCCAGCACGGTGGTCCTGCCCGCGCCGAACCGGCCGAGCAGCACATGGATCCGGCCCCGTGCGACGGTGAACGAAACCCCCCGGACGGCCTCGACCGTGCCGCTGGGCCGGCCGAAGGTGACGTACAGATCACGTACCTCGATAACCGTGTTCATGCCATCAAGACTCCCCGCAGAGCGGGAGATCCGGCAGTGCCGGCCGTCAGGAACCGGCGGTGAGGTTGGCAGGGGTCACCCATGACAGATGTCACGGCCGGCTCACGGCCCCTGGAGCACCTCCGGAGTCAGCTCCGCCAGCCGGGTGAGGCCCGCGAGGGTCATGGTGAGGTCGGTCTCGGCCAGCAGGCAGCGCAGGACGTGCCGTACGCCCGCCTCGCCGCCCAGCCCGAGCCCGTACGCGTAGGGACGCCCCAGCAGGACGGCGCGGGCGCCCAGCGCGAGGGCCTTGACCACGTCGGCGCCGGTGCGGACGCCGCTGTCGAACAGCACCGGGGTGCGCTCGCCGACGGCCGCGACGACACCGGGCAGCGCGTCCAGCGAGGCGATCGCCCCGTCCACCTGGCGGCCGCCGTGGTTGGAGACGATCACGCCGTCCATGCCCGCCTCCACCGCGCGCCGGGCGTCGTCGGGGTGCTGGACGCCCTTGAGCAGGATCGGCCCGTCCCAGTGCTCGCGCAGGAAGGGAAGGTCGTCCCAGGTCAGGCGAGGGTCGCTGAAGTTGGCCACCCAATGCATGATCGCGGCGTCCTGGTTGTCCGCCGTGACGGGCCCGCCGATCGCCTTCTGGAAGACCGGGTCGGAGAAGTAGTTGGCGGTGCCGATGGCCCGCAGGAACGGCAGGTAGGCGGCGTCGAGGTCGCGGGGCCGCCAGGCCAGCGTGACGGTGTCCAGGGTGACCACCAGCGCGGTGTACCCGGCCGCCCTGGCCCGGCCGAGGAAGCTGGCGGCCAGCTCGCGGTCCTTGGGCCAGTACAGCTGGTACCAGCGGGGCCCCGTGCCACCGGCCTCGGCGACCTGCTCGATCGTGTGGGACGCCGCGGTGCTCAGCACCATCGGGAGGCCGACGGACGCCGCCGCGCGGGCCACGGCCAGCTCACCGTCGGGGTGCAGGATGGACTGGACCCCGATCGGGGCGAGCAGCACCGGGGCGGGCAGCGTGGTCCCGAACAGTTCCATCGACAGATCCCGTACGGACACGTCCCGCAGCATGCGGGGCACGATCCGCCGGCGCTCGAACGCGGCCCGGTTGGCGCGCGCGGTCGACTCCGCCCCCGCGGACCCGGCGACGTAGCCGTACGCCTCGGCGGGCAGGGTGCGCTCGGCGAGCCCTTCCAGCCGGGTGAGGTCGGTGGGCAGCGAAGGCCGCTGGTCCGCGAGCCCGTTGAGGTAGATCTCGTTCTGGAAGTCGGCGAGCGGGCTCATGACTCTCCTCAGGGGTGGTGGACCGCACCCGTGATGGTACGACCCGGCGCGTGCCGTACCGATCTGTCCGCAACACCGGCCAGAATAGGCACATGGCACGCCGTGGATCTCAAGCTCCTCCCCCGCCGGACTTCGAAGAGAACATCATCGACGTCGACGTCTCCGAGGAAATGCGGGGCAGCTTCCTCGAATACGCCTACTCGGTCATCTACCAGCGGGCGCTCCCGGACGCGCGCGACGGGCTCAAGCCCGTCCAGCGCCGGATCCTGTACTCGATGAACGAGATGGGCCTGCGCCCCGACCGCGGGCACGTCAAGTGCGCCCGCGTCGTCGGCGAGGTGATGGGCAAGCTCCACCCGCACGGTGACGCCTCCATCTACGACGCGATGGTGCGCCAGGCCCAGCCGTGGTCGATGCGGATCCCGCTGGTCGACGGGCACGGCAACTTCGGCTCGATGGGCGGCGACGATCTTCCCGCCGCCATGCGGTACACCGAGTCCCGGCTGTCCCGCGAGGCCATGCTGATGGTGGCCACGATCGACGAGGACACCGTCGACTTCCGGCCCAACTACGACGGCCAGGAGTCCGAGCCGGAGGTGCTGCCCGCGGCCTTCCCCAACCTGCTGGTCAACGGCGCTTCGGGCATCGCGGTCGGCATGGCGACCAACATGGCGCCGCACAACCTCGGCGAAGTGATCGCCGCGGCCCGCCACCTCCTCACCCACCCCAACGCCACCCTCGACGACCTGATGCGGTTCGTGCCCGGCCCTGACCTGCCCACCGGCGGCAAGATCGTCGGGCTGGACGGCATCCGGGACGCCTACGAGACCGGCCGCGGCACCTTCCGCACCCGGGCCACCACCCACATCGAGAACGTCACCCCCCGCCGCAAGGGCATCATCGTCACCGAGCTGCCCTACACGGTGGGCCCCGAGCGCGTGGTCGCCAAGATCAAGGACATGGTCCAGGCGAAGAAGATCAACGGGATCTCCGACCTCAAGGACCTGACCGACCGCACCACCGGGCTGCAGCTGGTCATCGAGATCAAGAACGGCTTCCACCCCGAGGCGGTGCTGGAGGAGCTCTACCGCCTGACGCCGATGGAGGAGACCTTCGGCATCAACAACGTGGCACTCGTCGACGGCCAGCCCCGCACCATGGGCCTGCGCGAGCTGCTCCAGGTCTACGTCGACCACCGCATCGACGTCGTCCGGCGGCGCAGCGCCTTCCGGCGGCGCAAGCGGGAGGACCGGCTGCACCTGATCGACGGCCTGCTGATCGCCCTGCTCAACATCGACGAGGTCATCCAGGTCATCCGCGAGAGCGACGACTCCGCGCAGGCCAAGCAGCGGCTGATCCAGATCTTCGAGCTGTCGGAGATCCAGGCCCAGTACATCCTGGACACGCCGCTGCGCCGGCTCACCCGCTACGACCGGCTGGAGCTGGACAAGGAGAAGGAGCAGCTCACCCGCGAGATCGCCGAGCTCACCGAGATCCTCGAGTCCGAGACCAAGCTCCGCAAGGTCGTCTCCACCGAGCTCGCCGGGGTCGCCAAGGAGTACGGCAACCCGCGCCGGACCGTGCTGCTGGAGTCCTCCGGCCAGACCAAGACCGCCGCCGTGCCCCTCATGGTCGCCGACGACCCCTGCCGGGTGCTGCTGTCCTCGACCGGGCTGGTGGCCCGCACCACCAACGCCGCCCCGCTGCCCGCCGACGGCGACCGGGCGCCCCACGACGTGCTGGTCTCGGTGGTCACGGTGACCACGCGCGGGGAGGTCGGCGTCGTCACCTCCACCGGGCGCATGATCAGGATCGAGGTGGTCGACCTGCCCGCCATGCCGCCCTCGGCCTCCGCGCCCTCGCTGGCCGGCGGTGCTCCGATCAGCGAGTACGTCTCGCTGCAGCCGGATGAGACGGTGGTCGGGCTCGGCACCCTGGACCCCGAGGGCCCCGGATTCGGCGCCGGACTGGCGGTCGGCACCGAGCAGGGCGTGGTCAAGCGGGTCACCCCGGACTTCCCCGCCAACCGGGACGAGTTCGAGATCATCACCTTGAAGGAAGGCGACAAGGTCGTCGGCGCGGTCCAGCTCGACACCGAGGCCCAGGACCTGGTGTTCATCTCCAGCGACGCCCAGCTGCTCCGCTTCGGCGCCGAGAACGTGCGGCCGCAGGGCCGCGGGGCGGGCGGCATGGCGGGGATCCGGCTGGCGGCCGGGGCGAAGGTGGTGTGGTTCGGCTCGGTGGACTCCTCCCAGGAGTCGCTGGTCGTGACCATCGCGGGCTCGTCCGACACCCTGCCCGGCGTCCAGGTCGGCGCCGCCAAGATCGCGGCTTATGCCGAGTACCCGGCGAAGGGCCGTGCCACCGGAGGCGTACGGGCCCACCGCTTCCTCAAGGGCGAGGACGTCCTGCTGCTCGGCTGGGCGGGCCCGGCACCGGTGCGGGCCGCCTCCGTCACCGGCAAGCCGGTCGCGCTGCCCACCGTGCTGGGCCGCCGCGACGGCTCCGGCGAGCGCCTCGCCAACCCGGTCGCGGCCGTCGGCGGCCCCCTCGGCACCTTCACCGGCCTGACCGCCATCCCCGGCGACCAGGGCGACAGCGACCAGTGACCCCGGCCGGAGCGCGGCACCGACACCGCGCTCCGGCCAGATCACCCGGATCGCCCCCGACGTCCGCGACCCTCACCGGACGACGACACCTTCCGCACCGGCCACGGGTCCCCCGGCCATGGCCACCCTCATGTCATCGCCGTGAGCCTGCGTCACCCCAACGCCATCACCCAGATGCACGGGCCTCGGCACAGTGGACGCTCGCCCGCCCCCGGAACAGGCCGGGGGATACCACCTGGTCACCGCATTTGCCGTGACCACCGATACGCGGCCCCCGGCCGACAGGCCGGCAGACCGGCAGGCAGGCAGGCAGGCGACAAAGGCACAGTGGACGCTCGCCGCCTCCAGAGCAGGCCGGGGGATACCACCTGGTCACCGCATTTGCCGTGACCACCGATACGCGGCCCCCGGCCGACAGGCCGACCGGCAGGCAGGCAGGCAGGTCCATTGAGGAGCCGCGCCGACGCCGCGCGAGCGATGCGGGGGGCGCGGCCCCTGCGGCCGCGCCGGGGTGGTCAGGGCAATGCAACGCGAGAAGGAGTATCCCTCCCGCGACCGGAGGCGAGAAGCATCCATCACGACCTTGCCGTGGCCGTGGGAGACCAGACCCGGCGGGACGATCGGCGGGACTCGACTTGAGCCACGGCTGGTAGGGCGGAGCGGGGCCATCAAGGTCGACAGGACCCGAGAGCATTGTGACCCGCTGTGAGGTACTGTCGGCCTCCGGTCGGACGGGTGATCTGGAAGCGGGGCCATGGCGGCGGAGTTCGAGCTCGGCGACTACATCCTGGTCCAGGACGGCAGGACCCTCGAGGTGTTCCACCGCGGGTTGCCGGAGAGCATGCGGTTCCACGTGACATTTCTCGGCGTGGACGTGAAACCGCGCGGCGAGGAGTTCAAAGTCCGCCTCGGCGTCAGAAACGGCGACCAGATCATCGGCGGGGTACGGCTGAGCATGGACTCGGCGGAGTTCGCACGGTTCCGGGAGTTCATAGCCCTGGCGACCGCGGCCCGCGACCATCCCGCTGACGGATGACCGCGGGTACGTCAGTTACGTCAGCGCTCGTGGGAACCGGTACGGATCGTGGCGACGAACCTGCCGAAGGTGGCGTTGTCGAACGCCAGCACGGGACCGTAAGGGTCCTTGGAGTCGCGGATCGCGATGATCCCCGGCAGCCCGGCGACCTCGACCCGATCAGCACCGCCTTGACCGCTGGTACTACTGGTACGCCACCGAGCTTGCGCCACTTCGACACAGTTTCCACCCTGGCCACTGCTGTGGTTGCTCTTACGCCAGTCCATAGCGGGAAGATCCAGCATGTTCACGCGAAGTCCTCCTGCGCTCTCATGATCATTCGAGTGGACTCGGCGCGGGACAATGCCTCACCCATGATGAGATCGAACCGTACCGTGCAACTGGTGACCGTGTCTTTGTCCTCGCTGGCTGATATTCGGTCCTTCGACATACACCAGATCTGGGTCACGCTCGAATCCCAGCATGGTGAACGCCCCGTCCATCGCCGCATAGCTGACCGTGGAATAAGGCAGAACCCGTATCTGAACGCGCGTCGACGTGGCGAACTCCAAGATTTTGCCGAGTTGTTCATGCATCACCTTCGGTCCACCGATCGGTCGATGCAGAACCGACTCATCCAGCACGAACAGCGGGTGCGGCGGGACGTCCTGACGGAGGATCACCTGACGTTCCATTCGTCCGGCGACACGTTCCTCCAGAGTCGCGGCGGGCTCGGCTGCGTTCATGAGCGCTCGGGCATAAGCCTCGATCTGCAACAAGCCTGGCACCAACTGCACCTCGAAAGAACGGATGAATACCGCATCAGCTTCAAGCTCGACATATCTCGGAAAACCTGGCAATAGCACTCCATTACGACCCGCGCGTTTGATGGACTTCCAAAGGTGGTGGAAGGCTCCGTCGGTCTTGAAATAGGTGTCCAGGTCGGCGGAGAAGGCTTCGGACGGCGGCTTGTCGCCCTGCTCCATGGTGCCGATCCACTGCGGGGAGCAGCCCAGTGCCGCGGCGAGCTGAGCCATCGACAGGTCCGCCATGGTCCGGCGGCGCCGGAGCTCCGAGCCGAAGTGGCCGATGAGGGAGCCGGGGTCGGGATCTCGCTGCGGACGGGGCACGGGCACCTCCCGATTCGCCAACCCCCGGCCCGGTGGACGTGACACCTGGAGTGGTTGCGCTGTGGTGGACAACGGTTCGTAGCCGACAGTAACGCCGTGACAGCACTCTGGTCATGAAAACCGGCACAGATCAGGGGCGTTGGGACACGACATGAAGAACCACGAGACGGCCGCGATCGAGCGGGACTTCCCGGACTGGCTGGTCTGGCTGTCGCGGCACGGTGTGTGCTGGGCGGCCACCCTGCGGGCACCTGCCAAAGGCTGCGACGCGACCGTGATCAAGGACTCGGCCGGCGAGCTCCGCGAGGCCCTGGCCGAACAGGCGCGGCGCAGGACCGCCCCGCCCGTCCAGGCACCGCCGGGGACGGAGGCGTGATGCTTCCCGACGCTCCATCGACGCGGCCACGCCGTCTCGACGCCGAGGGGCCGGCAGAGCTGCTGGAAGGCCGTTTCCCCGGGGTCCGGGTCTGGTACGGCCGCCATACCGGCACCTGGTGGGCGTACATCCCGGTCGACGGCGGGCGGCTGGTGGAGGCGGACCGCCCGCAGCGCCTCGCGGACGCGATCGTCAGGGCCGCTGCGGGCGGTCGAAGGGGCGGGCGGCGATGAGCGGGACCAGCAGGAGGGGGCCGATCCCCCAGCTGGCCAGGACGTCGGTCAGCCAGTGGTAGTCGGCGAGGGTCAGGCCGATCCCCGCGACCAGGCCCGTCGTCAGGGCGAGCGCGAGGCGGCGCTCGGACGGCAGCCGCACCGCGAGGGCCGGGGCGGCGACCACGAGCAGTTCCAGGGCCACCCAGACCAGGACGAAGGCGTTGAGCGTGTGCCCGGAGGGGTAGGCGTCCCCGTACTCGAACAGCAGGTCCTTGCCGCCGACCGGGTAGGTCCGCGGGATCAGCGACTTGAGCAGCGTCTGGAGCAGCGAGAGGACGGCCACGATGAGGGCGCTCACCAGCGGATACCGCCAGGACCGGGTACGGACGCCCGCGACGGCGGCCAGCGGGACGATCAAGCACAGCAGCACCCAGCGCTGGCCGATCGCCGCGAGCGTCTCCGCGGCCGTCGCCCGGACGCCCTGGACGTGGGCGGCGTCGAAGCGGTGCACGACGTGGTCGAGATGGGTGAGCGGGCCGTGCGCGAGCACGTCGGCCGTGACGATGACCACCAGGGCCGCCGCCGGCACGCACACCGCGCCGCGCGGGACCCTGTGCGGCATCCGCTTGGCCGGGGCCGGGTGACCGGTGGTCAGTCGTCCCCCTTGCCATCCTCGTCGCCGTGGGCCAGCGCGTCCACGCAGACGGCCACGCTGAGCACGAGTGCGACGTCGACGGCGTCCGGGGCGACCTCGACGGCGTAGGTGTCGCGGACACGGAACCACTTGCGGGAGATCACGGCGAGCGATCCGCGCTCGTCCTCGATCTCGTACTCCTTGTCGAGGATGTTGCCCTTGATGGACCACTCCTGGCCGTCGGCCAGCTCGACGGTGAACCGGTCCCGGAACGGGCTGATCAGCTTCTTGCGCACCGTGGCGAGCCGGTCGCCGTCGCGGTCGATCACCATCGTGTCGCGCAGGCTGATCGCCTTCTTGTGGATCTTCGCTGCGACCTGGCCGTCACCGGTCTTGAGCTCGAAGGTCTGATGCAGGCGGAGCACCTTGCCGTCCACGAAAAAGGCCCGCTGCCCGGTCTCGTCCTCGATCCAGAAATCGTCGCCGATGCCGAAGATCCGCTCCCGTACGAGGTACTTCACCGTGGTTCCTTCCCAGGGGTGGCTGTCATTCATCCCCTTGCCCCTGGAAAGGGGGTTCATGCACCGGTGTGCCGCCGGAGGCCGGAACGGCGCCGGGCACAATGGCTTCTATGGCGACCAATTCGTTCATGGTCCCGCTGGGGACCGCCGCACCCGAGTTCACTCTGCCGTCCATCGACGGCCGCAAGGTGTCGTTGAGCGATTTCGACGGAGCACCGGCCCTGTTGGTGATCTTCCTGTCCAACCACTGCCCCTACGTACGCCGCATCGAGGCCGGTCTCGGCTCGGTGACCGCGTCGTACCGGGAGCGGGGGCTCGCCACCGTCGGGGTCGGCAGCAACGACGTCGTGAACTATCCCGACGACGACGCCGCTCATCTGGCCGAGCAGGCCGAGCGCGCGGGGTTCACGTTCCCGTACGTGATCGACGAGACCCAGCGGGTGGCACAGGCCTACAAGGCCGCCTGCACCCCGGACTTCTTCCTGTACGACGCGCAGCGGCGGCTCGCCTACCGGGGCGAGTTCGACGCGGCCCGGCCGAGGAACGATCTTCCCGCCGACGGCGCGACGCTGCGGGCCGCGATCGATCTGGTGCTGGCGGGCGAGCCCGTACCCGAGCCGCACACCCCCAGCATGGGGTGCGGCATCAAGTGGAAGCCCGGCAACGACCCCTTCTGACGGGCCCGCGGGCCGGGCCGGGCGAGCCGGTCAGGCCCGGACCCGCGGGGCCGGGACCAGGCCGCGTTCCGCGGCGGAGGCGACGGCGTCGAAGAGGTCGAGGGGCCCGCCGTGGCCGTTGTCGTAGTGCCAGCCGCGGATGATCCACTCCCCCTCCGTGCCGGGGTTGAACCGGCCCAGCGCGAAGCACCCGGCGACCACCATCCGGACGACCACCCGTTCGCTGTCGTCCATGCTCTCGGCGTACACGGCCGCGTCCAGCAGGCCGAGGGCCGAGCGGGCGTTGCCGCCGCCGTCCAGCTCGTCCGCGCGGTCCAGCCGCCACCGGGCGCACGACCGCAGATACTCGGCCATCATTCTGGTCCTGTGCACGCCGGGTCCTCTCCAAGACGTAGGGGCGACGTAGGGCCCGCTCCCATCGGTGACCGGGCGACTACATCATGACCGCGCCGTCGCGGGGGCTCACCGCTTTGACCGGTTCCAGGTGCGCTCTTGGCCGCTCCCGGGCCCGTGGGCGGCCGCCGTTACCCGGGCGACGCGAAGCCGTGCCGGAAGGCGTACGCCACCGCCTGGGCCCGGTCCCGCAGGGCGGCCTTGGCGAACAGGTTGTTGATGTGGGTCTTCACCGTGGCCTCGGAGATGAACAGCTCACGGGCGATCTCCGCGTTGGAGCGTCCCTGCGCGATCAGCCCCAGCACCTGCCCCTCGCGCTTGGTGAGCCCGTCCGGGAGGGCACCGCGCCCCCGGGGCGGCTCGGCGGACGTGAGGGCCTCGACCAGCCGGAGCTGTACGGAGGGGTCGAGCTGGGCCTCGCCCTCCCGTACGGCCGCGATCGCCTGGGCGATCTCCTCCGCGCCGGCGTCCTTGGTGAGGAATCCCCGGGCGCCGGCCCGCAGGGCGGCGAAGACCGATTCATCGTCGGCGTAGGTGGTCAGCACCACGACCTGCACGCCCGGATCGCCGCTGCGGATCCGGCGGGTCGCCTCCACTCCGTCCATCCGCGGCATGCGCAGGTCCATCAGCACCACGTCGGGCCGGTGCAGGGCGACCTGCTCGATCGCCTGCTCCCCGTCGCCGGCGACCCCGACGACCTCGATGCCGGGCAGGAGCCCCAGCAACAGCGCCAGACCTTCTCGTACGACCGTCTGGTCGTCGGCGACCACCACCCGGGTCACTGTCACGCCGGAACTCGCAGGATCACCCGGAATCCGCCTCCGGCCCGGCCCGACTCCAGCGTGCCACCGATCAGCTCGGCCCGCTCGCGCATCCCGACCAGCCCGTATCCGGACCCCGGGGACCGCTCGGCGTGCCCGGAGCCGCCGTCGTCGGTCATGTCCAGCTCCACGTCCGCGTCCCGGTAGCGCAGCCGTACGAGCGCGCGGGCGCCGGGGGCGTGCCTGCGCACGTTGGTGAGCGCCTCCTGGGCCGTCCGGACGACCGCCAGCCGGGCCTCGGGGGTCAGCTCCCGGCAGGGGCCGGTGATCTCGACGTCGCAGGGCCGCCCGGTCGCCGCCCGGAACTCCTCCGCGAGCTCGGCCAGGGCCTCCTCCGGCGGCGGGATCTCGCCGCGGAGCGTGGCCAGGGCCCGGCGGGTCTCCTCCAGGCCCGATCTGGCCAACCGCTGGGCCGACTCGACCCGTTCGAGGATCTGCTCCCGGCCGCCGTCTCCGGCCAGCAGGAGGCGGGCGCCCTCCAGGTGCACGATCTGGGCGGACAGCGAGTGGGCGAGGATGTCGTGGATCTCCCTGGCCAGGTGCGCCCGGTCGGCGAGCACCTCGTTGCGCGCCTGGGACTCGCGCAGCGCGTCGCGCTCCCGGGCGGTCATCCCGGCGAAGAACACTCCCGCGAATCCGATGGCCGACCAGATGTCGAGACGCGACTCGGTGACGTACCCGGCCATCAGCACACCGGCGATCCCGAGCGCCGCCAGCCCGGCCCCCCAGCGCAGCGGCAGGCTGGCGGCGGCCACCCCGACCGCGAGGTAGGCCAGGGCGATCGACGGGCCGCCGGGCACGATGACCAGGAGCAGGAGCGCGGCCGCGACCGCTCCGGTGAGGAGCCAGGGCACCCACCGGCCGAGCCGGCACCGGGCCCGGATGACCGTCGCGACCGCCAGGAAACCGGCCAGGTTGAGCAACCAGACGGCGCCGCGAGTGCCGTTGCCGGTGGTGTGCGAGACCGACTGGAGGGTGCCCGCCAGATAACCGCCGACGGCCCAGGCGACGAGCACCGCGACGCCCAGCAGGCGCAGCGGCGGTCTCCCGCGGCCGGTGACACTGACGAACCTCACCCGTGGACGGTAACCCGCGCCGGGACCGGGCGGGACCACCGCGGGGATGGAGTTCGCGCTCTCCACCCCGGGGTGGAGGGGCTCAGGCGTCGATGCGGGAGGCGTCCAGCTCGCTGGCGCCGGCGGTGATGAACTCGCGGCGCGGCGCCACCTCGGAGCCCATGAGCAGGTCGAAGATCTTGGCGGCGTCCTCGGCGTCCTCGATCCGGATGCGGCGGAGCATGCGGTGCCGGGGGTCCATGGTGGTCTCGGCCAGCTGGTCGGCGTCCATCTCGCCCAGGCCCTTGTAGCGCTGGACCGGCTCCTTCCAGCGGATGCCCTTGCGCTCGAACTCGACGAGCTTCTTGCGCAGCTCGCCGTCGCTGTAGCAGTAGACGTACTTCTCCTGGCCCTTTTTGGGGTTGGTCAGCTGGATCCGGTGCAGCGGCGGGACCGCGGCGAACACGCGCCCGGCATCGAGCATCGGGCGCATGTAGCGGTGCAGCAGGGTCAGCAGCAGGCAGCGGATGTGGCTGCCGTCCACGTCGGCGTCCGCCATCAGGATGATGCGCCCGTAACGGGCGGCGTCCAGGTCGAAGGTGCGCCCGGACCCGGCCCCGAGGACCTGGATGATCGCCGCGCACTCGGTGTTCTTGAGCATGTCGGCGACGGACGCCTTCTGCACGTTGAGGATCTTGCCCCGGATCGGCAGCAGCGCCTGGAACTCGGAGTTGCGCGCCAGCTTCGCCGTGCCCAGTGCCGAGTCGCCCTCGACGATGAACAGCTCGCTGCGGTCGTCGGTGGTGCGGCAGTCGACCAGCTTGGCCGGCAGCGCGGAGTTCTCCAGGGCGTTCTTGCGGCGCTGGTTGTCGCGCTGGGTGCGGGCGGCGATACGGGTCTTGGCCGCCGAGACGACCTTCTCCAGCACCGCGCGCAGCTGCTGCTTCTGCCCGCGCTTGGGCGCGTCGAACAGCGCGCCGAGCTCGCGTGCGACCACCTGGGAGACGATGCGGGTGGCGGCGGAGGTGCCCAGGATCTCCTTGGTCTGGCCCTCGAACTGCGGCTCGGGAAGCCGCACGGTCACGACCGCGGTGAGACCCTCCATGATGTCGTCCTTGAGCACGCCGTCGTCGCCGACCCTCAGCAGCCGGGCACTGCGCAGCTGCTCGTTGAGGACCCTGACCAGGGCCTTCTCGAAGCCGGACACGTGGGTGCCGCCCTTAGGGGTGGCGATCACGTTGACGAAGGAGCGGATCGTGGCGTCGTAGCCGGTCCCCCAGCGGAGCGCCACGTCGACCTCGAGGTCGCGGGCGACGTCCGTGGGCGTGAGGTGGCCCTGCTCGTCCAGGACCGGGACGGTCTCGGTGAAGTGGCCACGGCCCTCCAGCCGGAGCACCTCGCTGACCTCGGCGTCCTTGGCGAGGTAGGAGCAGAACTCGCTGATGCCGCCGTCGAACCGGAAGGTCTCCTCGACGACCTCCTCGCCGCGCTCGTCGCGCACCGAGATCGTCAGGCCCGGGACCAGGAACGCGGTCTGCCGCATCCGGTCCATGACCAGGCCCTGGTCGATGGTGGCGTCGCGCAGGAAGATCTGGAAGTCCGGCCAGAAGCGCACCCGGGTGCCGGTGACCCGGCGGGCGACCTTCTTGATCTGCCGCATGCCGGACTTCTTGGTGAACTTGGCATCCGGGCCCTGGCCAGCGAACTCACCGGGCATGCCGCGCCGGAAGCTCACCAGGTGGGTGTGGCCGCTGCGGTCCACCTCGACGTCGAGCCGCGCGGACAGCGCGTTCACCACCGAGGCGCCGACGCCGTGCAGGCCACCGGAGGCGGTGTAGGAGACCCCGCCGAACTTGCCGCCCGCGTGCAGCCGGGTCATGACCAGCTCGACACCGGGGAGCCCGGTCTTGGGCTCGATGTCGACGGGGATGCCGCGGCCGTCGTCTCCCACCTCGATGGAGCCGTCGGCGTGCAGGACGACGCTGATCTGCTTGCAGTGCCCGCCGAGCGCCTCGTCGACGGAGTTGTCGACGATCTCCCATAGGCAGTGCACCAGGCCCCGGCTGTCGGTGGACCCGATGTACATGCCGGGCCGCTTGCGTACGGCCTCCAGCCCTTCGAGCACGGACAGATGCCGGGCCGAATAGGCATGCGGGTCTTCGGCGGCCACTTCAGCGGTCATGGCGGTCAAGGGTTGAGCTCCTCGGGGGTAGAACATTCGCTCGGCAGCGTACCCGTGACCGAAGACAATTCACCCGCAGGCTCGCCGTTTCGGTGCCGGGAGCGCCGTCCGGGTGGACTTTGAGGTCCACCGGTCGGTTGGTGTGCGTGTGCCCGGTCCGTTCTAGTGTGTCCGCCATGTCAAAAACGATCGTGGTCGAGGACCTGCGAAAACGATACGGGAAGGTGAACGCGGTCGACGGCGTGTCCTTCCAGGTCGAAGCGGGAGAGTTCTTCGGCATCCTCGGCCCCAACGGCGCCGGGAAGACCACCACCCTGGAGATCATCGAGGGGCTGCGCGAGGCCGACGAGGGGACCGTGTCGGTGCTGGGCCTGCCGCCCTGGCCGCGCAATCCCGCGCTCCTGCCCCGGATCGGCGTCCAGCTGCAGTCCACCTCGTTCTTCGAGCGGCTCACCGCCCGGGAGCAGCTGCGGACCTTCGGATCGCTCTACGGGGTGCCCGGGAAGAAGGCCGACGCGATGCTGGAGACCGTGGGCCTGGCCGACAAGGCCGACGTCCAGGTGGAGCGTCTGTCCGGCGGCCAGGCGCAGCGGCTGTCGATCGCCTGCGCGCTGGTGCACGAGCCCGAGCTGCTCTTCCTGGACGAGCCCAGCGCGGCGCTGGACCCGCAGGCCCGCCGCAACCTCTGGGACGTGCTGCGGGAGATCAACACCGAGGGCCGCACGGTCGTCCTGACCACGCACTACATGGACGAGGCCGAGCTCCTGTGCGACCGGGTGGCCATCATGGACGCGGGCAGGATCCTGCGGCTCGGCCCGCCCGCCACGCTGGTGCGCGAGCTGAACGCGGCCGTGCGGATCAGCCTGCCCAGCGGCGCGCTCAGCGAGTCCGACGCCCGCGCGCTCCCCGCCGCGGAGCAGGTCTCCGACGACGGCGTGTCGTTGACGATCACCACACACGACCCCGCGCCGGCCATCACGGCGCTCGCCGGGCGGGAGGCCCTGGCGGGCCTGCAGGTCCGCGGCGCCACGCTCGAGGACGTCTTCCTCACCCTGACCGGACGGGAGTACCGCGCGTGAGCGGTCTCGGCAGCCTCGCCCATGCCATGTTCCTGAGCTTCCGCCGGGACAAGCGGGCGATGTTCTTCTCGATCCTCTTCCCCCTGATGTTCCTGGTGGTCTTCGGCGGCATCTTCGGGAGCGTGAGCACCTCGAAGATCGAGGTGCTCGAGGTCGGCCCGGTGCCGGTGCTGGACCGGGCCCTGGCCCAGGATCCGGCCGGGATCGGCAAGGTCATGACGATCACCAAGGTCGGCGACCGGGACGCCGCCCTGAAGAAGGTCGGCAAGGGCGACGACGACGCGGCCGTCGAGCAGCAGGGCGCCCAGCTGGTCGTGCACTACTCGGCGGCGGACCGGGTGAAGGCCGGCACCGCCCAGGGGATCATCAACTCGCTGGTGGAGCGGGCCAATCTGGAGGCGACCGGCAAGCCCCCCGCCTACACGCTGGCGACCCGGCAGGTCGAGGACACCTCGCTGAAGGCCATCCAGTTCATCACCCCGGGGATGCTGGGCTGGGCGCTGTCGTCGGCCGCGATGTTCGGGGCCGCCCAGACGCTGGTGACCTGGCGGACCAAGGGCATCCTGCGCCGCCTGCAGCTGTCCCCGGTGCCCATCCGCAACGTCTTCGCCGCCCGGGTGGCGGTCAGCCTCGGCGTGGCGCTGATCCAGACGGCGGTGTTCCTGGCCGTCGCCCAGTTGCCCGTCTTCGGGCTCAGACTGGCGGGCAGCTGGTGGATGTCGATCCCGGTCGTCCTGGCCGGGGTGCTGGCGTTCCTGGCCATCGGGATGGTGGTCGGGGCCTCGGCCAAGACCCAGGACTCCGCCCAGACCCTGATCCAGATGATCATTTTCCCGATGGTCTTCCTGGGCGGCTCGTTCTTCCCGCTCGACAGCGCCCCCAGCTGGCTCCAGACGCTCTCGTACGCCGTACCGCTCCGCTACCTCAACGAGGGCATGCTCAATGTCATGGGGCGCGGTCTGGGCCCCGCGTCGGCCCTTCCCCAGATCGGGGTGCTCCTCGGGATAGCCCTGGTGGCGACACTGGTGGCCATGAGGTTGTTCCGCTGGGACGACACCTGATACCACTGCCAGGGGATAGAAGCCCTGACGTGACTTCTGTCACTTACTGGGGCATTCCGCTCTGGGCGTACGCGTATGCAGGTTGGGAACGCCCAGGTCGGGTTAGATGTTGTCCTAAGTACCGACCCCGAGACGAGGAAGGTGCCGTGACTGGAGCCCTTGCCCCATCCAAGCCGATGACGGCCGCAGACAGATGCGACCGTTGCGGTGCCCAGGCGTATGTCCGTGCAGTCCTTACGGGCGGCGGCGACCTTCTGTTCTGCGCCCACCACGGACGCAAATTCAGTGAGGCGCTTCGCTCTAACGGGGCGGACATCCATGACGAGACCGATCGGTTGATCGAAACCCCCACCGCTGTCGTCGACGACTGACGGTGACTCGAACGACCCCTACATAATCGCAGAGCACGCCGACGGCGGTCACCGGAGACGGTGGCCGCCGTCGCGTGCGTTCGATACGGCGTGCTCAGGTGGAGAGTGACCGCGGGACCATGCTGATCCTTTTGCCGCCGTCCGAGGGCAAGGCCCCCGGCGGAGACGGGCCGCCGCTGGACGTGGACGCGCTCGCCCACCCCCGGCTGGGCCCGGTGCGCAGACGCGTCCTGAGAGCGCTCGTCGCGCTCTGCAAAGGGCCGCAGGAGACGGCCCGCCAGGTCCTGGGGCTCTCCCCCGGCCAGGCCGACGCGGTGGTACGGAACCGTACCCTCCGCGCAGCGCCCACCCTGAGCGCCGCCGATCTCTACACCGGGGTGCTGTACGACAACCTGGGCCTGGGCGCCCTCGACCGGGAGGCGCGCGAGCGCGCGGCCTCGAGCATCCTGATCTTCTCCGGTCTCTGGGGGGCGCTGCGCATCGACGACCGGGTGCCGCCCTACCGGCTGGCCATGGGGGTGAGCCTGCCGCCGCTCGGCGCGCTGGCGGCCGTGTGGAGGCCCGCGCTGAGCCGGCACCTGCGGGCAGAGGCCGACGACCGGCTGATCGTGGACATGCGCTCGGCGCCCTATGCGGCGGCGTGGCGGCCGGCCGGTCCGACGGTGGCGGTACGGGTCGTACGGGAGCGGGTCGCCGGCGGTGTGGTCGAACGGTCCGTGGTGAGCCATATGGCCAAGGCCACGCGGGGCGTGATCGCCCGGGATCTCCTCGTGAGCGGAGCGGAGCCGCGGTCACCGTCGCAGCTGGCGAAGGTGCTGAGCGACCTGGGGCACGTCGTGGAGCTGGAAGAGCCGGCGCGGGCCGATGGCACCTGGACGGCCGGCATCGTCGTCACCGAGTAGGCACTCTCCGTCGCCGTCCGGGCACAGGACGGAGCGACCCCCGTGGTCACACGCGTTCCCGCGCGGGAGCCGCCCCGGTCAGGGAGCGGCGGCCGGTCAGGATCAGCCGTGGAGATTGAGCTGGCGGCACGCCTTGGTGTACTGATCGACTTCGTTGCCTCCCAGGTAGGTCCAGGGCAACCGGCTCGGGCGGCCGTTGGTGCGGTTCAGGTGCTGGCGGGCCGGCCGCCGCGCGTCGCCGAGATGGAACGCCGCACCGAACAGGTTGTGCGCCTCGATCGTGCGGGGATGCGGTCGCGGGCGCCGGGGGTCGCCCGGCCCGCCGCGCCCCGCGACGCCCGAGAACCACCCGCGCGCGGCGGACTCGACGTCACGGATCTCCTGGTCGGAGAACCAGGAGGACGCACCGCGGATGATCCCGGAACGTTCCTGGACGAAGAATTCGAAATAGGCCAGCGGAATCAGGGCCGCCCTCGGGTCCTCCCTGGCGGCCATGCTCATCGACAGCCGGGCGAAGTCGAACATCGCCTCCGCCAGCCCGCCCCACTGCGGCGACAGCGAGAGCACCCTGACCACGTGCGCCCCGTACAACGTGGGGCAGCGCCGCTCGGCCTGCCGCCAGAGCATCTCCTTGTCCTCGGGCTCGAACTCCAGGGCGAGACCGACCCACATCATGCTCTCCCACGGCACCGGGTCGTCGGGCAGCCGCTCGGCCGCGCGCATGAGGGGGTCGCGGGCCGACTGCATCATCTTGGAGAACGCCTTGTAGGCGGCGGCCTGCACGGCACGCCCGCGCGGCGCAGGCCTGATCCCCCAGGCCTCCTCCACCCGGGTCCGCCCCAGCCAGAGCCACAGGTCGGGATTGCCGGGATCGGCCTGCAGGAGCGACTCGATCCCGTGGCTCAGGCCGATGGCGGCCTTGGCCAGCGCCTCGACCCGCAGCGAACGCAGCTCCGGGTCGTGCCGAGTCTCCGCGAGGGCGGCCACGGCCACCCTCAGGTAGCGATCGCGTACGGCGTCGATCGCCTCATCGAGTACCGGATCTGTCCATGGACGCCCGCGGATCACACCGGACGTCCGGGGCCCTGCCCCGGCCGGGGGAATGTGCACCCGGTCAACCTCCATCACTCCCATAGCGCGGGAGCCTAGGAAGGGCCAAGACGCCTCCCGCTACCTTCGTGTAAAGGTTGCGTTACGCGGTACCGGCGAGCGTGTCGATTCCGGAGAAGTTCTACCAAAAGTGGTAACACATACACTTGTTGTAGGTGAATCACATGCAAAAGCGGGCCCGGAACCATTGTCCGGACCCGCGGTCTTACGTGAACCTGTTCAGTCCAGGTAGTCGCGCAGCACCTGGGAGCGCGACGGGTGACGCAGCTTCGACATCGTCTTGGACTCGATCTGGCGGATCCGCTCCCGGGTGACCCCGTAGACCTTGCCGATCTCGTCGAGGGTCTTGGGCTGGCCGTCGGTCAGGCCGAACCGCATCGACACCACGCCCGCCTCGCGCTCGCTCAGGGTGTCCAGCACCGAGTGCAACTGCTCCTGCAGCAGGGTGAAGCTGACCGCGTCGGCCGGCACGATGGCCTCGGAGTCCTCGATGAGGTCACCGAACTCGCTGTCGCCGTCCTCGCCGAGCGGGGTGTGCAGGGAGATGGGCTCGCGGCCGTACTTCTGGACCTCGACGACCTTCTCGGGGGTCATGTCGAGCTCCTTGGCCAGTTCCTCCGGGGTCGGCTCCCGGCCGAGGTCCTGGAGCATCTGCCGCTGGACGCGAGCGAGCTTGTTGATCACTTCGACCATGTGCACCGGGATGCGGATGGTGCGGGCCTGGTCGGCCATCGCCCGGGTGATCGCCTGACGGATCCACCAGGTGGCATAGGTCGAGAACTTGTAACCCTTGGTGTAGTCGAACTTCTCCACCGCGCGGATCAGGCCGAGGTTGCCCTCCTGGATGAGGTCCAGGAACAGCATGCCGCGGCCGGTATAGCGCTTGGCCAGCGACACCACGAGCCGCAGGTTGGCCTCGAGCAGGTGGTTCTTGGCCCGGCGGCCGTCCTCGGCGATCCACTCGAAGTCCTCGAGGTCGTCCTCGGACATCGCGGGCCCGTCGATGGCGAGCCGTTCCTCGGCGAACAGGCCCGCCTCGATGCGCTTGGCGAGCTCGACCTCCTGCTCGGCGTTGAGCAGGGGGACCTTGCCGATCTGCTTCAGGTAGTCCTTGACCGGGTCGGCGGTCGCGCCGGCGGAGGCGATCTGCTGGACCGGCGCGTCGTCGTCATCGTCGGTGAGGACGAAGGACTCGTCCTCCTTGGCCGGCACGGCGGGGACGGCCTCCCCCTTGGCCTCGTCACCGCTCTCGGCCTCGGGCTCGTCTTCGGCGGCCGGGACGGCCTCCGCCACCTCCCCGGCCTCGGCCGGGTCCTCCTCCACCAGCTCGACGTCGAGGTCCTCGAGATCCTCGAGGTCGGTGACCTCGGCGACCTCCTCGTCCTCGGGCTCGTCCGCCGACATCTTGGCGGGCGGCTCCGTCTTCTTGGCGGGCCCGGACTTGGCCGCGGCGGGCTTGCCGGCCGCGGGCTTGGCAGCCGCGGACTTGGCCGGTCCCGGCTTGGCGGTGGCCGCGGGCCGCTTGGCCGCCGCGCGCTTGGCGGGGGCGCGCTTGGCCCCGGCCGACTTCGACTCGGACTGCTGGGGAACGGACTCCGCGGCACCATCGACGACCGCCGTCACGGTGTCGGGCTGTTCCTTGGCGGCCGCGGCGGTCGTGGTCTTCCGCGGGGGAGCCGGCGTCACGCGCTTACGCGGACGCTTCGGCGCCGCGGAGTCGGCAGCGCTCACCATGACGGTCACACCCTCCTTGCTAAGACTCCGCAAGATGCTCGAAGCCTTGGAGACCGGGATTTCGGCTTCCTCGAACGTACGTCGTACGTCGTCGGCTTCAAGGTACCCCTGAGACCGCCCACGCTCGATGAGTTGTCCGATGACGTGCTCGTGCAGCTCGGTCGGCTTCGAGGTAGAACTGGCAGGCGACACAAATACCTCTCGAACGAACGTGTGGCTGGGTTGACCCATGTGCCCTGACGGATGGGTGGCCTCGCCCAGGCGGGGCCAGCAGACCCGTGCGGAACGGCAGCGTATCCGTTGACCAAGGTCAGCATTCTGGCACGGCTGCGCATTCCGTACGGGGGAGTCCTGCTCGGTAACACACCACCTTAGAGGGAGCCGGGTGGTCCTTCGTACGGACTACATCGTCTTCGGGATCGTCTTCGGGGGAACGTGTAGGGCAAGTACGGTCACATCGTCGTCTTGCTCATACCCGGCGAGCATCCGATCGATCAGAAAGTCCACGAGTATCTCTGGATCCCCCACTACCTCCGGTGTGGCGTCCGCGGCGGCACCGACCAACTCGTCGAGCCCCGCGTCCACTCCACGTCTGCGATTCTCCACAAGTCCATCGCTGTAGAAGACCACAGTGTTTCCGGGTGTGATGGAAAAACTTGCCTGCTGACGGTGGCTGGGCCAGCCGAGCGGCGTCCCGGGCTCGGCGGTGCTGAGCCTGGCCGAGGTGTCCGGGCCCAGCAGCAGGGGCGGCGGGTGACCGGCGTTGCTGAGCACCCCGGCCCCGGTCTCGGGGTCGATGACCGCGTAGGCCACGGTGGTGAATTGCTCGACGTCCTCGGTGGCGCTGAACAGCCGGTCCAGGCCGGAGAGCACCGCGGCCGGACGGGGGTCGTTGAGCGCCAGGGCGCGCAGGGCGTTGCGGACCCGGCCCATGCCCGCGGCCGCGCGCACGCCCTTGCCCATGACGTCGCCGACAGCCACGGCCAGCCGGTCGTCGGGCAGCCGGAACGCGTCGTACCAGTCGCCGCCGACCTGCACGTGCCGGGTGGCCGGGTGGTAGCGCGCGGCGAGCTGCATGGTCGGGAGCTGGAGCAGCACGTCGGGCAGCAGGCTACGCTGCAGCGCCTCCGCGGTCTTGTGCTCGCGCTCGAACAGCAGCGCCCGCTCCACCGCCAGGGCGCACTGACCGGCGAGCGCCTCCAGGAAGACCCGCTCCTCCTCGGTGATCGCGCGGGGGCGGGTGAAGGCGAACCGCAGCGCGCCGATGGGCGCGCCGGCGGCGAGCAGCGGCAGGCCGACCCAGGCCCGCTCCTCGGTGTTCTGCAGGAAGGGGTCGATCTCGGCCCGGCCCAGCTGCAGCCGCAGCTCGTCCGGGCTCTCCGCCAGGAAGGGCCGGCTCTCGCGCACCGCCACCGACATGACCGAGGGGTCACTGACCTGGAAGAGCTCGCGGCCGAAGTCGGCCGGATCGGAGGCGCCGCTCGGAGTGATGATCTCCAGCCGGAGCTTGTCGTCGTCCAGCAGGGCCACCGCCGACCGGTCCGCGCCGATCGCCGAACGGCCGACCTCGGTGATGACCTGGACGACCTGGCTGACGGTGAGCGCCTCGGCCAGCATCGACGTCGCCTGCTGCAGCCGGGCGGTGCGCAGCGCCGCGGCCGACAGCTGCTCGGTCAGCCGCCCGCGCATCTCCTCGGCCTCACGCTGGCCGGTGACGTCGGTGTTGGCGCCGACCCACTCGACCACGGCCTCGCCGCGCCGGATCGGCACCGCGCGGACGTCGTAGTGCCGGTAGGCGCCGGTCTTGGTGCGCACCCGGTAGTCGGTCTCGAAGGTGCGCTCGGCCTCGACGCACTCGCGCCAGGCGGCCTCGATCCGGCCGCGGTCCTCGGGATGGATCACCGCGGGCCAGCCGCCGGCGGCGTAGTCGTCGAAGGTCTGCCCCGTGATCGCCCGCCACTCGGGCGCGTCCTCGCTCACCCGGCCCTGCGGGTCGGTCACCCAGACGACCTGCGAGCTGGCCTCCACCAGGGAGCGGTAGCGCTCCTCCTTGCGGCGGATGACGTCCTCGGCCCGGCGGCGATCGGTCACGTCCACCGCGATCAGCGCCACGCCGAGGATGTCGCCCTCGGCGCCGTGCGAGGGGAACCAGGACGAGGACCAGTGCCGGGTCTCGGGAGGCAGGTCCTTCTCGGTGTCCCCGCCGGCCGGCAACCGCATGATCAGGTCGGCGTCCAGCACGGACTTGTCCTCGTCGAGGACCTTGCGGAGCGCGGCCTCCATCGCCGTGGCGAGGTCGGCGGGCAGCATCTCGGACGGGCGGCGCCCGATCAGGTCACCCGCGACGGCGCCGTGGACCCCGGCGAGCGTCTCGTTGACGCGGCGGCACCTCAGCTCGGTGTCGAAGAACGCGAAGGCGATGGGCGCCTCTTTGATCAAGGTCGCGAAGAGCGCGGAGTCGGACGCCTCGAGTCCGGACACCCGGGGATGCGGAACGGACGTCTCCGTGCTCATTCTCGACACCTCCGTACTCCTCGCCGCCGATCACCCGGGGTCTTCCTCACGAATCTTCCCGTAGCCCGCTGCCGCCGGTCATCCGTGTCCATCCTCACCGAATCTTCCGGTAGCCCGCGGCATCTCCCGGTCGTCCGCGACGCCCTACTGCGAGGCAAGTATCCATTACTATGGGTGAATAGGAGCAGGCTAGCGCTCCTTCCTCCATCACAACACCGCTCGGAGTCAGGTTTTCATCATCTCGGTGCTTCCGCGGTTCCACAACCGGTTCGCGGTCCCGCCTCGGCGCTGGCCCTCGACCGTACCGGTGGCCGGTTCCGGCGTCAGCTCTTCGCCGCCTTCTTTTGCTCCTGTTTGTACGCGCGCACCCGCGCCAGCGAATCCGGCCCGGTGATGTCGGCGACCGAACGGTGCGACCCCTCCTCGCCGTAGGCCCCGGCGGCCTCGCGCCATCCCTCCGGCCGTACGCCGTACTGCTTCCCGAGCAGGGCCAGGAAGATCTGCGCCTTCTGCCTGCCGAACCCGGGCAGGTCGTTCAGCCGCTTGAGCAGCTCCTTGCCGGTGGCGGCGTCCCGCCAGATCGCGGCGGCGTCGCCGTCGTAGTGCTCCACGAGGAACGCGCACAGCTGCTGGACCCGCTTGGCCATCGACCCCGGATAGCGATGGACCGCGGGCTTCTCCGACAGCAGCGCCGCGAACCCCTCCGGGTCCTGGGCGGCGATCTGGTGGGCGTCGAGCTCCGTCGCCCCCAGCCGCTGCGTGATCGTGTAAGGGCCGGTGAACGCCCACTCCATCGGGACCTGCTGGTCCAGCAGCATCCCGGTGAGGATCGCGAGCGGGTCGCGCCCGAGCAGTTCGTCGGCCTCCGGCCGCTGTGCGAGGTGAACCTTGATGGCCATGCGTCCAGGTTATGACGGAACCCTTACGGTGGTCCCGGACTATGGCCGCGAGGGTCGTACAGGTGCTCGAATGGAGAAGTGAGCACCGAAGACCTCAACGAACAGCGGCCGGGCACACCGGTGGGACGGCGGGTCGTGCTCGGCATGGTCGGCCTGGGGGTGGTCGGCATCGCGGTGGGAGCACGCGCCCAGAGCGCCGTCACCCGCGCGCTGGGCCCGGTCGGGTCCCAGGTCGGCGGCCTGATCCCGGCGGCCGGCGGGTTCCGCTACTACTCGGTCGTCGACGGCGTGCGGCGCCGCACCCCGCAGGACTACGAGCTGAGCGTGACCGGAATGGCCGGGCGGCCCCGGTCGTTCACCTTCGCCGAGCTGCAGGCGATGCCGCAGACCGAGATCACCAAGGACTTCCAGTGCGTGACCGGCTGGCGGGTCCCCGCGGTGCACTGGTCCGGGGTGGCGCTGCCGGACCTGCTGGACGCGGTCGGGGCGGACCCGAAGGCCACCGCCGTGCGCTTCCACTCCTTCGACGGCGCCTACACCGAGTCCCTCACCATGGACCAGGCCCGGCGCCGGGACGTCGTCGTGGCCACCACCATGCTCGGCGCGCCGGTCACCCATGATCATGGCGGCCCGGTGCGGCTCTTCGTCGCTCCGATGTACGGCTACAAATCCCTCAAATGGCTCGGCCGGATCGAGCTGACCGACAAGGTCGTGCCCGGATACTGGGAGCGCCGCGGCTATGACGTGGACGCCTGGGTGGGCCGTTCGAACGGACGTGACGATGCTCCGACCACATGACCGCCCCGGGACGCTCGCCAGGTTCACCCGGCACGAACGCGCGGTGCACCACGCCACCGCGCTACTGATGATCATCTGTCTGGCGACCGCGGCGTGCCTCTACATTCCGGCGATCGCCACCTACGTCGGCCGGCGGGACCTGATCAAGCCGATCCACATCGTGGCCGGCTTCGCGCTTCCGGTGCCGATGCTGCTGGGCTGGCTGACCCGGGCCTTCCGCGCGGACCTGCGGGCGCTCAACCGGTTCGGGCCGCAGGACTGGGAGTGGCTGCGGTCCCAGGACCGCCGGGCGGTGCGCAACGGCCGGGGCGTGATCGAGGTGGGCAAGTTCAACGCCGGGCAGAAACTGAACGCCGCCTTCGTGGCCGGCGCCATCCTGGTCATGCTCGGCACCGGCGCCATGCTCACCTTCCCCGACCCGTGGCCGGGCGCCTGGCGCACCGGCGCCACCTTCGTGCACGACTGGCTCACCCTGGCGATCTTCGTGATGTTCCTGGGGCACCTGTGGTACGCGCTGCGGGACAGGGGCGCGATGACCGGCATGTGGACCGGCCGGGTGCCCCGGGATTGGGCGGCCCGTCACCACCCGGGATGGCTCGACGACCAGGAGCGACGCGCCCCGGCGGAGGCCGCAGCGGCGGAGCCGGTCAAAGACGGGTCTTGACACGTGCGCGGTACGCGCTGGAATGGGCAGGAACGGAAGTCCGGGGGCAGGCTGGGGTCGGCGTAAGGATCACCGATGACGATGCTGCCCGCGCTCGCGGACCGCGCACAGGGCATGACCCGGCGGCTGGCCGACGAGTTCGTCCTGCTGCCCGCCGAGGCCGTCGAACGCTGCGTCGCCGACGTCCACGTGTGCGTCGAGCATCTCGGCGTCGACGCCACCCCGGCCCTCGTGGAGAGGATCGCCCGGGAACACCTGGTGGGCATGGTCAAGTCACGGCCGCCATCGGCGGACTAGCGGCAGGTTCTTCGACTACAGTTCCGAGCACCCTCTGAAGACCGTCCGGGAGCCGAGCGCGCCCCACGTCCAGGAACGGTAGGGTGACTCTTCGAACATGGATTTCACCCTCACGACCGTGACTCCCCCCGGACCCGCCACGGAGCCGGGGGCCGCTGCGGTGCGCGGATCTGGGAAGGTGGACCCGTGAGTCCGCGAAGCCGTCGTCAGCCTCCGACAGGAAACGACCGACCTCCGTCGGACGAGGTCTCCGCGATCTTCGACGGCATGCTGCTGCACGCACGCGAACTGCTCGCCGTGCGCAGCCCCCTGGACGCCGAGCTGATAGTGAGCGAGATCCTCGGATCGTGGTACGGGCGGCGGGCCGACGAGGGCGACGTCGAGGAGGTCATCGGCGAGGCGCTGGTCGACCACGCGGCCCGCGCCGGGACCCCGGCGGCCCTGGCGCTGCTGACCGGCATGGCCTACCTCGGCACCACCCGGCAGGCGGCCAAGGCCGAGCGCGCGGCGCTGGGCCTGATGGACCGCGGGGTGGCCCGCCCCGGCTGGGCCGACCGGGTCGGGATGGTCGCGCCGGCCGAGTGCCACGTGTCCCGGGACGTCTACGGCGACCAGGACTCGATCGTGTGCACCTATACCTACGGCGGCGAGGAGCGGCACGCCCTGGTGATCCTGGTCGACCACAACATGGGCGGCATGGTGCGGGACGCGTGGGTGTCCTCACAGGTCGACCGGCTGCTCGAGCACTGCCGGGTGGAGGGCCGCGAGAACCCGCTGATGCGCTTCGAGACGCTCGAGCCGGGCGCCACCCGGGCCCTGCTGGAGACCGCCCTGGCCGTCACCCACGACACCGACGAACCTCCCGTCAGCGACACGTTCGGCTCGTACCACGCGTTCGTGCGGGCCCGGGTGCGCGCCCTGCCGCCGGGCGGCCGGCGGCCCGCCGCGCAGCCCTACGGCCAGGATCGGCGGGCCACCCTGGCCGCGCGGTTCCTCGCCTCCGACGAGGCCGAGGATCTGTCGGACCGGGGCGCGGCGAGCCGCTGCGCCGACCGGATCATCGACTTCGGCTGCTCCTACGACCAGGGGCGCCCGCTGCGGGTGAGCCCGATCAAGTGCGAGATGTTCCTGCTCGACTGGCTGCCCCGCAAGGTGGTGCTGTCATCCGACGACCAGGAGGCCATGCCGCACGTGCTGGCCGCCTGGGTGCGCTGGGCGGGCCGGCTCACGTCGCTGCCGGAGGAGGGCGTACGCGCCACCCTCGACGCGGTCTGGGACGCCACCGGCAAGTTCGCCGAGGCCTACCGTGACTCGACGATGTTCGGTTTGGAACGTGACCTCGTCGACCGCCTGCTCCCGGACGGCGATCTGGAGGCGCTGGCCCGGCGGGCCTTCGCGCTGCCGTTCCTGTCCGGCCGGCACCGGCTGTCGGGGCGGCACGGTGCCGTCGACCTGTCCGCGCTCGACCCCGCCGACGAGACCGACCGGCGGCTGCTGATCCAGTTCGAGCATCCCGGCGCGGATCCGGATCATCTGGCCGCGCACGAGCGGCTGACCGTGCGACTCTGGAACGGCGACCCGCCACAGCTGTGGGAGACCGCTCAGGCGATGCTCGACGTCGGCTTCGAGCGGCATGAGATCCTGCACCGGCTGATCGGGGCGCTGCAGCATGCCGGGGACGATCCGGACGCGTTGCGCACCGTACTGCACGCGCTGCGTCACGAGTCGCCGCCGGGCTGAGACCGTATGACCGAACCTGGTTTGCGAGCGACCCGTGAGACCGCGATTATCGGCATCTACCGCGCCACCGGGCCTAGCCTCCGGAGGGCGGACCGGTGAGATTCCGGCGGGTTGAGGAGTGATCTTGTTGGAGTGGTCCGAGTTCGCCCAGCGTTTCGCCCGTGAGCTGGCGGGCCTCGATCGCGACACCATCCTCATCGTGCGGGAACGCGACGAGAGCCGCCACTACGTGCAGGCGATGCGGGAACCCGACCGGCTCTACGCCGAGGCGGTCAGCAACAACTTCCTGGAGGGACCGCTGCTGCTCACACCCGCCGACGAGGAGGTGCTGAGCGAGGCCGGCTGGCGGCCGCCCACCGCGGACTGGGCCCCGGCGAACTGGTGGACCGAGCTGCCGCCCGCCACCGGGGCCGCCGACTTCGACCGGCTGGCGGACATGATGGTCACCGCCCTGCGGGACGTCCAGGGGGTACGGCGGCCCTCCGACCTGGTGTACGAGTCCTTCCACCGGCACGGCACCGGGCTGATCGAGCTGGTCGACTTCGGCATCGCCGCCGCCGACCCCCAGCGGGTCAGTGAGCGGCGGGTGGCCCGGCCGGTGGCGGAGCCCATCCCGGCCCCGACCGGCGAGCCGCGCCCCGAGGGGCCGCTGCCGGAGGGCCCGCGGCCGGAGGCCGGCGCGGACCTGGAGACCCGGCTGGGCGACGCGAAACAGCGCGGGGACCAGCTGTCGTACTTCGAGCTGCTGCTGGCGGCGGAGCTGGTCCTGCCGTCGACCGGGCAGGCCGTGGAGGATCCGGGCCTGACCGAGTTCACCACGGCGGTGATCGATCGCCGCACGCACGTGCTGGTGTTCACCTCCGTGCAGGCCATGACGCAGTCCCAGGGCGCGGCCGGGCGCCGCCCGGGTACCGGCCTGTACCGCAAGACGACCTTCGGGCAGATCGCCGCCGCCTGGCCGGACCCGGCGTGGGGGCTGGCCGTCAACCCGGGCCTGCCGAGCGAGATCCATCTGGACTCCGGGACGGTCGCCCGCCTGGACGAGATGCGCCGTACCGCGGAACGGGCCGCCACCGTGGACGCGGTCGTGGCCGAGTCCCCGGTCCCGGGCGTCGCGGTACGCCTTCCGCACGGCGCTCAGCTGTGGCGGCTGGGCGTGACCGGGCCCGCCGCCCCCGTGGCCGTCTACGACGCGATGAGCGCACGCTGGAGCACTTCGGTCACCGATGCCTGGACACCGCTGAACGAGTGACCGCTACCCTCTGACGTTCACGGTGTTCCGGGGGTAGGCGGTCGAGCGAGGATTGAGCCGAGTGGAGTGGAACGAGTTCGTACAGCGGCTGGCCCGTGAGTTGACGCACCTCCCGGACAGCGCGTTCCTTGTCGTGCAGATGCCCGGTGGCTTCCCGTACGTACAGGCCATGCGCAACTCCGACGGGTTGTCGGCCGAGGTGGTGAGCAACGAGTTCCTGCCGCTGCCGATGCGGCTCGGGCCGGAGCAGGAGGAGCGGCTGACCGAGATCGGCTGGCATCCGCCGGGGCAGGACGGCCACCTCAACTGGTGGCAGCAGGTCCGGCTGCCCGCCGAGTTCGACGACTTCACGCCCGACGAGGCGATCGCCGTCGGCCGGCTGGCCGGCGCGATGGCGACCGCGCTGAACGAGGTCTTCCGCGTGCGCACGCCGTTCGACCTGGAGTACCACGCCAACCAGAACGGCCCCGACAACGGCCCGATCGAGCTGCCCTACTTCGGGCTGCGGCCCGCCGAGACCGGATACGCCTCCCGTACCGGCCGGATGCCCGGCACGGACTCCCCCGTCGCCGGCCCGCCGGGTCCGGCCCCCTCCGTCGCGGCCTCGTCCGGCGTGGTCCCTCCTGTGCCGACCCCCGCGGCCGCGGGTCCTGCCGATGCGGGTTTCGCCGGTCCGGGTCCCGCCCTGCCGAGCCGCTCTCCGGCGGCGGCCTCTCCCGCGGCGGCCTCTCCCCCGGCGGCCTCGCTCGGGGCCTTCCCGGCCGAGGCGGCCTCGGTCGCGACCGCCTCCGTCCCGGCCCCCGGGGCTCCGCTCCCGCCGAGCGCCCCGCCGCGGCCCGCCCGCCCCCGGCCGCTCGCTCCCCAACCCGCTCCCGAACCCGCCGTGGCACCCGCTCCCGAGCCCGCCCACGAGCCCGCCGCCGCGGCACGGGCCACCGCACCGCCGGAGGCCGAGCTGGAGTCCCTGCTGGCCGGCGCCCGGGAGAAGGGCGACCAGCGCTCCTATTTCCAGCTGCTGCTGCTCGCCGACCTGGTGATGCCCTCGACCGGCGACCCGACGGCCGAGCGGTTCGCCACGGCCAACTTCGACGACGGCACCTACGTCCTGGCGTTCACCTCACGCGGCGCCATGGAACAGTCCCTGCGCGGGCAGGCCGGTTTCCACCGCCGCACGACGTTCGCGGAGCTGGCCCGGAACTGGCCCAAGCCGGAGTGGCGGCTGGCGGTCAACGCCGGGCTGCCGACGGCGGCCTACATCGACTCCGACACCATCAACCGGCTGGCCGAGGAGGAACGCGCGGCCGGTGACCCGCCGCCGGCCACCGCCGCCCCGGCCCGGCCCGCTGCCACGGCCACGGCCGCGCCCCGGCAGGAGCCGGTGCCCGAACCCGAACCAGGCCCGCAGGACGCACCGGCGCCCCGGAAGACCGGTCCGACGATCATGCAGAAAGTCGTGCCCCACCAGCACGTGAGCCACTACCTGGAGAACGCCTACGACCAGGTGGCCGGATATGTGCACCGTATCCAGGACGTCGGGCGGCTCGAGACCCCCGAACAGCTGGTGCGCGGTCTCGGCCTGACCTACGAGGGCTCACCGTTCTCCGACCAGGACGAGGAAGTGCACGTGATCCGCTGGCCGGTCGTCAAGGGCTCGCTCTACCGCGCGCCCTACGGCGGGCAGGACGAGGCGGCCATGCGGAGGGTCCCCGACGGCTGGGTCATCGAGAAGCCGCCCTTCCTGGGCACGGGCTACGCCCCCGGCGACAGCGAGGCGATCGCCGAGTTCAAGATCGACAGCCAGCGGTTGCCGCACGGCGCGGAGATGTACCGCATCGGCCGCTCCGGCCCCCCGGCCTTCGTGGCCTACTTCGATACCGACCACCGCCGGTGGATCAAGGTGCAGGGGTGATGATGCGCGACGGGTTCTACGCCGGCTGGCGCGGCAGGGAGTACGAGGCCAGCCCGGACGGCGACCAGATCCGGCTGTACGTCGGCGACCCCGAGGACGGGTTCCTGGAGGCGGCCCCCGGCAGGTACGTCCGGGTGGTGGCTCCCCGGGAGATCGACCACTTCGCCTACGTGAAGACCCGGTGCACCTGGCACGGCCATCCGTTCCAGGTGCTGGGCGAGCACGAGGAGTGGGTGCGGGTGGAGTACACCGGTGGCCAGGCGCCCGTCGCGGAGGCGCTCGGCCTGGACATGTTCGACCGCGGCGTCTACCAGACGTGGGCGCCCCGCAGCGAACTGCAGGACGTACAGGAGGATCTGATCTGAGCGCGGCCGAGTGGGAATGCTGCCTGGTATGAGCTTCCCCGAGCAGCCCGCCGTCCTCACCCCCAGCCAGGCTCGCGCGCTCTTCCGTACCGGCGCCCAGCCGGTCACCACCAGTGGATGGTGCCGCGGGTACGCGCAGGCCAACCTGCTCGCCGTCCCGCGTGAACTCGCCTTCGACGCCCTCCTGTTCGCCTACCGCAATCCCCACGCGTGCCCGATCCTGACGGTGACCGACCCGGGGGACCCGCACCCGGGTGAGCTCGCCGGCACGGCCGATCTGCGCACCGATCTGCCCGCGTACCGAATCTACAGCGACGGGGTCATGGTCGCCGAGGTGCCCGACGCCACCGACCACTGGCGGGACGATCTGGTGGCGTTCCTCATCGGCTGCAGTTTCAGCTTCGAGGCGGCGCTGGCCGCGTCCGGAGTGCCGATCCGGCACGTCGAACAGGGCCGCAACGTGCCGATGTACCGCACCGACCGCCTGTGCAGGCCCGCGGGAGTCTTCGCCGGTCCGCTGGTGGTCTCGATGCGGCCGGTGCCCGCCGCGCTGGTGGACACCGCCGTCGAGGTGAGCGCCCGGTATCCGGTGATGCACGGCCCTCCGGTGCACGTCGGAGACCCCGCCGGACTGGGGATCAGCGATCTCTCCCGGCCGGACTTCGGTGATCCGGTGGTGTTGGAAGAGGGGGACGTACCGGTCTTCTGGGCGTGCGGGGTCACCCCGCAGGCCGCGATCATGGCCGGCAAGGTGCCCTACGCCGTCACGCACGCCCCGGGCCGGATGTTCATCACCGATCACGCCGATCTGGCGGCAGGGTGAGCCAGGGTGGAGTCATGGACGTGATCGACATCAACGCCGACCTCGGTGAGGGGTTCGGTGCCTGGTCGCTCGGCGACGACGCGGCGCTGCTCGCCGTGGTGACGAGCGCCAACGTGGCCTGCGGGTTCCACGCCGGCGATCCGCTGATCATGCGGCGTACCTGCGAGGCGGCGGTGGCGCGGGGCGTGTCGATCGGGGCGCAGGTGTCCTACCGGGACCTGGCCGGGTTCGGCCGCCGGGAGATGGACGTGGCACCGGAGGAGCTCACGGCCGAGGTGCTGTACCAGCTGGCCGCCCTCGACGGCATCGCCCGGGTCTGTGGCGGGCGGGTGGGCTATGTGAAGCCGCACGGCGCGCTGTACAACCGCATCGTCCGCGACCCGGCCCAGGCGGCGGCCGTCACCGCCGCCGTGCGCGCCTACGACCCGGCGCTGCCGGTCCTGACCCTCCCCGGCTCCGCGGTGTACGAGGCCGCCGAGGACCTCACCGTCGTGGCCGAGTGCTATGCCGACCGTGCCTACACGCCGGCCGGGACGCTGGTGTCACGGCGCGAGCCGGGCGCGGTGATCCATGACCCGGTCGAGGTGGCGGCCCGGGCGGTCCGGATGGCCGTGGACGGGGTCGTCCTCGCCATCGACGGCACCCCCGTGACGTTGCGGGCCCGTTCGATCTGCGTGCACGGCGACACTCCGGGGGCGGTGGAGATCGCGCACGCCGTCCGCACCGCCCTGACCGATGCCGGGATCGCCCTCGGCCCCTTCGCGCCATGAACCGCCGTACCCGCCCCGGGCCCGGGAGGTGGACGCCGTGAGGGTACGCCGGGCCGGTGACGCGGCGGTGCTGGTGGAGACCGAGGACCAGGCGGCGGCGCACCGGTTGCAGGCCGCCGTGCGAGCGGCCCGGATCCCCGGCGTGGTGGACGTGGTGCCCGGGGCGAGCACCGTGCTGGTGCTGACCGAGCCCGGCCGCTGTGATCTCGACCGGCTGGCCGCCGCGCTGCCCGCGCTGCCGCTGCCGGAGTCCGCCACCGCGGAGACGGCGCCGGTCACCATCCCGGTGGACTACGACGGCGACGATCTCGACGACGTGGCGTCGCTGACCGGGTTCTCCCGCGACGAGCTGATCGCACGTCACGCGGCGGCGTCGTACACCGTGGCCTACCTGGGGTTCGCTCCTGGTTTCGCCTACCTCACCGGGCTCGATCCCGCGCTGCACCTGCCCCGCCTGGAGACCCCGCGCACGGCGGTGCCGGCCGGGTCCGTCGCGATCGCGGGACCCTACGCCGCGGTCTACCCCGCCGCCTCGCCCGGCGGCTGGCGGCTGCTGGGCAGGACCGACTTCACGCTCTGGGACGTCCATCGCGATCCGCCATCGGTGCTCCAGCCCGGCACCCGGGTCCGCTTCAGCCCTCGGCGGGCGCAGCGCCCGCCGGTCGAACCCTCCCAGCCTGGGGAAGGGGCGCCACGATGATCGAGGTGGTCGGTCCGGGGCCGCTGGCCACCGTGCAGGATCTGGGCCGGCCCGGCTACGCACATCTGGGAGTGCCGCACTCGGGGGCGGCCGATGCCCCGAGCCTGCGGCTGGCCAACCGGCTGGTCGGCAACCCCGAGGACGCCGCCGGCCTGGAGCTGACGTTCGGGGGCGCCTGCCTACGGTTCCGCGAGCCGGCCTGGATCGCCGTGACCGGGGCCCCGCTGACGGTGACCGCCGGCGGCCGGGCCCTCGGCATGAACGCACCCTGCCATGTGCGGGCCGGCGCGTCGGTCGGGTTCGGCACCCCGGTCGCCGGTGTCCGCACCTATCTCGCGGTCCGCGGCGGCCTCGCGGTGGAGCCCGTGCTGGGCAGCCGCTCGGCCGACCTGCTGTCGGGGCTGGGACCGCCCGCCCTCTCCCCCGGTGACCTGCTGCCCGTCGGCCCCGCACAGGTGGTGGCGTCGCTGCGCGACATCAGCGTCGACGTGGCGCCGGTGCCGCCGCTGGCCGCCGAGCCGACGCTGCGCGTCATGCCGGGGCCGCGCGACGACTGGTTCACCGAGGACGCGATCGTCCGGCTCACCCACGAGCCGTACGAGGTGACGGCGCACAGCAACCGGGTCGGCGTGCGGCTGCGAGGGCCGGTGCTGGGCCGGGGCCGTGACGGCGAGCTCTCCAGCGAGGGCATGCCGGCCGGCGCCCTTCAGGTCCCGCCGGACGGGCTGCCCATCATCTTCCTGGCGGACCATCCCACCACCGGCGGCTATCCGGTGATCGCCGTGCTGGTCTCGGCCGATCTGCCGGTCGCCGCCCAGCTGTGCCCGGGTCAGCGTCTGCGCTTCCACGCCGTCTGAGCCGCCTCGGGGCCCGCACGCCGGGCTCGGCCGACGCGATCGGGGAGGCGGGTTCACAGCCAGCCGTTGTGGCGGGCGAACCGGACCGCCTCGATCCGGTTACGGGAGCCGGTCTTGTGGATCGCCGCCGACAGATAGTTGCGCACGGTGCTCTCGGACAGGTGCAGGCGCCCCGCGATGTCGGCGACCGTGGAGCCGTCCGCGGCTGCCGAGAGCACGTCCCGCTCCCGGTCGGTCAGCGGGTTGGGTCCGGTGGAGAGCGCGGCGGCGGCCAGCGCGGGATCGACCACCCGCTCCCCGGCGACGACCCGGCGGATCGCGGCGGCCAGTTCCTCGACCGGCCCGTCCTTCACCAGGAAGCCGCCGGCCCCGGCCTCCATGGCCCGGCGCAGGTACCCGGGACGGCCGAACGTCGTGAGGATCAGGACCTTGCAGGACGGGAGGGCATCGCGCAGATCCACGGCCACGTCGAGGCCGCTGCGGCCGGGCATCTCGATGTCGAGCAGCGCGACGTCCGGGCGGGACTCCAGCGCCTCCTCCAGCACCCGGTCGCCGGCCCCGACCTGGCCGACGACCTCGAGGTCGTCTTCCAGGCCGAGCAGCAACGCCAGGGCACCGCGCATCATGCCCTGGTCCTCGGCCAGCAAGATCCGGATCACACGCTTCCCCTCATCGACCGGCCCAGGAGCGGTCAGGGCTTCGTCGCGGTCCCGGCGGCCTGTTCGATGGGCAGGCTAGCGCGCAGGCGGAAGCCGCCGCCCCGGCGCGGTGCCGCCTGCAGGGTGCCGCCGGCGGCCACCATCCGTTCACTGAGCCCGTCCAGCCCGTGGCCCGCCTGTGGCCCGGTCCCGCCGCGCCGTCCGGGCCGAGCCTCGCGGAGACCGGCGCCGTCGTCGCCTATCTCGACGGTGACGGTGCCGGCCCGGTGGCGTACATCGATCTCGCAGGTCCGGGCACGGCTGTGCCTGATCACGTTGGTGACGCCCTCTCGGACCACCCAGCCGAGCAGCGCGTCCCCCTCCGGCGGCAGCGGCGGCCCCTCCTGATGGATGACCGGCGAGACGCCGGCGTCGGACAGCGCCATCCGGGCGGCGTCCAGCTCGGCGGTCAGGCCCCGGCCCCGGTAACCGGTCACCGCCTGGCGCACCTCGGCGAGGGCCTGCCGGCCGACGGTCTCGATGTCGGCGGCCTGTTCGGCGGCCAGCGCCGGGTCGCGGACGGCCAGCCGCCGCACGGCCTGCGCCTTCACCACCACCAGCGAGAGCGTGTGCCCCAGCAGGTCGTGCAGGTCCCGGGCGAAGCGCAGCCGCTCCTGGGCGACGGCGGAACGGGCCAGCTCGTCCCGGGTCTGCTTGAGCACCGAGACCACGGCGAACAACCGCAGGATGATCCCAGTGACCAGGGTGGCGGTGCCGGTCCCGTAGCAGATGCTGAAGACGTCGCCACCGGAGCGACCGGCAGACCAGGCGGTCAGCGCGGCGACGCCGGAGAGACCGAGCACCGCGCCCGTCAGCGCCAGCTCACCCCGCCGGGTGCCGTGGTGGCCGATGACGCTTCCGCAGGCGACGCCCGTCAGCGGCAGCAGCGTGATCCACCGGCCACCGAACCCGAGGCCGGCCGCCACCGCGACGGCCACCAGCAACCCAAGCAGCAGGGCCGCGGTACGCAGCCGCACGCGCGCGGAGAACGCCGCCCAGATCACGACGAGATAGAGGGCGGCACCGAGGACGAGGGTGGCCGCGGCGAGCCACACCGGCCGGCTGCCGCCCTCGATGACGTCACGGGCCGGCCACACCGCGAGCACCAGCCAGAAGTAGAACGGGCCGGGATCCGGGCCGCTGGTGTCCATCCGGTCGACGTCGACGGAGGGGACCCGCCGGTTCCTTCGCACAGTGGCTCCCTGAGATCTCGACGCTCAACGATACGGCCGGCCCCGCGGCCGTCGTCAGGCCGTGACGGCGGACCGCCGGTAGGCGTACACCGCCAGCGCGGTGAAGACGGCGGACCAGCCGGCCAGGATCGCCACGCCGGTCAGGGACGGGACGGCACCGGCGGCGCTGCGCCACCCCAGCTCCCCGTACCGGTTGACGGGGGTCAGCGGCGAGATCGACGCCAGCCAGTGCGGGAAGGCCGAGAGCGGGAACCACAGCCCGCCGACCAGGGACAGCCCCATGTAGCCGACGGCGCCCGCGGCCTGGGCCTTCTGCGCGTCGAGCAGGTACCCGATGCCCAGGCCCAGCACCGCGATCGGGGCGATGCCGATCCACAGCAGCCCGCCGATGGCCGCCCACCGGCCGATGCCCAGGGAGACCCCGTTGACCAGCCCCCCGGCGAGGCAGACCGCCAGGATCGGCGGGATCGCGACCACCATGGCGCACAGGGTCCGCGCGGTCACCACCTGCAAAGGCGTCAGCGGCAGCAGCCGGAGTTGCCGGATCCAGCCGAGCGCCTTGTCCTCGGCGATGCCGACGCCGTTGGTCAGCGCGGCCCCGATCGCCCCGAACCCCGCCATGCCGACCATCGTGTAGATCGCCGTGTCGTGGTGGTCCTGGCCGGTCATCTTCAGGTTGGTGAAGACCAGGTACATCACGAGCGGCGAGATCACGCTCATGAACAGATAGCCGCCGTCGCGGAGGATGCGCAGCGTCTCCAGGCGCAGGTAGCCGAGCATCAGCGGACTCCCCCGGCGGTCAGGGTCAGGAAGGCCTCTTCCAGGTCCGCGCCGGTGACCTCGAGGTTCCGCACGGCGCCGGCGCGGGCCAGCGCGATCACCGTCGCGTCGGAGTCCGTGGTGCTCAGCCGGGCCCGGTCGGCGCGGATCTCCACCGCCACCACGCCGGGCAGGGCCGCCAGCTCGGAGATGGAGCGGCCGGTGTCCACGCTGACCGTGCGGCCGCAGACCCGCTCCTTGATCTCGGCGGGGGTCCCGTCGGCGACGAGCCGGCCACGGCCCATGACGACGATCCGGTCGGCGTGGTCGTCGGCCTCCTCCAGGTAGTGGGTGGAGAACAGCACGGTGCGGCCACGGGCGGCGAAGGCGCGGATGCTCGCCCACAGCTCCCGGCGTGACTCCACGTCGAGGGCCGCGGTGGGCTCGTCGAGGACGATCAGGTCGGGATCGCCGGCCAGTGCGAGCGCGAACCGTACCCGCTGGGCCTGGCCGCCGGAGAGCCCGTCGACCCGGCGGCCGGCCAGGTCGGCGATCCGGGCGGTCTCCAGGATCTCGGCGAGCGGCGGCGGCGAGGGGTAGGTGCCACGGACGAAGGACACCAGCTCGCGCACGCCGACCCGGGGGATCAGCCGGCCGTCCTGCGGCATGGCGCCGACCCGCCCGGCCCGCACCGCCCGCTCGGGATCGGCACCGAACAGCCGGACCGTGCCGGTGCCGGGCGGGATCAAGCCGAGCAGCATGCTGATCGAGGTCGACTTGCCCGCGCCGTTCGGGCCGAGCAGCGCGACCGTCTGGCCGCATGGGATGCCCAGGGTGAGCCCGTCGACGGCGCGCACGGCACCGAAGTCCTTGGTCACCCCGGTGAAGGTCACCGCGTCGTGTGTCATGCCATGAACGGTAGAAAAGGACTGGTGTGCAGGGCAGAGCCGGGAATCCGGTCCTGGACAGTACAAATGTCCCGCCGGAGGGCCGACTAATGAAAAATGGTCCCTAGTGCGACGATCGGGTTTTCGTCCCGCCGATGGGGCAGGATCCTGGGTTATACAGCAGATGATGCGACAGTTCGGAGGTTCCCGTTCCCGCCCGGCGGTAGGGGCCGCGGCGCGGGACGTGTTCGCACGCGCGCGGGAACGCTATTTCAAAATTCAACCTGGTCTGCGGCGGCTGGCCGGATTGATGATCCTCGCCTTTGCCGCCACGGCCGCGGTGGTGGGCGACTGGCCGGTGATCAGCACCGTGATCTTCGCCGCGATCCTGCTCGCCGTGCTCGACCTCACCCTGCGCTCCCCCGCCAACATGGCCACCATCAGCGTCGTCGCGTGCTGGCTCGTGGTGTGCGTGCCGCTGGGCAGATTGTTCCCGAAGCAGGAGTACCAGGCGGTGGGGCTCGCGCTGCTCGCCCTGCCCGTCGCGTTCGTGGCGCTCCGGCTGCGCGGCTACGTGCCCTGGCGGACGACCCTGGTGGCGCTCACCGGGGCGGGCCTGATGGCGGCGGCCACGGCGGGCCCGTTGCCGCGGTTGCACGTGGGCCCGGCCTGGCTGGCCGCGCTGCTGCTGCTCGCCTACCGGTGGGACCAGGCCCGGCGGGTGGTCTCCGCCGACGCCTACGAGACCGGCTGGGTGCAGGAGGCGGACCCCGTGGAGCCGCCGCCCCGGCAGACGAACATGCCCAGTGTGCCCGCCGCGACGCAGGCGGCCTATGACCAGCGTGCCGAGGTGGTGGAGGACGTCTCCGAGCCACCCGCGCCGATCTCGGTGGACGAGGCGCTCGGTGAGCTCGAGGGCATGATCGGCCTGGCTCCGGTGAAGCGGCAGGTCCGGTCGATCGCCGCCACGATCGAGGCCGCGCATCTGCGGGCCGAGGCCGGCGTGCCGACCGAGAAGCCGATGCGGCACTTCGTGTTCGTCGGCCCCTCGGGCACCGGCAAGACGACCGTCGCCCGCGTACTGGCGAAGATCTTCTACGCCTTCGGGCTGCTGCCCAGCGCGACCGTCGTCGAGGCGCAGCGCGCCGACCTGGTGGGCGAGTACCTCGGTGCCACCGCGCTCAAGACCAACCGGCTCGTCGACACCGCACTCGGCGGCGTGCTGTTCATCGACGAGGCGTACGGCCTGGTCAACGCCGGTGAGGGGCAGCCCGACCGGTTCGGCAACGAGGCGGTGCAGACCCTGCTCAAACGGGCCGAGGACGACCGCGACAACCTCGTCATCATCCTGGCCGGCTACGAGCACCAGATGGAGGAGTTCCTGGACTCCAACCCGGGGCTGGCCTCCCGCTTCGGCACCCGGGTGCGGTTCCCGTCCTATCACCCGGCCGAGCTGCTGCAGATCGCCGACCGGCTCACCGAACTGCGCGACGACCGGCTGTCGGCCGAGGCCCGCGCCCGGCTGAACAGCCGCTTCGAGGGCGTGTGGCGGCGGGGCATCGTCGACGAGCTCGGCAACGGCCGGTTCGTGCGATCGCTCACCGAGGCGGCCGCCAGGGCCCGGGACATGCGCATCGTCGAGGGTGACCACCCGCCGTCCCCGGAGGAGCTGGTCACCATCGGCGCGGAGGACGTCGAGGCGGCCTTCACCGAGGTCACCGAACGCTACCGCGGCTACGCCGACACCCCCACGCTGGACGAAGCGCTGGCCTCGCTGGACGCGATGGTCGGGCTGGCGCCGGTGAAGCGGCAGGTACACGAGATCACCGCACAGCTGCGGGTGGCCCAGCTGCGGGCGCAACAGGGGCTGGTCGCCCAGCCGCCGATGCGGCACTTCGTCTTCACCGGGCCGCCGGGCACCGGCAAGACCACCGTGGCCCGCGCGCTCGGCGGGATCTTCGCCGCGCTGGGGCTGCTGGCCCGGCCCGAGGTCGTCGAGGCGCAGCGCGCCGATCTGGTCGGGGACCATCTCGGCTCCACGGCCATCAAGACCAGCAAGGTCATCGACTCCGCCCTGGGCGGCGTGCTGTTCATCGACGAGGCGTACTCGCTGGCCGGCTCCGGCTACTCCGGCGGTGACGCCTTCGGCTCGGAGGCCGTGCAGACCCTGCTCAAACGGGCCGAGGACGACCGGGAGCGGCTGGTGATCGTGCTGGCCGGCTACCCCGCTGACATGGAACGTTTTCTGCACTCCAACCCGGGGCTGGCCTCGAGGTTCGACGCCCGGGTGGAGTTCCCCGGGTACGGTCCGGACGAGCTGCTGGAGATCGCCCAGCTGATCGCGACGGCGGGCGGCGACCACTGGGACGAAGCGGCCCTCGACCATCTGGCAGGCATCTTCCAGCGGGTGTGCGGACGCGGGTGGATCGACGAGTTGGGCAACGGGCGGTTCGCCCGCTCGCTGTACGAGAAGGCGGCCGCCTTCCGCGACGTGCGCGTCGCCGAGCTGGGCGCCGCAGCCACGACGACGGATCTGACCACCGTGACGGCCGACGACGTCCGTGCCGCCAGCGACGAGCTCACCCTCCGCCTGACTCGCCGGGCCTGAGCCGCGGCGAGGTCACTCGGGCGTGACGATGTGCCAGATGCCGGCGGGTGTCACCCAGATCAGCAGGCCCGGCCAGGGTTGGTACAGGCTCCACCGGTGATGTTGTTTCGCCTGGTGATGCCATCTGCACAAAGGGGCCAGATTGCATGCACAGGTCACTCCGCCCTGGTCATGGGGCTGCGTGTGGTCCACGTCGCACGCGGTGGAACGCCGGTCGCAGGTCGGGAAGACACAGGTCGGATGGCGTCGCCGGACGTGCCGCCGCATCGCCGCCGGGGGCCGGTAACCCTCGTGGCCGTGCCGTCCCGGGCCGGCCGCCTGGAACGCTCCGGCGGTGCCGCACCACTGTCTCCTGGTGTCCGCCAGACCGTCGGTCATGGCCTGGACGGCCTGGGTGATCAGCGCCACCCGGCTTCCGGTGCGCCCGGCTCTGCTCGCCTGGGTCAGCAGCCCCCGGAGGTGCCGGTCGGCCACCCGGGCCAGCCCGCGCGCGATCTGCCGTTCCACCGCCGCCGAGATGTCGGACTTGTCGGCGTCTTCGGGGGCGCGGGCTCTGGAGCCCGCTCCCGGTCCGGCCTCTTCCGGCCCGTCCTCGGGGTCTTTCCCGGCCGGGGCGGTGCGCGGGCTCCGGGCCGCCTCGGGGAGCGGGGCGCCGCGCAGCAGGGCGGCGTACAGATCGGCGCGGAGCTCGTCGATGGTCCGCACGTCCCCGTCGGCCTTCATCTCACGGGCGAGGGAGGTCAGCCGGTGGTAGATGACGCCGGCCTCGTCGGCGTCCAGGTCGCGGCCGGTCAGATCACTGGTGCCCGAGGCGTTGGGCGACAGCATCACCCGGCGCCCCTCGCGTGCCGTGCTGGTGCGTTTCCCGGCCGCGGCCGGGTCGGCGTCCAGCAGAGCCCCGCGGACCAGCCTCTTCAGTTTCACCAGAGTCAGAGCCGGAGCCTTGGCGTTCACGGTCCGTTCGACGCGGGCGGCGAGTTCGTCGCTGGTGCCGAACAGCCCATCGCAGATCACCGCGGCCCGGGCGGCGTCGATCCGGCCCGCGCTCAGTGACTTCCGCGTCTCGGGGAGCCGCTCGACCAGGGCTCGGGCGAGCTGCACGAGCCCCCACGCGGCGCCGGTCGAGACCGTCAACGCCAGCGACACCTCGTCGATGAGCCGCTTGGTCGTCTCCGGACCGGCCGGTCCGCTCGCGGCGGCGCCACGGCGGCGCGACAACTCCGCCACCGCTCTCAACTCCACCGACTGCGTCCAGGAGGTCTGCCGCCGGGCCGCTCCCAGCATCGCGGTCAACTCATCGTCCGACAGCCCGGCCGGATCGGCGTCGGCCAGCCGACGGGCCAGCTCGGGACCGGGCGCGAACGTGGCCCACTCTTCGCACGTCGGCGTGCGGCCCGCCCGTGCGGTGCTCTCCGTCGTCACTGCGGGACACCTCCCTTCGCGCACCGGATCCGGCCTCCGAGAAGAACGCTAACGACGGGGTCCGACAGTTTCCGCACACTCTGCGATCGACCGATCGCGCAGGGTAACCACACGCGTGGAGAGGCCAGAGGGTGGGCCGGGATCTGTCGGCACGAGGACGTACGGGCAGGGAGACCGTGACCCGGCCGCAGGGGCTCGCCTGGCGGATGCGGTGGTGACCTCCTTCGAGGACCTGCCGGACGCCCCGCCGCGAGCCGAGATCGCGCGCGTCACCGCGCTGCCGTCCTGACCGGTCGCGGTGCGAGACACGCCCGGCCTCACAGGAGGCTGAGCTGTCCCTCCCCGGCCAGCGGGTTGCGGTGCTTCCTCAGATGCCTCCACTGCGGCAGATCATCGAGGTAGGACCAGGACAGCCGGTGGTGCCGGGTGGGACCGAACTCCGCCAGCGCCTGCTGGTGAACCGGCGAGGGATATCCGGCGTTGCCCTCGAAGCCGTACCGCGGATGGCGGGGCGCGAGGTCCGCCATCAGCCGGTCGCGGTGCACCTTCGCCAGCACCGACGCGGCGGCCACCGTCACCGAGCGCCGATCGGCCTTGATCTCGCAGCGCACCTTCCACGGTGCGCCGATGAAGTCGTGGTTGCCGTCGAGCAGCACCACGTCCGGCCGTTGCGGAAGGGTCTGCAGCGCGCGGACGGCGGCGCGCCGCAGGGCCCTGGTCATGCCGACCTCGTCGATCTCCTCGGGCCCGGCCGCGCCGAAGGCATAGGACACCAGCCAGTCCGGCAGCACCTCGGCGAAGGCGCGCCGGTGGCGGGCGGTCAGCAGCTTGGAGTCGGTGAGGCGAACCGGCGTCCCGTCCGGCCTGGGCAGCTCGGGCGGTGCGCTCAGGTCGGTGATCGCCGCGCAGACGACCACCGGTCCGGCCCAGGCGCCGCGGCCGACCTCGTCGACCCCGGCGATCCGCAGCGCGCCGCCCGCTGCGAGCTGTTCCTCGACCTCGTATCCGGCGGTCTGCGGGCGGGGCCGGGCGCGGGGAGCCTCGGCGTCGAGTCCGGGCAGCAGGCGCTCGGTCACGCGGTCTCCCGGACGGCGGTCTCCCGGACGAAGGAGGCGATCTCCCGGCCGAGCCGTTCTCCGGCGTCCTCCTGCAGGAAGTGCCCGGCGCCCTCCAGCGTGGGATGGGCCCGGCCGTGCGCGCCCGGGATCAGCTCGGCGAAGAGCGGCGCCATCGGCCCCGTGATCGGGTCCTGGTCGCCGAAGGCCACCAGCACCGGCTTCGACCACTGCCTGAGCATGTCCCAGGCCAGCCGGTTGGCGGGCGCCTCGGGGTCGTCGGGCTCGGCGGGCACCAGCCCCGGCATCGCCTTCGGGCCGGCCTTGAACGTCTCGTCGGGGAACGGCGCCTCGTAGGCCGCCTTCACCTCGTCGCTCAGTGTGGTCCGGCAGCCCGACTGGATGCTGCGGGCGATGTCGAAGGCCGGTGAAGTCCGCACCGCCTGGCGGAACCGCAGCCAGGTCTCCGGCATGGGGAAGTCGCCGGTGGGCAGGCCGGTGTTGGCCGCGACGAGCCGGGCGAACCGGTCGGGGTTCGCGACGGCGAGCCGCAGCCCGATCAGGCCGCCCCAGTCCTGTCCGACCAGCGTCACCTCCCGCAGGTCGAGCACGTCGAAGACGAGCGACCGGGTCCATTCGATGTGCCGGGCGTAGGTGTGGTCGGTGATCTCGGTGGGCTTGTCGGAGCGGCCGAAACCGACCAGGTCGGGCACGACCACCCGCAGTCCCGCGTCCACCAGCACCCGCAGGACGTGCCGGTAGAGGAACGACCACGACGGCTCGCCGTGCAGGAGCAGCACCACCGGGCCGGTGCCCTCGTCGAGGTAGGCCATCCGCATCGTCCCGCCGTCCTGGTCGGGCACGTCGGCGTACCGAGGCTCGTACGGGAAGTCGGGGAGGCCTTCGAAGCGCTCGGCAGGGGTCCGGAGAATCCGCATCGAGCCATGATGCCAGGGCGCGCCCACCGGCGTGCCCGGTGGCAGGACAAGGTCTCGGCCGGATGGGCGCCAAGAGAACACCCCCGCGCATCGAGCCGTCCGTGAAGAATGTCCGTTGTGACGACCTCCGGGACCCGCTGGCCGGGTCGGCTGCGGCCGTACCAGCTCACGGCGCTGACCGCGCTGGACGACGGCTGGGCGGGGGGCCGGCGCCGCGCCTGGGTGGTGCTCCCGCCCGGGTCGGGGAAGACGCTGGTCGGCCTGGAGGCGGCCCGCCGGCTGGGCCGCAAAACCGTCGTCTTCGTACCGAACACGGCGATCCAGAGCCAGTGGATCGCGCACTGGGAGCGGTTCGGGGGCGCCGCGGGCATCACCCGGGACCTGCGCGCCGACGTCAGCGTCCTGACCTATCAGTCGCTGGCGGTGTTCGACGCCGACGCCGAGAGCGACGAGGAGGGCCGGGAACGCGGCCTGCTGCGCCGGCTGCACGACAACGGACGGGAGCTCATCGCCGCGCTGCGGTCGGCGGGGCCGCTCACCCTCGTGCTGGACGAGTGCCATCACCTGCTCGACGTGTGGGGGCGGCTGCTCGCCGAGGTGCTCGACCAGTTGCCCGGCGCGCTCGTCATCGGGCTGACCGCCACCCCGCCCGCCTCGCTGACCCCGGAGGAGGCCAGGCTGGTCGACGCGCTGTTCGGGGTACCGATCCTCGGGGCCTCCGTCCCGGCGCTGGTCCGGCAGGGCCATCTCACCCCTTTCACCGAGCTGGCCTGGCTGACCACGCCCACCGCGGTGGAGGCCGACTACATCGCCGGTGAGGCGGAGCGGTTCGCGGAGCTGACCACCGATCTGCTGGAGCCGGGCTTCGCGACGGTCGCGTTCCTGGAATGGCTGGACGGCCGGCTGGTCGGCCGCACCGCCTCGGCGGGAGAGCCGGTCGACTGGCATCGGATCGCCAAGGACGAACCGGCGGTCGCGGCGGCGGCGCTGCGCTTCCATCACGCCGGGATGCTGGAGCTGCCGCCGGGCGCCCGGCTGCGCGAGGAGCATCGGCACCCGCCGTCCGCCGAGGACTGGGTCGCGCTGCTCGGCGACTACGTCCGGCACTGCCTGCTGCCCAGCACCGACGTCAAGGACGCCGGCGCCGTCGAGGCGATCAAACGGGCGCTGCCCGCGGTCGGCTACCAGCTCACCAAGCGGGGCATCCGCTCCGCCCGCTCCCCGGTCGACCGGGTGCTCGCCCGCAGCGCCGCCAAGACCCACGGCGCGGTCGAGATCGCCGCGGCCGAGGCCACCGCGCTCGGCGACCGGCTGCGCTGCCTGGTGCTGTGCGACCACGAACGCGCCGGCGCGACCCTGCCCGCGCGGCTGCGCGACGTCCTGGACGCCGAGGCCGGGTCGGCCTGGCTGATGCTGCAGAACCTGGTGGCCGATCCGCGGACCCGGTCGCTGCGTCCCATGCTCGTCACCGGCCGTACGGTGGCGGCCGCGGAGGAGACCGCCTGGGCCTTCGCGGGAGAGGACCTGACGGTCGAGCCGGCCGGTGACGGCCTGGCTCTGATCACCGGCTCCTGGAGTTCGCGGACGTGGGTGCCGAGGGTGACCGCCTTCTTCGAGGCGGGGCGCTGCCAGGTGCTGGTCGGCACCCGGGCGCTGCTCGGCGAGGGCTGGGACGCACGCGGGGTGAACACGCTCGTCGATCTGACCACCGCGACCACGCCGACCTCCGTGGTGCAGACCCGGGGCAGGGCCGTGCGGCTCGACCCGGACTGGCCGGATAAGACGGCCAGCACCTGGACGGTCGTCTGCGTGACGGACCGGCACCCCAAGGGGGCGGCCGACTGGAACCGGTTCGCCCGCAAACATCACGGATATCTGGTCGCCACCCCGGACGGCGAGATCGTCTCCGGGGTGGCGCACGTCGACCCGTCGTTCTCCCCGTACGCGCCTCCCCCGGTCGAGTCGTTCGACGCGCTCAACACGGCGATGCTGCTCCGCGCGCAGGACCGGCCGGCGACCCGGGCGGCCTGGCGGCTGGGCGCGCCCTTCCGGGACGAGCTCGTGCACACGGTACGGGTCCGTACCGGCCGGGCGGGCGGGGCCGTCGTGACGCGGGACCGGCCCGGTCCTCCCGAGGTGGTGCCCGCGGAGCGCTGCGCGCAGCCGGCCCCCACCTCGTGGACCGGCGGCCCCGGCGACCCGGTGGAGACGATGTGGTTCGCCGGAGGCGCCGCCGTGCTGGCGGCGCTGTTCGCCCTGGCCGGGATGGTGGTGGGCGGAAGCACCCACCTTGCGGCACATCTGGCCCAGGTTGTCGCCGCGCTGGTGGCCGTGCTGGGGCTGGGGTGGTGGGTCACCCTCCGGATCCCGCAGAACCGCGCCGCCTGCCGGCTGGACGAGCTCGCCGCGGGGCCGTCCGCCGAGCTCTTCGCCTACGCGGTGGCCGACGGGCTGGCCTTCGCGGGACTGTCCCGGCGCGGCGCGGAGGGCGTGACGGTACGGCCGGAGCCGGACGGGACCTACCGGTTCGCGCTCGCCGACGTCGACACCGCCACCTCCGAGCGGTTCGCGACGGCGCTGGACGAGGTGCTGTCCCCCGTCGCCGATCCGCGCTACGTGATGCCCCGCTATGTCGTACGGAGCCGTACCGGCCAGGACCGGCGGCGCCGCGCCCGCGCGTGGCTGCGCGACCGGGCGAAGGCCGACGCGGTCGTCTACCACGCGGTGCCGTCGATCCTCGGGCAGAACCGCACCCGCACGGAGGCGTTCGTGCGGGCCTGGAACACCTGGGTGTCCGGCGGCTCGGCGGTGTACGCGGCGTCACCGCAGGGCGCGGGCGTGCTGGCCACCCACCGGGGCGAGGACCCGTTCGCCGCCACCACCCTGCTCCGGGTGGCGTGGGACTGAGCCGGTCGCTATTTACGGCCGGTGGTCCATTGGAAGCCCCAGCCGAACTCCTGGTCGATCAGCTGCTTGCCTCCCACCCGCCCCTGGTTGGGGTAGTAGCGGGCCAGCCGGTGCACCACCAGTTCGCCGCCCACGTTCTCGATGAGCGCCACGGCCGCCGTACGGGCCCGGACGTCGCACTCGTCCAGGAACATCTCGATCGGCGCCCCACCCTGCGGGAAGAGGGTGGCCACCGCGTTCAGTCCGGCGAAGGTGTCGGCCCCGTCGTAGATCTGCGCGATCACCAGCAGCCGCCGGAACTCGTCGCTGCGGCCGAGATTGATGCTGAGGTTCTCCCCCGTGGCCACCGCGCCCGTCCGGTCGTCACCGTCCAGCCGTACGAACGGCGGGCGGTCGAAGTCCCCGAAACTGCGCCCGGCCGGGTCGATCATGCCCTTGGTGCCGTCCCGCAGCTCCCACATACAGCACAGGTCCAGGTCGAGACCCTGGCTCGCGCGTTTGCCGAACAGGCCGATGGCGGGGTCCGGCTTGCTCCAGTTGAGGTTGACCCGCATCGCGCCCGAGGTCGCGCCCTGTTTGGTCAGCGAGACCGAGGGGTTCCGCTTGGTCAGCGTGACCTTGGTCAGCCGCACCGGCGGCGCGGCCGGGGCCGCGGGGCTCGCGGCCTGCGGAGCGGGCGGCATGGCCTGCGGCACAGGTGGCATGGCCTGCGGAGCGGGCGGCATGGCCTGCGGCACGGGCGGCACAGGTGGCGCAGACGGCATAGGCGGCACGGGGGACGTGGGGGGCGTGGGGGGCGTGGGGGGCGCCGCCTGCGGGGCCGGGGCGGGTTCGTCCACGCTGATGCCGAAGTCGGTGGCCAGGCCGGCCAGTCCGGTGGCGTACCCCTGGCCCACGGCCCGGAACTTCCAGGCGCCCTGCCGGCGGTAGAGCTCGCCGAGCACGAACGCGGTCTCCGAACCGGCATCCGTGCTGTCGAAACGCGCCACCTCCGCGCCGGTGGCGGCGTCCAGCACCCGGATGTGCAGGCCGGGGAACTGCCGGAACACCCCGCCGTCGGCGGAGGCCGCGATCACCACGGTGTCGACGTCGGGCTCGACCGCGCCCAGCTCGACCACCACGGCGTCCCGGATCTCGGTGCCCTCGTTCCGCTTGCCCTCATGTCTGACCGCAGCCGAAGGATGGACCGGCTGGTTGTAGAAGACCAGGTCCTCGTCGGTGCGCACCTTGCCGTTGACCAGCAGCAACGCCGACGCGTCCGCGTCCGGCACCCCCTGGCCGCCCTGCCAGCCCAGCTCGACCCGCACCGTCGCCGCGGTCACCGGCACGTTGGCGCCCTTTTGCATCGACATGATCCCCTCCGCCTTCAGGTCATCCCAACCTAGATGCCTTCGGCTCCCGTTCGCACCCGTGGCGCACTGAACGAACCGCGGGGTCCCCGCGTCAAAGGAAAGGGACGTATATTTCACCGTCACACGACGCTCGATCAGTTCCGGCTGGACGAAGGGCCGCCCCCCATCGGATCATCCGTCGACGAGCGTTCATCCCCCAGGGAAGGGAACGGCCATGCGGACTCGGCCGCTGTACGACGTCGCCGCCTTGCTGGCCCGGATCGGAGTCGGCGTCGTCTTCATCGCGCACGGCTGGCAGAAGATCCAGGTAGGGGTCACCGCCACCGCCCACAACTTCGACCTTCTGGGCGTGCCGGTGCCGACGGCCGCCGCGGTGTACGCCACGTTCGTGGAACTGCTCGGCGGGGCCGCGCTCATCCTCGGGCTCGGCCTGCCCGTCGCGGGGCTGCTGCTGTTCGCCGACATGCTGGGCGCGTTCATCTTCGTCAACGTCGAGCACGGCTTGTTCGTCACCGACCAGGGCATGGCCAAGGAGGGGTTCGAGCTGGTCCTCGTGCTGGGACTGGCGAGCCTGCTGTTCGCCACCGGCGGCGGTGGCCGCATCACCCTCGACAGCCGGATCTTCCCTCGTCGCACCGAGTCGCCGGGCGGGCACGCCTTCGACAGGCAGAATACCGACAAGCAGAGCACGGGCAGGCAGGCCAGGGGCCGCCTGGGCATCGGCAGGCGGCAGGCAGGCGGGCAGGGCGCGGGCGAGCCGGGCGCCCATGACGCCGCCGCGGAGCCGGCGGCCGCGCCCGCCAAGCCCCCGGCCGCCAAGCCGTCGGCGATCAAGCCCCCGGCATCGAGCGCGGACACCACCACCGAGATCCCGCGGCTGGCCGCCGACATCGTCGAGGACACCAGCCGCGACACCCTCGTGGCCGGGCGGAAGAGGCCGCGCAAGCCCACCGGCGGCAACGTCTGACCGGTGATCCGGGCACCGTCACGCGGACAGCCGGGCCGGCTCCAGCAGCCGCCGGATCTCCCGCATCGCCATCCGTCCCGCCCGGTTAGCCCCGATGGTGCTGGCGGACGGCCCGTACCCGACCAGCTGCACCCGGGGGTCCTTCACCACCCGGGTGCCCTCGACCCGGATGCCGCCGCCGGGTTCGCGTAGCCGCAGCGGCGCCAGATGGTCGATCGCGGGGCGGAACCCGGTGCACCACAGGATCACGTCGGCCCGCTGCCGCCGGCCGTCGGCCCAGACCACGCCGTCCGGGGTGATCCGCTGGAACATCGGGAGCCGGTCCAGCACGCCCCGCGCCTGCGCGGCCTTGACCTGCGGGGTCGCGGGGTAACCGGTCGCGTTGCTGATCACGCTCCCGGGCGGGAGTCCCCTGCGGACCCGCTCCTCGACGCGGGCCACCACGGCACGTCCCCGGCTCTCGTCGAACGGCCCGTCGTCGAACACCGGCGGCCGCCGGGTGACCCAGGTGGTGGTGGCCACCTCGGAGATCTCCATGAGCAGCTGTACGGCCGAGGCCCCGCCGCCCACGAGCACGACGTGCAGGCCGGCGAACTCCTCGCGGCTGCGGTAGTCGGCGGTGTGCAGCTGACGTCCGGTGAAGGACTCCTGACCTGGGTAGTGGGGCCAGAACGGGCGGTCCCAGGTGCCGGTGGCGTTGACGAGGGCCCTGGCCGCCCAGGTGCCGGCCGGGGTCTCCACCATCAGCCGCCCGGCGGGCCCGTCGCGGACCGCCCGCACGTCCACGGGCCGGTGCACCCGCAGGTCGAAGGCGCGTTCGTAGCGCGCGAAGTACTCCGAGACCACCTCCGACGAGGGACGGCGCTCGTCGCGGTCCTCCAGGGGCAGGCCGGGCAGGTCGTGGATGCGGTGGGTGGCGCCCAGGGTGAGCGACGGCCACCGGTACTGCCACGCGCCGCCGGGCCGCGCGGAGTGGTCCAGCACGACGAAGTCCTCGTCCGGCCGCAGCCCGGCCCTGCTCAGGAAGTACGCGCTGGACAGTCCCGCCTGCCCGGCACCGATCACGACCACGTCCGTCTCGCGGGCGGAAACGTCCCTCTGCACGACGGTGCCAACCACGCGGGACACGACCGGATTCCCGGTGGGCGCTCCGCCACCGGGCGGCGCGTGGCGGATCAACCCGTACGGCGCCGGAACAACACCCCGGAGAGCACGACCGAGACCAGGATGATGCCCGCGCACCAGGTGAGCGCCTGCCAGGGGCTCGTGCCGACCGGCCGGCCCAGCAACAGGCCGCGGATAGTCTCGATGACGGGCGTGGAGGGCTGGTGGTGCGCGAACCCATGGATCCAGGCCGGCATGGTGTCGATCGGGACGAAGGCACTGCTGGCGTAGGGCAGGAACATCACCAGGAACGTGAAGCCGTTCGCCGCCTCCGGTGACGAGGCCATGATGCCGACCGCGGCGGCCAGCCAGGAGACGGCGAGGATGAACAGCAGCAGGACGCCCGCCGCGCCGAGCCAGCCCGGCGCCCCGGCATGCGGCCGGAACCCGATGAGGAACGCGACCGCGAAGACCAGAACGGTCGAGGCGGTGTTGCGCACGGCGCTGGCCGCCACGTGCCCGGCGAGGATGGCCGGTCCGCCGACGTCCATCGACCGGAACCGGTCGATGATGCCGCTGGTCAGGTCCTGGCTGACGGTGACCGCCGTGGTCGCCGACCCGAACCCGGCGCACAGCAGGAGCACGCCCGGCACGACGTAGGTGACGTACCTGGTGCCGGTGTCGATGGCGCCGCCGAAGAGATAGACGAACATCAGCATCAGCAGGACCGGCAGTATCAGCGAGGTCAGCAGCGCGTCGAGGTTGCGCCGGGACAGCCGGACACAGCGCCCGGCCATGGTCAGCGAGTCCCGGACCGCCGAGGCCGGCCGGACCGTGGCGAACGCGGGGGCGGGGGGCAGGGCGAGATCAGACATCGGCGGTGTCCTGTCCGGGTCGGCGGGTGGTGTGGCCGGTCAGGGCCAGGAAGACGTCGTCGAGGGTGGCGGTCTGCACGGCGAACCTGCGCACGAGGTCGCGCCGTGGGTCGATCTCGTCGAGCAGAGCCCGTACCCGGGCCGCGTCGCCGTCGGTGGCCACACCGAGGGTCAGGGCCGCCGGGTCGCTCCGCACCACGCGCCCGCCCAGCGAACGGGCGACGTCGGCGAGGGCGGCGGCGTCGCGCAGGACGAGCTCCAGCCGCTGGTCGGCGACCTGCCGCTTGAGCTCGGCGGGAGTGCCCTCCGCGACGACCCGGCCGCCGTCGACGACCGCGACGCGGTCGGCGAGCCGATCGGCCTCCTCGAGGTACTGCGTCGTCAGGAAGACGGTCACCCCCGCTCCGGCCAGCTCGGCGATGACCTGCCACATCGCCTGGCGGCTGCGCGGGTCCAGGCCGGTCGTCGGCTCGTCCAGGAACATCACCTCGGGGCGGGCGACCAGCCCCGCCGCGAGGTCCAGCCGGCGGCGCGTCCCACCGGAGTAGGTCGCGACCCTGCGCCGGCCCGCGTCGGCGAGGTCGAACTGATCCAGCAGTTCCGTGGCCCGGCGTCGTGCCGCGGCGGCGGGAAGCCGGCACAGCCGCCCCATCATGCGCAGGTTCTCCGCCCCGGTCTGCAGTTCGTCGACCGCGACGTCCTGGCCGGTCAGGCTGATCCTGCGGCGCACCTCGTGCCGGTCGCCGGTGACGTCGAAGCCCGCGACCCGCGCCCGGCCGGCGTCCGCGCGCACCAGCGTGGACAGCACGCGTACCGTGGTCGTCTTGCCCGCTCCGTTCGGTCCCAGCAGCGCGAACACGCTGCCGCGCTCGACCCGCAGGTCCAGGCCGGCCAGCACCCGGACGGTGCCGTAGGACTTCTCGAGACCGCCGGCCTCGATCGCCCATCCGGCGTCCGGCGGGCCGGGCGGCATCGCCGGTACGGCGGCCCCGGCCACGCTCGCGCCGGAGACGTTCGTGCTCTGCATCTGACTCTCCTCGTCCTGTCGCGTACGCTGTACACAAATATGCGTACAGGCTACACATTGCCCACGAGCCTTATCAGCAGTACAGGCGACCATCGGACCGCACTAGTACACACAATCGCCATGGACGGTCCTGGTGACAGGCGGCTCCGTCCGGCTGTCCCGTCATCGCGGCGGTCTCACTGCTTTCCACGGCGCCGGTGCACTAGTACGGTCTGCGTCGAGCACTGGAGGCGAACATGAACCGGGACGTCGGGTCCACCGAACCGCCCTATCTCCGGATCGTCTCCGAGCTCCGGCACCGGATCGCCGCCGGCGAGCTGGGGGAAGGCGACCGGGTGCCGTCGACCAGGCAGATCGCCAAGGAGTGGGGGGTCGCGATCGCCACCGCCACCAAGGTCCTGACCACGCTGCGGCAGGAGGGGCTGGTCCGGGTCGTGCCGGGGGTGGGCACTGTGGTGGCCGGCCCCGATCCCCGGCCGGTCCCGGCGCGGCGTACCCCGCGGCGCCGTACCGCCCCGGACGCCGCGGGAGCCGGTACGGCCGACCAGACCCTGAACCGGGAGCGCGTCGTGCGCGCCGCGATCGAGGTCGCCGACGCCGAGGGGCTGGCGGCGCTGTCCATGCGGCGGGTCGCCGCCGAGCTCGGCGTCGCCACCATGGCCCTGTACCGCCATGTGGACGGCAAGGACGAGCTCGTCTTCCTGATGGCCGACACCGTCTGTGCCGACGACCCGCTCCCGTCGTCCCCGCCGCCGGGCTGGGAGGCCCGGCTGGAGCTCATGGCCCGGCTGCAGTGGGCGCTCTACCGCCGGCATCCATGGCTGGCGCAGTTCATGTCCTTCACCCGGCCACCGCTGTTGCCCCACGCGGTGTCGCACACCGAATGGGCCCTGAGCGCGGTGGACGGTCTCGGCCTCGACCCGGCCACCATGCTGCACATAGCCGTGACCATGTCCAACTACGTCCGGGGAACCGCCGTGAACTTCGCGTCGGAGGCCGAGGCGGAGGCGGAGACCGGCGTCACCGGCGAGCAGTGGATGGAGTCGCAGGAGGCCGCGTTCGCCGCCCTCGTCGAGTCCGGCAGGCTCCCGGTGTTCGCCCGCGTCACCGCGGGGCCCGAGCTCGATTTCAGCCTCGACTCGCTGTTCGGCTTCGGCCTGCGATGCGTGCTGGACGGCATCGCGGTGCTCATCGGCGAACGCACCGCCGGCCGGTCGCGCTGAGCCTCCTCAGGATCAGCCGTTCGGGCAGAACAGGTCGACGGCGTTGCCGTCCGGGTCGTGGACGATGGCATAGCGCTGGCCCCAGAACGCGTCCCACGGCGCCTTGTGCCCGTGGTGACCGAGCGAGACGAGTTCGTCGTAGGCCTCGTCCACCTCGGCCGGGCTGCCGAGCCGGAAGGCCAGCGCCATGCGCGGGTCGCCACCGGAGGGCTGCCAGCCGGGCTGGAAGGACCGGATGGTCTCCACCGTGTCCCAGGCGATCCGAAGCCCGCCGGGCAGCGCCGCCTCGACGTGCGGTTCCTTGTCGGCCTCCGCCGGCACGTCGAGCCCCAGCCTCCGGTAGAAGGCCAGGGAGCGGGCCATGTCCTCGACCACCATGCCGATGAGATGGAGCTCGGTCTTCATGTCTCTCCGATCGCCGAGTAGCAGGTGCTCACGCACGTCAAGCTAGCCCCCGCCGCCCTTCCGGTCTTGTAGGGATCGGACATCTCCGCGGACCCACCGGAGCCTGGCCGCGGGCGACACGCGGCATCCGCGGCGCGGCGCTTACCGGCATTCCCGCCACCGCTCCATCACACTGAGCAGTCGGCCGGTCACCGACTCTGGGCGACCGGCGGATCCACGGCCCCCGGAGAAAGGCCCCACCTGTGCTGCGGAAGACCCTGCCCGCCCTGCTGCCCTCCGTCGTGGGTACCGCGATCGTGCTCAGCGGCGCCGCACCGGTGATCGCCGATCCGCCGGGCGCGCTGCGGTTCACCGGGGTCCACTCCCTCGCGTCCGGGGTGGTGCTGAAGGGCTTCCAGACGAGGGGCTCCCATGGCGTCGCGCTCGGCCACCTGCTGGAGGTGGACCTGGCCGACCCGCACACTCACGTGGACCTGCTGCACCCGCCCGCGGTGGCGGCCCGCAGAACGGTCACCGCCATGGTCAACGCCCAGCACGCGCTGGCCGGCGTCAACGGCGACTTCTTCAACATCAGCGAGAGCCATCCGGGCGTCCGGCCGACCGGATCGGCCAACGGCCCGGAGGTGGCGGCGGGTCGCGACCGGAAGGCCGCGGTGCCGAACGGGCAGCGCTTCGGCCCGGCACTGCCGGCCGGCACCTCGACCGAGGACGTCATCGGCGTGGGTGAAGATCGGGTGGCCCGGGTGACGACCCTGCACCTGGACGGCATGGTCCGGGCCGGTCAGGCCGTGCTCCCCCTGGGCGGTCTCAACCAGTACGCCCTGCCGGTCGGCGGGATCGGGGCGTTCACCGGCGACTGGGGCACGATGCCGAGGATCCGGGCGACCTGCGGTACGGACACCAGACGCGGCGCCCGGTGCAGCCCCGACACCGCCGAGGTCACGGTGGCACGCGGCCGGGTGACCCAGGTCGGTGACGCGGTCGGAGACGGCCCGATCCCGCCCGGCACGACCGTTCTCGTCGGCCGCGAACAGGGCGCCGTCGCGCTGCGGGCCCTGCGACCCGGTGACCCGGTCGACCTCGACTATCGCCTGACCGCGCCGGGGCCGGTCCGCCTGCGGTTCGCCGTCGGCGGGCTTCCGATCCTGCGCGACCGGCGGCCCCTGCCCGGCCTGGACACCGCGATCAGCGCGCCGCGCACCGCCGCCGGGGTCGGCCCGGACGGGCACCGGATGTACCTGGTGGTGGTCGACGGCCGGTCCGAGCTGAGCGGGGGCGTCACCAGTGCCGAGTTGTCGGCGCTGCTCGCCCGGCTGGGCGCCGACGACGGCGTGAGCCTCGACTGCGGCGGCTCCTCCGCCCTCACGTTGCGCGAGCCGGGCGCGCGGGCCGCGACCCTGCACAGCAGGCCCTCCGACGGCCGCGAGCGTGCGGTCGCCAACGGGATCGGCGTCTTCGCCCGGCCCTGAGCGACCGGCACCATGATGTCGGATTTCCGCTAGCTTGGAGGCGTGGCCACCGGCGAAGCTGTCGGTATGCATGAAGACGTGGAGCGGTGCATCCGGGCCGTGCAGTCCAAGGACGCCCGGTTCGACGGCTGGTTCTTCGGCGCGGTGATCACCACCGGGATCTACTGCAGGCCGAGCTGCCCGGTGGTCCCGCCCAAGGCCGAGAACATGCGTTTCTACCCCAGTGCCGCCGCGGCCCAGCTGGCCGGGTTCCGGGCCTGCAAACGCTGCCGGCCCGACGCCAGCCCCGGCTCTCCGGAGTGGAACGTGCGCGCCGACGTCGTGGCCCGCGCGATGCGTATGATCGCTGATGGCGTCGTCGACCGTGAGGGCGTGCCCGGTCTGGCCGCACGGCTCGGCTACAGCACGCGCCAGATCGAACGGCAACTGCTCGCCGAGCTCGGTGCCGGTCCGCTGGCCCTGGCGCGGGCCCAGCGGGCCCAGACCGCCCGGCTGCTGATCGAGACCAGCACCCTGCCCATGGGCGACGTCGCGTTCGCCGCCGGGTTCGCCAGCATCCGGACCTTCAACGACACGGTCCGGGAGGTCTTCGCCATGACCCCGACCCGGCTCCGGGAGCGGGTCGCCCGAGGCCGCCCGGCCGCCGCTCCCGGGGTGCTGTCGCTGCGGCTGCCGTTCCGTGCCCCGCTGGCCCCCGGCAACCTGTTCGGGCATCTCGCCGCGACCGCCGTGCCCGGGGTCGAGGAGTGGCGGGACGGCGCGTACCGCCGCACCCTGCGCCTGCCGCACGGCCACGGCATCGCCACCCTGCGGCCGCTGCCCGACCACGTCGGCTGCCTGCTGAGCCTCAGCGACCTGCGCGACCTCTCCACCGCGATCAGCCGTTGCCGGCGCCTGCTCGACCTCGACGCCGACCCCGTGGCCGTCGACGACCTGCTCCGCGACGACCCGGTGCTCGCTCCCCTGGTGCTCAAGGAGCCCGGCCGCCGGGTGCCTCGCACCGTCGATCCGTCCGAGTTCGCGGTGCGGGCGGTGCTCGGCCAGCAGGTGTCCACCGCGGCCGCCCGCACCCACGCGGCCCGGCTGGTCACCGCGCACGGCGAGCCGATCGCCGACCCCGCCGGGGATCTCACGCATCTCTTCCCCGGACCGGCGGCGCTCGCCGGGCTGGACCCGACGGCGCTGGCCCTCCCCGGGACCCGGCGCGCCACGCTCACCGGCCTGATCGCCGCCCTGGCCGCCGACGAGATCGACCTCGGCGTCGGCGGCGACTGGCACCGGGCCCGCGAACGCCTGTCGGCCCTGCCGGGACTCGGGCCGTGGACCGTCGAGACCATCGCGATGCGGGCCCTCGGCGACCCGGACGCGTTCCTGCCCACCGACCTCGGGGTCCGCGTCGCCGCCCGCCGGACCGGCCTCCCGGCCACGCCCGCCGCCCTCACCCGGCGCGCCGCCGCCTGGCGGCCCTGGCGCGCCTACGCCGTGCAGCACCTGTGGGCCACCGGCGACCACCCCATCAACCGGCTGCCCGCCGCCTGACCGCCCCGCACGAAGGACCACACGAAGGACTCGAGATGACTCTGCCGCACCACAGGACGCACACCGTGCTGGACAGCCCGGTCGGCCCGCTCACCCTGGTGGCGGCCGACGGGACCCTGACCGGCCTCTACATGCACCGGCAGCGGCACCGGCCCCCGGAGGAGACGTTCGGGGAGTTCGACAGCGAGCCCGGCACCGGTCCGTTCGCCGAGGCCGCGAGCCAGCTGCGGGCCTATTTCGACGGACGGCGGACCACCTTCGATCTGCCCCTGCTGCTCACCGGCACCCCGTTCCAGCAGCGGGTGTGGTCCGCCCTGCGGGACATCCCCTACGGCGAGACGATCTCCTATGGCGAGCTCGCCGACCGGATCGGGCGGCCCACCGCCGCCCGGGCCGTCGGCCTGGCCAACGGAAAGAACCCCATCGGCGTCATCGTGCCCTGCCACCGCGTGGTGGGCTCCACCGGTGACCTCACGGGGTACGGCGGCGGCCTGGCCACCAAGCGGCACCTGCTCGACTTCGAGCGAGGCGTCGTCGGGGCGGCCCTGTTCTGAGCGGCCGGTCCCTCGGCGCCACAGGTTCACGGGTTCACGGGTTAGCAGCAGATAATCTGCTTGCGGACGTGCTTGGGTAGGCTGTCCGCATGACCACGAGCGCGCCCACCCGAACGGTCGCCGACCTGTCCTTTCTGCTGTCCCACGCCAGCCACGTGCTGGCCACGCAGATGACGGCCGCGTTCGCCGAGATCGGGATCACCCCGCGCGCCTACTGCGCGCTCTTCCACGCGCTGGAGACGGAACGCACCCAGATCCAGCTCGCCGAGATCTCCGACATGGACAAGACCACGATGGTCGTCACGGTCGACGAACTGGAGCGGGCGGGTCTCGCGGAGCGCCGCCCCTCGAGCACGGACCGCCGGGCCCGGATCATCGCGGTGACCGAGGCGGGCGAGCGGCTCGTCACGGAAGGGACGAAGATCGCCGACCGGGTGCACCGCGACGTGCTCGAAGCACTCCCCGAGGGACAGCGTGAGGTGTTCATGGACGCCCTCACCCGCCTGGTCGGCGGCCATCTGGCCCGGCCGGTGGAGTCGGAGCGGCAGGTACGGCGGGCACGGCAGCCCAAGAAATAGTTCCGTAGCAGATCGTCTATAACAAAACTATCCGCTAGAGTCGCTCCTGTTCGCTTCACGAATCAGGAGACGACTTCATGTCCCGTTCCGCGATCCCCGCTCCCCGGTCCCGCTGGCTGGCCCTAGCCGTGCTCTGCACCGGGATGCCGATGATCATCCTCGACGGCAGCATCGTGACCGTCGCGCTCCCCGCCATCCAGCACGACCTGGGCTTCTCCCCCGCCGGCCTGACCTGGACCGTCAACGCATACATGATCGCTTTCGGTGGCCTGCTGCTCCTGGCCGGGCGGCTCGGCGACCTGATCAGCCGCAAGCGCGTCTTCCTCGCGGGCCTGGCGCTGTTCACCGCCGCGTCCCTGCTGTGCGGGGTCTCCACCGGCCAGGAGATGCTGATCGCCGCGCGATTCCTCCAGGGCATCGGCGGGGCGCTGGCCTCGGCGGTGAGCCTGGGCATGATCGTCACGCTGTTCCCCGACCCGCGCGAGCGCGGCAAGGCGATCGGCGCCTTCAGTTTCGTCGGCGCCGCCGGCGCCTCGATCGGGCAGGTCGTCGGCGGGGTTCTCACCGAGGCCCTCAGCTGGCACTGGATCTTCTTCATCAACCTGCCGATCGGCGTCGCGGCGATGGCCCTGGCCGTACGGGTCCTCGAGCGGGACCGCGGGCTCGGGTTCGCGGCCGGGGCCGACGCGCTGGGCGCCCTGCTGGTCACCGCGGGGCTCATGCTCGGCGTCTACACGATCGTCGAGACCGGCCGCCACGGCTGGGGTTCGGCGCACACGATGGGCTTCGGCGCCCTCGCGGTCGGCCTGCTCGCCGGGTTCGTCCTGCGGCAGGCGAAGGCGGCCGACCCGCTGCTCCCGCTGCGGATGTTCCGCTCGCGCAACGTGTCGGGCGCCAACCTCATCCAGGTCCTGATGGTGTCGGCCCTGTTCGGGTTCCAGATCCTCATCGCCCTGTACCTGCAGAACGTGCTCGGCTACGGCGCCGCTGCAACCGGCCTGGCGATGCTCCCGGCGGCAGTCATGATCGGCGCGGTGTCCCTCGGCCTCTCGGCCCCGCTCAGCGCCCGTTTCGGCGAGCGCAACGTGCTGCTCGCCGGGCTCGCCCTCCTGGTGGTGGCGCTCGGGCTGCTCACCCGCCTGCCCGTCCACGCCGACTACGCCGTGCACCTGCTGCCGACGATGCTGCTCGCGGGCGGCTTCGGCCTGGCGATCTCCGCACTCACCGCCCTCGGCATGTCGGATGCCGATGCCCGCGACGCCGGGGTGGCCTCCGGGCTCTTCAACACCACCCAGCAGGTCGGCGGCGCGTTCGGCGTCGCCGCGCTGTCCACCCTGGCGACCGCCCGCACCGAAGGCCTGCTCGGCGACGGGCACACCACGGCGTCGGCGCTGACCGGCGGCTTCCACCTCGCCTTCGGCATCGGCGCCGGTCTCCTCACCGCCGCCTTCGTGCTCGCCGCCACCGTCCTGCGGCGGCCACGGGACGCGGCCCGGCCGCAGGCCCCGGCGGGCAGCGAGCAGCCCGCCTCCTTCACCGCGTCATGACCACCCCGATGCCGGGCGACCGGCCACGACAGAGGAGCCGACCTCCATGACCGAGACGACGCGAGACGAGAACACCTACGAGCCGGGCCGGGGCCCCGGCGCGCTGACCCTCACCGATGACGCGCTCGCGCGGCTGCTCGGCGCGCACCAGATGGGCGCCCTGGCGGTGAACAAGCGCAACGGCCACCCGCACCTGTCCACCGTGGCCTACACCTGGGATCCGGCGGAACGCGTCGCGCGTATCAGCACGACGGCCGACCGCGCCAAGGTGCGCCTGCTGCAGCGGGATCCCCGCAGCGGCCTGTACGTCTCCAGCGCGGACTTCCTGTCGTTCGTCGTCGCCGAGGGCGAGGCGGAGCTGTCCGCGGTGAGCACCGTGCCCGGGGACGGGCCCGGGCGGGAGCTGCTCGCCATGGTGCCGGCCTTCGACCGGCCACAGGACGAGGCCGCCTTCCTGGAGAACATGGTCGCCGACCGGCGCCTGGTGATCAGGCTTCGGGTGTCCCGCCTCTACGGCACCGCCATCGACGTGCCCACCGGCCGATGATCCGGGTGGGCGGATCGCTCGCCGGCCGCTACCGGGGCGTGCTCGCCGCGGTGGCCCGGCCGGGGGACGGTCGCGCCGTGGTCAGGTGCGCGAGCAGCCGAAGCCGCTCGTGGGACGGGGAGCCGGGCTCGGCGTGGTAGGTGACCAGCATCTGACCGGGCGCGCCGGGGAGCGCCAGCTTCTCGTAGTGGAGATCGAGGGAGCCGATCTGCGGGTGGCGCAGGCGGGTGACCCCGCTGGTCTTCTGGTGCACGTCCTGGCGCGCCCAGAGCACCCGGAAGCGCTCGCTGCGCAGGCTGAGCTCACCGACCAGCTCGACCAGGCGCGGATCGTCGACGGCGGCCCCGATGACCGACCGCAGGTAGGCGACGGCCTTGGTGGTCATCTCGTCCCAGTCGCGGTAGAACTCCCGCAGCTCCGGCTCGAGGAACGCCGCGCGCAGGGTGTTGACACCCGGTGCGAAGAAGGGGCTGAGCGCGACGGCCATCGAGTTGGCGGCCAGTGTGGTCATGTAGCGGCCGTGGACGAGGGCGGGCGTGGTCGTCCACTCGTCGATCAGGCTCTGCACGCTCGCGCTGACCCGCTCCGGCCGGGAGGGCCTGCGCCGTACGGCTCGCGCCGGCCGGGCCAGCGCACGCAGGTAGGTCTCGGCGTCGGCGTCGAGCCGCAGGGCACGGGCGATGCCGTCGAGGACCTGATCCGACGGGTGCCGGTCGCGTCCCTGTTCCAGGCGCAGGTAGTACTCCATGCTGATGCCGGCGAGCAGCGCCACCTCCTCCCGCCGCAGACCGGGCACCCGCCGGCGTCCTCCGGCGGGCAGGCCGACCTCCTCGGGCAGCAGCCGCTCACGGCGAACCCGCAGGTACGCACCGAGTTCGCCGCCCGTCGCCATGACCCCAGGGTACGGCCCCGTGAGCGATGCATCCTGTCCCTGCGGGTACCAGTGTCAGCAGGGACTTACTGACGGTGACGATCCGCCGCATCATCGGACCATGACACAAACGTCGCAGACACCGTTCGGATTCGCCTCGACCGCCGACGAGGTCCTGGCCGGGGTGGACCTGTCCGGCACCCGCGCGCTGGTCACCGGAGCCTCGTCGGGTGTCGGTACCGAGACCGCCCGCGCCCTGGCCGCCGCCGGAGCCGCCGTCGTGCTGGGCGTACGCGACCTCGACGCGGGCCGGCGGACCGCCGCCCTGATCTCGGAGTCGACCGGCAACCCGGACGTCGGCGTCGGCCGTCTCGACCTCGCCGACCTCGGCTCGGTCCGCGAGTTCACCGACGCCTGGCACGGACCTCTCCACATCCTCGTCAACAATGCCGGGATCATGGCGCTGCCGGAGCTCACCCGCACTCCGCAGGGCCGGGAGATGCAGTTCGCGGTCAACTTCCTTGGGCACTTCGCCCTGACCGTCGGACTGCACGACGCGCTCGCCCGGGCCGGGGGCGCCCGTATCGTCTCGCTCAGCTCCAACGCCCACCTGCCCTGCCCGGTGATCTTCGACGATCTCGACCACCGCTTCCGGTACTACGACCCCATCGGGGCGTACGGGGAGTCGAAGACGGCCGCGGTGCTGCTGGCGGTGGAGGCCGGCCGGCGATGGGCCGGCGACGGCATTATCGCCAACGCGGTGCACCCCGGGGCCATCGCCACCAACCTGCAGCAGCACACCGGCGGGCTCCGGACACCACCCGAACGCCGCAAGAGCGTCGCCCAGGGCGCGGCGACGTCGGTGCTCGTGGCCGCCTCACCGCTGCTGGCCGGTGTGAGCGGACGCTACTTCGAGGACTGCGGCGAGTCGACGGTCGTGAGCCAGCGACCCCCGATGTTCGGCGGCGGCGTCGCTCCCTTCGCCCTGGACCCCGGCAACGCCGAGCGGCTCTGGACGGCCGCGACGGACCTGCTGTCCTGACCCGCGCGAGGCCGCCACGCGGGCGGTGATCGCCGCGATCCTGCTGGACCCGGTGTCAGGTGTCCCCCGGACCGTGGGTTTGAGCGGGGAGCCGATTGCCTCTCGGCTCCCCGCCCCGACCAGGTCCTCCACGCCTCGGAGGCACTCGGCGTACTGGCGCACCGCACACATTCGGGGAGTGCGGTGCTCCCAGCGCCTGATACCCCGGCGGACCGCCCTGACGAGGATCGGACGGGCCCGGTCTAGAAGTCCATACCGCCCGCGTTCGGCGCGGCCGGAGCCTTGTCCTTCTCGGGCAGTTCGGCGATGACGGCCTCGGTCGTCAGGAACAGTGCCGCGATGGACGCCGCGTTCTGCAGCGCCGAGCGCGTCACCTTGGCCGGGTCGATGATCCCGGCCCGGAACATGTCGACGTACTCACCGGTCGCGGCGTCGAGGCCCTCACCCGGCCCGAGCGAGCGGACCCGCTCGACCACGACGCCGCCCTCCAGCCCGGCGTTGATCGCGATCTGCTTGAGCGGTTCCTCGAGAGCCCGCTTGACGATCGCGGCACCGGTGGCCTCGTCGCCCGCAAGCTCGATCCTGCCGAACGCACCGGCGCCCGCCTGCAGCAGCGCCACGCCACCACCGGGCACGATGCCCTGCTCGACCGCGGCCTTCGCGTTGCGGACGGCGTCCTCGATGCGGTGCTTGCGCTCCTTCAGCTCCACCTCGGTCGCCGCCCCCGCCTTGATGACGGCGACCCCGCCGGCCAGCTTGGCGAGACGCTCCTGGAGCTTCTCCCGGTCGTAGTCCGAGTCGCTGTTCTCGATCTCGAACCGGATCTCGTTGACCCGGCCCGCGATGTCGCCGGGGTCACCGGCGCCATCGACGATCGTGGTCTCGTCCTTGGTCACCACGACATGCTTGGCCCGGCCGAGCATGTCCAGCGTGGTGTTCTCCAGCCTCAGCCCGACGTCCTCGGACACGACCTGGCCGCCGGTCAGGACCGCGATGTCCTGCAGCATGGCCCTACGGCGGTCACCGAAACCCGGAGCCTTGACGGGCACGGACTTGAACACCCCATGGACCTTGTTCACCAGCAGGGTCGCGAGCGCTTCGGCTTCGACGTCTTCGGCGATGACCAGCAGCGGGTCACCGGTCCGCATGACGGCCTCCAACACCGGGAGCAGATCCTTGTTCGCCGACACCTTGGCGGCCACCAGCAGGATGTAGGGGTCGTCCAGCACCGCTTCGAGCCGGGCGGTATCGGTCATGAAGTGCGGGGCGAGGTAGCCCTTGTCGAAGCGCATGCCCTCGGTGAGCTCGAGCTCGAGGCCGAAGGTGTTGCTCTCCTCGACGGTGATGACGCCTTCCTTGCCGACCTTGTCCATCGCCTCGGCGATCATCTCCCCGATCGCGGGATCGGCGGCGGAGATGGAGGCCGTGGAGGCGATCTGCTCCCTGGTCTCCACCTCCTTGGCGATCATGGAGAGCTCCTCGCTCACACACTCGACGGCGAACTCGATCCCCCGTTTGAGGGACATCGGGTTGGCTCCGGCGGCGACGTTGCGCAGTCCCTCACGGACCAGTGCCTGCGCCAGGACGGTGGCGGTGGTGGTGCCGTCGCCCGCCACGTCGTCGGTCTTCTTCGCGACCTCCTTGACCAGCTCAGCCCCGATCTTCTCCCACGGGTCCTCGAGCTCGATCTCCTTCGCGATCGACACACCGTCGTTGGTGATCGTGGGCGCACCCCACTTCTTCTCCAGCACGACGTTGCGGCCCTTGGGGCCGAGCGTCACCTTGACGGCATCGGCGAGCCGGTTCATGCCGCGTTCGAGGCCGCGCCGCGCGTCCTCGTCGAACGCGATCATCTTTGCAGCCATTGCTCTCCTCGTCTCAGGGGGAAAGGGCGAGCCGGAACGGCGCCCGCGACGGACGGCCTGCCTGCCTGCCGACAGGCCTCGCCGTCCCAGCACGCCCTCGTGTTGGCACGTGCCGGGCATGAGTGCCAGGCATCGATCCGCACTCTACTCACAACTTGCGTGCCACGCATATAGTGCGGGGCACGCATCACATTGGTAAGCTGCGGACCGTGAACGACGATGAGCCCGTGGACATGCGAACCCACCACAAACTGGCCACCCGCGAAGCGATCAGCACCGCCGCACTGCGCCTGGCGGTGGAACACGGCCCCGGAGGGCTCGCTCTCGTACGAGTGCGCGACATCGCCGCGGCCGCCGGGGTCTCCCCCCGCACCTACAACAACTACTTCTCCAGCCGGGAGGAGGCGATCTGCGCCGTCGAATCCGACCGGGCCCGGCGTCTCGGGCAGGCGCTCCTGTCCAGGCCGGCCGCCGAGCCGCTCGGCCAGGCCATCGCCGCAGCCGTGATCGAGCACTACGGCACCGCCGAACCCGACAAGGTCGGCCTGCGCATGATCATGAGCAGTTCCGAGCTGGAGGGGGAGGCCCTGAAGGCCTTCACCACGGCGGAGGAGCCTCTGGCCGCCGCGATCGCCGAGCGCCTCGGCACCGACCCCGCCCACGACCTCTACCCCCAGGTCATGGCCGCCGCGATCGCCGGTGCCGTACGGGTGGCGGCCCGGCACTGGCTCGACCCCGGCCACACCGAGTCATTCGCCACCGTGCTCGGCCGCGCCCTCGCCCATGTCCTTCCCGGCACGGATCCGAGCGATCCGTGACCACAACGCCGAGGGGTGGCGAGCCGGATCGGCCCGCCACCCCTCGCGACCGGTGGTCATCGCGTCACGTGCACGCGACCGAAGGCCGCATCCACCGCGACTTCGCCCGGTTTCAGCTGCAGCCGCTGGTGGAGCCGCAGCCCTCGCAGACGTAGCAGCTGCCGGCCGGCCGCATCTTCGTGCCGCAGGTCATGCAGAGCGGCGCGTCGGCCGTCCGGCGCTGGTGGCTCTCGGTCACGTCCACCGGCGATCCGGCCGGTGCCGGCGCCAGGGGCAGCTCCCTGGGCTCGGCCGGCTTGTCGACGGGCTTCTCGATGGGCGCCGACTGGGCCAGGGTCTCCGGGTCGACCTCGTCCTCGGCCTGCAGCGCGGCCGGAGCCTCCCCGGAGGCCTGCAGGGAACGCTCGTCGGCGGTGAAGATGCCCAGCTCGGCCCGCTGCTCGTATGGGAGGTGGTCGAGCGCCAGCCGCCGGAAGATGTAGTCCATCATCGAGGTGGCCATCCGGATGTCCGGGTCGTCGGTCATGCCCGCCGGTTCGAACCGCATGTTGGTGAACTTCTCCACCCAGGTCTCCAGCGGCACGCCGTACTGCAGGCTGATGGAGATCGCCATGGAGAAGGCGTCCATCACCCCGGCGAGCGTCGAGCCCTGCTTGCCGAGCTTGAGGAACACCTCACCGAGGCCGTCTCCGGGGTAGCTGGAGGCCGTCATGTAACCCTCGGCCCCGGCCACCGAGAACCGGGTGACGGTCGCGGGCCGCCGCTTGGGCAGCCGCTTGCGGACCGGCCGCACCTCCGGCGGGGAGGCGGCCACGACCGGTTCGGCCTCGGCTTTCTCCTCCTCCTTGTCCTTCTTCTTGGCGACCGACAGCGGCTGGCCGACCTTGCAGTTGTCGCGGTAGATCGCGAGCGCCTTGAGGCCCATCTTCCAGCCCTCGAAGTACACCTTCTCGATGTCCTCGACGGTGGCGGTCTCCGGCACGTTGCAGGTCTTGCTGATCGCACCGCTGAGGAACGGCTGCACCGCGGCCATCATCCGCACGTGGCCCATCGGGCTGATCACCCGCTCGCCCATCGCGCAGTCGAACACCTCGTAGTGCTGCGGCTTGAGACCCGGCGCGTCGATGACGTGGCCGTGCACGGCGATGTACTCGACGATCGCCTCGATCTGCTCCTGCTGGTAGCCCAGCTGCTTGAGCGCACGCGGGACCGTGAGGTTGACGATCTGCATCGAGCCGCCGCCGACCAGCTTCTTGAACTTCGCCAGCGCCAGGTCGGGCTCGATGCCCGTGGTGTCGCAGTCCATCATCAGGCCGATGGTCCCGGTCGGGGCCAGCAGGGAGGCCTGCGCGTTGCGGTACCCGTTCTTCTCACCCAGCTTGAGGCACTGCTGCCACTGCCGGGTGGCCTCGACGTGGACCTCCTTGTCGATCTCGTCGAGGGTGCGGATCTCGTCGTTGGCGGCGGCGTGCTTGCGCATGACGCGCTTGTGCGGCTCGGCGTTGCGCTCGTAACCGTCGTACGGCCCGACCACGCCGGCCAGCTCGGCGGAGCGCCGGTAGGCCACCCCGGTCATCAACGAGGTGATCGCGGCGGCGATCGACCGGCCGCCCTCGGAGTCGTAGGCGTGACCGCTGGCCATCAGCAGGGCGCCGAGGTTGGCGTAGCCGATGCCCAGCTGGCGGAAGGCCCGGGTGGTCTCGGTGATCTTCTCGGTGGGGAAATCCGCGAACGTGATCGAAATGTCCATCGCAGTGATGATCAACTCGGTCAACTTGACGAACCTGGCCACGTCGAAGGAGTCGTCGGCCTGCAGGAACTTCATCAGGTTGATGGAGGCGAGGTTGCAGGAGGAGTTGTCCAGGTGGAGGTACTCACTGCACGGGTTGCTCGCCGTGATCCGGCCGGACTCCGGGCTGGTGTGCCAGTCGTTGATGGTGTCGTCGTACTGGATGCCCGGGTCGGCGCACTCCCAGGCGGCCTGGGCCATCAACCGGAACAGGTCCTTGGCCCGGATGGTCTCGATGACCTCACCGCTGAGCCGGGACCGCAGACCGAACTCGCCGTCGGTCTCCACCGCGCGCATGAACTCGTCGGAGACCCGCACCGAGTTGTTGGCGTTCTGGTACTGGACGCTGACGATGTCCTTGCCGCCGAGGTCCATGTCGAAGCCGGCGTCGCGGAGCGCACGGATCTTGTCCTCTTCACGCGCCTTGGTCTGCACGAACTCCGCCACGTCGGGGTGGTCGACGTCCAGCACGACCATCTTCGCGGCCCGCCGGGTGGCACCACCGGACTTGATGGTGCCCGCGGACGCGTCGGCGCCGCGCATGAAGGAGACGGGACCGCTGGCGGTGCCGCCGGACGACAACAGCTCCTTGCTGGAGCGGATACGGGACAGGTTCACCCCCGAACCCGAACCACCCTTGAAGATCACGCCCTCTTCCTTGTACCACTCCAGGATCGACTCCATCGTGTCGTCCACGGAGAGGATGAAACACGCCGAGACCTGCTGCGGCGAGGCCGTACCGACGTTGAACCACACAGGCGAGTTGAAACTGAACACCTGGTGCACCAGGGCGTACTTCAGCTCGTGCTCGAAGATCTCAGCGTCCTCATCGGAGGCGAAATAGCCGTTCTCCCGGCCGGTGTCGGCATAGACCTGCACGACCCGGTCGACGAGCTGCTTGAGGCTCCACTCCCGCTGGGGTGCGCCCACCGCGCCACGGAAGTACTTCGTGGTGACGATGTTCGCCGCGTTGACCGACCAGAACGCGGGGAACTCCACCCCGTGCTGCTCGAAGTTGACCGAGCCGTCCCGCCAGTTGGTCATGACGACGTCACGACGCTCCCAGGTCACCTCGTCGTACGGATGCACACCGGGTGTGGTGAAGATGCGCTCCATCTTCAGCCCCTTGCGGCCCGCTCCGCCGGCCCCGCCCCGCCGGACGCCGCCCTTGCCGCTCCGGGCCGCTGAACCGCTGACCGTCTCTGTCATGACTTCCCCTCTTGAGCCCACCCGCCGGGGCTCACATCCCAGGACTACCTCACCCCTGCGGCCGGCGGTTCGCCGGCCGGGGCGATCGTGTTCAACATCGTTGTCAACACGGATGCGCTCACTCCCCTGGGGAAGCCGCCGTCCGCAACGTCGCGATCTCCTTCTCGAAGTCGTCCAGCGACTCGAAGCCCCGATAGACCGAGGCGAATCGCAGGTAGGCGACCTCGTCGAGCTCCCGGAGCGGGCCGAGGATGGCCAGGCCGATCTCGTGGGACGGCATCTCGGCCGCCCCCATCGCCCGCAGCGCCTCTTCGACCCGCTGTCCGAGCTGCGCCAGCGCGTCCTCACCGACCGGGCGGCCCTGACAGGCTCTGCGCACCCCGGCGATGATCTTCTCTCGGGAGAAGGGCTCCGTGACCCCGCTGCGCTTGGCCACCATCAGCAGCACGCTCTCCTGCGTGGTGAACCGCTTGCCGCACTCCGGGCAGGAGCGACGTCGCCGGATGGCGGCGCCGTCCTCGGTGGAGCGGCTGTCGATGACCCGGCTGTCGGGGTTACGGCAGAACGGACAGTGCATCGCGCTTCCCCTTCCCCCGCACGGATCCGGTCATCCGGGTATGCCGCGCCGCCCGGAGAAGCTTTACTCTCAGGACACGCCGTTACCTGACGCACCGCCACAAGGACACAACTTGTGGTGAAGTTACATCCGTGCAACTACTAGATGTTGTGGTCAACCGTAGGCCTCCCACAAGAGCTGCGCAAGCGGAAACCACTGGGACGCGGGTAGACCCTGGTCACATCGGGGCTGCAGTGGCGCGGCTCCGCGTGTCGCGGGCCCCGGGGGCGCTAACCGGGCAGCGCCAGCCGCTGACCAGGCTGGATGATCGCGCCCGGCAGGGCGTTGAGGTCGATGATCTGCTGCACCGTGATCCGCGGATCGGTCGCCGGCCGGTTGCGCACCGCGATGTCCCAAAGTGTGTCACGGCCGCCGACCGTGACCGTCTGCCGCTGGCGGCCCGCCCCGGCCGGATCCTGCCGGTGGGCCGGCCCCGCGGAGGCGCCGCGCCCGGCCGTCACCCAGAGCCCCAGCAGCACGATCGTCGCGACCAGCAGCACCAGCACGAGCCGCCCCCGCCTGGTCAGCCTGATCTCGCCACCCCGTCGTCCGCTCCGGCGCTTGTGCGGCGTCGTGGCCACGGCGACCTCCTCGCACGAATCTTCGATCTTCGAATGCAGATTCGATCGAACGGTTGTACGATTTCTATCGCATGGCAACGACAAAACGCCAGTACATTCTTCGAACAATTGTTTGATCATCTGGGGTTGGCGCGATAACGTGCGACTACAGAAGTGCAGCGAGTGGCGCACGCACAGCGACGAGGAGGCGAGACCGACCAATGAGCAAGGTCCGGGAGATGCCTGATGGGCCTATGGACGAAAGCGGGCTCACCCAGCGGCAGCGCATGGTGCTCGAGGTGATCCGCGACTCCGTCCAGCGCCGCGGCTATCCCCCCTCCATGCGCGAGATCGGTGAGGCGGTGGGGCTGACCAGCACCTCCAGCGTGTCGCACCAGCTCCGCACCCTGCAGCGCAAGGGCTACCTGCGCCGCGATCCCAACCGCCCGCGCGCGGTGGAGGTGCGTGTGCCCGGCAAGCCGGCGGTGCTCAGCGAGCCGGAGTCCTACGAGACCGCCGGCGGCCAGGACACCACGGGCCATCCCGTGCCCGCGTACGTCCCGCTGGTGGGCCGGATCGCCGCGGGTGGCCCGATCCTGGCCGAGGAGGCGGTGGAGGACATCTTCACCCTGCCCCGGCAGCTGGTCGGCGAGGGCACGCACTTCCTGCTGAAGGTGTCCGGCGACTCGATGATCGAGGTCGCCATCGCCGACGGCGACTGGGTGGTCGTCCGCCAGCAGCCGGTCGCGGAGAACGGCGACATCGTGGCGGCGATGATCGAGGGCGAGGCCACGGTCAAGACGTTCAAGCGCAAGGACGGCCACGTCTGGCTGCTCCCGCAGAACCAGGCCTACGAGCCGATCGCCGGCGACGACGCGTCGGTCCTCGGCCGCGTGGTGGCCGTCCTCCGGAAGGTCTGACCAGGTCGGGTACGGCCTCGGCACGTCCGGGGCCGCCCGGCCTGTCCGCGCGGGCCGGACGGCGCACGCGGACGGGCCCGGGCGCACTCCTGGCCCGGCCCGCCCGGGGATACGCGGCGAACCTTGCGTTTGCGATACCCTTCAGGTATGCGATTTCGGCGGCTTCTCAGCCCGCCGCGTTGACGCCGACCACCCAGCGCGTCGACGCGGCAGCCCCTCCTGCGTGAGGGGCCCTTTTGTTTGAAGGCCACGGATCAGGCACGGCCTGTGAAAGCGGCCCTCGGGAGAGCACAGCGTCGCAAGCGCCGTCCCGTACGACCAGGTGAGGACCCCAGCAGTGAGCACAGCCGCCGACGAGCACTACGACCCGCGGGCGATCCAGGACAAGTGGCAGGCCCGGTGGGCCGAGCTCGACCCGTTCGCGGCCACCGAGGACACCGGCGACGAGCGGGATCGCCGCTACGCGCTGGACATGTTCCCGTACCCCTCCGGCGACCTTCACATGGGCCATGCCGAGGCGTTCGCGATCGGCGACGTGGTCTCGCGGTACTGGTTCCAGCGGGGCCTCAACGTCCTGCACCCGATCGGCTGGGACTCCTTCGGGCTGCCCGCCGAGAACGCCGCGATCAAGCGGAACTCCCATCCCGCGGAGTGGACGTACGCCAACATCGACACCCAGGCGGCGTCCTTCCACCGGTTCGCGGCGTCGTTCGACTGGTCCCGGCGGCTGCACACCTCCGACCCGGAGTACTACCGGTGGACGCAGTGGCTGTTCCTGCGTTTCTACGAGCGCGGGCTGGCCTACCGCAAGGGCGGCAAGGTCAACTGGTGCCCCAACGACCAGACGGTGCTCGCCAACGAGCAGGTCGTCAACGGCAGGTGCGAGCGCTGCGGGGCCGTGGTGGAGCGCCGCGAGCTCACCCAGTGGTATTTCAAGATCACCGAGTACGCCGACCGCCTGCTGAACGACATGGCGCAGCTCGAGGGCAACTGGCCCGAGCGCGTCCTGCTGATGCAGCGCAACTGGATCGGCCGCTCGGAGGGCGCCGACGTCGACTTCGTGATCGAGGGCCGCGAGCAGCCCGTCACCGTCTACACGACCAGGCCGGACACGCTGTACGGCGCGACCTTCTTCGTCGTCGCCGCCGACGCCCCGCTGGCCGCCGAGATCTGCGCGCCGGAGGCCCGTGCGGCGTTCGAGGCGTACCGGGAGCGGGTCTCCCGGGAGAGCGAGATCGAGCGGCTGTCCACCGAGCGGGAGAAGACCGGGGTCTTCCTCGGCCGCTACGCGCTCAACCCGGTCAACGGCGAGCGCATGCCGGTGTGGGCGTCCGACTACGTGCTGGCCGAGTACGGGCATGGCGCGATCATGGCGGTGCCCGCGCACGACCAGCGCGACCTGGACTTCGCCCGCGCGTTCGGCCTGCCGGTGCGGGTCGTGGTCGACACCGGGGAGGACGACCCCGCGCAGACCGGCGTCGCCACCGCCGGCGAGGGACGGCTGATCAACTCCGGCCCGATCGACGGCCTGACCAAGACCGACGCCATCCCCCGGATCACCGAGGTGCTCGCGGACAAGGGCCTGGGCCGCTCCTCGGTCAACTACCGGCTGCGCGACTGGCTGCTCTCCCGGCAGCGGTTCTGGGGCACCCCGATCCCGATCATCCACTGCGAGTCGTGCGGTGAGGTGCCGGTCCCCGACGACCAGCTGCCGGTGCGGCTGCCCGACGACCTGCGCGGGGCGGACCTGTCCCCCAAGGGCGTGTCGCCGCTGGCCGCGGCCGAGGCGTGGGTCAACGTGGCCTGCCCGAAGTGCGGTGCGGCCGCCAAGCGGGACACCGACACCATGGACACCTTCGTGGACTCGTCCTGGTACTACTTCCGGTACTGCTCGCCGGACTACACCGAGGGCCCGTTCGACACCGAGCAGGTCCGCCGGTGGATGCCGGTCGACCAGTACACCGGCGGCGTCGAGCACGCCATCCTGCACCTGCTGTACAGCCGGTTCTTCACCAAGGTGCTGTACGACATGGGCATGGTGGACTTCACCGAGCCCTTCACCCGGCTGCTCAACCAGGGTCAGGTGATCCTCAACGCCAAGGCGATGTCCAAGACCACCGGCAACCTGGTCGACCTGAGCCAGCAGATCGACGCGTACGGGGTGGACGCCGTACGGCTGACGATGATCTTCGCGGGGCCGCCGGAGGACGACATCGACTGGGCGGACGTCTCCCCCGCCGCGTCGATGAAGTTCCTCTCCCGCGCGCACCGGGTCGCCTCCGAGGTGACCTCGGCCGCCGGCGCCGACCCCGCCGCCGGAGACCTGGAGCTGCGCAAGGTCACCCACCACACCATCGACGAGGTCACCCGGCTGGTCGAGTCGCAGCGCTTCAACGTGGCGATCGCCCGGATCATGTCGCTGGTGTCGGCCGCCCGCAAGGCGATCGACTCGGGTCCGGGCGCCGGTGACCCCGCCGTCCGGGAGGCGGCGGAGACCACGGCGCTGCTGCTGTCGCTGTTCGCGCCCTACACCGCCGAGGAGATGTGGGAGGTGCTCGGCCGCACCGCTCCGGTGGCCAAGGGCGGCTGGCCCGCGGTGGACCCGGCTCTGCTGGTCCAGGAGTCGGTGACCTGCGTGGTCCAGGTCGCGGGCAAGGTGCGCGACCGGCTGGAGGTCTCCCCGGACATCGCGGCGGACGAGCTGGAGCGGCTGGCGCTGGGCTCGGACAAGGTCCAGGCCGCGCTCGGCGGCGCGGGCGTCCGCACGGTCATCGTCCGCGCACCGAAGATCGTCAACATCGTCCCCGCCTGAACCGGCGGGCGAGCGCCCGGTGGGTGATCATGATCATCCGCCGGGCGCTCGTTCCGACCCCTGGCGCACTCCAGTGGCCGGAAACCGCGCGTGGCGCACGAAGACGGCGATTTTCAAACGTGATGGGCGCACGACTGGCGAGACGCCGGGACTCTGCACAAAGATTGCCGGAACATTTACCTACACTCGGCCGTAAGACCAGTGGAATTGGGTAACGCCCCGGCCGTCGAGGAGAGTCATGCTCAACCTGTCCGTCCTGCTCACCGATGCGGCACACGAGACACCCGACCGTGACGCCGTGGTCTTCGGCGACATCCGGCTGTCGTACGCCACGCTCGACGCGATCTCCAATCAGGTGGCGAACCTGCTGACCTCCCGCGGAATCGGACGGGGCGACAAAGTGGCGATCGCCTCGCCCAATCTGCCGTACTTCCCGATGATCTATTTCGGCATCCTGAAGGCCGGCGCGGTCGTCGTACCGCTCAACGTCCTGCTCAAACCGCGTGAGATCGCCTATCACCTGGCCGACTCCGACGCCAAGGCGCTGTTCTGTTTCGAGGGCACGCCGGAACTGCCGCTGGGCGAGACCGGTTATGCCGGATTCACCCAGGTGGACGAGTGCGAGCACTTCTTCCTGCTGCCCGCGAACCCCGCCGCGACCGAGTCGCCGATCCCGGGCGCGGAGCTGTTCTGGCAGGCCCTGGGCGGCCAGTCGAGCGCGTTCGAGCCGGCGCTGACCGCACCCGACGACACCGCGGTGGTGCTCTACACCAGCGGCACCACGGGACAGCCCAAGGGCGCCGAGCTCAGCCACCAGAACATGCTCGTCAACGCCATGGTGTCCGACACCCTGTTCTTCCGGACCCTGCACGACACCTTCCTGGTGGCGCTGCCGCTGTTCCACATCTTCGGGCAGACCTGCCAGATGAACGTCGGCATCTACCGCCGGGCCACCCTGGTGCTGGTGCCCAGGTTCGAGCCGAAGGCGGTGATCGACCTGCTGGTCCGCGAGCGGGTGACCGCGTTCGCCGGGGTGCCCACGATGTACTGGGCGCTGCTCAGCGACGACACCGACCCGGAGAAGGTCAAGGTGATCGGCGAGACCCTCAACGTGGCGGCCGCCGGCGGCGCGTCGCTGCCGCTGGAGGTGCTCAAGGGGGTCAAGGCCAAGTTCGGGGTGGACGTGCTCGAGGGCTACGGCCTGTCGGAGACCTCCCCCGTCGCCTCCTTCAACCGGCCCGACCGGCCCACCAAGCCGGGCTCCATCGGGCTGCCGATCTGGGGCGTCGAGCTCAAGCTGATCGACGACGACTGGAAGACGATCGAGGGTGAGGGCCCGGGCGAGATCGCCATCCGCGGCCACAACGTCATGAAGGGCTACTACGGGCGCCCGGAGGCCACCGCCGAGGCCGTCAAGGACGGCTGGTTCCGCACCGGCGACCTGGCCAGGCGGGACGAGGAGGGCTACTACTACATCGTCGACCGCTCGAAGGACATGATCATCCGCGGTGGCTTCAACGTCTACCCGCGGGAGCTCGAAGAGGTCCTCATGACGCATCCGGCGGTCTCCCTGGTGGCCGTGGTCGGCGTCCCGCACGACTCGCACGGCGAGGAGATCAAGGCGTACGTCATCAGGACCCCGGGCGACACCACCACCGAGGACGAACTGATCGCGTGGGGTAAGGAGAACTTCGCCGCCTACAAGTACCCGCGGATCATCGAGTTCCGTGACACGCTGCCGATGACCGCCACCGGCAAGATCCTCAAGCGCGAACTGCGCTGACCGGGCGGGGGCGGGGAAGTACGCTAGCGACCGTGGCGTACTCCTCCGCTCCCCCACCGGTGTCTCCCGCGCAGCGGCCGCCCGGCCTGCCACCCGGGCCGCCGGCCACCCGGCCCGCCGCCCTGATCGTCGTCGTGGCCTGCGTGGCCGTCGCGGCACTCGTCGCCGCGGGGCTGCTCTTCGTCCTGGTCGGAGGCGACGCGGAGGGCGGGCCCGATCCGTACGCGGGCGAGTATCCGGTGGTCACCGCCGCGCCGACGCCGACCTCCACGGTCACCTGGTCGCCGGCCGGGCGGCCCGCCGGCCCGCTGCGGCCCTTCGCCGGCAAGGGCAGCAAGGTCACCGGCGTCGTGACCGACCGGATCGCGGGGCTGTCCTATGCCCGGCTGGGCGCACCGTGGAAGGCCAAGGGCATCGGCAGCCACACCGGCGGCCAGGAGTACAACGTCCAGAAGCCGAAGTTCCAGTGGCTGAGCGGCGCCTACTCCGGCCCGCTGCAGGACGACCTGGCACCGGCCGCCATCGGGCCGCAGAAACTGCGCGCGGCCGCGGAGCTCACCGCCCAGGACAGCGTGAAGATCTTCGACGCCAAGCTCACGCCGATCGCGGGCCAGCAGCTCAAGGTGAGCGGACGCCCGGCCTGGCTGGCGGGTTACCGGGCGAACTTCACCGACTCCGTCAGCGGGATCACCGAGCGGACGATCGTCGTCGTCGCGGTGGACGCCGGCCGGCGGCTGCCCGCCGTCATGGAGATCTCGGTGGCCAAGCAGGTCTACAAGCTGCTCCCGGACATCACCACGCTGCTCAAGTCGCTGAAGGTCGTCAGGTAGCGCTCATGTCCTGCACTCCGACGACGCCGAGCAGCTTCAGTGCCTCGTGTGAGGGGGTGCCCGGCGCGGCGGTGTAGAGGATGACCTTCTGGTCCCGGTCGGGCACGAGCAGCACGTCACAGTGCAGTTCGAGCTCACCGACCACCGGGTGGTGCATGGTCTTCTTGCTGCCGTGCCGGATCCGTACCTCGCGCTCGGCCCACAGGCCGGCGAACAGCCCGCTGGCCGCGCTCATCTCGGCGACGAGGGTCCGGATTCCGGGGTCGTCGGGGTAGCGGGCCGCCGCGGCGCGCAGGTCGGCGAGGGCCTCGCGGATGAAGCCCCAGTGCGCCTCGTCGAAGTCCTCCGCCGCCGGGTCGTCCTGGAAGAACCAGCGGATCGGGTTGCGGTCCTTGGGCTTGAGAGCCGAGAAGTCGACGATCAGTGCGGCGGCCATGACGTTCCAGGCCAGTACGTCGTACTTGGCGTCCAGCACGTAGGCCGGGGTGTCGTCGAGCCGGTCCAGCAGGAGCATGATGCCCGCCGGCACCTCCTGGGGCGGGCCGGGCGGCGGCGCCGTACGTTCCCCCGCCAGGTTGTAGACGTACTCGCGCTCGGCGTCGGCCAGGCGCAGGGCCCGGGCCAGCGCGCCGAGGATCTGCCGGGAGGGCCGCGGGCCGCGGGCCTGTTCCAGCCGGATGTAGTAGTCGACGCTCATTCCGGCCAGCCGGGCCACCTCCTCCCGGCGCAACCCGGGCGTACGCCTGCGCGCGCCCGCCTCGAGCCCGACGTCCTGGGGCTGGATCCGCTCGCGGCGGCTCTTGAGGAAATCCGCCAGTTCTCTCCTGTCCACCCGCCCAGTGTGACCTGGTTTCACGGATTCGTGCCGCAGCGAGGGTGGTATCACCGATCCCAGCCTGCGCGGGTCTCTCCCGCCGCCGTCGAAGTCCGGGCAGCGTGGTGGGCATGACGACGAACACCATCGCCCTGATCACCGGGGCCAACAAGGGAATCGGTTTCGAGATCGCCCGGCAGCTGGGCGGGACGGTGCTGATCGGCGCCCGTTCCCCGGAGCGGGGCGCGACCGCCGTGGCCACGCTCCGGGCCGAGGGGGCCGACGCCCATGCCGTACGACTCGACGTGACCGACCAGAGCACGATCGAGGCCGCCGCCACGTGGATCGAGGCGGAGTTTGGGCGGCTGGACGTGCTGGTCAACAACGCCGGCGTCACCACCCAGACCCCCGAGACCTTCGCGCCGCCCAGCCTGACCAGCGTCGCCACGGTGCGGGAGAACTACGAGACCAACGTGTTCGGCGTGATCGCCGTGACCAACGCGATGCTGCCGCTGCTGCGCCGGTCCCCGGCGGCGCGCATCGTCAACGTCTCGAGTGAGCTCGGCTCGCTCGGCACCGCCCTGGACTCCTCGATGCCGTACTTCCCGATCAACCTGCTGCCGTACAACAGCTCCAAGACCGCGCTCAACGGCGTGACCGTCGCCTACGCCAAGGAACTGCTGGACAGCCCGATCAAGGTGAACGCCGTGACCCCCGGGTACTGCGCCACGGACCTCAACGGCCACAGCGGGCCGCGCAGCGCCGCGGAGGGCGCCGTGATCGCGGTACGGCTCGCCACGGTGGGTGCCGACGGCCCCACCGGCGGCTTCTTCAGCGACGAGGGCCCCACCCCCTGGTGACCGGGGCCGCCCCTCTTTCGCCGTGCCCTGCCCGGCCGCGCTCGCCGCCGGGCCGGGCACGGCGGCCGGGGCGGTCAGATCTCGTAGCGCAGGTGCTTGATGCCGTTGATGAAGTTGGAGAGCAGGCGGTCGGGCTCACCGACGGCCCGGATGCCCGGCACCTGGGTGAACAGCTCGCGGAACATCACGGTGATCTCACGGCGGGCCAGGTGCGCGCCGAGGCAGAAGTGCGGTCCGGGACCGCCGAACCCGACGTGCGGGTTGGGGTTGCGGCTGATGTCGAAGCGGTCCGGGTCGGTGAACACCGTGTCGTCCCGGTTGGCCGCCCAGTAGTACAGGATCAGCTTGTCGCCGGACTTGATCTCGTGCTCGTTGAGCGTCGTGTCGCAGGTGGCGGTCCGGCGCATCCAGATGACCGGAGAGGTGTAACGGACGATCTCCTCGACCGCGGCGGGGATCCGGGCCTCGAAGTCCTCCAGCAGCAGGGCGCGCTGGTCCGGGTTGGCCGTGAACAGGTCCAGGCCGTGGGCGATGGCGTTGCGGGTGGTCTCGTTGCCGGCGACCACCAGCAGGATGAAGAAGGAGCCGAGCTCCTGGTCGGTGAGCGACTCCCCGTCGATGTTGGCGTTGACGAGGGCGGAGGTCAGGTCGTCGGTCGGGTGCTCACGGCGTTGCCGGCCCAGGTCCTCGACCAGGTCCTTGAGCGTCTGGCCGGCCATGAGCAGGCTCACCGACATCTGCTCGAAGTCGTCGGACTGGACGAACTCGGGGTCGTTGCCGGCCAGGATGACGTTCGAGGCGTCGAAGACCGTCTTGTAGTGCTCCTCCGGGATGCCCATCATGTCGCAGATGATCTTCAGGGGCAGGCGGGCGGCGACGTCGATGACGAAGTCGCCGGTGCCCCCGTTCTTGATCTCGGTCACGATCTGGGCGGCGACCGTCTCCACCTGGTCCTCGAACCGCTGGATCATCTTCGGGGAGAAGGCGCGGGACACGATGCGGCGGATATGGGCGTGCCGCGGATCGTCCATGCTGATCATCGAGCCGAAGTACTCGTTCATGTCCGTGGGCATGTCCGCGATGTTGATCGCGCCCTGCCCGGAACAGAAGTCGGCCGGCCGGCGCGATGCCTCGACGACGTCGGCATGGGAGACCAGCGCGTAGTAGCCCGGCCCCTGCGGCAGGATGACCAGGTCCGGCTCCTCGAAGAAGGCCAGTTCCCTCCGGTCGCGGAGGGACTTGAACGCGGCGTGCCGCTCCGGCAGCGGCCGTGCCCAGAAGTCCCAGTCCGTCAGGTTGATGTCCTCGACTCCGAGCTCCATCGCTCGCCTCCCCAATTAGAACGTCATTCGGTGTCTATCGTGTCAAAGGAACCGCCCACCGCACCAGCCGGGGCCCAGGGTCGTGCGTCACACCGCACGCCGGTCGCGGCACCAGTCCAGGATGAGTCCGTTGACCTCCGCGGGGCGTTCCAGCTGGAGGAAGTGGCCGGCCGCCTCGACGATCTCCATCCGGGACCCGGCCGGCAGGTGCGCCAGCGGGTCGCCGACGGAGCCGGCGCCCAGGCAGCCGTCGTCGGCCCCGTGCAGGTAGAGGACAGGCCGCTCCCCCACCGCGGCGGCGGCCGCCTGCTCCGCCGCGTAGGCCTCCACGTGCCGTGACGTGTCGAGCATGGCCCGGTAGTAGCCGATCGCCGCCGCGACGTTCGGCTCGGCGGCCAGGCACTCCATGACGTGGTCGACGTCGCCCGCGGCCTCGTACCCCGGGGACCAGTCCCGCCACAGACCCGCCACGAAGTCCCGGTCGAGCGCCATCTCGGCCAGCCCGGTCTGGAACAGGAAGATGTAGAACGACCGCTTCAGCTGGTCGTAGGAGAAGAAGCTGGACAGCATCGCCGCCAGCGGTGGCACCGACATCGCCACCACCGCGTTCCAGCGCTGCGGAGCGTGCGCCGCGGCGCCGTACACCGCCGCCGCGCCCCAGTCATGCCCGATCAGCACGGCGTCGGAACCGGCCCCGAAGGCCTCGTGCAGCGCGTTGGCGTCGGCCGCCAGCGCCCCCGTCTGGTACGCGCCGTCCGCGGGCACCGAGGTCGGCGCGTAACCGCGCATGAACGGCGCCACCGCGTGGTAGCCCTCGGCGGCCAGCGCGGGGAGCAGATGCCGCCAGGTGTGCGCCGAATCGGGGAAGCCGTGCAGGCACAGCGCCAGTGGCCCGCCGGCCGGCCCCGCCGACAGGTACCCGAACTCCAGCCCGTTCGCCTCGATCGAGTTGAGCACAGTCATGCGCGCGACGGTACAAGACCGGCGGCCCGGCCGAAGGTGCCGGTACCGGCCAGGACGGCTAGCAGAAAAGCACCACTTCGGATATCGTCGGCCGGAGCATAACAAGCAAGTGAATCAGTGTTGAAATCAGAAGCAAACGACGATATCACTTGCGCCTAGCCGACATGCGCGCGTGTTCCCGCGCCGAGCGACCAGCCCCCCAAGGAAGTACGTGATGACCGACCTGCAGAGCGCGGCCCGGGACCACCTGTGGATGCACTTCACCCGCCACTCGACGTACGAGAACGGCGGCGAGGTGCCGATGATCGTCCGCGGCGACGACGCCTACATCTACGACGACGCCGGCAAGCGCTACCTCGACGGGCTGTCGGGGCTCTTCGTCGTCCAGGCCGGCCACGGCCGCCAGGAGCTCGCCGAGGCCGCCGCCAAGCAGGCCGCCGAGCTCGCCTTCTTCCCGCTGTGGTCCTACGCCCATCCCAAGGCGGTGGAACTGGCCGAGCGGCTGGCGAACGAGGCTCCCGGCGACCTGAACCGGATCTTCTTCTCCTCCGGCGGCGGCGAGTCCGTGGAGAGCGCCTGGAAGCTGGCCAAGCAGTTCTTCAAGCTCACCGGCAAGCCGGCCAAGCACAAGGTCATCAGCCGCGCCATCGCCTACCACGGCACCCCGCACGGTGCGCTGTCGATCACCGGGCTGCCGGAGCTCAAGGCCCCCTTCGAGCCGCTGGTGCCCAGCACCTTCCGGGTGCCCAACACCAACATCTACCGCGCCCCGGTGCACGGCGACGACCCCGAGGCCTTCGGCCGCTGGGCCGCCGACCGCATCGACGAGGCGATCGAGTTCGAGGGCCCCGACACCGTGGCCGCGGTCTTCCTGGAGCCGGTGCAGAACGCGGGCGGATGCTTCCCGCCGCCCCCCGGCTACTTCCAGCGGGTCCGCGAGATCTGCGACAAGCACGACGTGCTGCTGGTCTCCGACGAGGTCATCTGCGCCTACGGCCGGCTCGGCACCATGTTCGGCAGCCAGAAGTTCGGCTACCAGCCCGACATCATCACCAGCGCCAAGGGCCTCACCTCGGGCTACTCACCGCTCGGCGCGATGCTCGCCAGCGACCGGCTGTTCGAGCCGTTCAAGCACGGCGACACCACGTTCGCGCACGGCTACACCTTCGGCGGGCATCCCGTCTCGGCCGCGGTGGCGCTGGCCAACCTCGACCTGTTCGAGCGCGAGGACCTGCTCGGCCACGTCCGGCGCAACGAGGGCGCCTTCCGCGCCACCCTCGAGAAGCTGCTCGACCTGCCCATCGTGGGCGACGTCCGCGGCGACGGCTTCTTCTACGGCATCGAGCTGGTCAAGGACAAGGTGACCAAGGAGACGTTCGACGAGGACGAGTCGGAGCGGCTGCTGCGCGGCTTCCTGTCCAAGGCGCTGTTCGACGCGGGCCTGTACTGCCGCGCCGACGACCGCGGCGACCCCGTCATCCAGCTCTCCCCGCCGCTGATCTGCGACCAGTCCCACTTCGACGAGATCGAGCAGATCCTGCGCGGCGTCCTCACCGAAGCCTGGGCCCAGCTGTAACCCCCACCCGCCCCCAAAAGCCCCACCCCCTCCGTGATCATGCAATCGTTCGTCGGACGATTGCATGATCACGGAGGGCGGGGTGCGGGATCGGCGGGTCAGGCGCGGCGGATCAGATCGGCGGCCTTTTCGCCGATCATGATGCTGGGGGCATGGGTGTGCCCCCGGTTGATCCGCGGCATGACCGAGGCGTCGGCGACCCGCAGGCCCTCGATCCCGCGGACCCTCAGCTCCGGGTCGACCACGGAGTCCTCGTCGGTGCCCATCCGGCAGGTGCCCACCGGGTGGTAGAGCGTCTCGGAGTGCTCCCGGATGTAGCGGGCGAGCGTCTCGTCGTCGTCGGCGCCCGTGTACGGCTCCATCGGCTCCGCCGAGTACGGCGCGAACGGCTCCGCCGCCAGGAGCTCCTCGGCCCTGCGGATGCCGTAGATCATCCGCCGCAGGTCGGTCTCACCGGTCAGGTAGCGGGGATCGATCTGCGGGGCGACGGCCGGGTCGGTGGAGGACAGCCAGAGCCGGCCGATGCTGTCGGGCTGCAACAGCACGACGCCCACCGTGATGCCGTGCCCGGCCGGGGGCTCCAGGCCGTGGTTGATGAACGGCACCGGGGCGAAGATGAGCTCCAGGTCCGGTGCCGGCAGGGCCGGGTCGCTGCGGATGAACGCCACCGCCTCCCCCACGTTGGAGGTGAACGGCCCCTTCTTGCGCAGCAGCCAGCGGGCGAGGTTCCACGGCGAGTCGGCGCTCGCCAGCGTGACCTCGCGGGGACACTGCCGCAGCACCGCCACCGACAGGTGGTCCTCGAGATGCTGCCCCACCTCGGGCATCTCCCGGACCGGCTCGACGCCCAGCTCGCGCAGCTGTTCGGCGTCCCCGATGCCGGAGAGGATGAGCAGCTGCGGGGACCCGATCGCCCCCGCGGCGACGATGACCTCGCGCGCCGCCGTCACCGTGGTGTCGCCGTACTCCACGCCGGTGGCCCGCGACCCCTCGAACACGATCCGCCTGGCGTGCGCGCCCGTGACCACGGTGAGGTTGGGCCGGCCGGCCGCCGGACGCAGGTACGCGTCGGCGGCGCTCCACCGGCGGCCCTTCTTCTGCGTCACCGGCGTCTGCGCGAAGCCCTCGTTGGAGGGCTCGTTGAGCTCGGCGAGCGGCGTGAGGCCCACCACCGCGCAGGCCTCCAGGAAGGCCTGCGTGGTCGGGTTGGGATCGCGCAGCTCGGAGATCCACAGCGGCCCCTCCGTGCCGTAGACCTCGCCCGCGTTGGACCCCTCGCGGTGCTCGGCCTTCTTGAAGTACGGCAGTACGTCCGCGTACGACCAGCCGGGCAGCTCCCACCCGTCGTAGTCGGCCTGGTGGCCACGGACCCACATCATGGCGTTGAGCGACGAGGAGCCCCCCAGCGTCTTGCCGCGCGGCCAGTACAGCTCCCGGTTCTCCAGCTCCGACTGCTTGGCGGTGGCGAAGTTCCAGTCGTACGCGGTCTTGAACAGCTTGGGGAAGGCGGCGGGGACCTGGATCTCGGTCTTGTCGTCGGGGCCTCCGGCCTCGAGCAGGGCGACCTGGACGTCCGGATCCTCGGAGAGCCGGGCGGCGAGCACGCACCCCGCAGACCCGGCCCCGACGATCACATAGTCATATGCCATGGGGGGCTCCTGTGAACCGGGGGCCGAGTGGCCAGCCCCGATATGTCACGGATTACCACTAAGCGGCTTCGGCGTCCATGAACCCTGCACATCCGGCTCTTGATCCGAAGTATGGCTTTCGCCCGTACCCCACGTGTGGCATGTCACGTGGACGTCGCGCTATTCCGACCTTTCGGGACCGAGCGTGCCAGGACTTGCACATCCCTCGATAAGGTGTGCCACTACACCCCCGCAGCATGGAGAGAGTCGAACATGGTTCGTCGTATGGTCGCCGCAGGTCTGCTCGGTACGAGCCTGGCGGTAGCCGCCACCGGCTGCGCCTCCGGCACGGAGAAGAAGGCCTCGCCGGCTCCCCCTTCGGTCACGGCGGCGCCCAGCTCGGCGGCGAGCCAGGCCGCGGGGCAGCTCCCGCCGGGCCTGCACGCGATCAATGACCTCAACCACTACATCAGCGTCGGGGTGCCCGACAGCTGGACCGTCATCAACCTGTCCCCGAGCGAGATCGAGCAGAGCCTGCAGAAGGCCGGGATCACCGATCCGCAGGTCAAGGCCCAGGTCAAGCAGCTCCAGACCGCGGGCGCGCTGTACGCCGTGGACAGCGAGTCCGCCGCCCATTCCTCGAACCGTTTCTCGACCAACCTCAACGGGTTCTGCCAGGCCACCGGGCTGGGCTCGCTGAACGTGCTCAAGGCGGCCGGACCGGATCAGTTCGCCAAGATCGGCGGCCGTAACGTCCAGGTCACCGACGTCACGGTGGACGGCAACCCGGCCCTGCGCTGGTCCTACGAGCTGAAGCTGGCGACCGGGACCATCGAGGGCAGGCAGGTGCAGGCGCTCGCCAAGGGCAAGCTCTGCACCATCACCTTCTCGACGGACCAGATCGACCGCTACGAGACCGTGTTCAACGCCATGATCCCGACCATCCGGCTCACCTGACCGGGTCAGCGCGCGGGCGGCTCCCAGTCCGCCCGCAGCGGGAAGCCCGACTCACCGGAGGGCCCGAGCTTGACGCCGAGCATCTGGTGCAGCTGGATCCAGTTGCGCTCGAATCCGTACCGGCAGCCGGCCATGTAGAGCCGCCACACCCGTGCGGTGCCCTCGCCGACCTCGGCGACCGCCTCGTCCCAGTGGTCGTCGAGGTTGCGGCACCATCCCGCGAGCGTCTTGGCGTAGTGCTCGCGCAGGTTCTCCTCGTGGCGTACCTCGAAGCCCGCGTCGTGCATCTTGGACATGATGTAGCCGGGGCCCTCGAGCTCACCGTCCGGGAAGACGTACCGGTTGATGAAGCCCTCCTTGCGGATCGACTCCTCGGTGTTGTCGGGCCGGGTGATGGTGTGGTTGAGCAGCCGGCCGCCCGGACGCAGCTTGCCGTAGAGGAACGAGAAGTACGCGGGCAGGTTCGCCTGGCCGATGTGCTCGGTCAGGCCGATCGAGCTGATCGCGTCGAACTCCCCCTCGCGCACGTCGCGGTAGTCCAGGTGCCGCACCTCGGCCAGGTCGGCGAGACCGGCGGAGGCGATGGCCTTCTGCGCCCACTCCGCCTGCTCCTTGGACAGGGTCACCCCGAGCGCCTTCACGCCGTACTCCCGCGCGGCGTGCATCACCATGCCGCCCCAGCCGCACCCGACGTCCAGCAGCCGCATGCCCGGCCGCAGCGCCAGCTTCCGCGCCACCAGGTCGAACTTGTGGAACTGCGCCTCCTCCAGCGTCGCGTCCTCGGTGGGATAGCACGCGCAGGTGTAGGCCATCGACGGCCCCAGGACCCACTCGTAGAACTTGTTCGACACGTCGTAGTGGTGATGGATCGCCTGCGCGTCGCGGCGCTTGGAGTGCCGCAGGCCCGCCAGGAACGGCAGCCGGTTGACCCGGACCTCCTGGGGCGGTGGTTCCAGCCTGGTGACGACGGCGGCGCGCAGCAGCGGGTCGTCGGCCACCCGGCGGAGCACCGCGAACTTCTCGCGCACCGTCATGGCGCCGAACACGCTCGACATCCGCACCAGCGCCGTGTACATGTCACCGAAGACATCGATGTGCCCCGATACATAGGCGCGGGCGAGTCCCAGTGCCCCCCGGGACTGGATGAGGTACGACACGGCGTAGGGCGAGCGGATGTCGAACCGGACATCGGCCTCCGGTGTCCCCGCCCGTGATCCGTCGTATGCGGTGAACTCAACGGGCGCGTCCGCAGTGGCGACGCGCTCAAAGACCTCAGCCAGCGACATGGTCTTCCTCCTCTATCAACGCCCCCGGACGCACTTGTCATATAGATCAAGTAGCCGCGCGTCCGGGTCGTACATCTCTTTGAGCCGCCCGTAGGTTTCCCCGTCGTAGTGCTTCCAGAACTCGTCCTTCGAATAGAAAGACGTGGAGTACAGCGACTTGTGGCCGTCGAGGGCGGCGACCTTCCGCTCTATCAAACGGTTGTGGTATTCGGGAATCTTCCCCGGCGGCAACGCCACCGACGCCCAGAAGCCCACGTTGACGTACACGTCCCCGGGGGGCAGCGGGTACAGCGGCCAGGACTCACGGGTCACCAGCGGGCACAGCCACACCGGGCTTATCCCCACTTTGTCGTGGAAGAACTCCAGGAACTCGGGCAGCCGGTCGACCGGCACCTCGATGTCCTGGATGACGTCCTCACGTGGCGGCTTGCCCCGCCAGCGGTCCAGCCGTGCGGAGAACTGGCTGCGCTTGTCCAGCGCGACCAGCCGCCGGTAGACGTCGGACCGCTTGGCCTTGTCGGGCCACAGCCGCCGGACGGTCGGGTTCTTCAGGCCGAAGGCGCCCGAGCACCAGAACCAGTCGGTGTCCCAGCGCCACAAATAGTCGCGGATGGTCAGGAAGTCCACCGAACGCTGCTGGATCGAGCGGTAGTAGATGCCCTGCCCGGTGTAGTCCGAGGTGTACGGAGCCGTGTCGGCCAGCGTGCCGAGCGTCAGGTAGAGCTCGTCCGGCCCGAAGACCGTGCCGTCCAGGAAGTCCACGGGCTCGCCGGCGTGCGACCCGGCGGCGGTGATCTCGGCGATGGCCGACGCGCACTCGGCCGCGGAGGAGTAGCGCACATGCCGCAGCCACACGTACGGCTTGACCGGCTCGAGCTCGATCGTCAGGCGCAGCGCGTAGCCGAGCGTGCCGTAGGAGTTCGGGAAACCGTAGAACAACTCGCGATGCTCGTTCTCGCGGGTGGCGGTCACCAGCCGGCCGTCACCGGTGATGATCTCCATGCCGATCACCGCCTCGTGCGGCAGCCCGCGCCGGAACGATGAGGACTCGATGCCCAGGCCGGTCACCGCCCCGCCCAGCGTGATGGTCTTGAGCTGCGGCACCACCGTCGGCATCAGCCCGTACGGGAGGGTCGCGTCGACCAGCGCCTCGTAGGTGATCATGCCTTGGACGTCGGCGGTCCGGGTGTCCGGATCGACGTGCAGCACCCGGTCGAACCCGGAGACGTCCAGCCCCGGCGCGCTCGAGTCCTCCCTGAACCGGAAGAGGTTGGAGGTCTTCTTCGCCAGTCGTACCGGGCTCCCGGGCGGGATCGCCGCGTACGACTCCCGGAGCGCCTCGACCGCCTGACCATGACCGTCCACAACCGCAAGCTGCGCCATCGCACCCCTCCTGCCATCAGCTAACCCGATCATCCCATGCTTGATCCAGACATTTACCCCGTTATGGTCGTCACAGGAGGTGTCTCATGGGCAAGCTATACGAACGTATCGATGACCGGCTTCGCCGGTTCATCCAGGGTCAGCCCTTGTTCTTCGTCGCCACGGCACCACGCGACGGCGGTCATGTCAACGTCTCGCCGAAGGGCTATGCGGACACCTTCGCGGTCATCGACGACCACACCGTCGCCTACCTGGACCTGTACGGCTCGGGCGCGGAGACCATCGCCCACCTGCGGGACGACGGCCGCATCACGGTGATGTTCTGCTCGTTCGAGCGTTCACCCAAAATTCTCCGGCTGTACGGAACGGGACGTGCCGTGATCCCGGGCACCGCGGAGTGGGCGCGGCTCGCCCCGCTCTTCGACGCCGATCCGGTGCGCCCCGCCGGCACCGCGCACCCGGGTGTCCGCTCGATCATCGTGGTGGACGTGCAGCGCGTCGCCGACTCGTGCGGCTACGCGGTCCCGCAGATGGAACTCGTCGGCGAGCGCGATCTGCTCGACCAGCACAACGGGCGCCGCGGCGCCGCGGAGTGGGCCGACCGCCCGGCCCGCAACGCCGTCAGCATCGACGGGCTGCCCGCCCTGGCCCCCGATCACCCGGCCCCCGTGGTCTCCTGACCCGGGCGCCGGCGGCTCGGTGGCTCGGCGTCCCTCCGGTCAGCGGACCAGCCGGAGAGTGAAGGGATAGCGGAACATCTGGCCGCTCAGCCCGGCGATCCCCGCGACCAGCGCGAGGATCCACGTCACCGCGTACAGCAACGCCCCCACCCCGAAGGTCACCATGACCACCATCAGCACGGTGAGCTGGAAGTTGAGCGCCTCGGCGGCGTGCCGCCGGACGTACTCCGACCGTTTGCCGCTGAGCAGCAGGAAGAGCAGCGGGCCGACGAAGGTCGTGACGTAGCCGGAGGCGTGGGCGAGAGCGGCCAGCATCCGGTCCTCACCGGTGACCGGCCCGCTGAACGACGTCGAGTCGTGCGGTCGCGGGTGCGACGCCGGCGGCTGCAGGTCGTACGTGACCGCCGCCAGGTCGCCCCGGGTCTTGGCCGTCATGGCGAGCTGGATCCGCAGATCCAGCTCGCCATCGTCGAGCCGCCCCTCCGCGTACGCCTGCTGAAGACGGTCGATGACGGGTTCGCGTTCGGCGTCGGAGACCCTGAGTTCCGTGGGATTCATACTTTTCATGGTCTCCCGCACCGAACCGCACCGGTATCAGGGAAGACCCTGAGCCGTCCCCGGGAATTTGGTGTACAGCTCGCCAGGGACGGGCGGCGTGGCACCGAAGAGCTCGGCCACCGTGACGAAGTTGAAGCCCTTCGCCTTCAGCTGGTCCAGAATCTTCGGCACGGCGTCGACGGTCGACGGCTGGATGTCGTGCATGAGGATGACGTAGTCCTGCTGTGTGCCGTCCACCACCCGGCGCTCGACCTTCGCCGAGTCGTGGTCCTTCCAGTCGATCGGATCGACGGCCCACGTCAGCTGCGCCAGCCTGTACTTGCGGGCCATCGCCGCGACCCGGGTGTTGGTGCTGCCGTATGGCGGCCGCAACAGCACCGGCGTCACCCCTCCGGAGGCCTTCTTCAGGGCGTCCTGGGTCCAGGAGATCTGCGACTCCAGCGCACCGTCGGACAGCTTCGACAGGTCGGAATGGTCCCAGGTGTGGTTGCCGATCTGGTGCCCCTCGGCGACCTCACGACGGACCATTTCGGGATATTTAGCTACTTGCTGCCCAATCAAGAAAAAGGTCGCCCGGGCCTGATGCGCCTTGAGGATGCCCAGCAGCTTCGCGGTGCCCGGGATCGGTCCGTCGTCGAACGTCAGCGCGACGCACTTGACCTTGCGGCAGTCGATCGCCCGCGGCGGCGCGGCGCCGGGCCGCGGTGCGGCGGGCGCCGGGACCCCGGCGCGCGGCGTCGGCGCGGCGGCCCCCCGCACGGCCGCAGCCTGCGCGGGAGCGCCCTGCGGCCCGGTCCGGTGCTCGGGCAGCGGCTTCGCCTCGGCGGGCGTCGCCGGCGCGTCCCCATGCCGTCCCCCCATCTGGCTCAGCGCCGCGACCGCCGTCGCCAGCGCAATGCCTCCCGCCCACTTTCGTAAGATCTTCGGTCCCCCCGACATGATCTTCACCCCCTTCCTACCGGAATCTTCCCTGGTGACCGGCGGTATAAGCCCGGTATGGCGGGGACGTCGGGAACCTTCGTCAAGGTCGTCGGCGTTATCGTCATATTCGCGCATGTCCCCGCGCCACAAAGAACAGGATCAGCCGATGCAGTTCCGGGATCGCTTCGGGATTCGCCGGTGGCGCGGTGCCACGGTGACCCGACTGGACCGTGAGGCCAACAGCGACGACATCGAATCGCTCATCGCGTTCGCCCGCAGCCGCACCGGCGTGGAGTTCTTCGTCGAGCCGGAGACCTTCGCCACCGACACCACCGCGGTCGCGGTCGCGTCCGACGGCGAGTGGACCCGGCGGCGCGTGGGCTCCCCCAAAGTGATCGGCAAGGTCGCGCGCGACCTCGGGATGCCCATCTACGACGTGCAGATCACCGGGTATCCCGCGCGGATGCGCGCGTGGAACGAACGCAACCGCGAACGCCGCATCGACCCCGGCACTCCGGGCGCATCGGTGCGCTGACCCGCCGCGCACCCCGTCAGGAGGGGCCACGACTCGTCGGCCACGGCCCCTCCCGGCACGGTCCCCCCGCATGGTCGCCTGCCGCACGGTGCACCCGCGGTGCACCGGCGTCAGGGAGGGCCCTCAGCGTCGGCGGCGAACCGGCCCTCCCAGGCCTCGGCGAGCGACTCGGGTGACATGCGCAGCCGGGCCTTGTCCGGGGGCACCCCCAGCTGCATCAGGTCGCGGAGCAGCAGCGCCATGGAGTAGTCCGGATCGGCGTCCACGGCCCGGTCGAGCGCGACGTTGGCCAGGCCACCGTCACCGGCCATGAAGGCGGCGTAGGCCAGCAGGCACGCGGGGGCGGGAACGTACCGTCGCTCGACCCGCCGCATCACGTGCCGCCAGAGCCCGACGTGGACCTCCGCGTGGTCGGGGTCTATCCGCACCCATGCCTCGTCGCGCACCCGGACATGGGTGAGCAGCAGGCCGAGCCACGCGACCTCGTCGTCACCGAGCAGCTCGGTGAGCCGTGCGGTCGGCTCACCCGCGGGCAGATCGGCGACTCGCTCCAGGAGCCGCCGGACCAGGGGCAGCCCCTCCTCGATCATGCGGTCCCGCAGGCCCGCCGGGTCCGGCTCGTCAGCGGCCCGGCGGTAGAGGCGGGTCTCGGCCCGGCGGGTGGCCTGCTGGAGGGATCCGCGCGCCGCCCCGCCGAGCGGCGCGACCGTGCGCGCGAGCTCCGCCCGGTCGGCCAGCACCACCTGCCCGGCCACCGTGGCCTGGGCGGCCACCACGGTCGTCCGGATGTCGAACGGCGCCCCGTCCGCGGGACAGCACTCCGGGCCGGAGCAGGTATAGGACCACCAGCGGCCCCGCTCGACCCGGAGCACCTCGCGCACCTCGATGTCGTGCCCGGCCATCGCCGCGCGTGCCGCCGTCAGCAGCGGCGCCACGTCGTCATGCCGCCCGTAGCCCACCAGCAGCGCCGCGGGGAACTCGTTGGCCGTCAGCATGCCCGCGGCGTGCCCGGCGACCTCCGCCGCCCCGGCCGCCGAGCGCGGTAAGTCGATGCGCAGCGCGCAGGCGCCGTACGGGCCGCCGTAGCCCAGCACGACCAGACTGTCCTCGGGGTGGAAGCCGAGCATGTACGGCACGGCGGAGACGGCTTCTTCCGGGCTGCGGATCACCAGGGGTTCCTGGTCGCTTCGGTTCCTCATGGCATCGACCCTGACAGCCGGTGACCGGCCGTGACCAGACGTCCTCGCGCCTGTGGATAACCGCGCCGGCCGTCCCTGCGCACACGGTGGAACAGGCCGGAGACCACGGTGGATTCACGGTGGCCGCGCACCGCCTGGCCCGTCCTGGACTCAGTGGTGGCGTACGGGCGGTAGCGTTCTGCGGGTGCCCGCTCCTGACCTGCTGAACACCTCTGACACCGACATACCGGACATGGCCACCCTGCTGGCCACCGCGGTACAGGCCATCGGGGGTGCGGAGCGCCCCGGCCAGGTCACCATGGCGGAGGCGGTCGAGCACTCCTTCGAGACCGGGGAGCACCTGGCCGTCCAGGCCGGCACCGGCACCGGCAAGTCCCTCGCCTACCTCATCCCGGCCATCCGGCACGCCGTCGCCGAACAGGCGACCGTCGTGGTGTCGACGGCCACGATCGCGCTGCAACGCCAGCTGGTGGACCGCGACCTGCCCCGGCTGGCCGAGGCGCTCGAGCCGCAGCTCGGCCGGCCGCTGGAGTTCGCCATCCTCAAGGGCCGACGCAACTACCTGTGCCTGCACCGGGTGCAGACCGGAGCCCCCGAGGAGCCCGAGGGTGAGGGACTGTTCGACCCGAACGCGCTCTCGGTGCTCGGCCGCCAGGTCAAGCGGCTCAGCGAATGGGCCGAGGAGACCGAGACGGGCGACCGGGACGAGGTGATCCCGGGGGTCAGCGAGCAGGCCTGGCGCCAGGTGTCGGTCACCGCCAAGGAGTGCCTGGGCGCCCAGCGCTGCCCGTACGGCACCACCTGTTTCGCGGAGCTGGCCCGGGCCAAGGCGGGCGACGCCCACATCGTCGTCACCAACCACGCGCTGCTGGCGATCGACGCGCTGGAGGAGTTCCAGGTCCTGCCCGAGCACGATGCCGTGATCGTCGACGAGGCGCACGAGCTGGTCGACCGGGTCACCTCGGTGGCGACCGACGACCTGAGCGCGCCCGGGGTGGAGGCGGCCGCGAAACGCTGCGGCCGCCTGATCGAGGAGGCCGTGGCCGACCGGCTGCAGGCCGCCGCGGAGAGCCTCGCCCTGTTCCTGGAGGACCAGAACGCCGGCCGGCTGGACGTGCTCTCCCCCGGCCTCGCCAACACCCTGACCGTGGTCCGCGACGCCGCCCACGCGTGCGTCGGCGCCCTGGGCCCCGACCCCAAGGACGGCGACCCCGGGGACCTCGCGGCCCGGCGTGCGGCCCGCTCCGCGGTCGAGGACGTGCACGACACGGCCGGCCGGCTGATCGAGGCCTTCGAGGCCGAGATAGCCGCCCGCCACGACGTGGTGTGGCTGGAGAAGCCGTACATTCCCACCGGCGTGTCGGCTCCCCAGGACACCCGGCGGCCCCGCCCGCCCACGCTGTACGTCGCGCCGATCGCGGTCGGCGGGCTGCTGCGCACCACCCTGTTCAACGAGCGCACCACCGTGCTCACCTCGGCCACCCTCACCCTGGGCGGGTCGTTCGAGCCGCTCGCCCGGCAGTGGGGGCTGCCTCCGCTGAACACCGTCCCGAAGGGCGGCACGGAGCCCGGTGGCACCGCGACCACGGGCAAGAGCGGCACGCGGCCCAGCCCGGCGGCCCAGGACGCGTCAGCGGACGTCAGCCGTACGACCGCGCAGCCGGACGACGACACGAGCCGTACGACCGCGACGCGGGACGACCGCGACACGGAGCCCGGACGGCGGGACGACGCACGGGGCGGCGAGTCCGCGAAGCGGCGGAAGGAGCGGGGCGGCGAGAAGGCCGACGAGCTCGTCTGGTCGGGGATCGACGTGGGGTCGCCGTTCGACCACCCCAGGGCCGGGATCCTCTACGTCGCCAAGCACCTGCCGCAGCCGGGCCGTGACGGGCTCGCGGAGGCGTACCTCACCGAGCTCGCCGAGCTGATCCAGGCGGCGGGCGGCCGGACCCTCGGCCTGTTCTCGTCGATGCGGGCGGCCAGGCAGGCGGCGGACGAGCTGGCGGGCCGCGTCGACCATCCCATCCTCTGCCAGGGCGACGACTCCACCTCCCAGCTGGTCAAGCAGTTCGCCGAGTCGGAGCCGACCTGCCTGTTCGGCACACTGTCGCTGTGGCAGGGCGTGGACGTGCCCGGCCCGTCGCTGCGGCTCGTCGTCATGGACCGCATCCCGTTCCCGCGCCCGGACGACCCGGTCTCCTCGGCCCGGCAGCGGGCGGTCGCCGCGCACGGCGGCAACGGCTTCATGGCGGTCGCGGCCACCCAGGCGGCGCTGCTGCTCGCCCAGGGAGCCGGCCGGCTCCTGCGGTCGATGGACGACCGCGGGGTGGTCGCCATCCTCGACCCACGCCTGGTGACGGCGCGCTACGGCGGCTTCCTCAAGGCCTCGCTGCCGCCGTTCTGGGCCACCACCGACCCCGAGGTCGTCCGCGCCGCCCTCCGCCGGATCGGCGGCACCCCCGCCTGACCGGCCGGCGCCGTCGCCGGGCCCGCGCCCCGGGCCCGTCCGTCAGCGGCGCGCGGCGAGGAACTCCCCGATGCGGCCGATGGCCTCTTCGAGATCGTCGGCGTGCTGCAGGGTGACGACCCGGAAGTGGTCGGTGTGCGGCCAGTTGAACCCGGTGCCCTGCATGACCAGGATCTGCTGCTGCTCCAGCAGGTCGAGGACGAACCGCTCGTCATCGTCGATGCGGTAGACCTCGGGATCGAGCCGCGGGAAGACGTACAGCGCCCCCTGCGGCCGCACACAGCTCACCCCGGGGATCGCGTTGAGCAACTGCACCGCCCGATCGCGCTGCTCCCGCAGCCGCCCGCCGGGGAGGATCAGCTGGTTGATGGTCTGGTGCCCGCCGAGCGCCGCCTGGATCGCGTACTGTCCGGGCACGTTCGGGCACAGCCGCATGTTCGCGAGCGTCTCCAGGCCCTCGATGTAGGACTTGGCGTGCTCCTTCGGGCCGGTGACCACCATCCATCCGGAGCGGAACCCGCAGACCCGGTAGGCCTTGGACAGCCCGGAGAAGGTCAGGCACAGGATGTCGGGGGCCAGCGGCGCCACCGAGGTGTGCACCGCGCCGTCGTACAGGATCCGGTCGTAGATCTCGTCGGAGAACAGCACCAGGTTGTGACGGCGCGCCAGCTCGACCAGGTCCTCGAGCAGCTCGCGGGAGTAGACGGCACCGGTGGGGTTGTTCGGGTTGATGATCACCAGGGCGCGGGTGCGCGGGGTGAGCCTGGCCTCGATGTCGGCCAGGTCGGGCATCCAGCCGGCCTGCTCGTCGCACAGGTAGTGCACCGGGACGCCGCCGGACAGCGAGACCGACGCCGTCCACAGCGGGTAGTCCGGAGCCGGGATCAGCACCTCGTCACCGTTGTTGAGCAGCGCCTGCAGGGTCATCGTGATCAGCTCGGAGACGCCGTTGCCCAGGAAGACGTCCTCGACGTCCAGGCGGGCGAACCCCTGCTCCTCGTAGTGCTGCACGACCGCGCGGCGGGCCGGGAGGATGCCCTTGGAGTCGCTGTACCCGTGCGCCTGCGGGAGGTTGAGGATGACGTCCTGGAGGATCTCCGGCGGTGCCTCGAACCCGAACGGCGCCGGATTGCCGATGTGCAGTTTGAGGATCCGGTGTCCCGTCGCCTCCAGCTGCGTGGCGCGCTTCAGCACCGGCCCCCGGATGTCGTAGACGACGGTGGCGAGCTTGTCCGACTGGGTGACCTGCATGGAGCAACCCTAGTGCCGCACCACCCGCCGACCGGTGGAGGCCGTCCGATCCGACACGAACGCTTCGGCGTGAAATCCGGCCGGGACGCCCCGCGCGGCGGGCGACTGTGACGGGTGCAACATACAAGCAGGCTTGCTTGCTTGTATGTGACGCTCGTACCGTCGAGGGGTGTCGATCAGTGGACGTCGCAGGCATCACCACCGGCGCGGCGGCAGCCGCCGTACGCAGGAGCAGCGCCGGTCGGAGACCCAGACCCGGCTGCTCAACGCGACGGCCGGCGCCCTCGCGGACCTCGGCTGGGCGGGGCTCTCCACCACGGAGGTGTCCCGCCGCGCCGGAGTGTCCCGGGGCGCCCAGCAGCATCACTACCCCACCAAGATGGTGCTGGTCGCGGCCGCGCTGGAGCACCTGCTGGACAAGCTGCGCGAGGAGTACCACGACGCGTACGACGCGCTGCCCGACGACCGGCGCAACGTCGCCGGCGCGCTCGACCTGTTCTGGGACACCATCCGCCGGCCGCCGGCCATGGCGCTGCTGGAGCTCGCGCTGGCCGGACGCACCGACGAGACGCTGCGGGGCCTGAGCTCAGACCTCAACGAACGGGTCGTACGCATCGTCCGCGAGGTCTTCGAGGAGCTGTTCCCCGAGACCCTGCCCGAGGAGCTCGTCGACACCACGATCCGCGCACTGTTCGCGCTGCTGGTCGGGCTCTCCCTGCAGAACTCGCTGGACCACGACGCGCACGGCCATCAGGCCGCGGTGATGACCCAGCTGAAGAACTTCGCCGCCCTGCTCATCTCGCACAACGACAGCTCCGCCCAGGCCGACAAAGGAGTCTCGTGATGACCACCCCCCGGACCAGCCCACGGACCGTCCCGCCGGATCTCGCCGACGAGGTCCGAGAGAAGATCACCGACCGCAAGTCCTACCTGAGCGTCATCGACCGCCTCAACAAGGCCTCGGTCGACAAGCACTGGGAGGCGTACGCGGACATCCCCTGGGACGACCCCGAGTTCACGGTCGACAAGAACGACCCGCGCTGGATCCTGCCGTCGACCGACAGGCTCGGGTCCACCGAGTGGTACCGGTCCCAGCCGGTCGAGATCCAGGCCCAGATCGGGCTCTGGCGGGTCGCCACCGCCATGAAGATCGGTTTGCAGTTCGAGAACCTGCTCAAGCGGGGCCTGCTGACCTACGCCTACAAGCTGCCCAACGGCCGCCCGGAGTTCCGGTACGTCTACCACGAGACGACCGAGGAGTGTCATCACGGGATGATGTTCCAGGAGTTCGTGAACCGGACCGGCCTGCCGGTCCGCGGCATGCCCAAGGCGCTCAACGCGGTCGCCCAGCTCGCCCCGATGATCCCCCGGCTGAGCACCGAGCTGTTCTTCGTCTTCGTGCTCGGCGGCGAGGACCCGATCGACTACGTCCAGCGCAAGACCATCAAGGATGGCCAGATCAAGCATCCGCTGGAAGAGACGATCATGAAGATCCACATCGCCGAGGAGGCCCGGCACATCTCGTTCGCCCGGCACTACCTCAAGCACCGGGTGCCCAGGCTCCACCCGCTGCGCCGCCGGACCCTCGGCATCGCCACCCCGATCATCCTCGGCGTGATGGCCCGGATCATGCTCTCCCCGCCCGGCCCGATGGTCCGCCACTTCGGCATCCCCAAGGAGGTCGTCCGGGACGCCTACCGCAACGACCTGGCCAAGGAGGAGATCCGCAACTGCGTCGCCAAGATCCGTGACCTCGCCGCGGAACTGGAGATCCTCACCCCGGCCAGCAGGCAGGTCTGGCGCGCGCTCGGCATCTGGGACGAGCCCAAGCCCCGGGCCGCCCGGAAAGCCGCGTAGGAGAAGCGGGGGACCCCGCACGGCCGGGATTACTCGCTAGTAGACTCCGTTCATTCGATCTCCCGTCCAATAGCTGCCCTGGCGGCGAGGAAGAGGCGCGAAGCATGAGCATTGCGATCGTGACCGGTGGCGCGTCCGGCATCGGCCGGGCCATCGCCACCTCCCTGGTGGCCAGGGGCGACACCGTGATCGTGTCGGACGTGAACACCGAGGGCACCGAACGGGTGGCCGAGAAGCTCAACTCGGTCGGGCCGGGCAAGGCCTTCGCCACGACCCTGGACGTACGGGACGCCGAGGCGGTGGCCGGGCTCTACCAGTCGGTCAAGACCGACCATGGCCGGCTCGACCTGGTGTTCAACAACGCGGGCATCGCCATCGGCGGCCTGGCCGAGGAACTCACCCTCGACCACTGGAACCGCGCCATCGACATCAACCTCAAGGGCGTGGTGCACGGCGTCCACGCCGCCTACCCGATCATGCTGGAGCAGGGCGGCGGGCACATCGTCAACACCGCGTCGCTGGCCGGCCTGGTGCCGATGCCGATGGGGATCCCGTACACCGCCACCAAGCACGCCGTCGTCGGCCTCTCGCTGGGGCTCCGCGCGGAGGCCGCGGGCCGCGGGGTCAAGGTCAGCGTGATCTGCCCGGGCTTCGTCGACACCCCGCTGCTCACCAACGTCAACCCGGGCCTGCCGCAGACCACCATGAGCGGCGACGCCACCTCCGACATCCAGCAGTCCTCACCGAAGTTCTACACGCCCGAGAAACTGGCCCGCGACATCATGCGCGGCATCGACAAGAACCACGCGCTCATCGTCGCCCCGGCCTCCGGGCGCGTCGCCTGGCGGGGCATGCGGTTCACGCCGGGCGGGGCCGTACGCGCCGCCCAGTTCGCCGTGGACCGCTTCCGGAAGCAGAACGGCTGACCGGGGCTCAGGTCGAGGACTCCTCCAGCGGCTTGCGCGGGTAGTGCAGGTCGAAGGCCGGCCGTTCGGACCGGATGCGTGGAATGGCCTTGAAGTTGTGCCGCGGCGGCGGGCAGGAGGTCGCCCACTCGAGCGAGTTTCCGAAGCCCCAGGGGTCGTCGACGGCGACCCGGGGCGCCCGCCGCGCGGTCCGGTACACGTTGTACATGAAGAACAGCGTCGAGAGCCCCAGGATCCCGGCCCCGATGCTGGACAGCAGGTTGAGCCCAGAGAACTCCGTGGAGTAGTCGGCGTAGCGACGCGGCATGCCCTCGGCACCCAGCCAGTGCTGGACCAGGAACGTCGTGTGGAACCCGATGAACAGCGTCCAGAAATGGACCTTGCCGAGCCGGTCGTTGAGCATCTTCCCGGTGAACTTCGGCCACCAGAAATAGAAGCCCGCGAACATCGCGAAGACGACCGTGCCGAAGACCACGTAGTGGAAGTGCGCGACCACGAAGTACGAGTCGTTCAGGTGGAAGTCCAGCGGCGGTGACGCCAGGATGACGCCCGTCAGGCCACCGAACAGGAACGTCACCAGGAACCCGATGGAGAAGAGCATGGGCGACTCGAAACTGAGCTTGCCCCGCCACATCGAGCCGATCCAGTTGAAGAACTTCACCCCGGTCGGCACAGCGATCAGATAGGTCATGAAGGCGAAGAACGGCAGCATCACCTTCCCGGTGGCGAACATGTGGTGGGCCCACACCGCCATCGACAGGCCGGCGATCCCGATGGTCGCCCCGACCATTCCGATGTACCCGAACAACGGCTTACGGCTGAAGACCGGGATGACCTCGGTGATGATCCCGAAGAACGGCAACGCGATGATGTACACCTCGGGATGGCCGAAGAACCAGAACAGATGCTGCCAGGTCATCGCACCGCCGGCGCTCGCGTCGAAGACGTGCGAACCGAACCTGCGGTCCGACTCCAGGACCAGCAGCGCCGCGGCGAGCACCGGGAACGCCAGCAGGACGAGGACGCTGGTGAGCAGGGCGTTCCACGTGAAGATCGGCATCCGAAACATCGTCATCCCGGGGGCCCGCATCCCGATGATCGTCGTGGTGAAGTTGACGCCGCCCAGGATCGTCCCGAAACCGGACAGCACCAGGCCCATGATCCAGAGGTCACCGCCGATCCCCGGAGAGGCCGCGGCCCTGCTCAACGGGGCATAGGCGGTCCACCCGAAGCTCGCGGCCCCACCCGGGGTGATGAACGACATGAAGACGATCAGGCCGCCGAACAGGAACAGCCAGTAGCTGAACATGTTGAGGCGCGGGAACGCCACATCCGGCGAGCCGATCTGCAAAGGCATGATCACGTTGGTGAAGCCGACGAACAGCGGGGTCGCGAAGAGCAGCAGCATCACCGTGCCGTGCATGGTGAACAGCTGGTTGTACTGCTCACGGCTGACGATCTGCAGGCCGGGGCGGGCCAGCTCTCCCCTGATCACCATCGCCATCACCCCGGCCAGCAGGAAGAAGACGAACGAAGTGATCAGATACAGATAGCCGATCACCTTGTGGTCGGTCGTCGTCAGCCAGGACACCACGACCGAGCCGCGCCGGCGGTGCCGGGGCGGCGCCTCCGGCAGTGGACGACCTAGCAGAACCATCACGGACTCCCGGTGGTTGCGGATTCCTCCACTATTCGCCGGGTGCCCTGGGGCATGCAAGACCTGTTGTGGCCAGTGCGGTCAAGCCTTCCCCAACGCCCCCTCCCCCGGCGGTGGCCGTGGGCTCGATCACGGGGATTGGCCTGGCGGACTAGCCTGGAGGGATGGAACGGATCCTCGTCAGCGCCTGCCTGCTGGGCCATGCCGTGCGCTACGACGGCCGCGCCAAGGACGTCGACGACGAGTTGCTCGCTCGCTGGCGGCGGGAGGGCCGGCTAGTAGCGTTCTGCCCGGAGATCTCCGGTGGCCTGCCCGTCCCCCGCCCGCCCGCGGAGATCGGGACCCGGCCGGCCGCCGGGACGGCGGCTCCGCTGGACGGCGCGGCCGTGCTCAACGGTGCCGCGCAGGTCCGCACCGCCGCCGGCGCCGACGTCACCGAGTTCTTCGTACGGGGCGCCACGCTGGCGTACGAAACCGCGCGGCGCAACGGCGTACGGATGGCCATCCTGAAGGAGGGCAGCCCTTCCTGTGGCAACCACCGGATCTACGACGGGGACTTCGCCGGTGTCTCCGTGGGCGGAGCGGGCGTCACCACCGCCCTGCTGACCCGGCACGGCATCAAGGTCTTCAGCGAAGAAGAACTGCCCCAGGCCGCCGAGTACCTCCAGGCCCTGGAACAGCCCTCCGCATGAAAGCCTGAGACATATGACCGCTGCGAAGCGGAAATGGTGTGGGGGTATTGGTGTGGGAATGCGAACGGCCCCCACCGGTGTGGTGGGGGCCGTTCGTGAGGGTGTGTCCGGCGGTGTCCTACTCTCCCACACAGTCTCCCGTGCAGTACCATCGGCGCTGAAGGGC